>NZ_JASKMS010000040.1 GCF_030124145.1 Streptomyces sp. 378
ACCTTCAGCAAGAAGCAGTAACCAAGTCCGGAACGGACATCAACTCACGAACCGCCCACTGATAGCCGGGTGTACCAACACGAGCGGGCAAGAGGGGATTCTCCGTATTGAGGGACGGCAGGGCAGGAAAGGGGGTGTCTCAGGCGGCGCGGCGGCGGCGCAGCTCGAACGCGTCGGCCCAGTGGGGGTGGTCGTCGATCAGACGGCGGGCGTAGAGAGCGGTGAAGTTGTTGTTCAGTCCGGCGACGCCGTACGGGAGTTGACGGCGTAGGTCTTCGAAGAGGTCCTTGAGGCTGATCCGGGTGGCTCCGGCGGCCAGGCGGCGGGCGGCCATGCGTTCCAGGGCGCGGTACACGTGCGGGTGGCGGACGTCGAAGGCGTGGAACTGCTCGGTGATGGTGCGGCCGGTCGCTCGGTGCGCCCCGAGGGCGGCGATGGTCATGAGGGTTCTCCACGGGCTGGGGACAGTTGGGTCAGGTGCGCAGGGCGGGGTCGGTGCGCAGGCGGGCGAAGGCGCAGAACAGGCCGAGGGTTTGCAGGGCGGCGCAGGCGGTGATGACGTGGCCCAGCGTGTCGGGCGGGGTGAGCGCGGTGAGCACGCCGGCGACGGGGAAGGGCAGCAGGAGGATAAGGATGGTGGCCGACAGGGTGCTGCCGAATGCCTCTGGGGGGATCAGGCGGGAGCGCAGGGTTCGCAGGACGACCGCCAGGCCGCCATCGGCTGCCATCAGGACCGCGACCATGACCAGGTAGGACAGGTAGTCGGGGGCCAGGGCGGCAGCGAGGCAGGCGAGCGAAGCGATGACGGAGCAGGCGGCTCCCACGGGCCACAGGCCCAGGCGGTCCAACGCGAACCGGCAGATGGTGACGGCCGCCAGGGTGGCCGCCGCTGCGGCGGACCACACCAGGCCGACGGCCGTGGTGGACTGCCCGAAGTGCTGTACGACGATCACGGGACCGGCTGCTTGGAGAAGGCCGATAGACAGGTTGGACAGGGTCAGCCCTGTCACCAGCCAGCCGAGCGTGGGGAGCGCGCGGATGGTGCGCCAGCCGGTGACGAGCCCGGCGCCGGGCCGCCCCTTGGGTGCGCGGGCCGGGGCGACGGGCGAGGGCGGTGTGCGCAGGGCGAGCATCGCGGCGAGCAGCGAGAGCACGGTGACCACTGCGAGCATCGACGGCGGCCCGGCGAGCAGCAGCACGCCGGCGAGCGCCGGTCCGGCCAAGGTCGCGGTCTGGTCGATGCCGAGCAGGACGGCCTGGACACGGTGGGCCTGGGATCCGGCTCGGCGGCCGGCGGCGGCTCCGGCGGTCTCGGTCGCGATGTAGCTGAACTCGGTGAGCACGCCGGTCGCCGCCGCCAGCAACATCACCGTCACGCTCGCCATGGCACCGGACGGGTAGAGGTACAGCAGGACTGCGCCGGCGGCGAGAACCAGCGCCCGCCCCAGGGAAGCGAGATGGAAGACCACCGAGGCGCCGCGCCGGTCGACGATCGATCCGGCCCACCCGAACGCAGCTAGGCGCGGGATCCACTCCAGCGCGAAGGCCGCCCCTGTCAGCGCGGCGGAGCCAGTCGTGGCCAGAACGAGCAACGGGATGCCGTAGGTGGACATCGCGAACGCCAAGGCGTCCGCCGTACGCGGCAGGTAGATGCTGCTCATCAGCCCGGCAGTGTGGCGTGCGTGCCGGGGTGTGACCGCTGCGCTCACGCGGCCCGCACCGGCTCGGCCCTGGCCACCTGGGGGTTGCCAACCAGCCACTGGATCAGGAGGGTGCGGGCACAGGCCAGGTCCGCCCCAGCCTCCACACTGATGGGGCGCGCGTCGGGCAGGGGTGCGGGGCGGTCGGCGTTCCCGGGGGTGAGCGATGGTGCCAGCAGGCCGAGGACATGCTGGATGCGGCTGCTGAACTCGCAGACGGCGGCGGGGAGCGAGTGACGCCGCGCCCACCGGGCTAGCGCGTCGTACAGGTCGGCCAGCTCCGTTCCGGATTCCGTGAGCTCCAGACCGGCGCCGGGCGCGACCCGGGCGATGCCGTGGGCGCGGGCCGTGTGGGATGCACTGCGCAGTTGGTGCGCGGAGAGGTCGGGCAGGGTGCCGGCGAGCCGTCGCGGCGGTATGGCGCCGTTGTCGTCGATCTCGGTGACCAGACGGATCAAGGAGCGCGAAGCCAGCAGTTCGACTGCGTGACGTGCTTCGGCAGGGGTGAAGGAGGTGCTCATCGGCGCGGGCCTCCCGCCGGGATGGCCGCCGTCGGGCGACCGGCGGCGGCGTGCGAGAAGAGGTCGCGGTGGTGCCACGCCGGGGACGACCCAATCGCCCGAGCGGGTGGCAGCGCCGCAGGCGCCGGCCGTGACTGGCTACTGACCCACGGCCTCGGCGCGCTCTTGGCCTGCGGCTGCCCCCAGACGGGGTGGTGGGCCGCCTGGTCGAGGGGCTGTCCGGCGGACCAGGCGGACAGTGTGCCGAGCACGGGGCCAAGGGCGTCGCCGGCGGCGGACAGCCGGTAGGGCTGGCCGTTGCCCTCGGTGTCGGCCAGACCGTCGGCAACGAGCTGGCGCAGCGGTGGATAGATGTTGGTCCAGTCGCTGCTGGGCATCACGATCCGGGCCAGCACCCGGCCGCTGACCTCGTTGCGCGACTTGAGCACCCACAGGATGGCGGCGGCGTGGCGCCGGGTGAGCAGGGTGAGGCTGTCCTCGATCTGCTCGATCGCGGGCAGCGGGCGGTCGGCCTTTTCCAGGTGTTCCTCGGCCCAGGTGACGATCATCGGCAGGACCGGCAGCAGGGCAGTGGCTCGCTCGGTGTGGCCATAGGTCACGTGCCGTGCGGTGTGTTCGGTGCGCTCGATGAGTCCGGCGTCGCACAGCGCCTTGAGCTTGGGGTGGAGCTGGCCGTTCTGCAGCCAGGACACCTTGGCTGCCAGCTCGCTGTAGCGCAGCGGCGGGCCGGAGAGGGCCAGCAGGATCCTCACGTTCCAGCGCGGGGTGATCATGGCGAGGGCCTCGGTGACCCGGGCGATGTCGGCGTCGGCATCGGGGGGCAGAGCGGTGATGGCCAAGGGAGGAACTCCTGGGTGAAAGGAAAGGGGGTTGCCTGGGGGTCAGCGGCTGTGTGCCGCGCTCTGCGCCGCAAGGGGCGCGGCCGGGGCAGGCGGCGTGGGAGCCGGAGAGGCAGAGGTCGGGGCCGGGATGCGGGCCAGGCTCTGCAGGACGGCGGCGGCCGACTTGGTCTGGGTCTCGCGGATGGCGACGGCTTCGGTGAGCCGGCGGATGCCGTCGAGGAGGTGGGAGACCTCGTGCGGGCCGATTGGCCGCTCGGGGTGGATGAGGCGGGCGAGGTGGTCGCGGTGGAAGTCGATGCTGCGTTCGGCCTGGGCGAGGGTGTCGTGCATGCCGAGCAGGGCGGAGAGCATGCCGGGTGGCTGGTCCTGTGCATGGGCTTCGAGGTCGGCGAGCGGTGCGCCGTACAGGTCCTCGATCCGTCCGGCTATGTCGGTGGACGTGAGGTGGGGCAATCGGGGGCTTTCACGGTCGGCGGGCCCGGGCCGCCCCGGCACGCTGAGGTGCCGGGGCGGCAGACGGGGGCAGGGTGGCGGTGGCCCTGAGCTGAGCCGTTCGTGTGGGCCGGGCCTGCTGGCCGGGCGGGGGCATGGTGCGCAGCAGCTCGCCGAGGGCTGCGCGGTAGCCGTTGCGGGCCTCCAGTGCTGCTTCCAGCCACTGCGCGTCGAAGCGGAGCGTGTCCGCCGACAGTTCGCCCATGTCGCGGGCGGGATCCATGTCGGCGTGGACGCGGTCGCGGACGCGGGCGACCTGCTCCTCGGTGAGCGCCAGGAACGAGCGCAGCTCCAGTGCACGCGCGAGCGCGGGCGAGGCATCGTGGCCGGACGCCGCCTCGTACAGCTCGGGTACCGGGTTCCCGAAGACCTTCTGCAGGTCGGTGTCCATGGTGCTGGCCTTGTCCCGGCTCATCGGGCGGACCTTGCCGGCCGCCATGCCGACGCCGGCGTGGGTGTCCCTGCCGGCCGGTTGGGGGCGCTGGTCTGCACCGCCGGGCCGCTTCGGGCCCGGAGGCGGGCCAGGCGCTGTGCGGCGAGGTCCTTCTTTCCCGGAGCGTCCGGGTCGAGGAGCCAACGCACGACCATGGCCCGGCCGTCGCGGGTGGTGACGGCGGCGTTCACCCGGTGGGCGAGGCCCATCGTCGGGTCGTCGACCTCGCTGGGCTGGGTCTGCAGGGCCGCGAGGAGATCGTCCTCCGCGCGCTCCAGTACGGACTGGGCCTCGGCGAGAAGGCTGTGCCACTTGACGACGTCGGTGGCGTCGGGGTTCGCGGTCGGAGCGGCGGCGACCGCGGCCTTCAGCCGGTCCATGCCCATGCCGAAGCGGGCCTCGATCTGTTCGGTGAGCACGCCCACGACATCCGCAGACTCATCGGATATGCCGTCGGTCAAAAGGGGGTCTCCTGTTCTGGAAAGGCCGGTGCCTGGGGAATGCGAGGGGCGGCTTTACTCGGCGCCCCCGCCGCTGAGCGGGACGTGCTGGATCCGGTCAGTCCAGGCACATGCGGACGTCGCGGTAGACGTACGTGCCGGAGACCCAGCCCTTGACGCCGGTCGTCTTGTCCGTGATGTAGAGCCAGTTGCCGCTCTTCTTGGACACGCTGAACTTGTGGCTCTTGTAGAGCACGCCGAGCGCGGTGGACTTCGAGCTGGCCTTGGACCGGATGGTCACCGCCTTGGTGTGCACCGCGTACGGGAGCGGCGGGAGGTTGTGGCAGCTCACGGCGGGGATGGCGGTTGCTGTGGTGGGTACGGTCGCGGCGCTGGCGGGGGTGGCGGACAGTGCCGGCAGCGCGAGCGCGCCGAGCATCGCTGCGGATATGGCAATTCGGGTGGAGCGCATGCGGAAGGAACCTCCGTGAAGGCACAGGGAATGCGGGAAAGGCGTCGCGGGAGTTGTTCCGGCGGCTGTATAAGAGTCCGGAGAATCGCCGGTTTGGCTAACCGGCGATCGTCGGCTATGTTGCGCCGCCCGCGATTGGAATAGCGCTCAGCGAGAACGACCGGGCGGGCGCGGGGCAGGGGCCTTCACTACACCTGCCGGGCGGCTGGCGGCGGCGGCTGAGCGGGACGGTGGGAGCGGCCCGGCCTTGCCGGTGAGTCGGTCCTCGCACCACTGCAGGGCTTCGCCCACCGTGTCGAAGCCGCTCTCGCGCAGGGTGTGTGTCCAGGCGTCGGTGTCGACCTCTTCGACCACAACGCGAAACGGTGACGGGGCTCGCTCGTCCATGGCACGCAGGACCACGACGACGACCATGTCTTCCGGGTCGTCACGGGTGTAGGAGTAGCCCATGGCGTAGTGGTCGCCGTCTTCGGCAAGGCGTCGCTCCAGCGCTCGCGTGGCCTCGTCCGCCGGTGGTGGTCCCAGCTCGGGGTCGAGGCCGATGGCGTCGGGCGGGCAGCCGCGGTGGATGAGCCAGGACTGCGCCATCGCGGGCAGCGGCAGCGGTGCGTGCTCGAAGCTGAAGGTCTGTTCTTCGTAGTCCCGTTGCAGATGCACGGCGACCAGCTGGGGTGTGCCGGGGTGTCCCCAGGTGGCTGTGCGGTCGAACAAGACGTAGTAGCTGTGCGTCCCGTCGTGGTGTTGTGCGAGAGGGACGAGCATGTCCTCGCGGACGGCGACCTTGCGGTAGAAGTCGAGGTACCTCTCCTCGTCGGAGTCGAGGTCGTCCAATGCGAAGTCGACGTGGGGGATGGACTTCCGGGCCGGCGCCGGTTCGGTGGGGGACAACAAGAGCCTTTCGGTGGATCGGTGGAGTTCAGCGCCGCTTCGCGGGAGTGGACGGCGATGCGCCCGGGCGAGCCGGGCTCTTCGGTGCATGGATCGTGGGCGTCCGGCGGGCATCGAGCAGTGCGGCTCTTCCGGCGTCGGTGAGGGAGACGGGCTGGCCGGCGTGCACCGGATGGCTGGTGTCCCGGACGATCAGGCCGGCGCGTTCCAGCTGCTGCACCTGGGGGTAGGGGATGCGGGTGCCGGAGGAGGCGGTCACGGACAGTCGGCCTGTCAGCAGGTGTTCGTGGAGCTTGGCACCGCCGGCGATGGCGAGCAGTGCCGCCCGGTCGTCAGTCGAGAGCCGTCCAACATCGGGCGTCGATGCTGCGGCGGCAGCCTCAATGGGCTCCAGGGCGTCGAGCACCTTTTGGGCGGCGGTATCGCGCGCGCCGACGGCTTCCTCCAGCTGGTCCACGGTGCGGTCGATACGTACGAAGAGAGCGCCGTCGACAGGGAACTCACCGCTCGTGAGCCGGTTGAGCAGCTTGAGGTAGAAGGTGACGCCGATCTGGGCGTCGGCCAGCGTGCGGTGCCGGTCGACCAGCTGGGCGTGCGGGTCGTCGAGGACACCGCGGTCGCGGTAGGCCCACAGGGTGTCGATGTCGTGGCCGGTGACCGCTTCGAGGCGGTGATCGAGCTGCGTGACCGCACGCCGGGCGGACGGCGCGGGTTGAGGGGGCATAGGCGACGCTCCGTGCGTTCAGCGGGTGGGATGGTGCGCGGGATTGAGTGCGGGACGGGGCAGACCCGGCAGTGCAGCAGGCGGCGGACCGGGCCGGGGCACGGGAGCACGGGTGGTCAACTGCGGGGAACGCGAGCGGGCCGCGTGCGTCCGAGCGCTCAGCGGCCGGCGAGTCATCCCCAGGCGGCGGCCGACCTCGTCGTAGACGTCGTTGCCCGCACGCGGCCGGACCGCGACGACGTGGATCTCCTTGGGGTGGGCGGATTCCGCAGGCGCCGGGCGGACGTGGTAGACGACGCGCCAGTCCTTGCGGCGGTCCACGAACAGCTTCCGGAATCCCTCCAGGTCGCCGTCGAGGCGCTGTCCGAAGCGCTGCGCGTTCACGACTTCCTGCAGGTAGGCGAGGGTGAGGTCGCGGATATCGCTGGGGGCCTGGAGGAGATCAGTCAGCGCGCGAGGGTCGAAGCTCAGTCCGAAGGCGGGCTGTCCCGCTCCCGCGGTCACGACGTCGGCTCGTCCGGCTCGGTGGCTTCCTCCGTGGCCGTCGTCTCGGTGCGCACGGACGGCGGCGGGCCGGGCAGGAGACGGTGCGCGGGCCGGTCGGGGGAGGTCATGCAGGCTGACAGCGGTCCGCCCGGCGCGCGGATCGCGGCGACGGCGTGGGTGAGGAAGTCGCGGTGCCACACGAACAGCCCGGAGAGCCCGGCTTCGGGGTCCTTGTGCTGCTGGTAGGCGAGCCACAGGGCGTGGAGCCAGGCCACGACGTCGTCGTGTTCCTGCCACTGCAGGCACCAGGGTGCCGCGGTGGTGACCTCCGCCCCGTAGACCGGGAGGAAGAAGTCGTCGACCCAGTCCGAGAGGGCGTCGAGTTCGTCTTCCCGTTCCTCCCCGTCGAGTTCCAGGATCGGGCGGGGCTCCGGTGGAGCGGCGGCTGGAGGCCCGCCGAGTCCCGGCATGCCGAACGCGGCGAACGGTGACCCGCTCGGCGCCGGCGCGGAAGCGAGGTGGTCCAGCTGCTGAGCCTGTTGCGCCGACTGCTCCATGAGCCGCCGCACGCTCGCCTCGATTCCCTCCAACTGCGGATCCGGAATGCGAACCGGCTCCAACTCGGCATCGCCAGAGGGCTTTGCGGTTTCGGACATTGAAAGTTCGGCCTCCTACGAGACACGGGATAAGAGAAGGGCGAAAGCGTCGTTGCACGGACCGGACAGCGAAATCGCACGTCCGCTCCGGCGGTGCTCCGCCAGCGGCTAAGCAGGGAGCCGGTTGCGTTGGCGGCAGGAGAGGACCCGGATCAGACGGCGAGAACCAGGTCGTCCTGCGTGAGGGTTGCGCGGATCGTCTCGGTGAGCCGGTCGGCCGCGATCGACGCGTAGTGCTCGGTCTTCTCCACGCCGATGAAGTCCCGGCCTTCCAGCAGGGCGGCGACGCCCGTGGAGCCGGAGCCGGCGCAGAAGTCGAGGACCGTGCCGCCTTCGGGGCTGATCTTGACCAGCTCGCGCATCACCTCGACCGGCTTCTGCGTGATGTGCTGGCGCTTCGCCCCCGAGGGCTGCGAAGCCGAGTACATACCCGGCAGGTAGACCGGGTTCCGGGAGCCGTCGATCGGCCCCTTGGACGCCCAGACGATGAATTCGCAGTTCTGGGTGAACCGGCCCTTCTGGGGCCTGGCCTGCGGCTTGTGCCAGGCCAGCACACCGCGCCACAGCCATCCGGCGGCCTGAATGGCGTCCGTCGTCGTGGGGAGTTGGCGCCAGTCGGTGAACAGCAGCGCGGTCCCGCCGGTCTTCGTCAGCCGGTGGGCCTCAGTCATGATCTGCGTCAGCCAGAACGAGTAGGACCGCTGGTCCATGTTCTCGCCAGTGAAGTCGGCAAGGTCGTTCTTGGCATCGGCGGAGGTGTACTTCTGCTTCGCGGAGCGGGTGGTGCGCTCCTTCGCGGTCCGGCCGCCGCTGTTGTACGGCGGGTCGGTGATGACGGAGTCGACGCAGCCGTCCGGGAGACCGGAGAGAACGGCCAGAGCGTCGCCCTGGTGCAGGGAAAAAGGCAAAGAGGAACCCCAATTCAGGTGCGGAAACGCGGAGGGAAACCCTGCCTCGTACGGGAGTCCTCGCGGGCCGGAAATGGGCATGCAGAAGCCCATGGCCACAGGCGGAGGAAGGCGAGGGGGAGTCCAAAAACTGTAGAGCCGAATCCGCCGACGACCAAGAAGTGCCGTGCTGAGGTGCCGGTTTCCGGCACCTCACGCCGAACTTTTTGGTCAACCGCCGATCCGCGCCTACTGTTTTTGAACCGCCCGGCGCACACCGCCGCTGGCTACTCCCCTGCCACACCTCACGGAGGTACCCCCCTGCCCCGGCACACCTAGCTCACGGCACGGCCACACACGGAGCGAGCGGCAACTCGCCCACACCGGCCCGCCTCCGATCGCCCACCCCGGCCGCCGCGCCCTTCCACCACGCCTCGCGCACGCGGCACGCCGGACACCGCACCCCTCAAGGAGCCGTTCATGACGTCTCGCTACCCACCCATGCCCGAAACCGCTGACCGGCGAGCGGTCCGCTCAGATTGAAGGGGCTCGCCGCCGGCATCGGCGTCGTCTTCCTCTCCCCGATCCTGATCGCTGGCACCGGCATGATGCTGGCCTCCTCCGCCGATGCCGTGCAGAGCAGCGGCTCCTTCAGCGGCTGCCTGACCGACATCGACAGCGACAAGGTCGCCGAGCAGGTAACCAAGATCCTCGACGGCGCCTCCGGCAAAAACGTGCACGTCGAGGGCTTGGACCTGCCCGCCGAGCAGGTCCCAAATGCCCAGACGATCGTGGCCGCCGGCCTCTCCCTCGACGTCCCCAAGAAGGGACAGATCATCGCGCTCGCCACGGCGATGCAGGAGAGTCGGCTGCGCAACCTCAACTACGGCGACCGCGACTCCCTCGGTCTCTTCCAGCAGCGTCCCTCCCAGGGCTGGGGCAGCGCCCAGCAGATCCGCGATCCGGTCTACGCCTCCGAGCAGTTCTACAAGCACTTGTTCAAGGTGGACGGCTGGCAGCAGATGACCGTCACCCAGGCTGCCCAGGCCGTGCAGAAGTCCGGTCTCCCGGACGCGTATGCGCAGTGGGAGAACCTGGCCACCGCGCTGCAGAGCGCCATCGCCAAGACCTTCCCCGGCGCCGGCGACGCGGACGGCAAGGACACGAACCAGGGCGAGAAGCCGTCGACCAGCACGACCGGCTGCGCGCCGGGCCAGGACGGTTCCGGCTTCGGCCGCATCCCCGAAGGGAGCGTCCCCAAGGGCTACTCGATCCCCAAGGACGCCGACCCGAAGGCCCGAAAGGCCATCGAGTGGGCGATGCACCAACTCGGCACGCTCTACCAGTGGGGCGGATCCTGCACGGACGCGCACGGCCCCGACCCCATGGGCCGCTGCGATTGCAGCTCCCTGATGCAGCAGGCGTACGCCCATGCCGGCATCACGCTCACCCGCACCACGTACACGCAGGTCAACGAGGGCAAGGCGGTCTCGCCCGCTCACCTCAAGCCCGGTGACCTGATCTTCAGCCGCGGCAGCGCCGCACGGCCCGAGCATGTCGGCATGTACATGGGCGAGGGCCTCGTGATCGAGGCGCCGCGCACCACCAAGCCGGTCCGGATCACCCCGATCAAGGACTGGGACATTCTCGCCGCCCGCCGCGTCCTCTGACCCCGGTCAGCCCGCAGGCCCGCGAGCCGCCGTCGCCAGGACCTCGCCAGTGGTCTGCCCGATAGCCGGGCTCGGAGGCCAACCCCCTCCGCGCTCGCCGTCTCGCCCGACGAACCGCCCAGCAGGACGAGTCGAACGGCCCACTCTCTATCTCCCAACCCCCCGGAGCATCCACGTGACAATCCCCTCCCGCGTCCGGCGCGCCCTCGCGGCCAGCTCGATCGGCCTCACAGTTGCCGCCGGCGGCCTGGCCAGCGCCTCCACAGCCCAGGCGTACGACACCGGCCACACGACGATCTCGTGCAAGGCGGTCAAGGTCCGCAAGGATCCTTCGAAGAAGTCCGCCGTCGTGGGCATCGCCTACCGGCACGACAAGGTCGCCTATAACCAGTTCGCGTACAAGCGCGCAGAGAAGACCTGGTACACCCGCGGCGCGGTGACCCGGAAGTCCGACGGCAAGAAGATCCGCGGATACATGATCTACGACTGCGCCAACCCGTACGAGTCGAACCCGGCACCGAAGCCGCCGATTCCGAAGTAGCGCGCCCCGGCAGCCCTCCCTGGCCCCGAGCAGAAAAGGCGGCTTCGAAGCCGCGCCCCGGCCCGAGGAGTGGACTCTCCCCGCCTCTGCCCGACGCAGGTCCGGGCAAGCCGCCGCCGCGGCCACTTTCGCGCCCCGAGCGCACGTCCCCCTCCGCTTCGCTTTTCCCGCCGGCCCTCACCTGGCCCGCGTATGCAAGGAGCCCGCCACACCTATGTCCGTCCCTCTCGCAGACCGCGTCATACAGCTCGCCTACGACCCAGGAATCTCGCCCAAGGGCGGCGGGTTGCCTGGCCTCGCCGTGCTGAAGAACGTGGTCAACAGCATCAACATGTTCGGGATCATCGCCGTCGTCGGCGCCCTCGCCGTCTCGCTCGGCGTATGGGCCTGGGGCCACCACACCGGCGGCCACCAGGCCGAGGCCAACGGAAAGAAGGGCGCGGTCGTCGCCGCCGGCGCCGCCCTCGGTCTGGGTGCCGCGAACGGCATCGTGGCCTTCTTCTCCGGCCTGGGGTCTCAGGTCCACTGATGCGAAACCGTTTCCCTTCCCTTTCGCTGTCCTCGTACGGCTCGGGCTGGTCGGCCAACCGGCGCATCGCGATCGTCGCCTCCGCCGTCGCCGTCCTGCTCGCCCTCGCCGCGATCGTCGCCCTGCTGACCGGCGGCGGCAACGGTCACCAAGCCCCGGACAGTGCCGCGCCCGCCCCGACTGGCAGCCCGTCCTCCTCCGAGGCCGCCCCGAAGCCTTCCTCCGGATCCGGATCGGTGCCCAAGCCTCCGCAGATCTCCGAACCGGTCGCCTACGCCAAGGCGGCGGCCCAGATGCTGTGGTCCTACGACACCCGCGACACCAGCCGCGACCAGCAGCTCGCCGGCATGCGCGCCTGGATGACCACGGAGACCAAGTACGCCGACTGGGCCTCGGTCTCCGGCCAGGTTCCCGATCCAGTGCTGTGGTCGCGGATGGCCGACCAGGACCAGCACGCCACCGCCAGCGTCACCGAGGGCCACTACCCGTCCGCCTTCAAGGCGGCCCTGGCCGACGACCCGTCCGCGATCACCGAGGCGTACATCTACGTCGTCACCGTCAACGGCAAGCAGACGCTCCGCTGGAAGAAGGGCGGCGGAGGGGCCGAGGAACGGGCCGTGACCCTCGCCGTCCAGTGCCGCCCGAACCACGACTGCACCCTGGCCGCCATCGCACCGAGCGTCACGCAGTGACCCGCGCCTGACACAAGAATGGAGGAGTAACTCCCCGTGGGTTTCTGTGATTTCCCCCTGGCCGACAAGCTGTGCGCCGTCGGTGACGCGGTCGACTTCGCCTCGGACCCCGCCAAGGCCATGGGCGACTGGATGGCGAAGTCCGCCGGTGAACTGGCAGCCGCCGCAGCCGACCTGGCGGCCGAGGCAGTCAACACCACCACCAAGGTGGACCTGAATGCCGGGTGGTTCCGGGACAACTACGAAATGTTGCTGCCGCTGGGCCTGGTTCTGCTGGTCGCGACGTTCTGCGCGCAGCTGGTCCGAGCCGCCGTCAGGCGCGACGGACAAGCCCTGACACAAGCGTTCACCGGCACCATGTCGGGCGTCCTGTTCGCCTTCTGCGCCATCGCCCTGACCACGGTCGCCGTCGAAGTGGTCGACGCCCTGTCCGCCGGCCTGCTCAAGACAGCGAACCTGAACATCGAGTCGGCTGTGCGCCGCATCGTGAAGGTCGGCCAGATCCCGGGCCTGTCCGCACTGGGCTGGCTCGTGTCGGCAGTCGCCGGTCTCGGCGCCGCCATCGGCGCGTTCCTCTACTGGTGCGTGATGATGGTCCGCAAGGTCGGCATCCTCGTCATGGTCACCCTGGCCGTCTTCGCCTCCGCCGGCGGTGGCTGGGAGGTCGCGCGCCGCTGGCGCAGGGGCTGGATCGAAGCCACCGCCACCCTCGTCGTCTCCAAGCTGCTGATGACCGTGATCTTCGTGCTCGGTATCGCCGCCATGGGCAAGACCGAGGCCGGCGATGGTATCGCCGCTCTGGCCGACGTGATGTCCGGCATCGTGATCATGATTCTGGTGTTGCTGTGCCCGTACGCCGTCTTCAAGTTCGTGCACTGGGCAGCCGAAGGCACCGACGGCGAGTCCATCCACCGGGCCGGTGGCGCTGGGGCCCAGATGGCCAAGGCTCACGCCGAGAAGGCCGCCCGTAAGACCGCCGCCGCTGCGGCCACCGCCGGAACCGGTGGTGCTGCCGCCGGAGCAGGCGCCGCAGCGCTGGGCAGTGAGGCTGCTGCCGGAGGCGGTTTCCCTGGCGACATCGCCGCCAACCCGACCGGCGGAGGCGGAGAGGGCAAGGAGGGATCGCAGAGCGGCGGAACGGGTTCCTCGCCCGGCGGCGACGCGGTCAAGTCCGGCTTGGAGAAGGCCGTCCAGCCCGCGCCGACGAGCGTGTCCGACGACACCAGCGGCCAGGTGGGAGGCAGCCCCGGACCCGGCGGATCCGGCGCGAATGCCGCGTCCGGCCAGGGCGGCGGATGGCAGACCACTCCGCCGACGACGACACCGCCTCCGCAGGGCGCACCCCCATCCTCCGGCTCACAGGACGCCGCGTCGAGCGGGTCGGCTCCGCCGCCGCCTCCGACCGGTCTCTGACCCCTGCCCGACTCCCGGGGGCGGGACGTGCACACCACCTCCCGCCCCCGGACTCCACCCGCGCCTCCAGGACCCGCCCCCATGACTGATCTCTCCGTCGCCCCGGTCACGGTGAAGTTCCCCCACCGCAGCCGCCGCGGCATCCTCCTCGGCCTCTCCCTGCCCCAACTCGTACTCGTCTTCTGCACGCTGGCCCTGCTGCTGATGACGGTGATCTCCACCGGACTGCTCGGCGCCCTCGCCCTGGCCCCGCTGTGGGCGGCATCCGGTGCACTGGTCGCGATCCGCCGGCACGGCCGCTCCCTCATCGACTGGGCACCGATCGTCACCCGGTACGCGCACCGCCGCCGTACCGGCCAGACCCTCTGGCTCGCCCGGCCCGTCACCCGTCCCCGGCAGGACGGCGTCCTCCATCTGCCCGGCACCGCCGCTTCCCTCAAGGTCGTCACCCCCGGCGATTCCGCCAACGGAGCTGCGGCCGTGCACGACCCGCACCAGCAGACCCTGACCGCCATCGCCCGCGTCAGCAGCCGTGCTTTCGCCCTCCTCGACCCCGCGACCCAGAACCACAACGTGAGCAGCTGGGGGCGCGCGCTGGCGGGTATCGCCCGCACCGGGCACGTCGCCACCGTGCAGGTGCTGGAGCGCACCGTGCCCGACAGCGGTGACACGCTCACCCGCCACTGGACCCAGAACGGGCAGCCCCAGGCCCCCGTCGCCGGACAGGTCTACTCCGAACTGGTCGCCTCGGCCGGCCCGGCCGCCGCTCCGCACGAGACGTACCTCGCCATCTCCCTCGACCTCAAGGCTGCCCGGCGCCTGATCAACCAGGCCGGCGGAGGGCTGCCCGGGGCGTTCACCGTCATGGAGCAGACCACCGCGTCCATCGCCCAGGCCGCCCGCAACGCCGGCCTGATGGTCACCGGGTGGCTGAGCGCGCGGGAGATCGCCGCCGTCATTCGCACCGCCTATGACCCAAAGGCGCTCGCCGCGCTCCAGCAGTGGTCCGAGACCGGCCGTGCCGAGGCCGACCCTGCAGCCGCCGGTCCCGTCGTGCAGTTCGAGGAGTACGACCGCCTCGCCACCGACAGCGCGCGGCACGCGACGTACTGGGTGGAGAACTGGCCGAGGACCGAGATGGGGGCGGGGTTCCTGCACGGTCTGATGTTCACGGCCGGCGTGCGTCGCAGCCTCTCCCTTATCTACGTGCCGCAGGGGCTCGAGTCCGCACTGCGGGACGTCCAGCGCAAGAAGGCCGCGATCATCGCCGACGCCAACGAGCGCGCCCGCCGCGGGCAAGTCGACTCCGAAGAGGATTCCGTCGAGTACGCCGACGTCAAGACCCGCGAACGCCAGCTCATCGCCGGGCACGCGGACGTGGCCCTGACCGGCCTGGTCACCGTCACCGCCGAGACCGACGCCCTCCTGGACGCCGCCTGCGCACAGATCGAGACCCACGCCGTCACCTCCGGCGTCGACCTCCGCAGACTCAACTACCAGCAGCCGGACGCCTTCGCCCTCTCCGCGCTCCCGCTCGCCCGCACCGCCCTGTGAACCAGCCGCGCCCGTGCGCGCCCTGGCCCACTGCACTCCGGATCACCCGCGACGGGACGCCCGTCGCCGCCCTGCCTACCGGCAGGAAGGACCACCACCTTTGACCTCTCCTACGCGCCCCGACGACGCGCACCCCTACCTCCGCGCCGCGAGCGCCGGCATCCGCCACCACGCACGGACCCTAGCGCCGTCGGACGCGGACCCGCCCAAGCCCGGAGATCGTCTGCACCTTGACGTGCTGCACGCCCACCTCACCGCTCTGCTCCAGCTTCTGGACCGGCTCGCCGACAACACCCGGCCCGCTCACCCGGCCGCCGGACGTCACCTGGCCACCGCCCACACCAGGCTCTGGCAGGCCACGAGCGAAGTCCACGCCGCCTTCCACCTGCTGCCCGGCACACCCCAGGCCGACGCCGAGACAAGCGCCTGCCATCCAGAACGGCTCCCCGATGGCCCGCCCGTGCTGACGATCTGCCAACGCCACCTCGCCGCCGGACACGTAGTCCGCCGCAAGACCACCCCCACCGACCTCCGCCCGCACACCACGGCCTGCGTGCGATGAGCACCACCCGCAGAATCGAGGGCCCCCGATGAGCCACCGGCCCGCCCGTCGCGCCCGCCGCGCGTCCGCCAGCCCGCTGTTCACCCCCCACGGCACCGACCGCGCCAGCCGCAAGGCCGCCCGCCGCCAGCTCGCCGAGGCCGCCGCGAAAGCCCGCGCGGAAGCCAGCGCCCACCAGAGCGAAAGCACCCGCCCCGAGCAGCAGATGCCCGCTCCGCTCTACCCACCGAGCGGACGCCCCGGGCCCGCCTCCGCCCGCGGGAACCGGCTGAAACTCCCCGCCCACCGCATGACCACCGCCGTCGCGGCCGGCGCCTATCCCTTCCTCGCCGAAGGCGGACTCGGCGCCGAGGGCATCTACATCGGCCGCGACGTCCACGCTGAGGCGTCATTCGTCTTCGACCCGTTCGCTCTGTACGGCAAGGTCGAGGGGTTCACCAACCCGAACCTGCTCCTCGCCGGCGTGATCGGCCAGGGCAAGAGCGCGCTGGCCAAGTCCTTCGCGCTGCGGTCAGTCGCCTTCGGATACCGCGTCTACGTCCCGTGCGACCCGAAGGGCGAGTGGACTCCGGTGGCGGAAGCCCTCGGCGGCCGGTCCGTCGCCCTCGGTCCCGGACTGCCGGGTCGCCTGAACCCCCTGGACGCGGCCCCGCGACCGGAGAGCGTGGCCGAGGCCGACTGGGTCGGCGAGATCCGCAAACGACGTCTGCTCCTGCTCGGCTCCCTTGCCCGCACCGTCCTAGGCCGGGACCTGATGCCCATGGAGCACACCGCCCTGGACGTCGCCCTCGACGCCGTCGTCACCCGCGCCGCCGACACGCACCGCACCCCGCTCCTCGGCGACGTCGCCGCCGCCCTCAACAACCCGCACGCGCTCGACGAGGCCGCCGGGATGATGTCGGGCCAACTCGGCGACGCAGCGCGAGACCTGGCCCACGCCATGCGGCGCCTGGTCCACGGCGACCTGGCCGGCATGTTCGACGCCCCCTCCACCGTCGCCTTCGATCCGAACGCGCCGATGCTCACCATCGACCTGTCCCGCCTCGGCGGCTCCGGGGACGACACCGCCCTCGTCCTCGCGATGACCTGCGCCAGTGCCTGGATGGAATCCGCCCTCTCCGATCCCAGCGGCGGCCGGCGCTGGGTCGTGTACGACGAGGCATGGCGCCTGATGCGGCACGTCGGCCTGCTCCAACGGATGCAGGCCCAGTGGAAGCTCAGCCGCGGCCTCGGCATCGCCAACCTCATGGTGATCCACCGGCTGTCCGACCTGCTCACCGCCGGCGACGCCGGATCACAAGGCCGCGCCCTAGCCGAGGGACTCCTCGCCGACTGCAGCACCCGGATCATCTACCGCCAGGAGACCGACCAGCTCCACGCCGCGGCCTCCCTGCTCGGCCTGACCTCCGTCGAGATGGACGCCATCGCGCACCTCAACCGAGGGCGCGGCCTGTGGAAAGTCGCCGGCCGATCCTTCATCGTGCAGCACCTCCTGCACAGCCACGAACTGGCGCTCTTCGACACCGACGCCCGGATGCACTGACCAAGAGGACCGTGAACCCCGACTTCCCGCGCGACCTGATCCCGCGCGACGACGCCTTGCACCTCATCCACGCACTCCACGCCGTGAAGGACAAACTGCACGACGCCGCCCAGCGGTGGGAGCTGCTCGACGAGAACGGGCACGTTCCGGCCGCGCCGTCCTACACTGCGCTGCTCCAGCACGCCACCGACGCGCAGGACCTCTCCCGCGATGTCCTCCGGCTGGCCGCTGACTTCGTCCGGAGCCCCCACCACACCACCCGGACCGGCCGGGCCGTCCTGAAGCACCTCGCCTCGGCGGCGACCATCTCCAGCCACGCAGCCCCGCACTTCACCGAGACCGCGGAGAACGCCCTGGCCCTGCCCCGGACCGCCAACCCCACCGACCGGCACTACCTCACGAATCGCATGGTCATCGACCACGCCTCAGCGCGCGCTTTTCTGCGGCGTGCCTCGGAGTCCCTTCGCGACGCAGCCAAGGAACTCGACGGCCACCTCGGCGTCCAGCGCTTCCTTGCGCCGCTGACCCGCCGGGAGGGACCGCCGGAGCCTCCGCCGTCCCGGCCTGGCGGTCTCCACCGCTGACCGCGCCGGAGCCGTGGACTGTTCGTGCAACAGATCGCCACCCCGGCGGAGTTCGACCGCAACGACCTGCAGCCCGCACCAGCCCGAAGGGCTTCCGCATCATCCCCCGCGACCCAGACTTCGATCTCTACGACAACGTCGGCCGCGACGCCGACCAGATCCATGCCGCCCGGTACAACCTCGCCACCGACAACGACCTGAAGCGGTGGGCACGACGGGACGCACGGGCCTTCCGTGACGCGCACCCGCTGCCCGACCAGCCCTGGGACGCTCCCCACCTCGGCCCGTACCTGGACGCCCTCACCGCGGCCCGGACCCCGGCGGAGATCGATGCGGTCACCGACCACGTCCTGGACGCCGCCGAACCTGCGCTGCGCGCCCTGAGCGCCTACCTCGCCGCCGCCGCCCGGTGGCGGCGCGAGAACCGCGACGCTGCTGAGGGATCCCCCTCACACCTGCTGATGACAGCGGCCAGCCGGGCGCTGTCCGTCCTCGCTCTCGCCGACGAAGCCGGTCTGAACAGGCTGCGCGCCGCCTATGACCCGGCCCCCGCCCCCGCCACGCCGGCCGACGCCTCGCGTGGAGCTACCGCGGGCCTGCCGCCCGCTCCCCCCTCCACCGGCCCCGCGCCTCGCCGTTAGCTCTCCATCGGCCGTGCCCGTGCGCGCCCTGATCCACTGCACTCCGGATCACCTCGACGCCACAGCCGTCGCAGCTCTGCCTGCCGGCAGGAAGGATCACACCCTTTGACCTCTCCCCCGCGCCCCGACGACCCGCACGCCTACCTCCGGGCCGCAAGCGGCGGCAGCCGCAGGAGGAGCCATGGCCGCTGACGAGACGACCACCCCGGAACCCCGCCCGGTACCGCTCGCGCCGATTCCCGACCACCGCAACGTGCACACGCCGTGGTGGCAGGAGCTGTGGCGTCGCTACGCACACGTCATCACTCCACTGCGGGCACGCGGACTGCAGTGCGACATCGAATTCGGCCTCAGCACCTACATCGTGCGCGTCTGGCTCCCCGACGACAGCTACCTGGTCATCAGTCCGCCGCACGACCCGCCCTCCGAGCGACCACCCGGAGACCCGGAGGGCTGGATCACCACTCGCGAGCACCCCGACGACCAGACGCTGTTCGAGGTCATCTACGACTCGGCTCCCTCCGACGACCCCAGTGCTCCCCAGCGGCCCGAAGCCCTCCACGGCGGCAGCGCCCAACCCCTGATCGAGGCGATCGACCACCGCCTCGCCCAGCTCGGGCTGCTACTGCACCCCGCCTTGCCCCACGAAAGCTCACACGTGCCCCCAGCCCAGCCGTCAGCCCCGCACGAGGTCCGGGCTGTCCCCGGCACACCGCATCCTGGCCCCCGCTACGTCTACGGCGACGCGCTACGCGATCTGACCGACCGGCTCAACGGAGTCGAGTCACCTGCGGATGCCGCTGCCCTGCTGCACCAGATCCTGGAACCCACCGAGGGCCTGCTGGCGCAGCTGGGCGAGTTCTTCGAAGCAGCCGGGGAGAAGGCCAAGGAAGCCGAGGAGGACGACGGCTTCGACTTGTCCTACGACCTCGCCGACGCAGCCGCCGAGATCCGCAACCTCTCCGAGGTCCTGCACGTGGCCGAGGACCGCATGCGGGCCCTCACTCCGCTCGCGCCGGCACCGCGACTGCCCTCTATCCCGGCCAACGGGTCGCCCCTTCCGCCACGGGTCCTCCCGCCTTCATCGCCGAAAGCCGCCCCACCGGCCAGGCGCACGCCCTGATTCCTTCCCCTGTGAACCCTTGGAGCCTCCATCCGCACCGCCCGCCGTACCCTGCCGCTGATCATCGGCGCCGCCTGTCTCACCCTGGCCCTCACCGGCTGCTCCGGCGAAGACGGCCCCGCCCAGGCCCGGCAGACGCCCAGCGCCAGCACCGCCCCGAAGCTCGCGCCCGCTCTCAGCGCCGCCCAGGCCCGCGACGTCATCACCCGCTATTCCAAGATCAACAACGAGGCCAACGCCGACCGCGACCGGCGCCTGCTCGACACGGTCGAGGACGGACCGCTGTACGCGATGTCCGTCTCGGACTACACCGAGACCGAAGGGCTTCCCGCCAAGGACCGCAAGCCCTACAAGGCGTGGTCCTACGACGTCGCCGGCGCCAAGCTGTACATCCCCCGCCTGGCTGCTGGGCAGGAAGGCTGGTTCGCTGCCGCCCTCTCCAGCGAGAAGGGCAAGGCCCCCTCACGGCTGGCCGTGTTCGCCGAACAGCCCCAGCACGAGCGCTGGGAGATGGTCTCCGTCGTCGACCTGGACAGCCAGAAGCTGCCCGACGTCGCCCTGGACCGTGAGGGATACGCGACGGCCGTCGCCGCCAACGACAACAAGCACCTGGCCGCCGACGCCGACGTTCTGCGTACTGCCGTGCTGGACAACTTCGCCACCGGAGGCACGAACACCGGAAGCAAGGTGTTCGCGCCGACCGAGGCCAGCAAGCGGCAGGTCAAGGTCCACAGCGATGCCGCAACCCGTTTCGGTGACAAGGGAACCAGCGTCTTCGACGGAGCCGACAACCGCTTCACGGACGCCTACGCCCTCAAGACGGCAGACGGCGGCGCGCTGGTCCTCTTCTCCCACACGCACGCCCAGACCGACGCCGTCGCGCACTCCGGCCTGCAGATCAACCCCGGCAAGGGTGACCGGGCCTGGTTGCACGACGTGCCCCGCATGTCCATCCGGTACACGTTCGTGTGCAACGACGCCGCCACCGTCCCCGCGAAAGCCGAGCCCTCCCGCCTGATCGGCTACACCTGCGCCCGCACCGACGCATCCGGCCCCCCGGTCGCCTCCTGGTCGCACCGCGCGTAGCCGCACCCGCCCGCCACTTCGACGGCCGCCGGACATCCCCGCCCCCTGCTCGCTTCGGAGAACTCCCTGTCCACACACTCCTTCATCGCCCGCCCCACCGCCGGCACGGGGTACAGCGGCATCCACGTCCAGCTCGACGGCGTGCCCAGCCACCACCTCCCACTCCTCCTAGCCGCCTACCAGTACAAGTTCGGACGCGACGTCGAGGCCATGTCCCAGCACCTCATCGACGACATCGCCGTCGGCTGGGACGAACTCGGCACCGATCTCCTCGACGACGCCCCGCCCACGCTCGTGGCCGCGCTGACCGGCGGCGAACACTGGCCCAGCCGGACCCTCGATCACCTGATCACTCCGGACGGCTCGCCCCCGGTGCGCATGACGGTCACCGACACCACCGTCGGTGAACTGGGCATGCAGTGGGGCTACATCCTGCATCCGCAGGGCATCGAAGTGATCAGCATGGCTCACACAGGCACGGGCCCCCTCGTGGCCTGGGACACCGACCCCAGCACCCCCTTCAGCGACCACCCGGCGCACTGGCCCGCCATCACCACACGCCGGGCGCCCACCACCTCGCGCGCCACGCGCCCGCCGCTGCCCGCTGCCGGTGCAGCGCCGACCGGGCCCCGCACGGCTGCCCGCCGCTGACCCGCACCGCCCCTCATTGCCGGAGACTTCCCTGCCCGCTCCCCTGATTACGGTCGTCATCGCCACCCGTCTGCGCGACGACCGCCTCGACTACCTGACCGCCATGCATGCCAGCCTCACCCGGCAGTCCGTGCCATGGGAGGCCGTGATCGCGCTCGACGGCACCACACCCGAACACCTGCCGGCCCCGCTCGCGCAGGACTCCCGCATCCGCACACTGACGCTGCCCCGGCCGGTCGGCGCAGCCTGCGCCAGGAACCTGGCCCTCACCCACGTGCGCACCCCCTACGTCAACTGGGCCGACGATGACGACCAGTTCACCGATGACGCCATGTCCGTACGGCTGAACACCCTGAAATCCACCGGGGTCGGCTGGTGCGCGGGCTGGAGCGAGGACCAACACCCCGACGGCTCGACCACCCTGTGGCGCTGCCCCACCCCGCCCGGCCGGCACGAGGCCGGCGACGTGTGGACCTATTGGAAGTCGCCGACGGACACCATCCCCATCGGGCCGACCACGATCCTCGCCCGCACCGACCTCGTGCGCGCCGCTCCGATGGGCGGTCTCGTCCAGGGCGAGGACTACTGCGCGGCCCTCGGCGTCACCACGCTCGCGCCCGGAATCCTGCTGCCGGTCCCCGTGTACAGATACCGCAAGCACCCCGGGCAGATGACGGCCCAGGTCGGATACGACCAGCTGGAGGCGGCGGCCCGGGAGCACGCCTGGGCGTACGGCCGCAGCCTGCGTGCCGTCCTGCGCGGTGGCGAGGACCTGGTCCGTGTCTGAGGCGCAGATCGTCCTGTCGCACAGCCGGGAGTCCGGGATCGTCGCCATCGCCTCTGGCGAGCAGTACCCGTGGGCGCACACCGCCCTCGCGGAGAGTGGCTTCCAGCGGGACGACGACGGCGTCTGGCACCTGCCCGCGGACGGCACCCATACCACCGTGGTCGATCTGGTCACGTGCGCGAAGCGGCATCGCGCCAGCGTGCACACGAGCAGCCGCCGGTTCATCGGCGACACCGCCCGTGACCTCGCGCGCCTGCTGCCCGGCCAGTGGCACGCCTCGGTCGAGATCTATGCGCACCCTGCCTGGCAGGAAGACCTGGTCCCCTGGATCTGGGACAGCGGCGAACTCGGCCGCGCCGTCCAGAGCGAGCGGATCCCCTACGCCGCGGTCCTCACCGACGCGGGGCAGGGCACCACGCTGTTGTTCATCGAGCGGCCCGGCCGTCAACTCGACTACCTGGTGGGCGCCTTCTCGCCGGAGGGGCTCGAAGGGGGCTACGGCGATCCCCACGCCCCGCGCAGCATCGTCCTGCCGCAGTTCCCCGGGCGGGCTGCCCAGGCCCTCACCGACCGGTACCTTCCCTCCTACGAGCAGGCCGTCCATGCCCGCCAGACGGCGGCCATCGCCGCCGTGCTCGGGGACATCCGCTCCGAGCACGACACCTGGCAGGCCATGAACGCCTCCGGCCGCTACAGCGACGCCACCCCTCTGAGCGCCGCCGCCCTCGGCGCCTCGACGGAGCTGTTCCTCGACCACGCCTGGCACCGTTTCCTGACCGTCGTCGACCACGCCCCGACGCTGCTCGACCGGTGCCGACCCGCGAACAGCCCGTGGCCCGACGACGCCGCAGCCCTCTCCCGTCTGGCCGAGGCCGTGAACAATGCCGAAGCCCTGGTCGACGAGATCGTCCACGGTGGTGCCGTGCCGGAGCAGGAGCGTCGAGCACGCGCGTGGCCGGCGATCGAGACGTGGCTCACCGACGGCGAAGCGTTCTTGCGCCAGGCCCGCATGAGCGCACCCCACCGCCGCCCGGCGCTCCCCGTCACAGCGCCATCCCGCCCCCTCGCCGCGGCCCGGCCCGCGTACCGCAGCCACTGACCGTTCCACCCCGACAACGTCTGGAGACTCCCGCCCCTTTGCAACCCGGCACCCACTTCTCCTTCGGCGACCACAAGGAACACGGCTTCGTCGCCTCCTTCACCTCCTCGATTCCCCAGCACCTCGCCCACTGGTTCCTGGAGCGCGAACAGTTCGAGCCCGTCCCCGGTGAACCGGGGCTGTACCGCCTCAGCGAGCCCGAGCGCGACGGAGTCCGACGCACCCGCCAGGCCGTCCACGACCTTCGCCGCCACGGCTACACCGTGCAGGCCGACATCCGCCTCAACCCGGCCCTCTCCACCGGCCCGCCGCGCCCCGTCCGGCCCAACGGACTCCAGGAGCGCCGCAGCCGGCTCGCCCAGGCCGCCGCCGGCCGAACGACGCAGCGCTCCACGCCGCCCACCACCTCCCCTTCGTCGGCCCGGCCGATCCCGCCGAAGCCCACCTACGCTCCCACCGTCCACCTGACGGCCGCGGTCGGCGGGCGGTCCCGATGACCCACACGAGCAGTCCGGCCCCCGACAGCCCCTTGCCGACAGCACCCGCACTGGCCAGCAAGGCACGCGACTTCCGGCTGCGGATGGCAGTCATCGACTGCGAGACCGATGCCGCCCTCGACATGACACGCGACCGCTACGGCCGCACCGTCCACGCAGACGCCGCTGCAGCCGCACGAGCCCACCGTGACAAGGCGGCGGTGGAGGCGTACACCACCCACCTCGCCCCCCACGCCGAGGCTCTCCTCGATGCCGCCCGACTCGCGCTCGACGAGTTGCCGCCCGCCCGGCACCTGACCGGGTGGCGGGCCGTCCTGGACGGCCTGGCATCCTCCGCCGCCGAAATCCGCCGGGCCCTCGACCGGCCGGCCGCGCCCGGGTCCCCCGCCGAGCGCGCTCAGCACGCGGCCCTGTGGCCGCACCTCACCGCCTGGGCGGACCACAGCCCGATCGCCAGCAACCTCGCCGACCAGCGCGACGGCCAGCACCACAAGGCTCCGCTGACCGACGAGGAACAGCAGCTGTGGACCGACAGGGCCCAGGCCGCACAGACGCGTGGCGAGCTGGAACTGACCGAGTCGTGGTACGCCGCCGACGGACAGCCGATCACCCTCGCTTACCTCGTCGAGGACGACGACTCAACAGTGGTCGCGCTGCGCGGCGACCCGGGCGTACCGGGCTGGCAGGTGATCGGGCACTTCGCCCACGAGTACGAGGCGGGCAAGGCCCTGCCCGCTCCGGCCCCGCCCGGCGTGCTGCGCTCGGACATCTCCCGATTCAACCGCCCGGCACCAGCCCCGGAGCTGTCCCTGCAAGACCTCATCCGCGACGTCGTCGAAGGCCACAGTGCCGGTGACGCCTCGAACGCTCTCCTGGGAGCCGTCCAGCGCGGCTACGCCGCCGGCCCGATGGTCCGCCTGCAGGAACTTCTGAAGACGAGCAGCCAGTTCGCCAGCGCCCTGGAGACCGTGCAGGGCCGCCAGATCGCCGCCCGCCTCTCAGCGCTGGGCCGGCAGATCGAGTTCCTCACCCGCGAAGTCGAAGAGGCAGCCGAAGACCTCGGGGCGACCGTCGCCGTCCTGCCCCCGCACCGCACCCCCGTGCTGCGCACCCGCCCGCGCCCGGCCGTGGACACCACACCGCCCGCACCGCCGCCCCGCGCCAGCGCGACCGCCCGCCACCGCTAGCCCCCACCACTTCCTACCCCTTCAAGGAGACCCAACTATGGCCGTGCGTACGCACTGGACCGTGGAGCACGCCTGCTCCCACCGTGTAAATCATGACCTGTCCAACCGCCCCGCCGACAAGCGGGCGGGCTTCGCCCGTTGGCTCGCGTCGAAGGACTGCACCGACTGCTGGAAGGCGACGCGCGACGCTGACTCCGAGTCCAAGGAAGAGTGGCTCGCGGCGAAGCGCGCCGTCGAGCAGGAGGCAGCCGCCACCTGGGCCAAGCAGTTCGACATGCCGCAGCTGGAGGGCCCGGAGAAGGCCCTGGACTGGGGCGAGCGCTCCCGCCATCAGCTGATGACGTCCGCGCACACCGCCCTGGTTGTGGAGGGCAGTTGGGACGACGCGGACTGGGCGGAACTGGAGGAGAAGGCCCGCTCCATCACCCGCGCTGGATGGTGGATCGACCAGCGCGACTCCGAAGGCACTGACCTGCTCGAACTCCTCGACGCAGCCACCGAGGCGGACCGCGGGACGGAGAACCCGTTCCGCTGACGACGGGGCAACATAGCCGGGAAACGCCGGTTAGCCAAACCGGCGTTCCTCCGGACTATTGATGCTCCCACCTCGACAGCAATCGCGTGGAAGGAACCGCGTGCTCCCTCCGTCCTGGGACCATCAACCCACCCCCGTCACCGCCCTCACCCCCGACCCGCTCACTCCCACCCGCGATATCACCCACGCCCACTTTCAGGCCGGGGACACCGTCGTCGTCCTCAAGGGGGTGGCCGGCGGGGAACTGTGGGGAGACTCCATGCGCATCGTCGCCCCCTCCTGGCACACCCCCACCGACGAGGACGGATGGCGACTGCGTGATCCCACCGGCGGTGCCCAGTCCTACGTCACCGCTCACCCCCGCTACCTCGTGCACCTCTCGCGCCGCTGCCCGGACTGCCTGATCTACCTGCGGGCCATGGAAGACGCCCTCCTTACGCGGTTCGCCGACCGCGACGAGCTGATCGACTGCGGCTGGTACACCACCACCGCCCTGGGCCAGCTCGTGCACACCGCAGACACCAGGGGCGGCCGGTGACTCTTCCCACGAACCGCCCCGACCGTGCCGCTGCGCTCCACAAGGCCAGGGCCCGAGCCACCGCAACTCCGGACGACCCTTCCTGGCCGCTGCACCTGGCCGAAGACCTCCGCGACATCCGGGCCGACTGGAAAACCTCAGCCGAGGTGTGCGCGGACGCTGCCTGGGCGGCACGGTCAGTCGGCCGCAGCGTCCTGGGCCTGCTGTCCCCGGAGGATGTCCTCGCAACGGACCGTAATCCGATCACCGCCCGCACCTTGGCGCATCTGTACCTGAGCGCCCTTCGGTTCGACTTCCGCTGTCCCACCCTCCAACGTCTCGTCGAGCACCTCGCGGAGACCGCGCGTCAGCCGCTGGACTGCTACACCCGCGCCCTGTACGCCTTCGCGCTGCTTGGCCAGTCCCGCCCCGAGGGCCTGACGGTCATGGACGAGGTCCTCACCGAGGCCGAGGAGCACCCCAAGACCCTGCACGTCCTGCTGCACGGGCTGTGGCTCGGCCAGGACCTGGACGAGGGTGCGGAGCGTCTCCTGGCCCTCAGCTCCCGGCCCGCCCTCGCCACCGGCACCGACCCGATCGTCCTCTTCCGCGTGGCGGGTGCCCTGCGCCGGCTGGGCCGGTACGACGAGGGGCTGAGCGCCATCGACAGGGCGATCGACTGTCTTCCGCCGGGAGACATCTCGGTTCACGCCGACCTGGTCCGCGAGCGCTCGCTGCTCTGTGCAGCCCGCGACCTTCATCAGCACCGGTCACCCACCCGCACGTCGAGCGGGGTGCCGTCATGATCCCCCGCCTGCACGCAAGGGCCCACTCGCCGCGCGAACCGCTGGCCGAGGCGCTCGGGCGGCCCCTTTCCCCGAACGAGGGCCTGACGGAGTACACCGTGGTCGCCCACTGGCCGGGCCTGGACTACTACACCCCGGACGACGAGCAGAGGACCTGGACGTCCGTTGAGTGGGCCGAGCACCTCGAAGATCCTTACTTGGAGCATCCGTTCGCTGCCAGCCCGGACGACGACCGGCACGCGATCCTCCATCTCGACGTCCGGCTCCACCCGGACGACCGGGAGCTGACAGGTCCCGAGTGGTCCGAAACTGCCCACCGGTTCGCGCGGGCCGCTGGTATCGAGGTGCCCGGCGCCGCAGAGCACGGTTGGCGGTGGATCGCTGTCCAGGGCCAGCCCGGACGTCTGGATCTGATCGCCAACCTGATCCACCTCGACGGCACCTGGCGCACCCCTCCCGCCGACATCCTGCGACGGCTTGCGGACGAAGCGCGCCGCATCGAGCAGGACCTGAACCTGATCCCCGTCCGCGCCGGCACCACGCAGTGGTCCGCTGCCCGTACGGTCCCGACCGCATCGGCGCAGCTCGCCGGCGTCCTCACGCAGCTCGCCGACGAACAGGCTGGCCCGCTGGCCACGGTCCGCGGACTGGTCGAGCACACCGCTTACCGGATCGCCCGCCAGCCGGGGGCTGCCGGCACGGACACGGCGCACCGTCTGGAGCTGATCGCCCGCCGCCTCCACGCGATTCAGCAGGACCTGGACGCCACTGCGGCCCATCTGGTCCAGCCCCGGGTCGCCGCCGCACCGGCCGCGGCCCAGCGCACCGCCCACCGATCTCCGTAGGAGAAACGTCTCTTTGCCCCGCACCACCGGCCGCTTCCTGGACATCCGCCGTGACCCGCACTCCGGCGAACTCCTCGCCTGCGGAGGCGACGTTGAGGCACACAGCATTCTCCAGCGCGCGGGATTCGTCGCTGTCGTCCGCCTCCACGAGAGCTACCACCGCGCCCCCGCCGGCCTGACCGAGGACGACGAGTCCCGTCTCGCCACCGATGCCGTAGGGCGCCTGCGGGCCGTCGGGTACCACGTCGACTGCGACGAGCGCTTCGACACCGAAGCCCGCCCCGCGGCCTATCCCACGCTCGGCGCCTCGGTCTCCCACCTCGCCGAACGCCTCCGCAAGGCCACCGACACCACTGAGGCAGCCGACATACTCACCGAACTCACCGCGCCCCACGACGGCATCCTCGCCGGGTTCGAGGAAACCCTCGGCGCCCTGGCGGAGTTCTTCGACGGCCTCGGCGACGCGAGCGATCCGTACACCGCCCGGCGCCTGCGCTACCTCGCCGACGAATACGTCCGCGTCATCCACTCCGACCTCGCGCACACCCGCGAACAGCTGGCCGACCGGCACGCCCCTCACCCCGGCCGCCGCTCCTGCACCGAGCAGGTTCCCGACCACGAGCCCGAACGCTCCGCGGTGTGCGCCTGCCCGCCCCCGCCCCGTGCCATGCCGGCCCCGGCACCGCCACCCGTCGGTGCCACCCGCTTGCGCCGCTGAGCCCCTGCAACTGCCCAAGGACACCATGCACGACCACAGCGCCTCCGAGCGCCTCGCCTCCTACGCCGACGTCCTCGCCGGCGAACTCCCCGACACCTGGACCAGCACGCACCTGACGGCCGACGACAAGGACGACCTCGCCGAACTCACCGACCGCATCTGGGACCTGGACCTGGTCGCCGCCTCCCTGGCCGAACACCCCCTGCAGCAGGCAGCCGTCCTCAGCCGCTCTGACGGCGCCCAGCTCGTCCTGATCGACCGGCACGACGAACGCGACGGCTTCCTCCTCGCCGCCGTCGCCCCGCACGCCCTGCCGGACGAGGCGTACCGCGCCGTCCCCGAGCCCAACGGCATCGCCCTGACCGACGACCCGTTCCTCGGCGCCGAGCAGGTCGCAAATGATCTGCTCGTCCGCTACGACCGTGCGCTCGCCCAGGTCCGGCACAACGCCCTGGACGGCATCCAGCCCTCCCAGCCGGACCGGGTCGTCCTGACCTGGCAGCCGGACGGCAGTGTCGCCACCGCCCCCGCCGACGACCGGGCCGGCACCATCCTCGCCGCCCACGGCTTCGTCCAGGACCCGCATAGCGGCATCTACCGCCTGGAAAGCAACGACACCCAGGCCCAGGCCCGCGCCCTGCGCGAGATCGGCCCGCAGCTCGACGCGCTCGGTATCGGCACCGCCCTCCAACACCCCGCAGCCCGGATCGCACCCACCGCAGCCTCGGCATCCATGCCGCCGGCCCCCACCGGCGCCCGCACACCCACCGCCAGGACGCGATGAACCAGACGGAGCCCGACTTCTGGGTCCTGGAGTACGTCACCATCACCAAGGACGCCCGCACCGGCCTGGTCGTGGCCATCGGGGGCACCGAGCAGGCAGCGGACATCCTCCAGCGGACCGGTGGCTTCCTCTCCGCTCCCGGGCCCCGCGGGGACTACCACCGTCTTCCGCACGGCCTGCCCATCGAGCAGCAGCGCCTGAAGGCGACCGGCGCCTCGCACGCCCTGCTCGCCGCCGGCCACAGCGTCCACCTCGACCCCGCCCTGAACATGCTGGCCACACCCGACGGCGACCGTGACGCAGCCCTGCGCTACCTCACCCAACTCGCCGAGCGGGTCTCGGCCGCCGAGACCAGCAGCGCGGTGGCCGAGGTCCTGACCGAGGTCGCTGCGCCCGTGCACGGGCTGCTGCCCCTGACCAGAGAAGTGATCGTCCGCGCCTGGATCACCGCCAGTGATCTCCAAGGCGCCGCGCCCGGCGAGGAACCCGAGCCCATCGCACGGCTCGGTAGCACGGCCAACTCCCTGAGCGAAGCCGCCCGCGTCGTCCTGCACGCCCGCAACCACGCCGCCCGCCGGACGCAGCCGCCGGCGACCGCACCGGCCCCGGCACCGGCACCGGCAGCGGGCCGTGCACAGTCCCCGGTTTCCCGCCGCCGCTGACCCCGGAGAAGAAGCGTATGGCCAATCTGGCCGACGAGTACGGCACAGACGTCGAGATCTACATCAAGGCCCTGACGACCACCATCCACGCCGACACCCCCACCGGCGCCCCCGCTGGACTCCACGACCTGCTGGAACAGCTCGGCCTCGAACGCCACGAATACCCCACAGGCGAGCCGCTCTACATCTGGCACACCGTGCCCGATCACCTCGGTGCCGAGGAGCAGAAACGCCTAGCGAACCGCGCCATCCCCGCCCTGCTCCTGGCCGGATACACGGTCAACTGCGACCCCGAGGTCTTCGACGAGGCCCTCTACCAGCAGGCCGTGCACCGCCTCCGGGCGCGCGCGGCCCGCCCCGCCCCGCAGCAACCGGTGCCCGCCAGTCCCCCCTCGCACTCCGCACCGGCCCGCCGCACCCCGTAAAACACCCGGGCGGCCCCGGCACCACGCCGGGGCCGCCCACCTCCCCGCCGCCCGATTCCACGGAGAAACCCGTAGCAGAACGCACACCCGCACCGATCAGCCATCGGCTCAAACCCCGGCTCGCAACCGCCCTGTTCCGCCGCTATCTACGCGCCTGCATCACGGCCGGCCCCGACCGCGCCTCCCCACTGGCCGGCGCCCGCCCGGAAGCCGTCCCCACCGAGGCGCAACGCGTCGGGCAGCGCCACCACCACTGACCGTCCACGCACCCGGAGGAGCATGTCCCACCCCGCCCCCTACCCGGTGAGACTGGCCGACGAGATCACCCGCCAGCTCGGCCAGCTCTCCGACCACCTCTCTCAGCTTCCCCCGCCCCAGGCAGCGCAGGTCATCGCCCGCGTCCTCGACCCGGACAACGGAGTCCTCGGCGGCGTCACTCACCTCGTCATCACCGGCAGCCACTTCGCCAAGAGCGAGGCGGAACGAGGCGCCCTGCCAGCGGAGGTATGGCTCGCCTTGGGCCGTGCCGCCAACGAACTGCACGACATCAGCCTGGACCTGGACGAGCACCAAGACCTCCTCCAGCACCTCGGCACTCGACCGGCCACCAGCGCCGCGAAGCCTCCGGCTCCTGCCCCGCTCGTCGTACGGCGGCGCCGGTGAAGAAGAAGCAGTGGCAGGGCTGGGGGCCGGGCGAGCAAGCCGAGCAGCACTACCTCGTCCAGCCCCGTGCCCTGGCCGGCGGCGGTGACGTCCGGCACGTCTCGGAGTTCCTGCGCGCCTCGGGCTGGCGGGACAAGTCCAAGAAGGACGGCCCGCTGCTCATGGAGAGCCCGGACCGCACCGTCCGTGTCGCCTACGACCCCTACGTCCTGCCCGGTGGATGGACCATCCACGGCCGGGCAGACGGGGCGAACGCCGAGTGGTCTGCGCACTTGGGCCGGCAGACTCCGGTGGAGATCGTCGCCGGTCTGACCGACGCCCTCACCCGCCCCCGCTCCGCACACGCCCCCAACGTCTGGGCACCTCTGCAGGAGCAGAACTGGCACACGCGGTTCGAGGGCCAGGACTACACGGCCACCAGCCCCGACGGCACCGCGTGGATGCAGTACCGCCAGGGCGTCGATGGCTCGGCGATGTGGTGGACCGGAGCGCAGGACAAACAGGGCAACGGCTGGACAGCCAACTTCACGCCGAACACGCCGATGCACCTGGTCCAAGCCTTCTCAGCCGAACTCGCCGCCCCGGACCCCGTGATGCGCCCACGCGGACGTGTCCCGCACAGCGCCCAGATCCGTACCTGGTCGGTCTCCGTCAAGCCCTCGCAGCTCAGTGCGTGGCAACAGGCCCGGATAACCGCTGCCCGCGCCGCCACCTGGGCCCGCAACAGCGCCCGAAGCGCCCAGCCACGCACCACCACCCGCCCCTACAACCCGGCCGGCGGTGCCCGGACCCGCCGCTGACCTCCATCCCCGTCTCAAGGAGCCCGATGCCCGCCCCCACCCCGGAAACCCTGCGCACCCTGACCGAAACGCTGTCGGACGTCACCGAGTACCTGCGCGAGAATCCCGACCCCGCCGAAGCCCTCGCCCTCGTCGAGCCGCTCCTCGACGAGTACACGGGCCTGCCCGTCCAGCTCGCCGACACCCTGCGGGCCCTCGCCCGCACCATCCAGGAACACCAGGCCATCCCACGCACAGCGCACGTCAACCTCCTGATCGCCGAGCTGCGCTCCGCCGCCTGGGAGCAGACCGACCAGCACACCCTCCACTACGTCCTGGACGAGCTGCGCGCGCTGCACGACGACGCCGAGAGCGAGCAGGGGTGCAGCCGGTGCCGTTGAGGGAGCGCCAGCTCGACGCCTTCGCCGACAAGCACGCCGGGCAGATCCCCTTCGACACCAGCCCTCGCCACCTCGCCGGTCCGGGCGACGCCCGCCACGTCACCCACGGCCTGGCCGCGGCCGGATGGGCCACGGTCTCCGACCCGCTCAGCGCCGAGATCGTGATGGCCAGCCCCGATCACCGCTACCGCCTGCAGTTCGACCCGCAGTCCGCCACCTCCGCCTGGTGGCGGCTGCGGGCCGCCCCCGGCGACAACGAACATGGCTGGTACGCCGAGTTCGGTGAACTCGTGCCGGCCGAGGTCCTCGCCGGCCTCACCGGCGCCCTCATCACACCGCCCTCACTCCAGCCGGACCCCTGGCAGCCGGTGACCAGCGCAGGCTGGCAGCACGACGATGCCGGGACAGCGCTCTCTCCGGACTCACTGTGCCGCATCGAACACCGCCCCATGAGTGAGTTCCATGAACGGCCGTCCTGGCACATCGAGGTCAGGACAAGCAGCGACGAATCATTCCCGGGCCCGCGGATCTGGCATGCCTTCCTCGACGAGCACGTTCCCGATCACCTGGCCGGCGCCTTCCTCGGTGCCCTGGCCGACCTTCGCCCCCTGCAGCGCGGCATGTTCGACCGCACCGCTCACCACCGTGCCGTTCGGGAGCCCAGTTCGCTGCGCCCACAGCAGGTAGTCGACGCGCACACCGCCCGGGTGAAGACGATCCGAGCACAGGCTCGCGCCGTGCGCCGTCAGCAGACCGCCCCCGCGACACCCCCGGCGCCCGCCACCGCCGTCCAGCCGGCCGCCCGCCGCTGACCTAAAAGGATGCTCTCATCTCCCGCACCACGAACCACGGCCGCCGCACCTCACTGCGGCGCCTCAACCGCTACCTGCGCCACAGTGAACGGATCCTGGCGTCCTGGGACGCCTTCACCGAGTTCAACACTGACCTGGACGGCTGGCCCTTCGACGAGGACGCCTACGGCCGCCGGGCCGCCGTCCGTGACGCAGACACCGCCGCAGCGTTCGCCAGCATCCGCCCTGGCGCCCGCCAATTGCTGGCCACCGCCCGGCTCCAGCTCCAGCACCTGCCCGCACACCTCACGCGGGACAGCTGGCCCGGGCAACTGACCATCCTGGAGGAGGCACTGAGCCACCTCGACACCCTGGACGCGCAGTGGCACCAGACCCGGGCCCAGCTCCCCGAGGGCTCCGGACCGGGGAGCGAAGCGTATGTCGACGCGCTGGACGAGCACCACGCAGAGTGCTGGAGCTATCTGGACGACTGGGCCTGCCACGGCCGCGCCATCCTCGACATCCAGGCCGCCGCACGCCGAGCACCGTCCCGGCCGAAGCGCCCGCAGCTTCCCGCCCTGACGTCCCGGCGCAGCGGACACGGCGCGAGGGGACGGTGACCATGCCCGACGGCCCCGCCAACGTCGACATCGACTACATCGCCCCGCGCCACCTGGCCGGCGGCGGCGATCCCGCCTGGATCACCGTCCCCCTCCACCGTGCCTGCGGCTGGAGCTACGGTCACGACCCCCTGATGCCCCGCGTCCTGCTTTCCAGCCCCGACCAGAAGGCCCTCCTGCGGCTGGAGCCCGACCCCGACGGACGGTGGTGGACTCTGCAGCACGCCCCCGCGCCGGACCGGCCCGCCTGGTTCGCCTGCTTCGATGCCCGCACCCCCGTCGAAATGATCGCTGCGTTCACCGATGTGCTGACCGATCCCACTGCCGGTCAAGCAGACAACTGGGATCCGCAGGAGCCGCTTCTGAAAGCGGGCTGGTCTCCGGCCTACAGCCACCACCGGCTGGCCTCACCCGACGGCACCGTCCGCGTCGAGGCCGACGAGACAACCGGGGCCTGGTGGGTCGACACTGCCCTCCGCGACTTCCGGGCTCTCCTGTGGCAAGCCCACTTCAGCAAGCACACCCCACCGCACCTGATCACCGCGTTCACCGCCGCGCTCACCGACCCCCGACCGGTGCCGCGCACCGCAGGCCCCTCCAGCCTCCCGACTCGCGACCCGGACCTCATCACCCTCTCGCACCGGGAAGTACCCGCCACGCAGGTCGCCGGCGCCATGGAAGAACGCATCCGCTCCCTCGCCGCACGCCGATCCGGCCCGCTGGCGACGAGTACGCATCCTCCGCAACGGCCGCAGGCCGAGCGCCACCGCCTGCGCTGATCCCTCCGTCTCCGCCTGGAAGCACCTAGCCCTTGCCCTCTTCCTCCTCCAGCAGCAACACCGATGGATACGACCTCGTCCTGCGTCTCCTGCTCGGCGTGCTCTCTGTCGTCGTCCCCCTGTCCCACCTGGCCTGGCTGTGCGGCAACGTCACCGCCTACCTCACCGGAGGCAGCTGGGCCCCCTACCAGCCGACCAACGCCTTGCTTCGCCCCGAGCAGGTCTGGCCCGAGGCCGGGGAGAACGCCCTGCTCATCGGGGCACGCATCGTTCCCGTTCTGCTCCTCCTGGCTCTCGGGGTGACGGCGGTTGCCCTGTGGATCCGGCACAAGAACCGCGGCGGCGGCCGGAAGAAGATCACCGGCATGGCCAAGGCCCGGGACATCGAGCCCTTGATGGCCAAGGCGATCACCGACAAGGCCCGCTCGCTGCGCCCGAGCCTGAAAGACGCCAAGCACATCGAAGCCCGCGACACCGGCATACTCCTGGGCAACCTGCAGAACACCCGGCACGAGGTGCGCATGGGCTACGAAGATGTGGCCGTCGCCATCATGGCGCCCCGCTCGGGCAAGACCACCTCGCTCGCCATCCCCTCGATGCTTGCCGCGCCCGGCCCCGTCCTGCTGACCTCGAACAAGGCCGCAGGCGACGCATTCACCGCCACATACGAGGCCCGCTCCCGCGTCGGGCAGGTGTGGTCGATGGACCCGCAGCAGATCGCGCACGCCGCACGCGAGATGTGGTGGAACCCCCTCGCCAGCGCGAAAACCCTGGACGGGGCGAACCGGCTCGCCGGACACTTCCTCGCTGCCTCGGTGGACGCCTCCCAGCAGGGCGACTTCTGGTCCAAGGCCGGCAGTAACATCCTGTCCCAACTGCTGCTGGCCGCAGCGCTCGACGAGCGGCCGATCACCGACATCATGCAGTGGCTCGCCTTCCCCGCCGACCGCACCCCGCTCGACATTCTCCGCGACCATGACTTCGCCGCTGTCGCAGCACAGCTCAAGGGCACCGTCGAGGGCCCCCCGGAGACCCGCGACGGCATCTACGAGACCGCCCGCCAGTACGCCGCCGCACTGCTGAACAGCGAGATCGCCGCCTGGGTCACCCCGCAGAAGGACGTTCCCGAGTTCCGCCCGTCGGAGTTCGTCACCTCCACCGACACGCTGTTCCTGCTGAGCAAGGACGGCGGAGGCGGGGCCTCGGCGCTGATCGCCGCGTGCGCGGACTCCGTGATGCGCGCGGCGACCGCCCAAGCCGAACGCGCCGGCGGACGCCTGGACCCGCCCATGCTGGCGATCCTCGACGAGGCCGCCAACGTGTGCAAGATCAGCGACCTGCCGGACCTGTACTCACACCTCGGCAGCCGCGGAATCATCCCGATCACCATCCTGCAGTCCTACCGCCAGGGCCAGAAGGTCTGGGGAGACGCGGGCATGGACGCCATGTGGTCCGCCTCGACCGTCAAGGTCATCGGCTCCGGCATCGACGACCCCGACTTCGCGGACAAGCTCAGCCGCTTGATCGGCGACCACGACGTGGAGACCACGTCCACCTCGCACTCGGAGTCCGGGAAGTCGACCTCGGTCAGCATGCGCCAGGAGCGGATCCTGCCTGCCGACGCGATCCGCGCCCTGCCCAAGGGCACCGCGCTGTGCTTCGCCACCGGTATGCGGGCCGCGATGCTCGACCTGCGGCCGTGGTATCGGGAGCCAGGAGCGGAGGAGTTGTCCGCGGCGTCCGCCCGCGCGTCGCAGGCAATCACCGCCCGCGCCGTGGCGAAGCACGCGCCGACACAGTCCGACTTCGGGAAGGCCACGTGAGCGACGCCCCGCTGCACCTGGTGCCGGTCCGCTCCCATGAGGCGAAGGACTTCGTGCGCGCCGGGCACCGTCACCACCCGCCGCCCGCGGGACAGATCTTCGCGGTCGGCGCCGCCGACGAGACCGGCTCGCTGCGCGCCGTGGCCATCGTCGGCCGGCCGGTGGCCCGCCACCTGGACGACGGCTCCACCCTCGAAGTCACCCGGACCGCCAGCGACGGCGCGCCCAACGCCAACTCACTGCTCTATGGAGCCGCGTGGCGGGCGGCGAAGGCCCTCGGCTACCGACGGCTGGTCACCTACACGCAAGACGGCGAGAGCGGCGCATCACTGCGCGGCGCCGGGTGGCGCATCATCGCCAGCCGGCCACCCCGGGCCGGATGGCACACCCCGTCCCGCCCACGAGCCGGCCACGGCAACGACCACGTCACCCGCCTGCTGTGGGAAGCCCTCTGACCGAGCCCGTTCCTACGCAGCAACGGACCAACCACCTTCACCTTGCCCCGTACCGCCCACATCCTCCCGGAGCTGTCCTGCACACCGTCGACCTGACCGAACACACCCGCCTACTCGGCGAGGTGGCCCCCGCCCTGGAGGAACTGTCCGCGGCGGCGGCACGAATCCGGGACGGCGAGATCGCCAAGCCCGTCCGAGAGATCGCACCCCTCAGCCTGCGGGTGCACGAGCTGGCGATGAAGTGCACGCGGCAGGTGCACGACCTGTCGGTCAGCCAGTACCCCGCGATGAAAGACGGGGCCGAAAACCTGGCGCACCTCGCCGGCGCCTGCGCACAGATCTCACTCGCCGCCACACTGTGCAACCTCGCCATCCATCACCGCACCGAGATCCTGCTGTACGAGGACGCCGACTCCACCCCCGCGACCAGCCGTGATCAACTCCGCCGCGCCGGTGTCGAGATGCAGCGAGCGGCCACCACCTATCGCGCCGTGGCGCGAGGGCTCTCCCGCCGCCTCGCCTCATTCTCGGCGCGCGCTGAGGACCGGCAGCTCATCGCCGCGGCCCAAGGGCCCAGCCCACAAAAGGCGCCCTCCACGTCGCCCGCGCCCGCTGCCCGGCGCCGCGTATGACGACACCGCCCGAGGGCCTCCTGTTCGACGTGGCCGCCCCGCCGACGCCGGTTGAGCGCCTGCTGCTGCTCGCAAACCAGTACGTGCAGCACAACGACATGCTCGACCGTCTCCTGCGGTCCGGTTCACAGGCCGGGCCCGACACCCACGTCGCCTCCGCCCAGCGGCTGGCTTTCGCGACGAACACCGCCATCAAGGCGATCGCTGACGAGCGGCTCTTCGAGAGTCACGAGCTGTCGGACGCGGTGATCCGCCTCCAGCAGCTCGCCTTCCTGAGCGACGCTTCCACGGTGCACCGGCTCCCCACGGCCCGCATGCTGACGGCCCTGGCTCCCGAAGCCACCATGGGCTGCGCCGACAGCCTCACTGGCGAGATCCGACGCCGACGCTGGAGTACCACCGACGCTCCAGTCCACCAGCTGAACTCCACACAGCGCACCGCCCTGTGGGAGATCACCTGCGGGAACGTCGTGGCCACCAGTTCTCTGGGACGGCAGTACGTCCACTACCGGGACGCCCGCGTGCTGATCGGCACGCTGCGGTCGCTGGAGGCCAACGACCTCGTCGAACGCGTCCCGCAGTCCGCACCCTCCGCCTATGTCGGGGGCCGCTGCAGGACCGAGTCCGTCTCACCTCGGCTGGAACCACCGCCCTGGCCTCCACCATCTGCCTGCCTCCAGCCGCCAGGAGCCCGCTGGCAACAACACCGCCGCCCTCCGTTACCAGTGCGCAGACGGCCGCCCGAAGCCGCTGACCGATCCTCCAGCGCCGCCCCTTCCAAGGTCGCGCTGATCCGCAACTCACCGGAGCCCATCATCACCCTGCGCCACATCGACCTGCCGCTCCAGATCGACCTTCTCCGCGAACTGGGAGCCGACTTCACCGCCCTGCACGCCAAGGTCACCGCGCTCGACCCCGAGCCGGGCAGTGACCTGCTGCGCCAGGTCGGCCCGCAGATCCTCGCCATCCACGACCTCGTGAGCCGGTCCCTGGTCCGGCTGTCCGTCCTTGACGGCAGTCAGTACACCGCCGTGCCCGGCAGCCGGTTCTCCCTGGACACGCTCAGCGGCGTCACCGCGTCCGCTTCGATCGCCGCCTCGCAGCTGGCACGAGCCGTGGGCGACAACCCGCTCGACGGTGCGGTCTTCGCCAGCGGTCCGCCAGTCGACGAGGAGTCCGTGCGCCAGGCGCGGCACGCCGAGGCCGCACCGGTCCTGGCGGAAAGCCTGGCCACCGCTGCCCAGCACCTCGAACTGAGCGCGACCTGCTGCCAGTACACCGCTTCCGCCATCATCCGCGACCTGACAGAGCACCCCGAACACCGGCCTGACCTGCCCGAGCTTTCGCCCGTCCAGTACGCGGTGCTCGAACGGATCGCCCAGGGCGGCACCCGTCGATACGCTCCGCACAACCGGCCCGTCCGCGTCACCGACGGGGACGGCCGGGCCATCCACGCAAAGCCCTTCGGTGTGCTGGAGAAGGAGCGCCTGATCCGTGTGGCGCGGACCTCCCGGTCCGTGAGCCAGGACGTCGTGGTCACGGCCGCCGGCCAGCTCGCCCTGGACTTCCAACAGCCACACCGCGCCCAGGCGACATCACCGGCCAAGCCGCCGGCACCCCGCCACACGGGCGGCAGGAAGCGGTGAACACGGCGAGCACTCTCGCCCCGAACGATCTGGTCCTCGTCTCGCCGCGGTACCTGGCCGGCGGCGGAATGAACAAGGTCAACGACGTCATCGGTCCCCTGGTCCACCTGTTCGCGTGGCCCTACGAGCACAATCCGCGTACCGGACGCATCGACATCGACAGCCCCTGCGGCAGCGTCTTCCTCGACTTCTCCCCCGACCGCCCGGACGGCGTGTGGTGGACCATCGCCCACCACGAGCCTTACTGGCAGATCGAGTTCAGCCGACAGACGCCGAGCGAGGCCATCGCATCCGTGACCCAGGCCCTGCCCCAGCTGCTCGGTGACCACCGGCACGCCGACCGCATTCCCCTGGCGGCCGAGTCCGTCGCTCATCTCGCCAAGGCCAGCGGCTGGGAGGCGTCATCGACTGCATCGGGGATGGCGTGGGCCTCTCCCGACGGCCACTGCACCGTGGAGCACAGCACGGACCCCGTGCACCCGTGGCGATTCGAGCACTCGGTGTACGACGGCTTCGACACGCACTGGACCGCCACGTTCACACCGGAGGTCCCCGAGCGTCTGGTGGCCCAGTTCTTCACCCACCTCGCGACGAGCACCGCGGTGGAGCGTGTCTTCCGCGATGTCCCGTATTTCGTGCAGAACCTGGACGACGCGCTCATCACCCCCGTGCACCGAGCCGCCGTGAATCCACACGTCCACCACGCCGGCGCCCAGATCGGCCGCGCGGTACACCGCCGCTGACTCAAGCCCCACCGAAACCCGTCACCCCCGATGAACAACCCAACCGCGCCAGCCGAGCACCTCCTGCTCCTCGCCTGCGACTTCACCCGGCACACCGACGCCCTGACCCGGCTCCAACTCACCGGGTCCAGCCCCGCCACCGCACTCACCCACCAGGCCGCAGTCACCCAGCACCTCGCCAATGCGGCGCTGCACATCGTGGACATCCTCAACGCCCAGCGGATGTACCACAGCCCCGCCATCCGCACCGTGTACGCCCGGGTGCGGCAGCTCGTCCACCTGGCCACCGACGCGGCCGACCACCTCCTGGACGCCGTGGACATCCTCGACGACACCCGCGCCGGGATCCCCGTCCAGGGCTCGGGGCCGCTCCTGACCTCTAGCAAGCCCTGGGAGAGGCCGGCAGCCGCCTCACCGTCGTACGGGACCTGACGGCACTCGGCGCCCCCGATGCCGTAGCCACCGCCGAGCTGTTCGTCACCGAACGACGACGCCGGGGTGTCCACCCAGTGCATCAGCCGCCCGCGCTGTCTCCCACGCAGGACGCCGCGCTGCGCGCCGTCGCCCAGGGCGAGGTGACGATCAGCGACGACAAGCCGTACCTCCGCCGCGACGACCTGCGCGTCTCCGTCAGCACCATCCGGTCCCTGGAGTCCCGCGGCCTGGTGGCACGCGAACCCTGCCTGCTCTGGCTCCAGGACGAGCGCGTGCACCTCACCGCCGACGGCTGCCACGGCCTGGCCGCCGCCTTCGGCCGGCCACGGGCCCCCGCCCTCACCTCTGCCCGGCCCGTCACCAACCTGAATACCAAGACGGCACGCACAGCGCACCGTTGACCATGCCGCTCACTTCAGCCGTGCAGCACACCCTGCCGTTCCTGCCGGCCTGCAGACCGCCGAACTCCCTGGACCACCACCGTGTCACTTCTGGACATCCCCGACGTATTCATCGGGTCCACCGACGACGGGCACACCTTCGTCATCCTCAACCGCCGCATCCGCAACGCCAACCGGCTGCTCACCGAGGCCGGCTTCCGCCCACGTGAACACCACGGCCGCAGGCTCTACCTGCTGCCGCCGGGTACCGCGCAGGACGTACACGAGCGCGCCGGCGTCGCGATGTACGGGCTCTTGGCCCACACCCACGACCTCGTCGACCTTTCCTGGACCACCCGCTGGAGTCCCGACCAACCGGCATGCGGACCAGACCTGCGCTTCCAGTTCGGTGACGGCACGGTTGCCGTGACCGCCTCGACCACCACCGCCCGGTTGCTGCTGGAGCAACACGGCTTCGTCCCCACAGCAGACGGCGCGTCCTACCGCCCGCGGGACGGGCTGGACGAGCGCGGACTGCTCGGCGCCGTCACCGCTGCCGAGGCACACGCGTACACCCACGGTCTCAGCGCACGTGTCCGCCTGGGCATCCCTACACCAGCCGACATTCCCGCCAGTGCCCGCCGCCGCTCAGCTGCCGCCCCCGGTCCGCAGATCACGCCCTCGGCCCGTCGCCGCACCCGCTGACCGCGCCCGCCGCATCCGGCACCGTCATCCGAGGAGCTTCCACGTCCTCCGACACCCCCACCGTGCATGATCTCGCCCGGGCCCTCGCCGACCAGCTCCACCCCGGGGCCGCTCCGCGGGACGTGACCGTCAGCTTCGGCGCCCGCCGGCAAGCCCCCATCGAGTACCGCAGCCGCGGTCGGGGCGGACCCGTGACGGTCTACGCCCAGGCGCTGCACGCCGCCCTCTACGGCCTTCCCACGCACGACGAGTCGCTGCCTACCGCGCTGGACGCGCTTCTGCAGGCCACGCACACCGCGACCGCCCCGGAACAGAAGACCGCCGTCCTGCGGCAGGTCGCCGAGCAGCTACGCAACGCCGCCGAGATCATCCAGCGCTACCAGTACCGAGCCCAGTGGGACCGGTTCCCCGCCGATGTCGCCGAGCAGCTCGCTGACGCTCACGACCAGGCCCAGCAGATCGCCCAGGCCCTCGACCGCGTGGCCCCCGCCTTCAGCCACCAGCCCACCACGGACACCACGCCCCGTGCCCAGGCCGTCCACGGCCGGAGCGCCACCACCCCCGTGGCCTCCCCGCCTTCACCGGCCCCACGCCACCGCTGACCTGCCGCGACAGCCCACCCCTCCGAGAAAGGCATCTCCTGGCCACCACCGACTCCCTCCAGGCCCTCCTCGCCCGACCCCGATGCGCGCTCGGCGTGTTCGTTCCCGCCGGACTGCATCCGGCCCGCGCCGAGCGCCATCAGCTCGACCAGATCGCACGGGCCGGCGCCGATCTGTTCGAGATCGGCCTCGCCCACCATGACGCCGGCCTCGACGCCCCGTCATCCAAGCGGCCTACCGCCGCGCCCTGAGCCGCGGAAACGTCCTCGCCCGCGCCCTGCGCGCGGTCGAGCACGCCGCTGGCCTTCGGCCGACCGTCGTCATGACCTACTGGGATCCCGTCAGCCGGCACGGCCCCGAACACCTGGCCCGGCTGCTCGCTGACGCGGGTGCCGTCGGCGCCATGGTCGTCGACCTGCCCGACGACCAGGCAGAGCGCTGGCAGGCCGCAGCGCAGGACGCGAACCTCTCCACCCCACGCCTCGTCCAGCGCCACGTCGCTGACACCGGCCTCGCCGCCGTGGCCGCCGGCGCGTCGGGATGGCTCTACGCCCCCGCCAGCACCGCCCTCACCGGCTACCGCGGCCCGCTCGACGTGCCCGCACTCGCCGACTTCACGACACGCCTTCGCGCCGCGAGCCCCCTGCCCGTCGTATCGGGCGTGGGGATCTCCACCCCGGCCCTCGCGGAACGCGTCGCGCCACTGGTGGACGCCGTCGTCATCGGCACCCCCGTTGTCCGCGCCCTGATGACCGCCCCCGAGCGCGTCCCCGCTTCGACCGCCGCGTTCGCCCAAGCCCTGAACCCGTACGCCACCACGGAGACCCGTGCCTGATCCCACCAACCCGGCCCCGGTCCTGGCCCGCATCTCGTCCGACGCGTCCTGTCTGCACCAGGCTCTGCGTGCCCTGCCCGCCGAACGTGGCGCATCCACACTGGCCGCGCGCATCACTGACGCCCAGGACCTCGCCGGCACCGCCTTGCGGCTGTTTCTCACCCTCAGCCGCCAGGCGTCGCGGCCCTCCCCTACGGACCTGTTGCTCCTTCACCAAGTCGCGCAGATCGCCAAGGCCGCCCAGGACGCCGCCGCCGAACTGACGGCTGCTCTTGCCCGCGCCGTGGAGAACCAGCGCCGCCAGGCCGCCGCCACATCACGGCGGGTCGTCCTGATCGGGCCTACACCGCCGCAGTTCATCGAGTCGGCCGCCGACCTCCTCGACCGCATCCCCGCCCTCTGCGACGCCATATCCCGCGACCGGCCGGAATCCCCCTGCCAGTAACGCGACAGCCGCGATGCGAGCGCGACCTCCCCTTTCCCTACACCCAGGACAGACCATTTCAGATAAGCCCCGATTCCGCGCCCTCTCCCTCGGCGCGGGAGTTCAATCCAGCACGCTTCTCGCCCTGTCAGCCGATGGCATTCTCCCCAGGGTCGACTACGCGATTTTCGCCGACACCGGATGGGAACCCGAAGCAGTTTATGCACACCTTGACCGCCTGGAAGAAGAGATAGCCGCGCCCGCCGGGATACCCGTACTCCGCGTGTCGGCCGGAAATATCCGCGACGACGCGCTGAACCCGGATCACCGGTTCGCATCCATGCCGCTCCACATCCTCAATCAGGACGGGCGACCTGGAATGACCCGGCGGCAGTGCACCGGCGAATATAAGGTAAAGCCGATCAAGCAGAAGGTTCGCGAACTACTCGGCTGCCCCTACCCGGCCCGCATCCCGAAGGGCGTTTTCGTCGAGCAGTGGGTAGGAATCTCCACGGACGAATTCCACCGCGCAAAGGACGCGGACGTCAAGTACATGCGTAACCGGCATCCCCTTCTGGACATGTCCTGGAGCAGGGCCGACTGCATGCGCTACCTGACCTCGCTCGGTCTCGCCGATACCCCGAAGTCGAGCTGCCTGGGATGCCCGTTCCACGGAAATGCGCAGTGGCGGAATATCAGGGACACCTCTCCGTCCGAGTGGGCGGACGTCGTCGAATTCGACGCGGCCATCCGGCAGGGCAATGCCCGCGCCAACGCCACCGGCAACAGACTGCTCGGCGAGGCGTTCCTGCACCGCTCCCGCGTCCCGCTCAGCGAAGCCCCCATCGACCACGTCACCGCCGCCGAGCGGGCCGCCCTGCAGCCCGAGCTGGGCGACGCCGACGTGCTGGAGAACGGTGTCGAGGACGGCTGCTCGCCCTGGGCGTGCCGCGGCGACGCCGACGCGCTGACGCAGGACGACTTCGGGCTGGCCACGTGATCCTCGACCTCTTCGCGGGGCCGGGCGGCTGGAGCAGGGCACTGCACGTCCTGGGCGTGCGCGACGTCGGGCTGGAATGGGATCAGTGGGCGTGCAAGACCCGTGCTGCGGCTGGGCAGTTGACCATCCGGTGCGACGTGGCGATGTATCCGACCTGGCCGTTCATCGGCCGCACCCGCGGTGTGATCGCCTCGCCGCCGTGTCAGGCGTGGAGCATGGCCGGCAAGCGCCTCGGCCTGGTCGACCAGCCGCTGGTGCACGCGGCCGTCGAGGATCTGGCCGCCGGGCGCGACACCCGCGAACGCCTCCTCGCCGCCTGCCGCGACGAGCGCTCCCTGCTCGCCGCCGAGCCGATGCGCTACCTGTACGCCCTGAATACAGTCGGCGAGCCCGACTGGGTCGCCATGGAAGAAGTACCGGACGTGCTGCCCTTGTGGAAGCAGTACGCGGCCGTCCTGCGCGGGTGGGGGTTTTCCGTCTGGTGCGGGATCCTCAACGCCGCTGACTTCGGCGTCCCGCAGACCAGGAAGCGAGCGATCCTCCTGGCCTCCCGCGTCCGTACGGCACAGCCGCCCACGCCCACACATGCTCAACTCGACGAGCCGGAATCGCTGTTCGGTCCGGGCCGTGCCCGCTGGGTCAGCATGGCCGAAGCTCTGGGGTGGGGCGCGACCGACCGGCCCGTCCCCACCGTCTGCGCAGGCGGCGGGCCCGGAGGCGGCCCCGAACCGTTCCCGTCGGGCTCCCGCAAGACGCTGTCCGACGCCCGGGAGCGCGGCACCTGGATGCCCCGGCCGGACGGAGTGGTCCTGCAGTCCCGCCGCGAAGGCACGGGGTGGGCGGCCCGGCACGGCACCCGAGACACCCGTGCCGCCGACGCTCCGGCGCCCACGTTCACCGCCGAGACCCACCGCTGGTCCTGGTCCCTGCGCAGCAACAACCAGGCCAACGCCACCGTCCGTCCGCTGTCCGAGCCGGCCGGCACGCTGTTCTTCGGGCACCGCGCCAACGAGTGCACCTGGGTCGCCGAACCCGCCACACCGCCAGCCGAAGAAGCCGGTGCACCGGCCGTCCCCGAGCCGATCCGGATCACCGCCCGCGAGGCCGGCCTCCTGCAGACCTTCCCCGCCGACTACCCCTGGGCCGGCAACAAAGGCCAGCAGTTCTCCCAGATCGGCAACGCCGTTCCCCCGCTGCTCGCCGGCCACCTCCTCGCTCCACACCTCGGCGTCCCCCTCAACCCCGACGACTTCACCCTCGCCGCCTGATGCCCCACACCCCCGCTCCCGCCCCCGACGAAGATGACCTCGACGCCGTCCCACCGCCCCAGCCGGTGTTCCACGTCGAGCAGGCCCTCCTGGGGGCCCTCCTCCTCGAACCGCACCGCCTGGACGACGTGAGCGGCATCGCCGCCGACTCGTTCTCCACCGCCGCGCACGCCGCCCTGTACACCGCGATCACCACCCTGCCGCGGCCCGACCCCGCCGAGCACGCGAAGAACACCAAGTGGCTCGACCGCGTGCTCGCCACCAGCCGGGAGCAGGCGCGCGGGCTGACCGCCCCCTACCTGCACGCCCTCGCCCAAGTCTGCCCCTGGCCCAGCCACGCCCCCGCCTACGCCCGGATGGTCGAGGCCGAGCACGCCCGCCGCCGCCTGCTGACGGCCGCCGAACGCCTCGTCCACACCGCCCACGACGCCTCCCTCCCGCACCCCGTCCAGACGGTGCTCGCCGAGGCCGACGCGCTCGCCGCGGTCGTGGACGACATCGCGAACTGCTTCCCCCCGCGCTCCGGCGTCCTCCCCCGCACCTCGGCACCGCCCCCCGCTCTCGCCCCCGACCACACCGAGGCGGTCGAGGAGGAGCAACTCCTGCTCGCCACCGCCACCGCCCGCCCTGACGACATCGAAGCGGTCCGGTGGCTGGTCCCCGACGACCTCACCCTGCCGCTGCACGCCGGCCTGTGGCAGTGCCTGACCACCCTCGCCCACCGCAACGAGCCCGTCGACCCCGTCACCGTCCTGTGGGAAGCCCAGCAGCGCGGCCTGCTGGACAACGGCAGTGAACCAGGCGAGGTCCTGCGCATGCTGGCCGAACCGGCCGGATCCGTCGAGCACTGGGGCGAACGCGCCCTGCAGCGCTCCCTCCTGGCCACGGCCGAGCACACCGGCCGACGCATCGAGGCATACGCCGACGACCCGGCGAACACCCCCTTCCAGCTCGTCGTCGGCGCCCGCAGAGCCCTCGCCGACATCGCCGCCGTCCGCACCCGCTGGCAGCACGCCACCGGAACCACCCCGCCACAGCAGCGGCGACCGGCGCCCGCCACCCGCGCCGGGCCGCCGACCACCACGGCCGCACACGCCGCCCGGTCCACACGAGCAACCCGATAACCCCGCACGTACACCGGTGGCCGGCGCCCAAGGCCCGGCCACCGGTGCAAGAGACGAGACCCCCTGTGACTCCCGCCATCGACGCCCATGTCCGCCTCGACACCCACCCCACCCACCCGAGCGCCGTGCAGGCCCACCTCACCGGCAGCCAGGCCCACGTCGCTCTCACGGCTCTGGAGGCTGCCGACTGGAGCGTTGCCGCCACCAACGTCCTGGTCCTGGCCCGCATCGATCACGAGGAGCCCTACTGGGCCGCCGACGCCGCCAAGCACCTGATCGCCGAAGGCATCACCGTCGAGATCACCCCTCGGCTCCAGGAGGCCATCGACGAGGAATGGACCTGGGCGAACTACCCGATGCCCTGGTGCACCCGCAGCGAAATCCGCGAGGTCTCCAACCAGGCGCAGAAGATCCACGACGACATCCGCCACGGCCAACTCCTCATCCACGCCCACGCCCACGACGGCCACACCACCGTCGCGGTCGGCACATACCTCCACCCGGGCGGCAAGTCCGTCTACCTGCACGGCGAGGACCACCTGCGCCAGGTCGCCGACACCTTCGACTCACCCGCAAGCGCCCTGCTCGCCTTCGAGAAGGCTCACGCGGACGGGATGCGCCCTGGGCCGGCGCCCCTGACCGATACCGAACGCGCCGCCATCGAAGCACGCTCCGTCTTCGACGTCACCACGGCCAAGCCCGAACCCCGTCCGGAGCCGGAGACCGTCCCCGTCTACCTGGCCGATGCCGGCGACCACGACGCGCTCCTCGACACCTTCCTCGACGCGCACGGCGAGTTCGAGAAGTGGCGGACCTGGTCGGATGACACGACGCACGCCATCCACGAGTCGCAGACCATGCGTATCGAGCGCGTCCACGAAACCCCCGCCCATGAGACGGCCTGGACCGTGGCCGCCTACGAGACACCGGTCTCCGACCGCATGTGGGTCCTCACCGCGACCGGCGCCACTCCCGCCCCGGTGCTGCAGAGTCTGCTGATCCACCTGGCCGACGGCGACGGCTGGGACACGGCCATTGGCGCCCCGGTGGACGAGAAGATGGTCACCGCGGCCACCCAGCCGCTCTTCGACGCCGGATGGAAGCACACCGTGGACGGGCGATGGATCCGCTGGACCTCCCCCGGCGGGGACGCGGGCGTCCAGTTCGACGCCTTCGCCGCACAACACGCGAGTCAGAACCTGGCCACCTGGACCATCTGGGCCGGGCCCGACCCGGACCGCCCCACCTGGGCCATCACCGCGTCCCCCCACACCCCGAGTCCGCTGCTGGCCGACCTCTCCGAAACTCTCGCCCACGAGACCGGCACGCGCCAGACGCAGCCGGGCCGTGAACACAGGACCCGCCTAGCCACCAGCGTGTCGGCGGCTCCGGCGGTCACGGCCGGCCGGCCCGCCAGTCGTTCACGCTGATCATCGGCCCGCACGAGCGGGGCAACATAGCGCGGGATCGCCGGTTGGCCAAACCGGCGATCCCGCGCACCATAGATAGTCCACCGCCACGCCCTGCCCGCACGTCGAGAGGCTCCTCCCACGACCGCAGACACGACACGTAGCGCAGCCCGCCACAAGGCCGGCAGCGGCAGGCGATCACGCCGCCGCGTAGCTTGCCCGGAACAGTTCCTGCGCCCGTTCCACGTCCCTCGGCGTACGCAGCTGCACCTCCAGATCACCCGTCCCGTGGTGACCGAGACCGGACACGTCCCGGGTGAAGCCCGGAACAAGGTCGACGTCCCTCGGGTCGACCTTCAGGTACACCAGCAGCTTGCTGCGCTGCGGCGGGCACAGGCAGGCGAAGTTCCGCAGCCGCTGATACGCCCGGTAGGTCTTGCGCTCCACCCGGTTCACGCCGTCCCCGAGCCCAAGCAGGACCTCGTCGACCGCACCCGCCAACTCGCGCATCGACGCGCCCTGGACATCAGCCGCCGCCCGGGCAACCGCCCCGCGCCGTGCCCGGCGGGCCACCTGCATGCCGCCGCTCACGGAGGCCACGGTCTCAAGCCCGAGCAGGTCGCTGCCGAAGAGTCGGTAGCGGACCAGGTCGATCGACCTCCGGTGCTCGCGCACGGCATGCACGTCGTAGCGGGTGAAGTCGCCGGCGATGCAGATCAGGCGCGGTCCGCTCCACAGGACCTGGGACGCGGCCGTCACCCCGAGCCGGTCGCGGACCAGGTGCTCGAACTCCGCCCGGTGGTCCATCAGCCACGAGAGATAGAACAGACCCTGGTTGATGACGCCGGCGTCCGTGCCGTGCTTGTACTCCACGATGACCGGCGATCCGTTCTCGTCCAGCCCGAGCGAATCGATCCGGCCCCCGTGGACGGGCCCAGTGCTGTACTCGCTCACCAGGAACCGGACGCCCAGCAGCGTCTCCATGTGCGCCTCGACGAGACTCTGCACATCGGCCTCGATCTCAGCAAGACGCGGCATGACCTCCGTCATGCCGCTATTCGTCGTGTCCGTGCGGAACAGCTTCAGGCCCAACACCTTCCCCTCCTCGGCTCGAAGACCACCAACGCCGATGAGGTGCGGGATTGTTTCCGCGAGAGACTTCGGGGGCGTGAAGATAATGTGAGACCCTACGTACGGCCCGATCAGGGAGCGCTCGCGTCCCCCGGCACCGGGAATCCGCGATTCCCCCATGCGTCCCCCGCGACCTGGGGGACAGCGCCCGGAAGCTGCGTTTACGCAGGTCAGCCCCCGTAGCTCAGTGGATAGAGCACGTGCCTTCTAAACACCTGCTTTATCACCCTGAGCGGAACTACGCCTTAGCCCTGCCTCAGCAGTCAAACGCCTCGCCGTCGAGGGAATCGGCATGCCTCCGAGCTGAAGTCCAGCGCGCGTCTCCGACAGCTCCGTTGCAGCGTCCATGGCCGCGACTGAGCCAGCCACCTTCACTTCTCCTGCCGAGCTGCGTCTGTAGCGGCACGGCGCGGAGCGAGGCTGATGTTCTGCACGACCGTTGCTGTTCTGGGTGACGCGGTGATCTACTGCATGCTCCGAAGTGGCTTTTGGGGGAACTGTGCGTGCAGGCCATTTTGCCGTGAATCGAAGGTCCAGTGCCGTGCGTCAGTGCACACGAGGCGGCCGTGACTCTCGCGCCTGCTGACGGCGGTCGCCGGAGCAGGCGGGGGTTCGCATATCAGGATGCCGTCACGTTGCTGGACTGCCTGGACATGCTTGAAGGGCAGTGGACGGCGGTCTCGTGGGAGGACCTGGAGGACATCCTGTGTCATCGAGACGGCGCACCTGTATACCGGCAGGTCAAGACGATCGAGGAAGCCGGGACGCGCCACAGTATCGCCAACGTTTGCCGACCGGAGGAGAAGAAGGCCGCAGACAGCAGCTACCTGGGCAAGCTGTTTCTGGGCAAACCGCTGCCGGACGGCACTCGGTTCACCTTCATCGTCAACGAGACGCCTCAGCGGGACCTTTATGAGTTTGTCGCGGAACGTGATCGTCCTCGCGGCCCTGTAAGCGCGGACGCCCGCGCGGACATCGTCAGGAGACTCGGAGCGGTACAACTGCCGGACAGCAGGGACATCGGATGGTGTGTCGACCGTCTGGACGTTTTGGTGGAGGCGCGCACCATCGACCAGGTCGAGGCCGAGGCCATGACGAGACTGGCGCCACTGGTGGAAGCACGCCTGGGCGAGAAACCGCTGTACGAGGAAGTCGAGGAGGTCATGATCTGGCTGATCTCCCGGTACATAGCCCGCAGCGCACTTGAGCTGCGACCGAGAACCTTCACTGCGGACGACTTCGGCCGCGCCCTGGACGACAGCGTGCGCAGAGCAACTGGGCGACGGCGAGACGGTTCCACCGAACTGTTGATGAAACTCAAGTTCAAGCTGCGGGCTGCCGAAATACCTGAGCCCGAGGCGGAAGCCCAGCACGATGCCATGCTCGCCTACCGCCGGACCTACCGCGCCAGTGTCGGTACCCGTCGCCGCGCGTACGACGATTTGGCCGATCAGATCAACGCCATCTGCACGCTCACGATGGCGAAACGACGCGCCGGACGTCTCGACGCCGGCTCGGCGGCGCACTTCGAGACGCTCGTGGCGGTGAGCGAGCTGCCCGAGGTGACCAGCCGGCAGTTCACCCTCGCTGAGGCCCACGCAGTGCTTTCCGACATCACGGCACGCTGCCAGAACAGGTACGCCGATGCCTCATAAGATCGGCAGCAGCGTGGTGCCCCCGCTGTATCGCGCCTGGGACCCGGACGACTCCCCCGACTTTCACGCAACACGGCTCCTGCTGCTCATCTACCTCTGTGGTGAGGAGCCCGGTCCCTACATCGAGGGACGGACGAAGTTCGCCAAGCTTGATTTCTTCGTGCGCTACCCAGGATTCCTGCAGCGGGCCCACACCGCGATGCCGGAAGCCGTCGATACTGAAACCGCGTTTCTCGCCCCCGACTCGTCCGAGGTCGAGGCACCGATGATCCGCTACCGCTACGGGCCCTGGGACCAGCGCTACCGGCAGTTCCTCGCCTTCCTCGTTGCCAGGGACCTCGTGACCATCACAAGCCACCGGGTTGAACGAGTGAAACTCAAAGCCGCCGGCAAGAGGACCGCACAACGCCTCACCGAGGCCGCCCAGTTCCAGCCGCTGGTGCGGCGCTGTCAGGCCATGCGAGGAAATCTGGCTGCGATGTCGGGTACTGACCTGAAAGACCTGATATACGAGCTGTTCCCAGACGAGGTCGGCAACGCGCCCTTCCGGCAGGAGATCCGGCCATGACAAAGCCCGTGACCGCCCACCCCGACCGCGGGATCAGGATCGACTCCGTCAAGCTCGTCCACAACACCGCAGAGATCGACGAGTACGCCTTCGGAACCGGCGGGCTGAACATCCTCAGCGGGCCACGCAACAGCTCCAAGACCACCACGCTGAAGGTCATCGACTACTGCTTCGGCGACCGTGGCGGGATGATCGATGCTCTCGGTGCCGCCGTATCCGACGAGTACATCGAGGTCTCCACCGCGATACGGCTCAACGGCCACCCTCGCGTCCTGACCCGTCTCCTCCAGCACGGGCGCATGAACAAGGTGTACGTCGACGGAGACGAGCTGACCGACGCCGACTTCTCCGACTGGATCCTGCGCGAACTGGGCTGGCCCAACCTGCGCATACCCAAGGGCCTCCACCCGGCCACAGCCAGTGAACTGACGCCCCTGTCCTTCCGGAACCTGCTGCGCCACTTCTACCGCAACGAGGAATCCTGGACGACCTTCGCCAACAAGGAACAGGAATTCATCCGGCGCGGCGTCGTCAGCATGCTCCTCGGCTTCGCCCCCTCCCGCTACGACACCAAGGACTTCGCCGTCGCCCAGGCCAAGCGGCGCCTTGCCGTAGCCCAGGCAGTGGAGCGCGACGTGCAGGACAGCACCTTGCAGGCCGTCACCGCCATCTCTGAACGGCTCGGCATCCCCATCGCCCGCACCCTCGACCAAGTAGCGGCCGCACGGGAAAAGGTCACTTCCCAACTCGACGGGGTTTGCCAACGACGTCACGAACTGACGCAGGAGATCAACAGCCTCTTGCAGGGAACTTCTACTACCGAGACGGCAGCCGGATACGACTCGTCCCTGACGAGCTTGTACGAAGACATATCCAGGCGGCTGCAACTCGCGGTGGACGAAGTCGTCGCGCTCGAACAACTCGGCAGCGAACACGCCTACTCCGCCCAGACGGTCACCTCCGAGGTAACCCGCATGGAACGCCTCATCGCCTCCGTGGAGATCTTCGACGCCCTCCCCGTACGGCTCTGCCCGGCGTGCGAGCAACGGGTCGACCCACACCGAGAACACGACGAGAGCGCCTGCTACCTGTGCTTCCAACCGGTCAACGACGACCAGCGTCGCCGGCGGGCACAAGTGGAAATCCGGTCGCTCAAGTCGGAACTCGCCGACCTCGAAGACGTCACCGCCCGCACCGCCGTCGATCTGCACACAGCCCGCACCCGCCGAACGGAGCTTCAAGAGGAACAGACACGGCTCGCGCACCGCATCAATGAACAACGCGCCGCGCAGCTGGCTCCTTTCATGGCCACTCTCGAGAACCTGGCCGGCCAGATCGCCCAGCTCGAACAGAAGATGACAGCCTTTCCCGCTATCGAAGAAATCCTCCAACGCCGCTTGGTAGCCAGTCAGGCCGTCACCGCTGCACAACAAGCCGTCGACGCGCTCGACCAAGAGCCAGCCGCCGTTGCCACGGCTTCGCTCACCTCTGTCGAACGATGCGCCGTGTTCGCCGAGCGCATGAACGAATTTCTTCATCGCTACCGTGAACGTGGCTGGGTCAAGGGCGCCATCACCATCAATGACAGTGACCTCACCTTTTACGTCGGCACCCGCCCCTGGGATCAAGCCCTTGGGGCAGAGACAAAGGTGCTCTTCTTCTTGGCCTACAGCTACGCCACTCTCTTCCTGGCATCTGACCTCGACGAAGAAGCCGCTTTCCCCGGCCTGCTCCTCCTGGACAACCCATACCAGCAGGGCATCGGCAACACCGTGGTCGACGACGTCCTGCGAGATCTGGGAAACGCAGCTCAGGCCACAGGCACCCAGGTCATCAGCACCCAGGCCGTTCCGGTACCGCGGGACCCGGCGACCATTCAGGTAATCCGCATGCCCACGGAGTATGAAGCGCCGTAGGCAGACTTGCAGCAGTGTTGATGTCTTCGCGGTCGACCTGCCGGATACTCCCGGGTCCTGCGACGCCTCCGGCTGCGTTGACCGCGAGTTCCGGGCACGATGGTCTGGTGCAGCCCTGCGACGCCGAAGATTGCTGAACCGTGTGATAGCCCCCATCGGTGCAGATCAGAGGGGATCCCTGGTTGCCGTGGTCGAACGCGCAAAGAAGAGATAGTGCGGAGCGGACGAAAGGTGACGCATTCGCCGCTCCTCCGCCGTGTCGTTCGTGGAGTGGTGACGCCGTGTTGCGGGAGACATGCGGACCCGCCGCAGGTCAGTTGGCGCCAAGGTTGTCGTACGTCACGTCGTAAGGGCCTTCGTCCAGGTCTTCGACGGCCCGCATGGAGCTGTCGGAGAGTTCGGGCATCTCGAAGGCGTATCGGCCCTTCATGTGGATGTGCCGATAGAGGAAGGGGGACAGGCTCCGGACGACTTCGTCGGGAACGGGCCGCAGGTGGCTGGCCTTCTTCTGGAGGAACAGGTCGATGTAGGCGGTGTTGAAGAGCACCACCATGTTGACGATCAGTCCGAGTGCGCTGAGTTGTTCCTCCATGCCGGTCTGGTAGCGGTGGATGCGGTCTTCGGTGCCGTGATAGATCTTCGCGGCCAGCTCGTGGCGTTGGGCGTGGCGGAGGCTCTGTGTTTCGATCTGACGGCGGTAGTCAGGGTTGTCCATGAGATCCAGGATGTGTGCGGTCTTGAAGATCTTCCCGTAGTGGGCGAGCGCCTTACCCAAGGGCGTGAGGCTGCCGTTGCGGACCACCATGCGGATCGCGTCCGCGGATCGCACACGGCCGAGGTGGACAGCTCCGACGAGACGGAGCATGTCGTCCCAGTTTCGTTCGATGAGAGCGGAGTCGATCTTGTTGCGGGTGGCATGCTGCAGGGGGCCATAGTCCTCGCCAGATGAGGTGTCCATGCGAGCGAGGGTCATGTCGGTGACGTCGGCGGCTGTGGGGGTGTAGGAGTAGCCGGAGAGCGCGAGCAGGCCGAAGATGATCTCTTGGTGTGGCCCGGCCTCGGCGATGATCTTCTGTTGGCGGTTCTCATTCTGGGTGCTGGTGGCTTTGAGGGCGCTGGTGCGTCGGTCGTTGAGGACGTCGAGCACGTGCAGGCAGGTGTGGACGGATCCGGCGACGACCTTGTCCGTGAGTCCCATGGCCTGGTCCGACAGAAGGGTGAGGTGGGTGACGTGGGCGGTGCCGTGGGCAGACAGGCGCGCCTTGATGGCGGTCGGGGGTGCGACCATACGCTGGCCCTCTACGGATGCCATGTGGCCGCCGTTCCATGATGCGGCAACAGAAAGCTGTGACTGCCGCGCCAGCAGGCGGTGGTTCAGTGCTTCCAGACGGTCCGGTCGCAGGAAGTTGTCGATGACGTAGGCAATGTGCCTTCGGTCCAGGGCGGGGAAGTTGCCGGCGACGGCCTCGACACCGACGTTGCAGCCGAGCGCGACCAGTGCGGCAGACAGGGTGATGTCAAAGTCGCGTTGGCGTGGGGTCGATCCGCCTGGTGTCGTGAACACCTCGGTGCCCTTGGTCCACGTGAGGACTTCCAGGATGAGTTGGGGAAGGTCACCCTTGGGCAACCAGCCCGCGAGTTCCGCGGTCACCTTGCGCAGCCTGGGGTCTGGGGAAAGAGGTGCCGTGGACAGAACGAGCCGACCGCCGTCACCGACTTCGACCTGTCGGTCTTTCGGCAGGCGCTCTGCGATCGCATGGGTCTTGGTGTGGAGCTCTTGGCCCAGTCGCTTCAAGTGGGCGACCGCATCCAAGGGAAGCCCCAAGCTCTTGGCCACTGAGACCCGCAACGCCGTCCACTCCGCCGACGACGGCAGGCCCGCTTCCGGGTTACCCCACTTCGATGCCCCCTCGACGAAGATTTCGCGCCGCAGGAGGCGAGAGTAGAACCTCTCCACCACGCAAAACGCGTAGGCGGCGGTGTCGACCGTATCGGGCGCCAGGTGCGGCGCGTAGAGCGCCAGCTCTTTCCAGGACCCGGTCAACAAGCGCTCATCGGCCTCGGCGCGGCTGATCGCGGGTCGGTCGATCAGGTCGGTCAAAGACCACAGGGCGTCCAGCACATGTCTGGCTTCCTGTGTGCCGGACCGGTACGGCAGCCCTCCGACGATGTGTGGCAGGTAGGTCTTCAGGAGATCGATCCGTTTGATCATTTTGGCGCGGCGCGCCTCCTCTGAGTCCGATCCCGCCGCGGGGGCCAGCTCGCCGGCCACCATGACGGCTGCCTCGAACTCGGGCAGATCCTCGAGTTGGTCGAGGAAATCGCGCACCGTCAAGGTGTCTGCCGCAGGGGGGATGATCTCTCCCGTCGCAGTGTCAACCTGTTCGTGCCTCGCGTCGAGAAGGTCTTTGCCTACATCCCTCATGACGGCGGCAGCATGGGCCAGGTCGGGGAAGATCGCGGAACGCTCCTTTTCGGTCTTGCGTCGCGCTCGTCCGATGAGGTCGTTGGCGATCAGGTGCACCAGCATGTCGACCGCGTCGTCCGCAGCAGTCTCGGTAAGGCGGCCCACTGCTGCGATGGTCGCGGCGCGCCGCTTCATCCTCTGCGTCTCGTGGTCTGCGGCGAACCGGGCGAGATGCGAAAGGCGTCGCGGGGAGAAGGCCCGGGTGTCGACGGGCTGCAGTTCTAGAGAGAGGACCTCGTTGTTCCGCTCGATGGCGCGCGCGAGGTTCGTCCAGGAGGGCTTGCCGGGCCCTCGCTGCATCTCGGCCAGCGGCGACTTTCGTTCATCATCCGGGACTGCCGCCAGCCGATCGAGTTCGGACAGCTGGTCAGCGTACGGGGTCAAGAGCGCCTGCCACATTCCCTGATCGGCTTCCGCCCGTACCGATCGCACCAGGTCGGTGAGGGTGCGCTCGCCGGGCAGCTCGATACGTTGCTCCCGCAGCCAGTCAATTGCGCGCCGCAGGAGGGCCTTGACTCCTTCTTCCGTGTACGTGGCGCGGGACACCACCATGCTTTTCAGTGCGGCCTCGCCCTTGCTGTACGGCTTCCAGCCACATACCGACCTGATCTCCTGCGCATGGCGCCTCGTCAGCCCGTCGTGCGCGCCGTACGCGGACAGGACCGCCATGCCGCCGCTGATGTCGAGCTGGGACGCCAGGTGCTCCACGACCGGTCGCGGCAGGGAAACAATCTCCTGGGGTTTGGGGAGCCGACCCAGGGACCGCAAGCAGGTGAGCTGGATGGCGAAGCCCAACCGGTTCTGCGGCCCGCGTTTCTTCAGGATCAGTTCGGTCTCGGCCTCGGTGAGGTCGAAGAGAGCCAGCAGGCCGTCTGGCAGGTCTCCTTCGGGAAATGACGGGTAATCCCGGCCCAGGGGAAAGCTCGGGCTCGTGCTCATCTTGTACGCCTCGCTGCAAATCCGACTACGACGACGTGCAGATTCGAGGCATACGGTGCTACCAGTCAAACGGCTGCCTCCCCGGTACGGCGCCTAACACACGGTTCTGCAATCTTCGTCGTCGAAGAGGTTTCGCCTGGTCCGATCCGGGGATATGCCGCTCCTGCGGCAGCTGGGGCCACCTACGGTCCTCGGCTATGGAGAACGTATGGATCGAGCCGGGCGGGATTACCGATCCCGGCTACACCGAAGATCAGCTCAGACGCGCGAGAACTTTCGCCGAGACGGACCTCCGGGCCTCCCGCGCACAGCTGGCGGCTCGCTTCGGCCTCGGTGACGTCTGCGCCGAGATCACCGACGGGTCGCCTCCGGGCGCAAGCCTCGCCTTGGAGCAGCTGGCCCAGCAGCTCGGGTACGCGACAGAGACACTGGAGCGATACCTGCGGGTTACCCGCCTCGCGGGAACCGCACTTCGCGAGCGTCTGCTCGCCTCTGCCGTCCAGGTCCCGTGGAAGTGCGTGACCACCGCCTGCGTCACCGACTCCCAAGAGCGTTCCCGACGTGTCAGTTTGCTGCTGGAACGACTCGACAGCGCGGAACGGGCGGGATGGCCCATGGCTCTGGATGCGGCGCAGTACCGCAGGGCATTGAGCCTGGCGGCCGGAGCGGAACCTCCCGGTGAGATCGTTGCGCAGCTCGACCGAGAAGAAGTCCGGGAAGCCGTCCTGGCCGAGCTGACGAAGAGTCCGGCGGCGGTGCTGGCCGTGCTGCGGGAACCTGCAGTGCGGGAGGTCCTGAAGGACAAGGACGTCGCCCGCTATGTCCGCGCACAGATGCGACCGGCTCCCAGCCCGGACGAAGCCCTGCTCGACGAGCTCGTCGGCAGTGACGAACGCGACCCGCACGCCGACTGGACCATCCGCTACTTCGGCCTGGCCCACAAGGCCAGGGAAATCCTGCTGCTCGGTCCCGAGGACTTCGCGGACGTCAACGACCCCGAAGTGTGGGAGTCCGTCGAGTCCATCCGTGACTCGGTCACTTCCTGGGCCGACCGGGTCTTGCAGCAGCGACCCCGCACCATCCGACTCCTGACAGGAAAGTAGAAATCCATGCCCAGCGCCGCAGGCCGCTATTCGAACACCGTGCGCGACGTCCTCGACCGTGAAGCCCTCCGCTGCATTCTCGCCGGCGGGAGCGAGAGTGAGCAGTTTGCCCGGCTTCAGGGGATCGTCCGATCCAAGGTCAAGGTGCTGTCGGCCGAGTACCACGCGGTCTTCGACCGCGCGGTGAAGTCGATGTGCACCACCTCCTTCAACAAGGTCACCAAAGAGATCCGAATCGCTGCCATGGCCGGACCGCCCGGCCCAACGCCCACCGAACCGACCCTTCAGGGCCCCGGCTGCGGTGCCACCCCCACCGGCCCGGACGAGGCGAGCGTTCCCGGTCCACGCGTCGGAGCCACCGACGAAAGGGTCGTCGCGAAGGTCGTACTCGGCGAGGGCGGCGAACTGACGGAGAAGACCGCCCGGCAACTCGTGTTGCAGGACCTCGACCGCATCATCGACGTTCTTCCCCCACTCGCCGAACGTGACTTCAGAGAGGCCGACCGGCTCGACCAACAGGCCAAGGAGTCCACTCAAGGAGCGAAAAGGCACCGAGCCCGCGGAAACCGCATCATCGCCCTGGTTGAACGCTACGACCGCCTGGTCGCCGGCATCGACAACCTCCCCGGCATCTTCACCGTCGCAGACCTACTCACGGAAGTCGGGCCGCAGGCCCTCGGCCTGGACGAGGACGACGCCGAACTCCTCCGCTACGCAGGTGCCCTGTGACCGAGTCTGCCTGGCACAAGGAGATCAAGGGCTGGGGTGTGGCCACCGAGATCTCCCTCGGCAACCGCCGCGCCGACTGCCAACTACGCTGCGGCAAGCGGGCTGAGGTACAAGCCCGCCCGCTTCCCCCCGACGAAGTCGCCGGCCGGGAAGCGCACGCCGACTTGTGGTTCCTGGACTGCCGTGCCGCTCACCGCTCGCGGCGCCTGATGGTCTGGAGCGACCCACAGTTCGGCACGCTGTTCCGCTGGGAGCGGGCCTGGCAGGGGTTCGCCATCTCCAAGCGTCCCGTCTTCCTCAACCTTGAGCTCGATCTACGAACCGGACAGGGCACCTTCCTGGATGTGACCGGCTGGACCTTCGACGGATACCGGGCCACGGGCACCGGCCAGATCCACACCGCGGCTTCCCTCCGGTCCTGGATGCGCTACGGTCTCCCGCTCGCGGGCCACCAGGCAGTGGCGCTATGACCCTCTACCTCCTCCCCCGCCAGCGACACCGCACCGTCACGATTGAACTCGACGGCCTCCTGCAACAGCTGCCCGCCGAGTACCACCCCACCGGTCCGCTAGTGGGACGCATAGTGACCACCCCGGCCTTCCACGCCCAGTGTGTGTTCGGCGAGTGTCCAGTGCCGGTAGCCATGCCCCTGCACCGCCCCACCGCTCGCACCGACCCACGGCTGATCGTCGTAGACGACCTGTCCGAGGAGTGGGTCATGGGCTTCCGAGTCCACTACCAGCAACAGCCCTACCGCATCACCGGCTTCTACCCGCGATAGCCCGCACCGCCGTCGCAGACCCGGCACAACGGAATGCCATACGCTCTGGAGCACATTCTCAGCACCGGCCTCGCCACTTCACCCATGCGCATTGCGTGCTACGTGCGCGCCCTGACGCACGTTGGTCCGTCAGGGCGTCGCGCAGCATCCGTCAGCAGTGGGAGCCCTCTGAGACTTCCGACCCCGTCAACCTGACGAACATGAAACAGCTGAATGGCCATTCGCACAGGTCAGCAGCCACCAGCCACTCATCGCGGCAGGTCACCGCACTGGCTGGTCTCTTCCGCGACATCTGATCTGCAGGACCCGGCGACTCTGCATTGAGCGTCACCAGCCCTCGGCGTTGCATCGTCACTCGCAGCCTTGACGCCGCCTGACCTGCCCAACGTGCGTCTGACACGCCATCAGAACGAGCGTCAAATGAGCGTCACGAGCGTCATTTCAGCGTCAAGATATCGCCCGTAACGCCCACACCGCACATAATGCGCACGGGCAAAACCGCAGGTCAGGAGCCCTTTGCGGCCGGTTCGAGGATGGCGACACACTCCACGTGGTGGGTCATCGGAAACACATCAAATTCGAGGACAGCGGTTCGCTGTCGCCCTCGGCGACCTCGCGTGCGCTCCCCTCCACGCTCCACCTCACAGCTCAGCTCGTCGCGACCTGATCCTGCCGGCCTTGATGCATCCAGGCGATGACGTCGAACACACGCAGGACGCCGATGTCCTCACCGATACTCGCCTTGCCTCGGAGACAGACCAACTGATCGCGAAAGGCGCCGTTGTCCGCCCGCAGGGCCGCAGCCAGCGCGGCCCAGAAGGAGTGGTCCGCCTTCGGTCGCTCGAATAGCTGCTTGATGCGGATGTCGTAGATGGGAATGAGGTGAGGACGCTTACGGGCCAGCAACTTGCCTGCGACAACCGGGCCGCTGCCGTCGGGCTTGCTGAGGTACTGCTTGCTGCCGGCCAGGCGTTCCCACAACTCCCACGCGGGTCCGCCCTCCTCCATGAAGGCATCGCTTCCAGGATTCTCCAAACGTGCGTCACGAGGGATGAGCGACAGCAGGCGCATCCAGTGCCCGTCGGGGTCGGTCAGCAAGTTCATCGCCCCGTGAGGCTCGAGGGAGACACTGAGCGTGGTGATGGCCACCAGGTCGTTGCTGTCGAAGCGGTCCGCGACGTGCTCGGCGTCCCCGCCCCCGCCCAGGCGCTCGAAGTGCGCGCCGGAATAGAACAGGTCACCGCTTGAGCGTCGCCGGTGAAGTACTCGGCGAGCAGGCTCACGGCCATGTCGTCGTCCCAGTAGATCTCCGGGATCTTCAGTTCGATCACCGAGAGGCCCCCAACTCCCTTACGACCAGTGCTGTGTCGGTGGACGGTATACCAGCTGAGACCATGCGGTGGCACGGGCGGAAGCCGCCGCCAACACGTACGCCTGCGTTACGCCGTTTTGAGGTGTGGGTGGTTTCTAGAGGATGGTCCAGACGTCGGTGCCGTTGCCGATGGAGTAGCGGAAGGCCGGGGCAATTACGGCGCCGAACCGGACAGGCGTTTCCTGCTGGAGAGAGAGCAGCAGGAAACGGCCCGGGCTGCAACGGTCGGTCCACACGAGTGGACGTATATCGGCCCAGACACCTTCGAAGCGGAGCAACATAGCGCGGGATCGCCGGTTAGCCAAACCGGCGATCGCGCGGATCATTGATGGTCCATCGCCACTGCCTGCCCCTACGTCGAAAGGAATCGCCACGACGGCTGTCAATTGAAAGCGTCGCGCGTGTGTCAGCGCTCTGCGCTGCCGCAGAGATCCTGCGGAACAGGTGCCGTGGCGCTCAAGGTCCCGTAGGGGGCGTAGCAGCATCCCCGCCTCGCCCCCACCGTAGAGGGTCGACTATCGCATCCCCGAGTGCACCCGGGGATGGAGTCGACCTGCACCGGGGGCCTGCTCATCGGCATAAGCCTCAGCGCGCAATGCGGGTGACTCTGCTTACGTCACTTGTTGTTTTGATCAACTTCCGAGTCGGCACCGTGATCCACAGCCGCACCGTCTTAACGACTGGAGAATCTGAATTGCACGGACAGGCCAACGAGGTACACGGCACCCGTTACAGCCCCACGCACATCCGCGCCACCTGGGACGGAACGGGGAGCGTGGAAGACGCCTCCAGGGCGTTGGGGGTCTCTCGGGCGAAGGGTTACGACCTGGTGCGTCGCGGGGAGTTCCCGTGCCGCGTGCTACGCATCGGCCGTACGACACGTGTCGTCACCGCATCCTTGCTCCGCGTCCTGGAAAGCGGAGAGCCGGAGTACAACGGTGCCCCCGCCGGACACTGCACGCCGTCGTAGCCCGTCGCGCGCAGACGCCCTGCCGGAGCCTTCCGGTGGGCTTCGTCGTCTTACAGGCGGCAACAGTGCGCCCGGCCGGCAGATGAGCTGGCCAGACGCTCCGCTCCTGCCATTGAACGGGGGCCGCCGCGCCGTCGCACTCAGAGACGAGACATACAACCGGTACGCCGCGTTCACCAAGCAGTGTCCTGAGCGACGAGACCGGATCCGGTGCAGCGGTGATGGCGGGACCTCCATATCGCTGATCCGGATGGTCGGGAGCCAGTCGTGCACGGGCGGCAGCAGATCCGCCAGCGCGTCCCTGAAGGCGCGTTGCCGATGACGCCCGCCCTCGCCCGGGAACAACGGCGGCTTTGACTTGCCGAAGTCGCCGCCGGGTTCACGCCCGGTCAGAGCCTGCGAGCAGGCCAACCATCGAGAAGCGTCGAAGCCGAGCTTCACGCCTGTCGGGTAGCACTCAAGCGTCAGAGCGCGGGCCGCGGTGAAGTGCTGCTTCTCGTCAACCTCCAGGATCTGCTGCTGCCCGTTCTCGTAGGTCAGCAGAACCTCCAGGCTCCGCCGCTCACGAGAAGGGGCCTGCTCCGGCAGGGGCCCTTCCTCGCCGGTGGCAGGTCCCCGGCACTGACCTGGACCTTCTAGTAGCGCGCTACTCCCTCGCGACCGGGAACGGAACAACGTCAGCCCACTTCATTCAACTGTGCACGCCCAGCTTCCTGTTACTCCTGAGCTGGGCAGCAGAGCAGCGGCATGCCTACTTCGCTCTCACCCAGTGGACTCCGGTCAGCAGGGCCGGGGGCCGATTGAGGAGTGGGCATGGCAGAGCGCTCGCAGAGGTCGGGACAACGCGAAGGCTGGTCGCCGAAGCTATTGCCGAAGGTCGGCGTGGTTACGCCGTAGGGCGACGGAGTTCCTCCGCAGCCTGTGGCGGCGAGACGTGGCGCTGATCTGGCTCACACCGGTTGATGATGGCCGGGAGAAGAACCTGGGCGGGAACACCAACCGGCTCGCCGAAGGCAGCGCCCGGCTCGTCACCGCCCACGGCACCCCCGCCGTAGCCGCGTCCACCGCGATGGCCGCCACGTCACGCCGTTGAACGGAAGGATTCGAGCCCTTCTCATCAGCGTTCCGTGGTGAGGGTGGAGCTGCCGGTGTAGCGTCAGAGCCAGCTGTCGTGGTTCCGAAGTGCCGGTCGCCCGCAGGGTCATTGCATGATCGGGATTGGTCCGGTTCGCCGGTCTCGTGAGTGACGTGGCGTCATG
>NZ_JASKMS010000041.1 GCF_030124145.1 Streptomyces sp. 378
CTCCCGTTCGAGCGAAGCCGAGAACGGGGGAGCGTGCCGGGCGTCGCGACGCCGCGGAGATCCATCAGAAGCGGTCTAGTGCCGTGCTCAGGGCTGCATCAGGACCTTGACCGCGCCGTCCTGCTTGCGCTGGAACATCTCGTAGGCGCGCGGGGCCTCCGACAGCGGTACCCGGTGGGTGGCGAAGTCGTCCACGCCGAGGGGGTCCTTGTCGGTCAGGTACGGGATGATCTCGTCGCTCCAGCGGCGGACGTTGGCCTGGCCCATCCGCATCTGGATCTGCTTGTCGAACAGGGTGAGCAGCGGCAGCGGGTCCGCCATACCGCCGTAGACACCGGACAGCGAGATGGTGCCGCCGCGGCGCACCAGGTCGATGGCGGTGTAGAGCGCGGCGAGACGGTCGATGCTGAAGCGCTCGGCGATCGGGGCGCCCAGTTTGCGGGGCAGGATCGCCGCGGTGTTCTGCACCAGGCGCGCGGCCGCGCTGCCGTGGGCCTCGGTGCCCACGGCGTCGATCACGGCATCCGGGCCACGGCCGTCGGTCTGGTCGCGGATCGCGGCGACGAGTTCCTTCTCGTCGTCGAAGGACCTGAGGTCGAAGGTCTCCACGCCCCGTTCCTTCGCCCGGCGCAGCCGCTCCGGGACCAGATCCACGCCGAACACCCGTCCGGCGCCCTGCACCTGGGCGACGCGGCAGGCCATGTCGCCGATGGGGCCGAGTCCCAGCACGGCGACGCTGCCGCCCTGCGGGACGCCGGCGTAGGCGACCGCCTGCCAGGCGGTGGGCAGGACGTCGGAGAGGTAGACGAAACGGTCGTCGGGCGGTCCCTGGGGAACCTTGATCGGGCCGAACTGGGCCTGCGGAACGCGCAGGTACTCGGCCTGGGCCCCCGGCACCGAGCCGTACAGGCGGGTGTAGCCGAACAGCGCGGCGCCCATGCCCTCGCCGTGTACCTGGGTGGTCTCGCACTGCGTGGGCAGGCCGGTGAGGCACATCCAGCAGTTGCCGCAGGCGATCTGGAAGGGCACCACGACCCGGTCCCCCACCTGGAGGTCCGGGACGCCGGCGCCGACCTCCTCGACGATGCCCATGGGCTCGTGGCCGAGGATGTCACCCGGGGTCATGAACGGCGTGAGCACTTCGTACAGGTGCAGGTCGGACCCGCACAGCCCGGTGGAGGTGATGCGGATGACCGCGTCCGTCGGCTCCTGGATCGCCGGATCGGGCACGTTCTCCACCCGCACGTCCCGCTTGCCCTGCCAGGTCACTGCCCTCATCGCCTCGCGCTCCCTCCGTCAGCGTGCGCGTCGGTCGTACGGCGTGGCCCGAGTACCCGGCCACCCCGCGCTGAACCTTGCGCCGATCGACGGACGCGACGGAGACACCGCTCCGCCTGAAACGATCGACTATGGCCATCGATGTTCAGATAAGCGCACAATCAAGACACATCGAATGACATGAGGCGCGATGGCGACGGTGGGCATGGGACGAGGAGCGCGCGGACGGCGTGCCGCGACAACGGCGGCGCTGCTGGCCGCGACGGTGACGGCCGCCCTGGCGGCGGGCTGCACGAGCGGGGGCGGACCGGGCGACGACGGACGCGGATCACCGAAGGAGTCAGGGCAGGAGTCCTCCCCCTCGCAGGCGGGCCCCTCGGCCCTCGCCGTCAAGATCGACAACGCCGCTCGGGCGCGCCCGCACACAGGTGTCGACGCCGCGGACGTGGTCTACACCGAGCAGGTCGAGGGCGGACTGAGCCGGCTGATGGCCGTGTACGCGACGCGGCTGCCGGAGACCGTCGGGCCGGTGCGCAGCGCACGTGAGTCGGACCTCGAGCTGCTCCGCCAGTTCGGCCGGCCCACGCTCGCCTTCTCCGGGGCACAGAAGAAGCTCCTGCCACTGATCGACGAGGCACCGCTGCGGGCGCGGACCCCGGGCAACGCCGCCGACGCCTACTTCCGCGGTTCCGGCAGACCCGCCCCGCACAACCTCTACCTGCGGCCCGAGCGGATCATGCCCGAGGCCCCCGGAAAGGCGGCCCTGACCACCGGCTTCCGCTACGGTTCGGCACCCGCGGGCGGCACCACGACGGACTCCCGGACGGTGCGCTACCCGGCGGCCCGTTTCACCTTCACCTGGTCGGACTCCCGCGACCGCTGGCTGGTCGGCATGGACGGCGCGCCCGCGACGACGGCCGACGGGGAGCGGATGACGGCCGCGACGGTCGTGGTGCAGTACGTGAAGGTGCGCGAGTCCGCCTTCCGGGACTTCCTCGGCAACAACACGCCGTACACGCAGACGGTCGGCTCGGGGAGGGCGGAGGTGCTGCGCGACGGGCGGACCTGGGACGTGCGCTGGAAGCGGGAGAAGGCCGCGGACGGAACCTCGTTCACCACCGGTGACGGCGCGCCGGTGAACTTCGCGAAGGGCCAGGTGTGGGTGGTGTTCGCCGAGGCGTCCTGACCGGCCCGCCCGGGCCGCGGCCCTCAGCGGGGCGCCACCAGGGGCTCCTCGGGATTGCGGAGCTCCTCGGCCGCGTCCGCGACCCGGCGGATGAGGTCGAAGAACACCGTCCGCTCGTCGGCGGTCAGCGGGGCGAGGAACACCTGGTTCATCCGGGCGGTGCGCACGGTCAGCCTGCGATGCGTGTGCGCCCCCTCGTCCGTGAGGTGCAGCAGGGAACGGCGGCCGTCCTGGGGGTCGCGGACCTTGTCGAGCAGTCCGCGCCGGCTGAGCCGGCTGATCACCTCGGCGATGGTGGAGCGGTCGAGCCCCACCCGCTCCCCCACCGTGCGCTGGTCCAGGCCCGGTTCGGCGACGAGGGTGTTGAGGACCGCGAACTGGGGCGAGGTGATCTCCTCGGAGACCATCGCGTTCCACAGCAGGTAGTGCGCCTGCTGGAGGCGCCGGGCCAGATGCCCGGGGTGGGTGGTGAGGTCCGCGGCCGCCATGTGCACCCCTCGGTCGTTTTCATCGGTGCACTGAACAATACGCAAAGTGTCGGGCGCTGTCTGCCGTCCATGCGCAGACTCATGTGCGGATACACAGAGGTCTTGACGCCCCGGTGCGCCGATGGCAGCGTGAGGGCAGCTCACAGAAATACTCAGTGCCCTGATTAATCTGGTCGGGTCGCTCGGAAGAGATGGGGCCTCTCGGATGGACAAGGTGGTCGCCACAGCCCTGGAGGCGGTGGCCGACGTGCCGGACGGCGCGTCGCTCGCGGTGGGCGGTTTCGGGCTGAGCGGGGTGCCGGACACGCTGATCCGGGCGCTGCACGAGCGCGGCGTGACCGGGCTGTCGGTGGTCTCCAACAACTGCGGGGCGATGGAGTCGGGCCTGGCGGTGCTGCTGGCCGCCGGCCGGATCGCCCGGGTCACGGGCTCCTACATCGGCGCCAACAAGGAGTTCGCCCGGCAGTACCTGGCCGGGGAACTGGAGGTCGAGCTGATCCCGCAGGGCACACTGGCCGAGCGGCTGCGGGCCGGCGGCGCCGGGATCCCCGCCTTCTACACCCCGGCGGGCGTGGGCACACAGGTCGCCGACGGCGGACTGCCCTGGCGCTACGACGGTGCGGGCGGGGTCGCGCTGGCCTCGCCGCCGAAGGAGGTCCGGGAGTTCGACGGCACCGAGTACGTGCTGGAGCGGGGCATCCGCACCGACTTCGCCCTGGTGCGGGCCTGGAAGGGCGACCGGCACGGCAACCTGGTCTTCAACAAGTCCTCGCGCAACTTCAACCCGCTGGCCGCGATGGCCGGGCGGGTCACGATCGCCGAGGTGGAGGAGCTGGTGGAGCCCGGCGGCATCGACCCGGACGCGGTGCACCTGCCGGGCATCTTCGTACAGCGGGTGCTCGCGCTCACCCCGGAGCAGGCGGCGGACAAGAAGATCGAGCAGCGGACGGTGAGGTCCTGATGGCCTGGACACGCCAGGAGATGGCCGCGCGGGCGGCACGGGAGCTGAGGGACGGCCAGTACGTCAATCTCGGCATCGGTTTGCCCACCCTCATCCCGAACCATCTCCCCGAGGGCGTCGAGGTCGTCCTCGAGTCGGAGAACGGCATCCTGGGCACCGGCCCCTACCCCACCGAGGACGCCGTGGACCCGGACCTGATCAACGCCGGGAAGGAGACGGTGACGGTCCTGCCGGGCGCCTCCTTCTTCGACTCGGCGCTGTCCTTCTCGATGATCCGGGGCGGCCACATCGACGTCGCCGTGCTCGGCGCCATGCAGGTGTCCGAGCGGGGCGACCTGGCCAACTGGGCCGTGCCCGGCAAGCTGGTCACCGGCATCGGCGGGGCGATGGACCTGGTGCACGGCGCCCGCACGGTCGTGGTCGTCATGACGCACACCGCCAAGGACGGCTCGCCCAAGATCCTCACCGAATGCGCCCTGCCGCTGACCGGCAAGGGGTGCGTGAACCGGATCATCACCGACCTCGGCGTCCTCGACGTCACCGGGGACGGTCTCGTCCTGGCCGAGACCGCGCCGGGTGTGACCACCGACGAGATCGTCGCCCGCACCGGCGCCGAACTGACCGTTCCGGAGGGCCTGAAGTGAAGGACGTCTACATCGTCGACGCGGTCCGCACGCCGATCGGCCGCTACAACGGGGGCCTCGCGAGCGTGCGCCCGGACGACCTGGCCGCGCACGCCGTCCGTGAACTCCTCGGCCGTACGCCGCAGTTGGACCCGGCGCGGATCGAGGACGTGTACTTCGGCAACGCCAACGGGGCCGGTGAGGAGAACCGCAACGTGGGCCGGATGGCCGCGCTGCTCGCCGGTCTGCCCACGTCCGTCCCCGGTGTGACGGTCAACCGGCTGTGCGCGTCCGGTCTGGAGGCGGTGATCCAGGCGGCACGCGCCATCGCGCTCGGCGACGCGTCCGTCGTGCTGGCCGGCGGTGTCGAGTCCATGACCCGGGCGCCGTACGTCCTGCCGAAGAGCGACAGGCCCTTCCCGGCCGGGCACACCGAGCTGTACTCGACGACCCTCGGCTGGCGGATGGTCAACCCGCGCATGGAGCCGCAGTGGACGATCCCGCTGGGCGAGTCGGCCGAACTCATCGCCGACAAGCACAAGATCGGCCGGGAACGGCAGGACGAGTTCGCCCTGCGCAGCCACGAGAAGGCGGCGCGGGCGCGGGCCGAGGGCCTCTTCGACGGTGAGCTGGCGCCCGTGGCGGTTCCGCGGCGCAAGGGCGAGCCGGTGGTCCTCGCCACCGACGAGTGCGTCCGGCCGGATGCCTCCCTGGCCGCGATGGCCGGGCTGAAGCCGTCGTTCCGCACGGAGGGCGGCACGGTGACGGCCGGCAACGCCTCGCCGCTCAACGACGGTGCGGCGGCGCTGCTCCTCGTCGACGACGCGGGGTTGAGGGCGACGGGCCGCGAGCCGCTGGCCCGCGTCCGCGCGACGGGTGTCTCCGCGACCGACCCGCACTACTTCGGGCTGGCGCCCGTCGAGGCGGTCAACCGGGCGCTGGCCAAGGCGGGCAGGGGATTCGGCGACCTGTCCGTGCTGGAGCTGAACGAGGCGTTCGCCGCGCAGGTGCTGGGGTGCGTGGCCGAGTGGCCCGAGTTCGATCCCGCGATCCTCAATCCGCAGGGCGGCGCGATCGCGCTGGGGCATCCGCTCGGCGCGTCCGGGGCTCGGCTGGCCGGCACGGTGGCCCATCAGCTGGCCCGGCTCGGCGGCGGTGTGGGTGTCGCCACGCTGTGCATCGGGGTGGGCCAAGGACTCGCCCTCGTCCTGGAACGCTAGGCGATCCGCGCGACCGCGGCCCCTTCGTTGCCGGTCGCGCCGCTCCCCGCGCCCGTCGAGGCGCGATCCGAAAGAACCTTTCAGGGGATCCCATGACTCTCACCCAGCACGACATCGATCAGGAGATCGCGGCACAGCACGCCGCGTACGAGAAGCGGCTCGCCGACGGTGGGCCCGTCGAGCATCAGCCGCGGCGCGACTACGCGCCGTACCGGCCCTCCGTGCTCCGGCACCCCAAGCAGCCGCCGGTCACCATCGACGCCGGCAAGGACCCGGAGCTGGTGGAGCTGTCCTCCCCCGCCTTCGGGGAGCGGGACATCACCGAGATCGACAACGACCTCACCCGGCAGCACGACGGCGAGCCGATCGGCGAGCGCATCACCGTCTCCGGTCGGCTGCTGGACCGCGACGGCCGCCCGGTGCGCGGCCAGCTCGTGGAGGTCTGGCAGGCCAACTCGGCCGGCCGGTACGCCCATCAGCGCGAGCAGCACGACGCCCCGCTGGACCCGAACTTCACCGGCGTGGGCCGCACCCTCACCGACGGCGAGGGCCGCTACCGGTTCACCACCATCCAGCCGGGCCCCTACCCGTGGCGCCAGCACGTCAACGCCTGGCGGCCGGCGCACATCCACTTCTCCCTCTTCGGCACGGCGTTCACCCAGCGGCTCGTGACGCAGATGTACTTCCCGAGCGACCCGCTGTTCCCCTACGACCCCATCATCCAGTCCGTGACGGACGACGCGGCCCGGCAGCGACTGGTCGCCACCTACGACCACAGCCTGTCGGTGCCGGAGTTCTCGATGGGCTACCACTGGGACATCGTGCTGGACGGCCCGCACGCCACCTGGATCGAAGAAGGACGCTGACCAGCCATGACGAAGATCGACCCCAGCCGGCCGGAGAGCGTGCTGCCCACCCCCTCGCACACCGTCGGCCCGTTCTACGGCCACGCCCTGCCGTTCCGCGGCGGCGAGGACATCGCACCCCTCGGCCACCCCGACACGGTCACCGTGCACGGCTACGTCACCGACGGCGAGGGCGAGCCGCTGCCGGACGCCCTGATCGAACTGTGGGGTCCCGACCCCGACGGCAACCTGCCGAGGGTGGACGGCTCCATGCGGCGCGACCCGGCCTCGGGCGGCTTCCTCGGGCGCAACGGCGTGGAGTTCACCGGCTGGGGGCGCGTCCAGACCGACGCGAACGGCCACTGGTACGCGCGCACCCTGCGGCCCGGCGCTCGCGGGCGGAGCGCCCCGTACCTCAGCGTGTGCGTCTTCGCGCGCGGGCTGCTCGTGCACCTGTACACCCGGATCTACCTGCCGGGCGACCCGGCGGCGCTCGCCGCCGATCCGCTGCTGTCCGGGCTGGAGGACGCCCGCCGCGACACGCTGATCGCCGCGCGGGAGGGGAACGGCGCGTACCGTTTCGACATCCGCCTTCAGGGCGAAGGCGAGACGGTCTTCCTGGAGTTCCAGTGACAGCTCCCTCCGGCGACACCGGGCTGCTCGCCCCCGGCTGGGCCGAATCGGCCGCCTCGGCCGCCACTGGTGACCACGCGTATCTGCGGGCACTGCTCGACGCGGAGGCCGCGCTGACCCGCGCCCAGGCCGCGACGGGGCTCGCCCCGGCCGAGGCGGCGACGGCGGTGACCGAGGCCGCCCGGGCCGGTGCCTTCGACGTGCGCTCCCTCGCCGAACGGGCCCGCACGGGCGGCAATCCCGTCATCCCCCTGGTCGCGGATCTGACGAGGGCCGTCGGCGAGACGTACGGCCCCTACGTCCACCGGGGCGCGACCAGCCAGGACATCATGGACACGGCGACGATGCTGATCGCCGCGCGGACCCTCGGCACGGTCCTCGCCGACCTCGGCCGTATCGAGCAGGCGCTGTCCCGGCTGGCCGCCGGGCACCGCGACACCGCGATGCCGGGGCGGACCCTCACCCAGCACGCCGTGCCGACCACGTTCGGGCTGAAGGCGGCCGGGTGGCGGTCGCTGACGCTGGACGCCCGGGACCGGGTGCGGGCCGTACGGGAGTCGCTGCCCGCCCAACTCGGCGGCGCGGCGGGCACGCTGGCGGCCTTCGGGGCGTACGGCGCGAGCGATCCGACCCGGCTGCCGGAGGCGTACGCCCGCGAACTCGGCCTGCGTGCGCCCGATCTGCCCTGGCACACCCTGCGGACGCCGATCGGCGATCTCGCCGGGTGCCTGGCCTTCACGGCGGGTGCGCTCGGCAAGCTCGCCGTGGACGTCCTCACCCTGTCGCGCACCGAGATCGCCGAGGTCGCGGAGGGCAGTGGCGGCGGTTCGTCCGCCATGCCGCACAAGTCCAACCCCGTACGGTCCACCCTGATCGCCTCCGCCGCGCGGCGGGCGCCCCAGCTCGCGGCCACCCTCTACGGCGCGATGGCCGCGCAGGACGAGCGTCCGGCCGGGGCCTGGCACGCCGAGTGGGAGCCGCTGCGCGATCTGCTGCGGCTGGTCGGTGGAGCCGCCCGGGATGCCGCGGAACTGGCGGAGGGGCTGCACGTCAGGCCCGAGGCCATGCGCGAACACCTGGACCTCACCCATGGGTTGATCGTGTCCGAGCGGCTGTCGGCCGAACTGACCCCGGTGCTGGGCCGCGCCCGCGCCAAGGAACTCCTCACCCGGCTGGCCGCCGAGGGACAACCACTCGCCGCGGCACCGGAGCTGGCGGGCTCCGATCTCGATCCCACTCACTACACGGGTTCCGCCGGGGCCCTCACCGACCGTGCTCTGGAGCGACGTTGACACTCCTGAACCACCACACCGAAGGTCCCGTCACCGCTCCCCCGCTGTTGCTCGGACCTTCGCTCGGCACGTCGTACGCCCTGTGGGACGAGGTCGCGCCCGAGCTGTCGATCACCCACCGGGTCGTGCGCTGGGATCTGCCGGGGCACGGCGGTTCGAGGGCCGGCCTCGTCAGGGCGGGCGCGACGGTCGGTGACCTCGCCGGGCTGGTGCTGGCGCTCGCCGACTCGCTCGGTATCGAGCGGTTCGCGTACGCGGGTGTGTCGCTGGGCGGGGCCGTGGGACTGCACCTCGCGGTGCACCATCCGGAGCGGCTGACGTCCCTGGCCGTGATCTGCTCGTCGGCGCACTTCAACGGCGCCGGGCCGTGGGAGGAGCGGGCCGCGCTGGTGCGACGGGAGGGCCTGGCCGGGCTGGCGGACCACGCCGACGCGCGCTGGTTCACCGGCGGCTTCACCGTGCCCCGCCTGGTCCGGGACCACCGGGACGCCGACCCGGAGGCGTACGCCGCCTGCTGTGACGCGCTCGCCGCGTTCGACCTGCGCGACCGGCTGGACGGCATCACCGTGCCGACCCTGCTGGTCGCCGGCCGCGAGGATCCGGCGACACCGCCCGCGCATCTGCGGGAGATCGCCGACGCGGTGCCGGGCGCGACGCTCGTAGAGCTGCCCGGCGCCTCGCACCTGGCACCCGCACAGTGCCCGCAGGCGGTGCTGACCGCGTTGCGCGCCCACCTCGGTCACAAGGCCCCGCGGGGCATGGCCGTACGGCGCGAGGTGCTCGGCGACGCGCACGTCGACCGGGCGCAGACCCGGCAGACCCCCTTCACCGCCCGCTTCCAGGACTTCATCTCGCGCTACGCCTGGGGCGAGATCTGGACCGACCCGACCTTGTCGCGCCGCGAACGCAGCATGGTCACCCTCACCGCGCTGGTCGCGCACGGCCACTACGACGAGCTTGCCCTGCACGTCCGCGCGGCGCGCCGCAACGGGCTCACACCGGAGGAGATCGGCGCGGTGCTGCTCCAGACCGCGGTGTACTGCGGGGTACCGGCGGCGAACTCGGCGTTCGCGACGGCCCAGCGGGTGCTGGCGGAAGAGGACACCCCCTAGCGACACCCCCTGGCACCGGCGGGTGACTCCGCCGGTCGTAGGCTCGGCCGGGCCCCGGGCCCGCCTTTCGGCACCCCTCCCGCACGGGCGGACGAGGCGGCCTGCGACCCCGCGATGCGCGGGGCCCGACGGCGGTGACCGACCCGTTGCCGCGCGTGTGGGCTACGCCGTGCCGACGCCGCCCCTGAGCGCTGCTCGGGCCCGCTCCGCCAGTCCGTCGGCCCCGCACGAGACCGCCAGATCCAGGCCGCGGCGCAGGTCGGCCGCCGAGCGGGCCGCGATGCCGTACTCGATGCGTGCCGCCGCGTGCTCGTACTGGCAGGGCGAGGCCTCCAGGTACGTCACGGCCTGGGCGTAGAGCCGGACCGCACGCTGGCCGGTCTCCAGGTCGGCGGCGCAGCGCAGGGCCTCTCCTATGGCCGTGTCCGTGCCGAAGCGCTCGGCCTGGCGGCGGACGTCGACGGCGAGCCGGGCGGCCCGGTCCGGGTCCTCGGTGCTGAGGGCGCGGGCGAGGTCGATCGCCCAGGGGACGAGCACCGGGTTGTGGTGGCCACGGGCTGCCGCCGCCTTCTCGGCGGCCTCCAGTTCGTTGATGCCGTCCTTGGTGCGTCCGACGGCCAGCAGCAGCCGGCCGCGCACCGAGCGCGGGTCGGGCAGGACGATGGTGGACGGGTAGGGCGGGGCGAAACCGTGGTGTTCGGCGACGTCCCAGGCCCGCTCGACATGGCCGCGGGCCAGCAGGGTGTCGACGAGGCTGCAGGTCGCGGACCAGTACAGGGGCAGGCCGCGGCCGACGCGCTCGGCGAGGCGCAGCGCCTCGCGCAGGGACGCCTCCGCCTCCTTCAGCCGGCCCCGCCTGCGATGGCCGATCCCCACATAGGCGTGGGCCAGGGCGAGGTGGCCGCCGCTCCAGCCTGCCGTCTCGTAGGCGCGCAGCGCCTCGTTGTAGAGGGTCTCGGCGCGGTCGAGGCGGTCGGTGAAGCCGTACGCGTTGGCCAGCATCAGCAGCAGTTCGATGCCCCACTCGGTGTCGGTCCAGCCGAGTCCGGGGGCCAGCCGGCCGTTCACCAGGGCGCGGTCGCACAGCTCGGCGACCTCCTCGGCGTTCTCGCCGTGCATCAGGGCGTCGAAGCCGCGCAGGATGAGCAGGGCGCGTTCGGAGTTGTCCCGGCCGGTGCAGGTGCTCGCGAGGTCGGCGAGCCGCTGGGAGCGGCCGGGTGAGGTGGCCTCGCCGGCGTGCAGGCCCTCCCACATGAAGTGCGCGGCCTGCAACCGCATCCGGGCCGGACCGGGCCGGAGCCGGGCGGCCTCCGCCTCGACGGTGCGAACGGCCTCCTCCAGCTGGTCGTTGTGGAGCAGCGCCTGGGAGAGCCGGAAGACGGCGTCCACCCGTTGGTCGCCGTCGAGACCCGGCATGGCGAGCGCGGCGCGCAGATGGCCGATGGTGCGGGCGGGCGCGGTGAGGAAGGTCGCCCCGGCCAGTTCGTAGAGCACGTGGGGGTGGGACTCGGGCCGGGGCGGCTCCTTCAGGGCCCGTTCGAGGCAGCGGCGGGCGGCGTCGGGGGCGCCGACGGCGAGGTGCTCGCGGGCGGCCTCGCGGAGTTGCCCGACGAGTTCCTCGTCGTCGTCCGGGTGGACTTCGAGGAGGTGGCGGGCGGCGGCCGCGGCGCCGTGCCCCTCGTCGGTGACGATGCGGGCGGCGATGCCGTGCATGGCGGTGCGCAGGGCGTCGGGGATGGAGTTGTAGACGTCGGTGGCGATCAGCGGGTGGACGAACTCCAGGTCACCGTCGGCGCTGCGGCCGGCCGCGGGGTCGGGTGCGGTGAGGATGCGGGCGGCACGCAGCAGTTCGGCGCAGCGGCGGGCGTCGTCCGGGCGCAGGGTGGCGAGCTTGGCGACCAGGTCGACGGAGATTCCGGTGCCGAGGATGGCGGCGGCCCAGGCGAACCTCGTGGCGTCGATGCCGAGTTCCTCCAGCCGGGAGACGAGGCCGCCGCCGCGGGCCGAGCGGTTCAGTTCACGCAGTTCGCCGGCCCGGGTCTCGATGGGTTCGAGTTCGCTGTCCCGGACCTTGGCGAGGAGTTCGACCGTCTCGAAGGGGTTTCCGGCGGTGACGGCCCAGACCTCACGGCAGAACGCGGCGTCGGCGTGCTTGCCCAGGGTGGCGCGGGTGAGACCGGCGGTGGCGTCCGGAGTGAGGGCGCTCAGCGTGGTGTCGGGGCCGTCGGCGGCGGCGGCCACGGTGTCGAGGTGGCGGGCGCTCGCGCCGGAGACGTCCCCGGGGCGGCGGGTCACGACGACCAGGACGGACATCTCGTCGAGGCGTTCGGCGAACCCGGCGAGCCAGTGCAGGGTCTCCTGGTCGGCCCAGTGTGCGTCGTCGATCAGCAGCACCAGCGGCCAGTCCCGGCGGGCGAGCCGGCGCACGGCCGCGACCAGGCCGTCGCACACGCCCTGCGGGTCGGCCTGCCGGTCTCCGGGGTCCGCGATGCCGAGGGCGGGGCCGGCGATGTCGTACCAGTCGCCGAGGTACTCGCGGGCCTCTTCCGGCAGCATCGACACCAGCGCCGGCTGCAGCAACTGCCGTACCACGTTGAAGGGGACCGACCTGAGGGTCTCGCCGCCGCGCGCCGACCAGACCGTGCAGCCGCGTGCCTCGGCGATGCGGCGGGTTTCGGCCAGCAGCGCGGTCTTCCCGAGTCCTGCCTCGCCGCGGAAGACCAGCAGTCCGCCGGACGAGGAGCGGTCCGCGCACAGGGCGTCGACCGCCCGCGTGACGGCGGCGACCTCCTCGTCGCGCTCCCACAGGGAAGCCGAGGCGGCGGCCGTGGGCCGTACCTCCGTCATCCCGCTACCTCCCCAAGTCGCCCGAACGACGTACAGATGTCGAGCGTAGCCGTCCGATTGCCTGAGTGGAGGATGGTCGGGGCACCTCTTGCCGTGACGGGTGACACCGGGTGCGGCAGGGCGACGCACTCGGCCCGTCACCAGCCGCCTTCGCGTCAACGGCGGTCAGGGTCACGGTAGGTGACGCTCTTTCAGCGATTGTGGGACACACGGCGCGGCAGACGGGTACCGGTCGCGGGTGCGGTGGGCCATCTCATCGAGTGGTATGTGTGCGGCGTTTACGGCTACTTGGCTGACGATCATCGCGGAGCGGTTCTTCACGGCGGAGGGCGGCGGCGCCGAGGCTCTGGTGAAGACCTACGCGCCCTTCGCGCTCGCGTTCTTCCTCCGGCCCGTCGGGGCGGCGCTTTTCGGCCGACAGGGCGACCGGGTCGGGCGGTGTCCGGTGCCGGCCCCTGTCCGATCGCAGCGGGTGACCGGTCTCATGTCCGGCACGTGGTGCTGGAGCCGCTCGGCATGGTGGGCCGGCTGTACGACGGCGAACTGCGCGGGGCCCTGACCGCCGCGCTGCGCGGCTCGACAGCCCACGCGGCTGCTGATGGAACAGCCGGTTCCGACTCCTCTCATGCCTCTTTCACCGACGCCTCATACGGTGGGGGCATGACGCAGGAGACTCCTCCCGGGTGGTACGCCGACCCCGGACAGACAAGTGACGGGCCCGCCACCGAGCGCTGGTGGGACGGCAAGGCCTGGACGGACCGCATCCGCCCGGCCCGGCCGCCCGCGACCTGGGGTCCCCCGACGGGCCCGGCATCCGCCGGGACCGCACCGACGGATCGGATGCCCGCCGGCGGTGCATCGACGGCACCGGACGACACGGCGCCCTCGGCGGACCCGGCACCGGCGGGGCGTCCGGCTGCCACCGACGGGCCGGGAGGCGGACCGACCGGCGCGGGGACGCCGACCGGCCCCGCGACACCGGGAGCCGGTCCGACCGACGCCAGGACCCCGGAAGCTGAGCCGACGAGCACCGCGGGGCAGGCAACCGGGCACCCGACGAGCCCCGGGGTCCCTGCCGCAGGCGGGCAGACGGCAGACGCCGGGGACCCGGGTGTCGCAGGGCAGCCGAGCAGGGGCGGGCAGACCGCAGGCGCCGAAGGCCCGGGTGACGCAAGGCAGCCGAGCGGGCCCGGGCAGACCGCAGGCACCGAAGGCCCGGGTGACGCAAGGCAGCCGAGCGGGCCCGGGCAGACCGCAGGCACCGAAGGCCCGGGTGACGCAAGGCAGCCGAGCGGGCCCGGGCAGACCGCAGGCACCGAAGGCCCGGGTGACGCAAGGCAGCCGAGCGGGCCCGGGCAGACCGGCTTCGGGCAGCCGAGCGGGCGCGGGCAGGCTGCAGGCGTGGGGGGCTTTGGAGCCGTCGGGGCTTCGGGTGCGGTCGGGCAGGCGGGGGTCGGGGGGCAGGCGAGCGGTGGCGCGTACCCGGGGGCTGCCGGGTATCCCGCCTATCCCGCCTACCCCGCCGTGCCTCCCGGCGGAAAGGGGCGGCGGCTGCGCACAGGTGCCGCCGTCACCGCGGCCGTGGTCGTTCTCGCCTGCGTCGGTGTGGGCGTGTACGCGCTGACGGACAACGGCGGCGGGAGCGGTTCGCCCACCTCGCAGGGACCGGGCGGGCCGGGCGCACCCGGGGGGCAGGGCGGCCCGTTCGGGGGGCCGGGCGGATCCGGAGGTTCCGGCGGTGACGGCGGCTCCGGGGGCTCCGGGGGCTCCGGGGGCTCCGGGGGCTCCGGCGGGCAGAGTCCGCAGCCCGAGCGGTCCGAGCCGCCGAAGATACGCGGCGGGTCGGTGACCGACGCGCTCAGCGGGATCAGTCTGCCGATACCGAAGGGCTGGTACGGCCAGCAGGCCAACGCCGGCGCGCAGGTGACCTCCGAGGACTCCTACAAGTGCCCCGGCGACACGTCCTCGACCTGCACGAAGGGCGGAGCCTACTCGGCACCGGCCCTGGCCCTCGGCGCCAGGGGCGAGACGGCAGAGGAGATCGCGAAGGCGGACATCGCGGCGAACGCCGAGGAATCCTACGGGGGCAAGTCCTACGGCGGGATCACCTCCCACGACGTGCTGGACTCCAAGGCCGTGACCGTGGCCGGGCAGAAGGGCTACCTGGTCCGCTGGAAGGCGGTGACGAGTAAGGGCGCCGACGGCATCGTGGAGTCGCTCGCGTTCCCCTCCCCCGCGAACCCCAAGCAGATGGTCATCGTGCGGATCGGCGTCGACGCCGACCAGAAGGAGACCGTGCTCGACGAGATCGCCGAGGGCATCAAGGTGTCGAAGGGCGGTGTCAACGGCCAGGACGTCTGACGCCCGGGGCCCGGACACCGAGCGGCCGGGTGGGGCGCCCCTGCCGCTCGCAGGGGCACCCCACCCGGCCGGGGGTGCGCGCCGCCCCCGTCCCCACGGGTCGGCGCGGTCGGTCCACCGTCCGGTCATCCGGCGGACGGCGGCCCGGGTCTCAGGTCAGGCCCAGTGCCGGCAGCACGGCGGCCTCGACGAATCGGACGAGGTAGTCCGGGTCGGCCCACTCGCCCTCCAGGACGGGCCGCACCCGCAGGACGCCGAGCAGCTGGGCCGGGACGTACTCCAGCGCCGGGTGATCGGCGGGCACCTCTCCGCGTTCGACCCCGCGCCGGACTCCTGCTCGTCGCAGGGCTCTTCCTCGTCTACGAGTTCGGCCGTCGGCCGGCCACGGGCCACCCCGACGAGGCCTTCCGCAACGCGCACCGCGTGTGGGAGCTGTGGCCGGCGCATCCGGTGCTGACGCTGCTGGTGATCGTCGGCACCGCGCATCACTACTGGCTCGACGCGATCGTGGCGGCGACCCTGCTGGGCCTGGCTCTCGCCGTGATCGTCCCGCCGCGGCGCACGGCGGCCCCGGCGGGCCGCTCGCGGGGCGGGCCCGCGCCGGCGCGGGCCGAGGAGCGGACGCTCGTGGGAGCCGGCCGATGAACGCCGTGCTGATCGCCGTCGCCCTGTCCCTCGTCTCCGCCGTCGCCTACGCGGCCGCGGCGGTCGCCCAGGAACGGCTCGCCTCCCGCTCCTCCGGTGCGGGCACCCTGCGGTTGCTGGGCAGCGGCGCCTGGTGGTGGTCGGTCGGGCTGAACGCGTCGGCCGCGCTGCTGCACGTCGTCGCCCTCCGGTACGGCCCACTGACCGTGGTCCAGCCGCTCGGCGCGCTCACCCTGGTCGCGGCGGTGCCCCTGGGGGCGCGGATGGCGGGTCGGCGGGTGAGCGCGGTCGAGTGGAAGGGCACCGCACTGACGCTGCTGGGCCTGGCCGCGGTCCTGGTCACGGCGTCCGGACCAGCACCGGACGAGGTGCTGAGCGTTCCTGAGGCGCTGGCGGTGGCGGGCGCCACCGCGGCGCTCATCGGGGGGCTGTCCCGGCCGGGCGCCCGCCCCGGACTGCGGCACGCGACCGCGTCCGGCCTGGCGTCGGGGGTCGCCTCCGCCCTCACCCAGACCGTGACGGTGGCCGCGACGGACCGGACCGGCCCGGTGCTGAGCGTCCAGGTGGTCGGGGTGGCACTGCTCGTGGCGGCTTTCGCGGCCGGCGGGTTGCTGCTGTCGCAGACGGCGTACCGGGGCGGTCTGGGCGGCCCGCTGGCGATGGTCACCCTGGCCAACCCGCTGGCCGCCGCGGTAATCGGCCTGTCGCTGCTGGGCGAACGCCTCCAGGGCGGGGCCGGGGGTGTGCCGCTCGCGCTCGCCGGGGCGGGCCTGGCCTCCTGGGGCGTGGTGCTGCTCAGCCGGGCCGCACCGGCGGCCGTCCCCGTGGACGACGACCATCCGGTGGCCGCCGTTCTGGCCCTGGAACCCGGTTCGGCCGCGGCCGAACCGGCGCTGGTGCCCCGGCCGCACGATCCGGGGCACCTCACCACGGCTACACGGTGATGATCGCCGGGTCGCTCACCCCCGGCCGCCCGTTCTCGACGTGTCCCGCGAACCGCCGCAGGAACGCCTTGTCGCCCTCGGCGGTGACGGTCAGGTCGTACCAGCGGCGGCTTGCGGCGAGTTCCACCGTCCGGCACACCGTCGCGCCCGGGCGGACGGTGACGGTCGAGGGCCGGCCGCCGTAGCCGCTGGAGAGTTTCAGACGGGCCGTGCCGGGGCCCTTGTTGGTGAAGGTCAGCTCGATGTCGTCGCCGGTGTGGCGGGCGGTGACCTCGCAGCCGGCCGTCCCGTTGGAGCCCTTGAAGGCGCGCACGAAGCCGTTCGGGCCGTGCACGGTCAGGTCGTAGGAGCCTCCGGAGTACGCCGAGTTCCAGGTGTCGGAGAGCGTCTTGCCGGCCTCGGTGGTGTACATCCAGGGGCCGTCGGCGCGGTTGCCGGACGTGATGTGGAAGGCGGCGCCGGCCTTCGCGCCGGAGGCGAAGGTGAGGGTGAGCTTCCCGGCGGCCGCGTCGACCGAGGCGTCCACGTGCGGGGCGTACTTGAGGGGCCGGGCGCGGCGCGGACCGCGTTCCTGCCGGGGCATGCGCGGGTCGGCCGGCGGGGTCGGCCGGTAGTCGGGGTGGCGTTCGCGGTCCTGCGGCTCGTAGTCGTCGGTGCCGGGCAGCGGGGCCGGGCGGGGGTCCTTGCGGGAGAAGTCGAAGGCGGCCGTCAGGTCACCGCAGACGGTGCGGCGCCAGGGCGAGATGTTGGGCTCGCGCACACCGAAGCGGCGTTCCATGAACCTCAGGATCGAGGTGTGGTCGAGTGTCTCGGAGCAGACGTAGCCGCCCTTGCTCCACGGCGAGACGACCAGCATCGGCACCCGCGGGCCGAGGCCGTACGGGCCGGCCGTGTTCTTGCCGTCCCCCGGGAAGAGGTCGAGGGAGACGTCGACCGTGGACAGGCCGCGGGAGGCGTCCTTCGGCGGCAGCGGCGGCACCACGTGGTCGAAGAAGCCGTCGTTCTCGTCGTACGTGATGAACAGGGCCGTCTTCGACCAGACCTCCGGGTTGGAGGTGAGGGCGTCCAGGACCTGGGCGATGTACCAGGCGCCGTAGTTCGAGGGCCAGTTGGAGTGCTCGGAGAAGGCTTCGGGGGCGGCGATCCAGGAGATCTGGGGCAGTTTTCCGGCCTTGACGTCGGCGCGCAGCAGGTCGAAGTAGCCTTCTCCGGCCTTGGCGTTCGTGCCGGTGCGGGCCTTGTCGTACCACGGGTCGCCGGGCTGGGCGTCGCGGTACTTGTCGAAGTACAGCAGTGAGTTGTCGCCGTAGTTGCCACGGTAGGCGTCCTGGATCCATCCCCAGGAGCCCTGGGCGTCGAGGCCGTCGCCGATGTCCTGGTAGATCCTCCAGGAGACGCCGGCCCGCTCCAGACGCTCCGGGTAGGTCGTCCAGCCGTAGCCGAGCTCGTCGTTGCCGAGGACCGGGCCGCCTCCGGTGCCGTCGTTGCCCGTGCAACCGGACCACATGTAGTAGCGGTTCGGGTCGGTGGAGCCGATGAACGAGCAGTGGTAGGCGTCGCAGACCGTGAAGGAGTCGGCGAGGGCGTAGTGGAAGGGGATGTCCTCGCGGGTCAGGTACGCCATCGTCGTGGTGCCCTTGGCGGGTACCCACCGGTCATACATGCCGCCGTTGTAGGCCTGCTGGCCGTCGGGCCAGGAGTGCGGCAGGCCCTCCAAGAACTGCATGCCGAGGTCGTCGGCGTCCGGGCGGAACGGCAGGATCTCCTTGCCGTCCTTCTCCTGGTGCCAGACCGGCTCGCCGTTGCCGAGGGTGACCGGACGGGGGTCGCCGAAGCCGCGGACTCCTCTCAGGGTGCCGAAGTAGTGGTCGAACGAACGGTTCTCCTGCATGAGGACGACGATGTGCTCGACGTCCCGGATCGACCCGGTGCGGTGGTTCGCCGGAAGGGCGGCGGCGCGCTGGATGCTGGCCGACAGCGCGCTGAACGCCGTGGTGGCACCCGCGAGTTGCAGAAAGCGGCGCCGGTTGACTTCGGACATGAAGGACAGACCTCTCATCCTGAGGTGCGGGATGGCCGGAGCATGACGGAATCTGCGCGGAAGGAGTGTTTCAGGGACACCAAACGACAAGGAAGGGGCGCGTGACACCCGTGTGAAAGTCGCCGGTACGCCGGGTGCGCCGGGGCGGCACCAGGGGAGGGTGAGGGGCGTGACAGAGACGAAGACGGTCTCCCCGCCGGCGAAACGGCCCGTTCGCCGACGCCTCGCCGCTCCGAGGTACTGCGCCCTGCTGCCGAGGTCACCGCGGCCGGGGACGATCGATACGGCAACCGCTTCCGTGGGGCGGAAGGACCGTTGCGGCGCCGAGAGGTCCGCCCCGACGATGACGGCACGACCAGAGACGGGAGTCAGCGCCCATGCCTCACATGACCGCCTTCGCCAGGAACCAGTGGTACGTCGCCGCCTACAGTCACGAGGTCGGGCGGGAGCTGCTCGGCCGGACGATCCTCGGTGAGACGCTGGTGCTCTACCGGACCGAGGAGGACGGCAACCCGGTCGTCCTGCACGACCGGTGTGTGCACCGCCGCTACCCGCTGTCGGAGGCGCCGACGCGGCTGGACGGCGACCGGATCGTGTGCGGCTACCACGGGTTCACCTACGACACGTCCGGTACGTGCGTGTACGTGCCGGGGCAGAAACGGGTGCCGCGCACCGCCCGGATCGCCTCCTACCCCGTCGTCGAGCAGGACTCGCTGATCTGGGTGTGGGTCGGCGATCCCGCGCTCGCCGACCCGCAGGCCATTCCCCGGGCCCGGCACCTCGACTCCCCCGGCTGGGTCACCGTGCGCGGGATGGAGCCCATCGACTGCGACTACGGCCTGCTCGTCGACAACCTCCTCGACCTCTCCCACGAGACGTACCTGCACGGCGGTTACATCGGCACCCCCGAGGTCGCCGAGACGCCGATCACCACGGAGGTCGACGAGGGCGCCGGGATCGTCCGGGTGAGCCGGCACATGGACGACGCCGAGTGTCCGCCCTTCTACGCCAGGTCCACCGGTATCGAGGGCCGGATCACCCGCTGGCAGGACATCGAGTACCACGCCCCCTGTCTGTATCTGCTGCACAGCCGTATCGCCCCGGTCGGTGTGGTGCCGGAGGCGGACGGCAGCGACCCCCACGGCTTCCACACCGAGATCACCTACGCCATCACTCCCTCCGGTGACGGCACGGTGTACGACTTCTGGGCGGTTTCCCGGGACTGGGCCACGGACGACGCCGAGGTCACCGAGTTCTTGCGGGGCAACAACCACACCGTGGTGATGCAGGACGTCACCGCGCTCAACCTGCTGCAGCGGACGCTCGGCACGGAACGCACCGGCTACCAGGAGCTGAGCATCAACATCGACACCGGAGGTCTGGCCGCCCGCCGTATCCTCGCCCGGCTCGTGGAGCAGGGCGAGAAGCCCGTGGAGCAGGTCCGGTGACGGCTCCCACCGGCGAGATCTACCGCATCGCCTGGCTGCCCGGCACCGACACCCTGCGCGGCACGTGCCACTGCGGCCGGGAGCACACCGCGCAGGACCCGGTCGAGATGTGGGAGTGGATGCTCGCCCATCCGCAGGGGCACCGCGTCGACGAGCCGCGAGGAAACAGCTCATGAGCGTGTACGAGACCGAACTCGTCGTCGAGCGGCGGGAGATCGCGGCCGACGGCGTGCTCGCCCTGACCCTGCGCCATCCGCGGGGCGAGCCGCTCCCGGCCTGGGAGCCGGGCGCGCATCTCGACGTCGTGCTCGCTCCCGGCCTGGAGCGGCAGTACTCGCTGTGCGGCGATCCGGCGGACCGGTCGACCTGGCGGATCGCGGTGCTGCGCGAGAGCCCCGGGCGGGGCGGCTCGGCCCATGTGCACGAGCGGCTCGGCACGGGCGCCGAGGTCCGGGTGCGCGGGCCGCGGAACAACTTCCGCCTGGAGCCCGCCCCTCGCTACCGCTTCGTCGCCGGCGGCATCGGCATCACCCCGATCCTGCCGATGCTGGCGGCGGCCGAGGCGGCGGGCGCCGAGTGGACGCTGCTGTACGGCGGGCGCACCCGCGGTTCCATGGCGTTCTGCGGGCAACTGTCCCGCTACGGCGACCGGGTGACGATCGCGCCCGAGGACGAGACGGGGCTGCTGGACCTGGCCCCGGTGCTGGACGACGTACCCGAGGGCACGCTCGTCTACTGCTGCGGCCCCGGGCCGTTGCTGGACGCCGTCGAGGCCCGCTGCCCGTCCGGGGTGCTGCGGGTCGAACGGTTCCGGCCCAAGGAGCGGGAGACGGGTGGGGACACCGCCTTCGAGGTGGAACTCGCGCGAAGCGGACGCACGTTGACCGTGGAGCCCGGCGTGTCCGTGCTGGACGCGGTGCGCGCAAGCGGGGTCGAGGTGCTGTACTCCTGCACCGAGGGCACCTGCGGCACGTGTGAGACCGACGTCCTGCAGGGCGAGCCGGACCACCGCGACTCGGTGCTGACGGAGGAGGAACGCGCGACGGGCGAGACCATGCTCATCTGTGTGTCCCGCTGCCGCGGCGGGCGGCTGGTGCTGGACCTCTGACCCGAAGGTGCCGCTTTCAACAAGCCTTCACCGCACGTGCATGGACCATGGCTCCGGATGGGCCCTGGGTTCCCGGCTGAGCACGTCCGTACCGCCTGCGCACAGCCTGTCGGAGCACCTCAGCCGGTCCCACAGGGGGAGCCATGCGTCGTCTGCCCGTCGGCCTCACGGCCTTGTCCGTCCTGGCCTCGGTGGATGCCCGTCAGGGCGCGGCCCACAGGCCCCGGACATGTCCGAGGTGCCGGCTCATCACGGCCCGTACGGCCTCCTCGTCGCGGGCGAGCAGCGCGTCCAGGATCTCCAGGTGTTCCTCGGCCGACGCCACCAGCCGCCCCTGTTCCGCCAGCGCCGTCAGCCCGTAGAGCCGGGAGCGGCGTCTGAGGTCGCGTACGACGTCGACGAGATGGCCGTTGCCCGCGAGCGCCAGCAGCCCGAGGTGGAAGCGCAGGTCGGCCTCCACATAGGCGATGAGATCGCCGGCCGCGGCGGAGGTGACGATCTCCCGGGCGACCGGGCGGAGCGCCTCCAGGGCCACCGGGTCGGCCGTGCGGGCCAGTTCGGCCGTGGTGGGGATCTCGATCAGTGCCCGGATGTGGGTGTACTCGTCGAGCTGCCGCTCGGAGACGGCGGTGACGCGGAACCCCTTGTTGGGCACGGTGTCGACCAGGCCTTCCTTCACCAGGTCGAGCATGGCCTCGCGCACGGGTGTGGCGGAGACGCCGAAGCGGGCGGCGAGACCGGGGGCCGAGTAGATGTCACCGGGCCGCAGTTCGCCGGCGATCAGGGCGGCCCGCAGCGCGTCCGCGACCCGCTCCCGGTGGCTGGGCTTCCTGCTGCCCAGTACGGGCAGGGCGGGGGTGTGCTGCGGGGCCATGACGGTCGGGGTTCCTCTCGTGGTCGGGTGCGCGGGCCGGTCTACAGGACGAACCCCGCCGGGAACGGGTCGTCGGGGTCGAGCAGGTACTGGGCGGTGCCGGTGATCCAGGCGCGTCCGGTGAAGCTGGGCAGGACGGCCGGCCGGCCGGCGACCTCGGTCGTGCCGAGCAGTCTGCCGGTGAACCGGGTGCCGATGAAGGACTCGTTCACGAACTCGGTGTGCAGCGGGAGGGCGCCGCGCGCGTGCAGTTGTGCCATGCGGGCGCTGGTGCCGGTGCCGCAGGGCGAGCGGTCGAACCAGCCGGGGTGGATGGCCATGGCGTGCCGGGAGTGGCGGGCGGTCGAGCCGGGGGCGGCCAGGTAGACGTGGTGCAGGCCGTGGATGGACGGGTCCTCCGGGTGGACGGGCGGGTCCTCGGCGTTGACGGCGGCCATGAGGGACAGGCCCGCGGCGAGGATCTCGTCCTTGCGGGACCGGTCGAAGGGCAGGCCGAACCGCTCCAGCGGCAGGACGGCGTAGAAGTTGCCGCCGAAGGCCAGGTCGTAGGTCACCGTCCGGCCGTCGGCGAGGGTGGCCTCGCGGTCGAGGCCGACGGCGAAGGAGGGCACGTTCCGCAGGGTGACCGCCTTGGCGGCCCCGTCCTCGACGGCCACCTCGGCGACGACCGGGCCCGCGGGGGTGTCGAGCCGGATGGTGGTGACCGGCTCGACGACCTCGACCATGCCGGTTTCGACCAGCACGGTCGCCACGCCGATGGTGCCGTGACCGCACATCGGCAGATAGCCGGAGACCTCGATGTAGACGACGCCCCAGTCGCAGTCGGGCCGGGTCGGCGGCTGGAGGATCGCGCCGCTCATGGCGGAGTGACCGCGCGGTTCGTTCATCAGCAACTGTGTGATGCCGTCGCGGTGTTCGCGGAACCACAGCCGCCGCTCGTTCATGGTGGCGCCGGGGATGGTGCCGATGCCGCCGGTGATCACGCGGGTCGGCATGCCCTCGGTGTGCGAGTCGACGGCGTGCAGGACGAGTCCGCTGCGCATGGTCCTCAGCTCGATCCGGCCGCGACGGCCATCTCCGTGGCGGCGCGCACCGCCGCCTCCTGCTCGGGCAGCAGCGCCGTGCGGGGCGGACGGCAGGGTCCGCCGCGGCGGCCCACGAGGTCCATGGACAGCTTGATGGCCTGGACGAACTCCACCCGCGAGTCCCAGCGCAGCAGCGGGTGCAGCCGCCGGTACAGGGGCAGCGCGGTGTCCAGGTCGCCCCCGACGGCGGCGCGGTACAGCTCGACGCAGGTACGGGGCAGCGCGTTGGGGTAGCCCGCCACCCAGCCCGTGGCGCCCGCCACCGCCAGCTCCAGCAGGACGTCGTCCGCGCCGATCAGCAGGTCCAGCTCGGGGGCGAGTTCGGCGATCCGGTAGGCCCGGCGGACATCGCCGGAGAACTCCTTCACCCCCTGGATGTGCCCCTCGCCGTGCAGCCGCGCGAGCAGTTCGGGCACGAGGTCGACCTTGGTGTCGATCGGGTTGTTGTACGCGACGACCGGCAGGCCCGAACCGGCGACCTCGGCGTAGTGGGCGACGACGGAGCGCTCGTCGGCGCGGTAGGCGTTCGGGGGCAGCAGCATCACCGCGTGGCAGCCCGCCTCGCCGGCCTGCTCGGCCCAGCGGCGCGACTCGGCGGACCCGTACGCGGCGACGCCGGGCATCACGCGTTCCCCGCCGATCGCGGCGACGGCCGTCTCGACGACCCGGGCCCGCTCTTCGACGGTGAGCACCTGGTACTCGCCGAGGGAGCCGTTCGGTACGACACCGTCGCAGCCGTTGTCGACCAGCCAGGCGCAGTGCTCGGCGTACCGGTCGTAGTCGACGCAGAGGTCGTCGTCCAGCGGGAGCGCGGTGGCGACGAGGACGCCGCGCCAGGGGCGGTGATCGGTCATGACGGTCCCTCCTGGGGATGGGGGTGCGCGAGGACGCCGAGCGGTACGGGACGGGCGAACGGACGCCTGGCCGGGGTGGGGGCACAGCCGGCGAGACCGGCGACGGCGGTGCCGCACATCCGGCCCTGACACCAGCCCATTCCGGCCCGGGTCAGGAGTTTCACGGTGCGTTCGTCGCCCGCTCCGAGGTCCAGTGCCTCGCGCACGGCCCCGGCGGTGACCTCCTCGCAGCGGCAGATCACGGTGTCGTCGGTGAGCTGCTCGGCCCAGTGCGCGGGCGGTGGGTAGGCGGCGTCGAGGGCGGCGGCGGAACGTCTGAGCCGTGCGCGGGAGGTGAGGGCGGCGGGAGCGGGGTCGGGGGCGGTGTCCCGCAGGTGCGCGGCGGCGGAGCGGCCGGCGATGTGGCCCTCGGCGAGGGCGAGGGCGGCGCCGCCGATGCCGGTGGCCTCACCGGCCGCCCACACTCCGGGGACGTCCGTGCGCTGCCCGGTGTCGACGGCCACGGCGAACCCGTCGAGGCGGCAGCCGAGGCTCTCGGCGAGGTCGGTGTGCGGGAGCATGCCGTGGCCGGCGGCCAGGGTGTCGCAGGGCAGGTGCCGCTCGGTGCCGGGCCGGACGCGCCCGTCGGTGTCGAGGGCGGCGACGGTGACGCCGGTCAGCCGGTCGTCGCCGTGGGCGCGGACGACGGTGTGGCGGGTGAGGACCGGCACCCGGTGGCGCAGCAGCCGGGCGGCGTACCCGGCTCCTTCCGGGAGTTTGCCCGCCAGGGCCCGGCCGTGGCGGGCGAGGCGACCGGGGGCGGCCGACTCGACGAGGGCGGCGACCTCGACGCCGGCGGTGGCGAGTCCGGTCGCCACGGGCAGCAGCAGCGGCCCGGTCCCGGCCACGACCGCCCGCCGCCCCGGCACCACGAGCCCGCCCTTGAGCATGGCCTGGGCTCCCCCGGCCGTGACGACGCCGGGGAGGGTCCAGCCGGGGAAGGGCAGCACTTGCTCGTAGCCGCCGGTGGCCAGGAGTACGGCGCGGGCGGGCACCTCGACGGGCTCCTCCCGCTCGGGCCCGAGCAGCGCGTGCACGGTGAAGCCGTCCGGGGTGCGCTCCACGGTCCAGACGTGGTGATCCGTCAGCACGCGTACGGCACTGGCGGCGAGCCCGTCCCGCAACCGCTCCCAGGTCCGCCATCGGTGGTGCAGCGCCTCGGGCCGCCCGGCGCCGAGTCCGGCGGCGGGCTGCCGGTAGAACTGTCCGCCGGTCCGCGTCGCGGCGTCGACGAGCGTGACCCGTACGCCGCGCGCGGAGGCCGCCAGGGCGGCGGCGAGCCCGGCCGGTCCGGCGCCGATCACGGCGAGGTCAGTCCGCATGTGCCCCCTCCTCGTGGCCCGTTCCGTCCTGCGTGCCGATCACGTCCCCGGGCCGCACCGGCACCAGGCAGGCCCGTTGATTGGGGCGGCCGTTGACGGTCACCAGGCAGTCGAAGCAGACGCCGATCCCGCAGAACACCCCGCGCGGACGGCCCTCGCCCCGGGTGGCGCGCCAGGAGGTGACGCCTGCCGTCCACAGCACGGCGGCGACCGTCTGCCCGGGCAGCGCCTCGACCGGCCGCCCGTCGAAGGTGACCGTGAAGGCGGGGCCGGGCCTGGCGTCCGCGAGCTCCAACGGGTTCACTCGGCCTCCTCGGTGAAGCGGTCGGGCCGGAACGGGCCGAGGTCCAGGTCGGGTGTCCGTCCGGTCAGCACCTGCGCGACGAGGTGCCCGGTGCCGGTGGCGAGACCGATGCCCGCGCCTTCGTGCCCGCAGGCGTGGAAGAGCCCGGGCGCCCTCGGGTCGGCGCCGATCGCGGGCAGGTGGTCCGGCAGATACGGCCGGAAGCCGGCGTACGTCCGCAGGGCCCGGACGCCGGTGAGGAACGGGAAGAGCCCTGTCGCCCCCGCCGCGAGCGCGCGCAGCGCCGGGAGGGACACTGACCGGTCGAAGCCGACCCGTTCACGGCTGGCGCCGATGAGGACCGGCCCGGCCGGGGTGCCCTCCACCACCGGGGAGGTCTGCAGCGCCGCCGAGTCGCTGGCGACGTCGGCCACGTAGTCGGCGGCGTACACCTTGTGCCGGATACGGGGCGGCAGCGGTTCGGTGACCAGGACGAAACCCCGCCGGGGCAGCACCGGCAGGGTGACCCCGGCGCGGGCCGCGACCTCGCCGCCCCAGGTGCCGGCCGCGTTGACGACCGCGGGCGCGTGGAGGTCGCCCCGGCCGGTCCGCACGCCGCGCACCGCGCCGCCCGGGCCGCGCAGGACCCCGGTCACCTCCCACCCGGTGAGCACCCGGGCCTTCGAGGCGCGCAGCAGGTGCGCCGCCGCGAGGGCGGGCATCACCTGGGCGTCCTGCGGGTAGTGCACGCCGCCCGCGAGACCGGGGGTGAGGTGCGGCTCCAGGTCGGTGAGCCGGTCGGACGGCACCGGGACCGCCTCGACCCCGGCCGCGCGCTGCTCGGCGGCGCGTTTCGCCAGCCCGGCCAGTGCGCGCTCGGTCGCGGCGACGACGACACCGCCCTTGGCCTCGTACTCGACGGCCGTTCCCAGTCCCTCCCGGGCCAGATCGGCCCACAGCCGGGCGGAGAGGAGGGCCAGTTCGAGTTCCGGTCCGGGTTCCTTGTCGGAGACGAGGAGGTTCCCCTCCCCCGTCCCGGTCGTCCCGCCGGCCACCGGGCCCCGGTCCACCACGACGGTGTCCAGGCCTGCCCGGGCCGCGTACAGTGCGGCGGCGGCGCCGACCACACCGGCTCCAACCACCACGACATCGCAGGTCAGCGACTCGCTCACGCCAGTACTATGTCACACACCACAAAACCCGGGAAGAGTGCCGCGAGGGCGGGCGCACGGGACCGGTCAGTCGGCCGCGGGGACGACGCTCAGGTGTGCGGCGCTGCGGCGGGTGCGGCGCTCCCGGGCCGGAGCGCGGCGGGCCTCGCGCAGGACGAACGTGACCCGGGCGCAGCCCAGTTCGTCGAGTGTCCTGGACGTCTCGACCACGATCCGGCATTCGGTGGCACCGCGGCGCGGATCCGGGTGCAGCAGCGGCCGTACGGCACCGTCCTGCTCGACGGCCCCCTCGCCGACCGCGCGGATCCAGTGCGGCAGGCCGTGCCGGTAGGCGGCCTCCATGATCGGGTCCTGGGCGATGTCGCGGCGGATGGCCTGCAGGCCGTGGTCGGGGCCGTGGCTCTCCACGGTCCGCGCGAAGTGCGCGAGCATCGGCAGGCACCAGCTCGCCTCGTGCTCGCCGAGCACCGCGGGGGCGTCGGGGTGGAACAGCACGAACCTGAGGAAGTTGTCGTCCGGCATGGCCGTCGGGTGTGGGCCGACCTCGCGAAAAAGTGACCGGAAGGCGCCGTTGGTCAGCACCACGTCCCAGCAGTGGTCGACGACGAGCGAGGGGAAGGGGACACCCTCCAGAAGCCCGGCGTAGTCCTCCAGGTAGGCCTGGGCCTCGGGAGTCTCGGGGACGGGCCGCGGTGCCGGCCGCCGCCCTCCTGCCTGATGTGCCATCGGGAGGTCACCCCTCTTGCCTGTGCGGCCTTGACGCGGCGTCCCGATCCTGCTGCCCCTAGCTGAGGCGTGTCAACTATCGTGGCATTTCATGCCGGTTGACGGCTGAAATTGGCCACAGTTGTGGCGAGACCTGGATGTGAGTTCGAAGCACCGGCTACGCTCCGGGAAGTTAACGCCGGGGTAGGTCACGGCATCCACTTGTGAGAAGCCTGTGAGATACGTAGGAGATCTGTCGGTGACGGGTGGCTTCGTCGAGGGTCCGAGCGCCACGCGTACGGCCGTGCTACCGGCCGTCGTCTCCCGTGTCGCCGCGCTCGCCGACCGGCTCGGCGTGCCGCACGCCGAGGTCTTCGACACCGGCCGGCTGTCCGTCGCCTCCGGCGTCCCGGAGGCGGTGGTCAAGGCGCTGCTCAGCGGCCGGCCCGCGGGCGAGCCCGATGTGCAGGCCCGGTTCCTGCAGCGCCTGGACCTGTTGCGCCGGACCCGGCTCAAGCCCAACGGCCGCAAGTACACCCAGCAGGAGATCGCCGACGGTGCGGGCATGTCCCGCCAGCAGGCCGGCGCCCTCATCAACGGCGACCGGCGGCCGACCATGGAGCACTGCGACGCCCTCCAGCGGTTCTTCCGGGTGCATGCCGGCTTCCTGACGGCCGAGGACCCCGAGGCGCTGGTGAGCGCCCTCCAGCACACCGAGCAGGAGCTGCTGCAGAAGCTCGCCGACCGCGAGCGGGAGGCGTCCGCGGCGGCGGACGACCCGCTGGAGCGGCTGTTGCAGGACCACGGCGTGCGCGGTATCGCCTGGCGGGCCGCGCAACTGCCCACCGACCAGCATCGCGACAAGGTCGCGGAGTGGCTGGACATGCTCCTGGAGAGCGTCAAGCGGCCCGAGTCGTGACCGTGGGGAGAACTGTGGGCATCGGTAAGGAAATGCGCCGCCTGTGCGGTGAGCTGGTCGCGGAGCTGACCCTCCCCGCGCCGGCTCGGCCCGACGAGCTGTACGCCGCCCTGTGCGACGGCATGAGCAGACGCCGCGGTCGCCCCGTCCTGTTCCGTACGGCCGCCTTCCCGCCCGGGACCGCCAGCGGGCTCTGGCTCGACATGGCCGAGCAGGACCTCGTCGTGATCGAGGAACGCACCGCTCCCGATCACCAGTTGGTGATCCTCGGCCACGAGCTGTGGCACATGAAGGCCGGGCACTGCTCCCACCACGTCGGGGGCGCCGCCGTCGCGGCCCGGCTGCTGGACGACGGAGCCGACCTCCAGGCGACCGTGCTGAAGGTCGCCGCGCGCACCCGCTTCGACCGTGACGACGAGAAGGAGGCCGAGAGCTTCGGTCTGCTGCTCGCCAGCAAGTGCCGGGCCTGGCTGGCCGGTTCGTCGTCGCGGGGGCCGGTGCAGCGGGACCACCTCGCGGGGCGGATCGAGGCCTCGCTGGGGTACCGCGGGCCGCAGGGCTGACGGGCCGTCCCCGGCGGCGACCGGTGTGTCCGCCTCCGCCGAGCGGGCGAACCGGAGGGCGGCCGGGCCGGATTGTCAGTGGTGGGCGGCAAGCTGGAGGTGCGCCACCGCTGTGCGGGGCGTGCGCGCCGCGAGGGCGCTTGACCGACGACGCCGACACGGGGAGAGCCGACCGATGCCCACCGCCGTTCTGACCGATCGTGAACGCACCGCCGTCCAGGCCTATCTGCGACTGCTGCACACCGTCCGGGCCGCCTTCGACCTGGAGGGCGGCCCGCCGCTCGTCCCGCCCGCGGTGCTCGCCGAGGCGGAGCAGGCCTTGGAGCGCGCCGGGCTGACCGGCAACGAGGAGGCGTTCTTCCGCCTCCTGGAGAACTGGTGCCCGGAGCCGGGCCCCTGACCCGGGGCACGCACGGGGGTTGCCGGAGCGGCGAGGACGGCCCGGGCCGTCTGCCCTGAACCGGTCCCGGAGCCCGGCGGTCGCCCGGCCGTGGACGGGACGCGGACCCGGATCCCGCGAGGCCCGGTGCCCTCCGCCGCGACGCCCACCCGGACCCACCGGCCCTCGCCCAGCCCCCGGTCGGGACGCGCCAGCCGGGTCCGGCTGCCCTAAAAGGCCGGGGCCCGTGGCCGGGCCGCGAGGGCGCGGTGCCCTCCGCCGCGACGCGGATCCGGGCCCACCGGCCCTCGCCCAGCCCCCGGTCGGGGCGCCAGCCGGGTCCGGCTGCCCGAAGAAGCCGGACCCGTGGTCGGGATGACCTGACCCGCGCCGACGCGGAGCGGGTCAGGCGTGCGGTACCGCGATCGCCGTCGCGATCAGACCCCGCCCGGCCGTCCAGCGGCCCTCGAAGTGGGTGAGGCGGCGGGCGCCCACGCGCGGGCCGGGGACGAGCAGTGCCGCGCGGAAGGTGCCGTCCGCGGTGAGCTCGATGTCGGCCTCCATGAAGTCCAGCCACTTCCTGGTGAGGGGGAACCACGCCTTGTAGACGGATTCCTTCGCGCTGAACAGCAGCCGGTCCCAGTGGATGTCGGGGCGTTCGGCCGCGAGCCGCCGCAGCCGGCCGGCCTCGGTCGGCAGGGACACGGACGACAGGACGCCCTCCGGCAGTGGGGCGTGGGTCTCGGCGTCGATGCCGAGGGAGGCGAGGTCGGCGGTGCGGACCAGCGCGGCGGCGCAGTAACCGTCGCAGTGGGTCATGCTGCCGGTCAGCCCCTCCGGCCAGCGGGGGGCGCCGCGTTCCCCCGGCAGGATCGGCCGCGGCGGCACGCCGAGCTTCTCCATGGCGCTGCGGGCGCAGGAACGCACGACGGCGAACTCCCTGCGCCGCTTGGCGACCGCCCGCGTCATGAGCGCCGCCTCCTCGGGGTGGAGCGGCGTGGCCGCGTCCTCGTGGCCGTACGCCTCCACGGTGACCGCGGCTTCCGGCAGCAGTTCCTCGATCACCGCTCCTCGCCCTCCCCCGGCAGGATCGTCCGCAGCCGCCCCGGCGGCCCGGACCGCTTGCGCCACTCGCGCGGGTAGCCCACCGACACCTCCTCGAAGCGCACGCCCTCGTGCCAGGTGGTGCGGGGGATGTGCAGATGGCCGTAGACCATCGTCTGGACGCGGAACCTGCGGTGCCAGTCGGCGGTCAGGTCCGTGCCGCACCACATGGCGAACTCGGGGTGCCACAGGACGTCCATCGGGTGCCGGTGCAGCGGGTAGTGGTTGACGGGGATCACGGGCAGGTCGCCGGGCAGTTCGGCGAGCCTGCGTTCGCTCTCCGCGACCCGGGCCCGGCACCAGGCCTCCCGGCTCGGGTAGGGGTCGGGGTGCAGCAGATACTCGTCGGTGCAGACGATCCCGGTGCCCTGCGCGTACTGCAGTCCCTGCTCCTTGGTGGCGCAGCCGGCCGGCAGGAAGGAGTAGTCGTACAACAGGAAGAGCGGGGCGACCGCCACCGGGCCGCCGGGGCCTTCCCAGACGGGGTAGGGATCCTCGGGTGTGGTCACTCCGAGTTCGCGGCACAGTTCGACCAGGTACGCGTAGCGGGCGGCGCCGCGCAGGGTCACGGAGTCGCTCGGGTGGGTCCACAGCTCGTGGTTGCCGGGCGCCCAGACGACCTTGCGGAAGCGGCCCGAGAGCGTCTTGAGGGCCCAGCGGATGTCCGCCACGGTCTCCGCGACGTCACCGGCCACGAGCAGCCAGTCGTCGTCCGTCCCCGGCCGCATGCCCTCGACCAGGGCACGGTTCTCCGGGTACCCGATGTGCAGATCGCTGACGGCCAGCAGTTGTGCGGCTCCACCGGCCGTCGACATCACCCTTCGCCCCCTCCGCGCACCCGGACGCCACCAAGAGATCACATCCGTGCGACCGGGACAAGGGCGGCCCGATCGCCGTGGTAGGAGAAATCCTTCACACGCGCGTTGCACGGCGGGGCCCGCCGAAGCCGTATGATCTGGCCCAACACCACCGCTTGGAACTTCCCTTCACAGGGGCGGTTTGGTGTCCCTCCATTCTTCTGCCCGGGCACGGGCTGCTCAGCCCTGCCCGCGAACCGTGAAAGGCGGCCTGCATGGTCTCTCGCGTACGCGTCTGGCTCAACCGCACGTACGCGGAGAACGTGTTCTTCATGGATCAGCTGCGGAGAAATCCCAGCGACCGGGCCGTCGAGATCCATGCCACCCACGGCGACCCCGACTCGCCCGTGCTGGCCGCCGCCGACACCGCCGAGCTGGAACCCGAGAACCTCTCCCCCGCCGGATATGTCGAATACGCGCTGGACCAGTGCGCGCGACGCGGGATCGACGTGTTCGTGCCCCGGCTGCACCAGTCGGCGATCGTGGCGCACCGCGCCGAGTTCGAGGCGGTCGGCACGGCCCTGCTGGCGCCGCCGCCCGAGGCCGTGGCCGTCTTCCACGACAAGGTGATCGCCTACGAGGCGGTCCAGGCGATCGGGGTACCGGTGCCGCCGTGGTACCGGGTTCGCTCGGAAGACGAACTCGTCGCGGCCGTCGAGGAGTTGGAGGCCGACGGGCACAAGGCGTGCTTCAAGCCGGCGTCCGGGGCCGGCGGGGTGGGCTTTCGTGTGATCACGCGTACGCCCTTCTCGCTGATGCATCTGAGCGGGTTCCCCAGCCCGTACGTGCCGCTCGATCTGGTGCTGGAGGCGCTGCGGGGTGCCGAGGAGCCGGTGGACTGGCTGGTGATGCCGCGGCTGGAGCAGCCCGAGGTGTCGGTGGACTGCCTCACGGGCCCGGACAATCTGGTGCGGCTGGCGGTGGGCCGCACCAAGAACGGCCGCCGCCGGGGCTTCACCCTGCACGAGCAGTGGCTGGACCCGGCCCGGCGGATCGCCGAGGGTTTCGGTCTGCACTACCTGTCCAACATCCAGTTCCGGATGTTCGGCGACCGGCCGGTCCTCATGGACGTCAACACCCGCCCGGCCGGCGGACTGCACCAGCTGTCCCTGTGCGGCGTCAACGCCCCCTGGGCCGCGGTGCGGCTGGCCCTCGGGGAGGACCCGGGCGAGATGGCTCCGCCGTTCCTGGGCCAGGACTACACGGTGGTGTCGGGGCCGCGTCCGCTGCGGCCGGTGTCGCTGCCGCAGCAGCGGCCGGAGGCAACGGAGCCGCTGCCGGGCGTGCCCGCGCCCCCGTCGGCGGAACCGGTCGGCCCCGTCGGAGCGGCGGCTCAGGCGCTGCCCCTCTAGGCCCGGGCGGCAAGTGCCTCGCACCACGGGGGGGCCGTCGACACCGTGGTGGTCGCAGCGTTCCGAGGAGTCCTTGATCTCCTGCGGGTCGGCGCTGGGGCGTGCAGGTGGGCCGGTGGGCCGACCGCGCCCCGGCGAACGTCGGCCGGTGACCGGCGAGCGGCCCGCGGTGTCCCGGGAGTCGGCGTGACGACTCCCGGGAGCCGGGCGACCCGTCGCCGGGGGCGTTCCGCTGCAGGATCATGGGCCGATTCGGCGGTCAGAAGCGGCCCTCGCCCCGGTACAGGATTCCTGGACGCCGTCGACGGCGTAGATGCCCCAGTGGACGAAGATCCCGAGTTTGGCGTCCTCGAACCACGGCTGCATGGCCATGAGGTCAGCCCCTCCGCAGGCGCAGGGTCAGGATCTGGAAGGGCCGCAGCGCGACGGGGACGGCACCGTCGGTCGTCTCCGCGTCCTGAAGCGGTCGTTCCAGCAGGTCGGTGATCTGGGCGCCGGCGAGCGGGAATCCGGTGCGCAGGGTGCCGGTGGCGCGACCCCCGCGGGACTCGTAGAGCCGTACGACGACATCGCCGGAGGCGTCGTCGGCGAGCTTGACCGCCTCCACGGTGACTCCCTCGCCTTCGGCGGAGACGATCGGCTCCAGGGCCCCGGCCGACTCCGCCACCCGGAGCGGCAGGTTGAGGGAGTAGCCCTCGGCCACGGCGTCCTCGATGGTCGCGCCGGGCAGCAGGGCGTAGGTGAGGCGGTGGCGGCCCTGGTCGGCCTCGGGGTCAGGGATGCGCGGGGCGCGGACCAGGCTGAGGCGGACGGTGGTCGTGGTGCCGCCGTCCTCGCGGACCGTGCGGGAGACGTCGTGGCCGTAGGTCGAGTCGTTGATGACGGCGACGCCGTAGCCCGGCTCGCCGAGGTGCACCCAGCGGTGGCCGGAGACCTCGAAGCGGGCCGCCTCCCAGGTGGTGTTGGTGTGGGTGGGGCGCTGGATGTGGCCGAACTGGATCTCGGCGGAGGAGTGCGGGGCGCGGATGTCGACCGGGAAGGCCGCCTTGAGGATCTTCTCGGTCTCGTGCCAGTCGATGTCCGTCTCGAAGTCGATCCGGGGGCTGCCGGCGCGGACGGTGATCGTCTGGGTGATGGTGGAGCCCTTGCCGAAGGACCGCTCGACGCGGAGGGCGCCGATCAGCGGGTCCTGCTCGACGACCGTGACGGAGGTGGCGTCGAGGAGGTCGGTGTAGCGGTTCTTGTAGTGCTTGTCGATGTCCCAGGCGTCCCAGTGGTTGGGCAGGTCGGTGTGCAGGCGGAGCAGGTTGCCCGGCTCGGCCAGCACCTCACGGCCGGCGCGCAGGTCGCGGACGGAGGACAGGGTGCCGTCCTCGGCCACCTCCACCCGGACCAGGCCGTTGTCGAGGATCCGGCCGTGCACCGTCACGGGCTGCGGGGGCGCCGTGTCGGCGAGGGGAGCGGAGCCGCTCGCGGGCACCCGCACGTACGCCGGTGCGCCGTCGGCGGTGCGGACCACTTCGGCGCGGTCGTAGGGACTGGTGTTGAAGACGCGGGCTTCGCCGGCGCCCAGCGCGGCCAGCGCCTCGGCGGTCAGCGCGTGCAGTTCCCGCGCGACGCGGGCGTACTCGGCCTCGGCCTCGCGGTGCACCCAGGCGATGGAGGAGCCGGGCAGGATGTCGTGGAACTGGTGCAGGAGCACCGTCTTCCAGAGCCGGTCCAGCTTCTCGTGCGGGTAGGCGTAGTCCGGCGCGTGCAGGGCCGCTGTCGTCGCCCACAGCTCGGCCTCGCGCAGCAGGTGCTCGGAGCGGCGGTTGCCCTGCTTGGTGCGGGCCTGGGAGGTGTAGGTCGCGCGGTGCAGTTCCAGATACAGCTCGCCGACCCACACGGGCGCGTCCGGGTACTCCTCGCGGGCCTTGGCGAAGAAGGCGTCGGGGTGTTCCACGACGACCTTCGGGGAGCCCTCCAGGTCGGCCAGCCGGCGGGCCCGTTCCATGATCTCGCGGGTGGGGCCGCCCCCGCCGTCGCCCCAGCCGAAGGGGGCCAGGGAGCGGGAGGCGCCGCCCTTCTCCCGGTAGTTGCGGACCGCGCGGGACATCTCCACGCCGCTGAAGCGGGCGTTGTAGGTGTCGACCGGCGGGAAGTGGGTGAAGATGCGGGTGCCGTCGATGCCCTCCCACCAGAAGGTGTGGTGGGGGAACCGGTTGGTCTGGTTCCAGGAGATCTTCTGGGTGAGGAACCACTCGTTGCCGGCGAGCTTGGCGAGCTGCGGGTAGGCCGCGTTGTAGCCGAAGGAGTCCGGCAGCCACACGCCCTTGGTCTCGATGCCGAAGTGCTCGATGAAGAAGCGCTTGCCGTGGATGAACTGGCGGGCGACGGCCTCGCCGCCGGGCAGGTTTCCGTCGGCCTCCACCCACATCCCGCCGACCGGCGCCCACTGGCCGTTCTTGACGGACTCCTGGATGCGGGCCCAGACCTTGGGGTAGTGGTCGCGCACCCACTCGTACTGCTGGGCCTGGGAGCAGGCGAAGATGAAGTCGTCGTACTCGTCGGCGAGCGAGGTGACGTTCGAGAAGGTGCGGGAGGTCTTGCGCTTGGTCTCGCGGATCGGCCAGAGCCAGGCGGAGTCGATGTGGGCGTGGCCGACGCCGGAGATCGTGTGGGCGCTGGCGTGCGCGGGCTTGGACAGCACCGGCTTCAGCGCCTCGCGCACCGCGGCGGCCGAGCCGGGGACGTCGTCCAGGTCGAGCTGGTCCATCGCCCGGTCCAGGGCGTGCGCGATCTCGTGGCGGCGCGGGTCGTGCTCGCCGAGTTCCAGCATCAGCTCGCGCAGCACCTGCACGTCGAGGTCGAGGTGGAAGACCTCCTCGTCGAGGATGGCGAGGTCGGCGGCGCGGAAGGTGTAGAGCGGCTTGTCGCCCGCGGTGAGCTTGTCGCCGAGGGGCGTGGGCGTGGCGAAGTCGTCCGCGAGGATGTCGGGGTTGGAGGCGGCCTCGACCAGGTAGTCGACGGTTTCGCCGCCCTGTGCGGGGTTGGCGATCGCCACGTACTGGTTGAGCGGGTTGACGGCCTTCAGCGGGGTGCCGTCGGTGAGGTGGACGAGGGCCTCGGCCTGGTTGCCGGGCCAGTCGCCGACGAAGCCGAGGTCGATGACGGCCTCGACGCGGCGGCCCGCCCACTCCTTCGGCACCCGTCCACGCATGCGGAACCAGGTGGTGCCCCAGGGCGGGCCCCAGGGGGTGCCCATCGCGAAGGGCCGGTAGGAGGCGGCGGCGGCCTCCTCGAAGGGGACCGGCTCCCCCGGGGCCTGCCAGGCCTCCACCTCGAAGGGCACGGTGGCCGCGTAGACCGCGGTCTTGATGCGCTGGTCGTGAAGGCGCTGCACGCGCTCCTCGATGCGGCGGCTTTCGTCGTGCATGGGGTGTCTCCAGGAAGCGGGAAGAGCGAGCAGGCGGCAAGCGGTGGGGGAAAGCGCTTACCAGGCGGCGTTCACCTAAGGTACGCCAACCCGGGATGGACCTCGGTGTAGCCCTCGACCAGCCTGCGGGCCACATGGACGGAGTCGACCAGCGGGTGCAGGGCGAAGGCCTTCACGGCCGTCGCGCGGGAGCCGGAGCCGGCGGCGGCCAGCACCTCGCGTTCGACGGCCTTGACGGCGCAGACCAGGCCGGTGGCGTGACCGGGCAGCGGGTCCACGGTGACGGGGTGGGCGCCGTTGGCGTCGACGAGGCAGGGGACCTCGATGACGGCCTCCGCGTCCAGGACCGACAGGGTGTGCCGGTTGCGGACGTTGAGGATCAGGGTGGTGCGCTCGTCCCGGGCGATCGCCCGCATCAGCGCGAGGGCGACCTTCTCGTAGCCGCCGGACAGGTCGTCCTCGTCGCGTTCGCCGGCGCCCGCGGTCTCGCGGTTCTCGGCCATGTAGGTGGCCTCGCGCTCGGCGCGGGTGCGGTCCCACGCCGTGAGGGCGGGGGCGTCCGGGTTCCTCATCTCGGTGTAGAAGCGGGCCTGCTGGTCGCGCAGGAACGCGCCGCGGGTCTTCTCGGCCTGTTGGTAGGCGCGGACGGCCTCGCGGTTGAAGTAGTAGTAGTGCAGGTACTCGTTCGGGATCGCGCCCAGGGACCGCAGCCAGTCGGCGCCGAAGAGCTTGCCCTCCTCGAAGGAGCCGAGCAGGTCGGGGTCGGCGAGCAGGCGCGGGAGTTCGTCGCGGCCGGCGACGCGCAGTCCGCGCACCCAGCCGAGGTGGTTGAGGCCGACGTAGTCGATCCAGGCCTCCGCCGGGTTCTTCACCCCGAGCACCCGGGCGATGCGACGGCCGAGGCCGACCGGTGAGTCGCAGATGCCGATGACGCGGTCGCCGAGGTGGTGGGACATGGCCTCGGTGACCAGGCCGGCCGGGTTGGTGAAGTTGATGACCCAGGCGTCGGGAGCGAGACGGGCCACCCGCCGGGCGATGTCCACGGCGACCGGGACCGTGCGCAGGCCGTAGGCGATGCCGCCCGCGCCGACCGTCTCCTGGCCCAGCACGCCCTCGGCCAGGGCCACGCGCTCGTCGTTCGCGCGCCCCTCCAGGCCGCCGACGCGGATCGCGGAGAACACGAAGTCGGCGCCGCGCAGGGCCTCGTCGAGGTCGGTGGTGGCGCTCACCCCGGGCGGGTCCGGGACGCCGGCCGCCTGCTCGGCGAGGACGCGTGTCACCGCCGACAGCCGTCCGGCGTCCAGGTCGTGCAGGACGACGTGCGTCACCCGGCCCTCGGCGTGGTCCTGGAGGAGCGCTCCGTACACCAGCGGCACGCGGAAGCCCCCGCCGCCCAGAATCGTCAGCTTCACGCCTGCACCCTTCCCACCACGACGACCTCGACGCCCGCCTCCTGGAAGGAGGTCCGCGTCGCCGCGTCGACCGGCTCGTTCGTCACCACCGCGTCCAGGTCCTCGGGACCGCAGACCTTCGCCATCCCGTGTCCCGGGAACTTCGACGCGTCGGCGAGGAGGACCACCTTCTCGCCGGCCTTGATCATGGCGCGCTTGACCGGCACCTCCACGACCGTCGTGTCCATGACCTGTCCGCCGGGCCGCACCCCGCTGGTGCCGAGGAAGAGCCAGTCGGCGTGCAGCTGCCGCAGGTTGTCCTCGGTGAGGAAGCCGACCAGGGAGCGGTACTCGCGGCGGACCATGCCGCCGAGCAGGACCAGCTCGATGCCCTCGTCGTCGACGAGTTCCTCGTAGACCACCAGGTTGCTGGTGATCACGGTGAGCCGCCGTCCGTGCAGTTGCCGGGCGAGGCGGTAGGCCGTCGTCCCGATGTCCAGCAGCACCGACTGGCCGTCCTCGATCATCGCGGCGGCACGCTCGGCTATGGCGTCCTTCTCGGTGACGCGCACCTCGGCGACCTCGGCGAAGGGCTGGTCGCCCTCCTCGACGACGGCTCCGCCGTGCACGCGTGTGAGCAGTCCGTCTTCTTCCAGTTTGACCAGGTCACGCCTGATGGTGGCGGGACTCACTCCCAGTTGCTCCGAGAGGTCGGTCACGGCCGCGGGCCCGCCTGCGCGCAGGGCCCGCAGGATGAGTTGGTGTCGTCGTTCTGCCAGCACGACCGGAACACTACTCGTCATCTTCAATCATTTCCATGCTCGGTTCTGCTCGGGTATTTACCCATCTCTCGGGAGCAGCGCACGATTCCGGTCATCGAATTGACGAGTTTTGACGATCTCCGTCGAAGCCATGAGCGAGGACACATCCGTGGACGATGACCGGCCGGATGTGCTGCCGACCGGACTGCTCTTCTACGACCTCGTGCTCACGGGCCTCGGCAAGCCGCCCGCCCCCGGCGAGGAGATCTGGACCCGGGGCATGGGCTGCGGCCCGGGCGGCATCGCGCACCTCGCCGTGGCCGCCACCCGCTTCGGCCTCACCACCTCCCTGGCCACGCCCCGCCCGGGGACGGTGACCCGTGGGCGGACACCTGGTTCTGCTCGAACCCCGTGTTCATCGACGTCCAGGGTGCGTGACCCCCGTGTACCAGCAGGTCACGGACTGATCGGGCGGAGGTACGGTGGGCCGCGTGACCGGTGAAGAGCCGCTGCGGCCCCAGTCCCTGATGCTGACGTTCCTGGGCGACCAGGTGCTCGGCCGTGACGTGTGCGTGTACTCGGGCAGTGTCATCGACGTGTTCGCCCGTGCCGGGATCGGCGAGCAGGCCACCCGCTCCACGCTCAGCCGCATGGCGGGCCGTGACCTGCTGCGCCGCCAGCGCGAAGGCCGCCGTATGTACTTCGGGCTGACCGAACGCTCGGAGGCGGTGCTGCGCGACGGCGAGCGGCGCATCTGGCGGACGGGGGCCGTCAACCGGCAGTGGGACGGCACCTGGACCCTGCTCGGCTTCTCCCTGCCGGAGTCCTGGCAGCGCCAGCGCCACGACCTGCGCTCCCAGCTGACCTGGAGCGGCTTCGGCCCGCTCTTCAACGGTCTGTGGATCGCCCCCGGCGAGGCCGACGTGTCGGCCCTGGTGGCCGAGCTCGGTCTGTCCGCGCACGTCAAGGTCTTCCGGGCGCACGCGGACACCGGCACGGACATCGCCCAGATGATCGAGGAGACCTGGGAGCTGTCCGACCTGGCCGGGCGCTACGAGGGATTCGTGCGGCGCTGGCGGGCCTGGGAGGACGACCTGCCGGACGCCGACGACGCCCTCGTGCTGCGTCTGCGCCTGCAGACGGAGTGGCTCCGGATCGTCCGGCGCGATCCGCGGCTGCCCGTCGGGCATCTGCCGGACGACTGGCCGGCGGAGCAGGCCGAGAAGACGTTCCGGACCGTGCACGAACGGCTCTCACCGCTCGCCCGCGACGCCTCGGAACGCCTGCTGCACCTGGTGCCCGTGCGGCCTCAGGCGTAGAACCGCGACAGGCTCTGCAGCACGGCGGCAGGCTTGCCGCCGCCCTCGATCTCGATGGTGCCCTCGACGGTGATCTGCGCACCGCCCGGCACGTCCTCGACCTCGGCGAGCCGGGCCACCAGCCGTATGCGGGAGCCGGCCTTCACGGGGGCCGGGAAACGCACCTTGTTGAGGCCGTAGTTGACCTTCGTCGTCACGCCCTGGACGTCCAGCAGCTCGGTGAACAGGGGAATGAAGAGGGAGAGCGTGAGGTAGCCGTGCGCGATGGGGGCGCCGAAGGGGCCCTCCTTGGCGCGCTCGGGGTCCACGTGGATCCACTGGTGGTCGCCCGTGGCGTCGGCGAAGGTGTCGATGCGCTCCTGCGTGACCTCGATCCACTCGCTGGTGCCGAGGTCGCCGCCGGCGAGCTTCTTGAGTTCGTCGAGGCCGTTGACGGTGAGGCTCATGCGGTTCCTTACTGCTTGCCGTACCGGGTACGGACACGGGACTTGAGGAGTTTTCCGGAGGCGGTGCGCGGAAGTTCGCCCGCGAGGACCACCGACTTGGGGATCTTGTACTTGGCGAGGTGGCCGGCGAGGGAGGCGAGCACCTCGTCGGGGTCGAGGGAGGCGCCCTCGCGGGGCACGACGACCGCGCGCGGCACCTCACCCCACTTGTCGTCGGGCACGCCGATCACCGCGCACTCGACGATGTCCGGGTGGGCGAGGAGCCGGTCCTCGATCTCGGCGGGGTAGATGTTCTCCCCACCCGAGATGATCATGTCCTTGATGCGGTCGACGATGTGGACGTAGCCGTCCTCGTCGACCTGGGCGGCGTCCCCGCTGCGGAACCAGCCGTCCGCGAAGGACGCGGCCGTCTCCTCGGGCAGCCCCCAGTAGCCGGGCATGACGTGCGGGCCGCGCACCACGATCTCTCCCACCTCGCCGGCGTCGACCGGGGTCAGGTCGGGCCGGACGACGCGGACGTCGCTGAAGAAGTGCGGCACGCCCGCCGAACCCGCCTTGGCGAGGGCGTGTTCGGCGTCGAGGAAGAGCGTGCCGGGAGCGGCCTCGGTCATGCCGTAGCCCTGGAGGAAGGTCAGGCCGCGCTCCTGGTAGGCCGCGATCAGCGGGGTGGGCACCGGAGAGCCGCCGCAGGTGAGGATGCGGAGCGAGGACAGGTCCGCGTCCGGCCAGCGCGGGTGGCGTGCCACCTGGTCGAACATCGTGGGCACGCCGAACATGAAGGTGATCCGGTGTCGTTCGATGAGGTCGAAGGTGGCGTCCGGGTCGAAGGCGTCGACCAGGACGCAGGTGCCGCCCTTCAGCAGGACGGGCAGCGTCAGCATGTTCAGGCCGGCGGTGTGGAACAGCGGGGCGGAGACCAGGGCTCGTTCGTCGGCGACCAGGTCATGGTCGATGAGGACGTTGATCGCGTTCCAGGTCAGGTTGCCGTGGGTGAGCATGGCGCCTTTGGGGCGGCCGGTCGTGCCCGAGGTGTACATGATGATGCAGGTGTCGTCGGCGCCGACCGGTTCGTCGATCGGCTCCCCGAACGCCTCGGCGACGGCCGCCTCGTACTCGCCGCCGACCTCCAGGTAGACGCGGACGTCCGTGCTGCCGGGCAGGCCCGCGACCAGACCGGCGCAGGACGGGCCGTAGACGAGGGCCCGGGCTCCGGAGTCGGCGAGCTGATAGGCGATCTCGGGTCCGGCGAGGCGGGTGTTGAGCGGGACGAAGACCGCGCCGAGGGTGCCGGCCGCGAACAGGGTCTCCAGGTAGGAGGGGTGGTTCGGGCCGAGGTAGGCGATGCGGTCGCCGCGGCGCACGCCCCGGGCGCGCAGGGCGTGCGCCAGTCGGGTGGTGCGGGCGTGGAGCGTGCCGTAGTCGGTGGTGGACCCGTCGTGGATCAGGGCGGTGCGGTGCGGGGTCTTGCGGGCCCGGCGTGCGGGCCATGACCCCAGTCCCTCGTTGCGCATGTCACGCCCCTTACGGTTTCGTCAGCCCGAGCAGGCGGGCCGCGTTCTCCTTGAGGATCTTCGGCCGGACCTCGTCCTTGATCGTCAGCTTGGCGAAGTCGGCGAGCCAGCGGTCGGGGGTGAGGACGGGGAAGTCGGAGCCGAAGAGGACCTTGTCCTTCAGCAGGGTGTTGGCGTACTGCACGAGCTGCGGCGGGAAGTACTTCGGCGACCAGCCGGACAGGTCGATGTGCACGCCCGGCTTGTGCGTGGCGACGGCCAGGGCCTCGTCCTGCCAAGGGAAGGACGGGTGCGCCAGGATGATCTTCAGATGCGGGAAGTCGGCGGCGACGTCGTCCACGTGGAGCGGGTTGGAGTACTTCAGCCTGATCCCGCCCCCGCCGGGGACGCCGGCGCCGATGCCCGTCTGACCGGTGTGGAAGAGGGCGATCGCGCCGGTCTCCTCGATCACCTCGTACAGGTCGTACGCCACCGCGCGGTCGTTGGGGAAGAAGCCCTGGATGCTGGGGTGGAACTTGAAGCCCTTCACCCCGTACTCCTCGACCAGGCGGCGGGCCTGCTTCACTCCCGCCTTCCCTCGGAAGGGGTCGACGGAGGCGAAGGGGATGAGGACGTCGGCGTTGGCGGCGGCCGCCTCGGCGACCTCCTCGTTGGGGACGGGCGGGGTGCCGGTGGCGGACTCGGCGTCGACCGTGAAGATCACCGCGGCCATGTTCCGCTCGCGGTAGTACGCGGCGGTCTCCTCCAGGGTCGGTTTCCGCTTGCCCTCGACCTTGAAGTAGGCCGAGGAGGCGTCGTGCAGGTCGTCGTCCAGGGACGAGTGGCCCTTGGAGGACACCTCGGCGTGGGTGTGGACGTCGATCGCGACCAGTGACTCCAGGTCCATCACGGGGTCCATCGAGGGGGCCATCACGCCTCCGGGAACTTCGGCGCCGGGATGCCGACCGACTGGAGTTCGGCACCGACCGAGGTGGGCCAGGCGTCGGCCAGCGTGTCCGGGGTCCAGCCGCCGTCGGCGTAGGCCGCCCTGATCTCCTGCGGATGCGACCAGAGTGCCACCTTGTCACCGCCGATGCCGACGCACTGGCCGGTGACGCCCCGGGCGGCCTCCGACGCCAGGAAGGGAACCAGGGCCGCGCAGTCCTCGGGGGTGCCGAAGCCCTCGCCCTTGCGCAGGAAGTCCGGCAGCGGCTCACCGTTCTTCATGGCCTCGATGTAGGGGGCGAAGGCCGGGATGGTCTCGGTCATCGCGGTGGCGGCGACCGGCACGATCGCGTTGACCGTGATGTTCGCCCGGCCCAGCTCCATCGACCAGGTGCGGGCCATCGCCGCGATGCCGGCCTTGGCGGCGGCGTAGTTCGTCTGGCCGAAGTTGCCGCGCTGTCCGGCCGGGGAGCCGACCAGGATCAGCGAGCCGCCCTCGCCCTGCTCGCGCATCCGCACGGCGGCGGCGCGGGCGCAGGTGAAGGTGCCCTTGAGGTGGGTGGTGAGGACCGCGTCGAAGTCCTCGTCGGTCATCTTCCACAGGACCTTGTCACGCAGGATGCCCGCGTTGGTGACGAGTACGTCCAGCCTGCCGAACTCCTCGACCGCGCGGTTCACCAGCCGCTCGGCAGCCTCGGAGGTGCCGACGGGCACGACTTCGGCGACGGCCTTGCCGCCCGCTTCCGCGATGGACTTCACGGCCGCCTCGGCCACCGCCTCGTCGACGTCGTTGACCACCACGGACGCGCCGTGGGCGGCCAGGGCGTGAGCGTAGGCGAGGCCGAGGCCGCGGCCGCTGCCGGTGACGACGGCGGCCTTGCCGGAGAGATCGATGCTGGGCACGGGTGGGTCCCTTCGCACGGGGTCGACTGCGAACTCGAAGCTAAGAGCAATAATTGTTGACGTCAATAGTTGTTGGAGACCTTTGGGTGCGGGATGCTGGAATCACCAGGACGCAGCACCGAGCACAGGGAGTCCGCCATCACACGCCAGAACCTCTCCGCGAAGCCCATCGACGCCCACGAGCCGTGGATGCGCGGACTGCACGCCGACACGGGCTACCTGCTGTACCGCCTGGGTCTGCGCTCGGGGCAGTTGTTCAACGCCTGCCTCCAGGAGTCGGGCCTGCGCCTGCGCCACTACGCGGTGCTGCGCTTCCTCGCCACCACCGACGGCGCCCTGCAGCGGGAGCTGAGCGCACGGCTCGGGTACGACCCGAGTGCGATCGTCGGCCTTGTCGACGACCTGGAGAAGCTGGGCTTCGCCGAGCGCCGCCCCTCTCCCGACGACCGCCGCAGCCGGATCGTCGCCCTGACCGACAGCGGCCGCGGCTGCCTCCGCGACACCGACGAGGCCGGCCTGCGGGTGACCGGCGAACTGCTGGGCCCGCTGGACCCGGCCGAGCGGGAGACCTTGCACGCGCTGCTGCTGCGGATCGCGGAGGACGGCCTGAACTGATGTTGTGCAAATGATTGACGGCTGCACGATGGATGCATAACTTCACGGGCCAACCGCGCCCCGTCCCCAGGGAGCCCACCGTGCAGCCATCCCCCTCAACCGCCCAACCCTCCCCCGAATCCCGCCAGTTGCGCCGCGTCGCCCTGTCCGGCCTGCTCGGCACGACCGTCGAGTTCTACGACTTCCTCGTCTACGGCACCCTCGCCGCGCTCGTCTTCGGCGAGCTGTTCTTCCCGCGGGCCGACCCGGCGGTCGGCACCGTCGCGGCGTTCGGCACCTTCGCCGCGGGCTATCTCGCCCGGCCGCTCGGCGGCATCCTCTTCGGGCACTTCGGCGACCGGCTGGGCCGCAAGTCGATGATGCTGCTGACCATGGTCCTGATGGGGTCCGCAAGCTTCCTCATCGGCCTCCTGCCGACGTACGACACGATCGGCGTCTGGGCGCCGGTGCTGCTGGTCACCCTGCGCGTGGTGCAGGGCATCGCGATCGGCGGCGAGTGGGGCGGCGCGATGCTGATGGTCGTCGAGCACGCCGAGCACGCGCAGGGGTCCCGGCGCGGCCTGTGGTCCAGCTTCACCCAGCTCGGCGCGCCGCTCGGTTCGGTGCTGTCGGCCGGTGTGGTCACCCTCGTCGCCGCCCTGCCGGACGAGGAGTTCCGCTCCTGGGGCTGGCGCGTGCCGTTCCTGCTGAGCATCGTGCTGCTGGGCGTGGGCCTGTTCGTGCGGCTGAAGGTGGCGGAGAGCCCGCTGTTCGCCCAGGCCAGGAGGGAACCGGTGGACCGGCCTCCGATCGTGGAGGTGCTGCGCCGCCCGAAGCCGGTGCTGCTGGCCGCCTGTGTCGGCATCGGCGCGTTCACCGCGCAGTCCCTGCTGACGAGCTTCATGATCTCCTACGCCGTGGACGAGGGCTACACCCGCCCGCAGGTGCTGACCGCGGTCACCGTCGCCTCCTGCGTGGCCCTCGTCGTCCTGCCCGCCGCGTCCGCGCTGTCGGACCGGGTGGGGCGCCGGCCCGTCGTCCTCGCCGGTGCCGTCGCCTCGGCGGCGCTCTCCTTCCCGGTGCTGGCCCTGGTCGACTCCGGCTCCCCCGGCCTGCTGATCCTCGCCCTGGTGCTCGGCCACGGCGTCGCCCAGTCCACGATGTACGGGCCGCTGGGCGCCCTGCTCACCGAGATGTTCGGCACCCGCGTCCGCTACACCGGCGCCTCCCTCGGCTACCAGGGGGCGACCCTGATCGGCGCCGGGTTCTCCCCGCTGATCGCCGGCAGCCTCCTGGCCACCTTCGGCGGCGGCAGCACTCCCGTGTCACTGCTGCTCTGCGCGGGCGCGGCCATCACCGCGGTCACCGTGTGGCGGCTGCGCGAGACCCACACGGACGCCCTGGACACCCCCGCCGCCGCCCCCGCCCTGGAAGGAACCCCGCGTTGAGGATCCGCCTCGCCCTCCTGACCGCCTGCCTGTCCGTGGCGACCGCGCTGCCCGCGCAGGGCGTCGACGCCACCGACGCCCACCTGGAGGGCGAGCTCCCTTCCGGCGCCGCGTACGTGATGGACGTACCCGCGGCATGGAACGGCACGGTGCTGCTGTACAGCCACGGCTACACCCCGGCCGGGGCCCCCAACCCGGCCCAGAACACGCCCGGACCGGCCGCCCGCGACAAGCTGCTGGCCGAGGGCTACGCCCTGATCGGCTCCTCGTACGCGACGAACGGCTGGGCGATCACCGAGGCGGTGCCCGACCAGCTCGCCACGCTGGACCTGTTCACGGAGAAGTTCGGCCCGGCGCGGCGGACGCTCGCCTGGGGCACCTCCTACGGCGGCTTCGTCACCAGCATGCTCGCCGAGCGCCACCCCGGCCGCTTCGACGGATCGCTGTCGATGTGCGGGCTGGTGCAGGGCGGCGTCGCCAACTGGAACAGCACCCTGGACCCTGTGTTCGCGCTGCGCACGCTGCTCGCCCCGGACTCCGGCATCCGGCTCGCGGGGTTCGCGGACCAGACCGAGGCGGTCGCCGCCGGCAAGGCGCTCAGCTCAAAGGTCGACGCGGCCCAGCAGACCCCCGGGGGCCGGGCCCGGATCGCCCTCGCCGCGGCCCTGCACAACATCCCCGGCCACAACGACGCCTCGCAGACCGAGCCCGCTCCCACCGACTGGAAGACCGCGCAGTCCAACCAGTACTCCGCCGTCCGGGGACTTCTCCGGCTGCCCGCCTTCAGCTGGCGGCAGGAGGCCGAGAACCGGGCGGGCGGCAACCCGTCCTGGAACACGGGTGTCGACTATCGCTCGATGCTCGCGCGGTCCCCGCTGTACAAAGAGGTGACGGAGCTCTACAAGGAGGCGGGACTGTCCTTGCGCACCGACCTCTCGGCCCTGGCCCGGGCCCCCAGGATCTCCGCCGACCCCTCGGCGGTGCGGTGGATGCGCGGCACCAGCGTGCTCTCCGGCCGGCTCACCGACCCCCAGCTGAACATCCACACCACCGGTGACGCCCTGATACCGGTGCAGTCGGAGAGCGCCTACCGGCGGGCCGCCACGGCGGCGGGCTCCGCCGGACTCCTCCGCCAGGCGTACGTCGACGCCCCCGGCCACTGCACCTTCACCACGGGCGAGACCCTGGCCGCCCTGCACACTGTGGAGAAGCGCCTGGACACCGGCCGCTGGGACACCTCGCCCGGCGCCCTCAACTCCCGTGCCAAGGCGGCGGACCCGGCGGCCGAGTCCCGCTACCTTCCGTACCGCCCGACCGTCTACCCCCGCCCCTACGACCTCGCCCACCCGGGAGACGCCCGGCTATGACCGCCCCCACCGCGCCCGACCGACTGCTGTCCGTGCTCGCGGCCTTCGACCACGAGCATCCGGGCCTCTGCCTGACGGACATCAGCCGGCGGGCCGGGCTGAGCCTGACCACCGCACACCGCCTGGTGGGCGCCCTCACCGAATGGGGCGCCCTGGAGCGGGACGAGTCCGGTGTCTACCACGTGGGGCTGCGGCTGTGGGAGCTCGCCGCACTGGCCCCGCGCGGCCTCGCCCTGCGGCAGGTCGCGCTGCCGTATCTGGAGGACCTGTACGAGGCGACGCACGAGAACGTGCAGCTGGCCGTCCGGGACGGCCGGGAGGTCGTGTACATCGAGTGGCTGTCGGGCCGGTCGGCCGTCGGCGTGCACATCCGGGTCGGCGCCCGCTGGCCGCTGCACGCCACCGGGGTGGGCCTCGCGCTGCTGGCCCACGGCGACCCGGTGTTCCAGGAGGAGTACTGCGCGGGCGACCTCGCGTCCTTCACCCCGTACACGATCACCGAACCGGAGCGGCTGCGGCGGGCGCTCGCCGAAGTGCGCAGGTCGGGGGTGGCGGTGAGCGACCGCCAGGTCACGCAGGACGCGCTGTCCGTGGCCGCGCCGGTCCGCGGCGCGGACGGCACGGTGACCGCCGCCGTGTCGATCGTCGTGCCCCACGCGGACGCCCAGGTCCCGGTGCTGGGCCCGGCGGTACGGATGGCGGCGCGCGGCATCTCGCGAGCGCTGGGGTGGCAGCCCTGAACGGTGACGGGCGCTGCCGCCCGCGACACGGGCCACGTCCACGTCCGCTGCCGTCCGCGGCACCTCGCGAGCGCCATGATGGCAGCCCTGAACGGTGACGGGCCCTGCCGCCCGCGACACGGGCCACGTCCACGTCCGCTGCCGTCCGCGGCACCTCGCGAGCGCCAGGATGGCAGCCCCGAACGGTACGGGGCCCTGCCGCCCGCGACGTGGGCCACGTCCGCTGACGTGTGTCGCGACCGGGTCGGGCCGGGGAGGGTCTGGGGGCGGGCCGTCAGGCTTCCCGGGCCGGGGTCATCGCCCAGCGGATGGTCCGGGTCAGGGCTCGGCCGGCGGGACGTACGGCGAGGTCTTCGACGACCGGCACCCGGGGCAGCCACAACATGCCGCGCGCCCAGGGCGGGAGCAGGGTGACGGCGTTCGCGGCCAGCCCGCCGTAGAAGGGCCGGACGGCGAGGGGCAGCGGAGGCTGGAACAGCAGGAAGCGGGCGGCTGCCCGCGCCTCGGGCGTGGCCCGCAGCTCGGGCCGGTAGGCGGTCAGACGCTCGGCCAGTTCACCGCGGTCCCGCGGCGGGTCGGCCACCCCCAGCGCCTCGGCGACGCGCGCGGTGTCGGCGACGTAGGCGTCGTAGCCGGCGGCGTCCAGCGGCCGGGCCCCGTAGCGCTCGTGGGCGCGCAGGAAGCTGTCCGTCTCGGCGGCGTGCACCCAGCCCAGCAGATGCGGGTCGGCCGCGTGGTACGGCACGCCCTCGGCGCTCGTGCCGCGGATCCGTTCGTGGATGCCGCGCACCTGGTCGACGGCCTGCTGGGCGTCCGCGGCGGTGCCGTAGGTCGTCACGGCCAGGAAGGTGCTGGTGCGCTGCAACCGGCCCCACGGGTCGCCGCGGAAGCCGGAGTGCCCGGCGACGGCCGCCATCGCGAGCGGATGCAGCGACTGGAGGAGCAGGGCGGTCAGCCCGCCGATGAACATCGAGGCGTCACCGTGGACCGCGCGGATCGGCCGGTCCGGCCCGAACCAGCGCGGCCCGGGGGTGTGGTGGATACGGGCACGGGTCGCGGGTCCGCCCGGGCCCGCGACACGGCGGAACAGGGCCTGGCCCAACTGGTCACGGACTCCGGTCAGCACGGTCGGCCTCCCTTCCCCTGCTGACCAGTGTCCGGCATGACCGTGCCGTCCGGACCCGCCGGCCCGGCCGCGTCAGGTCCCCGGCCCGGCCGCCGCACGGTCGGCCAGGCCGCCGGCGCCGAGCGGCCCGGTGGAGCGGAGCGAGGCCGAGGCCTCCAGGCGCGGCAGTGCGCGGCGCGCCACGCGCAGGACCACCGGGGGCATGGCCGGGCGTATCGGCTGGGCCAGCCGCAGCCAGCCCGGCGCGTACATGGCCGTACGGCGGCGTTCCATGCCTTTGACCAGGCGGGCGGCGACCGTGTCCACGGGGTACACGCGGCGGGCCGGCGGGGGCATGTGCAGACGCAGTTCCCGCAGGACGTCGTACCGCTCGGCGTCGCGGATCATGTCGGTGTCCGTCCAGTTGAGGTAGGCGATGCCCACGCCCACCCCGCGGTGCGCCACCTCCGCGCGCAGGGAGTGCGCGAAGGCCTCGGCCCCGGCCTTGGAGGCGCAGTACGCGCTCATCAGCGGGGCGGCGCCGAGCGACGCGAGGGAGGCGACCTGGAGGAAGTAGCCCGCCGTGTCGAGCAGGTCCGGCAGGAACGCCCGGGCCGTGTGGGCGCTGCCGGTGAGGTTGACGTCGATCACCCGGCGCCAGGTGGCCGGGTCGGAGTCGAGGAGGGCGCCGCCCTCGGCGATGCCGGCGTTCGCCACGACGGCCGAGGGACGGCCGAGACCGGCCCGCACGGTGTCCGCGGCGGCTTCCAGCGCGGACAGGTCGGTGACGTCGGCCTCCACGGCGAGGGCGGGGCCCGGCAGGGAGGCCGCCACCTCCTCCAGAACGGTCTTCTCATGGCCGACGAGACCTACCCGGGCGCCGCGGCGGGCGGCCTCGCGGGCCAAGGCGGCGCCCACACCGCGGGCGGCTCCGGTGATGACGACGGTGCGCTCGGCGAGCGGGCTGCTGCTGCTCATGGGCTGCCCTTCCTTCCCGGTGCCGGATACGTCCCCGAGGGCCCCGGTCAGTGCCTGGCTCCCGTGCGGTCGCGGCGGGCGAGGAGCCGCTGGGCGCGGGCCAGGCCGGGGGGCCGGTTACGGCGCAGGGCGGCCCGCGCGGCGTTGGCTCCCGGCGCTCCGTGCACGCCGCCGCCCGGGTGGGCCCCGGAGGAGGCGAGGTACAGGCCGGGCACCGGGGTCTCGGGGCGGCCGGTGCCGGGCAGCGGACGGAAGACGAGCTGCTGGTGCAGCGCGGTGGTGCCGCCGTTGATGGCGCCGCCGGCGAGGTTTCTGTCGAGTGCCTCCAGGGTCGGGGGCGCGAGGATGCGACGGCCGCGGATCAGGGAGCGGAAGCCGGGCGCGAAGCGCTCCACCTGGCGTTCGACCCGGTCGGCCATGAGCTCCTGGTCCTTGGCGTCCCAGCTTCCGGTGATCCCCTCGTCCGCGGCGTCGGCGCGGATCTCGTGAGGGATGTGGGTGTAGGCCCAGGCCGATTCGGTGCCCTGCGGCGAGCGCGTGGCGTCGGAGGTGGTCATCTGGCCGAAGATCAGGAAGGGGCGGTCCGGGACCTGCCGCATGGCGATCTGGGCGGCGAAGCGGGTCAGTTCGTCCATGCCGTCGGCGAGGTGCACCGTACCGGCCCGGGCGGCCTGCTCGGCCTGCCAGGGCACCGGGCCGTCGAGTGCCCAGTCGACCTTGAACGTGGCGAAGTCCCACTGGAAGCGGCGCAGGTCGTCGAGGAGCTGGGCGGGCAGGTGCGCGGGGGCGACCAGCTCGCCGTACAGGGCGGGCACCGACACGTCCGCCAGCACCGCCCGCCGGGCCCGTACCGCGTCGCCGGTGGCCGTCCGCACGCCGACGGCGCGCCCGCCGCGGACGACGACCTGCTCGACGCGCTGCCCGCAGCGGACCCGCCCGCCGCGGCTCTCCAGACGCCGGACCAGAGCCGAGGTCAGCGCCCCGGAGCCACCGGCCGGGACGGGGAAGCCGTAGGTCTGGCCCAGCATGGCCATCAGCCAGCCGAAGCCTCCGCTGCCCGCCGACTCGGGGGCGAGGTCGGCGTGCAGGGCGTTGCCGGCCAGCAGCAGCCGCCCGCCCTGGCCGCGGAACTCCTCCTCCCCCAGGCGCCGCACCGGCAGCACCAGGGAGCGGGCCATGCGCAGTCCGCCCGCCGCCCGCAGCCGCAGCGCCAGCCGTGCCGTCGCGCGGACGGGCGGGAACGGGGTGAACAGGGCTTCCAGGAGGCCGGGGCGCATGCCCTCCCACACGTCGTGCAGCCGTCGCCAGGCCGCTCCGTCACCCTGCTCGAAGGTGTCCAGGGACGCGGCGGTGATGTCGATGTTCCGGTCCAGGACGGCGCAGCCGCCGTCGGTGAGCGGGTGGGCGAGCACGCTGGGCGCGTGGCTCCAGCGCAGTCCGTGCTCCTCGGGGCGCAGCGCGGCCAGGACGGGCGAGGCGGCCGCGAGGGGGTAGAAGGAGCTGAACAGGTCGTTGACGAAGGCGGCGTCGACGCCCCGGTCGTGGCGCACCGCGCCCCCCGGTTCGGGCTGCTCCTCCAGCACCTCGACGCTCCACCCGGAGCTCGCGAGGACGTTGGCGGCGACCAGTCCGTTGGGGCCCGCGCCGATCACCACGGCGTCAGGCATCGCGGCCGCCGTCCGCGTCGGACGCCACGGTCACCTGGCCCAGGGCCCGCCGGGTGTCTCCCTCCTGGTTCGCCTGGGCCTCGCACAGCCGGGCCAGCCGGGCCAGCATGGCGCGGTGGCGCAACTGGATCAGCGCCTCGAATCCGACGTTGTGCAGCCGGCCGCCCGCGCCCATCAGCGGATGCTCGTCCACGATCACCAGACAGTGCTCGCCCCAGGGCCGCAGCTCGATCGCGATGCGTGCCGTGCCCAGCACACCGGCGTTCGCCTCCAGCTCCAGCCGGGTGCCCTCCTCGCAGTGGCGGACGACCGTCTCGTTCTCCAGGCGTGCCGGGCCGAGCCGGACTTCGTAGTGGATCGCCGCGCCCGTACGCGGCCACTGTCCGCGTACGGGGTGGGACTCGGAGGTGCCCACCACCCACTCGGCGTAGCGACGGCCGTCGGCGAGGACGTCCCACACGGCGCTCGGCGGGACTCGGATCAGGCGATGGCGTACGGCCACGGATGCCTCCTGCTGGCTCGACCGGTTCTTCCGCCCCCGAGTGCCCCGTCCGGCCGGGTTCAACAGCCTGGTGCGCGGGGTGCCGGACGGCGACCGGGGCAACCGTCGCGGCCCGACGGGAGTCGAACCCCGCGAGGTGCGGCGAGGGGGGGGCGGGGAGGGCACCGGTCGGACAGGGCGCGGCGGTGGGCACGGTGGCCGCCCGGCACACCACCGGTGGCGGGCCGGGCCGCGGTGGCTGCCGATGGCCGTCGTCTCGGTGATCGTCGGCACCGTCGTGGTCTTCGCGGGGCTTCCCGAGTGGACGACGGGATCGGCATCCTGCTCGTCCTGGCCCTGGACGACACGGTGGCCTGCACGTGAAGCGGTGGTCCGCCGACGAAGAGGCTTCCGGCTGACGCCCCGGTCCCTTTCCTTCAGGCTGTGCAGCCGGCGGGGCCCGCCCACCTTTCTTGGCTTCATCCCTTGACGGCCCGGGTGCGGTGGAGCACATTGGCGGCACTTTGAGAGCGCTCTCATCCCTGACCCGAGAGGCCCCCACATGAGCGGAACCTCAAGCACCCCCCGCAGACCCCGCCCCTTGCGCCGGGCGTTCGTCGCCGTCGTCGGCACACTCGGCCTCACGGCGGCCGCCGCCACGGTCGCCACCCCCTCGGCCGACGCCTCCGCACCGCCGCCCCCGTCGGGTTGGACGCAGGTGTTCGCGGACGACTTCAACGGCGCCGCGGGCTCCGGCGTCGACACCTCCGACTGGCGTTACGCGACCGGCAAGGGCTACCCGGGCGGTCCCGCCAACTGGGGCACCGGCGAGATCGAGACGATGACGAACAGCACGGAGAACGTCTCGCTCGACGGCAACGGCAACCTGCGCATCACGCCCCGGCGGGATGCCGCCGGCAACTGGACCTCCGGCCGGATCGAGACCAACCGCACCGACTTCCAGCCCCCGACCGGCGGCACGCTCCGCGTCGAGTCGCGCATCCAGGTGCCGAACGTCACCGGCGCCGCCGCCAAGGGCTACTGGCCCGCGTTCTGGATGCTGGGCTCCCCGTACCGCGGCAACTACTGGAACTGGCCGGCGGTCGGCGAGCTGGACATCATGGAGAACACCCAGGGCATGAACACGGTGTTCGCCACGATGCACTGCGGCACCTCGCCGGGCGGCCCCTGCAACGAGACCAGCGGCATCGGCGGCTCGACGACCTGTCAGAGCACCTCCTGCCAGGCCGGCTTCCACACCTACCGGATGGAGTGGGACCGCTCGACGAGTGTCGAGGAGATCCGCTTCTACCTCGACGGCGTCAACTACCACACGGTGCGCGCCAACCAGGTCGACGCGACGACCTGGAAGAACGCCACCGACCACGGCTTCTTCATCATCCTGAACGTCGCGATGGGCGGCGGTTTCCCCGACGCGTTCGGCGGCGGCCCGGACGCCGGGACGCAGCCCGGCCACGCGATGGTCGTCGACTACGTGCAGGTGCTGTCGTCCGGCGGCGGCACCACGCCTCCCCCGACCGGCGGCCGTGACGCCTACGGCACCATCCAGGCCGAGTCCTACGACGGCCAGTCCGGTGTGATCACCGAGACGACGTCCGACTCCGGCGGCGGTCGGAACGTCGGCGCCCTGGCCAACGGCGACTGGCTGCACTTCAAGGGCGTCGACTTCGGCTCCTCGGCGGCCCGGCAGTTCAGCGCCCGGGTCGCCGGCGGCGCGGCGGGCGGTGTCAGCGGGCTGGTCGAGGTGCGACTGGACAGCCGCAGCAACGCGCCCGTCGGGAGTATCGCGGTGGGGAGCACCGGGGGCTGGCAGTCCTGGCGGACCGTCCCGGCGAACATCAGCGCCGTGACGGGCACGCACGACGTGTATCTGACCTTCACCAGCGGACAGCCGGCGGACTTCGTGAACGTCAACTGGTTCACCTTCGGGCACTGAGCGTTCACGGCGGGGGCCCCACGCGCGCGTGGGGCCCCTTCTCGCTGTGCCGGGCCGCCGTCAGCGCAACTCGGCCCGGAACGCCGCCGGGGTCTGCTCCGTGTGCTGGTGGAAGAACTTGGAGAAGTTCGCGGCGTCCGGGAAGCCGACCGCCACGCCGACCCTGCCGATCGGCAACTCGGTGTGGGCGAGCAGCCGTTTGGCCTCCAGCACCACGCGCTTGTCGATGAAGGCCTTGGGCGTGTCACCGGTCGCCGCGCGCACCGCCCGGACCAGGGTGCGGCGGGAGTAGCCGAGCGCGTCGGCGTAGGCGCTGACGCTGTGGTTGGTGGCGAAGTCCCGTTCCACGGCGTCCCGGAAGAGGGTGAAGGTGGAGTCGGACCGCTGCCGCAGGGCCTGAGGCGAGCTCGCCGCGAGGTGGGCGAGCCGCAGCAGGAACACCGTCAGCGCGTGGCGCAGGACTGCGGTGTGCAGGCTGAGCGGGAGCGTCGCCGTGTCCTCGTACTCACGCCGCAGGTGTGCCAGTGCGGCCTGCAGACCGGCGAGTTGGGCCGGGTCCGGGCGCAGCAGCGGCGGCAGGTCGTAGCGGTAGAGGCCGGTGGCCTCCACGGTCGAGCGGGGCAGGAAGCCGGGTTGCATGGTCAGCACGGTTCCGCGGTACTCGCTGGAGGGCGAGAAGCGGTGGACCTGCCCGGGGCGGATCCACAGCAGGTCACCGGCCGTGGCGTCGTACTCGGTGAAGTCGACCATGTGCCGGACCGGGCCCGCGCCGAACAGCAGGACGATGTGGAAGTCGATGCGGTGCACGCGCTCCGGCGGCGTGTCGACGTGCCACGTCCGGCCGGTGCCCATCGGGCCGACCTGCATGCCGACGCCGCCGACACTGAGCTCGACCGGGAAGGGGAACGTAGCGATCCCGTCGCCACCTTGGATGCTTCTGTCCGCCATGTCCGCCTCGTGCCGCCCCGCTCGCGTGCCCTGCTGCCCGTGGGTGTCCCACTTTCACCACAGGCTGGCACACGACGACCTTCCGTCGAAAAAGTCAGACTTTTAGTTTTGAACACGTCAGACCAGCAACTTCGCTCCTATCGAGGACTTCTTGAAGATGAGCACGCAGACAGCGGACCGCTTCGAATGGACCGAACTCGACCGGCGTGCCGTCGACACCGCCCGTCTCCTGGCGGCGGATGCCGTCCAGCGGGTCGGCAACGGCCATCCCGGTACCGCGATGAGCCTGGCACCGGCCGCCTACACGATCTTTCAGAAGGTGATGCGGCACGATCCCGCCGATCCCGAGTGGACCGGCCGTGACCGCTTCGTCCTCTCCCCCGGCCACACCTCGCTGACCCTCTACACGCAGCTCTACCTCGCGGGCTACGAGCTGGAGCTCGACGATCTGAAGGCGTTCCGCACGCACGGCTCCAAGACGCCCGGTCACCCCGAGTACGGGCACACGGCGGGCGTGGAGACCACCACCGGCCCGCTCGGCCAGGGCGTCGCGAACGCCGTCGGCATGGCGATGGCCGCCCGCTACGAGCGCGGCCTGTTCGACCCGGACGCCCCCGAGGGAGATTCCCCCTTCGACCACACGATCTGGGCGATCGTCTCCGACGGCGACCTCCAGGAAGGGGTCTCCGCCGAGGCCTCCTCGCTCGCCGGCCACCAGAAGCTCGGCAACCTGGTCCTCCTCTACGACGACAACCACATCTCCATCGAGGGCGACACCGCGACCGCGTTCTCCGAGGACGTGCTGAAGCGCTACGAGGCGTACGGCTGGCACGTGCAGCGGATCGAACCGCGGGAGGACGGCGACGTCGACGTGCACGCGCTGTACACGGCGCTGCGGGCGGCGCGGGCCGAGACCGGGCGCCCCTCGATCATCGCGATGCGCACGATCATCGCCTGGCCCGCCCCGAACGCCCGGAACACCGAGGCCGCGCACGGTTCGGCGCTCGGCGAGGACGAGGTCGCGGCCACCAAGCACCTCCTCGGCTTCGACCCGGAGCGGTCCTTCGAGGTCGCCGACGAGGTACTGGCCCATACCCGCCGGGCCCTGGACCGGGGCGCCGAGGCGCACACCGCCTGGGACAAGCGGGTCGCCGCCTGGCGGGGCGAGAACCCGGAGCGGGCCGCCACCTTCGACCGCGTCGGCAAGGGCGAGCTGCCCGAGGGCTGGGAGGACGCCCTGCCGGTGTTCGAGCCGGGCAAGGCGGTCGCCACCCGTGCGGCCTCCGGCAAGGTCCTCCAGGCGCTCGGCCCGGTCGTCCCGGAGCTGTGGGGCGGTTCGGCCGACCTGGCCGGTTCCAACAACACCACCATCGACAAGACCAGCTCGTTCCTCCCGGCGGGCAACCCGCTGCCGGAGGCGGACCCGTACGGCCGCACGGTCCACTTCGGCATCCGCGAGTTCTCCATGGCCGCGGAGATGAACGGCATCGCCCTGCACGGCAACACCCGCGTCTACGGCGGCACCTTCCTGGTGTTCTCCGACTACATGCGCAACGCGGTGCGGATGTCGGCCCTGATGCAGCTGCCGGTGACCTACGTGTGGACGCACGACTCCATCGGCCTGGGCGAGGACGGCCCGACCCACCAACCGGTCGAGCACCTCGCCTCGCTGCGCGCGATCCCGGGCCTGAACGTCGTACGCCCCGCCGACGCCAACGAGACCGCCGTCGTCTGGGCCGAGATCCTGAAGCGGCACTCCACCGCCCCGGCCCCGCACGGACTCGCGCTCACCCGCCAGGGCGTGCCGACCTACGAACCGGACGCGCGAGCGGCACGCGGCGGCTACGTGCGGTTCGAGGCGGAGGGCGGCGAGCCGCAGGTGATCCTGATCGCCACCGGTTCCGAGGTCCACGTCGCCGCCGAGGCGCGCGAGCGTCTCCAGGAGGCGGGCGTGCCCACCCGCGTCGTGTCGATGCCGTCCGTGGAGTGGTTCGAGGAGCAGCCCCGCTCGTACCGCGACCGTGTGCTTCCGCCCTCCGTGAAGGCCCGGGTCGCCGTCGAGGCCGGCATCGGCCTGACCTGGTACCGGTTCGTCGGGGACGCGGGGCGCGTCGTCTCCCTGGAGCACTTCGGTGCTTCCGCCGACGCCGGGACCCTCTTCGCCGAGTACGGCTTCACGCCCGAGAACGTCGTCGCCGCCGCGCGGGAATCCCTGTCCGCGGCTCGCGGCTGACCGACCGCCCGAAAGAAGATGATCACTGTGACCGAAGCGACCGCGCACGCGGGAGCACTGGAGCGCCTGTCCCAGGAGGGCGTGTCGATCTGGCTGGACGACCTGTCGCGCCGGCGGACCGAGTCCGGCGACCTGACCGGGCTCGTCGCCACGAGGAACGTCCTCGGCGTCACCACCAACCCGTCCATCTTCCGGGCCGCCATCGGCTCCGGTGCCGGTTACCGGGAGCAGCTCGCCGACCTGGCGGTGCGCGGCGTGACCGCCGACGAGGCGGTCCGGACGATGACGACCGCCGACGTCCGCGCCGCCGCCGACGTCCTGCGGCCGGTGTACGAGGCCACCGGCGGCCGGGACGGCCGGGTCTCCATCGAGGTCGATCCCAGGCTGGCCCACGACACGACGGCGACCGTCGCCGAGGCCCGGCAGCTGGCCCGGCTGGTGAACCGACCCAACGTGATGCTCAAGATCCCGGCGACGAAGGCGGGCCTGCCGGCGATCACGGAAGTGATCGGAGCGGGTATCAGTGTCAACGTGACGCTGATCTTCTCGCTGGAGCGCTACCGCGAGGTGACGGACGCCTACCTCGCCGGTCTGGAGCGGGCACGGGCGGCCGGCCTGGACCTGTCGGGGATCCACTCGGTCGCGTCGTTCTTCGTCTCCCGCGTGGACACCGAGATCGACAAGCGGCTGACGGTGCTGGGCACGGACGAGGCCCTCGCCCTGAAGGGCAGGGCGGCCCTGGCCAACGCGCGGCTCGCCTACCAGGCGTACGAAGAGGTCTTCACCGGGCCGCGCTGGCAGGCCCTGGCGGATGCCCATGGAAACCGGCAGCGCCCCCTTTGGGCCTCCACCGGTGTGAAGGACCCCGCCCACAAGGACACCCTGTACGTGGACGAACTGGTCGCCCCCGGCACGGTCAACACCATGCCGGGGGCCACGCTGAACGCCCTCGCCGACCACGGTGACGTCCGGGGCGACACCGTCACCGGCGGTTACGACCGGGCCCGAGCGGACCTGGCGGACATCGAACGGCTCGGCATTGCATATGACGAGGTGGTGCGGCAACTGGAGAACGAGGGCGTGGCCAAGTTCGAGGTGGCCTGGCAGGACCTGCTGGACGCGGTCACCAAGTCCTTGAACGACAAGGGAGTTGACGCGGAATGAGCGAGGGCATCCCCCAGACGGCCGAACAGGAGACCAAGGGCACCAAGGAGGACAAGGAGGCCCGGATGGCCCAGGAGGCCGCCGGGGTCGAGCAGACCGGGGTGAGCGGCGAGCCGCAGGCCGCCCCGCGCACCGACCACGCGGACCCCGACTTCAGCAACCCGCTGCGCGACCCGGGCGACCGCCGTCTGCCCAGGATCGCGGGGCCCTCCGGGCTGGTCATCTTCGGCGTCACCGGTGACCTGTCCCGCAAGAAGCTGATGCCGGCCGTGTACGACCTGGCCAACCGCGGTCTGCTGCCGCCGGGCTTCTCCCTGGTGGGCTTCGCCCGCCGGGACTGGGAGGACCAGGACTTCGCGCAGGTGGTGCACGACGCGGTCCGCGAGCACGCGCGCACCCCGTTCCGCGAGGAGGTCTGGCAGCAGCTCGCCGAGGGCATGCGGTTCATCCCGGGCGACTTCGACGACGACACGGCGTTCAAGCAGCTGCGCTCCGCCGTGGAAGAGCTGGACGCCTCCCGGGGCACCAGCGGCAACTACGCCTTCTACCTCTCGGTGCCGCCGAAGTTCTTCCCCAAGGTCGTCCAGCAGCTGAAGAAGCACAAGCTGGCCGACGCCCCCGAGGGCGCCTGGCGCCGTGCGGTCATCGAGAAGCCGTTCGGGCACGACCTCGACAGCGCCTGCGAGCTGAACGCGATCGTGCACGACGTGTTCGACCCGGAGCAGGTCTTCCGCATCGACCACTACCTCGGCAAGGAGACCGTCCAGAACATCCTGGCCCTGCGCTTCGCCAACCAGATGTTCGAACCGATCTGGAACCGGTCGTACGTCGACCACGTGCAGATCACCATGGCCGAGGACATCGGCATCGGCGGCCGGGCCGGCTACTACGACGGCATCGGCGCCGCGCGTGACGTCATCCAGAACCACCTGCTGCAGCTCATGGCGCTCACCGCGATGGAGGAGCCGGCCGCCTTCGACGCCGCCTCGCTGCTCACCGAGAAGCTGAAGGTCCTCAAGGCCGTGCGGCTGCCGCGGGACCTCGGGCAGGGCACCGTGCGCGCGCAGTACGCGGCGGCCTGGCAGGGCGGCACGAAGGTGCGGGGCTATCTCGAGGAGGACGGCATCGACCAGTCCTCCACGACCGACACCTACGCCGCGGTCCGGCTCCAGGTGGACAACCGCCGCTGGGCGGGCGTCCCGTTCTACCTGCGCACCGGCAAGCGGCTCGGCCGCCGGGTGACGGAGATCGCGGTGGTGTTCCAGCGGGCCCCGCACTCCCCCTTCGACTCCACCGCGACCGAGGAGCTGGGCTCCAACGCGATCGTCATCCGCGTCCAGCCGGACGAGGGCATGACGGTCCGCTTCGGCTCGAAGGTCCCGGGCACGTCGATGGAGATCCGGGACGTGACGATGGACTTCGCCTACGGCGAGTCGTTCACCGAGTCGAGCCCCGAGGCGTACGAACGGCTGATCCTCGACGTCCTCCTGGGCGACGCCAACCTGTTCCCCCGTCACCAGGAAGTGGAAGAGTCCTGGAAGATCCTCGACCCGATCGAGCAGTACTGGGCCACGCACGGCCGGCCCGCGCAGTACGCCTCGGGCAGCTGGGGACCCGAGGAAGCCGACGAGATGCTCGCACGAGACGGACGGAGCTGGCGCAGGCCATGAAGATCGACCTGACCGACACCACGGCAAGCAAGATCAACAAGGCGCTGGTGCAGGGGCGCCGCGCCATCGGCACGCCTGCCGTGGGCATGGTCCTGACGATGGTGATCGTCACGGACGAGGAGAACGCCTACGACGCGATCAAGGCGGCCGAGGAGGCCTCGCACGAGCACCCCTCGCGCACCCTGGTCGTCATCAAGCGGCACGCCCGCACCCCGCGCGACCGTCAGGCCTCCCGCCTGGACGCCGAGGTCCGGGTGGGCGCCGACGCGGGCACCGGCGAGACGGTGATCCTGCGGACCTACGGCGAAGTGTCCGACCACGCCGACTCGGTGGTGCTGCCGCTGCTGCTGCCGGACGCGCCGGTGGTGGTGTGGTGGCCGATGGACGCCCCCGAGGTGCCCTCGAAGGACCCGCTCGGAGCGCTGGCCCAGCGCCGGATCACCGACCTGTACGCCGTCGCCAACCCCCTGGAGGTGCTGGAGAGCCGGGTCCGCTCCTACGCGCCCGGCGACACCGATCTCGCCTGGACCCGGCTGACGCCGTGGCGTTCGATGCTGGCGGCGGCGCTGGACCAGGCCCGGGTGCGGATCACCTCGGCGGCCGTGGAGGCCGAGGCCGAGAACCCGGCCGCCGAGCTGCTGGCCCGCTGGCTGGAGGCACGGCTGCACGTCCGGGTCGACCGTGTGGTCACCGCCGGTCCGGTCGTCACGGCCGTGCGCCTGGGCACGGAGAACGGCGAGATCGTCATCGACCGCCCCGAGGGGCCGCTGGCCACGCTGAGCCTGCCGGGCCAGCCGTCGCGCACCCTCGCGCTCAAGGTCCGTGCCACCTCCGAACTCATCGCCGAGGAGCTGCGGCGCCTCGACGCGGACGAGATGTACGCCATCGCCCTGAACGGCGAGGCAACCGAGGAGACCCCTGCTCATGTCTGACTCCCCCTCCGGTTCCCCGAGGCTCACCCGGCGCCCCGAGTGGGCCGCCCTGGAGGACCACCGCAAGGACGCCCTGCCCCGGCCGGACCTGCGCGAACTGTTCGCGGCGGACCCGGGGCGCGCCGAGCGCCACGTCGTGCGCGTGGGCGACCTGCGCATCGACTACTCCAAGCATCTGATCACCGACGAGACGCTCGCCCTGCTCCAGGAACTGGCCGCCGCGACCGACGTGTTCGGGCTGCGCGACGCCATGTTCCGCGGTGAGCGGATCAACGTCACCGAGAACCGGGCCGTGCTGCACACCGCGCTGCGCGCCCCGCGGGACGCCGTCATCGAGATCGACGGCGAGAACGTCGTCCCGGGCGTGCACGCCGTGCTGGACAGGATGGTCGCCTTCGCGAACCGGGTGCGCTCGGGTGAATGGACCGGGCACACCGGCAAGCGCATCCGCAACGTCGTCAACATCGGCATCGGCGGCTCGGATCTCGGCCCGGCGATGGCCTACGACGCGCTGCGGCCGTTCACGGCCCGGGAGCTGACGTTCCGGTTCGTGTCGAACGTGGACGGCTCCGACCTGCACGAGGCCATCCGCGACCTGGACCCGGCCGAGACGCTGTTCATCGTCGCGTCCAAGACCTTCACCACGATCGAGACCATCACGAACGCGACCTCGGCGCGCTCCTGGCTGCTGGACGGCCTCGGGGGCGACGACAAGGCGGTCGCCCAGCACTTCGTGGCGCTGTCCACGAACGCCGAGAAGGTCGCGGACTTCGGCATCGACGTCGACAACATGTTCGAGTTCTGGGAC
>NZ_JASKMS010000042.1 GCF_030124145.1 Streptomyces sp. 378
TGGCAGACCGGGCCGGTGGTGTGGGGCACGCCGGGCACCAACGGGCAGCACGCCTACTACCAGTTGATCCACCAGGGCACCAAGCTCATCCCCGCCGACCTGATCGGCTTCGCCCGGCCCGTCGACGAGCTGAGCGACGAACTGAAGGCGCAGCACGACCTGCTGATGGCCAACCTGTTCGCGCAGGGGCAGGCGCTCGCCTTCGGCAAGACCGCCGAGGAGGTGCGCGCGGAGGGCGTACCCGAGGAACAGGTGCCCCACCGCACCTTCCGGGGCAACCACCCCACCACGACGATCCTGGCCACCGAACTGACCCCGTCGGTCCTCGGCCAGCTCGTCGCCCTCTACGAGCACAAGGTGTTCGTGCAGGGCGCCGTGTGGAACATCGACTCCTTCGACCAGTGGGGCGTGGAGCTGGGCAAGGTCCTCGCCAAGCGCGTCGAGCCCGCCCTGACCGAGACGTTCTCATCAGCCGCTGACGCGGCGGGGTCCGTCCCCGGTCTCGACCCGTCCACGGCCGCGCTGGTGGCCACCTACCGCAATCTCCGGGAAGTGAACTGACATGCAGATCGGTCTTGTGGGTCTCGGCAAGATGGGCGGCAACATGCGCGAGCGCCTGCGCAACGCCGGCCACACCGTCATCGGATACGACACCGACCCCGAGAAGTCCGACGTCGGCAGTCTGGCCGACCTCGTCAACCGGCTGGAAGCGCCCCGCACGGTCTGGGTCATGGTCCCGGCCGGCGAGCCCACCCAGCACGTCATCGACCAGCTCGCGGGTCTCCTGAAGCCCTACGACACGGTGGTCGACGGCGGCAACTCCCGCTGGACGGACGACGAGAGGCACGCCGAGGAGCTGGGCAAGCGCGGCATCGGCTTCGTCGACGCGGGTGTCTCCGGCGGCGTGTGGGGCCTGAAGAACGGCTACGCCCTGATGGTGGGCGGCGAGAAGGAGTACGTCGACCGGCTGCTGCCGATCTTCGAGGCGCTCAAGCCGGAGGGCCCGTACGGCTTCGTCCACGCGGGCAAGGTCGGCGCCGGGCACTTCGCCAAGATGGTCCACAACGGCATCGAGTACGCGATGATGCAGGCCTACGCCGAGGGCTGGGAACTGCTGGAGGCCGTGGACTCGGTGGACAACGTCCGCGAGGTGTTCCGCTCCTGGCAGGAGGGCACCGTCATCCGGTCCTGGTTGCTGGAACTGGCGGTGGAGGCCCTCGACGAGGACGAGCACCTGGAGGAGCTCCGGGGCTACGCCCAGGACTCCGGCGAGGGACGCTGGACCGTGGAGGCCGCGATCGACAACTCCGTGCCGCTGCCCGCGATCACCGCCTCCCTCTTCTCCCGGTTCGCCTCCCGGCAGGACGACTCGCCGCAGATGAAGATGATCGCGGCGCTGCGCAACCAGTTCGGCGGCCACGCCGTCGAGTCCGCGAAGAAGGCGTAGCGCGTGGGTGATCTGCTGCTGGTCCGCCACGGCGAGACGGAGTGGAGCCGGAGCGGACAGCACACCAGCTTCACCGACCTGCCCCTCACCCCGAACGGTGAGGAACAGGCCACGTCGCTCGCCCCGCTCCTCGCGGACCGCTCCTTCGCACTGGTCCTCACCAGCCCGCTCGCCCGCGCGGTACGCACCGCCGAACTCGCGGGCCTGACGGGGGCCGTGCGGGAGGCGGACCTGCACGAGTGGTACTACGGCGCCTACGAGGGCGTCACCACCGAGGAGATACACCGCACCCGCCCCGAGTGGGACCTGTGGACCGACGGAGGCCCGCCCGGCCCCGACGGCGAACCGGGCGAGTCCCCCGAGGAGGTCGGCGAGCGGGCCGACCGGGTACTGGCCCGGGCGGCGAAGGCGCTTCCCGAGGGCGATGTGATGCTGGTGGCCCACGGCCACTTCCTCCGCGTCGTGACGGCCCGCCGGCTGGGTCTGTCCCCGGCGGAGGGGCGGCTGTTCCGGCTGGAGACCGGCACGGTCTGCCGGCTGTCGACCGAACACGGCCGGCCCGTGATCTCGGAGTGGAACACCAGGGCGTAACCGGCCCCGGCCGGAGGCGGGTTGACAGCCTCCGGCCGGGCGCGCCAGAGTCCCCGCTGATGGAGATCGACAACATGACGCCCGCCGAGGAGCGGGTGTGGCGCGCCTTCGCGCGCGGGGCGGACGTCGACTTACGGGAACCGGCGGACGGGGACCCCGCGCGCGGCGCCGACTGGGGGCCCGAACGGACCCTGCGGGCGGCCGTGGTACGGGCACTGCTGCTCAGCGCCCCGCAGGAGGACGGGGAGACGGCCGCCCTCAGACTGGCCGGCGCGCGGATCACCGGGACGCTGAACCTCCAGTACGCCGACGTCGGCCACGCCGTGCGCCTCAGCGACTGCTTCTTCGAGGAAGTGCCCGTGCTGTACGCGGCGCGGCTGCGCCAGCTGAACCTGCGCGGCTCCGCCCTTCCCGGCCTGGACGCCGACACCCTGCGCGTGGACGGCGTGCTGCGCATGTCCGGCTGCCTGTTCGAGGGGCCCGTGCGGCTCGGCGGCGCGCAGATCTCCAGCGCGTTGTTCATGGACGGGGCCACCATCGACGAACCGCCCTCCGGCCGGCCCGCGCTCCAGCTCAACCACGTGACCGTTGGGGACGGCCTGTCGGCGCCGGGCCTGCGGGCGCACGGTGAGGTGCGGCTGACGGGCGCCTCGGTCGCCGGCACCGTCGACCTCAACGGGGTGCGGCTGGAGGCCGGTGCCGGAGAGGTCGCCATCGACGCGGAGACGCTCACGGTGGACGGCGACGCCCTGCTGCGCGACGCGGACGTCCTGGGCTGGATCGGACTGCGCGGCGCCCGGATCGCGGGCCGGCTCGACCTGTCGCACGCCCGCCTGGCGAACCCGGGTGACGCGGCGCTACGGGCCAGCAGCTGCACCATAGGGGAACTCTGGCTGCGCAAGAGCCCTCCCATGGTCGGCACCCTCAATCTGCGCCGTGCCCAGCTGGACGTGCTGTTCCTGGAGCCGGAGGTCGTCCCGGAGAAGGTCCTGCTCAACAGTCTCGTCTACACCTCCCTGACCCCGCACGAGCCCGCCGAGCGACGCCTGGCGATGCTGGAGCGGGACGGCGAGGGCTATGTTCCGCACGCCTACGAGCAGTTGACCGCCGCCTACCGCAGGATCGGCGACGACCCCGCCGCCCGCCTCGTTCAGCTCGCCAAGCAGCGCCGCCGGCGCGCCACCCTGCCCTGGTACGGCCGGTTGTGGGGCCATGTGCAGGACGCCACCGTCGGCTACGGCTTCCGCCCCCTGCGGGCCGCGGGCTGGCTGGTGTCGCTGCTGGTGATCGGCTCCCTCGCCTACGCCCTGCACCACCCCGAGCCGCTCAAGGCGGACGAGGCCCCCCGGTTCAACCCGGTCTTCTACACCCTCGACCTGCTGCTGCCGGTGATCTCGTTCGGCCAGGAGGGCGCGTTCGCCCCCACCGGCGGGTACCAGTGGCTGTCCTACGCCCTCGTGCTCACGGGCTGGATCCTCGCCACCACCGTCGTCACCGGCATCACCCGGACCGTCAGCCGCCAGTGAGCGCCCGCACCGCGTGCTGCGCGGCCAGCCGCACCGGGGCGTTGGCGGCGCCGTAGCCCCGGTAGCCGCCGTCGCGCTGGACGAGTTCGACGAAGACCCGGCCGACGGTGCGGGTGTAGCAGTGGCGGAAGACACCGTGGGCGTCGCGGTCGTAGAGGATGCCGAGGTCGCGGTAGGTCTCCAGCTCACCGTCGGCGAACTCGAAGCGGGCGGCGAGGTCGTCGTGGTAGTTCGCCGGGACGGGCAGCAGGCTGCCGCCCGCGTCCCGGAAGCGGCGGGCGGCGGCGACCACGTCGTCGGTGGCCAGGGCGATGTGCTGGGCGTGGACGGTGTCGTCCGTGGGCGCGGCGCCGACGGTGAGGGCGATCCGGACGCTGCCGTCGGGGGTGGTGACGGCGCGGCTGCGCATCAGTCCGTAGGGGTCGGCGACGTCGACGCTGTCCTGGGCGCGCAGGCCGAGCACGCCGCGGTGGAAGAGGGCCGCCTCGTCGAAGTGGTGCCAGGGCTGGGTGAGGGCGAGGTGGTCGATGCCCCGGATGCCCGCGCCCGGCGGGGGCGCGCCGATGTCCTCGAAGTCGGCGCGCCAGTCGGGCGGTTCCGGGTGGCCGGCGGCTCCGGCGGCTCCGGCGGCGCAGAAGAACAGTTCGGTGCCGTCGGGCGCGGCGACCGCGTCCAGCGGGGCGTCCCCGGGAGCGCGCCGGCGCGGCAGCACGGGCGCCAGCAGTGCCTCGGCCCGCCGGGCCGCCGCTGCCGGGTCCGGTGACTCCAGCCCGATCGCGGCGAGTCGGGTGCCCTCGCGGCGGACGGCCGGCCCGGTGTTGACGAGGATCCGGGCCTCGCCCTGCTCCCACAGGGTGACGGGCTTGCCCCGGTGCCGTGCGGTGCGAGTGAAGCCGAGGGCGGCGAGCAGGGCACCCAGGGGTTCGGCGTCGGGCGTGACCAGCTCGGCGAAGGCGACGCCGGTGGGGACGACCGGGGCGGGCAGGGACGTCGCTCCCACCTCCTCCTGGAGGACCAGCAGGGAGCGCCGGGCGTCGACGGCGGTAGGGCCGGCCTCGGCCTGCCGGAACACGTCGTTGAAGACCTCCAGGGACAGCGGGCCGTCGTAGCCGGTGGCGAGCACACGCCGCACCAGCCCGGCGACGTCGAAGCCGCCCTGGCCGGGGAAGCAGCGGTGGTGGCGGCTCCACTGCAGGACGTCCATGGCCGGCAGCGGGGCGTCGGCGAGCTGGAGGAAGAAGATCTTCTCGCCGGGGATGGCAGCGATGCCTTCGAGGTCCTTCGGTTCACCGCCGCGCGAGAGGATGTGGAAGCTGTCCAGGCAGGTGCCGAGCGCGGGATGGGCGGCGGCCTCGACGATGCGCCAGGCGTGGTCCCAGGTACTGACGTGCCGGCCCCAGGCGAGCGCCTCATAGGCGACCCGGACGCCGGACTCCCCCGCCAGGTCGGCGAGCCGGCGGAGCTGCTCGGCGGCGAGGGCGTCGTCGTCCACCGCCTGCGGGGAGACGCTGGAGCAGACGAGGACCGTCTCGGCGCCGAGCCGGCGCATCAGCTCGAACTTGTGCCGGGCCCGCCGCAGGTTCCGGGCGAACTCGGCCTCGGGGACTGCCTCCATGTCCCGCATGGGCTGGTAGAGGTCGACGGTGAGACCCAGGTCGGCACAGCGGGCGCGGATGTCCTCGGGAGTGAGAGAGCTGGCCAGCAGGTCGTTCTCGAAGATCTCCACCCCGTCGAACCCGGCCCGGGCCGCGGCGTCGAGCTTCTCGGTGAGGGAGCCGCTGAGACAGACGGTGGCGATGGACGTACGCACGTCGGTACCCCTCTCTACTTCGAAGCCCCGACGGCCCCGGCCAGTTCGGTCAGGTCCGCCAGCATCCGCGCGGTATCGGGTTCCCGGCCGGTGAACAGGCGGAACGCGTCGGCGGCCTGGAAGGCGGCCATGCCACCGCCGTCGAGGGTGGCGCAGCCCAGGGCGCGGGCCGAGCGCAGCAGCTCGGTCTCCAGCGGGCGGTACACCACCTCGGCCACCCACAGCCCGGAGTGGAGCAGCGCGGCGGGCAGGGGGAGGCCGGGGTGGGCCGCCATACCGGTGGGCGTGGCGTGGACGATGCCGTCGGCGTGCGCGAGCAGCTCGCCCCGCCGGTCCGGCGGGGCGGCGCCCGCACGGCCCGCCCCGAAGGTCCGGTTCAGCGCGTCGGCCAGGGCGGCGGCCCGCTCGGGCAGGGCGTCGACGACGGTGACCCGCCCGGCGCCGAGGGTGAGCACGGCGTGGGCGACGGCGGCGCCCGCACCGCCGGCGCCCAGCAGCACGACCCGCTCCAGCCGCGCGTCGGGCAGCCCGCGCGCGAAGGACGCGGCGAAGCCGGTGACGTCCGTGTTGTGGCCGACGGCCCGGCCGTCCTCGAAGACGACCGTGTTGACCGCTCCCAGCGCCTCGGCCTGCGGGGTGAGCGCGTCCAGGTGCTCGACGACGAGCTGCTTGCAGGGGTGCGTGATGTTGAGCCCGTCGAAGCCCAGGTCGCGGGCGGCCCGCACCAGGTCGCCCACCGCCTCGGGCGCCACTTCGAGGGTGTCGATGTCGATGAGCCGGTAGACCAGTCGCAGGCCCTGGCGGTCGGCCTCGCGTTCGTGCAACGCCGGGCTGAGTGACGGACCGATGCCGGACCCGATCAGTCCGACGAGATACGACTCCTTGGGCACGTGCGCCTCCCGAGCGGCTCACTAATGTACGAACCAGTACGTTAGCTATATCAGCCGAGCATCGGCTCGGGAAGACCCAGCGGAGGGACGGCCCCGTGCTTCTACAATCACCGGCACCGGCCCCTCCGCCCGAAGGAACCTGATGACCAGCGCCGAAGAACCGGCACGTCCCGGCGAGCGCATCCGTGACGCCGCCCGCACCCGGGCCGAGATCCTCGACGTCGCCACCCAGGAGTTCGCGCGGGCCGGCTACGACGGGGCCCGGGTGGACGAGATCGCCGCCCGCACCCGGACCACGAAGCGGATGATCTACTACTACTTCGGCGGCAAGGAACAGCTGTTCACGGCCGTGCTGGAGCGGGCGTACGGCGTGATCCGGGAGGCCGAGCAGCAGCTCGACGTCGACCACCTGGACCCGGTCGCGGCCATCCGGAGGCTCGCCGAGGTGACCTTCGACCACCACGAGCAGCACCCCGACTTCATCCGCCTGGTCAGCATCGAGAACATCCACGAGGCGCAGCACATCGCCGGCTCCGAGAAGCTCGGGAAGATCGGCTCCCCCGCCCTGGACGTGATCCGCCGGATCCTGGCGTCGGGCCGGGAGTCGGGACTGTTCACGGCCGACGTCGACGCCGTCGACCTGCACGCGATGATCTCCGCGTTCTGCTTCTTCCGGGTCTCCAACCGGCACACCTTCGGCGCGCTGTTCGGCCGCGACCTGCTCGACCGGACGCAACGCGCGCACTACCGCACCATGCTGGGCGACATGGTGATCGCGTATCTGACGGCGGAGCGGACGACGGACTGAACGTCCGGCGCGAGACCCCTTGACACCGGTGGCACCCGGGCGCAGCATCACTGGCCATCCCCTACTAACTACCCAGTGGGTTAATTAGCCGTGATCCGGCGCACACCCTCCCCTGCTCACCCGTGTCCCGCTCCGCCCAGGGCGGAGCTCCCCCGAAGGAGCCGCCGTGTCCGTCCCCGCCCCGTCCCCAGGGTCCACCGCACCGCCCGGCCAGCCCAGGAAGGCCGCGACCGCCGCCTGGATCGGCAGCGCCCTGGAGTACTACGACTTCTTCATCTACGGCAGCGCCGCCGCGCTGATCTTCCCCGAGGTGTTCTTCGACGAGTCCGATCCCGCCACGGCGACCCTGCTGTCGCTCGCCACGTTCGGCGTCGCCTACGCCGCACGCCCGGTGGGCGCGCTGGTGCTCGGGCACGTCGGCGACCGGGCCGGCCGCAAGAAGATCATGGTCTTCACGCTGATGCTGATGGGCCTGTCGACGTTCCTCATCGGCTGTCTGCCCACCCGGGACCAGGTCGGCGACCTCGCCCCGGTCCTGCTGGTGGTGTGCCGGGTGCTGCAGGGCATCTCCGCGGCCGGTGAGCAGGCCAGCGCCAACTCCATGACGCTGGAACACGCGCCACCCCACCGGCGCGGCTTCTTCACGAGCTTCACCCTGAGCGGCACACAGGGCGGCCAGCTGCTGGCGACGCTGGTGTTCATCCCGGTCGCGGCGCTGCCCGAGGAGCAGTTGCTGTCGTGGGGCTGGCGGCTGCCGTTCTGGCTGAGCGTCGCGGTGGCCGTCGTCGGCTACGTCATCCGCCGCAAGCTGGACGAGACGCCCGCCTTCGCCCAGCAGGCCGCCGAGGAGGGCGTGGCCAAGCTGCCGCTCGTGATCCTGCTCCGCGAGCACTGGGCGGACGTGCTGCGCGTGATCGCCGGCGCGCTGGTCGCCTCGGTCAGCACGATCTTCACGGTGTGGGCGCTGGCGTACGCCACCGGCGACGCCGTCGGCATGTCGCGTACGGCCATGCTGTGGGTGGGTGCCCTGGCGAACGTCGTCGCGCTCGCCGCGATCCCGCTGTGGGCCGCGCTGTCCGACCGGATCGGCCGCCGCCCGGTGTTCATGATCGGCGCGGCCGGCAGCGCGGTGACGATGTTCCTGTACCTGTGGGCGGTCTCCACGGGCTCCTATCCGCTGACGTTCCTGACGGGCGTCGTCTGCTTCGGCCTGGTCTACAGCGCGGCGAACGGTGTGTGGCCCGCCTTCTACGGCGAGATGTTCGCGACGCGCGTCCGGCTGTCCGGTGTGGCGATCGGCACCCAGATCGGCTTCGCCGCGGCCGGGTTCGCGGTGACGTTCGCGGCGCGGATCGCCGGCCCCGAGGGTGACGACTGGTCGGCGGTGGCGCTGTTCACGGCGGCGTTGTGCGTGCCGCCGGTGATCGCGGCGATGTCGGCGCGAGAGACCCACCGGGTTCCTACAGAGGCGCTGGGGGAACGCACCGGACTCGGGGCCGCGCAGGCACAGAAGGTGACGGCCTGAAGCTCGTCGTGTGGTGCCGTCAGCGGTTGGACCAAGCCCGGCGGCACGGCACGAGACGTCAGCCGTCCGGGTCCTCGACGGTGACTCCCCACTGGAGGGACACGGGGAAGCGGCTGCCACCGGACCGTCGGCCATCGGTTGAGCACCCCCGGCCTCAGGGCCGTCGCCCGCCCGTTCCTGCGCGATCATGAACCGTTCCTGCACCACGATGGGGTCTGAGGCGGTCCGGGCGGGGTATGCCGGATCTCACCTCGACGAGCGCGACGGGAGAAGAGCCATGGCACAGCTGCGACAAGAGGTCGACCCGGATGAGGCCGGGCTGGATCCGCGGGTGCTGAGCCGCCTGGACCGGCACTTCGCCCGGCTGGTCGACGACGGGCGACTGCCGGGCTTCCTCGTCTCCGTGGCCCGGGCCGGGCGCGTCGCCCACCTCGCGACGCACGGGCTGCGCGACATCGCGGCCGGGCTCCCGGTCGAGCCCGACACGCTGTGGCGGGTCTATTCCATGACGAAGCCGGTCACCGCGGTCGCCGCACTGCTGCTGGCGGAGGAGGGCCGGCTGTCGCTGGACGACCCGGTCGCCGACCATCTGCCCGCCTTCGCCGACCCGCGGGTCTACGTCAGCGGCTCCGGGGCCGGCGTCGAGACCCGCCCGGCCGACGGCCCCATACTCGTCCGGCACCTGATGACCCACACCTCGGGTCTGACCTTCGGCTTCTACCACGCCCACCCCGTAGACGCCCTGTACCGCGAGGCCCGTCTGGAGTCGTCGGTGCCGCCGGGCGCGGACCTGGCCGAGACGATCGAGGTGTACGCGAGCCTGCCGCTGCAGTTCGAGCCGGGCACCGAGTGGAACTACTCGGTGGCGAGCAACGTCCTGGGCCGCATCATCGAGGTCGTGTCCGGGCAGCCGCTCGACGCGTTCTGCGCCGAGCGGATCTTCGGGCCGCTCGGCATGACGGACGCGGGTTTCCATGTGACGGACGCGCAGGCGGACCGGCTGTCCGAGATGTACGGGGAGAAGGAGGGCGGCGGCATCGAGCCGATCCCGGGGCTCCCCCTGCGTGGCCGTCCGCGGTTTCTGTCGGGCAGCGGCGGCATGGTGTGCTCGGCCCACGACTACCACCGCTTCATGGAGATGCTGCGCCGCCGGGGCGAACTCGACGGCGTGCGGCTGCTCACGCCGCGGACCGTGGATCTGATGACCCGCAACCACCTGCCCGGCGGCGCCGATCTGCGGGCCTTCGGCAGCCGCCCCGCCCACGACGAACCCGGCAACGACGGTCTAGGGTTCGGCCTCAACTGCTCCGTGGTGATCGACCCGTCCCGCACCCTGGTGCCGTCCGGGCTCGGCGCCTTCGGCTGGAGCGGCGTGGCCACGACGACGTTCTGGGTGGACCCGGGCCGCGACCTGACGGTGCAGTTCATGACGCAGGTGCGGCCCAGGACCTCCCACACGGTCTTCAAGGACCTCAAGCGAATGGTGCACGAGGCCCTGTCGGACTGACACCGCCACCGGTCGACGCAGCGGGCCATCGCGCTCTCCTCGGCGTCACCCACCGAATTGAGCAGTAACCGCCCTGCCGCGACGGCCGGTTCAGTGGTCGGAGGGCTCCCCCTTGTCGCGGCCGTGGGCCCGGGACGCCTCACGGAACCGGTCCAGGCAGCGTCCCCAGGGCCCGGAGACGCCGAAGTCGAGCAACTGGGGCAGCAGGGCGGCCGAGAAGTCGGTGCTGGACTCCAGCGGCAGCAGGGAGGGCAGGTTGTCGATGGCGATCAGGTCGAGCGGGGGTTCGTCGCGCAGCCGCCGTACGGGCTCGTCCCAGTCGGTGGTGTCGTCGTACACCGGGAGGACGTTGAGCGGGGAGCCGACGTCGCAGGTCACGTCGCACAGGGTGCGCAGCCGGCGGCCGGGGGTGTCGAGGTCCCGCTCGCGCAGGAAGGGCGGGACGGGGGTGGTGGCGAGCACCGCGTTGACCATCACGTCGTGCCGCAGCAGCGCGGGGCGGTCCAGGTCCCGGGTCTCGGCGAGGTCCCAGCAGGTCGGGTCGACGCCGGCGGTGGTGAAGGCCGCGCGGGCACCGCGGCCGCTGCGGCCCAGGGCGCCGATGACGAGGCCGGTGAAGTCGCGGTCCCCGGCGGCCGGCCGCAGCGTCTCGTCCAGGTCTTCCTTGGTGGTCGGCGTCAGCGGTGCCCGCAGCCGGCCCCGGTGCCGGAGCACCGCCAGCGCCGCACCCAGGTAACCGGCCCAGAAACCGAAGGCGGCGAGACGCCGCCCGGTGTCGTCCACCAGGTACTCCAGGTCGAACAGCGCCCCGCCCCCGGCGGCGAACCGGCCCAGCAGGTCCGCGGCTCCCGGCTGGGCCTTGTACGCGTGGCCGAAGAAGACGTGCCGGTGCGTCAGCGCGGCCGGGCGGTCGGGCAGTTCCTTCAAGCCGAGCACGACGGCGTCCCGCGGCGCCGTCGCCCAGGAGCCGGCGGGCGCGACACGGCAGCCGGCCGCCTCGTACTCCTCGATCGGGAAGACCCGCTGCGGGGACTCCTCCACGGTCAGTCGCACTCCGTGCCCGACGAGCCGCCGGGCGTCGTCGGGCACGATCGGAGTGCGTCGTTCGGTCGTGCGGTCCTCGTGGCGCAGCCACAGATGGAGCTCGGTCATACCAGGTGGGCCTCCGGCGTGAGGCGCCGGCCGCTGAGGGCCGACGCTCAAGGGGCGGACGTCCACGAAGCGTACGCGTCAGGAGGAGCTGACCACCGCGTCCAGGTGGGGCAGGTGGTGGTCGAGGCGTTCCCGCTTGGTGCGCAGATAGGTGATGTTGTTCTCGCACGGCGGGATCAGCAGCGGGACCTGCTCGGCGACCGTGATGCCGTGGTCCACCAGTGCCTCGCGCTTGCGCGGGTTGTTGGACATCAGGCGCACCGACCGCACGCCCAGGTCGTCCAGGATCCGGGCGGCGACACCGTAGTCACGGGCGTCGACCGGCAGGCCGAGCGCGAGGTTGGCCTCGACGGTGTCCAGGCCCTCCGCCTGCAGGGCCATCGCGCGCAACTTGGCGAGCAGGCCTATGCCGCGGCCTTCATGCCCTCTGAGGTAGACGACGATGCCCGCGCCCTCGGCGACGACCGCGCGCAGGGCGGCGTCGAGCTGGTCACCGCATTCGCAGTGCTGGGAGCCGAAGGCGTCACCGGTCAGGCACTCCGAGTGCAACCGGACGAGGACGTCGTCCGTGCCGATCTCTCCGTGGACCAGAGCCACCTGTTCGTCACCGCGGTCATGGTCCAGGTAACCGACCGCCTGGAATTTCCCGTACACGGTGGGCAAGGGCGCATTCACGACGCGTTCCACGCCGGTCCGCTGCGCCGACTTCTTGCCGAGTACGCCAATTTTTTCTGTCATGATTCTCGAGTTCCTAAGCAGAGACGAAAGGCCGTGACGTGATGAGTGATCTGGTGCCGGCGGACACCACGGAAGACGTACGGACGCGGGGCGCCGGTGTCTCACGGCAGGTCGCGGTGCTTCCCGTGGGGAGCTTCGAGCAGCACGGTCCGTACCTCCCGCTGGCGACCGACACGCTCGTCGCCTGTGCCGTCGCGCGGGAGATAGCCGGCGCGTACCCGGTGCACCTCCTTCCTCCGGTGACGATCTCGTGCTCGCACGAGCACGCGGCCTGGCCGGGGACCGTGAGCATCTCCTCGGTGACCCTTCATGCGGTGGTACGGGACATTGCGGCTTCGCTGCGCCGGTCCGGGGTCGACGCCCTGGTGGTGGTCAACGGGCACGGCGGCAACTACGTGCTGGGCAACGTGGTTCAGGAATCCTCCGCCGGCGGCGAGCGGATGGCGCTCTTCCCGGCCCCGGAGGACTGGGAGGCGGCGCGCGAACGGGCGGGGGTGGTCACCTCGCTGCTCACCGACATGCACGCGGGGGAAATAGAGACCTCCATCCTTCTGCACGCTCATCCCGAAATGCTCCGACCCGGTTATGAGACCTCCGATTTCGTCGCTGACGACCGGCGTCATCTGCTCACCCTCGGCATGTCCGGCTATACCGATTCGGGTGTCATCGGCCGTCCTTCACTGGGTTCGGCGGAAAAGGGGAAGGAACTGCTGGCGAGCCTCGCGGATTCCTTCGGGACGTATTTCTCGATGCTGACCTCCGAGGCGTAACCACCCTGCGGCGCCAGGGCCTCGGGGACGGCTCGGGGCCCGGTTCGCAGGCCCGCGTACCAGCGGGCGACGAGCACGATCACGCCGGGCAGGCTCGCCACCAGGCTGAGCACCCCGTAGACGACCGCGACGGCGAGCCCCCGTCCGGCACCCAGGCCGGCGGCGCCGAACGCCCAGGCGGTGACGCCCTCACGCGGTCCCCAGCCGCCGACGTTCAGCGGCAGACCCATCGCCAGCAGGGCGAGGACCGCCAGGGGCAGCAGGACGGCCACCGAGGCGGCGGTCCCGGCGACACGGGCGGCGAGTACGAACATCGCGACGTAACCTGCCAGCACCACCACGGAGGAGACAACCACCGCGGGCCCGTTCCGCCGCGACAGCAGCCCCTCGCGGGCCTCGGTGAGGACCGTGCGCAACGCGCGGCCGCGGCGGGAGGACGCCGAACGGTTCATGCGCAGGGCGAGGACGACGGCGGTCGCGCCCAGGGCGGCCAGGGCCGTGAGCAGGGCGATGTACCGGGCCTCGGCGAGCACGGGGGACGGCATGGTCAGCAGGACGACGGCCCCCACGGCGAACAACGCGATCTGCCCGGCGGCCCGTTCGAGGACGACGGCCTTGACGCCCCGCCGCAGATCCCCCTCGCTGTGTCCGTGCCGCACGGCCCGGTGCACATCGCCGAGGACGCCTCCGGGCAGGGCCGCGTTCAGGAACAGCGCGCGGTAGTAGTCGGCGACGGCCGGACCGAACGGCAGCCGGATGCTGAGCCCCCGGGCCACGATCGCCCATCGCCACGCGCTGAACACGGTGGTCACGAGGCCGATGCCGAGCGCCAGCAGCAGCGACACACCGTCGATGCGCCGCAGCCCGTCCAGGAAGACACCGGTACCGAGCCGCCAGAACAGGACGCCCAGGATGGCGATTCCGGCGAGGGTGCCGAGGTGCGTACGGAAACGGGAGGAGCCGAGGCGGGCCAGGGCGGCGCGGAGGGGGCCGGGCGGCGGGGCTCCGGTCGTCGCCGCCCGGCCACATCCGGCCGGGTCCGAGGCGACGGGCCCGCTCCGGTCATCCGCGGCCAGGTCCGAGGCGACGGGCCCACCCTGGTCGCCGACAGCCTGGTCCAAGGCGACGGGCCCGCTCCGGTCGTCCACGGCCGGGTCCGAGACGACGAACTCACTCCGGTCGCCGACAGCCGGGTCCAAGGCGACGAACTCACTCCGGTCGCCGACAGCCGGGTCCAAGGCGACGAACTCACTCCGGTCACCCACGGCCGGGTCCGAGACGACGAACTCGCTCCGGTCGTCCACGGCCTGGCCCGAGGCGACGGGATCGCTCTCGTCGTCCGCGGCCGGGCGCGGTACGACCACCTCTGTCCGGACCGTGCCCGCCGCACCGGATATCGCGGGCGCACGGGTACCGCTGCCGGTCGCGGACGGCGGGGCGTGGGTGGGCGTGGCACGCGGACACGTTCCCGTCGCCTGGGGGCTCATGACGCTCCGCCCACCGGGCGGGACAGGGCCAGCAGGTCGATGTGGTGGACCGTCACGCGCAACTCGCCCGCGGCGCAGGCCGCCAGCCGGTTGGTCAGGTAGACGTCTGCTTCGGCCCGCAACTCGGGGCGCTCCTCGACGGCGGCGCCGACCCAGCCGCGCAGCCACTGTTCGGTGAGCGCGGCCTGCTCGGGGCCGAGCCGCCAGGGGCTCGGGTGCAGCCGTACGGTCGCGCCGTGTGCGGAGAACGCCTCGGCCGCCGCCGTGACCGCGTCGGGGCCGAGCAGTCCGTCATGGCGCTGGTGGTCGTTGAACGCCTGGGCGATCTCCGCGTCCAGCGGGTGGGACGGGGTCAGTTCCACGCGCCCGGCGACGGACAGCGTCAGCAGGGCGGGGCAGCCTGCTCCGGTGCACGCGGCGGCGAAGGTGTCGATCTCCTCGTGGGTGAGGACGTCCAGCAGGGCGGACGCCGTGACCAGGGACGCGCCCCGCAGGGCGTCCGGGGTGAGGCGGGCGATGTCACCGCGCCGCGTCTCCACGGTGACCCGGCTGCCGTCGGCGGCCGAGCGCGGGGAGGCGACGGCGGCGAAGTGCAGCAGGTAGGGGTCGCGGTCGTGCAGCACCCAGTGCTGGGCGCCGTCGAGGCGGGGCGCGAGCCAGCGGCCCATCGAGCCGGTGCCGCAGCCCACGTCGTGGATGACGACGCCCGACTTGCCCGGCAGGTTGGCGAGCCGGATCCGCAGCGGGTCGAGCAGGTCGTGCGCCCGGGCGGCGGCATCGGCCGGCTCCCGCAACTCCAGCCACTCGGGTGCGTAGCGGGGCGGGTCGTCGGGGTCGGCATCCCGCAGCTTCACGGTCGGCCGGGCGCCGGGCTTGCCGCTGGGTCCGGCGCCGGGGATGACGGCGCCGGGGACCGGCCCGGGGAAGAACGCGACACCGGAGCCCGGCCCGGGCCGCACGGCGTCACCGGCCGCGCCCGGCCCGGGCTTTCCGCCCTGGGCCGCGGTGTTCTCGGCCTGCCGCGGCCCGGGCGTCCCGCCGGGAGCCGGACTGTCCGCCGCGGCGGCCTGCTTCGACCCCGGCTTCCCCGCCGGCCACGCGCCCGGGGTCACGTCGTCCGTCACCGTGACCTCCCTCGGGCCGGGCTGGGCCGGGATCGTACCGCTCTGCTGGGTCGTCACCGGGTTCGTCATGCGGCCCTCCGGGGTTCGGTCGGAAGCCGGCGCAGGACCGCCGCCAGGCTCTGTGCGGTCGCCGCCCAGCCGCCGAGGGCGGCGCGGCGGCTGCGGGCGGCGGCCTTCAGCCGGCGCCGTACGTCCGCCTCACCGAACCAGCCGCGCAGTTCGGCGGCGATGGCGGCGGGGTTCTCCGGCGGGACGAGGATGCCGGGCACCCCGCCGTCGGGCGCGCGGCCGACCGCCTCCGGCACCCCGCCGACATCCGTGGCCAGCACCGGGATGCCCCGGGCCAGGGCCTCGGTCACCGCCATGCCGTACGTCTCGGCGTAGGAGGTGAGGACCATCAGGTCGGCGGTGGCGTAGGCGGCGTCCAGCGCGGCACCGGACTTCGGCCCCGCCAGCTCCAGCCGGTCCTCCAGCCCGTGCTTCCGGATGAGGGACCGCAGATGGGCGACGTACTCCGGGTCCTGGGTCAGAGCGCCGACGCACACGCAGCTCCACGGCAGGTCGGTCACCGTGGCCAGCGCCTCGACCAGCCGGTGCTGGCCCTTGCGCGGGGTCACGGCGGCCACGCACAGCAGGCGCGAGACACCGTCGGTGCCGGGCGCGAGCGGTGCGATGTCGGCGCCGGGGGCCGCGACGTGGACCCGCTCGGGAGGGAGGCCGTGGTGGGCGACCAGACGGCGGACCGCCCAGTCGCTGGTGGCGATCACCGCGGGCACCGCCCGCAGCACCCTCCGCTCCTTGGCGTCCAGTTCGGCGGCCACGGCCGTGTCGAGCCCGGTCTCGTCGCCGAGCGGGAGGTGGACGAGGACGGCCATGCGCAACCGTTCCGCCTCGGGGACGACGACCTCAGGCACGCCGCAGGCCACGAGCCCGTCGAGCAGGACCACGGCCCCGTCGGGCAGTCCGCCCAGGGTGCGGGCGAGTTCCGTACGGGCGTCGGCCCCCGGCCGGGGCCAGTCACCGGCCACGGCGTGCTGGGTGACCTGCCAGCCGAAGCCGGGCAGGTCCAGACACACACGCCGGTCGTAGGCGTTGCCGCCGCTGGGTGCCGCCGGGTCGTCGACGCCGCCCGGCAGCACGAAGTGCACGGTGCGCAGGGACATGGGGATGATCTCGGCGTTCTTCTGGGAGGCGTGCTGCACGGGAACATAATTCAGCCGTGCCGGTGCCGGTCCGGGCTGCCCGGGCCGTTCGATCGTCGTGTCGGTCACAGCGCACGCTCGTAACTCGCCCAGGCGATGTGCGACTCGTGCAGTGTGACCGTGAGGCCCGCGATGCCCTTGGCTCCCTCGCCCAGCGCCCCCTTGTGGATGCGCTCGGCGAGCCGGTCGGCGATGACCTTGGCGAGGAACTCCGTGGAGGTGTTGACTCCGGCGAAGTCGGGCTCGTTGTCGAGGTTGCGGTAGTTCAGTTCGCTGACGACCGCGCCGAGTTCCTGGGTGGCCAGCCCGATGTCGACGACGATGTTGTCCTCGTCCAGCTGTTCGCGCCGGAACGTGGCGTCCACGAGGAACGTGGCGCCGTGGAGGCGCTGGGCCGGTCCGAAGACGTCGCCACGGAAGCTGTGAGCGATCATGATGTGATCGCGGACGGTGATGCTGAACAACGGACGACCCTCCAGGTGCGGCGCGTCTGCTCCCCGCTCTCGGGTGCCGGGGATGCCGAGTAGTACGGCTCCTTGCCTTCCCTTGTTCAGCCTTCGGTACGTCTTTTCTCAGGTCAGGCGCTCTTGTCGTGGCGAAGTCGTACCGGATGGAACGAATCGTCAGCCGATGCGTCCATCGTTCTCGTCGTATCGGACCCGGTGGCACAGCGCGGGGACCTCGCCGGAGACCAGTCGGGGCAGCACCTCGGGCAGGTCCTCGAAGGCGGATTCACCGGTGATGAGGGCGTCGAGCGCGGGATCGGCGAGCAGGTCCAGGGCGACGGCGAGCCGGTCGGCGTAGGTGCGGTTCGCGCGGGCCGGGGAGACGGTGCCGACCTGGCTGCTGCGGATGACCAGCCGCCGCGAGTGGAAGGCCTCGCCGAGCGGGAGAGCGATCCGCCGGTCGCCGTACCAGCTGAGTTCGAGGACGGTCCCCTCGGCGGTGAGCAGCTCGAGCGACCTGGCGAGGCCCTGTTCCGTGGCACTGGCGTGCACGACCAGGTCGCGGTCCCCGTCGGCGTCCTGCGGGGTGGCGAAGCCGACGCCGAGCGCCTCGGCGATCTTCGCCCGGGACGGGTCGGCGTCGACCAGCTGGACGCGGACGCCGGGGAACCGGGCGAGCAGGGCGGCCACCGAGCAGCCGACCATGCCACCGCCGACCACGGCGATCCGGTCGCCGACCAGGGGCGCGGCGTCCCACAGGGCGTTCACGGCGGTCTCCACGGTCCCGGCGAGCACGGCCCGTTCGGCGGGGACGGTGTCCGGCACGGGGGTGACCGCGGTGGCCGGCACGACGTAGCGCGTCTGGTGCGGGTAGAGGCAGAACACCGTACGGCCGGTGAGCTCCTCGGGCCCCTGCTCCACTACGCCGACGTTGAGGTAGCCGTACTTCACCGGGCCCGGGAAGTCGCCCTCCTGGAACGGTGCGCGCATGGCCGTGTGCTGGCTGACGGGCACGCCGCCGCGGAAGACGAGCGTCTCGGTGCCGCGGCTCACGCCGGAGAACAGCGTGCGGACCAGCACCTCGTCCTCGCCGGGCGCGGGCAGGGTGACGTCCCGGATCGAGGCTCGCCCAGGCGAGTCGATCCAGAACGCGCGTCCGGTGTGCTTCATCGAAGTCCTCCTGAACGATCGGGAAGCTGCTTGCGTACCGAGGGGTGCACAGGCCGCGCACAACGTAGCGGCGTTGATCGACTCTGTCACACGGCCGGAGGACGTTCGGTGGCCCTGAACAACACTTACGACGCGAGGCTCGTACAGCAGGAGACCGCCCTGGGGGCGGGCGTGCAGGTCCTGCTGCTGGTCCTGATCGGCACGGCGATCGGGATGGGGCCGGCGGGCTGGCTGACGGGCCTCGCGTTCGCGATCGCCACCTGGGCGGTTCTCTCGCGGGCCCTGCACCGCTCGCGGCTGCGCTCGTTCGGCGCGGCCAACCGGGTCACCCTCGGCCGGGCCACCCTCGTCGGCGGGGTCACCGCCCTGGTCGCCGACTCCTTCCAGAGCTCGCCGCCCGTGTCGCTGTTCGTCGGCCTGACGGCGGTGGCGCTGATCCTCGACGGCGTGGACGGCAAGGTCGCCCGCCGCACCGGCACTTCGACCCCGCTGGGCGCGCGTTTCGACATGGAGGTCGACGCGTTCCTGATCCTGGTGTTGAGCGTGTACGTGTCCACGCAACTGGGCCCGTGGGTGCTGCTGATCGGCGGTATGCGCTACGTCTTCGTCGCCGCGGCCAAGGTGCGGCCCTGGCTGACCGCCGCCCTCCCGCCGAGCACCGCCCGCAAGACCGTCGCCGCGCTCCAGGGTGTGCTCCTGCTGCTGGCGGGCGCCGATCTGCTGCCCCACGCGGCCAACTTCGGCGTCGCGGCCCTGGCCCTGGGCCTGCTGCTCTGGTCGTTCGGGCGGGATGTGCTGTGGCTGTACCGGACCTCGCGCATCCAGGAGCCGGTGGCGCCGCGGCAGGTGCGGGAACTGGTCGCCGGCTGACGGCAAGCGCGGCGGGGGCGGTCAGTCGTCGAACCGCCCGCGCGCCGCCTCGATGTGGCCGAGGTACTGGTGGGTCCAGCCGCAGATCGCGTCGACCGTGGCGCGCAGGGCCCGGCCCGGCTCGGTCAGGGTGTACTCGACCCTGGGCGGCACGGTGGGGTACACCGTCCGGTCGACCAGACCGTTGCGCTCCAGCATCCGCAGGTTCTGGGTCAGCATCTTGTGGCTGACGCCCTCGACCTCGTCCCGTACTTCACTGAAGCGCAGGGTGCGTTCTCCGAGGGCCTCGATGATCAGAAGCGCCCATCTGTTGGCCACGTCGGAGAAGATCTCCCGCGCCAGGGAGTCCGCCCGCCGCAGGTCCGCGTTCTCGGGCAGGTCCCTCAACTGCTTGGTCACCATCTGGTTCCCCCGTTACCGAAAAGTGCGTTCTTCCAGGTCGGCGGTCACTCTCCTACGGTTTCCCAGTAACCGCAAGAGAGCGCGGTTCGCGCTCGACGGAAGGACACCGACTGTGACCACCACCGACGTCTACGACCACGGCATCCCGGCCGAGAGCCACTTCGGCTACGCGCAGGCGATCAGGTCCGGCGGTCTGATCCATGTCTCCGGGCAGCTCGCGTTCGACGAGGCGGGCGGCTTCCGCCCCGAGGACGACGTCACCGCCCAGCTGGAGCGGACCCACATCAACCTCGACAGGGTCCTGGCCCACTACGGCGTGACGCGCAACCAGATCGTGTCCCAGACGCTGTACGCGGTGGACCTGGTGCGGAACGCCGAGGTCGTGGCGAAGGCCAATCGGGCGTACTTCGGCGCCCACCGCCCGGTCAGCACGGCCCTGGGCGTCACCGAACTGACCTTTCCCGGGCAGCTCGTCGAGATCAGTTGCGTGATCGACACGCGGTTGCCCGCCTGAACGGGCCGGTCAGCGACGCGTTCCGGTGCCGACCAGGGTCCGCTCGTACGGGTCGAGCAGCACGCCCCGCACCTTGGTCGAGACGCGGCGATGATCCACTGGTGGGCCGGTGGCACGACCGCGTCCGTGCCGAGGATCGCCGCCTCGGCGGCCATGGCGGCGTCCTGCCGCTCTCCGGTGCCGTCGGTCCCGTCGGCTTCGGCGACGGCCCGGTCGGCCTTCTCGTCGCACAACCGGGCCAGGTTGTAGCCGCCGTCGCAGGTGTAGTCGCTGCCGAGGACTCCGACGGGGTCGCCGGTGTCCAGGAGGCTGTTGCGGGCGCCGATGAACGCGTCGAACTCTCGGCAAGCGCGTCGCTCTCCAGCCGTGAGTACTCGCGCACTTCCAGCTTCACCGTGAACCCGGCCTTCTGCGACTGCCGTTGCACGACCTGGGCGACCTCGGGAAGCTCGGGCCGGTTGTCGTAGGTGGCCAGGGTGATCGATGCGCCGTCGGGCCGGGCGGGCTCGGCGCGACCGGCCGGCTTCACCCGCTTGCCCTCGGCCCAGGGGACGGCGGGTCCGAAGAGGCCGGCGCCCGGGTCGGCGTACCCCTCGAAGACGCCCTTGACCAGGGCGGAGGGCGCGATCGCCGCGCGGGCGGCGGCGCGCAACTCCGGGTCCTTGAAGGGCCCGGACTCCGTTGCGGAGCAAGAGATTTGACACGGGTGCGGACCACTCCTTAAACCTATCCACATGACATCCATTTTCAAAAAGGTGGGGCGGTCGTGAGGGTCGCGTTCGTCGGCAAGGGCGGCAGCGGCAAGACCACGCTGTCCGCGCTCTTCTCCCGCCACCTGGCGCGCTCCGGCGCTCCGGTCCTCGCCATCGACGGCGACATCAACCAGCACCTGGCCGAGGCGCTCGGCGGCGCGGAGGAGTTCGCCCCTCCCCTGGGCGCACACGTGCACGAGATCAAGACCTTCCTGCGAGGCGACAACCCCCGCATCCTCTCCCCCGAGGCGATGATCAAGACGACCCCGCCGGGCCGCGGGTCCCGTCTGCTCCGCCCGCTCGGCGACGACGAACTGCACACGCGGCACGTCGGCCGGGCGGGTGGCGTCCCCCTCATGGTGACGGGCGAGTTCGACGAGTCGGACCTGGGCGTGGCCTGCTACCACTCCAAGCTGGGCGCGGTGGAGCTGTACCTCGGCCACCTGCTGGACGGCCCCGGCGAGTACGTCGTGGTCGACATGACGGCGGGCGCGGACGCCTTCGCGTCGGGCCTGTTCACCCGGTTCGACATGACGTTCCTGGTGGCGGAACCCACCCGTAAGGGCGTCTCGGTGTACCGCCAGTACCGCGACCACGCGGAACAGTTCGGCATCCGCATCGCGGTCGTCGGCAACAAGGTCACCGGCGAGGACGACCTGCTCTTCCTCAAGGAACAGGTGGGCGACGACCTCCTGACCCACCTGGTGCAGTCCCCCTGGGTTCGCGCGGCCGAGCAGGGCCGCGCGGAGCCCGGCCCGGACGCACTGGCGTCGCTGGAGCCGCACAACCGCCACGCCCTCACGGTCCTGCGCGAGGCGGTCGATGCCGAGGTCCGCGACTGGAACCGGCTCCACCGTCACGCGGTCGAGTTCCACCTGCGCAACGTCCGGTCCTGGGCGGACGCGCGTACAGGCGGGGACCTGGCAGCCCAGGTGGACCCGGACTATGTCCCGGGCAGCGGGGCGGAGGTCTGATCCAAGAAGGCCGCCAGAGCCGTCACGAACGCACCCGAGCCGTCCCGCCACGGAAAGTGCCCCGCTTCGCTCTGCACGATGAGCTCGGCGTGCGGAAACAGGCCGGCGTACTCCTTCATCACGCGCACGGGCGCGGCGATGTCGTACTCCCCCGCGAGGACGAGCACCGGTGAGGGCAACTCCGCGAGAGCGGCACGCGTGGCGCCGGGGTCGAAGGCGCCCTCGGAGGCGTACAGGGCCGCCGCCTCGTCGTTGCGCTGCTGCTGCTCCGCAGCGCGGAACCGGCGCGCCTCGTCGTCCCACCGGCCGAACCAGAAGGGGGCGACGGCATCCCAGTCGGCGGGCTTCGCCCGGCCCGACGTGATCGCTTCCAGGGAAGCGTGCGCCGGGGCGAACCACGGTTCGTCGCGGCGCAGTCGGGCCGTCTCCAGCCGGTCCTCGGCGGTGACGACGAGGCCGACGGCGAAGACGCTGGGTGTGACGACCGCGAGCCGGCCCACGCGCTCCGGATGCCGGGCCGCGTACAGCACGGCCAGGTTCGCCCCTGCGGAGTGCCCGAGCAGATCGATCCGCTCCAGGCCCAACTCCGCACGCAGCGCCTCGACATCGCCGACCTGCCGGTCACAGCGGTACGACGCCGGGTCCCGCGGCACCGTGGAGTGGCCCGTGCCCCGGAGGTCCAGCCGGATCAGGGTGCGGCGGGCCGTCAGGCCGCCGAGGTCCCCCAGGTACACGGAGTCCTGCATGGGGCCACCCGGGAGGCAGACCAGAGGCGGTCCGTCTCCCGTCACGTGGTAGGCCAGGCGGGTGCCGTCGGGTGCGGTGAAGGCGGGCATGGGCGCGACCTTGTCAGGAGATGGCGTACTGGACAACGGGATTTCCGCGGAAGACGTCAGTCCCCGCCCACCAAGGCGTTCCACTACTCGATCCCCGTGGCATCGAGCAGCCGGACCACGTCCTTGCGCCCGTATCCGAGCAACCGGGCGCGGTCGGCGGCCATCAGCACGACATGCGCGACGATCTTCGCGGCATATCCGTCCTTGCCGTCCGCGTCGAACCATTCCTGGGGCTTCTCGACGCCCAGGCTGTTCATCACCAGCCCGTGCTCTCGGCGGATCTCCGCGACGGTACCGGCGACCGCGTCCAGGAGCGTCTTCCCCGGCCGTTCGCACTCCAGGGCGAAGCACCCCCAGTCGACCGACGTGCACCCCTCGGGCGGACGTGCCCGCAGCCCCGCATACCTCTCGTCCTCGAAGCCGGAGGCCCGGAACTCGTCGTGCACCAAGGAGAACCTGTGAAACCCGGGCGGCACCGGGGGCGGTGGAGGCGTGTACTCCCACCCGGCGTCCTCGTACAACTGCCGCTTCACCTCTTCTTCGTCGGCAAGCGTCACGGTGAAGCCGTTGGCCTCGTTGCGCCCGGTCGTCGTGCCGTCGGGGTTGCGGTGGAAGTGCAGGCCCATGGTGTGCTCCCGTCACCGTGCTGAGAATGGACGACAAGTCCCGTCACCAGGTCGAACGGCCCGCAGGCAGGGCAGGTGCCCGCTCCCCGAAGCACCATCCGATCGCGTGAAAAGGGCCGCTGCGGGAACTTCCCGGCCCAGCCGGACGGACGGTTGCTACGCTCGGCCGATGAGGATTCCGGGCCCCGCAGAGATCCGGGCGCTGCACGAGAAGTACGCGCCCACCACCGAGGCGTTCACCCTCGTCCATACGCACTGTGAGATCGTCTGGGACATCGCCGAGCAGCTCCTGTCGGCACCCCACCTCTCGCACCTCGACGCCGAACTGGTCCGCGCCGGCTGTCTCCTCCACGACATCGGCGTCTACCGCCTCTACGGAGACGACGGACTGCTGGACCACCGGAACTACGTCCGGCACGGCCTGCTCGGCCACGAGATCCTCGAAGCGGAGGGCTTCCCCGAGGCCCTCCGCCGCTTCTGCTCCCACCACACCGGAGTGGGACTCACGCGGCACGACATCGTGAGCCAGGGACTGCCCCTGCCTCCCGCCGACTACGTGGCGGTGACCGAAGAGGAGAGGCTCGTGATGTACGCGGACAAGTTCCACACCAAGTCCCGGCCATCGGCGTACCTCTCCCCCGACGAGTACGCCGCCCACGTCCGCCGCTTCGGCGAGGACAAGGTGACCGCGTTCCAAGCGCTGCGCGCGGAGTTCGGCGACCCGGTGCTCGAACGGCCGGTGCCGGGCTGCGGCATGGAAGCAGACGTGAGGACGGCCCACGCTCAGGCGTAGAAGTCCGGTTCGAGCACGGCGAAGTGTCCGTCCCGTCACGTTGGTTGACCTACTGTGACGGCATGACGACGAAGTCTCTTCCCCGCCTCACCCCGACCGGCACCTGCTGGTGCGGCTGCGCCAAGCAGGTCGGACCCGGATCGTTCTTCGCTCCCGGCCACGACAAGGTGGCGGAAGCCGCACTGCTCGCGGCCGAGTACGGTTCTTCCGTCGCCCAGTTGCTGCACGGCCACGGATACGGGCCCGGGCACTCGGTGAGCGCCCGGGCCGTTTCCGAAGGGGTGTGGCAGACGTGCCCCGCGTGCGACTACGTCGGCGCGCCGGCGAGCATCGCCAACCACACGAAGAAGTCGCACGCCGCGGCCGCCGGCGAGCAGGCGCAGGGAGCGGAGCGTTGACGGAACCCGCCGACAGCCAGCGCGCAACCCTCGAGAAGGCCGTGCACATGTACGGCGGCTACTGGGACACCGACCGAAGTCTGCGCGCGCTGCGTGACGCCGGACACGACCCGCAGGACAAGCACACCCGCCGGATCCTCCGGGACCTCACGAGCGAGGGCCTGCTGGTGAAGGTGGAGGACCGGCCCGTCAAGTACCGCCTTGCTGAGACAGGTTGAGACGGAGATAGGAACCCAGCGGGCCCGCGTGCTGCGGGCTCCGGTCGTGAGGTCGGCACCGCCGACCGCGGTCCATTGTGAACGCCCCGTGGCGTTCCACCCGCGCCAGCTTGACGAACCGCTCCTTCTCCGCGTTGCCGGCAAGTGGCATGAGACCCGTAGGGTCGCGGGTATGGCGGATGATCAGCAGCAGGCGCAGGCCGTGGCGGGCGCCTGGGCGAGGATCGAGAAGTGGCTGGAGCTGCACGCTCCGCGCTGCCCCGGTCGCGCTCCTGCGGGTCGAAATCGGTGACGGTGGTGCCGTCGTGGACCTCGCCGCGTTTGTGGGTGGTGCCGGTGGCGAAGAGGACGCGTTCGGCGACGGTGGTCTTGCCGGCGTCGACGTGGGCGAGGATGCCGAGGTTGCGGACGGCGGCGAGCGGGTTGAGACGGGTGCGCACGGCCCAGGGCCTTTCGATGCGATCGGAAGAAGGGGCAGCGCGATTTCCGGACGGGAAGGGCAGGGCGGCACACGGCCACCCTGCCCTGACATCACGTCAGAGCACTTCGGGATCTGGCGCTCTTCGTCCGGTCAGCCGATGCCGCCGCGCAGCGGGCACCGGGGCGACGAAGACACGAGGATCACCTCGTAGCGCGGCGGGGAGACGGCGGCAGCGGTGCGGTCACGCATGGCCCTCTCCCTTCGTTCGTCGCGGCGACGCCCGGCGCTCGGTGGTGGGCGGCCGGGTATGTGCGTGAGTGTAGGAAGGTCACACGCACCGGGCCAGCGAATATCGCGCGCGGGACGGTCGGGGTCGTCGTCGTGTCTCAGCCGCGTACGTCTCGGCGGTGGTTGCCGACTGAACCTGCCGGGCCTCGTTGTTCACGAGAGAGTCAGGACCGCCCCTCGAAGGCGGCCGCGTGCTCGGCGGCCCACTGGGCGAAGGTGCGCGCCGGGCGGCCGGTGACCCGCTCGACGGTGCCGGAGACCGTACGGCCCACCTCCGGCGTGTTCCCGTACGTCTCCCTCAGGAAGCCGATGACGTCCTCGGGCAGGCCCGCCGCCCGCCACCGCGCGAGGGCCTCTTCCTCGGTCAGTTCGACCAGGGCGATCTCGCGACCGACGGCGGCGGCGATCGTCTTCACCTTGTCCCCGACGGTGAGCACCTCGGGGCCGGTGATCACGTACTCCCGGCCGCCGTGCCCCTCCTCGGTGAGCGCGGTCGCAGCGACGGCGCCGATGTCCGCTTCGTGGACCATGGCACTCAGCCGGTCCACGAACGGCTCCCGCACCTCGCCGGAGGCGACGATCCCGTCCGCCCACTCCAGGGCGTTGGCCATGAACTCCACCGGCATGAGCACGGTCCGCTCCACACCGTCCTCGGCACGCACCGCGTCCTCCAGGGGGGTGGGCCCGCCGCCGTGCAGCACGGTGACGCGTCGGACACCGGCCGAGCGGGCGAGCTCCAGGATCCGGGGGCCGGTCTCCAGCGGGCTGAAGGTGACACCGCCGAACGTGATCAGATGGAGGCCGGTGACGCCCTCCAGGGCCGGGGCCAGGCTCTCCGGTTCGGTCAGGTCGCCCTCGACGACGTCGACACCGGCCGGGAAGGCGGCCCTCGCCGCGTCGCGGGTCACGGCACGCACGTCGTGCCCCCGGGCGAGCAGTTCGGCGACGACCTGACGGCCGACGGTTCCGGTGGCGCCGGTGACAAGAATCCTCTGCGTCTGAGTCATGGCACGACCCTAGGCAGGCTTGCGGTCACCTTCTGTCCGCGGTGACCGGGCGGTCCGGGTCGGCGCTCGCGGTCTTCGGCGGGGACGTCATCGTCGCGGCGGGCGCAGCGCCGTCAGGTCGTCCGGGAGGAACTCGGGGTGGTACGCCGCCAGAGCCGCGCCGCCCAGCCACCAGCCGCGGTGGACCAGGGCCCGGCAGAGGCCGGGGTCGAGGCGGTCGAACACGGTCGGGACGAGGGCGAGATGACGGCCGTCGAAGGCCGGGTGTTCGGGGAAGGCCGCGCGCCAGCGGCGCAGGGCGTCCGGGCCGTCCGCCGGGAAGTCGGTGGAGAGCTGGACGAGGATGCCGCGCCGGGCACCACGCGGCAGGGAGCCGTCCGGGCCCGAGGCCCTCGCGTGCGCGAAGCGTTCGACGACGGCACGGGTCCGCAGCGTGGTGCTCTGCCGGTACAGCAGCGAGTTGGCCCGGGCCAGGTCCCGGACCACCGGCACGCGCCCGTACACGCCGGGCCGCAGCAGCCCTCCGGCGTTGAGGACGCACAGGAAGGTGTGCCGGTAGCGGTCCGAGTCGATGGCCTCCAGGCCGGTGTTGTCGTACGTACCGCCGTCGAGCAGGGCGGGCGGCCGGGCGGCGCACGGGAAGGGGGCCTGGTCGAGAACGACGGGCGGGAACGCGCCGGGCACCGCGGCGGAGGCCGACACGGCCCGGCTCAGCCGCAGCCGCGTGCCGGCTGTGGGGGCCAGACCGATGGTGTAGTCGCCGTACACGTCGCGTTCGAAGGTGAAGCGGGCACCGGTGGTCAGGTTGGCGGCGTTGACGATCCAGCGCACCTCCGGGTCCAGGCGCTCCAGTTCGGCCTCCCGCAGGAACCACTCGTCCAGACACCCGGCCAGGAGGTCCGTACGGGTGGAGGGGCCGAGGGTTCGCCACAGGCCGTGGACGAGGGCGCGCTTGAGGGAGCGGGAGGAGACGCGGTCGACGACCGGCGCGATGACCAGCTCGTCGACGGCGCGGGCGGTGAAGTCCTCCCGCCGCAGCGCGGGCCAGGCGGTGGCCAGGCAGCCGTTGGCGATCGAACCGCCGGACACCGACGAGGAGTACCGCAGCCGGGCGAGCAGCCCGGTGTCGGCCAGCAGCCGCACGAAGCCCAGGGCGGCGAGGGTGGCGCGGAACCCGCCGCCGGACAGGGCGAGCGCCACCGGGTGCGCGGTGGCCGGTGGTTCTGCGGGGCGAAGGGCGTCACCGCAGGGACGCGCGGTGAGGCCCGTGCCGGTGGCGGGCGAGTCCACGGCCCACAGCGGACCGGCGTCCGGTGCGGCGCCGGCCGGCGGCGCGGGAAGGGCGGGGGCCCGCCGGAAGGTGGTCATGGCCGGTCTCCGATCTCGATGAGGAGCGCTTGGTCGGCGGGCGCCCGGACGTCGACGCCGAAGGCGCGGCCCTCGCTCAGTCGCGTGAGTTCCTCTTCGGCGAAGGGGATGTGGTTGGTCAGGTGGATGACGTACTCGTCGTCCGGTGCCCGGGACTCGACGAGCCTGCGCAGGGTGTCCTCACTGGGGTGGTGGTGGCGGACGCCGTCGGCGGATATGACGTAGTGGTCGGCCCACACCTGTTCGAAGAAGCCCGCCGCCATGTTGCGGTCGCTGCCGTGGTGCGGCAGTTTGAGCAGGTCGACGTGGAGGGGTTCCGAGTCGTCGAGCAGGCCCAGTTCGCGCAGGCCCGTCAGGACGCGGTCACCGCGGGCGTCACCGGTGAGCAGGGCGGTGCACCCCTCGTGGCGCAGCAGCAGGACGATGCTGGAGAGGTTCGGCACCGACCCGTCGGTGTAGCCCGCGGTGATGACGTCGGGGTCGCCGCGCTGCTTCGCCTCGCGCCACCGCTCCTCCAGTTCCACCAGCGCTTCCCGGTCCGGTGCGACGACCGTGACGTCCAGGTCGTCGAGGACGGCCTCGGCGCCCTCGGTGAGCGGTCCGCCGAACGGGGCGTTGCCGTCCAGGCGCAGCGCGGTCGCCGCGTTGCGGATGTCGCGGCCCTGCTGGTAGCTCGCCCCGACCGCCGCGTCGGCGGCGGCGCGTTCGAAGAGCGGCCGGACGGAGGCGCTCAGCCCGGGGGCGTGCCGGTCGACGAGTTCCTCCACGGAGTTGAACCACAGGGCGTCCACCGCGTACGGCGGGGCTTCTCCGTCCTGCTGGGCCTGTCTCATGTCGCGGAAGAGCCGGACGAGCCCGCCGGCGTGGTCGTCGTCGACGTGGGACAGACACACGACGTCGAGGTGCGGCCGGTCATCGCCGTCCGGTCCGCCGAGTTCCTGCAGCCGGCCGCGGAGTGTGGCCCGGTAGACCCCACCGGGACCGCCGTCGACGAGCATGACCCGCTCGGGGGGTGTGCCCCAGTGGACGAGGAAGCAGTCGCCGTGGCGCGCGTCGAGGAAATCGAAGGTGAGCATGGCGGCTCCTGGCTGGTGGACCGTTCCGTCAGACGGACTGGATGGCACGCAGCACGTCGACGAGCCCGTGGCCCTGGAAGTGGCGTTCACGAGCCAGGTCCGTCGCCGTGGCGCACAAGATCTCCTTCACCCGTTCGGGGCGGCCGAGCAACTCCCGGTTGCGGGCCAGCAGCATGGCCGCGGCCCCGCTGACATGGGCCGCCGCCTGGCTGGTGCCGTGCATGGCGGCGATGCCCTCACCGGGGATGGGGCCGTCGATGTCCTCCCCCGGCGCCACCAGGTCGGGCTTGGGCCGCCCGTCGCCGGTGGGCCCCCGGCCGGAGAAGTAGCTGACGCCGTGGCGGTGCGGGTTGCTGCGGTGGGTGGAGCCGACGGTGATGACGGACTCCGCGTTTCCGGGGTCGGAGATGCTGATGGCCCGGTAGTCGGCGCCCACGGTCCGCGCCGTGCCGGCGAACCCCGCGTTGCCCGCCGCGGTGACGACCACGACGCCCGACCGTGTCAGCCGGTCGCACTCGACGCACACGGGTGTCCACCCGGTGGCGTGACTGGCGACGTCGTGCGGGACCGACAGGCTGATGTTGACCCCGGCGACGATGAACCGTCCGGCCTGCTCGTTGATGTGACGGATCGCCTGCAGCGCGGTGACGATGGAGAACTCGTCGCCCCCTCCCTCGTCGTCGAGGACGCGGAAGTCGTAGAGCCGGATGCGCGGACAGATGCCGCGGAAGTCCAGCTCCGGCCACCAGCCGCCGATGATGCCGGCGATGTGGGTGCCGTGCTGGTCGCCCGGCGGCGGCCGTGCGGGCTGTTCCCGGGACAGGGTGGTCTCGACGGTCGGCAGGGCGGCCGCCCAGTTGACGAGGCCGCCCACGAGCACGTCGGCGGAGAGTTTCTCCCGTACGCCGGTGAAGTCGAAGGCGCGGGCGATGCGCGTCTCGAGTCGCTGCGGCGTCGGGCCGGTGGTGTCCCAGTCGTGGAAGGCGGGATGCCGTGCATCGATGCCGCTGTCGACGACGGCCCAGCCGATGGAGGCGGTGTCGACCGAGAAGACCTGCTCCGCCGCGTCGGCCTTGATGGTCCGGCGGGACCGTACGACCGCTCCGGTCGCGGGCCGGTTCGTCGTCACGGAGACGACCGGATACTTCTGTCTCCGGTCGGCCACCCGCCCGGTGGGTGCGTGGGGTCGGCGCACGGGCCCGGTGTCCACGACGACGGCGTCCAGCATGTCGACGAGCACGTCGGTCACCGCCTGTTCCCGCGTCTCGCCCCGCCCGAGGTCGGGCCTCGCGTGCAGCACGATGCGGTGCAGCAGCCTCAACAGCCAGGTGACGTGGCGGCCACGTTCCTGCCGGCGCTCCATGCTGTCGTGGATCTCACTGGTGGCCGGGGTCCTGACGTGTCCGGCGAGGGCGGCTTCGACGCCTTCGGGCCCGCCGTGCCGCGCGAGTTCGTGGGCGACACGCACCGCACCGGCCAGACTGGTCAGGGGCAGGACGTCGCCGACGAGCTCCTTCAGGGTCAGCTGTGCCGCCACGAAGCTGCCGGCGGCGATCGGACGGCACTTCTCCATCAGCCCGCGGCTCTGGAAACGCTCCAGTACCTGCTCGACTCCGTACTCTTCGCGGATCGCGAGAATCAGGTCCTGCCGTCCCCGCTCTCCCGTCCGGGCCGCGGCCCCCGAACCGTGGGCGTCCCCCAGCGAGGCCGGCGGCTGGGCGAACGCCAGCCACACGTCGAAGTGCACAGGGCAGTGGGTGGCCCACAGGACGGGAACGGGGCCGTCCCCGTAGAACACCGCTGAGAGGTCGGCTGGATCCATGGGGACTCCCGGTGCGCGTGCGTGTGGCCCTGCGCAAGGGGGTGGGAGGCGGTGACAGCGGCCGGAGGGCCTGCTTTCATCCTCCGCCCCGGGCGCGGGCGCCGCAAGCGCACGGCCGTCCGGGCCGACGCCTCCGGTCGGACCGCGTTCACGAGACCCGTGAATCCCTGCGGATCCCGTCCCGGGCGATCAGCCGGGCGCGAGACTCCGGCCGAACGCTGACGTCGCATCAGACACGGGCCGTGAGGCAGCGTTCACGGAAGGTGCCGTGAGGCAGCGGCCATGGAAGGTGCCGTGAGGCAGCGGCCATGGAAGGTGCCGTGAGGCAGCGTCCATGGAAGGTGCCGTGAGGCAGCGTCCATGGAAGGTGCCGTGAGGCAGCGTCCATGGAAGGTGCCGTGAGGCAGCGTCCATGGAAGGTGCCGTGAGGCAGCGTCCATGGAAGGTGCCGTGAGGCAGCGTCCATGGAAGGTGCGGAGTGTGCCGGCTGAAGGCGGCACCTATGCCGTCGACGGCGGCCCTCCCTCGTACGCCGCGAGCAGCACGCCCCGAACCCCCTCGGCCGTCACCTCGCGCGGGTTGGCGTACGGCTCACCCGCGGCCCGGGCCGCCGCCGGTGTCACGTCGGCCCGCGCGAGGCCGAGTTCGGCGAGGGAACGCGGTGCGCCCAGGCGGCCGGCCAGGTCCCACAGGGCGCGGGGCACGTCGTCGGCGCCGAGGGCGCGGCGCAGGACGGTCAACGCCCGCGGGGCGGCGGGGGCGTTGTGGGCGAGAGCGTAGGGCAGGACGACGGTGTGGGTCTCGGCGTGGGGCAGGCCGTACGTGCCACCGAGGACGTGGCACAGCTTGTGGTGCAGGCCCATCGTGGTCGCGCCGAGGCATGCCCCGCACAGCCACGCCCCGTACAGCGCCCGGCTGCGCGCGTCGAGGTCCTCCGGGTCGTGGGCCAGCAGCGGCAGTGCCTCGGCCATCGCCCGCACCCCCTCCTCGGCCATGACCGTCACCAGCGGCGAGACGTCCGGGGCGTACAGCGCCTCGACGGCGTGCGCGAGCGCGTTGATCCCGCTGGTGACGGTCAGCGGCACGGGCAGGGAGAGGGTGAGCCGGGGATCGTAGACGACGCTGCGGGGCTGGACGGCCGGGTCACGGCCGGTGCGTTTGGTGCCGTGCTCGGTCAGGCCCCACACCGGGGTCATCTCGGAGCCCGCGTAGGTGGACGGCACCGCGATCAGGGGCAGTCCGGTGCGCAGGGCGATCGCCTTGCCGAGCCCGATCGCGGAGCCGCCGCCGACCGCGACGCAGCCGTCCGCACCGGCCGCCCGTACGGCCGCGACGGCCCGGTCCGCGTCCCGCACGGGCACGTGCATCCGGGCTTCGGCGTGCAGCCCCGCGCAGGTGTCGCCGAGGGCGTCCGCGACGGTCCGGGCCACGTTCTCGCCCCGCCTGCCGCACACCACGAGCAGCCGCCGCAGGCCCAGGCGTGCCGCCTCGCCGGGGGTCGCGGTGACGGCCGCGCCGGGCCGGAAGACGACGCGCACGGGCCGCGTCTCGTACGTGAACTCCTGCTGGAACGTCATGCGGCCCGCTCCAGCACGAGGTCGAAGCGGGCGTGCCGGAAGGGGTTGGGCACGCCGAACTCCTGGGCGAGCGGGGCGTCGTCCGTCTCCGCGAAGTCCTGGATCAGGCTCTGCTTCACGGCGAACACCGCGTCGGAGTCGAGGTAGTCGCCGCCGGCCACGAAGATGTGCGTGGTGACGGGCGTGTGGCCCGCGGCGGAGGCGATGAAGTGGATGTGCGCGGGGCGGTAGGGGTGCCGTCCGGTCGCGCGCAGCAACCCGCCCACGGGGCCGTCGGTGGGGATCGGATACGCGGCCGGGACGCAGGTGCGGAACCAGAACCGGCCCTCGGCGTCGGCCGTGAACAGTCCGCGTCCGTTGCCGGCGGGCTGGACGCCGGGCTGCTGGACGTCGTAGTACCCCTTGTCGTCGGCCTGCCAGACGTCGACGACGGCGCCGGGCAGCGGGGTGCCGTCCGCGGACCGCACCCGGCCGCTGACGACGCACGTCTCGCCGCCGCCCACCAGGTCGATGTCGTCGCCGAGCGCGCGGACCGGCGACTCGGTCATGTGGAAGGGGCCGAGCACGGTCGACTCGGTGGTCCCGGGCGCGCGATCGCCGCTCAGCGTCTCCACCAGCATGGACAGGCCCAGCACGTCCGACAGCAGGATGAACTCCTGCCGGGTGTCGGTGCAGCTCTGCCCGGTCGCGGTCAGGAAGGCGATGGCCCGCTCCCACTCGTCCTGGGTGAGGCGGGTCTCGCGCGCGAAGTCGTGCAGGTGGCGGACGAGGCCGGTGAGCAGTTCACGCAGCCGCGGGTCGGCGGTCCCGCGCAGGCTTGCCAGGGCCTGCGCGGTGACGCCGGTCCCGGTCCCATCGGTGGTCATCCCGGCTCCTCGTCGTCGATGTCCGCTTCTTCCATGATGGCGCGCACCGGCGGGCCGGGGACACGCTGCGGCGCGTCCGGACGGTGATGCTCAGAAGTGCCCCGGGCTCCGCCGCAGCGCGTCCGTCAGCAACCGCCCCGCGTCCGCTGCAGCGGACGCGTGCACACCGCGATCTCGGAGGCGCCGCGCCGTCACGGCGGCAACAAGGCCCGCACGGCGCCGCGTCGTGATCGATCGGCCGGGCGACGCTGTTCCACCGGCTACGGGAGTGGCGGCGCGAGACCGCGTTCCGCCGGCTGCGGGAGTGGCGGCGCGAGACCGCGTTCCGCCGGCTGCGGGAGTGGCGGCGCGAGACCGCGGAATGGCTCGGTGCGAGGGAAGGACGCCTGGCACGGGATCGGCTCGGTGCGAGGGAGGACGCCTGGCACCGGACCGGCTCCGGGTACGGGACCGACGCACGACAGCTCGGGCGGGTCGAGAAGATCTCGACCCGCCCGAGCTGGTCTGTGTCCGAGGGGGGACTTGAACCCCCACGCCCGATAAAGGGCACTAGCACCTCAAGCTAGCGCGTCTGCCATTCCGCCACCCGGACCAGGTGTCCGCCGCCTTACCCAGAGGTGTTCCCGGCGGCGACACGGACAACAATACCAAGCTTTCGGAGTGCCTTTCACCTGCGTTTCCGTCCGCCTGGCGGGGGTCCGGGACCTCGCGCCCCGCTACCTCTAGGGTCGCACCATGAGTGACTGGATGGTGACGCAGAGCCCCTCGGTGAGGCGTCGCCCGCGTGCCCTGTCGCCACTCAGGGAGCACTTGCGGGACACGTTCTGGTTCGCCCCCACCGCGGCGATGGTGGGGATCTTCCTGGTCTGGGCGGGGGCGGAGCTGCTCGACACGGCTCTCGTCGACGCGCTCCGGGAGGAGCGGGACTTCGAGACGCTCGACGAGCTGCTGCGGTTCGCGGAGGATGCGAAGGCCGTGGTGAGCGCGGTCGGCTCGGCGATGATGACCTTCATCGGTGTCGTCTTCAGCATCTCGCTGGTCGCCGTGCAGATGGCGAGTGGCCAGTTCACCCCGCGGGTGGTGCGGCTCTTCGTCCGGAGCCGGATCACCAAGGCGACCTTCGCGGTGTTCCTGGCGACCTTCGTACTGACCCTGCTGGTCCTGACGAGCTTCGACAGTGTCGACGACCCCCGGGCCGTCACGTCGGTGCCTCTGGTGCAGTCGGTCCTCACCCTCTGCATGGTCGGGCTGAGCCTGCTGCTCTTCGTGCTGTACGTGAACACCACCCTGCGGCTGATGCGGATCAGCCATGTGATCGCACGGATCGCCTCGGAGTCGTTCCGGGTGGCCGCCTCGATGCCGGTGCCGGTGGGCGCACAGGACGCCCCCGCCTTCGGCCCGGAGACCGCGTGGGTGCCGCACGAGGGCCGGGCGGGGGTGCTGCGCGACGTGCACATCGCACGATTGGTGCGGGTGGCGCGCCAGTACGGGGTCGTGCTGCGGCTGATCCCGCGGATCGGGGACTTCGTGGTGCCCGGCATGCCCGTACTGGCGGTGCACGGCGGGCCGGTCCCGCCGCGCAGGGTGCTGCGTCACGCGATCTCGGTGGGGGTGGAGCGGACCTACCACCAGGATCTCGGTTTCGGGCTGCGGCAGTTGTCCGACATCGCGTTGCGCGCCCTGTCGTCCGCGATCAACGATCCGACGACCGCCGTGCAGGCGCTGGACCGGATCGTCCAGTTCCTGGCCGTGCTGAGCCGACGGCCGCTGGACTCCGCCCTGCACCGGGACCGGGTCGGTGCGGTGCGGCTGGTGCAGCCCGTGCCCGGGTGGACCGAGCTGGTGGATCTCGGGTTCACCGAGGTACGGATCCACGCCCTAGGGAGCCCGCAGGTCTCCCGTCGCATGCTGGCCGGCCTGGACGACCTGCTCCTGCTCGCGCCGCCGGAACGCCGCGAGCCGCTGCTGCGCCATCGCGAACTGCTCCGGCAGGCCGTCGGCTTGGCCGCGCCGACCCCGTCGGACCGGGAGTTCGCCCTGCGCCCGGACCGGCAGGGCATCGGCTGAGCCTGTCCCGGCACGCTCGGGGACGGGCCCCCGGCGAGCGGCCGGGCCGAAGAGAGGCCGACCACCGTGGCCGGCCGACCTCCGCGGCAGGCCCGCCCGGCGCCCGACCCTGCCGACGCCCTGCCTCATCAGCGCCCGACTGTGCCGACGGCCGACACCGGCACCCACTCGACCGACCGTGTGGGAAACCGGTGCCGGCCGCCCCCCTCTCTCAGGGCAGCAGCTGGTATTCGGGGAAGTTCCCCGGCAACCGCTCCCCCTGTGGTCCCCGTGTCACGGCGTGCACGAGCAGGTCGCCGCCGACGAACGCGCCGCGCCAGGACGCGCCGAGCCCGCCGAACAGCTCGTCGCGATCCCCCCGCGAGCGGGGCGCGCCGTGGCCGACCTTGAACGCGCGGATCTGCGGGGCGAGCCGGTCGTAGGTCGCCTGGTCATCCGTGGACAAGGTGGCGACCAGCGCGCCGTTGGAGGCGTTCATCGCGGCCAGCAGCTCCGCCTCCGTGTCGACCAGGACGATCGTGTCGACCGGGCCGAACGGCTCCGCGTGGTGCAGCGGAGAGGACGAGGGCGGGTTGAGCAGCGTGACCGGCTGGACGTAGGCGGAGGTGTCCTGGCCGGGCAGGAAGCGGGCGTCGTCGGGCCTGCCGCGGTGCAGCGGCACGGCACCGCGCTCGATCGCCTCGGCGACCTGGTCGTGCAGTTCCTTCGCCTTGGCCGCGTTGATCACCGGCCCGAAGTCCAGCTCCGGGTACGGGTCGTCCCGCCGCTCCACGGCGAGCGGATGCCCGACCTTCAGGGTGCGCACCGCGGGGAGGTACGCCGCCAGGAACGCGTCGAACAGATGCCGTTGGACGACGAAGCGCGGGTACGCCGTGCAGCGCTGCTTGCCGTAGTCGAAGAGCTTGGGGATCACCGCGGTGAGGGTGTCCCAGTCCGAGTGGTTCCAGATTCCCCAGGTGTTGAGTCCTTCCTGTTCCAGTACGTGCCGTTTGCCGAGGTCGGTGACGGCCGTGGCCACGGCGGCGCCGGTGTCGCGACCGCCGACGAAGGAGACGCAGCCGATCTCGGGCGACCGCACCAGTGCCTGGGAGAGCTCGCCTCCGCTGCCGCTGACGAGGGTCACGGGGATCCCCTCGCGGGCGGCGAGGGCGCAGGCCAGGGTGAGACAGGCGACACCGCCGTCGGTCGGGGTCTTGGCGATGACCGCGTTGCCCGCCAGTGCCTGGACCAGCAATGCGTGAACGAGCACGCTCATCGGGTAGTTCCAGCTGGCGATGTTGGACACGGGGCCGTCCAGCGGGGAGCGGCCGGCGAGCATGGGTTCGACTCCGTCGACGTACCAGCGGACCCCGTCGATGGCCCGGTCGACGTCCGCCCGGGCGAGCCGCCAGGGCTTGCCGATCTCCCAGACGAGCAGCAGCGCGAGCAGGCCGCGGTGTTCGGTCAGGGCGTCGAGGGTGGCGGCGACCCGGGCCCGGCGCTCCTGAAGGGGGATGTGCCGCCAGGCGCGGTGCTGGTCGAGCGCGGCGCACACGGCCCGGTGGGCGGTGATTCCGTCCAGGCGTGGCGGGCCGGCGATCGGGCCGCCGTCGACCGGGCTGACGGCGGGCAGGACCCGGCCGTCCTCCTGCCAGGCGCCGTTCCAGAGGTTGAGGACCCGGTCGTCACGGAAGGCCTCGGGAACGACGGCGAGACAGCGCCGCCACGCGTCGGGCCAGGACGTTCCGGTCTTGAGGGTGAGGGTGGGTGCCATGGGGTTGCTCCGCTCTCGGTGCACAGTCGGGGGCGGGGATGCGGCGTGGAGTGGCCCGGCGTCGGCTGGGACTCGGCGTGGGCGGCCCTGTGATCGGGCCGGGGCATCGGCGAGGGCAGCCCGGCATCGGCCGGGCCACTCGGCGCTGGCGGCCCGGCTAGCGGCCGGGAATCCGCGCGGGCGGCCCGGCTAGCGGCCTTCGAGTCGCGCGAGCACCAGCTTCGCCGTCTCGGTCGGTGTGCTGCCCACGCTCACCCCGACCGCCTCCAAGGCCTCCTTCTTGGCGGCGGCCGTGCCGGAGGAGCCGGACACGATCGCGCCCGCGTGCCCCATGGTCTTGCCCTCGGGGGCGGTGAATCCGGCGATGTAGCCGACGACCGGCTTGGTGACGTGCTCGCGGAGGTACGCCGCCGCGCGCTCCTCCGCGTCGCCGCCGATCTCGCCGATGAGGACGATCAGTTCGGTGTCGGGATCGTCCTCGAAGGCGGCGAGGCAATCGATGTGCGTGGTGCCGACGACGGGGTCGCCGCCGATGCCGACACAGGTCGAGAACCCGATGTCGCGCAGCTCGTACATGAGCTGGTACGTCAGCGTGCCCGATTTGGAGACCAGCCCGATGCGGCCGGGCTTGGTGATGTCGGCGGGGATGATGCCCGCGTTGGACTGGCCGGGGGTGATCAGGCCCGGGCAGTTGGGCCCGATGACGCGGGTGCCCTTGTTCTTCGCGTAGGCGGTGAAGGCGACGGAGTCGTGGACGGGAATGCCCTCGGTGATGACGACGGCGAGGCCGATGCCGGCGTCGGCGGCTTCGACGACGGCCGCCTTGGCGAAGGCGGGCGGCACGAAGACGACGGTGACGTCCGCTCCGGTGGCGCGCATCCCGTCGGTGACCGAGCCGAAGACGGGCACGGCACCGGGGGCACCTGCCAGGCCCTCAAGGCCCGGGGGGACGTCGAAGTCGACGGTGCGCCCGGCCTTGCGCGGGTTGACGCCGCCGACGACGTTCGTGCCGGCGGCGAGCATCCGCCGGGTGTGCTTCATGCCCTCGCCGCCGGTCATGCCCTGGACGAGGACCTTGCTCTCCTTGGTGAGGTAGATGGCCATGGCGTTCCCTCTCCTCAGGCCGCGGTGGCGAGTTCGGCGGCACGGGCGGCGGCGCCGTCCATGGTGGTGACCTGCTGGATCAGCGGATGCGCGTGCTCGTCGAGGATGGCCCGGCCCCGGGCCGCGTTGTTGCCGTCGAGACGCACCACGAGCGGCTTGGTCAGCCGGACGGTGTCCAGCGCCCGGACGATGCCGTCGGCGACCGCGTCGCAGGCGGTGATGCCGCCGAAGACGTTGACGAAGACGGATTTCACGGCCGGGTCGGAGAGGACGACGGACAGTCCGTCGGCCATGATCCCGGCGCTCGCACCGCCGCCGATGTCGAGGAAGTTGGCGGGACGCGCACCGCAGCCCGCGACCACGTCGAGGGTCGACATGACGAGGCCGGCGCCGTTGCCGATGATGCCGACCTCGCCGTCCAGCTTGACGTAGTTGAGGCCCTTCGCGGCGGCGGCCGCCTCCAGCGGGTCGTCGTGCCCGGTGTCGTCGGCGCCCCAGCGTGCCTGCCGGAAACGGGCGTTGTCGTCAAGGGTGACCTTGCCGTCGAGGGCCAGGATCCGGCCCTCCTTCGTGCGGACGAGCGGGTTGACCTCGACGAGGAGGGCGTCCTCGCGGACCAGGACCTCCCACAGGCGTACGAGAACGTCGACGGTCCGGGGCGGGAGCCCGGCCGCGTCGGCGATCTCGGTGGCCCTGGCCGGGGTCACCCCCTCGGCCGGATCGACGGGGATGCGGGCGACCGCCTCCGGCCTCGTGGCGGCGACCTCCTCGATCTCCATGCCGCCCTCGGCCGAGGCGATCGCGAGGAAGCGGCCCGCCGCGCGGTCGAGTACGTAGGACACATAGAACTCGTCCGCGATGTCCACGGGTTGGGCCAGCATGACCTTGCCGACCGTGTGGCCCTTGATGTCCATGCCGAGGACCTGGCGTGCTGTCAGCTCTGCGGCGGCCGGGTCTGCGGCGAGTTTCACTCCACCGGCCTTGCCGCGTCCACCGGTCTTCACCTGCGCCTTCACCACGACTCGCCCGCCGAGTCGGCGTGCGATCTCGCGTGCTTCCTTGGGCGAGTCGGTCACCTCGGCCCGTGGCACCAAGATGCCGTGTTCCTCGAAGAGTTCCCTTGCCTGGTGTTCGTACAGGTCCATTTCGGCTCCTGACTGCCGTGTCGTGCGGGGAGCGACTCCCAGCCCCCCGGAAAATGCCGCACGCCCCCTGGACACCACCCACCGGATGCGGGATAACAAGCTTCATACAGTATTCGTCGACTGTATGCAATGTACCGCGAGCCGCTCCAACCCCCTACGAAGGGACAGGACTTCGCCATGCCCGACGACACCCAGGACCTGATTTCCGGTGGTCATCTCGTAGCCAAGGCGCTGAAGGCCGAGGGAGTCGACCGCATCTACACCTTGTGCGGCGGCCACATCATCGACATCTACGACGGCTGCGTCGACGAGGGCATCGAGGTCGTCGACGTACGCCACGAGCAGGTCGCCGCCCACGCCGCAGACGGCTACGCGCGCATCACCGGCAAGCCCGGTTGCGCGGTGGTCACCGCGGGACCCGGGACGACCGACGCCGTCACCGGTGTCGCCAACGCCTTGCGCGCGGAGTCCCCGATGCTGCTGATCGGCGGTCAGGGAGCTCTCACCCAGCACAAGATGGGGTCCCTGCAGGACCTGCCGCACGTCGACATGATGAACCCCATCACCAAGTTCGCGGCGACCGTGCCCGACACGGCCCGCGCCGCGGACATGGTGTCCATGGCCTTCCGCGAGTGCTTCCACGGCGCGCCCGGCCCCTCCTTCCTGGAGATCCCGCGCGACGTGCTGGACGCCAAGGTGCCCGCGTCCAAGGCGCGCGTGCCGCAGGTCGGCGCCTACCGCGCCTCGACCCGCTCGGCCGGCGACCCCGAGGCGATCGAGAAGCTGGCCGACCTGCTGGTGCACGCCGAGAAACCGGCCATCCTGCTCGGCAGCCAGGTGTGGACGACCCGGGGCACCGAGTCGGCCGTCGAACTCGTCAGGACCCTCAACATCCCCGCCTACATGAACGGCGCGGGACGCGGCACCCTCCCGCCCGGCGACCCGCACCACTTCCAGCTCTCGCGCCGGTACGCCTTCTCCAACGCCGATGTCATCGTCATCGTCGGTACGCCCTTCGACTTCCGCATGGGCTACGGCAAGCGGCTGTCGCCGGACGCGACCGTCGTGCAGATCGACCTCGACTACCGCACCGTCGGCAAGAACCGCGACATCGACCTCGGCATCGTGGGCGACGCCGGGCTGGTCCTGAAGTCCGTGACCGAGGCGGCCTCCGGGCGCGTCAACGGCGGCGCCTCCAAGCGCAAGGAGTGGCTGGACGAGCTGCGGGCCGCCGAGCAGACCGCCCTGGAGAAGCGGCTGCCGAACCTGAGGTCCGACGCCTCACCCATCCACCCCTACCGCCTGGTCAGCGAGATCAACGACTTCCTCACCGAGGACTCCCTCTACATCGGCGACGGCGGCGACATCGTCACCTTCTCCGGGCAGGTCGTCCAGCCCAAGTCGCCCGGGCAATGGATGGACCCGGGACCCCTCGGCACGCTCGGCGTCGGCGTCCCCTTCGTGCTCGCGGCCAAGCAGGCGCGGCCCGACAAGGAGGTCGTCGCGCTCTTCGGCGACGGCGCCTTCTCCCTGACCGGCTGGGACTTCGAGACGCTCGTCCGCTACGACCTCCCGTTCGTCGGCATCGTCGGCAACAACTCCTCCATGAACCAGATCCGGTACGGCCAGGCCGCCAAGTACGGCAAGGACCGCGACCGCGTCGGCAACACCCTCGGCGACGTCCACTACGACAAGTTCGCCCAGATGCTGGGCGGTCACGGCGAGGAGGTCCGCGACCCCTCCGACATCGGCCCGGCCCTGCGGCGCGCCCGCGAGTCCGGCAAGCCGTCGCTGATCAACGTCTGGGTCGACCCGGACGCGTACGCCCCCGGAACCATGAACCAGACCATGTACAAGTGAGGTGCCCCCGATGACAGCTACCTCCACCAAGGCCCTCGAAGGCATCCGCGTCCTGGACATGACCCACGTCCAGTCCGGACCGTCGGCGACCCAGCTGCTCGCCTGGCTCGGCGCGGACGTCGTCAAGCTGGAGGCACCGACCGGCGACATCACGCGCAAGCAACTGCGTGATCTGCCGGACGTCGACTCCCTCTACTTCACGATGCTCAACTGCAACAAGCGGAGCATCACCCTCAACACCAAGACCGAGCGCGGCAAGGAGATCCTCACCGAGCTGATCCGGCGCTCCGACGTCATGGTCGAGAACTTCGGCCCGGGCGCGGTGGACCGGATGGGCTTCACCTGGGACCGCATCCAGGAGATCAATCCACGGATCGTCTACGCCTCCATCAAGGGGTTCGGCGAGGGCCCGTACACCAACTTCAAGGCGTACGAGGTCGTCGCCCAGGCCATGGGCGGGTCGATGTCGACCACCGGCTTCGAGGACGGGCCGCCGCTGGCGACGGGAGCCCAGATCGGGGACTCGGGGACGGGTGTGCACGCCGTGGCGGGCATCCTCGCCGCGCTCTACCAACGGGAGCGCACCGGGCGCGGGCAGCGGGTCAACGTGGCCATGCAGCACGCCGTACTGAACCTGTGCCGGGTGAAGCTGCGGGATCAGCAGCGCCTGGCACACGGGCCGCTCGCTGAATATCCCAACGAGGACTTCGGCGACGAGGTTCCCAGGTCCGGAAACGCGTCCGGCGGCGGCCAGCCGGGCTGGGCGGTCAAGTGCGCGCCGGGCGGCCCGAACGACTACGTGTACGTCATCGTGCAGCCCGTCGGCTGGCAGCCGATCAGCGAGCTCATCGGCCGGCCCGAGCTGGCCGCCGATCCCGAGTGGGCGACGCCCGAGGCACGGCTGCCCAAGCTCGGCAAGATGTTCCAGCTGATCGAGGAGTGGTCCTCGACGCTGCCCAAGTGGGAGGTGCTGGAACGGCTCAACGCGCGCAACATCCCGTGCGGGCCGATCCTGTCCACCCGGGAGATCATCGAGGATCGTTCACTGATCGCCAACGAGATGGTCGTCACCGTCCCGCACCCCGAGCGCGGCGACTTCGTGACCGTGGGCAGCCCGCTCAAACTGTCCGACTCGCCCGTCGAGGTGACCGGTTCACCCCTGCTCGGCGAGCACAACGAAGAAGTCTACGTCGGCGAACTGGGCCTCGGCGACGAGGAAGTGCGCCTGCTCAAGTCGAACGGAGTGATCTGACGTGATGGCGGAAGACCGGGTCCTGCGGGTGCGGTCCCTCCTGGAGTCCGTGCGGGCCGAGGGACGGACCGCGCTGACCGCGCCCGAGGGCAAGGTGATCGCCGACGCGTACGGGATCGCCGTACCGGGCGAGGAACTGGCGACGGACGTCGACGAGGCCGTGGCGTTCGCGGCACGCTTCGGCGGACCCGTCGTGATGAAGATCGTCTCGCCGGACATCCTGCACAAGACCGACGCCGGTGGAGTGATCGTCGGGGTCGAGGGCGCGGCCGACGTACGGGCCGCCTTCCACACCATCATCGACAACGCACGCGCCTACGACGCCGATGCCCGCATCTCGGGCGTGCAGGTGCAGGAGCTGCTGCCGAAGGGGCAGGAGGTCATCGTCGGCGCGGTCACGGACCCGACGTTCGGGAAGGTGGTCGCCTTCGGGCTCGGCGGGGTGCTCGTCGAGGTCTTGAAGGACGTCACCTTCCGACTCGCGCCGGTGACCGCCGACGAGGCGCTGTCGATGCTGGACTCGATCCGGTCGGCGGAGATCCTGCGCGGGGTGCGCGGTCGGGCGGGTGTGGACCGGTGGGCCGTCGCCGAGCAGATCCGCCGGGTGTCCCAACTCGTGGCGGACTTCCCCGAGATCGCCGAGGTGGACCTCAACCCGGTGATCGCGACGGCGGAGGGGGCCGTCGCGGCCGACATCCGGGTGATCCTCGCCGAGTCGCAGCCCGCGCCGCGCCGAAAGTACTCGCGCGACGAGATCCTCGCGTCGATGCGCCGGCTGATGCAGCCGCGTTCGGTGGCCGTGATCGGGGCCTCCAACGAGCAGGGCAAGATCGGCAATTCGGTGATGCGCAACCTCATCGACGGAGGGTTCGCCGGGGAGATCCATCCCGTGAATCCCAAGGCCGATGACATTCTGGGCCGCAAGGCGTACAAGAGCGTCACGGACGTTCCCGGTGAGGTGGATGTGGCGGTCTTCGCGATCCCCGCCAAGTTCGTGGCCGCGGCCCTGGAGGAGGTGGGACGCAAGAAGATCCCGAACGCCGTGCTGATCCCCTCCGGGTTCGCCGAGACCGGCGAGCACGCACTCCAGGCGGAGATCGTGGCGATCGCGGAGCGGTACGGCGTACGGCTGCTGGGGCCGAACATCTACGGCTACTACTCCACCTGGCAGGACCTGTGCGCCACGTTCTGCACGCCGTACGACGTCAAGGGCGGGGTGGCGCTGACCTCGCAGTCGGGCGGCATCGGCATGGCCATCCTGGGCTTCGCCCGCACCACCAAGACGGGGGTGTCGGCCATCGTCGGGCTCGGCAACAAATCGGACCTTGACGAGGACGACCTGCTGACCTGGTTCGGTGAGGACCCGCACACCGACTGCATCGCGATGCACCTGGAGGACCTCAAGGACGGCCGTGCCTTCGTGGAGGCGGCGCGGGCGACCGTGCCGAAGAAGCCGGTGGTCGTGCTGAAAGCCGGGCGGACGGCGGCGGGCGCCAAGGCGGCCGGCTCACACACCGGCGCCCTCGCCGGCGATGACGCCGTGTACGACGACATCCTGCGGCAGGCAGGGGTGATCCGGGCGCCGGGACTGAACGACATGCTGGAGTACGCGCGCGCGTTGCCTGTGCTGCCCACACCCGAGGGCGACAACGTCGTGATCATCACGGGCGCCGGCGGCAGCGGTGTGCTGCTCTCCGACGCGGTGACGGACAACGGCCTGTCGCTGATGGAGATCCCGCCGGACCTGGACGAGGCGTTCCGGGCGTTCATCCCGCCCTTCGGGGCCGCGGGCAACCCGGTGGACATCACCGGGGGCGAGCCGCCGTCGACGTACGAGGCGACGATCCGGCTGGGTCTCGAGGACGAGCGCGTCCACGCGCTGGTCCTCGGCTACTGGCACACCATCGTCACTCCTCCCATGGTCTTCGCGGAGCTCACCGCGCGTGTGGTGGCCGAGTTCCGGGAGCGGGGCATCGAGAAGCCCGTGGTGGCGTCGCTCGCGGGGGACGTGGAGGTGGAGGAGGCATGCCAGTACCTCTTCGAGCGCGGGGTCGTGGCGTACCCGTACACGACGGAGAAGCCGGTGGCCGTGCTCGGTGCGAAGTACCGCTGGGCGCGGGAGGCGGAACGGCTGGGGGGCGGTACATGAGGTGAGTGAGCGGGGGGCCGGCCGACGGTGCGCGTCGGCCGGCCCCGGGACCCGCGCGCGCACGAAAGGCATGGGACAGGGGGCGCTGGCCAGATCTTTCGACGCAAGGGGTGCGACACGACATGACAACGACCGATCTGCCCACCACGGTTCCCTACCGGGAGGTCACCGACGCGAACGGTCGCGTCTACCGCCTCGGTGAGACCGACATCGACATCATGGGGCGCAAGCGCAAGTGGATGGTGATCCTGCCCTGGATCGGCATGATGGGCATCTCCTCCGCCGAGTACGCGTTCGCGTCGGCCGAGGAGACCCTGCACACGGCGCACAGCTGGAACAGCATGCACATCTTCTGGATGATGACCGTGTGGGTCTTCTTCCAGGCCGCGGTGGCCTTCCCCGCGGGCAAACTGCGTGAGAGCGGGAAACTGCCGGCCCGCGGGGCCATGATGCTCGGCGCCGTCGGCACACTGCTGGGCTATCTGTCCCTCGCCTTCGCGCCGCACGTGGTCTTCGCCTACATCGGCTTCAGCATGTTCAGCGGCATGGGCGCGGGCATGGTGTACGCCACCTGCGTCAACATGGTCGGCAAGTGGTATCCGGAGCGCAAGGGCGGCAAGACCGGCTTCGTCAACGGCGGTTTCGCCTACGGATCGGTGCCCTTCGTCTTCCTCTTCAACGGCTACATGGACCTGACCAACTTCCGCTGGGTGCTGGTCTCGGTGGGTGTGTTCCTGGCCGGGATGGTCGCGTGCTCCGGCTACTTCTTCAAAGACCCTCCGAAGAACTGGTGGCCCTCCACGATCGACCCGCTGAACCCGCCGGACGACCCGCGCGCGGCCCGCTCGCTGCGGATGAACCCGCCGGCGGTGCGCCAGTACTCCCCCAAGGAGGCCTGGAAGACCGGCCGGGTGGCCCTGATGTGGTTCTGCCTGGCGTGTACGTCCGGCGTGAACATCTTCGGCATCGCCTTCCAGGTGGAGATCGGCGAGGAGGCCGGCTTCGCGGGCGGCATCGTCGCCACGGCCATGTCCCTGAAGGCCATCGTCAACGGCACCGGCCGCGGTGTCATCGGCTGGCTCTCCGACCTGTACGGCCGCAAGCGCTGCCTGCTCGTCGTGTGCGTGATCCTGGGCCTGTCCCAGTACGGCATCCTCTGGTCGGCGAACGCCGAGAACCTTCCGCTGTTCCTGGTCTTCTCCTCGATCTCCGGCTTCGGCGGCGGCGCCATCTTCCCGATGTTCGCGGCCCTCACCGCCGACTACTTCGGTGAGAACAACAACGCGTCCAACTACGGCATGGTCTACAGCGCCAAGCTCGTCTCCGGCCTGGGCGCCGGCATGGGTGCCGTGGTCGTCGGCGCCTGGGGACACTCCGGTGCCTTCATCCTGGCCGGCTCCATCTCGCTCTTCGCGGGCTGCATGGCACTGTTCCTGACCCCGCCGGGACGCGACAGGAAGACGGGCCGCATCTCCCCCAACCCGCAACCGCTCGGCGAGGACACAACCTGACATGACAGCAGCTCCTACCCGGCACGCACGTCCCCCTCACCCTCCGACGCCGCACACCGTCCCTACCGCGAGGTGACCGACACCCACGGCCGCGCCCACCGTCTCGGCGAAGCCGACCACGACATCCTCAGCCACTCCCGCGAACTGATGGGCGGTTTCGGCGTGGTCGGCGGGATCGGCGCCGGGGCCGTCCACGCCATGCGCCGACCGGGACGCGCGCCGGTGCGGCCGCAGCCCTTTGGCTGACACCCGCTCCACCCCTGAGGAGGCCCCTCCCCCGTCCGGGGAGGGGCCTCCTCATGTCCGTACGCCGGTCAGCACTTCTCCCTCAGGGAGTGCAGATGGGCGCTGGAGCGGCGGGCGAACGTGAAGGACTCGGCCGGGTTGTCGTGCTCGGCCTGCCAGTGGTGGGCCATGCGGTGGCCCCGCAGCCGGGTCACGGCCGAGATGAACCGCTGGTAGTCGATGTCCCCGTCGCCGACATCGGTCATCCTGTAGCCGTAGGGGTTCGACGGGTCGCTCTCGCCGTCCTTCACGTGGAAGAGCGGGTAGCGGTCGGGCCGCCGCAAAACGTAGTTCAGCGGCTCGAACGGCGCGGGCGTGCCGTCGGGCCGCTTGGAGAAGCGGAACTGGCCGACGTACGCCCAGTAGATGTCCATCTCCAGGTAGACGAGGTCCGGGTCGGTCTCCTTGAGCAGGATGTCGTAGAGGCGGACCTTGGGATTGTCGGTGGCGAAGGAGAACTCCTCGGAGTGGTTGTGCTGGTAGAACTTCATGCCGCGGGCCCTGGCCGCCGCACCGTAGGTGTTGAAGTCCTCGGCGGCGCGCTTCCAGGCGTCGACGGTCGAGCCGTAGCGGAACGGTCCGGAGGCGGTGCCGATGTGCTTGAGGCCGAGGGCCTGTGCGTCGTCGAGGACCTTCGTGAGGTTCTGGGCGAAGGTGTAGGCGCCGGGGTCGTCGGAGTAGTAGCCGACGTGACTGCCGATCGGGTTCAGGCCGTGGTCGCGGGCCAGCCGCTTGAGCTGGGCGAGCGTGAGGGGGCCGGCCGAGCCCTGGGTGTAACCGGCGAACTCGACCTCGTCGTAGCCGTATCGCGCCAGTTCGGCGAAGACGGGGCCGAAGCCGAGGGTCGAGACCTTGTCGCGCAGGCTGTAGAGCTGGATGCCGAGCCGGCCGGGCGGCAGGACGGGGCGGCCGCGGCCCTTGGCGCCGGACGCGGTGGCGGCCGTGGCGTTGCCGGTGGCGGCGGTCGCGGGGGCCGCGGCGCCGAGCAGGGCTGCGGCGGTGGCACCGGCGGCCACGCCGAGCATGCCTCGTCTGCTGAGGCGGTGGCCGAGTTCGGGGTCGGGCTGGGAGAAGCGGCTCATGCGTGGAACTCCTCGTGATCGCGGGGCGTTGTCAGTGGTGAGTGCTTCACTTGTGACCAGTCGGACACTGAGGGTCATGACCTCAGGTGAGACCGGCGAGTCGGAGCAGCAGTGACTTCACATCGGTGGCCGCGACGCGGTCGCCGACAGCGCGGGGGGTGGAGCAGATGAGGAGCGGACCGTCGTCGTCGCTCGCCGGAAGGCGGCCGTGGCTGCCGCGAATAGGTGAGGGGTCCAGGGGCACGACCGCCATGCGGTAGCGCATGCCGAGCTTCTTGCGCGCCAGTGCGGTGGCCGCCTTGACCTTGACGTAGGGGTCGAGGGGATCCATGAAGAGTTCGACCGGGTCGTAGCCGGGTTTGCGGTGGATCTCGACCAGTTGCGCGAAGTCGGGCGCGCGGTCGTCGTCGAGCCAGTAGTAGTACGTGAACCAGGCGTCGGGTTCCGCCACGGCGACGAGTTCACCGGCGCGCGGATGGTCGAGATGGTGGGCCTTCTTGCCCTCGTCGTCGAGGAGTTGCTCGATGCCGGGCAGACCGTCGAGGGCGGCCCGGGTGGTGTCCAGGTCCTCGGGGCGGCGCACGTAGACATGGGCGATCTGGTGGTCGGCGACCGCGAAGGCGCGGGACGCCATCGGGTCGAGGTACTCCATGCCGTCCTGTGTGTGCACCTCCAGCAGGCCGGCCCGGCGCAGGGCGCGGTTGATGTCGACATGCCGGTTCACACGGGTGATGCCGTACTCGGACAGGGCGACGACGGTACGGCCCTCGGCGCGGGCGTCGTCCAGCAGCGGGGCGAGGGCGGCGTCCAGGTCGGTGGCCGCTTTCAGGGAGCGGGGATCGTCGGGGCCGAAGCGCTGCAGATCGTAGTCGAGATGCGGGAGGTAGCAGAGCGTCAGGTCGGGGTGGCGGGTGCGGGTGATGTGGCGGGTCGCGTCGATGATCCACCGGCTGGAGACGAGGTCCGCTCCGGGGCCCCAGAAGTGAAAGAGGGGGAACGTACCGAGTTCGGCGGTGAGTTCGTCGTGCAGCGCGGCCGGCCGGGTGTAGCAGTCGGGTTCCTTGCGGCCATCGGCGTAGTAGACGGGACGGGGGGTGACGGTGATGTCGGTGTCGGCGCCCATGGCGTACCACCAGCAGATGTTCGCGACGGTGTAGCCGGGGTGGGCGCGGCGGGCGGCGTCCCAGAGTTTGTCGCCGGCCACGAGTCCGTTGTGCTGGCGCCACAGGAGGACGTCGCCGAGTTCGCGGAAGTACCACCCGTTGCCGACGATGCCGTGCTCCGAGGGCATGGTGCCGGTGAGGAAGGTGGACTGGGCGGCGCAGGTGACGGCGGGCAGGACGGTGCCCAGCGGGGCGCGGGAGCCGGATCGGCCGAGCGCCTTGAGATGCGGCATGTGGTCGAGGAGACGGGGGGTGAGGCCGACGACGTCGAGGACGAGGAGGGGGGTGGGACGGTCCGTGGCGGCCGGGCCGGGGTGTTGGGTGCCGTTGCTCATGGCAGCTCCTTCAGGCCGAGGTCCGTCAGCAGGTCGCGGGCGAGGGTCAGTTCGGCGGCTATGCCCTCGGCGAGCTGGGTGCGGCCCTTGGGGCGCAGCTCGGGCGGGAGGGCCTGCCAGGTGTAGGTCTCGACCTCCAGGTGGCGGGTGAGCGGGGCCGGGCCGCCGACGAGCCGGGTCAGTGCGGATCTCAGGACCGGCAGGGTGGAGGTGAGAGGTGCGGCGGGGGCCGCGTGCAGGGGGACGTGGAAGTGGGCGCGCCAGGGTGAGGCGTCCGGCAGGGCGCCGGCGAGGGCCTCGTCGAGGTCGTCGGTGGCGCGCAGGCCGGCGGCGGTGGCGTTGCGGGTCTGGTGCAGGAAGCGGGGCTCGGCGAAGGCGGCGAGGGCCTCGCGCACCTCGGGAAGATGGGGGTGTTCGGCGTGCAGGGCGGCGGAGAGCTGGGATTTGACGACGGGGACGCGGGCTGCGGCGAGCGCGTCCAGGGCGGTGTGCGGATCTTCGAAGGAGGTGGCGAGGTGGCAGGTGTCGACACAGATGCCGACGCGGTGGAGGCCGATCGCGGTGAGCGGGACGATGGCGTCGTGGGTCGTCTCGACGACGCAGCCGGGTTCCGGTTCCAGGCCGACGCGGATGGAGCGGCCGGTCAGCTCCTCCAGGGCGTCGAGGCGCTCGGCGAGGGTGCGCAAAGCGGTGCGGGCGGTCTCCGCACGGTCGTCGTCGTACGCGGTGCGCCAGGCGAGGGGCAGGGTGGAGATGGTCCCGTCGGTGACGTCGTCGGGGAGCAGCCCGGCGAGGACGCGGGCGAGGGCGGTGGTGTGGTCGAGGCGTTCGGGGTCGGCCCAGTCCGGCTTGTAGACGCGGTACTTGACCTCCTCGGCGCCGAAGCCCTCATAGGGGAAGCCGTTGAGGGTGACGACCTCGAGGCCGCGCCGGTCCAGCTCGGCGCGCAGCTTGCGCAGTGCGGCCGGGTCGGTGACGAGGGCGTGGGCGGCGTCCCTGGCGAGCCACAGTCCGATGCCGAGCCGGTCGCGGCCCAGGCGGCGCCGGACGGGTTCGCAGTGGTCACGCAGCTGGGCGAGGACGCCGTCGAGGGTTTCGGCGGGGTGGACGTTGGTGCAGTAGGCGAGGTGGACGGTGGAGCCGTCGGGGTGGCGGAAGCGCATGGCTCACGCCCCCGCGGTGGGGACGCCCGGCCTGCCGGGGCCGTTGTCCGGCTCGTGCGGGTCCTTCGGCGCGCCGCGCAGGATGGAGTTGCCCTCGTGGGTGGTGTCCGTACCGGTGACGTCGAGGTTCAGGCGGCCGCTGAGCCCGTAGAAGGCGACGGGATTGCGCCACAGCACCTGGTCGACGTCGTCCTCGTCGAAGCCCTCCGCCAGCATCAGGTCGCCGACCTTGCGGGTCTTGAGAGGGTCGCTCCTGCCCCAGTCGGCGGCGGAGTTCACCAGGACCTGTTCGGTCCCGAAGGCGCGCAGGATCGCGACCATGCGCTCCTCGTCCATCTTGGTGTCCGGATAGACGGAGAAGCCCAGCCAGCAGCCGCTGTCCCTGGCCTCCTTGACGGTGGTCTCGTTGAGGTGGTCGACCAGGACCCGGTCCGGGGCCAGCGCGGATTCCCGGACGACGTCGAGGGTGCGGCGCAGCCCGGCGAGCTTGTCGCGGTGCGGGGTATGCACGAGGGCGGGCAGTGCGTGCTCGGCGGCGAGCTGGAGCTGTGCGGCGAGGGCGGTGTCCTCGGCGGGGGTCATGGAGTCGTAGCCGATCTCCCCGACCGCCACCACGTTGTCCTTGACGAGATACCGCGGCAGTTCGTCGAGGACGGGTGCGCAGCGCGGGTCGTTCGCCTCCTTGGGGTTGAGGGCGATCGTGCAGTGGTGGGCGATGCCGTACTGGGCGGCGCGGAAGGGCTCCCAGCCGAGAAGGGCGTCGAAGTAGTCGCGGAAGGAGGCGGGCGAGGTGCGCGGCTGCCCCAGCCAGAAGGACGGCTCGACGACGGCACGGACACCCGCGGCGTACATGGCCTCGTAGTCGTCGGTGGTCCGGGACGTCATGTGGATGTGGGGGTCGAAGATGCGCATCAGGACTCCTTGCCGTGGGGGTGGTCCGTGCCGGGGGCCGGGGTGCCGGACTCGGTCAGGTCCAGGACCCGGTACAGGTCCTCGGGGACGGCTCGGCCGGCGGCGGAGCGTTCGGCGGCGTAGTCACCGAGCATCCGGGCCAGTTCGCCGTCACCGGCGGCGCGCCGGGGCAGGTCCGCCACGTGGTCGACGGGGACGCCGGTGAACAGGCACTTCAGCACGGCGTGCCGCCACTGGTGGGCGGCCAGGTGCCGGGCGGCGTAGGGGCCGAGGGCCGCGCTGAGAAGCCGGGTGTCGTTGGTGCGCAGGGCGTCCTCGGTCAGCGGCAGGGCGTCCGGGCCGGGGACGAGGTGGGGCAGGGCGTGCAGTACGGCTCGGCGCTCGTCGGCGGTGCCCTGGAAGTAGACACGGGTCAGGGCGTCGGAGTCGGCGCGGGCCGCGTCGAGGATGAGGACGCGCGCGGCGTCTGCGTGGGCCGGGCCGCAGCGCCGGCCGGCCTCGGCGAGGCGCAGCTCCCATGCGGAGATGGGCCCGTGCAGGCCGGGGTGGGCGGCGGCCTCGTCGAGGGCATGGTGGAGCCAGGCCTCGGCGGCGGGGTCGAGGTGGGTGGCGAGGTGGTGGCGGAGGTCGGCGAGGCAGGGGGTGGGTGCGGTGTCCCGGGTGGGGAGGCGGGCGGCGTCGCCCGGGCCCTCGGCAGCCCGGCCGGTGTCCTGGTTGCCCTGGCTGCCCTGGCTGCCCTGGCTGCCCTGGCTGCCCTGGGTGCTCTCGGTCTGCGGGGTTCTCGCCGCTGGTGTGGTGCGGGGACGGGTCATCCGGTGCTGCTCCCCTCATGGGTGGCGGAGGGAGCGCCGTGGGGTGGCGCGGCCTGCTGAATGGCCGGAGCGGGGGCGGGCGGTGTGGTGGTGGCCGCGGTCCGCTCGGCGTGGCGGAGGAACGGAAGGGCGTGTGCGGCGAAGTGGGGACCCGCGTGGGAGTGGCGGGGCAGTTCGACGACGGTCAGGCCCTGGTAGCCGGTGGCGGCGAGGGCCGCCAGGACCGGCGGGAAGTCGATCTCCCCGTCCCCGAAGGGGAGGTGCTCGTGGACGCCGCGTCGCATGTCCTCGATCTGGACGTGCCGCAGCCAGGGCGCGGCGGCGCGTACGCAGTCGGCCGGTGGAAGGGGTTCGAGGCACTGGCAGTGGCCGATGTCCAGGGTGAGGCCGAGGGGTTCGGGGTCGCCGAGGGCGCTGCGGAGGTGTTGGAAGTCGGTGAGCGTGCCGAGGAGATGGCCCGGTTCGGGTTCCACGGCGAGCGGAATGCCCGCGGAGGCGGCGGCGTCCAGGACAGGGGTCAGAGTCTCGGTGAGGCGCTTCCACGCGGTGTCCGTGTCGGTGCCCTCGGGGACGACACCGCTGAAGCAGTGGACCGCGTGGGCGCCGAGGTCGGCGGCGACCCGGACGGCCCGGACGAGGAGGTCGACGCGGCGGGCCCGGTCCGCGGGGTTCGGGTCCAGCAGGGACGGGCCGTGCTTGCGGCGCGGGTCGAGCACATAGCGGGCGCCCGTCTCGATGGTGACTCCCAGGCCGAGCGCGTCCAGCCGGTGCGCCACCCGGCCGGTGCGGGCGGCGAGGTCGGGTGCGAGCGGGTCGAGGTGCATGTGGTCGAGGGTCAGTCCGACACCGTCGTACCCGAGGTCGGCGAGGAGGGCGAGCGCATCGTCGAGCCGGAGGTCGGCGAGACCGTTGGTGCCGTAGCCGAAGCGAAGGGAAGGAAGCCCGCCGGGCGGGACGAGAGCGGTACGGGCCGAGGCGGCGCCCCGGACACCCGGTGCTCGCGAAGGCGCCCCGGCACCACCCTCGAAACTGCGGGCCTCAGACCCACGGGCCGAGGCGACGGCCCGGACACCCGGTGCTCGCGAAGGCGCCCCGGCACCACCCTCGAAACTGCGGGCCTCAGAGCTCATGTGACGCTCACCTTCTTCGCGAACCGGGCTCCGAGCGGGGCGAGGGCCGCGATGAGGAGGGCGGAGGCCGTGTCCCGGGAGCGCGCGCAGAGAGCGGCCTGGAGGGGGATGGTGGCGCGGATGCCGGCACCGACGGCGCGCTGGGTGAGAGGAGGCGAGGGGTTGAGGGTGGCGTGGACGTAGGGGCGGGCGGTCGTCGCGGCGTAGGCGGCCCCGAGGGCGGTGGCGAGCGGCGCTGCCCGATCCTGCCAGGGACGCCGGGCGGCCCGGGATCCGGTCGGCCCGGTGGCGGTGGTGGTGGCGAGCGGCGCTGCCCGATCCTGCCAAGGGCGCCTGGCGGCCCGGGATCCGGTCGGCCCGGTGGCGGTGGCGGTGGCGAGCGGCGCTGCCCGATCCTGCCAGGGACGCCGGGCGGCCCGGGATCCGGTCGG
>NZ_JASKMS010000043.1 GCF_030124145.1 Streptomyces sp. 378
CGAAGTGCCGGTCGCCAGTGGCGTCGGGCACGTACTTCACAGTGACAACGATCCTCAAGCTCATGGCTTTCCTTTCAGCCGGAGTAGTCGTGGAAGCCGCGGCCCGTCTTCCGGCCGAGGAGACCTGCGTCCACCATGCGCAGCAGGAGGGGCGGCGCGGCGTGCAGCGGCTCCCTGTGCTCGGCGTACATGGAGTCCGCGATCGCCTTGAGGGTGTCCAGGCCGATCAGGTCGGCCAGATGCAAGGGGCCCATGGGGTGGGCGCAGCCGAGCACCATGCCGTTGTCGATGTCGTCGGCGGAGGCGAGACCCGACTCCAGCATGCGGATCGCGGACAACAGGTAAGGCACCAGGAGCGAGTTGACGACGAATCCGGCCCGGTCCCTGGCGTGGATGACCTGCTTGCCCAGGGCCCGGCTGACGAACTCCCCTGCCCGGTGACGGGTTTGTTCACTGGTCAGCAGGGACGGGACCAGCTCGACGAGGTCCAGAACCGGCACCGGGTTGAAGAAGTGCACGCCGATCACCTGCTGTGCGCGCCCCGTCGCCGAGCCGAGTTTCATGATGGGAATGGAAGAGGTGTTGGAGGCGAGGATCGCGTCCGGTCGGGCGAGCACCTTGTCGAGTACCGCGAAGATCTCGGTCTTCACCTGTTCGTCCTCGGCCACCGCTTCTATGACGATGTCGCGGTCGGCGAGGTCGGCCAGGTCGGTGGTGAAGCCGATCCGACGGAGGGACGAACCGCTGTCGGCCGGGGCGAGTCTGCCGCCGCGTACCGCGCGTGCCAGAGACCTGGCGATTCTTTCCCGGCCCGCGTCGACCGCCTCGGGGCCGGTCTCGCTGACGAGGACGTCGAGGCCGGCTCGGGCACAGACCTCGGCGATGCCGCTGCCCATGAGTCCAGCTCCGACGACGCCCACGCGGCGGATGGGCTCGGGAGCCGCTCCGTTCGGGACGGCGTCGGAGGGGGTGCCTGACGGCTGTGTGGACATGAGTACCTCTCCATGGTGTCTGGTCCGGCCGGGCTCAGCCCCGCAGCAGGCTCCGCTGCAACTTGCCGGTGGCGGTGCGCGGCAGACGGTCCCGCAGTTCGAGCCGACGGGGGATCTTGTGTCGGGTGAGGGAGGTGGACAGGAACGTCTGGATGTTCTCCAGGGAGCAGTCCGTGCCCTCGGCGGGTACGACGATGGCGGTGACGATCTCTCCCCAGACGGGATCGGGCGTTCCGACGACCGCCGCTTCGTCCACGCAGGGACACGCCGCCAGCGCTTCCTCCACCTCCGTCGGATCCACGTTCTCCCCGCCGGTGATGATCGTGTCCTTCATTCTGCCGACCACCACCAGACGGCCCTCGGGATCCATGTAGCCCCGGTCGCCCCCGTGGAACCAGCCGCCGGCGTCGCGGGCCGCCGCCGAGTCCTCCGGCAGGCCCAGGTATCCGGCAGCCACGCTGGGGCTCCGGACGACGATCTCCCCCGTCGTGCCGTGCGGTAGGGGGCGGTTGTCGGGACCGACGATCCGGACCTCGGCCAGTGGGGCGGCCAGTCCGGCCTCACCGGAGCAGCCCGGGCCGTCGCGCGGGTCGCGGTAGGTGACGCCGGCGGCGGTCTCGGTGAGGCCGTAGGAGCTGAGGACCGGGATGCCGCGGCGGTGGAACACCTCGGCGACCGGCGCAGGTGCCGCCGCTCCCCCGCTGAGGATCCAGCGCAGCGAGGACAGGTCCGCCGCGGCGAAGCCCGGGTGCCGTGCGATCAGGGCGAGCATCGCCGGTACGGCGAAGGTCACGCTGACGCGGTGCCGTCGTACGGTCGTCAGGAAGTTGTCGACGGAGAAGGCGGGCTCCAGGATGACGGTTCCGCCCTTGGCCCAGGTGTAGGAGCCGACGCCGCTCAGTACCGCTATGTGGAAGACGGGTGTGGTGATGAGCGTGACGTCGTCCCGTGCCAGGTCCAGGCCCAGGAGTCCGTTGACACAGCTCCAGAACACGTTGCCGTGGGTGAGGAGTACACCCTTCGGGCGGCCGGAGGTGCCTGAGGTGTAGGCGATGAGGGCGAGGTCGTCCTCCGCCACGGGTGCCGGGGTGTCGTCGTCGGTGGGTTCGTCCGGCGGCCGGTTCAGTGCGGAGTATCCGTCGGGTGGCTCCTCGTCCAGGCACAGACGGGTGATGTCCGGCGTTGCGGTGCCGTCGAGTTTTGCGGCGCAGGCGGCGTCCGTGACCAGGACGTCCGCCCCCGAGTCGGCCAGCAGGTAGGCGATCTCGGGGGGCGTGGCCGCCCCGTTGACCGGGACGAACACGCCTCCGATGCGGGACGTGGCGTACATCAGGACGAAGACCTCGGGGCGCGAGGCGCCCGCGTAGGCGACGACGCTGCCCGGCCCGGCACCGTGCCCGCGCAGGTGTCGTGCGCAGGCGACGATCCAGTCCCGCAGCTGCCCGTAGGTCCATGCGCGGTCACCGAACACGAGCGCCGTGCGGTGGGGGTGCAGCTGGGCGCGGCGTTCCAGCAGATGGCCCAGGCGGAACATGGGGCGTGGTCGGGTGGGGCCGGTCATGGCGTCGGTCCTTTCAGGCGTGGCGGCCGGTGGCGCCGGTTCTGCTTCGGGTGTCGGGGGTGTCGGTGCGGATGACCGGGTGGTCGCGCGGTCCGTCAGGCATCGGCCGGCTCCGCGGTGACGGGCGCGTCCGGTCGGTGTCCCTTGATCAGGACCACGGTGACCACCGCCGCCGCGATCGCGCACAGTCCGACGATCAGGTAACCGAGCGAGTAAGCGTTGCCCAGGGCCTGGAAGGCGGTGTCCTTCAGCGGGTTGAACGGCACGGTCGAACCGTCGGGCAGGGCGACGGTCTCGGGGACGGCGTTCGCGCCGAGGGGACCGGAGTTGACGGCCGCGATGGCGCCCTCCACGGTCTCCCGCTGCGCGTCCGGGGCGGTTGCCGCTGAGGCGTTGAAGGTGTCCAGGGCCTGTCCCAGGGCCGGGTCGGACGCGACCTTGTCGCTGATCTCGTGCGCCGCCCGGCTGAGGGCGATGGCACCGACGACGGCCGGGCCGAGCGTGAACCCGAAGTCGCGCAGCAGGCTGGTCCAGCCGGCGGCCATGCCGGCGAGGTTGTGCGGCACGGTGTTGATCACCACGGCGGTGACCGCGGACAGCACGAACGCCACGCCGGCACCCGCCACGACGAGCGGAGCGATGAGGGGAGTCACCGACTGCTGGTCGATCGGTATCGAGGCCATCCAGAAGTCGCCCGCCCCGAGGAGCAGAAGACCACCGCCGAGGACCCACTTCGGGTCGTACCGCTCGATGAGGCGGGAGGCGATGGGCACCTGGATCAGAGCCGAGACGCCGTTGAAGACGATGAACGCGAGGGATGCCTTCAGGGGGGTGAAGCCTTGGATGGCGGTGAGGCGGATGCTGGTCACATAGCCGGTGCCCAGGTAGCAGAACATGCCGACGACCGTGACGATCGCCGCGACGGTGAAGTTGCGGTTGGCGAACAGGTCGAGCTGGAGCAGCGGAGACGTCGAGCGGCGTTCGGCGAGGACGAAGGCGACCAGGAAGACGGCGGCCACGACGAACCCGCCGATGACCTCGATGCTGCCCCAGCCGCTCGTGGGCCCCTGGATGACGGCGAACAGCAGGGCCACGGCGGCGACGGCTATCGTGATCTGCCCCGGCCAGTCCAGGGAACGGCCGTCGGGCGACTTCGAGTCCTTGGCCAGGGCGAAGGCGAGCACGGCCGACACGGCGGCGAGTACGACGACGACGAGGAACGCCCACCGCCAACCCGAGTTGGGCCACGAGCCGAACTGCGACTGCGCGACCAGGCCGCAGGCCAGGGGCGACAGCACGCTGCCCATGGACAGCGCGGCCGCCCAGACGGAGATGGAACGCGCTCGTGCGCGTGGCGTGTGCGTGCCCGCGGCGATCATCGCCAGGGTCGTCGGGATCACGGCGGCCGCGCCGATACCGGCGATGATCTGGCCGGTCCACAGCACGGTCAGCCGGGTCATGTGACCGGCCTCGGGACCCGGTGTCAGCACGCAGACGGCGAACCCGACCGCCACCAGCACCGAACCGCCGACCAGAAGCCGGCGCCGTCCGAACATGTCACCGAGCAGACCGAAGGTCAGCTCCAGGACCGTGACGGGGACGAGGAAGGCATCGGTGATCCAGGTCAGCTCGGAGGCCGAGGTATGGAAGTCCTGCTGGAACAGACCGTTGAGGCCGGCGGGCACGGTCAGGGCGAACTGGGCCATGAAGACGCAGAGAGCCGCCGCGATGAGCGTGCCCCGTGCCAGGGTGTCGACGCCGAGCGGCTGCCCGGACTTCTGCCGCACTGCCGAGGAGGCGGTCTTCGCTGCCGACGATGCGGCCGGGGAACCGGCGCCGCTTCCGACGCCGGTGTCGGATCTGGCCATACGTGGGTCCTTCCGAGGTGATGCGTGACGTGACCTGTCGGTAAGGGGGGTGGCTGTACCTGTCGGTAAAAGGGAGTGGCGGCCGGGCTGTCAGCGCCCGGAGGCGGGTGAGATGACGAAGTTGCTGAAGCCCCCGTGGCGGGAACCCACGTTGTTGATCGCGGCGTTCACCTCGTCGAGCGGGTAGACGTGGTGGCGCAGCGGCGAGAGATCGAGCAGGCCCGACGCGACCATGTCGGCCATGTCCTGTCCCTCGCCGGGCGTGAACCAGACGGACCCGCGGACGATCTGGTCCAGGTCCATCATTCGGTGCAGGTCGAGGGGCACTTCCCCGGCGACGGCGCCGATGTTGACGGCGACGCCGCCGCGGGCCAGCGCCCGCACGCCCTGCTGAAGGGTTTCGTGGGGTGCGCCCGGCCCGAGGGCGTCGATGTAGGCGTCCACGCCGGCCCCGCCGGTCTCCGCCGCGATCCACTCGTCCACCGGACCGTCGTGCAGGGAGTGCAGGCGCACCAGTCCCGGCCTGAGCTTGTCGATCTCGGCGAGCAGGTCACGGTCGCGGCCGGTGCCGTACAGCGTCGTGATGCCCATCGCCGGGGCCAGCAGCGCCGCGGCGATGCCGAGGGTGCCGGTGATGCCGTTGACCAGAACACTGCGCCCGGGGCCGACGCCGGCCTTGCGGAGCGCCGAGTACATGGTGCCCAGGTAGCCGAAGCGGGCGGCGGCCTCGAAGGGCAGGGAGTCGGGGATGTGGACGAGCGACGACGCGGGCGCGATCATCTTCTCCGCCAGGCCGCCCTGGTAGCGGTCGAGCAGCCTGACGGAGGTGGCCGAGAAACCGAAGTAGCCGGCGAAGGCGAAGCTCGCGCAGTGGACGAGCCTGCCGTTACGGCAGGCGCGGCACGCGCCGCAGGTGCGGCCCGGGTTGACGTAGACCCGGTCGCCGACCTCGACGCCATGGACCCCCTCGCCGACCTCCTCGACGACACCGGCGGGATCGAGCCCGAACACGGCCGGGAGGGAGGGCAGGGGGTTGAGCGGGAACCAAGTGGTCCAGTTGCTCAGGATGTTGGCCAGGTTGGGTACGATGTTCACGGCGTGCACGGCCACCCGGACATCGCCGGGTCCGGGCGCCGGTACGGGAATCCGCTCGATCTTCATCGGCTCGCCGACGTTGTGCATTCGCGCTGCGCGCATGGTCGAGGTCATGGCCTCTCCTCAAGGGGGCGGAGTTGTCTCCGGGTACGGCAGGGGCGGGCACTGGGCGGGTACTGGGGGTGCTGTCGGCCGCTGCCGCCGCGGTCTTCCGGTGGCTCCACGGGCGGCCCCTTGGGCCGGTGACGGCGAGGGGCCGTCAAGCCGCGCCAAGGGCGTGTGAAGAGTGGGCGAACCCGCCACGGGTGGGTTCTTACGCGTTCGGGCTGGTGAGGGGCCATACGACGATGCGTCTTCCGCCGTGCTCGGGGTCGTCCCGCCGACCTCGGTAACGGTGGTGCTGCGCCGCGCCGCACGGGCCCGGTCTCACGACCGCCCGGTCAGCGGTATGCGGCGAGACCCGTGACGGACTCGCCGACGACCAGGGTGTGGATCTCCTCGGTGCCCTCGTAGGTGAGCACCGTCTCCAGGTTGTTGGCGTGCCGCAGCACCGGGTACTCGGTGGTGATGCCGTTGGCGCCGAGGATGGTGCGGGCGTCGCGCGCGATGTCGAGGGCGGCGCGGACGTTGGCGAGCTTGCCCAGGCTGACGTGCTCGGGTCGCAGCTGACCGGCGTCCTTGAGCTTGCTCAGGCGCAGGGCGAGCAGTTGGGAGTGCACGAGGCCGACCTGCATTCCGGCGAGCTTGCGCTGGGTGAGCTGGAAGCCGCCGAGGGGCCGCCCGAACTGCTCGCGGGTCGTGGAGTAGTCCAGGGCCGAGAGGTAGCAGGTGCGGGCCGCGCCGACGACACCGCACAGGATGCCGAAGCGTGCCTCGGACAGGCAGGACAGTGGCCCGCGCAGTCCGGTCACCCCAGGGAGCACCGCCGACGACGGCAACCGCACGTCTTCCAGGTGCAGTTCGGCGGTGACGGACGCGCGCAGCGACAGCTTGCTGTGGATCTCGCTCGTCGTGAAGCCTGGGGTGCCCTTGGGGACGAGGAAGCCGCGGATGCCGTCCTCGGTGCGGGCCCAGACGACGGCGACGTCGGCGATCGAGCCGTTGGTGATCCACATTTTGGTGCCGTTGAGGATCCAGTCGTCGCCGTCGCGCTTGGCGACGGTGCGCATGCCGCCGGGGTCGGATCCCTGGTCGGGTTCGGTGAGTCCGAAGCAGCCGACCGCCTCACCGGAGGCGAGCCTGGGCAGCCACTCCTGCTTCTGTTCCTCCGAGCCGTAACGGTGGATCGGGAACATCACGAGGGAGCCCTGCACGGACACGAAACTGCGCAGTCCGCTGTCGGCGGCTTCCAGTTCGCGGCAGGCGACACCGTAGGCTGCGGCACTCGCGCCGACGCAGCCGTAGCCGTCCAGGTGCATGCCGAACAAGCCCAACTTGCCGATCACGGGCGCGAGTTCGTGTGTCGGGAAGGTGCCCGACTCGAACCAGCCGGCCACGTGGTCAGTCACGTGGTCGCGGACGAAGGCGGCGACGGTGTCGCGGATGAGCCGTTCGTCGTCGTCGAGTTCACTGTCCAGGTCGAGGGCGTCGACGGGGTTGAGGTGGGGCATCAGGAGTTCCTCCGGGCACCGATGAGAACGAAGAGCAGGGTTGCGGGTGAGGTGGAGCGGTTGCGCCAGGCGTGCCGGGTGCCGTTCTGCACGACGACGTCGCCGGGGGTGAGGGTGGCCTCGTTGCCGTCGTCGAGTTCGAGGACGATCTCTCCCTGGAGGAGGACGCCGTAGTCGACGGTGTCGGTGGTGTGCATGCCGGGGTGGTCCGGCTCGAACAGTTCGGCCAGGCCGGGGCTGGTGCGCAGGCGTTCTGCGACGGCCGCGGCCGGGTCGAAGTCCTCGCTCGCGTAGACCGTGTCCGGCGGGATGACCAGGTGGATCAGGCGGGTGGCGCCGGGCTCGGGGGCGTACGAGGTGACGGCGGTCGTCGGGTCGGTACCGTCGAAGGGCACGGTGGGCTGGGCGGGGGTGGCCCAGACGAGTGACGAGACGAAGCCGGGGGTGTGCTGGAGTGCGTGGGTGCGGGGCGGTCGCCCGTCCTCGACGACGGCGGCTTTGCCGTCCGCCGTCGGGCCGGTGACGATTCTCCGTGGCATGGTGCGGCTCCTCGGAAGGGGAGGTGCGGGGCGGGGCGCCGGCAGTTCGGACGGGCGGGCTGAGACGCACGGCTCGTGCCGGATCGGACAGCCGAGCAGGGGCGGCCCTTGAGACGCCGTACTGCTGGGGCTGTTGACGATGTGGGGTACTGCCCGGCGCGCCGGGAGGGGCGCCGGCTCGCCGACCCTGAGGGTTGGCGGGAGTGCGAGGGCAGTGGCCCTGGAGCTTCCAGGGAACGACGAGGTGCCCGTCGACTCCCCTAGGAGGGGCGCTCCTGGTTGACCATCTTGTCGAGCAGGATCACCAGTTGGGAGACCTCTTCGTCGTCGAGGACGGCCATCCAGGCGTGCTCCCGGGCGGTCTGCCCCTCGATCGCCTGGTGCAGCAGGTCCAGGCCGTCGGATGTCAGCGAGACCCGGACGACCCGGCGGTCGTCGCGCTCGCGGCGCCGCTCGACGAGCCCGCGCTCCTCAAGGGTGTTGAGGGCACTGGAGACGCTTGCCCGGGAGGTGCCGGAGATACGGGCGATCTCCCGCTGCTCCAGATCACCGAAGATCCACAGCGTGTTCATGATCCGGAACCCGGCCCAGGTCACCCCGAGCGGCCGGTGTACGGCACCTTCGAAGTCCTGGACCAGGCGGGCGACCAGCCGGGTGAGGTGGGTGACCACTTCGACTCCGCGGATCTGGCGCTCGCTGTGCCCCAGTTCCTTGTGGTGTGCCCGCACCTTGGCGGCGAACTCACGGGAGCGCGGATGAACGACGGGGTCACCGGGGACATCCGGCACGGACGGAGCTCCCTTCACAAGGTGGCGCGGACAGCGCCCGGCGGTATCAGCGGCTGATCGGATTGCGCATCGTACCGACCCCTGTGACCTGGGTCGTCAGCGTCATCCCCGGTTCCAGGTAGAGCCTCGGCGTGCGCCGGACCCCACAGCCGGCCGGGGTTCCGGTGAAGACCAGGTCGCCCGGCTCCAGGGTCACGTACCGCGACAGCCAGGAGACCAGTTCGGGGACGCTGAAGATCAGGTCGGAGGTCCGGCCGCGCTGGACCTCCAGGTCATCGACCCAGCCCACGACCTCGATGTCGTCCGGGTCGTCGAACTCGTCGACGGTCGACATCAGCGGCCCGCACGGGCTGAAGGTGTCGTAGGACTTGGCGAAGGTGAACTGGTTCAGCGGCTTGCGCCACTGCTCCTTGCGGTCGGTGACGTCCTGCCCGGCGGCCACGCCCGCGATGCCCTGCCAGACGTCCGCCGGTTCCACCGCGCGCAGCGTCCGCCCGATCACCACCACGACCTCGGCCTCGAAGTCGACCTTGTCGATGCCCACGGGCACGACGACCGGGGCGTACGGGCCGGTCAGCGAGCTGGTGAACTTGGCGAAGATACCCGGCTGTTCGGGTATCGGCATGCCCGACTCCTCGGCGTGCCCCCGGTAGTTGAGCGCCACGCCCAGGATCTTCCCGGCGCGCGGTGAGACCGGACCGAGCTGCTTCTCGTCGTAGGCGAGCAGATCGGCGTCGGTCGCCGCTTCCGCGAGGCGGCGCAGTTCGGCATGGTTGGCCAGGTCATACAGCACGGCGGGGTCGGGGCCGAGCGCTCCGTTGCTGGCCTTCTCCACGTCGAGGGCTCGGTCGCCGACGATGATGGTGGCGCGGCCGGCGAGATTGGCAAGCTGCATGGTCGTTCCTCCTGGGACGGTTGGGGCGGGCGGTCAGGACACCGTCGGCGCGGGCAGCGGGAATTCCTCGCGCAGCGCGGCGATGTCAGGTTCGGGCTGGATACGGAAGACGTTGATCGCCATGGCCACGGTCTGGTACTGACCGACCGTGTAGACGAGATCGATGAGCTGCTCGGTGGTGAGGCGCTCGCGCAGTCCCTGCCACACCGCGTCGTCCAGATCGGCTCCTGCGAACAACTGGTCGGTCGCCGCGAGCAGGGTGCGCTCGACGCCGCCGAATCCGGGGTCGCCGGGTCGGCCGAGGGCGCGGATCTCGTCGTCGGACACCCCGGCCCGGCGGGCGATACGGACGTGCTGCAACCACTCGTACTCGGCCTGGGCGAGCCAGGCGATCCGCAGGATCACCAGCTCGCGGGACCTCGCGGGCAGGGTGTTCTTGCCCAGGACGTGGTTACCGAAGACCAGGAAGCGGCGCAGCGCGTCCGGGTGGGCGGCCAGTGTCGCCCAGATGGCGTAGATGTCGCCGTCGCCGTTGCGGTACGACCGCAGGGCTTCCAGCGCCTTGTCCGGTATGTCCTTCTCCTCGACCGGAGGCAGACGCGGCTCAGTTACAGGCATGGCATGGCCCTTCACGAGTGACCGGCTTTGGTTCACGCCGCAGACCATAAGTAGATAGAACACCGATAGTCAACAGGTTTACAATCCTGCTCGTAACCTGTAGGACTTCTGACAGTAAGAACTTGAACGATTACCTGGTCGGCAGCCGGACCGTCCCGCACCCCGAGCAGGCCACAACGACCATGGGAGGTCTCGGTGAGCATTCGCAGCCTGGGTTACCTCGGCATCGGCGCCCCTGACCCCGACGGCTGGGTCGCCTACGCCAACGACGTCATCGGCACCATGCCCGCCGGCCCACCGGGCTCCCCGCAGGAGCGGAAGCTGCGGCTGGACGAGCATCCGTACCGGTTCAGCGTCGAGAGCGCCGAGTCGGGAGGGGTCACCCGGATCGGCTGGGAGGTGGGCGACCCGCGCGGCCTGGAGCAGATGGCACTGCGGCTGCGCGCCCACGGGGTGGAGGTCCACGAGGGCTCCCCCGAGGAGCGCGCCGACCGGCAGGTCGACCGCATGGTGTGGTTCGACGGACCGTGCGCGGTGCGCACCGAACTGTTCACCGGTCGGCACCTGTCGCCCGCGCCCTTCGTCTCGCCGCTCGGCGTGACGTTCGTGACCGGGGACCAGGGGATGGGGCACGTGGTCCTGAAGTCGCCCCGCGCACTGGAGGCGGTCGACTTCTACCGGGACGTCATGGGCTTCCGGCTCAGCGACGTGACCCACCTGCCGCTGGGCGGGACGTTCCACTTCATGGGCTGCAACCCCCGCCACCACAGCATCGCCTTCGTCGAGTCACGCAAGCGCGAAGGCACGCACCACATCCTGTGCGAGGTCTCGGACATGGACGCCGTCGGCCGCGCCCACGACCGGGCCCGCGCCCACAAGGTCCCGCTCATGGCGACGCTGGGCCGGCACTCCAACGACTGGATGTTCTCCTTCTACATGCGCTCCCCCGCCGGCTTCGGCATCGAAGTGGGTGCCGAGGGACGGCGGGTGGACGACGGGACCTGGGTGAGCCGCGTCTACACCTCGGACATCTGGGGCCATCACCCGGTCGACAACGGCGACGACGCGTACGCGGGAACGGAAGGGACGGCCTGATGAGACTGCTGCCGAGCTATGTACAGGACCGGTGGTACACGCCGACCGGGGACGGCACGCCTGTGTACGACGCGGTCACCGGCGAGGAGATCGCCCGGGCTTCATCCTCGGGCATCGACATGGCCGGGGCGCTCCACCACGCGCGCACCGTCGGCGGGCCGGCCCTGCGCGCGCTCACCTTCCACCAGCGCGCCGCACTGCTCGCGGACCTCGCCACCCACCTGCGCGGACACCGCGAGGAGCTGTACGCGCTCTCCGCCCGGACGGGCGCGACGCTGTACGACTCGAAGTTCGACATCGACGGCGGCATCCGGGTGCTGCGCCACTACGCCGACCTGGGTCTGCGTGAACTGCCCGGCGGGGACGAGCGTTTGGTCTACGCGGAAGGCCCTCAGGAGTCCCTGAGCCGGGACGGCAGCTTCCTCGGCGGGCACGTCTGCACACCACTGCGGGGCGCGGCCGTACAGATCAACGCGTACAACTTCCCGGTGTGGGCCCCTCTGGAGAAGCTGGCCCCGGCCCTGCTGGCGGGCGTGCCCAGCCTGATCAAGCCCGCCACCCCGACCTGCGTGCTGACCGGTCGGCTGATCGAACTGATCCTGGAGTCCGGGCTGCTGCCGCCCGGCAGCCTCCAGTACGTCTGCGGCGGCGCCGGGGACCTGCTCGACCACCTCACCGAACAGGACCTGGTGTCGTTCACCGGCTCGGCGGCCACGGCCGAACGGCTGCGCACCCACCCGTCGGTCATCGGGCAGGCGGTGCGCTTCAACGCCGAAGCGGACTCGGTGAACTGCTCGGTGCTCGGCCCGGACGCCATCCCCGGCACTGCCGAATTCGACCTGTACGTCGACCAGTTGGTCACCGAGATGACCGTGAAGGCGGGACAGAAGTGCACCGCCATCCGCCGGGCGTTCGTGCCAGCCGACCTGATGGACGCGGTCGGTGAGGCGGCCGCCGCCCGGCTGGCGGAGGTCGTCGTGGGGGCGCCGTCCGACCCCGCGGTGCGCATGGGCGCCCTGGCCGGGCTCGCACAGCGCGAAGAGGTGCGCCGCTGTGTGAAGACGCTTCTCGACTCCGCGCGCCTCGTCTTCGGACACCCCGACCGGGTGGAGGTCCGGGGCGCCGACGCCGAACGGGGCGCGTTCCTCTCCCCGTTGCTGCTGCGCTGCGACGACCCGGGCGCCTCCGCACCGCACGAGGTGGAGGCGTTCGGCCCGGTCAGCACGCTCATCCCCTACACGTCACCGGAGCACGTGGCCTTCCTGGCCTCCCTCGGCCGGGGCAGCCTCGCGGGGTCCGTCGTCACCGGCGACCCGGCCTTCGCCCGCGAGGTGGTGCTGGGAGTCGCGCCCTGGCACGGCAGGCTCCTGGTTCTCGACACCGACTCCGCCCAGGCGTCCACCGGACACGGCTCCCCGCTGCCCGGCCTGATCCACGGTGGTCCCGGACGGGCCGGCGGCGGCGAGGAGATGGGCGGCATCCGCGCCGTTCTGCACCATATGCAGCGCACCGCGGTCCAGGGAAGTCCACGCATGCTGGCGGCGCTCGGCGGTCGCGCGCCCGAGGAGCGGTGACAGGCGGGAACGCCCGCCCCTGAAACCCCGCGGGAGGCCCCTACCCCTGCCTCCCGCGGACAGGCGGCCGGGCCGGCGCCACGACGGGATGTCCCCTCGCCGCACACCTGCGGACATCCCGGCAGGCCCGGCCGCCGTGCGGCCCCGACGGACGGCGACGAGCACCGTCCCCTCTCAGTATCGTTCCCGCCTCGCGGGCGCCAGCTCCTGCTCGGCCCACAGGCACTTGCCCTCCTCCAGGTAGCGGGCGCCCCAGCGGCGGCAGAGCGCGGCGACCAAATAGAGCCCTCGTCCTCCCTCATCCGTGTACGTGGCACGCCGGATGCGCGGGGTCGTCAGACTGCCGTCGTACACCTCGCAGATGAGCGACCGGCTGCGGAGCAGGCGCAGCCGCAGAGGTCCCTTGGCGTGCCGGATCGCGTTGCCGACCAGCTCGCTCACGACGAGCTCGGTGGCGGCCTCCAGATCGCCCAGGTCCCAGACGGCCAGTTGGTGGCGGACATGCTCGCGGGCCTGGGCCGCGGCCCGGGGATCCTCGGCGAGGGGCCACGACGCGACGTCGGTGGCGGCGGTCGGGCGCGTGTGAGCGATGAGCAGTGCGGCGTCGTCGTCCCGCCTCGCCTCGTCACCGTGCGGCCCATCTCCGGCTCCGGAAAGCCGGGAACGTACATGTCGGTGGCGAGCGGGGCCACCGCGGTCAGCGCACCGAGCAGCGCGATCAGCACACCGGGTCCGCCGGGGCGGCGCGGCGAGGGTCGGGGCCTGGGACACCGATTCGGAACTCCTGGTGGTTACCATGGATCAACACAGTAAATGATTTGTATACTGGTTAACAATTGGCGGAAACAATGACTTCCCCCTCGGCTCCCGTCGACTTCCGCGCGATGTGGACCGCCGCGCGCCCTGATCTCGACACCTCCCCCATGGACATCGTGGGCCCCATCAAGCGCATCGAGGCCATGCTGACCACCGCCCTGGAGCCGTTGTACGAGGGCGCCCCGCTGACCGCACCGGAGCTCGACGCCCTCGTACAACTCCGGCACGCCCAGAGTCCGGTGATCGCCCGTCGGCTCGCCGAAACCCTGGGATGTTCCCGCGCGGCCGTCAGCAAGACGCTGGCCAAGCTGGAGAAGCGCGGCTTCGTCGAACGCCGTCCGAGCCCTGCCGACCGGCGCGCCGCACTGGTCACCGTCACACCGGCGGGATGCGACGCGATCGACACGATGTTCCCCCGGCAGCTGGCGACGGAGGCCGAGTTGCTCGACAGCCTCGGTGCGGAGCGCGAGCGGGTGGTGGAGGCGCTGAACCTGCTGGAGAAGGCCCTTCAGCAGCGGGTGGCGAGGCAACGGGCCTGACCCCAGCGGCCGGCGGGCCTCGACGCGTCGAAGTCGCGCGTCACCCTGGCCCTGGTCAACCCCGGGCCTCCTGCTCGTGGCCCCGGCACCTGCCGCGCCGGGACCACGGCAGCGGGCGCCCGACCTCGGCCTCGACGGCGATCAGCGCCTCCTGGTGCCAGCCCGCCCGCTCGAGCCGTCCTCGTGCAGCTCCTTTCGCTTCCCCAAGTCGTGGAGCCTGCCGCCACATGCGCAGAGCGCGGCCGGAGAGAGAGTGGTCACATTCGGGCCGGCGGAGGGCTACGGGGATTGCGGAAGATCGACCGAAAACATAGCTTGACCCGGCGAAAAGAAGGCCCTTGCCCTGCAAGGAATCGCAGCGGGACGCCGCAGCGCAGTGACAGCTCGCGTGCCGCACACTCCGACCCGCGCCCCGGCTCCTCACGCACCCAGGTTCCTGCATGCCCAGACGCACCCTCGCCCCTGTCCTCCTCCTGCTCGGCTCGCTCGCCCTGACGGCCGCCTGCTCCACCGGCTCGACACCGGCGGACTCCGCGCCGTCCCCGGACGGCCCGTCCCGGACCCGAGGGAACGACACCGGCAGCCAAGTCGATCTGACCAAGCTCAAGGGCGTCAACATCGTCAACGACAGCAGCACCGACCCCTCATGCCCCTGGGCCACGAGCTACCCGGACGTCCCCGGCGCCGACAGGATGACGACCGCGATGAAGAAGGACGTGGAGGGACGCCTCGCGGTCTTCCTCGGCACGGACATCGGCGGCCCGCCGAGCTGCGGCGGCTCGGCCGGGACAGACGGCCCGGAGGGCCCCGAGCTGAACGTCAGCTTCTCGTTCCTCGTGGCCTCCGGCGACGTACTGGGCGTCCGGCTGGGGACGGTCGACCGTACGTCGAACGCGGACGGCCTGGCCACCAGGGCGTACTGGTACGACGGTGCCGCCAAGAAGTACCGGCCCTCCCCCGGCTTCATCGCGGACGGCTCCTGGGACGCCTTCGTCTCGGCCCTGAAGAAGCGCCTGGAGAAACGGGAGGGGGTCACCCCCGACACCGTCGAGGCCCTCGACGACCAGGAGAGCCGCGACGCCTACCTGGACGACATGGCCTTCACCACCGACGGTGATCTCAAGGTGGACTTCGACCGAGGCACGGTCGGCCTCCCCCCGGCCGGCCGCATCTCCGTCACCCTCCCCAGGGCGACCGTCACCCCATGGCTGTCCGACTTCGGCAGCCGCGCCGAGCGGCAGACCACCGACCCGGACGACAAGCTCGACCTCGGTGCCGCCCACACACCCGCCCCGCCCGTCGCCGCCCAGCCGGACCCAGGGGAAGACACCACGGACTGCTCCAAGGCCAAGTGCATCGCCCTGACCTTCGACGACGGCCCCGCCGCCCCCGAGACGGGAACGCTGCTCAAGCACCTCGCCCAGTACAAGGCGCGGGCCACCTTCTTCGTCGTCGGCCAGAACGTCGCCACCCACCCGGACATCGTCCGCGCCGAGATGAAGTCCGGCCACGAGATCGCCAACCACTCCTGGAACCACCCGGTGCTCACCAACCTCACCCCCGCCCAGATCCGCTCCCAGCTGCAGCGCACCAACGCGGCGATCAAGGCCGCCACGGGCAAGGAACCCACGCTGTTCCGCCCGCCGTACGGCGCGATCGACGGCAAGGTCCGGGCGGCCACCAGCCTCTCCCCCGTCCTGTGGGACATGGACACCCTGGACTGGAAGACCCACGACCCCGCCAAGGTCGCCCAGACTGTCATCTCCCAGGCCGAACCCAACGACGTCGTCCTGATCCACGACATCCACCCCACCTCGGTCGCCGCCGTGCCGCAGATCCTGCGCACCCTCACCTCCCGCGGCTACCATTTCGTCACGGTCAGCCACCTGCGCGCGACTCTCTGAGCGCCGGCGGGCACGGCACGGTGAGGTGGACGGCCCTACCGCTGCTGCTTGCGGTCGCGATGCGCGGACACGTGGACCCGGGTGGCGCACAGGCGTGAGCAGTAGGTGCGGCGGCCGTTGCGGGAGACGTCGACGAAGACGGCGCGGCAGCCTGGTGCCGAGCACCGCCCGAGACGGCAGGGATCGGTCTCGGTGAGGACCAAGGCGAGCCCGGCCGCGGTAACGGCCCGCACGCGCGTGACGACGTCGGCGTTCTCGTCGGCGTAGTGCAGGTGGGGCGGCTGGCCGTCGTGGGTGGACACGTAGGGGCGGGCCGCCGCATCGGTCAGCAGGCGGTTGACGGCATGGACCTGCTCGGGCGTGGTGGGGGCCGCGAACGCCTCCCACAGGCGCGGGCGCCAGGCCAGCAGCCGCTGGAGCTGCTCGCCGGTCAGACGGGGGCGCGCCACCCGGTGCTCGGCCAGCAGCGTCTCGACCGTCGCGGTGTCGCACCGGTCGTCCAGGTTGGCCAGGGTCGCCGCCAGCAGGGCCGCGTTGCCGCCGTAAGCGTTGAAATGCATTTACTCATTGCATCACGCTCACGGCGTGACTTCATGCCTCTTCCTCACCTTGTCGAAGCACTCGACCTCCCTGGGCTGGGTGCGCTACCAGCGCTGCGCCTGCGGCCGCCCCCGTGTGCTGCTGGCCGGGGATGTCCTCAAGGACGGCCCTGCGCCGCCCCGCGGACCGTCACCTCAAGAGCCGGTGACGGTGACGGTCGGACGGGCAGCCGGTGGCGGTGAGCCGGCGTGCCAGGGCTGAGCTGGGCCCAGCTGGGCTCCTTCGTCGCGCTGTGCCTGGTCCTGGCGGCGACTCCGGGCGCCAATCTCACGGTCGTGCTCGGCTGCGCGCGACAGGGCGGTCAGCGTGCCGCGGTCGCCGCCACGGTCGGCTTGACGCTCGGCAAGGTCTTCTGGGCGGCAGGCTCCGTCCTCGGGCTCGCCACGCTGCTGGCGACCTCGCGCGTGGCCTACGACACACTCCGCCTCGCGGGCGCGGCATACCTGATCTGGCTGGGCGTGCAGGCCCTACGCTCGGCCCGGCGCAGGCCAGCGGTTCAGCCGCCCGACGGTCTCGTCCCCGGGCTGTCCGCGCTCGGCGGGTTCCGCCGCGGTCTGATCGGCGACCTGCTCAACCCCAAGGTGGGAATCTTCTACACCACCGTCTTCCCCCAGTTCATCGGACCGGACGATGCGGTCGTCCCGGCGGCCTCTACCCTGCTCGCCGCTCACACCGCGGTGCTCATGACGTGGTATCCGGGGATGAGTTATCTGCTGACCCGGGTGGGCCGCCGGCTCGCGAACCCTGGAGTCTCGGCGGTGTTCGACGGGGTCATGGGTTCCGCACTCATCGGGCTCGGCATCCGACTGGCGATCGTTCCGCTCTGAATCGATGGCGATCTGGGGACGCCTCTCGGCAACACGGGCCCGCACCATCGGACAGGTCACCACCTCCACTCCGTGTGCCGACAGCCGTGTTCGTCGCCTGACGGTCGACGCATGCACGACGCCTTGCTCCAGCTCGTCCATGGCATGACCCTCGCCCGCCAAACCCGGCATTCTGAAGGCGTCCCATGGCGCACTCAGCAGCCCTGGGGGTGAGGCGGCTTCCTTCCACTGTCGGTTTGACGGGTGCGGTCACGTAGATGGCCTCACCTGGACGCTAGCGAAGGCGGGACGGCGCATGCGCCAGGCGCGTCACGGTGCCTGGCCCGGAGGGCGGGGTCTCACCCACCGCGTGCAGGTGGCCCGGGATCACAACCCGACGTCGGCCAGCCACTGGCTCGTGGCCCGAGGGGTGACGTCCAGCAGCTTCTGGGCGGAGGTCTCCGGCGCGATCGAGCGGTCCGGCATGGCACTCATCGCCTGGTAGGCCCCCGCGATATCGGCAGCCGCGTCCTCCCCGATCAGAGGCGCGACCGAGGTACGGAACTCCTCAGGGGTGATCGGCTCGAAGAGAACGTCCCGGCCCAGCCTGGCGCCGAACGCCTCGGCCAGATCCGGCCCCGTGATCGCCGGGTACTGTCCGACAGAGACCACACCGGTGACGTCCAGGCGCTCGAACAGGGCGACGGCGGCGTCGGCGATGTCCAGGTGGGACGCCCAGGAGACGGGGAAGTCGGCCCGGATCGGGTAGGGCAGAACACCGCGCTCACGGACCGAGTCGATGACGTAGGGCATGAGCAGGTTCTCCAGGTACAGCTCGGGTGCGATCAGTTCTAGCCGTCGATGTCGGCGGCGCGGGCTCAGCATGCGGCAGAAAACGAAGACGGGGCGGCGTACACCGGACTTACAGATGTTGGCAGGCTCACCCGACCATGAACAGCCCGCGCGCGGGACCTCCGTGCGCCCAGCACACCGCACCGGCCTGGGCCAGGCTACGCCGCGGACCACGGTCGGCCACAGCCTCGCCGGGTCCAACGGCGCCTGGGCGGTCGCGTGCACGCGGTCCGCGCAGCCCCGGAGCAACAGGCAGTGTCGCAGACGCCCCCATAGGCGTTGGGCTTTGCGGGAGCGAAGGATGGGTCCCGGTTGGTCGCGAAGAGTTCCCGTATCACATGGTGTGCATCGGCCATAGGAGTCGTGTCGTCGCCGCGTCCTTGCTTCGGGTGCTCGAGAGAGGAGAACCCGAGTGCAACGGTGCCCACGACGGACACTGAAACCCACCTACTCAAAAGCCCCGCCGGGCCGCACCCCGCGGGCCTTCTCGTCACAGACGCCCCTATAACGCGGGGGTGCGGGCGATCGACCAGGCCGTCGACGGCCTGGTCCGCGGCGAGGCCGCCTGGGCCGCCTGCGACCTGGCGAAGCGACGGAAGCTGCTCGAGCAGATGCAGGCAGCCACCGCCGAAGCGGCCGAGGCGTGGGTGCGCGCGGCCGTCGTCTACAAGCGGCTGCCCGGCGACAGTCCGCTGCTCGACAAGCCGGCCACCAGCGAACTGGGCGGGGTCTCCCCCACGATCGTGCTGCCGGGCGGCTGGTCCGAGGCGGACCTGCGCTAACAGGCCGAGCACATCGCCACCCAGAAGCTGCACAGCAACGGCTACAACTGCGTAGCGAGCCGGGCGGTCGTCGTCAGTGCCGATTGGGCGCGGAAGGACCGCTTCCTGGCCCACCTGCGAGCCGCGCTGGCCGACGCACCCGCTCGCCCCCCGCACTACCCCGGCAGCGACGACCGGGGCGCCCACGCCCTCGACACGTACGGCGACGACGCCGAACGGCTCGGAGCAGGCCGCGTGCTGATCACAGGTCTCGCCCCGGCGGAACCCGGACCAGCTCTGACCACGGAGCACTTCGCCCCCGTCCTCGCCGTGCTGAAACTCCCCGGTGACCCGCGCCAGTTCCTCGCCGAGGCGGTCCGCACCACGAACGAGGAGTTCGCCGGCACCCTCGGCGTGAACCTCATCGCGCATCCGAGCACGATGGCCGTGCTCAGCCCCGCGCTGGACGAAGCTGTCTCCGAACTCTGCTACGGCACCATTGCGTTGAACGCCTGGATCGGCGTCGGCCGTCTCACCGCAACCACAACCGCCTCCTGGGATGCTTTCCCGGGGCACACCCCCGACGACGTGCAGAGCGGCATCGGCGTCGTGCACAACGCGCTCCTCCTGGACGGGCCCGAGCGCACCGTGGTCCGGAGCCCGTTCCACCCTGCGCCCCAGGCGCTCCTGCACGGGGTTCAGCTTGATCGGGCGGGCACTCTGGGTACCGATGCAGCACGCCCGTCACTTCCTGACCGAAGCGGCAGCATCCGCCTCACCCCGCAGCCAGGCTCTGCGCTCGACGACCGGCGGGCAGGGCCCGGCTCAGGGCAAACCCATCGCCAACGAGACAGGGCGGGGTCGGCGCCTGGCCCCGCCCACGGGGTTCCCAACTGTCTCTCTGGACGGGCTCTCACCTCGCCCGGCCTCGAGTGGTCCAGAAGCTCCTCACGGTCTTTCCGACGAGGAAGTCATGGACACGTCACTCGTCGCAGAGAGTTGGTGAGGCGCCCTGACTTTAGAAGAAGTGCTTGCGTCCACCGACCGCGCGACCGGTCGCACCCAGGATCCACAGGATGGCGCCAACCAGAATGAGGATGCCACCGATCGTCGTCAGCAGACCCATGCCGACAAGCAGGCCGATGATCAGCAGAATAAGCCCGAGAATGATCATTTTAAACCCAATCGTCAATTCCGGCTCATGCGCGTGTGCGTATGAGCTTCACCAGGGGCCTGAGTTCGTCCCTTAGTGGGTAGATCCCGACCAGCTCCGAAGGCCAGGACCTCGGTGCGATAGCCCTTGTGCCCGGCGACACGGTGTTCACACCCTCCTTCGAAACTTCGTTCAGTACGCCATCTCCTCGACCGTCCTCTGCTCCGGAAGGTCCTTCCACCCCGGACGGTTTGGACGTTGGTGACGGAGACATCGGGCAGCGGCGCCTACGGGCAGGTCCTCAGGTCCAAGGGCTTCTTCACCCTCGCCAGCCGGCCCTGGATGTGCCGGGACTGTGGCGCAGGCCGGTTCGGTGGCTCGCTTCGACCCTTCCTCTGCTCGTGACACCGCCAGCCCTTATGCGCAGGAACTCGTCTTCATCGGCACCCAGATGGACGCGGAACTGCTGCGGGCCGACCTGAACGGCTGCCTCATGCAGGAAGGCGTAGCTCTGCCCGCTTCCGATCCCTTCCCTGCCTGGGACACCTACGGCTCCTGCGAGAGCTGCGCGCATGAGCACGACTCCCTCACCACGGTGACGGGGCACTGAAACTCCGGGTCGGTCGGTGGTCGCAGCCACGGCGGAGCTTCAATGGTCCCTGACACGAGACCTTTCGGGCGCCAGCCCCGCCCTGCCTCCCCGCGGGGTTCCGTCGTCTCACGGCTGCAATGTCGACAGCGGATGCGATCGCAAATCCGTCGTCCCCACAAGCAACGCAGGAACCTGACTGAGCGAGGAGCCGAACGCGTCTTGTGCGCCAGCGCGTTCGACCTCACGGCGAAGCCGCCCCTATAACGGGGGGACGCTGGATACCGTCCTGACCAGGTTGAAGACCTCTCGGGCGGCATATCGCTTGAGGCATCGGATGATCTCACGTCGGGTCTTGCCCCCCTGGGTGCGGCGCTCGTAGTACGCCTGGGTGCGCGGGTCGTGGCGCAGGCGGGTGAACACGATGCGGTGCAGGGCAGCGTCGGCCTGGCGGTCGCCGCCATGGTTGAGACGACGCGAGGTCCGGCGGCCCGAGGAGTACTCGATGGGACTGACTCCGCACAGAGCGGCGAAGGACGCCTCGGTGCTCAGCCGCTCGGGGTTGTCTCCCATGGTGATCAGGAGTGTGACGGCGCTGTCCGGGCCGATGCCCACCGGTATGAGCAGTTGCGGGGCGTGGCGTTCGACGAGCCGGGTCAGGCGCTGATTCAGCTCATCGTCTGCCCGGTGAGCTGCTCGATGCGCTGGGCCAGCAGACTCAGGGTAATGCGGGTGGCCTGGGCCACGGCCTCCTCATCGCCCCCTGCGTCGTCGCCGTCGCGCGGGCTAACAGGTCATCTCATTTGGCGTGTTCGACAACCTGTCGGTGTGGGGATCGTCGAGCGGCTGGTGCCGGATGAGCTGTGGGAGTCATTCCAGCGGGTGGTGCCGGAGGCGCCGACCCGTCCGCAAGGTGGAGGCCGGAGTCGGCACGGTGACCGCGAAGTGCTGGCGCCTGCACCGCCGCTACGAACGCAAAGCCAGCCACTTTCTGGCCTCCGTGCCGCGCGGCCCCAACGACGCACGCAACAACCCTGCCCACAGGCGGGCCCGACCGGCCCGGTCCAGGGCCTCGTGGGCGGCCAGCAGGCCGCTGGTGACCGCGCCGAGGAAGCCGCCGGCCAGGCAGTCCTGGCCCGAGAGGTACAGGCCCTTGACCTCGGTTCGTGGGCGCAGCCAGTCCGCCAGGCCGGGGCGGTGGCCGTCGCCGAAGCCGGCCACGTCCTTGGCCAGCCCGTACAAGCTGCCGCCGGGCCAGCCGGCGAAGTGCTCGGCCGTCAGCGGGGTGCCGAGCTCGTGGTAGGCCACCCGGCCTGTGGTGCGGGGCAGCTGGCGGTGGAGTTGGTCAAGGAGCTGTGCGGTGAGCTCGGCTTTCAGGGCCAGATAGGCGGGGTCCCGGTGTCGCCATCGTGAGCCGTGGAATGGCTCGAACAGCTCTGGCCGTACGTAGGTCAGGATCTCTCCGGTCGACCGTCCGGGGTGCCGTGCGGTCCAGGTCGGGTCCTTGGCGCAGGAGAACGAGAAGAAATAGCCGCTGGTCCGCCCGCCCGTGCCGTCGAAGAGGGCGTCGCAGTCCTCGTCGGTCACCATCAGGTTGTGCCGCGGCAGCCCGAGTTCCGCGGGGTCACCGTCCAGTCCGAGGAAGAGCACCACGAACGGGAATCCGCGCCGCATGCCATCCAACCGGTCTGCGCTGCGGTCGGGTTGGCGTGGCAGCAGGGTGCGGTACGTGTTCTGGGCGCCTGCCGCGCTCACCACCACCGGAGCCCGCACGCGGGTGCCGTTCGCCAGCACCACGCCCGTCGCGCGCGACCCGTCCAGCTCGATCCGGGCCACCGGCGCCCGCACGAAGACCTCGCCGCCGGCGGCGCGGATCGGTTCGAGCATCGCGCGTGCGATCGCGGCACTGCCACCCACCGGGTACCAGGCGCCGGTCCGGAAGTGCTCGAACAGCACCGCGAGGAGGAAGAACGGCAGCCTCGCCGTGGAGTCGGCCAGCAGCAGCGCGCTCGGGGTGAGCACAGCCTGCCGCAGCCTCTCGTCGCGAACCAGCCCTTCCACCACGTCCCGGGCCGGCCGCAGCGCCTGGGGCGGCACGGCCGTCGCCCGCAGGACCCGGGCCAGCCGCCGCACCACCGGGCCTGTCAGCCGTCCCAGTGCGAGCGCGGGCAGGACCGCCCGGCACCGCCCGATCAGCCCGAACAGCGCCTCGATGCCCGCTCGTTCGGCCGGGAAGCGCGCGATCAGACCGGACCGATAGGCCGAGAAGCCGACCGGCGCCCGGTACACCTCCCCCGCCAGGCGGTACTCGTCGTACGGGTCCCCCAGCGGGGCCCATTGCAGAGTGCCACCGGTCAGATAATCCGAGAGGACACGGACCGGCTCTCGCTCCGTCAGCTGTCCCACGTAGTGGATTCCGACGTCCCACTCCCAGCCGCGCCGCCGGTAAGCGTGGGTGTAGCCGCCCGCGGTGTAGTGCTGCTCGAACACCGCCACCCGCCGGCCCTGGCGCGCCAGGCATACCGCGGTGGTCAGCCCGCCGGCCCCGGAGCCGACCACCGCCGCGTCGTACTCGTCCGTCAGCCCGCCCGCCGCCAACGGCCGGCCCACCAACACGCGCCCCGTCACAGCCACCACCTTCGCTGCAGTTCTACATGCCTACATACACCGGGTGAAACGAGCTGTTCACCCCCAGTCACGCAACCGCATCGCTGCGGACCACGACCTGTGGCTGGCCGAGGCATCCGGCTCGAGCCATGGCCGTGACGAGCACGGTGCCGGCCATGTGGAGCCACGCACGCGGTGGTGCTCGCGGAAAGCCGCCGACCCCAGCACCTCGCCGTGTACGCGCTGGTGCTCGCGCGGTATCTGGCCTCCTTGACGGTGGTGTGCATCCCACCTGCCGAGAAGTCCCCCCACGACGACGGTGTCTGCGCTGCCGGGGTCTCCCATCCCCGGGAAGCCTCCCTTACGCCGGCTCCACAGGTGGCAATCTGAGGGATCTGCCCCGGCTGCTCTCCTCAGCCTCGCGAGCGCCCTGCGGTCCTTCCCGAGCTGAGCGCGCGGTCGCTCGGGACATCAGGGTGCGGTAGCAGACCTTCCCGCTGTGGCCGAGGGGCATCTCGTCCACCACCAGGAGACGTTCGGGGTGTTTCCGGCGGGCCAGGCCACGGCCCTCCAAGTGGGTCGTGAGGTCGGACAGCGTGAGAACGGGTGTGCCCGGGACCGGGCGGATGCAGGCGCACAGTCGTTCCCCGAGGTCCGGATCGGGCACCGGGACGCAGACCGCCTCGGCCACCGCTGGATGGGTGCCCAGTTCGTGTTCGACCTCGGCGAGACTGATGTTGAGACCGCCGCGCACGGCGATGCGTTTGAGCCGGCCCAGGACGTGCAGCCTTCCGCGCTCGTCCAGCCGACCGAGGTCGCCCGAGCGCACCCAGCCGTCGGAGGTGCGGTAACGGGTGTCCAGTTCAGGCGCGTTGACGTAGCACAGCGGCGTCATGGGACCCAGGGCCTCGATCTGACCGGTCCGCCCGGTGGGGAGCGGCGCGCCGTCGGGTCCGGTGATCCGGATGCGGGCCACCGCGGGGTCCGGAGTGCCGACGCTGTCGCCCGGCGGGTGGCGTTCTCCGGCCGTGTGGCAGTTCACGCCGTCCGACGAGCCGTACACGGTCACCACCGGGCGGCCGAACCGTTCACGGCATGCCTGGGCGGTGGCCGCCGGCAGAGGGGCGCCGCTGGAGACGACGGCACGCAACGACGATGTGTCCTCGTCCGGCCGCGCCGGGAGGTCGGCGATGCGCCGGAGCATGGTGGGCACCGCGAAGAGGTGGGTGGGACGATGTTCGGCGACCGTCCGCAGCGCTCCGGCCGGGTCGAAGGCCGACTGCACGATGAGGGTGCCGCCGAGGGCGGCGAGGGTGACCGGTGTGCCCAGGGAACCGAAAGAGGAGGCCAGCGGGACGAGGACCAGGTGGCGTGGCGGCACCGTGGTGTCGGGGTGCAGGCTCCCGACGTACCGGGTACGGCCACCGGCAAGGGCGTGATGGCTGTACGCCACCATCTTCGGCTCGGCTTCCGAACCGGACGACACCAGGATGCGGGCGGGCCCGTACGGGTCGGCCCGCCGCGGCCGCCAGGGCCGGGCCGGAGTCGGCAAGGAGTGCAGCCCGTGCGTCCGTCCGTCACCCGGGCCGGGGGCGAACACGGTGCGCAGGTGCGGAAGATCCGCGACGGCCTGTGCCCGACAGGCCGATGTGAGGACGGCGCCGCGGGCCCGCGAGCGGGCGAGCAGCGCCCGGACGTCCCGGTCGTCGCCGCCCGGGGGGATCGGGAGGGCCACCGAGCCGATCGCGTAGACGGCGAGTTCCGCGGCCACGGCGTCGCGTCCGTTGGGCAGCAGGAGCGCCACCACGTCCCTGTCTCCCAGGTCCTCCTGGGCGAACAGGGCGGCGATCCGGCGGACTTCGGCGTCCAGCGCCGCGTAGGACAGCACTCCGGCGTCGTCCACCAGCGCCTGGCGGTCCGGATGTTCGCGGACCCGGCCGGTGAACAGTGCGTAGAGGTCGGTGTCCGGGCACAGGCCCGCCGTCACCCAGGCACGTCGTCGGGCGCGGGGCACCAGATCCGGGAAGCGCACTCCGGCGCGTGAGGTCCACACCGGCTGCCCGCCCCGGCTCGCGGACGGGGCAATACGGTGCCGGGTCGCGGGGGCAGCTGTCATGCGAACTCCCAGGGAGCGTACGGGCGTGCGTGGCCGGTGGACGGATCAGGGGGTGCGACGGCCGCCCGGAAGGCCGGATCGCGGGCCAGAGCCGCCAGGTCGGTGAGTACGGGGGTCGCGGTCAGACCGGCCTCGGCCAGTCGAACCGTCCACTCCTCCGTGGTGCGGCGGGCGAAGCGGGCCGCGAGGTCCTCGGCGGCCATGGGGCCGACGCCGTCCACCACGCGGAGCACCGCCTCGGGGCACGCCCGGGCCTCGGGACCGAGGTACAGATCGCCGTCCGCTGTGCGCAGCGGCCGGTCCAGCGCCGTCCAGCGGACCCTGTGCGCGGAACGGGGGACGAGAGCGGCCGCCGAGACCAGGGAGGAGTCGACACGGCTGCCCCGGCCCGTCGCCTCCCGAGCGGCCAACGCGGCCAGCACCCCCTGGGCGCACACCAGCCCACCGAGCACGTCGGTGAGGGTCATCAAGGAGGGGGCCGGGGGCTGGTCCGCCGGCCGTACCGCCGCGGCGAGGCCGCTGTGCACCTGGGCGAGGTAGTCGGTGCCCAGGGGCGGCGGCCGGTCGCCGAAGGCGTCCCCGAAGCCGGATGCCCAGGCGTACACCAGGGCGGGGTGGTCGGGCAGCAGGTCGGACGCGTCCAGGCCGAGCCGCGCGGCCTTTCCGGGGGCCCAGTTGTGCAGGAAGACGTCGGCCGCGGCGGCCAGCGCGCGAACCATGTCCCGGCCCGGCGCGGTGGTGAGGTCGGCCTCGACCACCGGCTTGCCCGCGTTGAGAGCCGAGAACCGGGCCGAGCAGTCCCCCGCCAGCGGAGGGAGCCAGCGCATCGGGTCGCCGCCGGGCGGTTCGATCCGGACCACCGCGGCACCCAGCATCCGCAGGACGTGCCCGGCGAGCGGGCCCTGCACCCTGCGGGTGGACTCCACCACCCGCAGGCCCGTCAGCGGCAGGACGGCACCGGAGAGCGGGACGGCCGGGCGTGGGCCGGGCACGGCGGTGTCTTGGTGCCCCCGGGCCCTGGGGAAAGGTGCCGGTCCCGGAGTGAGGCACCAGGCGGCCGGGCGGACCGCGGGGGCCGGGTCGGAGCCGACGGTGAGGAGGCTGACGCCGGTATGGTGCGTGGCGGCCCGCAGCTCCGCCAGCGTGCGGCGGCGGGCGGCCTGGCGCAGTTCGTCGGGCAGTGGGCAGACGGCGGTGGCGAACCGCTGCTGGAAGGGCAGCCAGCCGCGGCCGGCGAGCGCGGGGGCCACGCCGAGCCGGGCCCAGAACTCCCGCCACGCCAGGGGGTCGAGGGTCTCGACCTCTACTCGGGCGTCGTCGGACGTCTCCAGGGTCGCCAGACCGCCCGTCGGCAGCGCGTCCGGTCCGGCCGTCGGCGGGTGTGGCGCATCCGGCTCGGGAGAAGCGGAGTGGTCGCGGGCCGTCGCGGCGGCGAGGTACTGGCCGACCGCCAGCAGCGCCCCCTGCGCCACAGAGGTCCGCACCTCGCGCAGGTCCAGGCCGCGGGCCCGCGCGACGCGCAGAGCGGTGACGCCCTGGGCGGCGAGCACCCCCGCCACCCCCGAGGCGTAGTCGACGGCCAGCGGGAGCGGCCCGCCCGTCGCCCGGCCGTGGACCTGCATGAGACCGCAGGCGGCCTGTACGGCGCGCTCGTCCGGCAGGTCCGCACCGACCGGCCCCGCCCAGTCGACGGTGTACCGCGGCGTATCCCGGCCTGGGCCGCTCGTCTCCGGCAGGTCCCGCGCGGCGTGCCGCAGCAGACGGCCGGCGATCGCGGCAGCGACGTCCGGCCGGGCCGCGGCGCGCAGGTGTGGCGTCACGATCGCCCCCGGCCAGGCCGGCGGCCCTGCACCGAGTACAGGACGCTGGATGCGGCGCGGAAGGACGGGTCCTGCATCAGCCGTCCCACGCGGTCCAGGTCCTCCTGGGTCATGCCCTGTTCCGTCAGCCGGTCCCGGAGGTTGCGGGTGTGGTTCAACTGAAGTCCGAGGCCGGGGTCCTGGGCGTGCCGTACGCCGATGTGGAGGTGGACGTCGATGGCGGTCAGCCCCGCCGCCCGCAGTGCCGCCGGCACCTTGCGTCCCCAGTGCGGATCGCCGCCCGCGGCGCGCAGCGCGCCAGTCTTGGCCCGCAAAAACCGGACATAGAGCGCCTCCGCCTCCGCGTCCGGGGTCAGCAGCGGTGGCTCGTAGGAGGCGTCGAGCTCGTCGATCTGCAGCAGGCCGCCGGGTTTGAGAGAGCGCACCAGCTTGTGCAGGACGGCGTCGCGGGTGGGTAGGTGCTGCAGGACCAGGCGGGCCACCACCAGGTCGTAGGCCGCCTCCGGAAGCGGGTCGCGGGCCACGTCGAGGGCGGCGACCTCCAGGCGCGGGCCGGGTGCCAGGTCGCGCGGGTCGAGGTCGGTGGCGAGCACCGAGCCGCCCGGTGCCACCCGGCCCGCCAGCCAGCGTGCGATGCTGCCGCCGCCGGCGCCGACCTCCAGGCAGTGCCAGCCCGGGCCGACACCGGTGGCCGCCAGGCGGGGCAGGGTCACCGGATCGTAGGCGGCAGCCAGGCAGGAGTGCTGGTCGCGGCTGTGCGCGGTGCCGTTTCTGAAGACCGCGTGGGTGCCCTCCCGGACGGGAGCGGGCTGGGACACGGTGTGGCTCCTCTCGTGAGAACGCTGCCCGGTCGGGCCCGGCGTCGTCAGGTGCGGCCCGGACGGGGCCATGCGGCCGACACCGGCGGGTTCGACACCGTCGGTATGCGCCCGGTGGGCGAACGCCGACCGGGGCGGGAGCCGGCCGCTCCGGCGAGACCTGTCATCGGAGCGGCGCGGACAGCCGCCGCCGGACAGCGGCCCCGGCAGGCCGGCACCGTCGAACGGCCCGGACCGGCCGGCCGCGTCGAACGGCGCCCCGGTCACGTCCACCGGCCGGTGCCGGCAGGTGTGGCGCCGGTGAGCTGCCGGGCCAGGGCCGCGCGGCGGACCTTGCCGGTCCCGGTACGGGGCACCTCGTCCCAGGTGAGGACGATCGGGTCGCGCAGCGCGGGCAGTCCATGCGTGGCCTGCTTCCAGGCATCCGGGTCCAGTCGGCCGTCGGCGGTGACCACGACGGGCAGCGGATCGCCGTCCGGGGCGCCGAGGATCACGCATTCCAGGGCCTGCGTCAGTCGCTGCTCCAGTACGTCCTCGGTCCGCAGGCAGCTCATACCGGGCAGGGTGTCGACGGCGCGGTCCAGGATGCTGACACTGCCGTCGCGGTGGTGCACGCCCATGTCGCCCGTGGACCACCAGTCGCCGACGCGTTTGGCGTCCCAGCGGTCCTGTTCGCCGACGTATCCCAAAGCGAGGGCCGAGGTGCGGACGAAAAGCAGGCCGGGACGGCCGCGCGGCACCGGGCGCAGCGTGTCCGGATCCACCGCGCGCAGCCGGGTCCGGCCCGGCACGGGACGGCCGAGCCGGCGCGCCGTGGTCTCCGCGTCCGGGGCGAGCGCGGAATGCCGCGTGTGGAAGCGGAAGGTCAGCGGTCCGGTCTCGGTCTGGCCCCAGCCCTGCATCCACAGCGGGCGGGCGCGGTGGCTGGCGGTCAGGTACGCGCGCAGGGCCGGCGGGTGCACTGCGTCGTAGGTGCTGATGTAGAGGCGGACGTGCCGGAAGGGGTTGTCCAGCCGGGTGGTGAGTGGCCGCAGCCGGATGTAGGAGGCGGGCAGGGCCTCGACCACGGTGGGCGGGTGGGCCCGCAGGAGCGGGTCGGCGGTCTCCGGGTCGTTTCCGGTGAGGATCAGGATTTCGGCGGGCGCGAGCGACACGACGACGGCCGTCCAGCAGAAGGTGCGTCCGTGTCCGTACGCGCTGGCGTTGGCCAGGACGTCGTTCGGGCGGATGCCGATGCCCGGGTGGCGCACCGCTTCGAAGCGGGCCAGCTTGTGCACGAGTGTCCGCGTGGAGTGGACCACCAGCTTGGGCACGCCGGTCGTCCCCGAGGTGTGATGGATGACCAGTGGTTCGTCGTCGTGGCGCCGCACCGGTACGCCGGGGCGGGACGCGTCCAGCGCGGCCAGGTGGGCCGTGCCGGGCGCGGCGGAGTCGACGGTGACGACGATCGGGGCCGGTTCGCCGGCGGCGGCGTCCCGGCAACGGGCCAGCACCGCAGCGGTGGTGATCAGCGCGGCGGGCCGCAGCCGCTCCAGCAGGGTGACGAGGTACGCGGTGTCGAGGCGGGCGGACAGCAGCGCCGGTACGGCGCCGATGCGGACTGCGGCGCAGGCGAGCAGGTCGTAGTCCCAGTGGTTGTCCTTCACGATCGCCACGCGGTCCCCGGGCCGGACCCCGGCGTCGGCGAGGCGGGCGGCGGTGGCGCGGATCAGGCCGGCGAGTTCGGCGACGGTCCACCGGGTGCCGGCCCGCGGGGCGATGTCGAAGGGCCGGTCCAGGTGGACCACGGTCCGGGCGCCGGCCGCCGCTGCCTCGTCGAACAGGGTTCCCATGTCATGCGGTCGCACGGATCTCCTCCGCTCGGTCGGGGCCGGCCGGAGTGTTCCGTCCGAGCCTGCTCAGGACGCGGGACGCGGCCAGCGCGCCCGCCCGGACGGCCCCCTCGGAGGCGGGTCGCAGCATGAGCCAGTCGCCGGCGTACTCCACGGCGCGCACCGGCCGGGAGAGGAAGCCTGCGCGTTCCCGAAGGGCCTGGGGTGTGGCTTCCGGCAGGCCGTGGCGGAAGGCGTGCACGAGACGGTGGCGGCAGGCGTCGCCGATGCCCGGGACGTAGCGTTCCGCCGCGCGGACGAGGAGGTCGGCGGCCTCGTCGGGAGGGCCTTCCAACAGCTCGGGGACCCGGTGCGGACCGGCCACGAGGGTGACCAGGCCCCGGCCTGCGGGGGCCCGGCCGGGGTGCTTGGCGTGGTCGACGACGACGCCGGAGAGCACGTCCTCCTCGGCGGCCGGGGTGAGCAGGATGTGCACCGGCCGCCGGGCGGCTGGGGCGAGGGGGCGGTCCAGCAGGCAGCTGACCTTCATCATGGGTGTGAAGGTGCAGGAGGTGAGGAACGGCAGCTCGTCGGCGGGGGCGTCCGGGCGGAGGGCAGCCGCGACGGGTGCCGGTACGGCGAGCACGGCGGCCCGCGCGGTGACCTGTCCGTCGTCGAACCGCAGTACGGCGTGCCCGCCCGCGTCGGTGACCTCACGTACGGCCCGGTGGGCGACGACCTCGGTGCCGGTGGCCAGGCGGCGGGCCAGGAAGTCCATGCCGTCGCGGTAGGTGCGCCAGGCGGCGGTGGAACCGGCCTCCAGCAGCAGGCTGACCATGGGGGCGGCCGTCGACCGGGCGGTGTCCCAGCCGAAGAAGCAGCCGGCGACCGGCTGGAAGAGGTAGTCGTGCAGATCGCGGTGGTAGCGGGCGGACACCTCCCGCACGGTGGCGGCGCCCAGCGGACTGTGCTCGGGACGGTCGCCGTCGAATCCGGCGCGGCGGCGGCCGGTCCAGGCGGAGAAGGCGGCCAGGTCGAGCCGCGCCCGGGGGGACAGGCCCGCTCCGGTGACCACGGCCGTGCTCTCGCCGACGCCCAGGTGGGCGCGTCCGCCGCGCCAGACGGCCATCGCGCCGCCGACCCGGGGCACGTCCGCGGGAGTGACGCGCAGCCGGCGCAGCAGCTCCCAGGTCGCGCGGTATCCACGAGAGGGGACCTGCTCGGCGCCCGTGTCCACCGTCCAGCCCCCCTGGCGGATACTGCGCATCCGGCCGCCGACATCCGGCAGTTGCTCGTACACCCGGACGGCCAGCCCGGCGCGGCGCAGTTCGTGGGCGGCGGTCAGACCGGCGATGCCCGCGCCGACGACGGCGACGTCGAGTTCGGGCTTCATCGGGCGGCTCCCGTTCCGACGACTACGTTGGCCACGGTCATCAGCACCACACTGAGCCGGTGCACCGCAAAGCCCGTCCGGCGGGCGGTCATGATGTCGCCGCGGACGAACCCGGTCAGGTACTGACGGGCCCGCAGCACGGTCGCCGGCAGCATCAGCAGCACGAACCACCAGGGGGCCACCCCGGTGGCCGAGGCGACCGCGCCGATGAGGAACTCGGCAACCGACAGGGCTCCGATGAAGACGGCGTTGCCCCGCTCCGAGACCAGGGCGGCCACGGTCGGACGGCCCACGGCCCGGTCGCCGGCCACGTCGTTGGTGTTGGAGTAGACGCCGAACATCAGCGGCCCGAACCCGAACAGCACCGCCTGCACCATCAGGAAACCGGAGAAGCCCCCCGTCACCAGGCCGTACGGAACGATCACCAGCACGGCGCCGAGGGCGACCAGGAACACCTCCTGGAAACCGTGGTAACTGATCTTCAACCCGTACGAGTACTGCAGCGACACCGCGAACAGCGCGCCCGCCGTCACCAGCGCCCACAGCGGGTGGTGCGGCGCGAGCGCGGCGGCGCCCGCCCAGAGCACCGCCCCGGCCGCCGCGCAGGCCCAGGCGAAGCGCAGCGCCTGGGGCACCGTCAGCGCCCCGGCGACCAGGGGTTTGCGTGCCTTGCTGCGCAGCGGGTTGTCGGGGCCGTAGTTGGCGAGGTCGCTGCCGTCCCGGAAGCCGGTGACGTCGTCCAGGGCGACCATCGCCATGAGGATCGCGACTTCGCCGGCCAGGAACACCGCCAGCACCAGTGCCTGCCGGGCGGTGAAGGCGCCGGCCGGGAACAGCGCGGCGGTCAGGGCGAGGAAGATGCCGAGGTAGTAGTCGTACACGTCCAGCTTGCCGAGCCGCGCGTACGTGCGCAGCCGACTGTGGCCGTGGGCGGTCGCGGCGGGACGGCCGGCCGCGATGCTGTCCGTCATGGATGACCTCTTGGGGGGTGTCTGCGTCCGAAGGGAGGTGCCGCTCGCCCGGGCAGCGGGATGGGCGAGGCGGGCGGTCGCGGGTCGACGGTGTCCGAGGCGGGCGGCCGCGCGTCAGCCGCGCTCGTTGGCGAAGGCGCACACGAGGTCGGCGACGTGCTCGACCTGTGCGTCGGTCAGCAGGTGGTGCACCGGCAGGGCGAGATGGCGGCGGGCGGCCTGTTCGGCGCGCGGCCAGCGGGCACCGGGTGGCGCGTAGGGGGCGAAGGCACGGTGGGCGGGCAGGGGGTGCGGATAGTAGACGTGCGTGGCCACCCCCCACTCGGCCAGGTGGGCGCCGAGAGCCTCCCGGTCCTCGGCGAGGACCGTGTACACGTAGAAGCACCGGCCGTCCGGGCCGGGCGGCGGCGGTGCCACACCACGGTCGGCCAGGGGCGCGAAGCGTTCGGTGTAGTACGCGGCGATCTCCGCCCGCCGCGCCAGCCGCGCCGGGAAACCGGGGTAGCGGTACGTCTGGAAGGCGGCCTGGATCTCGTCGAAGCGGCTGTTGAGTCCGACGGCGTGGTGGACGAACCGGCGACCGGCGTACTGGCCGTGGTTGCGCAGCATCCGCACTTTCTCGCCCAGTGCCGGGTCCCGGGTGACGACCACGCCGCCCTCGCCGGGCATGCCGCAGGTCTTGACCTGCACGAAGGAGTAGAGCCCCGCGTCGCCCCACAGTCCGGCCGGGACGCCCCGCAGTACGCCGCCCTGGGCGACCGCCGAGTCCTCCAGCAGGCGCAGTCCGTGCCGCCGGGCCAGTTCGGCGAAGCGTGGCATGTCGGCCATGACGGAGAACATGTGGGCCGGCATCACCGCCTTGGTCCGCTCGGTGACGAGCCGCTCCGCCTCGTCCGGGTCCATGGTCATGGTGTCCGGCCGGATGTCGGCGAAGACCGGTGTGGCCCCGACATCGACCACCGAGGCGGCCAGGGGCGCGCAGCCGAACGCCGGCACGACCACCTCGTCACCGGGACCGACGTCCATGGCCCGCAGCACCAGCGAGAGCGCAGACGTGCCGCTGGAGCAGGCGACCACGTCGGCGGCCCCCAGATCCTCGCGCATGAGGTCCTCGAAGGCGGCGGTGCGCCTGCCCAGGATGAACCGCTGCTCCGGGTCGAGACCCACCTCGCGGACCAGCCCGATCAGTGCGGAGCGGTCGGCTTCGAAGAGGGCGGGAGGGAAGAACGGGACGGCGGGAGGGAGCGATGCGGTCATGCGGTCGTCCTCGTTCCGGCGAGGAAGGAGCGGATGGTGTCACAGACGCGGTCCAGGTCGCCTGATCCCAGATCGGGGTGGAAGGGCAGGGCGACGGCGTGCCGGGCCGCCGACTCGGCGTGGGGGAACTCGCCCTGCCGGTGGCCCAGGTGCGCGAGGGCGGGCTGGTGGGGCAGCGGCACCGGGTAGTAGACCTCGGTGCCGATGCCGTGCCGGTCGAGGTGGTCGACGAGGGCGTCCCGGTGCTCGGTCTCGATCAGGTAGACGTAGTACACGTCGCGGTCGTCCGGTTTCCCCGCGGTGGTCCGCGGCAGGCGGACGATCCCCGACGCGTCCCGCAGACGGGCGGTGTACGCGTCCGCCAGCTCGGTCCGGCGCGCGATGTGCTCCTCCAGGAGAGACAGCTTGGCGAGCAGGACGGCCGCCTGCATGTCGTCCATCTTGCTGTTCGCGCCCGGCAGGGCGCTCTCGGTGGAGATGGCCGGGAAGTTGTTCAGCGTGCCGCCCGTCCTGCCGTGGTGGCGCAGCGCCGCGACGGTGGCCGCCGCCTCCGGGTCGTCGGTGAGCACGGCTCCCGCGTCGCCGAGCGCGCCGAGCGTCTTGGAGGGGAAGAAGGACAGAACGCCGCCGACCCCGTGCAGGCCCGCGTGCACTCCGCGCCGACGCATGCCGATCGCTTCGGCGCTGTCCTCGACGACTGTCAGGCCGTGCTGCCGGGCCACTGCGGTGACGGCCGCCATGTCGGCCATCGTGTGGAACAGATGCACCGGCATCACGAACCGGCTCCGCGGAGTGACGGCCGCCTCCAGGGCCGCGGGGTCCATGGCGTACGTCTCCGGATCGATGTCGACGAACTGCGGTGTCCCGCCTGCCAGTACGACGGCCGAAGCGGTGGCGAAGAACGAGTACGCCGGCACCAGGACACCGTCACCGGGACGCACTCCGCAGGCGCGCAGCAGCAACACCAGCGCGTCGGTGCCGCTGTTGACTCCGATCACATGCCGGGCGCCGGTGTAGTCCGCGAGCGCCGCCTCGAGCTGCCCGACCTGTTTTCCGTGGGAGAACTTACCGTTGTGGAAAACGTCGTCCAACGCCTTTTCGATGGACGGCCACAGGCGTTCGAAAGTCGCGGCCTGAGAGAAGAAGGGAATTCGATCGGCCGTTCCCGGCGCAGTCGGTAATGCGCCCTTGACGCGCGCAGGAATCTGTCCACTGGAAGGCAATCTCTCACCCGTCCCCGTCGTGTCTGCGGAATGCCCAAGCTAATCGGACTTCCTGCCGGAAGAGAAGGGAGAGGATCATCTTCACACTTTGTAGGTAATGACGTTCCGGACGCCTTGACCATTTTCTCACTGGGTAGCAATAGTCGTGCGGCGCACCGGAGTTGTGCCCGACGCACCATGACTCGCCGCGCCTGTTTCCTTCCCGTTCCCTCTTAAGGAGGCCCTGTGCTGCAGCCCCTCGTGATCGGGCTCGGCCGGTCCGGATCAGGACTGCATCTGAAGACACTCGTCCGTCTGGCCCGGCGGACCGCGGCCACGGGTGATCCGCTCGTCGTTCTGCCCGCGGTCGGCTGCGACCCGTGCGCCGAAGCTCTGCGGCCCGTGGGCTTACCCGGCGAGGTCACGGCCGTCACCACGCTCGAACAGGCACTGCAACACGTCGACCCCGCCACCGCGGTGGTCCACGTGTGCACACCGCCCCGGCTGCGCTACGACCTCCTCGCGGAGCTGGCCGGACACGGCTTCCGCCGGGTGATCGTGGAGAAACCCCTCGCCGCGTCCGCGGACGAACTCGACGCCCTGATCCGGCTGCGTCAAGAGACCGGGCTCGATCTCGCGACCGTCGCCCACTGGATCACCTCCCGGCTCGCCGGCCGGTTACGCCGGCTGGTGAGCGGCGGACGGCTCGGATCCCTGCGACGTATCACCGTCGACCAGCACAAGCCCCGCTTCCTGCGGTCCCTGGCGACCGACGGTCATCCGTCCGCCCTGGACGTGGAGATCCCCCACTCCCTGGCGCTCGCGCTCGATCTGGCCGGGCCGGCCGAACTCCGGTCCGCGCACTGCTGGGACCTGCGCTGCGAGGATCGCGGACTGCCCCGCCTGGGCGGCGCGCACGTCGAACTGGAGCACCGTTCGGGCGTGGTGACGCTGCTGCGCTCCGACCTCGGTGCACCCGTCCGGCAACGCAGCGTCGTCTGCGAGTTCGAAGGCGGGACGGCCACGGCCCACTTCCCACTCAGCGAGGACGACGACCACGCACAGTTGGTCATCGCCCCGTTCGACGGCGGTACGGCGGCTCCGCCGGCCGGAGTCCTCGACGCGGACGGAGTGCCCGGGAACGGACACCACGTCTTCCGGGACGACGCCCTGACCGACTTCCTGGACGGCGCCTACCGCGGCTTCGTCTCCGGCGCCGGGGGCATCGGGAACTTCCCGCTCGCCTGCGCGACCGCCCGGCTGCTGTGCGCGGCCCGTGAACACTGCGCCGTCACATCGCCCGCCCGCGCCGGGAGCCGCTGACATGTCCCGGCACAGCACGGACAGACCCCGCTTCCGGGGGTTCGGGCCGCTCGCCGGCATCGGCGACGAGGCGGCGCCCGGCACCGACGGACAGCTTGCCGCCCTGCGACGCCTGGGCTGGAACGCCATCGAACTGCGCACGGTCGACGGCACGGCCCTCGCCGACCTCTCCGTGGCCGCCTTCGGCGCGCTGGCCCGGCGGCTTGCGGAGGCCGGCGTCACCGTGACCGCCGTCGCGTCCCGGATCGGCAACTGGTCCCGTCCCGTCACCGGCGACCTCGGCCAGGACCTGGCGGAACTCGACGTCCTGGCCGAGCGTTGCGCCACCCTCGGCTGCCGTCTGGTGCGGATCATGTCGTATCCCAACGACGGTCTGACGGAGACCGAGTGGGCCGACCGCGTCCTGGCCCGCACGGCCGTCCTGGCGGACCGCGCCGAGCGCGCGGGCCTGGTGCTGGCGCACGAGAACTGCGCGGGCTGGGCCGGGGACCGGGCCGACCGCGCGCTACGACTGCTGCGCGCCGTGGACAGCCCCGCCCTGCGGCTGCTGTTCGACACCGGCAACGGCGTCCCCTACGGCTACCGCGCTCCGGACATGCTCCGCGACCTCGCCCCGTACGTCGTCCACGTGCACATCAAGGACGCCGTCCGCACGCCGGACGGCGGCACCGCCTACACCCTGCCCGGCGAGGGTGAGGCCGGCGTGGCGGAATGCCTGGAGCTGCTGGCCGCCCACGGCTACACCGGAGCGCTCTCCCTGGAACCCCATCTCGCCGTGCGCCCCCACGAGGGGCTGGCCCAGGCCGGTGAGGACGCCGCCGACCTGTTCGTACGGGCCGGACAGGCGCTGGCGGGGCTGCCGGGCGCCGGACAGCCGGTCACCGGCCCGCCGGACGGCCCGGTGTGAGCGGACTGTTCGCCGGCCGGCACCGTGAGTTACTGCTGGACCTGCTGCGCCTGCCGAGCGTCAACCCCCTGGAGGCCGGCCCGGACGATCCGCCGTCCCGGCTGCCCGAAATCCTCCAGCAGTACGCGACGGCCGCCGCCGAAGCGGGATTCCGCACCCTCCGCCTCGCCAGTCCGCCCGCCGCCTGCCTGGACCGTCCGGGCGTGCCGTCCACGGTCCGCGCCGCCGCCCGCGATCCGCGCTTCCTCGCGGACCAGCCCAGTCTGCTGCTGCGACTGGGACCCGAGCGTTCCCGTGCGCACACCGTGATGTTCAACGTCCATCTGGACACCGTCGCCGGGCACGCCCCGCCCGCCTTCGACGGCGTGCGGTTCACCGGCCGGGGCGCGGTCGACGCCAAGGGGCCCGCCGTGGCCCTCCTCGCCGGGCTGCGGGCCGCCGCGTCCCACCCCGCCGTCGGACGGGACGTCACCGTCCTGCTCCAAGCCGTCGCCGGGGAGGAGGGCGGCGCCCTGGGCACCTACGGCACCCGCCCACTGCTGGAGGCCGGGCACCACGGCCGACTCAACGTGTTCTGCGAGCCGACCGGACTGCGCGCGCTGCCCCGGGCCACCGCCGCGATGACCGCCCGGATCACCGTCGAGGGCGCGGACTCGGTGGACGACCATCCGGATGCCGGACACAACGCCACCGTGCTGCTGGGATTCCTGGCACAGCACCTCGCCGCCCGCCTGGACGGGGCCGTACCCGGTACACGGGTGTGCGTCGCCGGACTGCACACCGGCCGCACGCACAACCGCGTCCACGGCACCGGCACGCTGCTGCTGAACCTGTCGTACCGCCGTACCGCCGACGGCGACCGCCTGAAGACCGAGGTCACCCGGCACGTCGCCGACGGTGTGCGTCACTTCACCGAACTCTTCGCCCCCACTCGGGAGTTCGCCCGCACGGCGCGGGACGCGGAACGGATCACCCGGCTCGGCTGGGACAAACAGGGCCTGCCCGCGCTGGACAACTCCGACCCGTGGGCCGAGGAACTCCTGGCCCGCGCGGGAGCCCGGCCGGCGGCCGAGGAGCCCGGCTTCACGTGCGACGCCATCTGGGCGGCCGACCTGGACGACGCCTTCACCACCGTCCTCGGACCCGGCTGTCTAGCCGCCAACCGCGCCCACGCGTCCGGTGAGTTCATCGACCTCGCCGACCTGGAGGAGTTCGCCGGCGTGGTTCGCCGGCTCGTCACACTCTTCGCCGAAGCGGTGCCGGCGGCGTCAACGCGGCGACCTCCGTAGAGCACCACACCCCCCAACCGAACGACCTACGAAGACAACTGGCCCGCCCCGTAAGGAATCCCGTATGACGGCACCCACCGCCCCACGAGCGGCGGTCGAGCGCACACCCCTCCTCGTCGACCACGCGGAGCTGCGCGCCGCGCTCACCGGCCTCTTCACCGGCCACGGCATCCCTGACGCGCGGGCCCGGCTCGCCGCGGACGCGCTGTGTCACGGCGACCTGACCGGGCTCGACTCGCACGGCGTGTTCAACCTCACCCGGCTCTACCTGCCGTTGCTGGAGTCCGGCCGCTGCGACCCCCACGCCGAACCGCAGACCCTCACCGACCTGGGCGCCTGCGCGGTCGTCGACGCCCGCCGCGCCCTGGGCCTGTGGGCGGCGGCCGAGGCCATGGACGACGCCGTGGCACGGGCCGGACGGCACGGGGTCGGGCTGGTGTCGGTGCGCGGGGCCACCCACTTCGGGTGCGCCGGCTTCCACGCCGTACGCGCCGCGCACGCCGGGATGATCGGCGTGGTCGCGAGCAACTGCGGCGGCCAGCGCATCGCACGACCCCCGGGCGGCACGGTGGCGATGCTCGGCACCAACCCGCTGAGCGTCGCCGCGCCGGCCCTCGACGGACACCCCTTCCTGCTCGACATGAGCACCACCGTCGCACCCACCGGACGGGTCCGCGTCGCCGCCCGCCGCGGTACCCCGGTGCCCGCCGGCTGGCTGGAGGACGCCGCGGGCGCCCCGGTGACCGACCCCTCCGCCTTCGACCGCGGCGAGGCCTTCCTGCGCTGGCTGGGCGGCACGGCCGAGACCGGTGTCCACAAGGGCTACGGGCTCGGCATCGCCGTGGAACTGCTGGCCGCCGTGGTCTCCGGCGCGGCCGTGGGGCCCGCGCCCGACGCACTGGAAGGGGACGGCCGGCCGCACGGCAGCGACGACGACATCGGCTTCTTCCTCCTCGCGATCGCCCCGCAGATGCTGCGCCCCGGCGCGGACGTGGCCGCCGCGACCCGGTCCCTGTTCGGCACGCTCGCCGACTGCCCGCCGGTGCCCGGCGGCGAGCCGGTGCGCTACCCGGGCTGGCGGGAGGCGGAACTCGCCGCCGGGCGCCGCCGCCACGGCATCCCCCTGCCTGCGCACCTCCACGCGGAACTGACCGACCTCGGTCTCCTCGGCGGTCCCGGGAGCCCGCGATGACCGGGCCCTTGCGGCTCGGCGTCGTAGGTCTCGGCGCCATCTCCCCCTACTACCTGGCCGCCGCGGAACGGCTGCCCGAGTGGCAACTGACCGCCGTGTGCGACGCCCGCGCCGAGGCCCTGGAGCAGGTCCCCGGCCCGGCGGCACGCTTCCGCGACCACCGCACGCTGCTGGACCGGGCACGACCGGACGCCCTCGTCGTGGCCGTGCCCAACGACGTTCACCTGCCCCTGTGCCGGGACGCCCTGGCCGCCGGCGTCCCGGTCTGCGTCGAGAAGCCCCTCGCCCTCACCGCGGCCGAGGGGTCCTTGCTGGTGGATCTGGCGCGGCGCTACGAAGTCCCGCTGATGACGGCGTTCCACCGCCGCTACAACGACGCCGTCCACGCACTGGCACGCCGGACGACGGGTCGGGATATCCGCTCCGTCCGGGTGCGCTATCTGGAGCGCATCGAGGAGCACCTCGGCGGCGAGGACTGGTATTTGGACCCGGCCCGCTGCGGCGGCGGCTGCGTGGCGGACAACGGCCCCAACGCCCTCGACCTGGTGCGGCTGCTGCTCGGTGAACTCTCCGTCACCGGCTGCGAGATCCGCCGCGACGGCTCCGGCATCGACCGTCAGGCGGTGATCCGCCTGCGTGGCCGCACGGGAACCACGGCCTCGGTCGAGCTGGACTGGTCGTACCCGGGGGAACTCAAGGACATCGAGGTGGAGCTGGCCGGCGGAGAGGTCCTGCACGCCGACATGCTGGCCGGACACACCGGCTTCAAGGCGTCGCTGTGGCATGAGTACGAGGCGATCCTCACCGAGTTCGCCTCACTGGTCCGTATCGGTGCCCCGGCCGGCCCGGGGGCGCACGGGGGCCTGGCCTCGCTGGAACTGGTGGAGGCGGCCTACCGCTGCGCCCGGTCCGGATTGGATGCGACCGCAGCGGAGGCGGACCGGTGAATCCGGCGGAGGACGGCCAGAAGCGTGTGGTGCGCGGATCACTGGTCAAGGTGCTCGTGCACCGCCGCACGGACCGCGGCATGCGGTTGGAGGAGCACGCGGCACGCTGCGTACGCCGGGGCGAGGTGCACGAACTGGTCACCACCGACCAGTGGGACCCGCGCCCCGGCGCACGGATCGACCGGGTCGGTTTCCTGGGCTTCACCGAGTTGCTGTGCGGCGGTGTGATCGACCGGGGTGATCTGGTCCGGATCGGGGACACGACGGTCGGCACGGTGCTCGGCTTCGACGCCTGCCACCTACCGAACCACTACAACATCCTGATCCACGCGGCGCGTCCGGTCAGCGGCAGGGACCTGGGCCTGCGGCCGGAGACCGCCGTCACCTTCGTCCAGGGCCGGGCCGGGGACCAGGGCACGGTTCCCGTGCCACCCGGTGCCTGAAGGGCATCTGGTCGCGCACCGGATGGCCCCGGCCCGGTGAACGGGGCGGCGCCATCCGGTGGCGGTGGAGCCCGGGTGGTTGCCCACCCGGGTCACAGCTGCCGCTCCGGCAGGTCAGCCGAGCAGGTCGACCTCCAGGCGGCCGAAGTGGAAGTCACGGACGACCTGCAGCAGTTCGTCCTCGGACAGCCTTCCGTCGCCGTTCGTGTCCACCTTCTGGAACATCTTCCCGGCCTGGGAGGCCGGCACGCCGACGGCCGACAGCCACGCCTGGAACTCACGGGCGTCGATCTCACCGTCGTGGTTGTCGTCGCACAGGCGGACCAACGCCTTCACGATGGGAGAGAGCGCACGGTTGAAGCTCGCCTCACCCTCCTTGAACAGCAACTCCCCCGTGGCGTCGAGGAACTGCTCCCGGCTGATGGCGCCACCGGCCGGGACGCCGGCCTTCTGGGCGAGGTGCTCGTACAGCCCCTGGAAGGCACTGTGGAGCTCCTGCACCTCCGGGGAGCCGGCGCTCTTGCCGAGGTTCTGGGCGATCCGGGCGGCCTCGCCCTGGAAGTCGCTCGCCTCCAGGACGCCGTTGCCGTTGGTGTCCCACTTCTCGAAGCGCTTCACCAGGCGGTCGTTGGCGACAGCGGTGCTCATGTGTCTCTCCTAGTCTCGGACGGTGTCCGATGATGTCGAGTGGTGTCGGGTGGATGCCGGACCGCGGCACCTGGGCAGGGCCGCGACCGCGCAGGGCGGTACCGCTGCGCGGGCTCTGGGGCCGGCGAAGGCCGGCAGGGGGAGACGCCGGCTCAGGCCGGCGCGAGGAGGCACCGGCTCAAGTCGGCGCGAGGGGATCAGAGAAGGGTGACCCGGCTGCCCACGGCCGTGCCGCGGGTGTCGAGCAGGGCGCAGCGAGCCTGGCCCAGTGCTTCCCTGGCGTAACAGGCGTGATCCTGCAGCAGGATCGCCACATCGGCCTGGGCCATGGCTTCCTGGAGGTCCTCGGCGCGCGGCAGAGACCGGCCGCCGATAGTGAACTCGGCTATGTACGGGTCGTGGTAGTACACCTCGGCACCGGCGGCAAGCAATCCTGCCGCCACCGGGTGCGCCGGCGTCTCCCGGACGTCGGCCACATCCGCTTTGTAAGTGATTCCGAGGAGCAGGGCCCGTGCGCCCTCAGGGCGGCCCCGGGCATCGGTGAGCAGGGCCAGCGCTCGGTCCACGACATGGTTCGGCATGCGGCCGAGGACCTCGTGTGCGGCTGCCAGCGTGCGGAAGGCGAAGCCCTGGGATTCGGCCCGCGCGGTGAGATAGCGGGGGTCGACGGGAATGCAGTGCCCGCCGACGCCGGGTCCGGGTCTGAAGGGTGCGAAGCCGAACGGCTTGGACGCGGCACAGTGCAGCACGTCCCAGATGTCGATGCCGGTCTCGTGGCAGAACAGTGCCACTTCGTCGACCAGGGCCATGTTGACGTACCGGTAGGTGTTTTCGAGCAGTTTGGCCATCTCCGCCTCCCGCGTGCCGCGGGCGAGGACGAGGTGGTCCACGAACCGGGAGTAGAACGCGACGGCGTACTTGGCGCACAGAGAGCTGCAACCGCTCACGACCTTGGGCGTGTTGCGGATGGTCCACGTCTCGTTGCCGGGGTCGATGCGCTGCGGCGAGTACGCCAGGTGGAAATCCTCGCCCGCCTGCAGCCCGCTGCCGTGCTCCAGCAGCGGCCGCACGACGTCCTCCGTGGTGCCGGGATAGCTGGTGGACTCCAGGACGACGAGTATGCCGGGGCGCAGCCGGGCGGCGACGACCCGGGCTGCGTCCTCGACCGCGGACAGGTCGGGTAAGCCCCCCGGTGTGAGTCCGGTGGGCACACAGATCACCACGGTCTGCGCGCCGTCCAGGACCGCTGGGTCGGTCGTGGCATGAAAGCCCGCGTCCAGCATGACCGCGACCTCGGCGTCGAAGACTCCGCCGACATGGGAACGGCCTGCGGCGAGTCCCGACACCACCGTGCCGGACACGTCGTATCCCATGGTCGCCAGACCTGCCGAGACCGCGGCTCTGGAGAGCGGCAGCCCGACATGCCCCAGCCCGATGACGACGAGATCGGTGGCCATGTGCGTACGTTCTCCTGAGTGTGTGGGGGTGAACGGGAACAGCGTTGTCTCAGGCGGAGAAACTGCCGCTGCCGGGCGCCACGTGCGAGCCGTAGCCGGGCTCCACGGTGAGGCCGGGGGTCAGACAGAACGGGTCGGCGTGGACGGTGACCGGACGATCGGTGTGGTTCGTCAGCACATGCGCGTCGGGCGGAAGCTTCTGGCACCCGTGCGGATCGCGATAGACCGTCAGTGGCGTCGCTTCCGTACTGAACACCACAACGTCGCCCTGCTCCGCCGCGGCAGCGGTGCCGGTGGCGGCGCTCGCCGCGAGCAGCGCACTGGCAGCGGCGAACATGAAGACCGTGGCGCAGCGCATGAATTGGTCCTTTCGGCAGCGTGTTGTCGAAATGATTCTTTTCGGGAGATGCACCCCCTAAGCACGGCCCAACCCTGATGCGCCCGAACCAGTGATGCAGTCAAATGAAATTGACACCACGGTCGGTGATCCGCGCGCCCCGTCGGTGTCTGACGCGCGCGGGGCCGGGCACCGGTTCACCGTCTCGGCGAGGCACCGGTTGTGGCTCAGGCGATCCCAAGGCGGCTGCCGACCAGCGGCCACCCGAGGAAGATCGTGCCGCCCCCCACGGCAGCGTTGCCTGCGAACTCGGGTGCGCCGAAGCACCCATCCGCCGTTCCTGTCCGTCTTTCGCAGCTGACGCGAGATTTTCGCATCAGATGCGACTCGGGGCGTCTTCGCAGTTCAATCGCTCGATGGAGTGAGGTCCGCAGATGTCCGCCAACGCCAACCTGCACGACCTGGTCGGGTCCCTGTGCGTAATCAACGAGGACGGGCAACCCCTCGCCGTAGGGCCAGAGACCCATCCCGCAGCCCCGCGCCTGTACTTCACCGGGTACACCAATCCCCTCACGGCTGTCCTTCGCCAGGCGGGCATCGAAGCGCGCGCCATCACGCGGGCGTTACGGCGCGAGACGGCGCGGGTCCCCCTTCCCTCCCCCCGCGTTGGCGACCGACACGGCCGACACACTCCACAGAGGGCACGCTTCGAGTTGACGGGGTCTCGGGAGCTCGGTCCTGCAGCGGCGTGCCCGGCCGGCCGGAGATCGCCGAGGTTTTCGAGATCGTAGGAGTCGCTGGTCTTGCTGGCCCTGACCACCATGTGCTTGACGCCGGGGTCGCCCGGCCCTCCCGAACTGCACCAGATAGGTTGCCATCGGCCTTGGTGTCGAAGGTCTGGACGACGGTTCCCGCAGTACAGGCACCGTTGAGATCCAGCGACTGCCCGCCCTCGACAGCCACCTCCAGGAGCGACGAACCCGTAGCTCGGGCGCTTCCCGCCCGTCGGCGCGCGCGGCCGCCCGGCGGAACGGTCAGGCGGCGTAGCAGAGCACCGCGGGGCCGGCCGAGGCCGCGGCGCGGGCCACGGTCGCGGGCATGGGACGGACGGTGCGAACGGTGGGCGCGAACTGCGAGCGGTTCCGCGCGAAGACGACGAGGCGCAGCACCGTGAACCGCGCGACACCGGCGAGTGCGGAGGCGGACAGGTAGACGACCTGCTCGAGCACCGCACGGGGCGCCGCCACCAGCTGCTGCAGGACATCGCCACACAGGTCACCACGTACGCGGCCGCCGCAGACCCGGCCGAGAATCTCCACAGCCTGTTCACCGCGCGGTGCCAAGGGGCCGTGGCCCCCGCGGCCGTCCCGCCTTCCCAAGCACGTCGGGTAACCCCGGCACGCGTGCCGGGTTCTGTCGCACCGCAGTGCTGGATGGTGGCCCGAGGACGAAGAGTGAGAGCATCCGCGTCATGGATGCAGACGGTCACACGGCTCGGTGGTGGGTGGCGTTGCGCCGGACGCCGGTGGCCGTCTGGAACGACGACGTCACGGACTGGGGCGCTGCGCTGACCTACTATGCGGTTCTGGCCCTGTTCCCGTTGCTGCTGGTGATCCTCTCGATTCTGGGTCTGACCATGCCCACGGCCAAGCCGGAGGTCATCGACCGTATGACGCAGGCGGCCCCGGCCGAGTCCCGTGCTCTGCTGCGCAGCACTCTGCGGCAGATGGTCGCACAGCCGACGGCGGCATGGACGCTGATCTTCGTCGGAGGGGCGGGGGCTCTGTGGTCGGGATGCAGCTATCTGAGCGTCTTCCGCCGGGCGTTGTACGCCATGCATCGGATCAGCGCGGACCGGCCGGTCTGGCGTACCGCTCCGCGCATCATCGCCACGGCCCTCGTCCTGAGCTCCCTGCTTCTGACGTCGACCCTCGCGTTGTTGCTCACCGGCGGCCTGGCCCGGCGTCTGGGTCAGGCTCTGAGTCTGGGTACCGGGCCCCAGGCCACCTGGGACACGCTGCGGTGGCCGGTCGTGGCCGCCGTAGCCGTCGCCTTGGTGCTCGTCCTGTACCGGTCAGGACCGGCATCCTCCCGCCCTGTCCGGAGGATGGCGCCCGGCGGCACACTGGCGGTTGCGCTCCTGCTGACCGTCTCACTCGGATTCGCCGTCTACACCTCCCTGGTCAGCACCTACGACCGTCTGTACGGTTCACTGGCAGGCGTCGTGGTGTTCCTGGTCTGGCTGTGGCTCTCCAACCTGTCCCTCCTGATCGGCGCTCAGTTCAACGCAGAGCTGACGAAGCCTGCGCACGGGGAATGAGCCGGTCTTCTCGTACCTGCGGCTGACCGCCCGTACCCTTGGGGCCGGTTCACCGCGGCCCCGTGGGCCGTGGCGGCCTCTGGCCTCGCACGGCGCGCCGTCCGCCGCTGGACCGGCAGGGCACCGCACAAGGTCAGCGCGATCAGGGCCAGGGTGGCGAGGGGAGACCACAGGCCGACCGCGAGCGCGGCGATGCCAGGTTGGTAGCCGGGCGTGGAGAAGCAGTCGGCATCGTGCAGGCACATCACGCGCCACCACCGGTGCCCCTCCTGTTCGGGGTGCGGGCCCGGGCGGGCGTCCGCTCACTCAGGCCCTGTCGAGTCAGACCACCCATCGTGCATCCGGGGCGGCGGATTTGGGGTCTCGCCGAATCCGACCATCTGCCCGGCCTCAAGACAAGGTCATCGGCGAACTGTGGCTCCGAGATCTCGAGCTCACCGCCTGGCGCGTTCTGCATGCAGACTGCAGGTCGGACGATTCGGCTGGGCGGAAAGCCTTCCTCGACGCCTGGACCAGCGCCTGAACGACTGCTCCTCCAGGCAGCCGCGCAGGGCATGCGGCGCCCGAGTCGGCACGTGGCGCGCACCCCGGCCTCGTACCCCTACTCCTCCGGTTCGGTGTTGCAGCACCTTGCGAGCAACCCTGGTCGCCGACGAACTGGGACACGTACGGTGAGGCGGCCGAGCCCGGGACAACGCCTGATGTGACCGAGTTCAGAAAGGGCACAAGAGCGGACCCCCTTGTTCGGGCGAAAGGACGGCCTGCACGGGCCGCGGCAGTCACCGGACGCGGCGGGCACTATCCCTCGGGCAAGGCTGCGAGGTCAGGCCGGGGTTGATGTTCTCGGCCTGCGGGTCCTTCTGGGCCTGGGAGACGTTGAACGGTGGGTGCCCGAACGGCGTACCGTTCGGGCACCCACTACTGTTTGTCATCTTCGGTGCCAGCGTGGCATGGACTCTGGTAGGCCGGATGACTGCGAGGCCCAGGCGTTCCACACGGCGACGGTGGCCGCGCCGTTCGACGAACAGCCGGCCGACAGGTGCATCCGTTCAGAGGCTCTGTGGTGCAATAACATCTACCGGGCACCGGGCACCGGGCTTGGCGCCAGCCCCTCGCATCCCCGGGCCGAAGCCCTGAGCAGCACCGAGCAGCGAGGAGTCACCGTGACCGTGCGCGGGCCTGACGGGGACGGTGGGTCGACCACTCGTACTCCCGCGAACGGGGATGGCCGGGGCAGGGAGATAACCCTAACGGAGACTCTGGCCGCAGCGGAGTCCGCAGCGCCTGTGGAGTCGCTCGACGTGGTCGCGCACATGCTCAAGGAGCGCCTCGGGGCCGCGTCCGTGTCGTTCCTCATCACCGACTTCACCGGCGGATCGGTCGTACGGCTGGGGGCGGCGGGCAGCATCGATACCGATCAACCCGCCCGGCGCATCACACTGCGCGGCACCCTGTACGACGACGTGATCCGCACCCAGCGGCCGAGCGTGGAGGACAAGGGCGAGGGCACGCTGGTGCGGATCGTCGCCCCGGTGACCAACCGCGGGGACGCCATCGGACTCCTCGAACTCTTCCTGCCCGCGGCGCCGGACGCGGAGACGATGCGGGAGATCGGCGAGACCGCGCACGCCCTGGCATACATCGTCATCGCGAACCGGTCCTACACCGACGTGTACCAGTGGGGACGCCGCACCAGCCCGCTGAGCCTCGCTGCGGAAATCCAGCACCGGCTGCTCCCGGCGTCGCTGGCGTGCGAGGCCGCGCAGTTCGCGGTGGCCGGGGCACTGGAGCCCGCCGACCACGTCGGGGGCGACACCTTCGACTACGTGATCGACCGGGATACAGTCCAGCTCTCCGTCACTGACGCCATGGGGCACGATGTCGACGCCGCGCTGCTGGCGACCCTCCTGGTGGGCGCCCTTCGCCGGGCACGGCGGGCCGGCGCCGACCTCGCCGAACAGGCCCGACAGGCCGACCAGGCGATGCGTGAACACGGCCGCCAGAGCTACGTCACCGGCCAGCTCCTGCGCATCAGCCTGACCGACGGCAGGGCCGAGTTCATCAACGCCGGCCACCCCTGGCCGCTGCGCATGCGGAACGGCCAGGTGCGGGAGATCACTCCGAAGATCGATATGCCGTTCGGCTTCCAGGTCCCCCACACCTACCGGGTCCAGTCGCTGGACCTGCAGCCGGGCGACCGGCTGGTGATGCTGACCGACGGCATGCTGGAGCGCAACGCCAACAGCCTCGATCTGTCCGACCTGATCGTGGGTACCCGCGCGCTGCATCCCCGCGAGGCCGCCCGCACCCTCATCGCGGCGATCGTAGACGCCAACCACGGCCACCTGCAGGACGACGCGACCGTCATGTGCCTGGACTGGCACGGCGTCGGCCACTCCGAGCGGGACGCCGACACCGGCGCCGACCTCTCCGATGCCTCCGCCCCGTCGCGGACGGGGCGGACCACTCCTGGGCGATGACTCGACGACTGCTCCGACACCCCACTACGTCCGGTCCCCGGGCGGGCGGCCCGTGGGGGCGCTTGCCCGGCTGACCGCGTCACCGGGGGAGGCGCCTGCGGCGGCGGCCCAGGCGTAGGCCGAGGAGGACGAGGTCGGCGACCAGAACCACCACGCCGATGACCAACAGGTAGAACAGGCCCTTCGCCACCACACCGATGATGCCGAGCACGATGGCCACAATGAGCAGCAGGAGGAAGAGAGCCATGGGTGTCACCTCATGGTGGGGGACGTTGGTGAGGGCATCAGCGGCGGGCGAGGCGACGTTCGCCGCCCGCACCCGTTCGGTAGGCGAGCTCGTAGTGCGCGAAGACTGTCTTCTCGTCCTCCGCGAGCAGTTCGCCGTCCGTGCCGATCGAGGGCGCTTCCTTGACCTGCTTCTTGTCGTAGGCGACCTTCAGATAACCGGGACCGACCGTCGCGTCGCCCAGGGGGACGAACACGAGCCGGTGCCGGGTCGGAAGGCCGACCGTCACCGTCGCGAACGCGGGCTGGTCTGTGGCCGTGTCGACATAGACCGCCTCCAGGACGCCGATCTTGTGCCGCTCGTGGTCGACCACGTCGTGACCTCGCCATTCCCTGATGTCTTGCGCCTCGAACACGGAGCCCCCTCTGTCTCAGATCAGCTGAAGACCGCTGTCGTCTTTCTCTCGCTCCTCCCTCCTTACCTGCCTACGGAGCGTCACACCCTGGAGAGCAGCCAACTTTCAGGGCGGACGGCGGCGGATAACCTCGTATCCCTGGCCCCTCCACCGGCGTACGGGTGATGCGCCACAGCGAACCATCCCCCTGATGTCTTCCGCCTCGACTTTCACGCGCGGGGCGATGCCTCGGCGACCGCCCGGTCCGCCGCGGTCCAGCACGCGGCGACGTGGGCGATGAGCGGTGGACCGGAACACTGTCGCGGGGTCAGTAGGTGGCGAGGGAGATGGCGGTGTAGTGCGCGGTGAAGGCCACCACGGTCAGCGCGTGGAAGACCTCGTGGAAGCCGAACCAGCGGGGTGCGGGGTCGGGCCGCTGGAGGGCGTAGACCACCGCGCCCGCGCTGTAGAAGAGACCGCCGACAACGATCAGGACCACTACGGCCGCTCCGCCGGTGCGCAGGAAGTCGGGCAGGTAGCTCACCGGTGCCCACCCCAGCGCCAGGTAGCACGGGGTGTACAGCCAGCGAGGGGCTCCGACCCACAGGACCCGAAACGCGATGCCGGCCAACGCTCCTGTCCAGACGATCCACAGCAGCACGGACCGCTGGTCCGGCGGGAGGAGGATCACAGCAAGGGGGGTACAGGTGCCGGCGATGATCAGGAAGATGTTGGCGTGGTCGAGGCGTCGCAGAAGAGCCTCGCCGAGCGGTCCCCAGGTGCCGCGGTGGTAGATGGCGCTCGTCGCGAACAGCAGCCAGGCGGTGACCGAGTACACGGCGCAGGCCACGACCGCCTGCGAAGTACGGGCCAGGCAGATGAGCACGACGCCTGCGATCAATGCGGCGGGGACCATTCCGGCATGGAGCCAGCCACGCAACCTCGGCTTGATCGGCTCGGCCAGGTCGGAGACCCGCTCCACCAGAGCAGCAGCCGAGTGAGCCCCCTCCCCCACATGGTCGCCCTGTGATTCGTCGGGCAGCCCGTCTGCACGGCGCTCTCCACGCGCTGACCCGACGTGACCACATTCGACTTCAGCGGCGTCGCGGGACACAGCTTCTCGTCCTCCCCCGGGCTCCCGGGCGTCACTGGCAACCATGCGGTCATGCTAGGAAACCTCACCCGGACACATGACGGGAGGTCGATCCACAGCCACGTCGCCGGGCCCGGGCCGGTTCGCCGCCGTGTGAACTCCAGTCCCCTTGACGCTACCGCCGATTGGGCCTGCCGAAGCCGAGTAGACCGGCTGGTCATGGGAACGATCAGGGCTTCCGAACGGGGCATCTCCGCTCGCCTGCGCGCAAGGATCGCCGATGCTTCCTGAGGTCCGCCCCCACGTATCCACCGCCCTCGCCAACCAGTTGGCACACCAACTGGACCTGGCTCCGCATCTCGAAGCCGACCAGCTCGATGTGGAGCGCGTCGCCGGGATCGCAGTGGTCGCAGCCGCCCACTCCGATGGCGATGCGGCCACCGGCCATCTCCTCGGGCTGCTGGCCGCGCTGCCTGCCCCCACCGAGGCAGGAGAACGCTTCTGGTCGGACCTGTGGAGGCCGTCGGGCACCGCACACCTGCTGCCCGTCAACATCAAGGCCCCGGTGCTGCGTTCCCTGGCAGGAGAGGGAACCACCCTGGGCCGGCAGGTCCTCTCGACCGTCGATGAGATGACCCCGCCCCAGCGCGTCGCGGCCGGGGAGGTGATCGGTCAGGCCCTCGCCGAGTCCGACCATCTGCCCGACCTCAAGACACAGGTCATCGGAGAACTGTGGCTTCGAGATATCGAGCTCACCGCCTGGCGCGTCCTGCACGCAGACCGCAGGTCGGACGATCCCGCTGGACGGAAAGCCATACTCGACGCCTGGACGAGCGTCTGAGCGTCGGCTCCTTCGAGCTGCACGGCAGCCGCGCAGGACATGCGGCTCCCGTGCCCGACGACGCTTGCAGCGACTAAGGTCCGGCGACCGTCTCGGTGCGCAGGTCAGAAAGTTCCGGGCCGAAGTCGCACCCGCCCGGGGGCCTCCACAGATCAGGGGCCGCGCAACCATTGCTGCGCGGCCCCTGATCCTGCCGGCCCGGCACGAGAGCAGGCGCCTTCGTCCGGGTGGGTGGCAGAACCCGCAGGGGCGGCGGCCGCCACCTGGACGCGGCGTGCGCGATTCCTCGGGCAGGTCTGCGAGGTCAGGCCACGTTGATGTTCTCGGCCTGCGGACCCTTCTGGCCCTGGGTGACGTCGAACGTCACGGCCTGGCCCTCCTGGAGCTCACGAAAGCCTGTGGAGTTGATCGCGGAGTAGTGCGCGAAGACATCCGGGCCGCCGCCGTCCTGGGCGATGAAGCCGAAGCCCTTCTCCGCGTTGAACCACTTCACAGTTCCCGTAGCCATGTCTCATGCCTTCCAGTCGATGAACGCCTCCCACTCGATGTGGCAGACGGAGGTGATCGTCCTGGTCCCTGCGGCACAGCACAGCAAAACGCCCACACCGAAGGCGTGGGCAAGAGGGAATTCCGAACCACGACAGCTGACGCAGACGCTACACGCCCACACACCGCGTCACCATAGGAAATGATCACACCGCACACCGCGACCGTGCGTGCGGTGCCGCCTACACTGACGGGCACTCATCTCATGCTGCCGCCGTTGGGTTCGCCGATTCGGCGGCACGGCGATATTCGGCGTTGAGGCGCTGGGCTTCCTCGAGCTGGTCTTCGAGGATGACGATCCGGCAGGCGGCCTCGATGGGGGTCCCTTGGTCGACGAGTTCCCGAGCGCGCGCGGCAATACGTAGCTGGTAGCGGGAGTAGCGGCGGTGGCCGCCTGCGGAGCGGAGTGGGGTGATGAGGCGGTGTTCGCCGATAGCGCGGAGGAAGCCCTGCGTGGTGCCGAGCAGTGCGGCGGCCCGGCCCATGGTGTAGGCGGGGTAGTCGTCGTCATCGAGACGGCCGAGCATGTCGTCTGCTGTCATCGCACCTCTCTGTGGAACGCGTGGAGGGGCCCTGGCGCCGTACTGCCGCCAGGGCCCCGAAGGAACTGCTACACCATCTGCCGGCCCTGATACTGCACCGGCCCTCTGTTTCCGCAGACCCGACCGAGACGCTGTCGGGGGCGCGGGGATCGCGGTTGCTCGACCGGAGACCACCTCACTATCGATGTCCTGCGGTACCCGGGTCCAAGACTTCCACCCGGGCGATCCTGATGGCGCTCGGCTCCTCCGTTCTCCCTCTTGATCAGCTACTTACTAACGGAAACTGCGAACTACTGGTGGCCTCGAACAGCGCCACTCTTCGGCAGCCAGCCCCGTCGCCCGTCCTGCGTCTGCTCTGGCTTGGAACCCCACTGCCGAACCTCCCGGTGCGCGCGCCCGCAGTCGACGCCTTCACCGAGGTACTGCTCACTGGCTTCACTGCTGGGTACTGCGAACCTTCACTTACTGGTACTGCCACTGCGGTACTGCTCATGGCGGCCCCTGATCACTGCGGGCCACCCGGCCCGGTCGTCAGTCCCGTCGCCGTCCTGCAACCGCTCTGGCTTCGGAACTCCACCACCGCACCGTCCTGCTAAGAAGTCATCTCATTTGGCTGACTCGGTAGGCTATCGCCCGTGGGGATCGTTGAGCGGCTGGTGCCT
>NZ_JASKMS010000044.1 GCF_030124145.1 Streptomyces sp. 378
GGCCCCCACCGCCGCACCGCGTGGAAGCCCAAGTAGCTCCGCTACGAGGGCTTCCACGCGGCACTCCCCCAAGCTCTTCGAGCAGGGGGGACCCCCAGAGCACGCACCGAACGCCGCTCCTTCTCCCACGGAGATCCATCAGAAGGGGCCTAGCCAAGCAGGATGGTCACGTCGATGTTCCCGCGGGTCGCGTTCGAGTACGGGCACACCTCGTGGGCGGCGTCCACCAGCCTGGTCGCGAGGTCGGGGTCGACGACCGGCAGGGAGACGCTGAGGGCGACCGCGAGACCGTAACCGCGCTGCCGGTTGGGGCCGAGGCCGACCTTCGCGGAGACGGTGGAGCCGGTCAGGTCGTAGCCCTCGCGGTTGCCGACGAGGATCAGGGCGTTGTGGAAGCAGGAGCTGTAGCCGGCCGCGAAAAGCTGTTCCGGGTTGGTGCCGTCGCCGTCGCCGCCGAGCTGCGGGGGCATCGCCACCTTGAGGTCGAGCTGACCGTCCTGGCTGGTGACGTAGCCGTCACGGCCACCGTGGGCGGTGGCCTCCGCCACGAACATGATCTTCGTCGGGCGGGTGTCGACGGCGGGGCCGTCAGTCATGCTGTCCTCCCCCGGATCCGGGTGTGCACCAACACATCGTGCACAAGGTACTGGCCGGTAACCGATCGATCGTGCCCAGGGGGTGGCAACCGCGGGTAACCCTCAGCCGGCCCGGTCCGCCGCCGGCTTCGCCAGGTCCGCCGCCGGCTTCGCCCGGTCGGCCGCCGGCTTCGCCCGGTCCGCCGCCGACTCCGCCCGCTCCGCCAGCCGCCACAGCTCCGCACGCAGCCGACCGGCCTCCGTCGCGTCCAGCCCCGTCGCCGTGAACAGCGCGCCGGGCACCCGCCCCGCCCGCTCCCGGAGTTCCTCCCCGCGCCCGGTCACGGCCACGAGCACCGACCGCTCGTCCCGCGCCGACCGCTCACGCCGGACCAGACCGGCCGCCTCCAGGCGCTTCAGCAGCGGGGAGACCGTGCCGTAGTCGAGGCGCAGGGCCGCGGCCAGTTCCTTGACCGTGGTCTCGCCGCGTTCCCAGAGGACCAGCAGCACCAGGTACTGCGGGTAGGTGAGGCCCAGCTCGTCGAGGAGCGGACGGTACGCCGCCGTCACCGCGCGCTGGGCGGCGTACAGCGCGAAGCACAGCTGCTCGTCCAGCAGCGGTGATCCGGTGCTCTCCTCGTTCGTCACGCGCCCATTGTCACGGACGGGCCGGAGCCGCCGGGACGGAACGCGGATCGAAACCGAACGGCAGCTCCAGACGGTGGGACCGCATCAGCTCCTCGTCCGAGAGCAGTGCGCCGGTCGGCCCGTCGGCCGCGATCACCCCGTCACTGAGGATCAGGGAGCGCGAGCACAGCTCCAGGGCGTAGGGGAGGTCGTGCGTGACCATCAGCACGGTCACGTCCAGGGAGCGCAGGATGTCCGCCAGCTCGCGGCGGGAGGCGGGGTCGAGATTGGAGGAGGGCTCGTCCAGGACGAGGATCTCCGGTTCCATCGCCAGCACGGTCGCGACGGCCACGCGGCGGCGCTGCCCGAAGGACAGGTGGTGCGGCGGGCGGTCCTTGAACTCCGCCATGCCGACCCGCTCCAGGGCCCGCTCCACGCGCTCCTCCAGCTCGGGCCCCTTCAGTCCGGCCGCCGCCGGCCCGAACGCCACGTCCTCCCGGACCGTCGGCATGAACAGCTGGTCGTCCGGGTCCTGGAAGACGATGCCGACCCGGCGCCTGACCTCGGCCATGTGCCGCTTGTCCACGGGCAGCCCGGCCACCCTCACCGTGCCGGCGCCGCCGGTCAGGATGCCGTTGAGGTGCAGTACGAGGGTCGTCTTGCCGGCGCCGTTCGGGCCGAGCAGCGCGACCCGCTCGCCGCGGGCGATCGAGAAGTCCACGCCGAAGAGGGCCTGGTGCCCGTCGGGGTAGGCGAAGGCCAGTCCGGCCACGTCGAGCGAAGGGGTCACATCGGTCACAGGGTCCATCCCAGCAGACAGACGAGGAGAGCGGCGCAGGGGAGGGCGAGGGCGTACGACCACTGCGCCCGGGACGCGGTCACCTCGTCGATGACGGGCATGGAGCCGGCGTAGCCGCGGCTGACCATGGCCAGGTGCACGCGCTCGCCGCGCTCGTAGGAGCGGATGAACAGCGCGCCCGCCGACTTGGCGAGCACACCCCAGTGCTGGACGCCGCCGGCTTCGAAGCCGCGGGACTCGCGGGCGATCCGCATGCGCCGCATCTCGTCGGTGATGACATCGCCGTAGCGGATCATGAAGGACGCGATCTGCACGAGGAGCGGCGGGAGCTTGAGGCGCTGGAGGCCGAGGAGCAGTTCGCGGAGCTCGGTCGTGGCGGCCAGCAGCACCGAGGCCGCGACACCGAGGGTGCCCTTGGCGAGCACGTTCCAGGCGCCCCACAGGCCGTTGACGCTCAGGGACAGGCCGAGGACGTCGACCCGTTCGCCCTCCGCCACGAACGGCATGAGCACCGCGAACGCGACGAACGGCACCTCGATCAGCAGCCGCCTGAGCAGGAACAGCGCGGGCACGCGCGCGACGTACGCGACGGCCCCGAGCAGTACGGCGTACAGCCCGAACGCCCACATCGCCTCGCGCGGTGTCGACACCACGACCACCACGAAGGCGAACACGGCCGCGAGCTTGGTGTGCGGCGGCAGGCCGTGCACGGGCGAGTGCCCGTGCCGGTACAGCTTGTGCGCGTGCCCGGCTCCCACGTCAGACGCTCGTCACGCTCGTCGTGTCCGACGGGGAGGTGTCGTCCGTACGGCGGCGGCGCACGGCCCAGAACACGCCGGTGCCCGCGACGACCGTGACGCCCACGCCGATCACGCCCGCGAGCCCGCCGGACAGGCGGGCGTCGTCGACGTCCTCGACGCCGTAGTCGGCGAGCGGGGAGTCGGCGACGGCGTGCTCCTCGGCCTTCTTGTCGATGCCGTGGTCGGCGGCGACCTTCTCCAGCCCGTCGGGGCTCGCGGAGGCGTAGAAGCTGACGAACCCGGCCAGCACGAGGGAGGCGACCAGACCGGCGGCCCACACCTTGCGGTGCGAGGTCCGGGCGGCCACCGGGGCGGGCGCGGGTTCGGCCTGGGGCGCGTCGACCAGTTCGCCGTTCACCCGCAGCTTCAGCTTCTGCGTCAGCCCGCGCGCTCCGTACACCAGGTCCGGGCGTACGGCGATGACCGCGCCGACGGTCAGGGCGGTGATCGCGGCCTCGCCGATGCCGATCAGGACGTGCACGCCGATCATGGCGGTGGCGACCTTGCCGATCGACACGTCGGTGGTGCCGCCGATCGCGTACATCAGCGTGAAGGCCAGCGCGGCGGCCGGGACGGAGACCAGGGCGGCCACGAAGGAGGCCGCGGACACCGACCGGCGGGTGCGGGGCAGCACCTTGACCAGGCCGCGGAAGAGGGCGTAGGCGACGACCGTCGTGACGATCGCCATGTTGGTGATGTTCACGCCGAGCGCGGTCAGGCCGCCGTCCGCGAAGAGGATGCCCTGCATCAGCAGGACGACGGAGACGCACAGCACCCCGGTGTAGGGGCCGACGAGTATGGCCGCCAGCGCACCGCCGAGCAGATGGCCGCTGGTCCCCGCCGCGACGGGGAAGTTCAGCATCTGCACGGCGAAGATGAAGGCCGCGACCAGCCCGGCCAGCGGCGCGGTGCGCTCGTCGAGTTCGCGGCGTGCGCCGCGCAGGCTCACGGCGATCGCGCCTGCGGCGATCACACCGGTGGCGGCGGACGTGGGCGCGTTGATGAATCCGTCAGGTACATGCACCGTTCGATGATGTGGCTTGATGCGAACGGTTTGCAAGAGCGTGATGCTCGTTTTATCTCACCCGTGATATATGCGCCCCGACAGGCGCAATCAGGAAAATATGCGACATTGGAGGGGGAGTGGACGCAGAGTTTCCACTCGGAACGCGCACGGTGAAGGGGCCGTCCGATGTCCGTAGTCGAGCAGTACGCGCGAGCCCATATCGTCTCGGACGCGGTCGTCCCGCTCGCCGACGAGCTGGAGGCGGTTCCGGTCACCCTGCGGTACGACCCCGACCACGATCCCCGGTCGGTGCGCATGGGGCTGCCCGGCGCCGGGGGCGGCGAATGGACCTTCCGCCGCGAACTGCTGGAGGAGGGCCTGCGGGCCCCGGCGGGCAGCGGTGAGGTACGGGTGTGGCCCTGCGGCCGGGTGCAGGTCGTGGTGGAGTTTCACTCCGCGCAGGGCGTCTCGGTGGTGCAGTTCGAGCGGCAGACGCTGATGCGGTTCCTGCGGCGGACGTACGTGGCCGCCGCGGAACCCGTGACGCACTGACGCCGGGGCTCAGCGGCCCGCCGTCAACGGTGCCGACCTCGGGGTTCAGCGGCTCGCCTACAGCAGGTCCTGGCTCAGTCGGCCGCCTTCAGCCAGGTCCGGCGCCCCGGCTCGCCTTCGGCGGCGCCGACCTCGGGGGCTCGGCGGCCCGCCTTCAGCAGGGGTCCGACCCGGGCGTTCAGTGGCTCGCCTTCGGCGGTGCCGACCTCGGGGCTCAGCCGCCCGCCTTCAGCAGCGCTGCCACGATCGGGCCGGCCGTCGAGCCACCGTGGCCGCCCTGCTGGACCACGCCCGCGGCGGCCAGGTCGTCCCGGTAGGCCGTGAACCACCCGTTCGGCTTCTTCTGCCCGTCGACCTCGGCCGTCCCGGTCTTCGCGCCGACGTCACCGCCGACCCCGGCCATCGCCTCCGCGGCCGTGCCGTACGCGGCCGTGTACGACATCAGCTCACGCAGCTGGGACAGGGTGTCCGCGGACATCGCACGCGAGGCCTTCGCCAGCTCGCGTCCGTCCACGTCCGGGGAGACCAGGTAGGGCTGGCGGAACGTGCCGGCCTTGACCGTCGCCGACACCGACGCCATGTTCAGCGGGTTCACGCGGACCCCGCCCTGCCCGATCAGCGAGGCCCCCATCTGGGCCGCCGACTGCACCGGCACCGCGCCGTCGAAGGACGGTACCCCGATCGCCCAGTTGTTCAGCCCCAGACCGAAGACCTGCTGGGCCTGCTTGGTCAGGTCGTCGTTCTTCAGCTTCGGCGCCTGGCTGATGAAGGCCGTGTTGCAGGAGCGGGCGAAGCTCGCCTTGAAGGTGCCGTTCTTGATCTCGAACTTGTCGTCGTTCTGGAACTTCCAGTGGCCGTACGTGAAGTACTTGGGGCACGGGTGCTTCTTGTCCGCCGAGGCCAGGCCCTTCTCGAGCAGCAGCGAGGAGGTGATGACCTTCATCGTGGAGCCGGGGGCCAGGGAGCCCTGGAAGGCGGTGCTGAAGCTGCGGGAGGCGTTGGCGGCGGCCAGGATCTCGCCGGTCGACACCCGCACCACGGCCACCGACGACCGGGCCTTCTTCGCGACCTGCCGCTCGGCGGCGGCCTGGAGCGCCGGGTCCAGCGTGGTCTTCACCGTGCCCGGTGTGCCTTCGCTCAGCTCCAGCAGGGTCTTGTCCGAGAGGTCCTGCGCCTTGGCGGCCTTCCCGCGCACCACGCGCAGTTCGATACCGGCCTTGCCGCCGGCCTCCTTGCCGTACTTCTCGCGCAGTCCGTCCAGGACCGGGCCGATCGAGGCGTACTTCTTCGTGGTCAGTTCGCCGCCGTCCCGGTCGAGGGCCTTGACCGGGGGCGTGCCCGCCGCGCCGGTGACCAGCTCGTCGCCGTCCCTCAGGTCCGGGTGGACGACCGCGGAGTGCCAGTCGACCAGGGGCTTCCCGTCGCTGGTGCGGCGCATGACGGTCAGCGCGCTGTCGTACGTCAGCGGCTTCTCGGTGCCCTTGTACGCCACCGTGGCCTTGACGGTGAACGGCACCTTGGCACCGACGCGCTTGGCCGGGGTGAGGGTGACGTCCTTGACGCGGGCTTCCTCGGTGTAGCCGGTGAGCAGTGGCCGGGCCGCGGAGGGGTCGTCGGTGATGGCGGCGGCCTGGGGGATCTTGCCGGACTGCCAGGCGGTGAGGAAGGCGCGGGCGGTGGTGGTGACCTCGGCCGACGACAGCGGGCCGGTCTTCACCTCCGGCTTCTGGTCCGAGGTCCGTGTCCCGTCGTCGGCGGCGGCCCCGCTACCGAACAGCGCGTAGGCGCCCAACCCGGCGCCGCCGACGACCACGGCGATCATCCCGCCGATCACGGCGGGTCTGGTCTTCCGTCGCTCGGCGACGCGCCTTCTGTTGCCCACTGCTGTTCGTTCCTCCGCGAATCCCCAGGGTCACCGTTGCCCTCGGATGTCCCAACGACGGCCACCACCCTAGAGTCCCGTCCCGCGCAGGTGAGATCAGCCGCCCGTTCGTAGCACGGCTGCGACAATCGGCCCGGCCGCGTCCCCGCCGTGCCCGCCCTGCTCGGTCATGGCCGCCGCCGCGATGTCGTTCCGGAAGCCGGTGAACCAGCTGTTGGACTTGGCGTTGCCGTCCACCTCGGCCGAACCGGTCTTGGCGCCGATGTCGCCGCCGAGTCCGGCCATGGCCTGCCTGGCCGTGCCCTGCGTGGCGGTGAGCCGCATCATCTGCTTGAGCTGGGCGGCGGTGCTCGCCCGCAGGCCCCGGGCCTGGGCCGGCTCGCGGCCGTCCAGCTCCGGCGAGACGAGGTAGGGCTGGCGGAAGGAGCCGGTGATCGCGGTCGCGGTCACCGAGGCCATGTTCAGCGGGCTCATCTGGACCTGGCCCTGCCCGATGGCGCCCGCCGCCCGGTCCGGTCCCTCGACCGCGGGGACCCGGCCGTCGAAGGAGACGACGCCGGTCTGCCAGTTGTCCCGCCCCAGCCCGAAGCGCTCCTCGGCCTCCTGGGTCAGCGAGGCGTCGGTGAGCGGCTTCTCGTCGATGAGCTTGATGAAGGCGGTGTTGCAGGACCGCATGAAGCTGCTCGCGAGCGTGGCGTTCTCGTCGGACTTCATGTTCGTGAGGTTCTTGAACGTCTGGCTCTGCCACACGGCGGTGTCGGGGCAGGGTGCCGGACCGTTCATCGAGGTCACGCCGTTGTCGATGAGCATCGCCGCGGTGATGATCTTCATGGTGGAGCCGGGCGCCGCCTGGCCCTCGAAGGCCGCGTTGAAGCCGTCCGTGCGGTTGTTGGCCACGGCCAGCACCTCCCCGGTGCTCGGCTTGACGGCCACCACCGACGACTGGGCGAACCGCTTGACCGCCTTCTCGGCCGCCGCCTGCGCGCTCGGGCTGATCGTGGTGGTGAGCTTGCCCGGCTCGCCCTCGGCGAGGGTGAGCAGTGGGGTGTCGGGAGCGCCGTCGCCGTCGTGCCGGACGACCAACTCGATGCCGGGGGTGCCGCCGGCCTTCTCGCCGTACTTGTCGCGCAGGGCGTCCAGAAGCGGGCCGAGGGAGGGGAACGTGTCCTTCGTCAGCACGGAGCCGTCGCGCCCCACGGCCTCGATGGGCGGGGTGGCCGACTGCTCGGTGACGAGGGTGTCGTCCTTCTTCAACGCGGGGTGCACGACGGACGGCTGCCAGTCCACGAGCGCCCGCCCGGTGGTCAGCCCGCGCACGACCGTCAGCTTGCTCCGATAGCTCAGCGGCTTGGACTTCCCGTCGTAGGCCACCTTCGCCTTCACCGCGTACGGCACCGTCGTGCCCTGCGCCGTACCGGGCGTGATCTTCACGTCGGTGATGTGCGCGTCGTCGCCGAAGGCGGTGAGGAGCCGCTCGGCGGCCGCGTCGTTGTTCGTGTACGACGCCGCCGTCGCGGCCGTGCCCTTCTGCCAGGCCGCGAAGAACTTGGCCGTGGTCTCCTTGACCTCGTCCTCGCCGGGCGGCCCCGTTCTCTTCTCCGCGGCCACCCCGCTGATGCCGCCGTCGCCGCTCAGCGCGCTGATGAGGTTGTAGGTGCCGTACCCGGCACCGCCCACCATCACCGCGAACACCCCGCCGATGACGGCGGCCTTGACTCCCTTGCCCATTGGGCGATCCCTCCCCGTTGAGCCTCCACGCGTCCCTTTGAACGCGTTCAGAAAGCCCGATCCCGGCAGGCACTCTATGCGCAAGCGGTTACTACCGGGCAGGGAGTTTCGATTTTTGTCCGAACGTGGATCAGACCCAGGTGTCCAGCCACATCCGCGCCCGCCAGTCGCCGATCGGGATGGCCTGGCCGGTGTACAGGGGCCAGAAGTAGATGAAGTTCCAGGTGATCAGGAGGACCAGGACGCCCGCGGCCGTGGCGCCCGCGACGCGGCGGGTGTCGGTGGAGCGGGGTGGGCCGATGATCGCGCCGAGGAGCATCGCCACCGCCAGGCACAGGAACGGCAGGAAGACGACGGCGTAGAAGAAGAAGATCGTGCGTTCCTGGTACATGAACCAGGGCAGGTAGCCGGCCGCGATGCCGCAGGCGATGGCGCCCGCGCGCCAGTCGCGGCGGAAGAACCAGCGCCACAGGACGTACAGCACCGCGAAACAGGCGACCCACCACAGCAGTGGTGTGCCCAGCGCGAGGACCTCGCGGGCGCACTTCTCGCCCGCGTCGGCCGGGCAGCCGTCCTTGCCGGGCGCCGGGGACTCGTAGAAGTACGACACCGGGCGGCCGAGGACGAGCCAGCTCCACGGGTTGGACTGGTACGTGTGCGGCGAGGACAGCCCGACGTGGAACTCGTACACCTGGTGCTCGTAGTGCCACAGGCTGCGCAGCCAGTCGGGCAGGAAGGTCCAGCTGCCGCCCTTGCCGTCGGTCGCGGCCCAGTTGCGGAAGTAGCCGCCCTTGCCGTCGGTGGCGGAGAGGATCCACCCGGTCCAGGACAGGACGTAGGTGACCAGGGCCACCGGGACCGTGGCGAGGAACGCCAGGCCCGTGTCGCGCTTGAGGACCGCCGTGTACGGGTGCCGGGCACCGGCGACGCGACGCGAGCCCACGTCCCACAACACCGCCATCAGGCAGAACGCGGCCAGAATGTACAGGCCGTTCCACTTCGTGCCGATGGCCAGGCCCAGCATCAGGCCCGCCGCCCAGCGCCAGGGGCGCGGGCCCAGGCGGGTGGTCTCGGCCGTGTGCCGGTCGGGCCGGCCCCGGCCGTACTCGTCCACCGGCAGGGCGGCGGCGAGTCTCGCGCGGGCCTTGTCCCGGTCGACCAGCAGACAGCCGAACGCGGCCAGCACGAAGAACATCAGCACGCCGTCGAGCAGTGCCGTGCGGCTCATCACGAAGTGCAGGCCGTCCACCGCCATCAGCGCACCCGCGAGACACCCCAGGAAGGTGGAGCGGAACAGGCGGCGGCCGATCCGGCACAGCAGCAGCACGGACAGCGTGCCGAGCAGCGCCGTCATGAACCGCCAGCCGAAGGGGTCGAACCCGAACATCAGCTCGCCGAGCCCGATGACGTACTTGCCGACCGGCGGGTGCACCACGTACGCCGCCTCGGTCGGGAGGCTCACGTGCGAGCCCGACGACAGGACCAGGTCGTTGGCGTTCTTGTCCCAGCTGACCTCGAACCCGCGCTGGACGAGACTCCAGGCGTCCTTGGCGTAGTACGTCTCGTCGAATATCACCGCCCTGGGGCTGCCCAGGTTCCAGAACCGCAGCACACCCGCAAGCAACGTCACGAGCAGCGGGCCGATCCAGCCCGACCAGCGCACCAGCCGTCCCGCGAGCGGGTGCGGAATGCCGAGCGCCGCCCACAACCGGGGGCCGGGCTCGGTGTACGGCGGCACCAGGCGCTCACGGACGTCGTCGGCGTCGCTTCTGGGCTGCCCCTGGTAGCCGAAGCGGCGCAGCCGCTGCTGCCAGGACGTCCGCTGCTCGAGCGGCGCCTGGCCCTGCCGGGTGTCCGTGGAGGACGCGGTACTGGTCACCGCGCCATCGTAGGGAACCGTTCTGTGTGAGTCCCGTGCATGGCCGGTATGCGTCCGCATCGTCCGCCCCTGGGAGGAGTCCGGGTCCGCCCGCCCTGGGAGGATGGGAAGCGTGATCGGAACCCTCGTACTCGCAGGCACCCCCATCGGCGACATCGCGGACGCCCCGCCCCGGCTCGCCGAGGAACTGGCCGGAGCCGATGTCGTCGCCGCCGAGGACACGCGCCGGCTGCGCCGGCTGACCCAGGCGCTCGGCGTCACACCCAAGGGGCGGGTGGTGTCGTACTTCGAGGGCAACGAGTCCGCCCGGACGCCGGAGCTGGTCGAGGAGCTGGTGGGCGGGGCGCGGGTGCTGCTGGTGACCGACGCGGGGATGCCGTCGGTGTCCGACCCGGGATACCGGCTGGTCGCCGCCGCGGTCGAGAGGGACGTGCGGGTCACCGCCGTGCCCGGGCCGTCCGCGGTGCTCACCGCGCTCGCGCTGTCCGGCCTGCCCGTCGACCGGTTCTGCTTCGAGGGGTTCCTGCCGCGCAAGGCCGGGGAGCGGCTGGGGCGGCTGCGGGAGGTCGCCGACGAGCGGCGGACGCTCGTCTACTTCGAGGCTCCGCACCGGCTCGACGACACGCTGTCGGCCATGGCCGAGGTGTTCGGCGCCGGGCGGCGGGCGGCGGTGTGCCGGGAGCTCACCAAGACGTACGAGGAGGTGAGGCGGGGCGGGCTCGGGGAGCTGGCCGCGTGGGCCGCGCAGGGGGTGCGCGGCGAGATCACCGTGGTGGTCGAGGGGGCGCCGGAGAAGGGGCCCGAGGAGGTCGGGCCCGAGGAACTGGTGCGGCGGGTGCGGGTGCGGGAGGAAGCGGGGGAGCGGCGCAAGGAGGCCATCGCCGCGGTGGCGGTGGAGGCCGGGGTGCCGAAGAGGGTGGTCTTCGACGCGGTGGTCGCCGCGAAGAACGCCGGTGGGTGAGCCGGGTTCGGGGCGGGAGCTGTTGCGGTGCGCGGGGTGCGGGTGGAGTGGGGTGAGCGCGCCCACGCGGCGGAGCCGCACGTCGATGTGGCCCCACGCCTCCGACGGGGGTGCCGTGGCGGAGCCGCACGTCAATGCGGCCCCATGCCTCCGACGGGGGTGCCGCGGTGGAGCCGCACGTCAATGCGGCCCCATGCCTCCGACGGGGGTGCCGCGGTGGAGCCGCACGTCAATGCGGCCCCATGCCTCCGACGGGGGTGCCGCGGTGGAGCCGCACGTCAACGCGGCCCCGCGCCCTGGCGGGGGCGCTGCGGCGGAGCCGCACGTCAATGCGGCCCCATGCCTCCGACGGGGGTGCCGCGGTGGAGCCGCACGTCGATGCCGCCCCGCGCCCTGGCGGGGGCGCTGAACCCTTCTGAGCAGGGCGCTTTTCGTTTGAGCGTGCGCCCCATGGGTGGGCAAAGCAGAAGGGGCGCAGGGGCAAGGGACGCCCAAATCGGGGCCAACAGTCGACAGGTCTGCTGCCATCGGTCCGGCCGAGGAGTCCACTGGGTCGCGGGGGCGGCATCGCCCTCACGCCACAGCGGACCAACAGGAGCTGGCATGAGTGAGATCGCAGGGCAGACCGGGCTCCGCGCCGGTGCGACCGCAGTCGTCAACGAGTCCTACTCCTTCGCCTGCATGCGGTGCGGGCACGGCTGGGAGCAGTCGTACGAGATAGAGCACCACACGGACGCCGCGGGCCACGAGTTCGTCCTCTACGTGGCCGACGGCAAGGTGGTGCCCTCCCCGTTGAGCAGGCCCGAATGTCACCACTGCGACAGCCACGTCGTGCGGATCATGCGGCCCGGGCGGGTCGCGTCGGCGCGCGACGCGGCGCACCGGCCGTCCCGCGTACCGCCGCCCGCCGGGCCCGTCCAGGCGCCCACCGCGGCAGCCGAGGCCGGGGCGGCGGCCGGCCAGGAGCAGCGCGAGCCCCACCACTGGCACCTGTCCGACCTGTTGCACCCCTTCCAGCGCAAGGCGAGCTGACCCGTCCGGCTTCCCTTGTCGACGCCCTCCCCGGTCCTCCCCCATCGGGGAGGGCGTACCCCTTTCGTAGGATCGGGGCATGCCTTCGAACGCCTCCGGCCGCCAGGACAAGAACGCGGCCCCGCCCCTCCCGGAGCCCCTCCGGGTGCCGGTCGCCGATTCCCACACCCACCTGGACATGCAGTCCGGCACGGTCGAGGAGGCGCTGGCCAAGGCGGCGTCGGTCGGAGTGACGGCGGTCGTGCAGGTCGGCTGCGACCTCGAGGGCTCGCGCTGGGCGGCCGAGACGGCGGCGGCCCACTCCGCCGTCCACGCCACGGTCGCCCTGCACCCGAACGAGGCGCCCCGGATCGTGCACGGCGACCCCGACGGCTGGTCGCGGCAGGGCGCCCGCGAACCCGGCGGCCGGACGGCCCTGGACGACGCGCTCGCCGAGATCGACCGGCTGGCCGCACGCGAGCAGGTCAAAGGCGTCGGTGAGACCGGCCTCGACTACTTCCGCACCGGGCCCGAGGGCAAGGAGGCGCAGGAGCGGTCCTTCCGCGCCCACATCGAGATCGCCAAGCGGCACGGCAAGGCCCTGGTCATCCACGACCGCGAGGCCCACGCCGACGTCCTGCGCGTGCTGAAGGAGGAGGGCGCCCCCGAGCGGACCGTCTTCCACTGCTACTCCGGCGACGCCGAGATGGCCGAAATCTGCGCGAGCGCGGGCTACTTCATGTCCTTCGCCGGCAACGTCACCTTCAAGAACGCGCAGCACCTGCGGGACGCCGTGGCCGTGGCCCCGCTGGAACTCCTCCTCGTGGAGACGGACGCGCCCTTCCTCACCCCGGCGCCCTACCGCGGGCGGCCGAACGCCCCCTACCTGGTGCCGATCACGGTGCGGGCCATGGCCGAGGTGCGCGGCGTCGACGAGGACACGCTGGCCACGGCGCTCGGCGCGAACACGGCACGGGCCTTCGGTTACTGACACCGGCCGTACGACTGTGCGTAGTCGCGTCGCTTTGGAGAGTGACGACCGCTCCGCTAGGTTCTGGGGGCCCGATCCGGACCCCTCTGGACCCCCTCCGGCCCCTGGAGCGCGTCGGCGTGAGCAACTCGCGGTACGAGACCTACGAGACGTACGAGACGTATGGCCCGGCCTACGCCGACCCGGCGTACGGCCGTTTCGACGCGCCTCCGGTTGATCTGCACAACGCCGAGACCCTCGGCCACGGGGCGCCCGGCGCCCACGAGGACACCTACCGCCCCGCCTACGAGGACACCTACCGCCCCGCCTACGAGGCCCCGACCCTGCCCGTGCTGCCCCGGCAGGGCGTCCCGGACGGAGAGCCCGCGGGGACCGCCGGCCCGGGCGTGGGTGCGCGCGCCGGGTCACGAGCCGCTGCGCGCACCGGCTCGCACCGCAGGGCCACGCGCCGGCGCAAGGCGCGCTACGCCGAGCGCCCGGACAGTTCCATGCGACGGCTGGTCCCGCAGGCCCTGGTCGTGGCCTTCCTGGCGGGCGGCACCACGGCGTTCGTCGCCAAGGACAAGGCCATCGAACTGAACGTCGACGGCAGGACGCGCACGCTGCACACCTTCGCCGACGACGTCACCGAACTGCTCACGGAGGAGGGCGTCGAGGTCGGCGCCCACGACGTGGTGGCACCCGGGCCGGGCACGCGGATCGCCAGCGGCGACGAGGTCGCCGTGCACTACGCCCGTCCCGTGCGGCTCACCCTCGACGGACACCGGCGCGAGGTGTGGACGACCGCCCACACGGTGGCAGGGGCGCTGCGGCAGCTCGGCGTGCGGCAGGAGGGCGCCTACGTGTCCACGCCCCGCTCACGGCGCATCGGGCGCGAGGGCCTCGCACTGGACGTGCGGACCGAGCGCACGGTCACGATCATGGCGGACGGCCGCGCCCGCACGGTGCGCACCAACGCGGCGACCGTACGGGAGGCCGTCGAGGAGGCCGGGATCACCCTGCGCGGCCAGGACACCACCTCCGTCCCGCAGGGCAGCTTCCCGCGTGACGGACAGACCGTGACGGTGCTGCGGATCACCGGCGGCAAGGAGGTCCGCGAGGAGCCGATCCCGTTCCAGGTGCGGCGCACGGACGATCCGGACCTGTTCCGCGGCACGGAGGTCGTGGAGCGTGCGGGCGAGCCGGGCCTGCGCCGGATCACCTTCTCCCTGCGCACGGTCAACGGCGTCCGGCAGAAGCCGCGCCGGATCAGGTCCGAGGTGGTGCGCGCGCCGCGCCCGCAGATCGTGAAGGTCGGGACGAAGCCGCGCCCGGTGTCCGTGCAGGGCGCCGACCACCTCGACTGGCAGGGCCTCGCGGCCTGCGAGTCGGGCGGACGCCCCGACGCGGTCGACTCCTCGGGCACCTACGGCGGCCTCTACCAGTTCGACACCCCAACCTGGCAGGCCCTCGGCGGCAGTGGCCGCCCCCAGGACGCCCCGGCGGCGGAACAGACCTACCGGGCGAAGAAGCTGTACGTGCGGCGGGGAACCAGTCCGTGGCCGCACTGCGGGGGGCGGCTGCGCGGACAAGGCGAATAACGCGGACCAGGCGGACAAGGGTGGACCCCGAGGGGCGATCGGGCCCCCGTACCCTTGTCCCGTGACCAGCAGCCCCACCCCCGACGCCCTTCTGGGCCCCGCCGACATCCGCGAACTCGCGGCAGCCCTCGGCGTACGCCCCACCAAGCAACGCGGACAGAACTTCGTGATCGACGCGAACACCGTCCGCCGTATCGTCCGCACCGCACAGGTCCGCCCCGACGACGTGGTCGTCGAGGTCGGCCCGGGGCTCGGGTCGCTCACCCTCGCGCTGCTGGAGGCCGCCGACCGGGTCACCGCCGTGGAGATCGACGACGTGCTCGCCGGCGCGCTGCCCGCGACCGTCACGGCCCGCATGCCCGAGCGCGCCGACCGGTTCGCCCTGGTCCACTCCGACGCCATGCACGTCACCGAGCTGCCGGGCCCCGCCCCGACCGCGCTGGTCGCCAACCTCCCGTACAACGTGGCCGTCCCGGTCCTGCTGCACATGCTCGACACCTTCCCGACCATCGAGCGCACCCTCGTCATGGTCCAGGCGGAGGTCGCCGACCGGCTCGCCGCCCCGCCCGGCTCGAAGGTCTACGGCGTCCCCTCGGTCAAGGCCAACTGGTACGCCGAGGTCAAGCGCGCCGGCTCCATCGGACGGAACGTCTTCTGGCCGGCGCCCAACGTCGACAGCGGCCTGGTCTCCCTGGTCCGCCGGACCGAGCCGCTGAGGACGACGGCCTCGAAGCGCGAGGTGTTCGCCGTCGTCGACGCCGCGTTCGCCCAGCGCCGCAAGACGCTGCGGGCCGCGCTCGCCGGCTGGGCCGGATCGGCCGCCGCCGCCGAGGAGGCCCTCGTCGCCGCCGGGGTCTCGCCGCAGGCCCGGGGTGAGTCGCTGACCGTGGAGGAGTTCGCGCGGATCGCCGAGCACCAGGCGAACCGGCACGAGGAGAGGGAGCCCGCGTGAGCGTCACGGTCCGCGTCCCCGCCAAGGTCAACGTCCAGCTGGCGGTCGGCGCCGCCCGCCCCGACGGCTTCCACCCCCTGGCCAACGTCTTCCTCGCCGTCGGCCTCTACGACGAGGTCACCGTCACCCCGGCCGACGAGCTCCGCGTCACCTGCGAGGGCCCGGACGCCGACCAGGTCCCCCTGGACCGTACGAACCTGGCGGCGCGGGCGGCGATCGCGCTGGCCGAGCGGTACGGCCGCAGCCCCGACGTCCACCTCCACATCGCCAAGGACATCCCCGTCGCCGGCGGCATGGCGGGCGGCAGCGCGGACGGCGCCGCTGCACTGGTGGCCTGTGACACGCTGTGGCAGACCGGCGCCTCCCGCGAGGAACTCCTCGACATCTGCGCCGAACTGGGCAGCGATGTGCCGTTCAGCCTGGTCGGTGGGGCGGCCCTCGGGATCGGGCGGGGCGAGCAGCTGACGCCCCTGGAGGTCGGCGGCGCCTTCCACTGGGTGTTCGCGATGGCCGACCGCGGACTGTCCACCCCGGCGGTCTTCCGCGCGTTCGACCGGTTGGGGGAGGGCGTGGACATGCCCACCCCCGTAGCCTCCCAGGAACTCCTCGACGCCCTCGCCAAGGGCGACCCGGACGCGCTCGCCGTTACCGTCTCCAACGACCTCCAGCCGGCCGCGCTCTCCCTCTTCCCGGAACTCGCCGACACCCTGGCGGCCGGCCGCGCCGCCGGTGCGCTCGCGGCGCTGGTCTCGGGCTCCGGCCCGACCACCGCGTTCCTGGTCCGCGGCCCCGAGTCGGCCGCCACGGTGGCTCAGGCCCTGCTGGCGTCCGGGACATGCCGGACGGTGCGCACGGCATCGGGTCCGGCGCCCGGGGCGACGATCGCCGGGCGTTGACCACCCCCGGCCGCAGCCGGGCGCCTGGGCTCCCCCAGTCGTTTCGAGAGGGGGGCACAGCAGTGCCGGAACTGGTCGCGGCCCACGGCGCGGGGACGTGGACGAGGTCACGGCGCTGCTGGAGGCGGGGGCCGATCCCGACACTCTCGGTCTGGCGCTACCAGCGCCGGGCGTGAAGGCGGCGACCGAGGCGTGAACCGCCCGGCCGGAGCACCCCGCCGCGCGACTACCCTGGAGGGTCGATCCATCCCCCTTGGCAGGAGAGTAATGGCCGTCAACCTGGTCAATGTCGAGAACGTCAGCAAGGTGTACGGAACACGCGCCCTGCTCGACGGCGTCTCCCTCGGTGTCTCCGAAGGGGAACGCATCGGCGTCGTCGGCCGCAACGGCGACGGCAAGACCACGCTGATCCGGATGCTCGCCAGGCTGGAGGAGGCCGACACCGGGCGCGTCACGCACTCCGGCGGTCTGCGCATCGGCGTGCTCACCCAGCACGACTCCCTCGACCCCGAGGCGACCGTCCGCCACGAGGTCATCGGCGACATGGCCGACCACGAGTGGGCGGGCGTCGCCAAGGTCAGGGACGTGTTGACCGGCCTGTTCGGCGGGCTCGACCTGCCCGGGTTCCCCAAGGGGCTGGACACCGTCATCGGTCCGCTGTCCGGCGGTGAGCGGCGGCGCATCGCGCTCGCCAAGCTGCTCATCGAGGACCAGGACCTGCTCGTCCTGGACGAGCCCACCAACCACCTCGACGTCGAGGGCATCGCCTGGCTCGCCCGGCATCTGCAGAACCGCAGGTCGGCGCTGGTGTGCGTGACGCACGACCGGTGGTTCCTGGACCAGGTGTGCACCCGCATGTGGGACGTCCAGCGCGGCGCGGTCTACGAGTACGAGGGCGGCTACTCCGACTACGTCTTCGCCCGTGCCGAGCGCGAGCGCATCGCCGCCACGGAGGAGGTGAAGCGGCAGAACCTCGTCCGCAAGGAGCTGGCCTGGCTGCGGCGCGGCGCACCCGCCCGTACGTCCAAGCCGCGCTTCCGTGTCGAGGCCGCCAACGAGCTCATCGCGGACGTACCGCCGCCGCGGGACAGCAGCGAGCTGATGAAGTTCGCCTCCACCCGGCTGGGCAAGACCGTGTTCGACCTGGAGGACATCACCGTCCAGGCGGGCCCCAAGATCCTCCTCGAGCACGTCACCTGGCAGCTCGGGCCCGGTGACCGGATCGGCCTGGTCGGTGTCAACGGCGCCGGGAAGACGTCCCTGCTGCGGGCCATGGCCGAGGCCGCGAGGTCCGACGGCGACACCCAGCCCCTCGGCGGGCGCGTCCGCGTCGGCAAGACGGTGAAGCTGGCCTACCTCTCCCAGGAGGTCGCCGAACTCGACCCGGCCACGCGCGTGCTGGAGGCCGTGCAGCAGGTGCGCGAGCGCGTCGACCTCGGCAAGGGGCGCGAGATGACCGCCGGGCAGCTGTGCGAGACGTTCGGCTTCACCAAGGAGAAGCAGTGGACGCCCGTCGGCGACCTGTCCGGCGGTGAGCGCCGCCGGCTCCAACTGCTGCGCCTGCTCATGGACGAGCCCAACGTGCTCTTCCTCGACGAGCCCACCAACGACCTCGACATCGAGACGCTGAACCAGCTGGAGGACGTGCTCGACGGCTGGCCCGGCTCGATGATCGTCATCTCCCACGACCGGTTCTTCATCGAGCGCACCACCGACCGGGTGTTCGCCCTGCTCGGCGACGGCGCCCTGCGGATGCTGCCGCGCGGCATCGACGAGTACCTGGAGCGGCGGCAGCGCATGGAGGAGGCCGCGGCCGCCTCGTCCCCCGTGGCGGCGCAGCAGCAGTCCGCGGCCCCGGAGAAGAGCGCCGCCGACCAGCGCGTCGCCAAGAAGGAGCTCCAGAAGATCGAGCGGCAGCTCGACAAGGTCTCCGAGAAGGAGGCCAAACTCCACGCCCGAATCGCCGAAAACGCCACGGACTTCGCGAAGGTCGCAGAATTGGACACCGAGCTGCGGGAGTTGGCCGGTCAGCGCGAGGAGCTGGAGATGCGCTGGCTGGAACTCGCCGAGGACGCGTGAAGAGTGCGTGAAGGCGCGTAACGACGGCATCACGGGCCGGTCCGCCCTTGGGAACAGGAGGTGAGACGGCCCGGTCGCTGTCGGAACCTGGTGATACAAAGAGTCGTCTTAGAACTTCATGAAGCGACTCTGAGTCCATGTCGTATCTCAGGGTGTGGCTAAAAATCAGTGATCGAACGGGGGAGCCGCTGATGACTCAGCCGCCCAGTCAGCCGCCGCACGGTGGCTTCGGAGCACCGCAGGACCAGCCGCCGCAGGGCGGTGGTTTCGGAGCACCGCAGACCCCGCCGCCGCCCCAGGGCCCACCCCAGACGCCGCCGCCCCCGCAGGGCCCGCCGCAGCCGGGGTACGGCTACCCGCAGCAGCCTCCGCAGCAGCCCGGGTACGGCTACCCGCAGCAGCAACCTCCGCAGCAGCCCGGTCCGTACGGGCAGCCGGGGCCGTACAACCCCGGCCCCTACGGCCAGCCGCAGCAGCCCGGCCCGTACGGCCGGCCCGGTTACGGCTACCCGCAGCAGCCGCAGTACCCCGGTGCGCCCGGCACCCCGCCCGGAGGCGGCTCGGGCAACCCCTTCAAGGGCAAGCCGGCCCTCATCATCGGCGCGGCCGTCGCCGCGCTGCTCGTCGTCGGCGGCACCGTGTGGGCCGTCACCGGCGACGACGGCGGCAAGAGCGGGAAGAAGCCGGTCGCCCAGAAGACCGACGACGCCAAGCCCGGCTCCTCCGCCCCGGTCAACCCCGGTGACGGCAGCGGCGACGGCGGCGAGGACCCGGAGAACCTCAACGAGGGCCGCCAGGCCGGCGAGGCCAAGGTCCTCTGGTACAAGGAGGCGCCCGACGCCCCCGGTTCCGGCGCCGACGCCCCGGGCATGTGGATCACCGGCAAGACCGCGGTGAAGGCCGCCTACAAGCAGCTCTTCGCCTACAACGTCGGTGACGGCAAACCCGCCTGGGACGCGATCACCTTCCCGCAGAAGATCTGCGCGACGACTCCGCAGAAGACGTCCGACGACACCATCGTCGTCGCGTACATGAGCGGCAGCAGCGACCGCGCCAAGTGCAACCAGCTGCAGGAGATCGACCTCGGCACCGGCGAGAAGGGCTGGAAGAAGCAGGTCGCCGACGGCGCCCTGTTCGACTCCACGCTCTCCGTCGAACTGTCCATCACCGGCAAGACGCTGATGGTGGGCCGCTCCCAGTCCGGTACGGCCTACGACGTCACCAACGGCGACAAGCTCTTCGACAAGAAGCGCTACGGCAACGCCTGCTTCCCCGCCGCGTTCGCCGGCGGCGAGAAGCTGATCGCCGTCTCCTCCTGCGGCGCCGGCACCGACAAGGAGCACGACGAGGTCCAGGAGCTCGACCCGAAGACCGGCAAGGCCAGGTGGACCCAGCCGTTCGACAAGGGCTGGCGGGTCGCGCGCACCTACTCGGTCAGCCCCCTCGTCGTCTACAGCACCAACGCGGACAAGAAGGCCTGGAACATCTCCACCTTCACCTCCGGCGGCAAGTTCCGCTCGCAGGTCGGCTTCGACGAGGACTTCGCCCCCGAGTGCGGCTGGGCGATCCTCGAGCGCGACCTCACCGGCTGCCGGGGCGTCGCCGTCGACGACTCCACCCTGTACCTGCCGACCAAGGCCACCACCGGCGCCAACGAGATCGTCGCGGTCAACCTCGCCGACGGCAAGGAGAAGTGGCGCGTGAAGTCGCCCTCCGACGAGTCGATGCTGCCGGTGAAGACCGAGGGCGGAAAGCTCATCGCCTATGTGGAGCCGTCGTACGACGCGGGCGGGCAGATCGTGTCCATCCCGACCGGCGGCAGCAGCCACAAGCCGTCCACGCTGCTGCAGAACCCGCAGGGTGCCGCGGACATCGAGGACAGCTTCTTCTCCAAGGACATCGACTGGGTCGACGGGCGCTTCTACCTCTCGACGACCCGGCTGAGCGGGAACGACGACACGAAGGAGAAGTTGATGCTCGCCTACGGCAAGTGACTCTTCCTCCTTTCGAACTCCCACCGTCCCGCGCACCCTTCCCCGAGGTACCCACGCCATGACCCAGCCGCCGCCCCCGCCGCCCCAGCAGCCCCCGCAGGGGGGCGGCTTCGGGCCGCCCCAGGACCAGCCGCCGCAGACCCCGCCGCCCGCGGCCGGGCCGAACCTCGGCAAGACCCCGGAACCGGGGTACGGCTACCCCCAGACGCCGCAGCCTCCGCAGACGCCTCCGCCGGCCGGCCCCCAGACGCCGCCCCAGCCTCCGCAGGGTTACGGCTATCCGCAGGGTGCTCCGGCGCCCCAGCCTCCGCAGGCCCCGCCCGGCTACGGCTATCCCGGTCAGCAGCCGGGGCCGTACGGGCAGCCGCAGCAGGCGCCTTACGGTCAGCCGCAGCAAGCGCCTTACGGTCAGCCGGGATACGGCCAGCCGCCCGGTTACGGCTATCCGCAGCAGACCATGCCGCACCAGCCGCAGGCCGGACAGCCGGGCGGCGGCGGGAAGTTCACCGCGCAGATGGCGATCATCGTCGCCGCTGTCGTGGCGATCGCCCTGATCATCGGCGGCGGTGTCTGGTACGCCAAGTCCGGTGGTGACGAGGGCAAGAAGAACGACACCGCCGGCTCCAGCGGCGGCACCGGCGGGACGGACGACGACAACGGCGGCACCACCTCCGGCAAGGAGAAGGCGCCGTCCGACCCCAGCGCCAAGGTCCTTTTCCAGGTCCCGGCGCCCGAGGTGAAGAACGGCAGCACGGTCGTCGTCTCCGGCTCGTGGCTCACCGACAAGGCGTACGTCAAGAGCGGCATCGCCCAGATCGTCGGCTACGACCGCGACAAGGGCGCCGAGCTGTGGAAGATCCCGCTGGACGGCCCGGTCTGCCAGGCCGCCCGCCACGTCACCGACGACAACCTGACGGCGATCCTCTACCAGCCGGCCATGCCCACCAAGGCCGACCCCTCGCACGGGTGCAGCGAGATCGCGCTGCTCGACCTGGATGCCGGCAAAAAGCTGTGGACCAAGACGGTCAAGACCGGTGACCAGCTGATCACCTTCGACAACATCACCCTCAGCGGAAAGACCGTCGCCGTCGGCAGCACCAGCGGCGGCGCCGCCTTCGACGTCTCCGGCAAGCTCCTGTGGAGCCCGAAGCCGACCGACTCCTGCTACGACGCCGGCTACGGCGGCGGCGAGAAGCTGGTCGCGGTGCGCAAGTGCGGCTCGTACGACCAGCGGCAGCTGCACATCCAGACCATCGACCCGAAGTCCGGGAAGGTGATCTCCGAGTACAAGATGACCGAGGGCATCGAGTACGCGAGCATCGTGTCGACCAACCCGCTGGTCGTGGCCGCCGATGTCGGCGACTCCGCGGGCGACGGCAGCGGCATCTCCGACTTCTTCTCCATCGACGGCAAGACCGGCAAGCTGCGCACGCGCATCTCCGCGCCGGGTGAGCAGTTCGCGGCCCGCTGCGAGGGCATCACCCGTGTCGAGGCCTGCAACCTGCTGGCCGTCGGCAACGACCGGCTGTACCTGCCGACCGAGGAGCACGACGGCACCGGCAAGTACAGCCAGACCAACGAGATCGTCGCCTTCGACCTCGCCACCGGCAAGCAGACCGGGCAGCGGGCCGACGCGGGCGACGGCTACACGATCTCGCCGCTGCGCATGGACGGCGGCAATCTGATCGCGTACAAGCGTCCGCCGTACGACAAGGGCGGGCAGGTCGTGAGCATCGACGGGGGCAGCTTCAAGGAGACGACGCTGCTGGAGAACCCCGCGACGGACAATGTCCGCGACGTGGAGACCAGCATGTCACCGGAGTACTCCGAATTCCTGTACGCCGACGGGCACCTCTACATGTCCAAGGTGTACGCGAGCAAGCGGTCGACGGTGCGGGAGAAGGAGTACCTGGCGGTCAGCTTCGGCACGGGCTGACCCAGCTCTGACCGGGTGGTGTCCGGTTCTTGATCGACTGGTGGCTGATACGGCCCCGTCCCTGTTCAGGGACGGGGCCGTATCTGTTCGGCGCGGTCAACCTGGAAGGAGGGGAAGTTCGGCGATCCGGGGCGATTCTCGCGGGTAGGGGGAGCGCAACGTCGAACAAGCGTGTAGCTTCCGGGGGCATGAAGGCGGGGGAGCCGGGGGGCTTCCATAGGGGGCTGGGGTGACTGGGGGGTTGCTCGATGGGAGTACGGCTCATGGTGGTCGACGACCACCGATTGCTGGCCGAGGCGCTGGCCTCGGCGTTGAAACTGCGAGGGCACCGGGTGCTCGCCGCGGCGGCGCCCGCCGCGGGGGCGGCGGAGCTGGTGATCACACGGGCGCCGGAGGTGTGTCTGCTGGGGACGGCGGCACCGGCGGAGCCGGGGATCTTCGACCCGGTGGTGCGGATCAAACGGGAACGGCCGCAGGTCGCGGTGCTGGTGCTGGGGCCGGTGCCCAGCCCACGGGGCATCGCGGCGGCGTTCGCGGCGGGAGCCTCCGGCTATGTCCGGCACGATGAACGCATAGAGGGTGTCGAGCGGGCGATCATGAAGGCGCGGGCGGGCGAGACGGCGGTGGCGCCACAACTGCTGCAGGGTGCGTTCAGCGAGTTGCTCAACCCGGCGGCACAGCCGGACGACGAGGGGCAGCGGTTGCTCCAGATGCTCACGCCGCGCGAGGTGGAGGTGCTGGTGCGCGTCGCCGACGGCGAGGACACCCGCCTCATCGCGGCGGGCATGGGCATAGCACCGTCGACGGCGCGTACGCACGTCCAGCGGGTGCTGATGAAACTGGGCGTGGGTTCCCGCCTGGAGGCGGCGGCGCTGGCAGCGCGGACGGGGTTGCTGGACCGGGCGGGGGCGGTGTCGCGGGACCCGAGGCCGGAGGCCTGACCGGCTGTACGACCAACGTCGTTGAGGCGTGGCCGGCTTCTGGTCGATCTCAGCCCCGCGTGGTCCGCTCCTTCTGAGGGGCACCCCCACGCGCCTTCTTTGCGGCGAGGCACGTCGACCCGATCGACATCCTCTTCGGGAGCTGGATCACATGCGCCCAGAAGATCACTTCCGGTGACAGGATGAGGAAACGGTGTCCTGCCACTTTCGGTGGCAGGACGTCGAAGGGAGCTTCATGAGTTACAGCCCGTCGATCTACAAATTCGTCGACGGCGGTGACGTACCCGTTCCGCCGGACATGGAGCTGGTGCGGTCTGTTCTGGAGCCGCACAATTGCGGGGATCCGCAGCTCACGGCGGGCGAGGACGGAAGCCTGCGGTTCTGGGTCCGGGCATCCGACGGCAGCGAAGCCGAGATCTCCGCCGATGAAACCGGCATCCTGGTGGAGCGCCCGCAGACCGGCGGTGTCTTCGCCATCGTGGCCGAACTCGTCGCCGAACTGGAAGCTGTGATCATCGACCCGAGCACCGGCCGAGCTGTGTGCCGTGCGGAGGAGCGAACACAACTCCCCGCAGACATGCGGGAGGAGGCAATCGTCATCGATATGACGGGCGACGCCCTTGAGGCCGCCCTCTCAGGGCCGACTTACCAGGCGCCACAGTGACAGTCGCCGCACTGTAAGTCCGTAGCGCATTGCATGGCGCCGCGCCTCTCCGGTCATGTGCCGGAGAGGCGCCTTGCAGTCGGGTGGTGGGTCGGGGCCGCGCCGGGGGGGTGTCCGTCCTCGGAACGGCGCGATGGGCCTACTCACCGACTGGCTGGCGTTGACGCGCCAACCGCTGCGGGCGGACACCCCCCGACACGGCCCCTGCTCGCCGTACGCGGGTGCCGGTCCGCCCGGCCTGCGGTGCGAGTGGCGCCTCGTCGCGCCGAGGTGCGCACTCGCCCGGCCCGGACACCAGCACAACTGGGTTACTCCACCCGCTCGTCGTCCTCCGGCTCAACCCCCGGAGGGGCCGGGGCCGCGGGCCTCAGCTTGAGCCACACCAGGAAGAACACCCCGAGCGCCAGCATGCCCACCCCGGTCCACAGGTTGATGTTCACCCCCTCGGCCTTGTCGATGTCGGCATCGGACGCCGTGAACCCCGCGATCATGACGATCACGCCGTAGATGACGAACAGCCCACCGATGATCCGCCGGATGTCGAACAACCGCGCGGCGGTCGCCGACTTGCCCTGCAGCTCGGTGTCCCGCTGCACGTCCTTCTCGGAGTGGAACTCGGACATGGTGTCAGCCTCCCTGGCTCAGAACGAGAACGGGATGTAGCAGGCCGCGGCCAGTACGATCGCACCCCAGCCGAGCAGCGCCGGCTTGCGGTACCAGGCCTCGTCGCCGGGAGCCGGCGGCTGCGACATGCCGGGCGAGCGTGTGCCGTAGACCAGCCCCCGCAACTCCTCGGCGGGCTTGGGCGCGGTGAACAGCGACACCGCCACCATGACGACCGCGCCCGCGACGAAACCGGCGATCGCCGAGACGAAGTTGGCCCCCTGGTCGGAGGGGATGTCGATGATGCCCCGCTCGTAGAGGACGAAGTAGTTGACCATCGCCGCGGTGGTGCCCGCGAGCAGCCCCCAGAAGCCCGACTTCATGGACGCGCGCTTCCAGAACATGCCGATGATGAAGACGACGAACATCGGCACGTTGAAGAAGGAGAACAGCGTCTGGAGGTAGGCCATGATGTTCGAGAAGGACCGGGCCAGGAACGCCGTGCCGATGGAGGCCAGGACACCGATCGCGGTGATGAGCCGGCCGAAGCGCACGTAGTACTCGTCCTCGCGGTCCCTGACGACGTACTTCGCCCAGATGTCCGACGTGAACACCGTGTTGAAGGACGACACGTTCGCCGCCATGCCCGCCATGAACGCCGCGAGCAGGCCGGTGACGGCGATGCCCAGCACGCCGTTGGGCAGGAGCTGTTGCATGAGGTAGGGGATGGCGTCGTTGTACTGGAGGTCGGAGCCGGGCGTGCCGATCCTCGGGACCAGGACCGCGGCGACCAGGCCCGGGATCATCACCAGGAACACGATGAAGATCTTCGGGAAGGCGGCGATCAGCGGGGTGCGCCGGGCCGCCGAGAGGTTCTTCGCGGACAGGGCACGCTGCACCTCGGCGAAGTTCGTCGTCCAGTAGCCGAAGGAGAGCACGAAGCCGAGGCCCAGGACGATCGTCAGCCAGTTCGCGCCGAGCGGGTTGTCGCTGCCGATGCCGGTGCCGCCCCAGGACGTCATGAAGTCGCCGCCGTGGCTTTTCGTCAGGGAGTCCGACAGGCCGTCCCAGCCGCCGACCTTCTTCAGGCCGAGGAACGTGATCGGGATGAGCGCGGCGAGGATGACGAAGAACTGCAGGACTTCGTTGTAGATCGCCGAGGACAGGCCGCCGAGAGTGATGTACGCCAGCACGAAGAAGCCGGCGACCACGATCGCCACCCACTCCGGCCAGCCCAGCAGCGCCTCGACGACGATGGCCAGGGCGTAGAGGTTGACGCCGGCGATGAGGATGGCGGCGACGGCGAAGAGCACGGAACTGAGCAGGTGGGCCGCCTTGTCGAAGCGCAGCAGCAGGAACTCGGGGACCGAGCGCACCTTGGAGCCGTAGTAGAAGGGCATCATCACCAGGCCGAGGAAGACCATGGCCGGGATGGCGCCGATCCAGTACCAGTGCGTGGTGTAGACGCCGTACTGGGCGCTGTTGGCGGCCATGCCCAGGATCTCGGTGGCGCCCAGGTTGGCCGCGATGAACGCGAGGCCGGTCACCCAGGCGGGCAGGGAGCGGCCGGAGAGGAAGAAGTCGAGACTGGTCTTGACCGAGCGGCGGGCGGCGAAGCCGATGCCGAGGACGACGAGGAAGTAGAGGCCGAGGATCGTGTAGTCCAGCCAGTTGGTCGGGAGCCGCAGCTCGGCTGCCAGGGGGGTGGGGGTGTGCATGAGCCCTCGCTTTGTCGCGCGAACCGATACCTCGGGAACGGCTTCTCCGCGTTCGGTGATCGAACCCGTCTGCTGACGTTCTTTGTTTGATTGTGATGTTGACGATTGGGGTGAGGCGTGTTTAGGTATGTTGGGTTATGTTTGAAGGATGAGGAGTCCGGCGTGAAGAAGACCTCGACCCGACTGGCCGACGGTCGCGAGCTCATCTACTACGACCTGCGTGACGACAGCGTGCGGGACGCGACCGACCGCCGCCCGCTGGACCCCACCGTCACCACGTCCGAGATCCGCCGCGACCCCCTGCTCGGCGACTCCGTCGCCATCGCCTCGCACCGCCAGGGCCGCACCTACCACCCCCCGGCCGACGAGTGCCCCCTGTGCCCCTCCGAGGGCGACCGCCTGAGCGAGATCCCGGACTCCTCGTACGACGTCGTCGTCTTCGAGAACCGCTTTCCCTCGCTCGCCGGCGACTCGGGCCGCTGCGAGGTCGTCTGCTTCACCTCCGACCACAACGCGTCCTTCGGCGAGCTCACCGAGGAGCAGGCGGGCCTGGTGCTGGAGGCCTGGACGGACCGCACGTCGGAGCTGTCCCATCTCCCCGCCGTCGAGCAGGTGTTCTGCTTCGAGAACCGGGGCGCCGAGATCGGCGTCACCCTCCAGCACTCCCACGGGCAGATCTACGCCTACCCCTTCACCACGCCCCGCACCGCGCTGATGCTCCGCTCCGTCGCGGCCCACAAGGAGATGACCGGCGGGGAGAACCTCTTCGACGCCGTCCTGGAGCGTGAACTCGCCGGCGAGCGGGTCGTCCTGGAGGGTGACCACTGGGTCGCCTTCGTGCCCTACGCGGCGCACTGGCCGTACGAGGTGCACCTCTACCCCAAGCGCCGCGTGCCCGACCTGCTCGGGCTGGACGAGGGCGCGCGCACAGAGTTCCCCCAGGTCTATCTGGAACTCTTGAGGCGCTTCGACCGGATCTTCGGGGAGGGTGAGCCTCCGACGCCGTACATCGCGGCCTGGCACCAGGCCCCGTTCGGCGCGCTGGAGGAGTTCGACGGGGTCGTGCGCGAGGACTTCGCGCTCCACCTCGAGCTTTTCACCATCCGCCGCACTTCCGGCAAGCTGAAGTTCCTCGCGGGTTCCGAGTCCGGCATGAACGTGTTCATCAACGACGTGCCGCCGGAGCGCGCGGCCGAGCGACTGCGAGAGGTAGCGAGTTCATGAGCGGGAAGTACCTGGTGACCGGCGGTGCGGGATACGTCGGCAGCGTGGTCGCACAGCACCTGCTGGAGGCCGGTCACGAGGTCGTCGTCCTCGACAACCTCTCCACGGGCTTCCGCGAGGGCGTCCCGGCGGGCGCGGAGTTCGTCGAGGGCGACATCCGCGACGCCGCCAAGTGGCTGGACTCCTCCTTCGACGGCGTGCTGCACTTCGCCGCGTCCTCCCAGGTCGGCGAGTCGGTCGCGAAGCCGGAGAAGTACTGGGACAACAACGTCGGCGGCACCATGGCGCTGCTGGCCGCGATGCGCGAGGCGGGCGTTCGCAAGCTGGTCTTCTCGTCGACCGCGGCGACGTACGGCGAGCCGGAGCAGGTCCCGATCGTCGAGTCGGCGCCCACGTCCCCGACCAACCCGTACGGCGCCTCGAAGCTCGCGGTCGACCACATGATCACGGGCGAGGCGGCGGCGCACGGCCTGGGCGCGGTGTCGCTCCGCTACTTCAACGTCGCGGGCGCCTACGGCGCGTACGGCGAGCGCCACGACCCCGAATCCCATCTGATCCCGCTGGTCCTCCAGGTCGCGCAGGGCAGGCGCGAGGCCATCTCGGTCTTCGGCGACGACTACCCGACGCCGGACGGCACCTGCGTACGCGACTACATCCACGTCGCGGACCTGGCCGAGGCCCATCTGCTGGCGCTGCGGGCCGCCGCCCCCGGCGAGCACCTGATCTGCAACCTCGGCAACGGCAACGGCTTCTCGGTCCGGGAGGTCATCGAAACGGTCCGCACCGTGACGGGCCACCCGATTCCGGAAGTGGTCGCACCCCGCCGGGGCGGCGACCCGGCGATCCTGGTGGCATCGGCCGCCACGGCCCGCGAGAAGCTGGGCTGGAACCCGTCCCGCGCGGACCTCGCGGGCATCGTCGCGGACGCGTGGGACTTCGCACAGAACACCTCGAGGGAGCAGTAGTGGGCGCACAGCAGGTGCGGGACGGTTTCGAAGAGCTGTACGGAGCCGCCCCGGAGGGTGTCTGGGCGGCCCCGGGCCGCGTCAACCTCATCGGTGAGCACACCGACTACAACGACGGCTTCGTGATGCCCTTCGCGCTGCCGCACACCGCAGTGGCGGCCGTCTCCCGGCGCACGGACGGCGTGCTGCGCCTGCACTCGGCGGACGTCGAGGGCGGGGTCGTCGAGCTGCGCGTCGGGGAGCTGGCGCCGGAAACGGACCGGAACTGGACGGCGTACCCGGCCGGGGTCCTGTGGGCGCTGCGCGAGGCCGGCCACCCGGTCACCGGCGCCGACATCCACCTCGCCTCGACGGTCCCCTCCGGCGCGGGCCTGTCGTCGTCGGCGGCACTGGAGGTCGTGGTCGCGCTGGCCCTCAACGACCTGTACGAACTGGGCCTGAAGGGCTGGCAGCTGGCCCGCCTGTGCCAGCGCGCCGAGAACGTCTACGTCGGTGCCCCGGTCGGCATCATGGACCAGACCGCGTCGGCCTGCTGCGAGGCCGGGCACGCCCTGTTCCTCGACACCCGCGACCTCTCCCAGCGCCAGATCCCCTTCGACCTGGCGGCCGAGGGCATGCGCCTGCTCGTGGTCGACACGCAGGTCAAGCACTCCCACAGCGAGGGCGAGTACGGCAAGCGCCGCGCCGGCTGCGAGAAGGGCGCGGCCCTGCTGGGCGTCGACGCGCTGCGGGACGTCCCGCACGCCGAGCTGGACGCGGCCCTGGACCGCCTGGGCGACGAGGAGGAGGTCCGCCGCCTGGTCCGCCACATCGTCACGGAGAACGAGCGCGTCGAACGGGTCGTGTCGCTGTTGGAAGCGGGCGACACCCGCGCGATCGGCCCGATCCTGATCGAGGGCCACGCCTCCCTGCGCGACGACTTCCGCATCTCCTGCCCCGAACTCGACCTGGTCGTCGACACGGCCCTGGCCGCCGGCGCCCTGGGCGCCCGGATGACGGGCGGCGGCTTCGGCGGCTCGGCGATCGTCCTCGCGGAGGAGCAGGACGTGGACGCCATCACCAAGGTGGTGACGGAGGCCTTCGCGACGGCGGGCTTCACGGCCCCGCGCGTCTTCGAAGCGGTCCCGTCGGCGGGCGCCGGCCGAGTGCACTGACCCCCCCCGAGAGCGGCGCCCTCCCCTGTGGCCGGGGCACCGCTCTCGCCGTCGTCGGCGGTGACGGACCATCTCCTGGACCGTCACCGCCTGGACCGCCTCGAAGACACCGTCCGGCAGCTCGCCCCGCGCGCCACCGGCCCCTGCCCACGAGGTCTGCGTGGTGACCGCTGCCTTCAGCCGGCGGGGCGCGCCGTTCGGCGCAGCCGCTTCGTCAGCATGTACTCCGTGATCCCCGGCGGGTAGTCCGGCACCGCGCACACCACCTGGTACCCCTGCTTCTCGTAGAACCGCGGTGCCTGGAAGTCCCAGGTCTCCAGGCGGGCCGAGCGGCAGCCGCGCGACGATGTCGCGATGTGTTCCGCCTCCGCGAGCAACCGTGCGCCCAGGCCCCTGCCGCGGTGGCGTTCGTCGACCCAGAGGTAGGTCACGTGGAGCCATGTCGCCCAGGTGTGGCCGACCAGGCCGCCGGCGAGGCCGTCGTCCCGGTCGTTCACAGCCCACACATGCAAGGGGGTGTCCCTTTCGTCCGGTGTCCCGCGCAGGGCGCGCAGGATCGGAGAGGCGGCTGTGTTCGTGTCCCGCAGGCGTGTGCGGAGCAGATCACGTCGGGCCTTGTCGACTTCTGTCTCAAGACGGAACATGCGGCACACCATAAACGCGTCGGACAGTCAGTTCTGCAAATAACCTTCCGCTCCGGGCCCTCGCCCGTACCCTGATGAACAGCACCGGTGGGGGCCGGTGCCGATCAGGGGGCGAGACAGCCGGGTACGACGCCCGGGGTGGGGGTAGCGGTTACTGCACGGCGGCGGTCGTGCGGCTGCGGCGACCCGAACAGGCTGCTGCGGCAAGGACGGACGGTCGGACGTGGCAGATCGGACACCCCGGCGTCGTACCCGAGCGGTGTCCTCCTCCGACGTTGGGGTATCCCCTGCTCTTCAAGAGCTCGGGTAAGGGGGTTTCGTGGTTCGCATCCGAGTCCTGGTCGTCGACGACCATCGCATCTTCGCCGAGTCACTCGCGGCGGCCCTGGCCGCCGAGCCCGATGTCGACGTCTCCGCGGCCGGCAGTGGTCCGGCCGCGCTGCGCAGCCTGGAGCGGGCGGTCGCCGAGGGGCGGCGGTTCGACGTGCTGCTCGTGGACGCCGATCTGGGCGGCAAGGTGCCGGGCACCCGCCCGGCCGTACCCGTGCAGGAGGGCAACGAGGACGGGCTCGTCGACGGGATCTCCCTCGTCACGGGAGTGCGTGCCGCGCAGCCGAACGTACGGATCGTGGTGCTCGCCGAGAAGGACGACCCGCGGCGTGCCGCGCTCGCCCTGCAGGCCGGCGCCTCCGGCTGGGTCGCCAAGGACTGCTCGCTGTCCCGGCTGCTCACGGTCATCCGGGGCGTATTGCGGGAGGAGACGCATCTGCCGCCCGCCCTGCTGACCGGTGTGCTGCGGGAGCTCACCGCCGCCCGCAAGCACCGCACCGAGAGCGAGCGGCTCGTCGAGTCCCTCACTCCGCGTGAGCGGGAGGTGCTGCGGTGCATGGTCGCGGGGCTGGGGCGCAAGGCCGTCGCCGAGCGCCTGTATCTGTCGCCGCACACCGTGCGGACGCACATGCAGAACGTCCTGGGCAAGCTCGGCGTGCATTCCACGCTCGCCGCCGTCGCCCTGGCCCGGCGGGCCGGGGTCGGACCCGCCGACCTAGCCGGGGATGTTGTCGAACGGGGCGGTCAGCTGGCGTAGCAGCCCCGCCAGTTCGCCGCGCTGGGCCCGGGAGAGCTCGGCGAGGATCGCGCGCTCCTGGTCCAGCAGGCCCGCCAGGGCCTGGTCCGCGCGGTCCCGGCCCTCGTCCGTCAGCCGGACCAGGACGCCCCTGCGGTCGCTGGGGTCGGGGAGCCGTTCCACCAGATCCTTCTTCGCCAGGCGGTCGATGCGGTTCGTCATCGTGCCCGAGGTGACCAGGGTCTGCGTGAGGAGCTGCCCCGGCGACAGCTGGTACGGCGTGCCGGCGCGGCGCAGGGCCGTCAGCACGTCGAACTCCCACGGCTCCAGGCCGTGCTCCGAGAACGCCAGCCGTCGCGCCCGGTCCAGGTGCCGGGCCAGTCTGCTGACGCGGCTGAGCACCTCGAGCGGTTCCACGTCGAGGTCCGGGCGCTCCCGGCGCCACGCTGCGACCAGCCGATCGACCTCGTCCTCCATGACGATCAGTGTAGTGGTTGTGTCGACGTAGAGTCTCTTGACGTCCAGTTTCTTGACATCGAGATACCTTCGCGATCACGCTGGGTGTACGTCCCGTACGGTCACCACCAGGACACCAGGAGGACCCATGCCCGCCGCCGCCCCCACCTGGGACCCCGCCCAGTACCTCCGTCACGCCGGCCACCGCGCCCGCCCCTTCGGAGACCTCCTCGCCCGCGTCCCGGACCCGCCCGCCGACCGTCCCCGCATCGCCGACCTCGGCTGCGGCCCCGGCAACGTCACCGCGCTGCTCGCCGCCCGCTGGCCCACCGCCCGGATCACCGGCTACGACAACTCACCCGAGATGCTCGACAAGGCCCACGTCGATCACGAAGGGCCCACCCCGGGCGGCGGGAGCCTCGACTTCTGCCACGCCGACGTACGGACATGGACGCCGGACGAGCCGCACGACCTGATCGTCGGCAACGCCACCCTCCAGTGGGTGCCGGGTCATGCCGAGCGGTTCGCCGACTGGGTGGCCGGACTGAAACCCGGCGGGACCCTCGCCTTCCAGGTGCCGGGCAACTTCGACGCCCCCAGCCACCGGCTCATGCGCGAACTCGCCGGTTCACCGCGCTGGCGCGCCCGGCTCGACGGCACCCTGCGCCACGCCGACGCCGTCCTCGCCCCCGAGGCCTACCACGAGCGGCTGATGTCCCTCGGCTGCACGGCCGACGTGTGGGAGACGACGTACATCCACCTGCTCCAGGGCGAGGACCCGGTGCTCGACTGGGTGAAGGGGACCGGGCTGCGGCCCGTGCTGACCGCGCTCGCCGATGATCCCGAGGAGCGGGAGGCCTTCGTCGCCGCGTACCGGGCGGCCCTGCGCCAGGCCTATCCGGCCGGGCCGCACGGCACACCCTTCCCGTTCCGCCGCGTGTTCGCCGTCGCCCGGAAGGAGAGCCGGTGATCACCGCCCTCGACCGTGTCCGGCTCGCCGCCCCGCCCGGGGGCGGGAGCGGGAGCGGCTGCGGGCGTACCGCGTCGACACCTCGGCATGACCGAGATCCCCGACGAGGCTAGGCCTTGCGGCGTCCTATCAGATGCGGCTTGGCCTCTATGCCGTCCAGGCCGTGCCACGCCAGGTTCACCAGATGCGCGGCCACCTCGGCCTTCTTCGGCCTGCGCACGTCCAGCCACCACTGGCCGGTCAGGGCGACCATCCCGACCAGGGCCTGGGCGTACAGCGGGGCCAGCTTGGGATCGAAGCCGCGGCTCTTGAACTCGCGGCCGAGGATGTCCTCCACCTGCGTGGCGATGTCCGAGATCAGCGAGGCGAACGAGCCCGTCGACTGCGGGATGGGGGAGTCACGGACCAGGATGCGGAACCCGTCCGTGTACTCCTCGATGTAGTCCAGCAGCGCGAACGCCGCCTGTTCGCACAGTTCGCGGGGGTGACCGGCGGTGAGTGAGCTGGTCACCATGTCCAGCAGGCGCCGCATCTCGCGGTCGACCACGACCGCGTACAGCCCTTCCTTGCCGCCGAAGTGCTCGTAGACCACGGGTTTGGAGACCCCGGCCTTCGCCGCGATCTCCTCCACCGACGTGCCCTCGAACCCCTTCGCCGCGAAGAGCGTGCGGCCGATCTCCAGCAGCTGCTGGCGTCGCTCGGCACCGGTCATGCGGGTGCGACGCGCTCGCCGCGGCTTGTCATTGCTCGGGGTGCTGCTCGAGTCGGTCGCCACAGCGACCATCATGCCGCCTCGGCGGGTTCCTTCCCCCTCTGGGAGCCGCCTTCCCCGGAGTTACGGCGCGAATCGATACGGGAGCGTGACGGCCAGCGAACGTCGTACGCCCAGCCCGCCATCTCGAACCAGCGGATCAGCCGGGCGGACGAATCCAGCTGGCCGCGCATCACCCCGTGCCGCGCCGAGGTCGGGTCGGCGTGGTGCAGGTTGTGCCAGGACTCACCGCAGGACAGCACCGCCAGCCACCACACGTTGCCCGAGCGGTCACGCGACTTGAAGGGGCGCTTGCCGACCGCGTGGCAGATCGAGTTGATCGACCAGGTCACGTGGTGCAGCAGGGCCACCCGGACGAGCGAACCCCAGAAGAACGCGGTGAACGCGCCCCACCAGGACATCGTCACCAGACCGCCGATCAGCGGCGGCAGCGCCAGCGAGACCACCGTCCACAGGACGAACTGGCGGGAGACGTTGCGGAGCGTCTTGTCCTTGACCAGGTCCGGGGCGTACTTCTCCTGCGACGTCTGCTCCTCGTCGAACATCCATCCGATGTGCGCCCACCAGAGGCCCTTCATCAGGGCCGGCAGCGTCTCACCGAACCGCCACGGCGAGTGCGGGTCGCCTTCCGCGTCGGAGAACTTGTGATGCTTGCGGTGATCGGCCACCCAGCGCACCAGCGGCCCCTCGACCGCCATGGACCCCGCGATCGCCAGCGCGATCTTCAGCGGCCGCTTGGCCTTGAAGGAACCATGCGTGAAGTGCCGGTGGAAACCGATCGTGATGCCGTGGCATCCCAGGTAGTAGAAGAAGACCATCAGGCCGAGGTCCAGCCAGCTCACCCCCCAGCCCCACGCCAGCGGCACGGCCGCCAGCAGCGCGAGGAACGGAACGGTGATGAAGAGGAGGAGGGCGATCTGCTCGACGGACCGCTTCTTCTCGCCGCCCAGCGTCGCGGAGTCCGCGGCGGCGTCGGTGTGCTGACCGGGTGCCTTCGCGGCGCCCTCGATCACATCGGAACTACTGGTCATACGCGTCCCCTGGGGGGTATGTGGATGGAGAAGGAGTCGCCGGGTCACCGGAGACCGCGCTTCCTACGGTTCCGTAACCTACGGCATCGTAAGTATGGCAGTGCGTCGCCCGGCGGCAAGAGCCCCCGCCCCTGCGCGTCCGGCCGACACCTATCCTGGAGTCGGTCGGACAGCGCGGTCCGCTCTGATTTCTTCCCGGACAACCGGACCGTAAGCGGCGCCCCGCCGCGCGAGACGCCGTCCGGGTTCCCCTCCCAGACGATTCCACCCGTCGCCCACCACCGCCCTTTCAGGGAGTCGCTTCGCGACGCACCTCCTGATTACTGCAAGGAGCCGCACCTGTGAGCAGTGCCGACGACCAGACCACCACGACGAGCAGCGAGCTGCGCGCCGACATCCGCCGGCTGGGCGACCTCCTCGGCGAGACCCTCGTCCGCCAAGAAGGCCCTGAGCTGCTGGAACTCGTCGAGAAGGTCCGCCGCCTCACCCGGGAGGACGGCGAGGCCGCCGCCGAGCTGCTGCGCGGCACCGAACTCGACACCGCGGCCAAGCTGGTCCGCGCCTTCTCCACCTACTTCCATCTGGCCAACGTCACCGAGCAGGTCCACCGCGGCCGCGAGCTGCGCGCCCGCCGCGCCGACGAAGGCGGACTCCTCGCCCGTACGGCCGACCGGCTCAAGGACGCCGACCCCGAGCACCTGCGCGAGACGGTCCGCAACCTCAACGTGCGCCCCGTGTTCACGGCCCACCCCACCGAGGCCGCACGCCGGTCCGTCCTGAACAAGCTCCGGCGCATCGCCGCGCTCCTGGAGACCCCGGTCATCGACTCCGACCGGCGCCGCCTCGACATCCGGCTGGCCGAGAACATCGACCTCGTCTGGCAGACCGACGAACTGCGCGTCGTCCGCCCCGAGCCCGCCGACGAGGCCCGCAACGCCATCTACTACCTGGACGAACTGCACGCCGGCGCCGTCGGCGACGTCCTGGAGGACCTCACCGCCGAACTGGAACGGGCCGGGGTCAAGCTCCCCGACGACACCCGCCCCCTCACCTTCGGCACCTGGATCGGCGGCGACCGCGACGGCAACCCCAACGTCACCCCCCAGGTCACCTGGGACGTCCTCATCCTCCAGCACGAGCACGGCATCAACGACGCCCTGGAGACGATCGACGAACTCCGCGGTTTCCTGTCGAACTCCATCCGCTACGCCGGCGCCACCGAGGAACTGCTGACCTCCCTCCAGGCCGACCTGGAGAACCTCCCCGAGATCAGCCCCCGCTACAAGCGCCTCAACGCCGAAGAGCCCTACCGGCTCAAGGCCACCTGCATCCGGCAGAAGCTGGAGAACACCAAGAAGCGCCTCGCCAAGGGCACCGCCCACGTGGCCGGCCGCGACTACCTCGGCACCGGCGAACTCATCGCCGACCTGCGGATCATCCAGAACTCCCTGCGCGAGCACCGCGGCGGCCTCTTCGCCGACGGCCGCCTCGCCCGCACCATCCGCACCCTCGCCGCCTTCGGCCTCCAGCTCGCCACCATGGACGTCCGCGAACACGCCGACGCCCACCACCACGCCCTCGGCCAGCTCTTCGACCGGCTCGGCGAGGAATCCTGGCGCTACGCCGACATGCCCCGCGACTACCGCGCCAAGCTCCTCGCCAAGGAACTCAGGTCCAGAAGGCCCCTCGCCCCGACCCCGGCCCCCGTCGACGCGCCCGGCGAGAAGACCCTCGGGGTCTTCCAGACCGTGAAGAAGGCCCTGGAGGTCTTCGGACCCGAGGTCATCGAGTCCTACATCATCTCCATGTGCCAGGGCGCCGACGACGTCTTCGCCGCCGCCGTCCTCGCCCGCGAGGCCGGCCTCATCGACCTGCACGCCGGCTGGGCCAAGATCGGCATCGTGCCGCTGCTGGAGACCACCGACGAGCTCAAGGCAGCCGACACCATCCTGGAGGACATGCTCTCCGACCCGTCCTACCGGCGCCTGGTCGCACTGCGGGGCGACGTCCAGGAGGTCATGCTCGGCTACTCCGACTCCTCCAAGTTCGGCGGCATCACCACCAGCCAGTGGGAGATCCACCGCGCCCAGCGCCGCCTGCGCGACGTCGCCCACCGCTACGGCGTACGCCTGCGCCTCTTCCACGGCCGCGGCGGCACCGTCGGCCGCGGCGGCGGCCCCACCCACGACGCCATCCTCGCCCAGCCCTGGGGCACCCTCGAAGGCGAGATCAAGGTCACCGAGCAGGGCGAGGTCATCTCCGACAAGTACCTCATCCCGGCCCTCGCCCGCGAGAACCTCGAACTGACCGTCGCGGCCACCCTGCAGGCCTCCGCCCTGCACACCGCCCCACGCCAGTCGGACGAGGCCCTCGCCCGCTGGGACGCCGCCATGGACGTCGTCTCCGACGCCGCCCACAGCGCCTACCGCAAGCTCGTCGAGGACCCCGACCTGCCGACGTACTTCCTCGCGTCGACGCCGGTGGACCAGCTCGCCGACCTGCACCTGGGCTCCCGGCCCTCCCGCCGCCCCGGCTCCGGCGTCTCGCTCGACGGACTGCGCGCCATCCCCTGGGTGTTCGGCTGGACCCAGTCCCGCCAGATCGTCCCCGGCTGGTTCGGCGTCGGCTCCGGCCTCAAGGCCCTGCGCGAAGCCGGCCTCGACACCGTCCTCGACGAGATGCACCAGCAGTGGCACTTCTTCCGCAACTTCATCTCCAACGTCGAGATGACCCTGGCCAAGACCGACCTGCGGATCGCCCAGCACTACGTCGACACCCTCGTCCCCGACGAGCTCAAGCACATCTTCGACACCATCAAGGCCGAACACGAACTCACCGTCCGCGAAGTCCTGCGCGTCACCGGTGAGAACGAACTCCTCGACGCCGAACCCGTCCTGAAGCAGACCTTCGCCATCCGCGACGCCTACCTCGACCCCATCTCCTACCTCCAGGTCGCCCTGCTCAAGCGCCAGCGCGACGCGGCCGCCGCCGCCGAACAGGCCGACCCGCTCCTCGCCCGCGCCCTCCTGCTCACCGTCAACGGCGTGGCAGCCGGCCTGCGCAACACCGGCTGAACCACCCCGGACACCACCGTGCCCCCGAGCCCGTACAGAGCTCGGGGGCACGGCCGTTCCACGTCAGCCGCGGCCCAACCCGCGCCGCCGCACCACCAGGAACCCGCCGGCCGCCAGCAGCACCGCCGCCACCCCCGACAGCAGACCCACCGGCGCCCCGCTCCCCGTCTCCGCCAGGTCACCGTCCGTACCGCCCTGCGGCGACGGCGACGAGGACACCGGCACACCACCACCGGCCGACGCACTCGGGGACGCCGACACACCCGGCTCACCCGACGCGCCCGGCTCACCCGACGGGGCCTGTGACGCCCCCGTCGACGGCGACCCGGACGCCGACCCGGACGGCGTTGCGCCACCCGGCTCCTGCTCGTCCTCACAGTCCGTCCAGAACACCTTGTGCTTGGCGGATCCCTTCTCCCCCTCGAAGGTCCAGAACAGCTTGTAGTGCCCGTCGGGCAGCGACAGATCCGCACTACGACCGTGACCCTGGGCGTCCAGGGTCAGCGCACCCGACTTCACCGTCTCCCCCTTGTTCTCACTCGGAGGGATGGCGTCGATGTGCCAGTCCACCTCCTGCCCGCCGTCAAAACCGAAGGCGTCCAGGTAGAAGGTGCACACATGCGGCTCGTTACGGCGCAGTTCCTCACCCGTCGAGGCGTCATGGATCTTCACCGTGCCGTTGTCACCGGGCGGAGTGGCCTCGGCGGTGGGAGCGAGCAGGAGGACCGCGGAAGCGGCGGCGCAGACAGCGCCCGAACGCGAGAGAGTGCGCATCGAGAATTAGTCCATCTTCGAGAAGTGACCGGGAAGATGTGGAGGGGGCGGCTCAGCTTCCAGCCTCACCAGGCAACACGTCAATCACGAACACACAACACCTCGACCCCTCCACAGAAGGAGAGAACGCCCCAACCCCTCAGACGGTCACGAACGCGGCCGTCAGCAACCCCACCCCCGACAACGCCAACACCCACGCCGCCCGCGTCCGCAGCAGACCACCCGCCACCACCACCGACGCCAGCAACAGCGCGCCACCCAGCGGAACCCACGCGTACAGGACCCCCGCCGGACCCGAACGCACCGCCTCGTCACCGCCGGGCTTCATCACCACCGTGTAGGCCCCGCCCTGCTCCACCGCGACCGACTTCTCCAGCACCACCCGCGACCGCGGAAGCGAACCCTCCGACAGCGGCGTGTACCGGCCCGAACACGTCTTCGGCCCACACCGCGTCACCTCGACCGTGCCCCGCTCCCGGCCCTTCGTCAGCATCACATGCTGCGCCGTACCCCACGAGGCCCACACACCCGCGACCAGGATCAGCACCGCGACCGCCCCCATCGCCGCGAACCGCCCGAACCGCAGCACAACGGCCGAGGCCCGACGGGAAGAAGCGGCATGGGCAGGCATGGCCGGGATCATTGGCCATGCCTGAACGGCCCGTCAACCTCAGTGGGCGACACGTCAGGAGTTGTACGTGCTCTGCGCCCGCTCCAGGCCCTCGATCACCAACGCCTCCACCGCGTCCGCCGCCCGGTCCACGAAGTAGTCCAGCTCCTTGCGCTCCGCCGACGAAAAATCCTTCAGCACGAAATCCGCCACCGGCATCCGCCCAGGCGGCCGCCCGATCCCGAACCGCACCCGGTGATACTCCGCACCGAACGCCTTCGTCATCGACTTCAGACCGTTGTGCCCGTTGTCCCCGCCACCCAGCTTCAGCCGCAACGCCCCATAGTCGATGTCCAGCTCGTCATGCACCGCCACCACATGGCCCACCGGGACCTTGTAGAACTCCCGCAGCGCGTTCACCGGCCCGCCCGACAGATTCATGTACGACATCGGCTTCGCCAGAACCACCCGCCGGTTCAACGGCCCCGGAGGCCCGATCCGGCCCTCCACGACCTGCGCCTGCGCCCGCCCGGCCCGCTTGAACCTCCCCCCGACCCGGTCCGCCAGCAGATCGGCCACCATGAAACCCACGTTGTGCCGGTTCCCCGCGTACTCCGGCCCCGGATTGCCCAGCCCCACGATCAGCCAGGGAGCGGCGGCATCGGTCGTCACGTCCATGTCTCCTTCATACGCGTCGGCCGCTGCCCCGCACGGGAACAGCGGCCGACGAAACGACGAAGCGGAGGATCAGGCCTCGGCGGCCTCTCCGCCCTCTTCCTCACCCTCCGAGGACTCCTCGGCCTGGGCGGCCAGGACCTGAAGGACGACGGTGTCCTCCTCGACGGCCAGCGTCGTGCCCTTGGGCAGCGGGATGTCCTTGGCGAGGACGGAGTCACCGGCCGTCAGACCCTGGACGGAGACGGTCACGGACTCCGGAATGTGCGTGGCCTCGGCCACGACCGGAAGCGCGTTCAGCACGTGCTCCAGCAGGTTGCCACCCGGGGCCAGCTCACCCTCGGTGTGGACGTAGATGTCGACGTTCACCTGCTCGCCACGCTTCACCAGCTGCAGGTCGACGTGCTCCAGGAAACCCTTCAGCGGGTCACGCTGCACGGACTTCGGAATCGCCAGCTCGTTGCTCGTGCCGTCGATGTCCAGCGCGATCAGCACGTTCGGCGTACGCAGCGCCATCAGCAGGTCGTGACCCGGCAGAGTCAGGTGCACCGGGTCCGAACCGTGCCCGTACAGGACACCCGGAACCTTGTCTTCACGACGGATACGGCGCGCGGCACCCTTGCCGAACTCGGTGCGCGTCGCGGCGGAGATCTTCACCTCGGACATAGTCACTCCTCGAAGTCAGAAACGGGTGGGGGTACCCCCTGCTCTTTCGAGCTTGGGGGAGGTCACCCGGCCACGAACGGCCTGCTACGAAGAGCGCGTCGATAACGGACAGCCGCGTCCCGAAACGGAAACGGCCTCCCTCGCCGAGCAACTTCAGCAGTCTACTCGGAGGGGAAGGCCGCACCCAAAACGATCTACACAGACCCGACCAGCGACTCTTACTGGTCGTCGAACAGGCTCGTCACCGAACCGTCCTCGAACACCTCACGCACCGCGTTCGCGATCGTCGGCGCGATGGACAGCACCGAGATCTTGTCCAGGTCCCCGCTCAGCTCACCCGGCGTCGGCAGCGTGTTCGTGAACACGAACTCACTCACCCGCGAGTTCTTCAGACGATCGCTCGCCGGGCCCGACAGCACACCATGCGTCGCCGTCACGATCACGTCCTCCGCACCGTGCGCGAACAGCGCGTCCGCCGCGGCGCAGATCGTCCCACCCGTGTCGATCATGTCGTCCACCAGGACACACACGCGGCCCTTCACCTCACCCACGACCTCGTGGACGGTGACCTGGTTCGCCACATCCTTGTCCCGGCGCTTGTGCACGATCGCCAGCGGCGCACCCAGCCGGTCACACCAACGGTCCGCCACCCGGACCCGGCCCGCGTCCGGCGACACGACCGTCAGCTTCGCCCGGTCCACCTTCCGGCCCACATAGTCCGCCAGCAGCGGCAGCGCGAACAGGTGATCCACCGGACCGTCGAAGAAGCCCTGGATCTGGTCCGTGTGCAGATCCACCGTCAGGAGCCGGTCCGCACCCGCCGTCTTCATCATGTCCGCGATCAGACGCGCCGAAATCGGTTCACGCCCACGGTGCTTCTTGTCCTGCCGCGCGTAACCGTAGAACGGCACGATGACCGTGATGGAGCGGGCCGACGCACGCTTCAGCGCGTCGATCATGATCAACTGCTCCATGATCCACTTGTTGATCGGAGCCGTGTGGCTCTGGATCAGGAAACAGTCGGCACCACGCGCGGACTCCTGATACCGCACATAGATCTCACCGTTCGCGAAGTCGAAGGCCTTCGTCGGGACAACCCCGACACCCAGCTGTTGGGCGACCTCCTCCGCAAGCTCGGGGTGGGCGCGGCCGGAGAAGAACATCAACTTCTTCTCGCCGGTCGTCTTGATCCCGGTCACAGCACTGTCTCCTCAGAGGTTTCGCAGCTGGGTGTCGAGAGACCTCGCAGCCGGCTTGCCGGAGGCCGTCTCAGCTGGTGGGGGTGCGGGTGTGCACTTATCACCGTACGCCGTGTTTGAGGCATCGGTTTCCGGTCAGCCCTCACCGGCCGACTCCCGGGAAGCCGCCTCAGCCGCCCTCGCGGCCGCGCTCCCCGGACGCTTGCGAGCCACCCAACCCTCGATATTCCGCTGCTGACCACGGGCCACGGCCAGCGAACCGGGCGGCACATCCTTCGTGATCACGGACCCGGCGGCGGTGTACGCGCCGTCCCCCACCGTGACAGGCGCCACAAACATGTTGTCCGAGCCCGTCCGGCAGTGCGAACCGATGGTCGTGTGGTGCTTCTCCTGCCCGTCGTAGTTCACGAACACGCTCGCGGCACCGATGTTGGTCTGCTCCCCGATGGTCGCATCACCCACATAGGAAAGGTGCGGCACCTTCGTCCCGTCCCCGATCGACGCGTTCTTCGTCTCGACGTACGTCCCGATCTTGCCCTTCGCCCCCAGCCGCGTCCCCGGACGCAGATACGCGTACGGACCCACCGTCGCCTCCGGGCCGACCTCGGCGCCCGTGGCCACGGTGTTGTCGACCCGCGCACCCGCACCCACGCGCGTGTCGGTCAGCCGCGCGTTGGGCCCGACCTCGGCGCCCTCCGCCAGGTGCGTCGAACCGTGCAGCTGCGTGCCCGGGTGGACCACGGCGTCCTGCTCGAACGTGACCGTCACATCGATCCACGTGGTCGCCGGGTCGACGACCGTCACACCGGCGAGCATCGCCTCCGTCAGCAACCGGTCGTTCAGAGTCCGGCGGGCCTCCGACAACTGCACACGATTGTTGATGCCGGCGATCTCACGGTGGTCACCGGCCACCGACGCCCCCACCCGATGCCCGGCCTCACGCAGGATCCCCAGCACATCGGTCAGGTACTCCTCGCCCTGACTGTTGTCCGTCCGCACCTTCTTCAGCGCGTCCGCCAGCAACTGGCCGTCGAACGCGAACACCCCCGAATTGATCTCACGGATCGACCGCTGGGCCTCGCTGGCGTCCTTGTGCTCGACGATCGCGGTGACGGCTCCGGTCGCGTCGTCACGGACGATCCGCCCGTACCCCGTCGCGTCCGACACCTCGGCGGTCAGCACGGTGACCGCGTTGCCGTCGGCCGAGTGCGTGGCGGCGAGCGCCCGCAGCGTCGCCCCGGTCAGCAGCGGCGTATCGCCGCACACGACGACCACGGTCCCGTCCACGGACCCGCCCAGCTCCTCCAGGCCCCTCCGCACGGCGTGCCCCGTGCCGTTCTGCTCCGCCTGTACGGCGGTGCGCACGTCGGGCGCGATCTCGCCCAGATGCGCGGTGACCTTCTCCCGCGCGTGGCCGACCACGACGACCAGGTGCTCGGGCCGCAGCTCGCCCGCGGCGGCGAGCACGTGCCCGACGAGACTGCGACCGCAGAGCTCATGCAGGACCTTGGGTGTGGCCGACTTCATACGGGTGCCCTCACCCGCTGCGAGAACGACGACGGCTGCCGGGCGGTTGGCGCTCACGGGATGCCCTTCGGCTGTGGATGCGGTGGGGTGACATCCGCAGGATACCGGGGGGTTTTGTGGGGGGCATGAGAGTGGGCCCTGACTTGGCTGCCGCCGGTCAGGGCCCGAACGTGAGCATGCGCTCCCCCGCCAGGACTCGAACCCGGACAGATGGCACCAAAAGCCACAGTGCTTACCAATTACACCACGGGGGAATGAACTCGACTAAACCGGACATTTAGTCAGGTCGCCGAGCAGCGCCTCCTACTATGCCGTACCAGGCGCCTTCCATGCGACGGTAAAGGTCGGCGCTCTTGAGTACGTACACGATCAAGCAGCCGTGATACGCGTCTGAGGTGTTCTTCCGGCTTGTCTTCGGGTTGTGCTTTTTGAGGGTGGCCCTCTGGAATGTCGAGGGCTCGACACCTACCAAGGCGGCCCAAAACGTCTCGGCGCTCGCCACGTTGGCAGACTCGTGGATGCTCACCCGAAAGCGCAGGCGCTCGCGCTCCACGCCCAGTACGTCGAGCCGGCGCAGGAAGAAACTGATGACGTTCGGGTCGCTGTTGATGAAGTGCAGCCTCTCGCGGCGACCGTACGGCTTGTCCTTGGCTCCCTCGGCCCAGTAGAGGGTCACTCCGGCCAGGAAGACCTCTCTGTCGGACAGGTCGCCGACCGCATCCTTGGCGGCCTCCTTCATGCGCTGTCGTTCCTCGTCGCGCAGGCGCAAGGTGGCGTCCCAGCCCCGCCTCGCGATCGCCGACGCCTCCTCGGTGCTGCGCTTGCGCTCCGGCTTCGGCAGGTCCCGCACCCACAGCGAGATCGAACTCTTCGAGCAGCCCAGCTCCACCTGGATCCGGTCGTACGTCCAGCCCTGGAGCCGGAGCTCCCTCGCCTTCTCTCTCAGGTCGTCCTTCGCGTTCGGGCGCTTCGTCCAGGCCGGCGCGGGTTCGCCCTCCAGCAGGCGGTTGAGGATGTCGTTGTTGTCGACGTGGAGGCGGTCGCGGATCTGGCGGCGGCTGAGCCCTGCGCGGCGCAGCTCCACCGCCTTCTCGCGCAGGCCCTCGAAGTCCGCGTACTTGCCGAGTGCATGTGTCATAGGCATACCGTCCGGGCGGAATGGAGGCTTCCGGGGTCGAACGGTGAGCGATTCAGCAGTTCGAGGCATATCGGGTGGTTTCGCAGCCGAACGGTCACCCTGTGTGGTGTAGGCCAGTCCAGGAAATGCGCCGGAAAACCGGCGGGGGGCGCCTTTAGGCTGGAGGCATGACCGCGACGGGGGAAGACCATGTGACGGCCCGGGGAGGGCCGTGGTGGTGGGCCAGGCGGCGTAGTGCCGTGTTCGATGTGAGCCTGGCGGTGGTGTCCGCGCTGGAGTGCGCGTTGGAGGGGATGCCGTTCGCGAAGGACGCCGGGATCCCGGTGGCGGCGGGGGTCGTCTTCGGGGCGCTGGCCGGTTCCGTGCTGCTGGTGCGGAGGCGGTGGCCGATCGCGGTCGTGCTGGTGTCGATCGCCATCACGCCGGCCGAGATGGGTTTCCTGATGGGGGTCGTCGGCCTGTACACGCTGGCCGCGGCCGAGCTGCCCCGGCGGATCATCGCCTCGCTGGCGGGGATGTCGCTGGTCGGGACGATGATCGTGACGTTCGTGAAGACGCGGCAGGACATGTCGCGGGGGGACTTGGACATAGGGGACTGGTTCGTGCCCTTCGCGGCGATCACGATGTCGCTGGGGTTCACCGCGCCTCCGGTGCTGCTGGGTCTGTATGTGGGGGCACGGCGGCGGTTGATGGAGAGCCTGCGGGAGCGGGCGGACAGTCTGGAGCGGGAGCTTCAGTTGCTCGCGGAGCGGGCGGAGGAGCGGGCCGAGTGGGCCCGGAACGAGGAGCGGACGCGGATCGCGCGGGAGATGCACGATGTCGTCGCGCATCGGGTGAGTCTGATGGTGGTGCATGCCGCGGCGTTGCAGGCGGTGGCGCGGAAGGATCCGGAGAAGGCGGTCAGGAATGCCGCGCTGGTGGGGGACATGGGGCGGCAGGCGCTGACGGAGTTGCGGGAGATGCTCGGGGTGCTGCGCAGCGGTGGGGGCGACGTGCGGCGTGAGCGTGCGGCGTCGGTGCCGTTGGTGGCGGTGGGGGTGGCCGCGGCCGCGGCGGCTTCGCGGGCGGCGGATGACGAGGGGCCGTCGCTGGCGGAGATCGAGGAGTTGGTGGGGCAGTCGGCTGCCGCGGGGATGGTGGTGGCGTTCTCGGTGGAGGGGGATGCCCGGTCGTACGCGCCTGTGGTGGAGCAGGCGGCGTATCGGGTGGTGCAGGAGGCGTTGACGAACGTCCACAAGCACGCGGCCGGGGCGAAGACGTATGTGCGGTTGGCGCATCGGGTGTCGGAGATCGCGATGCAGGTGGAGAACGAGCCGCCTGAGGAGGCGGCGTCGTCGGCGCGGTTGCCGTCCGGGGGGAACGGGCTGGTGGGGATGAAGGAGCGGGTGTCGGCGCTGGGTGGGGTGTTCGTGTCCGGGCCGACGGATGCGGGGGGTTTTCGGGTGTCGGCGGTGATTCCTGCGTCGTAGCCCGTTCGGGGCGGGTCGCGTGGTCAGCCTGTGGTGAGGCGTACGGGGTCGGTGCCGGTGATGAGGGTGGCGAGGGCCTGGTCGATGTCGGGGCCGAGGTACCAGTCGCCGGTGTGGTCGAGGGTGTAGACGCGGCCGCCGGTGTCGATGGCGAGGAGGGCCTGGCTGTCGGTTTCGGCGCCGAGGGGGCAGACGTCGGTGCCGAGGGCGCGGCCGAGGTCGCCGAGGGTGCGGGCCATGTGGAGGCCGTGCAGCGGGTCGAGGTGGAGGGTGGCGGGGGCGACCTGGCGGCCGGGGCCGGTGGGGGTGATGTGGAGTCCGCCGAATTCGGCCCAGGCCTCGACGGCGGCGGGGAAGACGATGTGGCGGTGGCCGGCGGGGGAGGCGTGGTCGCGCAGGGCGTCGGCCCAGATCTCGGCTTGTTTGATGTCCCAGCGTCCGGGTTGCCAGCCGGCGGCGCGCAGGGCGGCGTCGACGGGTACGGCGAAGCGGGATGGGGGTCCCCCCTGCCCGAAGGGAGTTGAGGGCTTGGGGGAGGAGGTGCGGTCGGTGTGCATCTGCCCTTCGTCTCGTCGAGGTTTTCGGGGTGGCGTGAGGGGCGCGCCGGGGTGTCCGGTGGTGCGAGGGTGGTGCGGGGGGTGGGGGTGGGGGGCGTCAGTTGTTCCGGGACGCCGGGTCGACTATGCGCACGCCGAAGTGGGCGCTGAGCGCGGTGCAGGCGCGGCAGGGGGTGGCGAAGCTGCCGTGGAGGGGGTCGCCGTCCTCGCGGATGCGTCGGGCGGTGAGTTTGGCCTGCTTGAGGGCTTTGCGTGCCTCGCCGTTGGTCATGGGTTTGCGCGCGGCGCGTTTGCTGCGGGCGGTGTCGGCGGCGGCGATGTGGCGGGAGATGAGGATGGTTTCGGCGCAGCGGCCGGTGAAGCGGTCGCGCTGGGCGCTGGTGAGGGTGTCCAGGAAGTCCTGGACGAGGGGGTGCAGGGCGGGGGGTGTGTCGCCGCGGGCGGCGGTGCCGGTGAGGGTGGCGCCGCGGACGGAGAGTGCGGCGGCGACGGTGGGGAGGATGCCGTCGCGGCGGTGGCGGAGGACGGGGGCGTGGGCGGCTTCGGTGGAGCTCCAGCCGATGCGGGGGTCGCCGGCTCGGGGGTCGCCGTGTCGCGGGTCGCCGGCCAGGGGGCCGGTGGCGCGGGTGCGGGCTCGTGGGTCGCCGTTTCGTGGGTCGGCGGACCTGCCGGTGTGTGGCCCCGTCTGCGTCGCGTTCATGATCGTCTTCCCCTCCGTGCATCCCCCCGGAGGTCACAGACTGCCAAATGCCGCGGCTGGTGCGGAAGCTGGGGCGCTGCGACACGCCCGGAGCGGGGTGTGCCGTCACGGTGGGGTGACGGCCGGTCACGGAGGCGAAGGGGGTGCCGGCCGGTGCCGGTGACCGGTGTCGTCGCACCGCATAGGCTGTCGGCACCGCGGGCGATGCGGTGATCCGTTCGGAGATCGATGCCGTGAACCGGAGGGGGATCCGTGAGGGTCGGTGCCTGCGGTGACGTGCAGTGAAGTCGAGACAGATGACGTGACAGTCGATACGGGCCGTAGTGCGCCAGAGGTGGTGGATACGGGTCGTACAGAGTGCCGCAGGGGGCAACCGCCATGACGACAGGTCGGCTCGGGCAGCAAGCCGCGCCGCCGAACGCGGCCTACGCCGGGCAGGTCGTGCATTTCCCGGATCCGGTCCGGGCGGCCCGTCACCCGAGAGGGGTACGGGTCGACGAGCATGGTTACCCCGACTTCTCGGCTTACGCGCGTGCGGCCGCGGAGATCGCGGAGCCGCCGGAGGGCTTCGGCGTCGACGAGTTGCGGCTGACGGACTACGTGTCGGCGAACACGGCGCTGTCGGCGTCCGGGCACGAGCTGTGGGACACGGTGCCGGCGGTGGCCACGCCGCACGGTTGGACGTGGCACCACGTGGTGGGGACGCGGCGGCTGGAGCTGGTTCCGGTCGAGGTGAAGGCGCTGCTGCGGCATCACGGGGGCGTGGCCACGTCGGGCGTCGATCATGCCAAGCGGGGCACGCGGCCGCTGCAGGAGACGCGTCCGGCGCACTTCGGGCTGCCGAAGTCGGGTGTCGCGGTGACCGAGTCGCAGGTGCAGGGGGTCGAGGAGGATCTCGGCTACCGGCTGCCGGGTGCGTACCGGTTGTTCCTGAAGGCGGCGGGTGGCTGTGCGCCGGTGGGTGCCGCGCTGGACGCGGAGCTGGGGCTGCTGGTGGACCAGCCGTTCTTCACGGTGCGCGACGAGGCGGCGGTCAATGACCTGGTGTATGTCAACAAGTGTCTGCGTGACCATCTGACCAAGGACTATCTGGGGATCTCCTTCGTCCAGGGCGGGTTGCTCGCCGTGAAGGTGAAGGGTGAGCGGATCGGTTCGGTGTGGTTCTGCGCGTACGACGACGCGCGGGACGTGGATCCCTCGGTGCCGCCGGCGGAGCGGGTGGAGCGGTTGTTGCTGCCGTGCGGGGACGACTTCGATGTTTTCCTGTCGCGGCTGGCGGGCCATCCGCCGGAGTTGGAGACGGTGGCGAATCTGATGGTGGACGGCGGGTTCGCGCGTGTGGTGCCGGTGGGCGCGGTGTCGTCCTCGGCCGTGGGGGAGTGACGTCAGCGATGGTGACCTTCGCGCAGGCGCAGGAGCGCGCGGAAGAGTGGATCAACGGGGACCTGCCGTCGTACCAGCATCGTGAGGTGCGGGTGCGGGAGTTCGACCTCGGGTTCGTGGTGTGGGCCGAGGACCGGGCGGACGGGCCGCGGTCCGACGGCGGTGCGCAGCGGCTGGTGATCGCGCGGGACAGCGGTGAGGCGACGCTGTGGCCCGGGCTGCCGGTGGGTGAGGTGATCCGCCGGTACGAGGAGGAGTACGGCCGTGCGGACGCGGTGGACGAGCCGGCTGCCGCGGCGCCTGCCGCGCGGGTGGATCTGAATCAGACGTCGTTCCTGCTGACTCCGCCGGAGTGGTTGCAGGATGCGGCGGACAAGCTGGGGATTCCGGATGGGCGTGGTGCGGGGGCCGGTGCCGCGTCGGCGGCTGCCGGTGAAGCGAGTTCGGGTGCTGCTGGTGAGGGGGCGGCTTCCGGTTCCGTTTCCGGTGCCTCGGCCGGGGGTGCGGCGCCTCCCGCGCAGGGAGCGCCGGTCGCGCCGGACAGTGGTGCGGCGTGGCCGGCCGCCGGGGGGAGTGACCCTGGGGCGGACGACGGCTCGGTCGCCGGGCCGGGTGCTTCGGCCGCGCAGGGTGTGCCCGCCGGGGCGACGCCCTGGGCCGGTACGGACACCAACGGCGATGCCGGTGACGACCGGTCCGTGCCGTTGCCCGCGACGGTCTTCGCGCCGCCGCTGAGCGAGGACGACGGCACACCGCCGCCGTCGACCGCGCCCGATGCCAAGACGGCCCTGATGTCCGGCGGCAGCCGGCTTCCGCGGACGGCGGTGACGCCGGCGGTGGACGATCCGCACGCCCCTGGTTCCGGTGCGCAGGCCCCCGGGTCCGGTGCGCAGGCCCCCGGTTCCGGTCCGCAGGCCCCCGGGGCCGGCCCTGTGGGTGGTCCGGGCTACGGCTTCCCTTCGGGCCCGGCCACCGCGCCCGGCGTGCCGGGGACGCCGCCCGGTGGGGTGCCGCAGGGTGGCACGCCGCCGGTGCCGGGCGGGCAGCCCTACGGCTATCCGCAGAGCCCGCAGAGTTCGCAGTCGAGTACGCCGCCGCCCGGGTCGGGTGGGGCGACGTACGGGTATCCGCAGGGGGCGGGCGGCGGGGCCGCCGGACCTGGAGGTGGTGCGCCGCAGTCACCGGCCGCGCCGGGTGCGCCGGAGCGGCCGCTCGCGCCCCACGCCGGGGACATCGCCGACGCTGCGACCAGCAAGGCGGCTCCGCCGCCGGGTCGTGGGCGCGACGCGGGTCCGGCGACGCCGCCCCCGCCGGGTGCTCCGGGCGCTCCTGGTGCGCGCCCGGGCAGCACGCCGCCGCCGTCGGGGCCCGGGGGTCCGGGGACTCCGGCGGGTGGTTACGTACCCACGCAGCTCGTGTCGGCGCTCGGCCCCGAGGGGCTGGGCGGCCCGGGAGGGCCGGGTTCCGAGGGGCCTGCCGGTCCAGGCGGTTCCGGTGGTCCTGCGGGTGCCGGGGCTGCGCAGGGTCCGGGTGCCTCTCGGGGGCCGGGTGCGTCTCAGCCCTCGCAGCCGCCGGGGCCTCCGGGAGCGCCGGGCGCCCCGCAGCCGCCTGGCCCGCCCGGTGCGCCGCAGCCTCCGGGCGCCCCTGGTGGCACGCCCCCGGGCGGTGTCCACCAGGCCGCCACGATGTTCGCCGATCCCGGCCGGACGGGCCCGGGCGCCCCGCAGCCGCCCGGCCCGCCCGGTGCGCCGCGCCCGCCCGGTGCCCCCG
>NZ_JASKMS010000045.1 GCF_030124145.1 Streptomyces sp. 378
GTGTCACCCAGCCCTGCGAGCCGGATGCTGCACACCACGGTCACGGCTGTGGCCACAAGGAAGACTCCCACGCTCCATGTCAACGGCCACAGATCGGTCAGCAGGGTGAGCACGGCAGCCCTTCGTCGTTGCGGTCGCGGAAGGTGGTGAGCGTTCTCTTACCGGGTGGCTCCCGCTTCACACTGGCGTACCCAGGGTTGCCGCTCACCCGCAGCGAACGGTCGGCCGCCCGGGCGCAGGGGACCGCTGACCGGCCCGCCGGCGGTAGCGAGCCATGGTGCGAAGTTGGGTGTGCGAGAGCCGCCCGGGAACTACCGGGCGGCCCGAAGGAGACGCTGGTGGGCTGTGGTCAGCGGCCTTTGAGGCGTTCGACGGCGGCGACGCCGCCTGCGGCGAGCGCGATCTGGATGGCCAGTTCGATCCAGTCGATGCCGCCGGTGTCGGCTACGCCCAAGCCAGCGGCGATGGCGGTGCCGATCAGGGCGGCGACGATACCGACGGCGATGGTCCACAAGATGCCGGTGTGCTGGCGGCCGGGCAGGGCAAGCCGGCCCAGCACGCCGATGATGGCGCCGATGATGATGGCGGTGATGATGCCGGAGATCTCCATGCCGTCCCTTCCTCGAAGTCCTTCGCTACTCTGGTGCCCGCCCGCCGTGTGCTCACGCACCGTGCACGTGGCCGGCGCGGTGTACGGCTACAGGTCGAATTCGTGGGGCGGTAGGTCGAGGGTGAAGCACGCCTCGCGGACTACGGCCTGTTCGGTCTTGTCGAAGTCGCCGTCGGCGCCGCCGATGACGATGCCGATCTGGATGACGGCGCGGGCCTCGGCGGGCTTCTTCTTGGCCTTGGCGATCTCTTGAAGCACGCTGACCTTGCCGAAGGCGAAGTCGGCCGTCAGCTTGGCCAGGTTGTCCTCGAAGCGTCGGCGCAGGTCGTCGGCGTCGAAGTTCTGCAGCACCTCGTTGGTGGCGATCAGCTGTGCCACGCGTTGGCGTTCGGCGGGGTCGATGGTGCCGTCGGCGGCGGCCACAAGGGCGCACATCGCCATGGAGGCGTCGCGGAAGGCGCCGGATGTGAGGTCGTTCTTCTTCGCCATCAGCTGGGTCTGCATCGTCGATGCGGATTCCCGGATGCGGTCCCACAGGGCCACGGTCAGCTCCTTCGTTGTGCGGTGTCCGGACCCGGGGGGCTGCTCGGCCCGGACCCGTGCGTGGTGTAGGCGTGGTGAGTGGTGGGGGTCAGCCTTCGTCGTCCTCGTCGTCGCCTTCGAAGAAGTCGCCGACCTCGTCGACGACTTCGGCGGCGACGAAGCCGCCGGCCACGCCGACGGCGAGTCCGGCCGCGCCCGCGGCGACGGCGGTGCCCATGCCAGGCCCGGAGCGGTGACCGCCATGGTGATCATCGTGGTGGCCGTGGGAGTAGGGGGTGTCTGCGTGCCCGTAGGGGGCGGGGACGCTGTGGTGGCCGTGGCTGGCGACCATCTGGCGGATCCAGGCGTCGACGACGGTGTTCCAGTCGCGCTGGTCGGCGCCGTCGTGGCTGACGACATGCCGGTTGACGACGTCGTGGCCGCCGGCGAAGAACCCGCCGGGCTTGTCGGCCTCCAGGACGACTTCCATGCCGCCGGGGTTGGCCAGAAAGGTGACCTCCAGCTCCCGCATGGCGTGTGCGTACTGCGGTGCGGGGGCGAGTTCGATCTCCTGGTAGAACGGCAGCTGCTGGCCGGTGCCGCGGATGTGCCCGTACTCCAGGTCGGTCGTCTTGAAACCGAAGCCCAGCTGGCCCAGGGCTTCGAGGACCGCCTCCTGCACGGGCAGCGGGGCGACGGTGAGCGGGTCAAGGTCGCCCTTGTCCTTCGCGCCGGCCACCGACAGTTCGGTGCGCACGCCGAGCACGATGCCCAGCGCCTGCCCGTACAGCTCCGTGATCGGCGTCTCCCACGGCAGCGCCACCGTGAACGGAACACTGCGCTGCTCGTCTTCCATCAGGCGGAAGCCGCCGGCGACGGTGAACCGGCCGAACGCGGCCACGCCCTCGGCTTCACCGCTCTCCTGCTCGGCCTCCACCCGGGCCACCAGCTCCAGGGTGATCTGCTCGATGTCGAAGTCGGCGCTGCCGCCCTTCAGACGCACCTGGCCCGTCAGGCTGCCGCCAGGCAGGACTGCGCCTGAGTCAAGGACCGTGTCCACGGTGGGGCCGCCCACGCCGAGCGCGCCGAGCAACTTCTTGAACACCATCGCGGCGTTCACTCCTTCATGTGCTAGATCTGCGGGACGCGGTGCCACGGGCTTCTCAACTCAAGGGCCCTCGGCACCGCGCCGCCTGAGAATGGTGACTACTTCGCCGCATCCAGCGCGGCCAGCGCCTGAGCCCAGCGGACGTACTTCAGCTCGGCGAGCCCGCCGACGGTGGTGACGCCGAACGCCTCCTTCAGCAGCTCGCCATCACGGTCGGACACCCCCTTCAGCGCCGCGACGGGGGCGGCGAGAATCTCGTTCAGCGGCTTGTCCGCCCACGCCTTGTCCAGCACCTTGTCCAGATCGATCGAAGCCACGTAAGCCCTCCCAGGCCGATAACGGGTTAAACCAGGGGTTCGCGGCCCCGCCGGGCCGCGCAGTCGCCGCCTGAAGCGACAACACCGGTGTCGTGCCGACGAGGAGCCACCTGAGCAGGACCGGCCGGCCGGGCACGGCGCGGTGGATTGCGGCGGCGCCGGTCGCCCGCGAGGGCCGGTCGACCGCTCATCATTCACCGCTCACCGCCTCCCGGCTGGCATGTGTGCACCCAGGGTCGGCCGGGAATAACCCAACCGTCCCTCGCGTTTTCTACACGACTGTAGAAGCATAGGGCCGGACCGGCGGGTCGCGGCACGTTCCCCGGCCACCGGAGCGTTAAAAGTCCGGAAACACACCGCGACCAGCCGCCTCAAAGGAGTTTCACCGGTCCTTTACCGTGGGGTGAGGGAGACTTCCCCTCCCGCCGAAAGACGTTCCGTCCCCGCGCTCGGGGGCGGGTGAGTGATGAAGGAGCAGCAGACCCGCAATGGGTGAACCTCCCAGTACGAGCCGTGCCATACCCCGCCCGACGAGCTGCGAACGGGGGGTGGCGCGGTGACCGAGTTGCTGCTGCTCCTGCTCGCTTTGGCGCTGACGCTCGCGTGCGCGGTGTTCGTCGCGGCCGAGTTCTCCCTGACCACGGTCGAGCGCGCCGACCTCGAGCGCGCCGCCGAGGCTGGTGAGCGTGGCGCCGACAGCGCCCTGAAGGCGGTCAGGCGGCTGACCTTCCAGCTCTCCGGTGCCCAGCTGGGCATCACGGTGACTTCGCTGGTGATCGGCATGCTGGCCGAGCCGTCCCTGGCCACGCTGCTGCGCGGCCCGCTGACCGCGATCGGCCTGGGTGCCGCGGCCTCCACCGTCGCCACCGTCCTCGGCGTCGCTGTGTCCACGGTGGTGCTGATGGTGGTGGGTGAGCTGGTGCCGAAGAACTGGGCGATCTCCCGGCCGCTGGCCGTGGCCAAGGTCGTCGCCACCCCGCAGCGCGGCTTCACCGCCGTCTTCGGGCCCTTCATCGAGCACCTGAACAACACCGCCAACCGGTTCGTGCGCCGCTTCGGCCTGGAGCCGGCCGAGGAACTCGCCCACGCCCGCAGCCCGGAGGAGCTGGTGGCCCTCGCCCGGCACTCGGCCGCCCAGGGCGCGCTGGAGAAGGACTCCGCCGAGCTGTTCGTGCGCACCTTGCACCTGGGGGAGCTGACGGCCGAGAACGTCATGACCCCGCGGGTGGACGTCAAAGCCCTGGAAGCCCACTCCAGCGCCGCGGACGCGGTCAACCTCACCCACGCCACCGGTCTGTCCCGCTTCCCCGTCTACCGCGACAGCCTGGACGAGATCATCGGCACCCTCCACATCCGTGACGTCCTCGCCCTGGACGAGGACAAGCGCGACGGCACGCAAGTCACCGACCTGACCACGCCGCCGCTGCTGGTGCCCGACAGCCTGCCCGTCGACACACTCCTGGGCCGGCTGCGCGCGGAGCGCACCATGGCCGTGGTCATCGACGAGTACGGCGGCACCGCCGGCGTGGCCACCGTCGAGGACATCATCGAAGAGGTCGTCGGCGAGGTCCGCGACGAGCACGACCCTGACGAGGCCCCCGACCTGCTTCCCAGGCCCGCCGAAGACGGCCGCCGGGTCTGGGAAGCCGACGGAAGCATCCGCACCGACGAGCTCGCCGAGATCGGCCTGAACGCCGAGAACGGCCCGTACGAAACCCTCGCCGGCCTGACCGCCACCCTCCTCGGACGCATCCCTGAACCCGGAGACACCGTGCACTTCGACGGATGGGACATCACCGTCCTCGACGTCGACCACCACCGCGCCGACCGCCTCATCCTCACCGCCCCCGCAGCGGACCGCGCCGGACAGGAGATCACCCGATGACCACCATCCAGCTACTCATCGGCGCCCTGACCCTCGTGACCAACGCCTTCTTCGTCGGCGCCGAATTCGCCCTGATCTCGGTACGCCGCAGCCAGATAGAACCCAAGGCCCAGGCCGGCAACAGGCGCGCCCGGAACACGCTGTGGGGGATCGAACACCTGTCGGCGATGATGGCCACCGCCCAGCTCGGCATCACCGTCTCCTCCCTCGTCCTCGGCGCGGTCGCCGAGCCGGCTATCGCCCACCTGCTGGAGCCGCCGTTCCACGCCATCGGCGTACCCGAGGGACTCATCCACCCCATTGCCTTCGTCATCGCACTGACCCTGGCGACGTACCTGCACATGCTCTTCGGCGAGATGATCCCCAAGAACATCGCCCTGGCCGCCCCCGCACCCACCGCGCTGCTGCTCGGCCCGCCGCTGGTCGCGCTCACCCGCGCGCTCAAGCCCGTCATCTTCGGCATCAACGCCTTCGCCAACACCCTGCTGCGCCTGCTGAAGGTCGAACCCAAGGACGAGGTCTCCGCCGTCTTCACCGACGACGAACTCGCCCGCCTCGTCACCGACTCCAGCCAGGCCGGCCTGCTCGACCCTGCCGACGGTGAACGGCTGCGCGACGCCCTGGAGCTCGGCACCCGCCCGGTCGGCGAGGTCCTGGTACCGCTGGCAAAGATGAGCACGGTCGATCACCGCGTCTCCCCAGCCCAGCTGGAGAAGGCGGCCACAGGTGCCGGCTACTCCCGGATGCCCGTGGTGGGCCCCGGCGGCACGATCATGGGCTACCTGCACATCAAGGACGCCATCGGCGTACCCGAACGGCACAAGCCCTTCCCCCGAACCGCCCTGCACCCCATCACCCGCGTGCAGATCGACACCCCGCTCGACGACGCCCTCACCGCGATGCGAGCAGGCGGCACGCACCTCGCCGCCGTCACCGGCGACAAGGGCACCGTCATCGGCTTCGTCACCATGGAAGACGTCCTGTCCGAACTAGTCGGTCCGACCGCCGCGTGATCGAACCGGCACCGGTCATCAATCAGCGCCCCCTGACCAGGGCGTCCAACTCGGAGCCCTCGGCGGTCTATTCCACCAGGGCTCGCTCGATGTGGACGAACCCGCTGTTCCGTCAGTGCCGGTCTCCGGTGCCGTCAGCCGCCGAAGATGGTCTGGCCGCACGCTTGTCGTCGCGATCGGCGACGACGACCCGAACCCGGTCTCGCTGTGGGTCGGCCCGTTCACGGCCGATAAACCGGTCGTCACCAACTGGCACAGCTCCGCCGCGGACGCGGTGCCCTTCTCCTGAGGACCGCGAGCACGCCAGTGGGCCGGCCGGACTTCCCGGCCGGCCGGCCCACGGCTTGCGGCGCCGACGTGCCCGGTGACGGCTACGGCTACGGCTGCTGCTTCTCCCACTCGGTGCTGCCGGGCAGGTAGCCATAGAGGGGACGGCCCGTCATGGAAGCGGTGCGGAAAGGTTTTCCGCCGTCCTTGATCTCTATCGTTCCCTGGCGGCCGCCGCTGCTCCACTCCAGCACCAGGTACCACTTCACATCGCGGCTGCTGGTGTGGGCGGTGATGTACAGCACCTCCGGGTCGGACTGGCTGACGCTGTAGGGAAAGCCGCGCTGGCCCCCCTTCGGCCGCACGGTGGGCCGTGGCGAATCGAAGTCCAGCCCGAACTCCCTGGGTTCGATCCCTCCGCCGCAGCCCACCCCCATCACGAACGCGTTCCAGTCCAAGGGCGCGCCCGAGCCGACCACGCGGACATGCAGCGATGTGATGACGACGGCCTTGTCCCCGGTGCCCTGGACGGTCAGCGACACACGATGCCTGCCCGAGGAGACGGCGCCGGCGTCGCTCGCCCATTTCGCGGCGTCCTGCAGCGTCGACGGTGGCAGGGGGACCTGAGAGGGTGGCCGGTCGACCAGGTAGTGCGTCCCGCAGTAGTCCTCCCAGTCGTGGGCTCGCGCGCTCACCGTCAGCGGCACGGAGTCATCGTCCGGGGCGGCGTCCGGTGCGCGGTCCGGGGCCGCGGCGGCACCGCCACCCGTCGTCGCCGACGACGCCGACGGATTCGCGCTCGGCGACTTCGAGGCGGGCGACCGGCTCGGCCGCGCGGAGGGGGACGTGGGCGGGGACGCCACCTCGCGCGGTTCCCAGGAATCGGTGGCCTGGGTCGCGGCCCGCGGTCGGCCGCCCGGGGACGCGCCGGCGTCGATGGTTTCCAGAACCGCCGTCGTCAGGGCGACCACGGCGAGGGTGCTGGCGGCGACCATGACCCGCCGCTTCCGGAAGAAGGAGCGGCGCGGTACCGCATACCGCCCTGGCACCCCCACCTCCGCCGACGACTCCGCCCCGGTTCCGGTCAGGTCCCCGGTCCCCGATACGGGCCCGGGCACGTCCGCCGTCCCCGGCTCCGACGCATCGGCGGCCCCGGACTCCGGCAGGACTTCAACCCTCGACCCCGGGGCAACTCCCGCCCCGGACACCGGCACGGCGCCGTCCCCGGTCCCCGGCACCACAGCCGCCGCAGACCCGGGCAGGACGGCCGGCTCGGAGTCGGCCCCGGCTCCCGCTCCGGATCCCGCTCTCGCTCCCGATGCACCCTCCGGCTCGGAGCGGGGTTCCGCCACGCGGTCCCGGCCCGCGGACGCCGGCGCCCCTTCCGCCCTGTCCGCCCCGGCTCGCCGGGAGCGCTCCCGTGCCGCGTCGGCCATGACCCACCGACGGTGCAGTTCAACCACTTCCTGCGGGGTCGCCTTGCACACCCGCGCGAAGCGCGAGAGCGACGCGTAGTCGGCAGGCACCCCCTCCCCCTTGCAGTAGCGGTGCAGCGTCGACGTGCTCATGTGCGCCCGCTTGGCCAGAGCTTCGTAGCTGAGCCCGGAACGCTGCTTCAACTCGCGTAGAAGCGCCGCGAAATCAGCTGTCTCCTCAGCCGCCCCCACCGGTCCTCCGTCTCATTCGACATCCCACGCATGGGACATTCCCCCTGTTCAGAGCCAATGCCGCCATCCCAGCGTTCCAAAAGGTCCGGTTGGAATGGCGACTGGGACGGAGCGTGGCACAGGCTTGGGTCATCCAAGCACGCCGCCCGGCTCAAGGGCGGTGATGCGGATCGCAACCTCCCTTTTCGGCCGCGAATCTGACTGGCCGGCAACCATCAATCGGATCCTGAATCTCAGAAGAAAGCAGTTCACCCATGCGTATCGCACGTCGCTCCACCACCCGCGTGGCCGCCTCCTCCCTGGTCGCCGCCGCCCTCGCACTCGTCGGTGTCCAGGCCACCGCCCACACCGCCTCGGCCACCACCCCGACGAAGGCCGCCTGCACCACGGAGAACACGAAGCTGACCGTCGAGGACGTCCGCCGGCCCATCAACCACCTGCTGCTCACAGCCACCAACACCGGAACCAAGCCCTGCAACCTCTACTACGCGCCGTACCTGGGCGCCGGCGTCGGCGCCCAGGCTCCCCTCCAGTGGCTGGAGTCCAGCAAGCCCCAGGCCGTCGTGACGCTGGCTCCCGGAGAGTCCGGGTACGCCGGCATCGGGACCTCCTCCCCCGACGGCCACAGCGGTCACACCGCCAAGACCCTGGGCGTGTCCTTCGCCAACAGGGAGGCGAACGGCTCGGTCGGCAACGCCGCGACGCTGAACCTGCCCGACGGTGGCACGTACTTCAACAGCTCCGCCTTCGTGACCTACTGGCAGAGCGACGTGTACGACGCGCTGTTCGGCTGAGCCGTCCGGCGTTCCACGGCACCGCGCGTGGTCGCGGTGCCGTGGGACGCGGAGCACGAAAGGCGCACCGCGCGCACGGAGCGACGTCACGGGCGTGCACCCGTGCTGCTGCCTGTCTTGCCTACCGGCCAGCCCGCACTCCACCGCGCAGCCACCCTCACCCGGTCCACGGGTGACCCGGTTCCAGGGCAGCGTCCTGGCACGCTGCCGTGGCCGTGGCCGTGCCACTGAAGCTGATCAGTCGAGGGCGTGAGCGCGGCAGGTCCGCAGAATCTCGTCGGACAGTTCGGGCTGGACGTGGCGCACCGCTCGGGCGAGCACCATCGCCCCGACCAGCGTGCTGAGCAACAGCACGGCCCGGTCCCGGACCTGGTCTGGAGTGCTCTCCTCGTCTTGCTCACGGGCCAGCTCCGCGGCGAAGCCCGCCAGATACCCCTCCACGCCGGCCGCGTACGCGCGCTGGATCGTGTCGTTGTGCCGTCCGGCGTCGGTGACCAGGGAGGCGGAGGGGCAGCCGCCGTCCGGGGCGTCGCGGTGGGCGACCGAGAGATAGTCGTCCACCACTCGCCTCAGCGGTGAGCCGGCGGGATCGCCCCCTTCCGCGACAGCCTGTTCCAGGACGCCCAGAGACGCCGCGAACGAGGCGCTGCACACCTCGGCGGCGAGATCGTCTTTGGACGCGAAGTGGTTGTAGAAGCCGCCATGGGTCAGGCCCGCTTCCTTCATCAGCTCTGCGATCCCGACGGCGTCGATGCCCTGTGCGCGGAACATGCGCCCGGCCGCCTCGACGATGTTCTGCCGATTCCTGGCCTTGTCTTCCCTGGTGATCCGCGGCATGCCCGCCCTCCGGCATCGGACTGTGATTGACCGTTTCAAGGTTACCCCTCATCATTGTTTTGATGTTGGTCATCATTAAAAGGCGGATGGAGGAGCCATGCGCGCTGTGATGCACACCCGGCAAGGGGAACCCGCACAGGTACTCACGCTGCGAGAACGGCCCGATCGGTCGCGTCCCGGCGCCGGGGAGGTCCTGGTCCGCATGCTGGTGCGGCCCGTCCATCCGGGCGACCTGGCCGGTGTTGAGGCACGGGCGGGGCCCACGGAACGGCAGCCGGAGGCCCGGATCCCCGGAGTGGAGGGGATGGGCGTCGTCGAGAGCGCCGGGGCGGACGTGCACCCGCTGCGTCCCGGTCAACGCGTGGCCGTCTTCCCGGCGCCGGGGACGTGGGCCGAGTCCGTCGTGGTCGCAGCCGACTGGGCCGTGCCGGTGGCGGACGAGGTCAGCGACGAGACCGCGGCCCTGATGCTGGTCAATCCGCTGACGCTGCTCATGCTGTACCGCGCGCTGGAAAGTGCCCTGCGCGGGCAGAAGGGCTCTGTCGTCCAGACGGCCGCCGGTTCCTCCGTCGGCCGTCTGGTCAGCGCGGCCGCGGTCCGGCACGACCTGCCCCTGATCAACCTCGTACGCAGCCAAACCGGTGCCCAGAGGGTGCGAACGCGGTACCCCACGCTGCCCGTCGTCCCGACCTGCGACGACGACTGGCGGGAGCAGGAGGAGCGGGCCCAGGACGTCGGCTTCGCATGGGACCTGGCACGGAACACACCGGACCTGCTCGAGGTCGCGGCCGGCTACGACCTCGCCGAGTTCAAGACGGCCATTCAGCACGCCCGCCGCCCGGCCAAGAGCGGAACCGTGCTGCTCACCACACCAGGGGCGACCGACTCCGGGCTCGGGGCCGCCCGATGAAGGTCGGAACGCTCGGAGCCGGGACCATCGCCCAGGCCATGACCCGGTACGCGATCCGCCACGGGCACGAGGTCGTGCTCAGCAACAGCCGGGGACCCGCCTCCCTGGCTCCGCTGGTGAGGGACTCGGCGCACGCGCGGCAGCCACGACTCCTGCCCAGGCCTTTCACGGTGTTCTTGGCGTCCGCGTCGTCGCCGACGAGGAACAGCACCTGGCGCCCGGCCTCGTGGCGGGGATCGGGTGCGATGCACCGCGCGAAGGGGCGGGCTCCACGCCCTCAAGCAGGACTGACCCCACCCACCTGCTGGTGCTCCACGTGTCCGCGAGGAGCGCCTTTCCTCACGAAAGAGATAGTCATGTCCGACCCGACCTCGACCACTGGCACCCAGCCCCTCCTGCGGCCCGTTCGCCTGGGCGCGCTCGAACTGCCCAACCGCGTCGTCATGGCTCCCATGACGCGAGCCCGGGCCACCAATGCCGAACTGGCCCCCACAGCCCTGCACGCCACCTACTACACGCAGCGCGCCGGTGCCGGCCTGATCATCAGCGAAGGAACCTGGGTCAGCCCGGACGCGATCGGCTTCATCAACGTCCCCGGCATCTACACGGACGCTCAGACCGCCGGCTGGGCCAAGGTCACCGAATCCGTGCACGCCGCGGGAGGGAGGATCGTCTCGCAGATCGGCCACGTCGGCGCCGCCTCCCACCCCGATCACCACGGAGGCCGGCTCCCCGCCGGCCCTTCGGCGATCAATCCCCAAGAGACGTCCTTCACCCCGAACGGCCCGAAGGACACGGTCACACCCCGCGCCTTGACCGCAGCGGAGATCGCCACCACGATCGGCACGTACCGGCAGGCCGCGGCCAACGCCCTGCGCGCCGGCTTCGACGGCCTGGAGATCCACGCGCAGGCATCGCACCTCGTGGCCCAGTTCCTCAACCCCCGCCTCAACCAGCGCACCGACGCCTACGGCGGCAGCAGTGACAAGCGGGCGCAGTTCCTCCTCGACGTCATCGATGCCGTCAGCGGCGTGTGGGGCAGCGACCGCGTCGGCATCAAACTCTCCCCCTACTGGAACCGCGGGCCTGCCTTCGTCGCGGACGCCGAGGTGCTGGCCGACTACGACCTTCTCCTCAAGCGACTCAGCGACGGCGACCTGGCCTATCTCCACCTCCTGGGCCCGGAACCCGACTCGGGCACCGACAACACGTTCACCGCGTTCACCCGCTATCGCGCCCACTACCGCGGCGCCGTCATCGCCAACCTCGGCTTCACGCAGGCGAGCGGCAACGAGCTACTCGAACGAGAGCTGGCTGACGCGGTTTCCTTCGGCGCCCCCTTCATCGCCAATCCGGACCTCGTCGACCGGCTCACCCACGGTCATCCTCTTGCCACCGGCAACCACGACACGTACTACGCCGGTGACGCCGAGGGATACACGGACTACCCCACCGTGACCGCCTCCTAGCCAGTAGGGCTTGGTCAGATCGGCTGGGTGGTGCGTGTCCTGCGGAGGTTTCCGACTCCGGCACGGGGCAGGCCGCGGCTCGTCTGATTCCGAGCAGCAAGTCGGCCCTCATCGGTTCCCCCGGGCTCGGTTCGCACCGGGTCGCCCTGGAAGAGGGCCGGGATGCCGGGTGGCTTGCCGCTCGGGCATGCCGGTGCCCTCCCCGGCCACCCCGCCGCTGTTGCGTGCGGGGAGGGTGGAGAGGGCACCGGCGTTGGCGGTGTGGGTCAGCTCGTCACGCGGAAGGTGGCGTCGCCGCGCCCGGTCGCGTTGGCGATCGGGTCGAGCCGCAGTTCGAACGCGTAGTGGCGGATATAGCGGTCAGGGTAGTTGTAGGACTGGAACGACGACCAGGTGGAGTCGGCGAGCCCCGCGACCCGGCGGAAGGTCGCGTCCTGGGCGAACTGGCTGCTGCCGTCGTTGTAAGCGAGTCGGAAGTCGAAGTTGGAGTGCCGCAGGAAGTACCCGGGGAAGTTCACCGACTCGAAGGAGACGGTACCCGTGCCCGCGAGGCCGGTCCTGATCCGGAACTGGGAGTCCGGGCTGGTACTGACGTTCTGGTCGATGCGCACGTCGAAGTTGGAGTGCCGCACGTACCGGTCCTGGTAGTTGAACGACTGGAGCCGGTTGGCCGGTGTGTTGGGCCAGCGTGCGAGCACGCGGCTCTCCTCGGCGGCCGTCAGGTTCATGATCCAGCCGTGCCGCTTCTTCGTGCCGCCCATGTTGTAGCTGCTCGACGCCTGCTTCTGGTAGGCGGCCGGGTTGGACGGATCGCTCGTCAGAACCGGCATGTAACCGCCGCCGGTGGCGTACTGGTCGAGGTAGAGGGCCCACTGGTCGGTGCCGTTGAACTTCATCCACATCGGTCCCTCGACCTGCGAGCCGGACAGACCGACACCGGAGAGGTTACCGAGGTGGGTCCACGTCCCCAGGATCGAGTTGCCGCCCTCCAGCGTGATCTGCCCGTCGCCGGAGGCTCGCACGTAGCGGTAGTTGCCCACGCCCGACGGGACCTCGATGATCTGCGTGTCGATGATGCCCTGGCTACCGGGCCGGTCGATGTAGACCTGCGGAGTGGTGATGCTGCGGAAGTCCGAGGTGCGGGCGTAGTAGATGCGGTGCTTCGTCACGCCGTTCAGCGGCGCGTTCGTCGCCCAGTACAGAATGTAGTCATTGCTCGCCGGGTCCCAGATCGCCTCCGGCGCCCACGCGTTGCCGGCACCGGGGATCGCGTCGGCGACGTTGAGGAGCCGGGGCTGCGACCAGGTGACCAGGTCGGAGGACTCCCACACCACGAGGTTACGGCTGCCGTTGGTCTGGGAACTGCTCCACGTCTGCCCGCAGGAGATGCACAGGTCCGTCGCGATGATCCAGTACTTGCTGCCGTCGGGGGATCTCACGAACGCGGGGTCGCGCACACCCTTCGTTCCGACCGTGGACCGCAGCACCATCCCGCCGCCGTTGAGGTCGTTCCAGTGCAGCCCGTCCGTGCTGTGTGAGAGGTACATCTGCTGGTTGGTCGAGCCCTCCCCGGTGAAGTGCACCATCAGGTAGCCCGGATCGGCGGCCACGGCCCGCTGGGCTGTGGTCAGCGTTTGGGAGGTGAAGAGCAGACCGAGGGCGACCAACAGCGCCGCCAGCCGGGAGACAAGCACGGACATAGGGCTTTTCCTTTCTTTCTGCGGCAATCCCCAGCCGGCGGATCAGGCCCAGGGGCTGACCGCCCTGAAGGAGCTGTCGGCGCGGAAGGTGGCGTTGTCCTGATAGGCGTCGACGCGCAGCTCGTAGTTGTAGTGGCGGAGGTAGCGGCCGGGGTAGTTGTGCGACTCCAGGCTGACCGAGCCGGTGGCCGATCCCGGCCGGGCGCAGTAGGTGGCGTCCTGGTTGAAGAGCGTCGTGCCGTTGCTCGGGTCGAAGCGGACCCGGAAGTCCTTGTGGCGCAGATAGCGACCGGAGGAGTCACGGAACGAGTAGCAGCTGCCGTCGGCGAGGCCGGGGACGACGGTGAAGGTGGCGCTCTGTTTGACCGCCGTGCTGGTGGAGGACGTCACCGGGTCGAGGTAGCCGAGGCTGTCGGAGCGGACGACGGCGTAGCGGCCGGGGAAGTTGACGGACTGGAGCGCGCGGGTGGTGTTGGTCGGCAGGGTGACGCCGCCGGAGACCGGGGCGATGCTGCTGAGAGTGGGAACGACTTTCTTGATCAGGCCGCCTGTGTCGAACTGCAGCTTGTCGATGGTGGTCTCGCGGTGGGTTCCGTCGCCGCCGGGGATGGCGAAGCGGTGGTAGGCGATGTACCAGTCGTCCGTGCCCGGTACCTGCACCACGGAGTGGTGGCCGGGGCCCTTGATGCCCAGCGAGAGGTCCTTCTCCAGGATCACGCCCCGCTTGGTCCAGGGGCCGGTGGGCGAGGCGCCGGTGGCGTAGGCGACGCGGTAGTTCTCGTCGCGGGTGTCGTTCTCCGACCACATGAGGTAGTAGGTGCCCTGGCGCTTGATGACGAAGGCGCCCTCGTTGTAGCCGCTGGGAGTGATCTCGGTGACCTTCGCGGGGTCGAAGGAGACCATGTCGTCGTTCAGCGGGACCACGTAGGCGTGGCCGTTGCCCCAGTAGAGGTAGGACTGGCCGTCGTCGTCGGTGTAGACCGCCGGGTCGATCATCTGGCCGGCGTAGGCGCCGCGGGTGATCAGCGGCTTGCCCAGAGGGTCCGTGAACGGGCCGGTGGGCGAGTCGGAGACCGCGACGCCGATGTTCGTGTCGGCTGAGTAGTAGAAGTAGTGCTTGCCGTTCTTCGCGGTCATCGTCGGCGCCCAGGCGCGGCTGTCCGCCCAGGAGACGTCCGGGCCGAGATCCAGGATGACGCCGTGGTCCGTCCAGTGGACCAGGTCCTTGGAGGAGTACGCCTTGAACCGCGTGCCGCTCCAGCCCGCGAAGCCGTCGGTGGTCGGGTAGACGTAGTAGGTGTCGCCGAACCGGACGATGTTCGGGTCGGCGGTGAGCCCCGGAAGGACCGGGCTCCGCATGACCTGCGCCGTGACCGTCCAGGTGCGCTTGGCGCCGTCGGAGCCGGTCACCTCGTACGTCACCGGGTCGGTGAAGTCGCGCGGGGTGCCGGAGGCCGGGCTGATGGCCGCGCCCTGCGCGAGGGTGAACTGCGGGGCGAGCGCGGTGAGGTCCGTGCCCTCCTCCATCGGCAGGGTGATCCTGCTGTTGGCGTCGTCGACGAGGGCGGCGATCTTCAGGGAGGGGTGGGTGACCGCGGCGATGCCCGTGGTGTTCCCGCTGACTTCGAGGACCTCGCCGGGTGTCAGCGCGCGGTCGTAGACCCGGAAATCGCGCATCTTGCCCTGGAAGAGCCTGTCACTGCTGTAGAGCGACTTGCCTATGTAGTCGGCGGTCGTGGTGCCGGAGCCGATGGAGCCGGGGGTGATGCCGACCGACGTGTTGCGGGCCACCTCGACGCCGTCCTGGTAGAGGACGCCCGTGGTACCGGTCTGGGTGTAGGTGACGTGCTTCCAGACCGAGCGCGGCAGCGCGGCGGCCGTCCTGGTGTTCTGCTCTGTGGAGAAGTCTCCGGAGGCGATGGCGGTCCGCAGCGAGTTGCCGGTGGCGAACAGGTACCCGTTGCCGGCGCCGTCGCTGGTGTTGCCGAAACCGTAGAGGAAGTACGGCGTGGCCTGGGCGGCGTCGATCCGCACGTCCATCGAGACGGTGATCGAGCTCATGCCGCTCATGATGTTGTCCGGCACCTTGATGTAGGTGTCGGAGCCGTTGAACGTCAGCCCTTCCGTCCCCGACCAGCCCGCGGTTCCGTTGACGGTTCCGTCGCGTCCGTTGCCGGAGGCGTCCACCGCCACGGTGCCCGAGGTGGCGTCGAGTTTGTACCAGAGGGCCAGGCCGTCGGTGATCTCCGCGGCCTGGGCGGGGGCCGACGGGCCGACGACGCCCACCAGGAGCGAGACGGCGGCGGCCACGGCGGTCAGAACGGCCGGCCGGGCTCTTCGGCGGCCCTGAGGTCCGACGCTGGGCATGGGCTCACATCCCTGGAAGAAGACATGCCTGAGGAGGGAGGGCGGCGAGGCCCGGTCGGCATGCACGATTCCGCCGTTGGACGTCGCGGCGTGAGTCTGAAGGGGGCCGTGAGTCGGCGTCAATACCTTTCGAACAATGTCCGAAGTACCGAACAAGCCCGACCGCTCGGACCAGTCGCGGCGTCGGCCATGGGAGCGAGGCAGCCGAGCGACCTCAGGGCCGGATGACGGGCCTGCGGCGCCCTCCACCGCACCGCGTTACCCAAACGTGATGGCCTGCTTTCGCGCAACCCCTTGACCAGCGGGAACGGAAGAACGCCATGATGACCACCGCATTCACACGATGCGTCAGGAGTACGGCCGTGGCACACCCGAGCACACAGCAGACCTCCGCGGCCGGTTGAGCAGAACCCGCGATCACCGGAAACGGACTGCGCCTTCGAGCGCACCGAGAACATCCCGCCACGCCAACCAGCGGTCACCCGTAGCCCCCGTAAGCCCAACACGTTCCAGTCCTGCCGCCGGACAATCGCCAAGGAGGTGCGGCCATGGCCCAGCCAGCGCTGCGGCCGCCGACCATGGCTGATGTCGCACAGCGGGCAGGCGTGGCGCACCTGATCGCCTCTCGCGTGCCGGGCGACGATCGCCGAACCGTCCCCGCCGCTGCGGACCTGAGCAGACGGCCGGGCCTCTGGCAGACGAGCCGGGGCCTGACCGCGACCTTAGGACCGTGTCCGGGACATGACCGAGAACGAACGGCGCCGCCCCCGTGGACGCCGGGCGAAGGCAGAAGCCGTAGGTCTCACGACGTCTCGGCGGCCAGGTTCGTCCGCGTGACAAAGGCGGAGCGCTTCGCCCTTGCCCCGAGCACGGCCGGCAGGCCCTCTGCGAGGAGGGAGACCGGAGCCGCACGCTGCTTCCAACCCGTCCCCCGCCCGAGCCCGCCCCACCCACCGGTCCGACGCCGCGATCATCGCCCCCCGGCTCCGCATCGCGCCGCCGCACTCCGAACCGCCCCCCTGTCTCCCCCCTGACAGCATCGCCGCATGTTCGATAACTCGAACGTTGGTCGGTCAAGAGAACGCCCTTGCTGACGCCGTTCCCGATGGAACGTCAGAAGCGACCCACGCAACCGAGTCCACTTCCCGGGCCGGCTCATCGAAGGAGAAGAAACGTGCTCAACAGAAGAAACTTCCTCACCGCGGCGGTCGGCGTGGCGGCGGCGGGCACCCTGGCGGCCTGCGCCAAAGAGGACGGCAGCTCCAACGGCTCCTCCTCCGGCGGCAGCAAGACGATCACCCTCGGCTTCTCCCAGGTCGGCTCCGAGAGCGGCTGGCGCAGCGCCAACACCGACTCGGTGAAGTCGGCCGCCAAGGAGGCGGGCTACAAGCTCCAGTTCTCCGACGCGCAGCAGAAGCAGGAGAACCAGATCTCCGCGATCCGCAGCTACATCCAGCAGAAGGTGGACGTCATCGCCTTCTCGCCGGTGGTCGTCACCGGCTGGGACGCCATCCTCAAGGAGGCCAAGGCCGCGAAGATCCCGGTCGTCCTGACCGACCGGTCCGTCGAGAGCGACGAGTCCCTGTTCGTCACCCTGGTCGGCTCCGACTTCACGGACGAGGGCCGGCGCGCCGCCAAGATCCTGGAGAAGGTCCTGGAGAAGGCCGGCCACAAGGGCAAGGTGAAGATCGCCCAGCTTGAGGGCACCACCGGTGCCGCCCCCGCGATCGAGCGCGCCAAGGGCTTCAAGGAGGTCATGGACGCCGAGCACAAGGACGACTGGGAGATCGTCGTCAGCCAGACCGGTGACTTCACCCGCGCCGGCGGCAAGCAGGTCATGGCGGCCTTCCTGCAGTCCAACCCGGACATCAACGTCCTCTACGCGCACAACGACGACATGGGCCTCGGCGCCATCCAGGCCATCGAGGCGGCCGGCAAGAAGCCCGGCAAGGACATCCTCATCGTCACGGTCGACGGCGTGAAGGACGGCTTCATAGCGATGTCCGAAGGCAAGATCAACGCGATCGTCGAGTGCAACCCGCTGCTCGGCCCCCAGCTGATGGAGGTCGTGAAGAAGGTCCACGAGGGCGAGAAGGTCGAGCGCTGGATCAAGACCGAGGAGAGCGACTTCATGCAGGACCAGGCCAAGGACGCGCTCCCCACCCGCAAGTACTGACCGACCGCACCCACCGGCAGGGAGCCTCCGGACGACCGGGCACGACCACGACCCGGTCCAGGAGGCTCCCCCGCGGGCCTGAACCCATTTCAAGAGGAGCGCTGCCATGGCAGAGCCGCGGCCCGTCCTGGAGATGACGGGCATAGTCAAGGAGTTTCCGGGGGTACGGGCTCTGTCGGGCGTCGACTTCCGGCTCTTCCCCGGCGAGATCCACGCCCTCATGGGCGAGAACGGCGCGGGGAAGTCCACTCTGATCAAGGTGCTGACCGGGGTTCACTCCCTGGACGGCGGCACCGTCACCCTCGACGGCAGGACCGTGCACATCGACAGTCCGCTGCAGGCGCAGCAGGCCGGGATCAGCACGGTCTACCAGGAGGTCAACCTCTGCCCCAACCTGTCGGTGGCGGAGAACATCTTCATCGGGCGTGAACCCACGCGCGGGGGCCGCATCCAGTGGAAGCGGATGCGCAAGGAGGCCGCGGAGCTGGTCGACCGGCTCGGCCTCGACATCGACGTGACCGCGCCCCTGTCCTCGTACCCGCTGGCCGTGCAGCAACTGGTCGCGATCGTACGGTCGGTGGGCACCGGCGACAGCGACGGCGAGGGCTCCGGCACCAAGGTGCTGGTTCTGGACGAGCCCACCTCCAGCCTCGACCGCGACGAGGTGCTCGAACTGTTCCGCCTGATGCGGCGGCTGCGGGACGAGGGCGTCGCGATCCTCTTCGTGTCGCACTTCCTCGACCAGATCTACGAGATCTGCGACCGCATGACCGTGCTGCGCAACGGCACCCTGGTCGGCGAGCACATGGTCCGCGACCTCGACCAGGTCGGGTTGATCGAGCTGATGATCGGCAAGGCCCTGGACCAGCTCGAGGAACTGCACGACCACCAACTGCGCTCCGACGTCGGCGAGACCCTTGTCGAGGCCGAGAGCCTGGGCCGCACCGGCGGCATCGCCCCCTTCGACCTGGAGATCAAGAAGGGCGAGGTGCTCGGCCTCGCCGGACTGCTCGGCTCGGGCCGCACCGAACTGGCCCGGCTGCTCTTCGGTGCCGACCAGCCCGACAGCGGCAAGGTCACCATCGGCGGCAAGCACATCTCGATGAGCGCCCCCAACGACGCCATCGGCGCCGGCGTCGCGTTCTGCTCGGAGAACCGCAAGACCGAGGGCCTGGTCCCCGATCTGACGGTGCGGGAGAACATCATCCTCGCCCTCCAGGCGGCCCGCGGCTGGACCCGGCCCATCCCGGCCGCCCAGCGCGACGAACTCGTCGCCAAGTACATCAAGGCGCTGGACATCCGCCCCGCCAACCCCGAGGCCAGGGTCGGCCAGCTGAGCGGCGGCAACCAGCAGAAGGTGCTGCTCGCCCGCTGGCTGATCACCCAGCCGCAGCTGCTGATCCTCGACGAACCCACGCGCGGCATCGACATCGGCGCCAAGGCCGAGATCCAGAAGCTCGTGGTGTCCCTCTCCGAGGACGGCATGGCCGTGCTCTACATCGCGGCCGAGCTGGAGGAGGTCCTCCGCCTCAGCCACACCATCGGCGTGCTGCGTGACCGCAAGTTGGTCGCGCGCCTCGCCAACGGGCCGGAGATCACCACCAGCAAGATCCTGGAGACCATCGCGAGCGGAGAACACCAGTGAGCACCCCATCCGTGGCCACGACTTCCCGATGGCGAGCGCTGACGCACCACCACCTGTTCTGGCCCGTCGCGGTCCTGATCGCCCTGCTGCTCGTCAACGTCCCCTTCACGCCCGACTTCTTCGCGATCAGGATGGCGGACGGCCACCTCTACGGCAGCCTCGTCTCGATCGTGCTGTTCGGCTCGCCCCTGATCCTGGTGGCGGTCGGCATGACCCTGGTCATCGCCACCGGCGGCATCGACCTCTCCGTCGGCGCGGTGGTCGCCATCACCGGCGCCCTGACCTGCTCGTACATCAGTGACCAGGCCGACCAGAACGCCCTGGCCGGGGTCTTCCTGGCCATGGGCACAGGCCTGGTGGCGGCCGTCGTCTGCGGTCTGTGGAACGGCTTCCTGGTCGCCCGCATGGGCATCCAGCCGATCATCGCGACCCTGATCATCATGGTCGCCGGACGCGGTGTCGCCCAGCTGATCACCGACGGCCAGATCATCACGATCAACAGCGAGCCGTACAAGCTGATCGGCGGCGGCTACTGGCTGACCCTGCCCTTCTCCATCTTCGTGGTGGCCGCCGTCGTGGCCGTCACCGTGGCCCTGACCCGCCGTACGGCGCTCGGCCTGCTCGTGGAATCGGTCGGCGGCAACGCCGAGGCCAGTCGGCTGGTCGGCATCCGGTCCCGCCGCATCAAGATCATGGTCTATATGTTCTGCGCCCTGTGCGCGGGCATCGCCGGCCTGATGATCAGCTCCAACACCTCGGCCGCGGACGGCAACAACGCCGGCCTGTGGATCGAGCTGGACGCGATCCTCGCGGTCGTCATCGGCGGCACCTCGCTGCTCGGCGGCCGGTTCTCGATCGGCGGCACGGTGGTCGGCGCCCTCGTCATCCAGACCCTGACCACCACGATCTACACCATCGGCGTGCCCACCCAGACCAACCTGGTCTTCAAGGCCGTCGTCGTCATCGTCGTCTGCCTGCTGCAGTCCCCGAAGTTCCGGGCCAAGGTCTTCGGCGCCAAGGGACGCGGGCCGGCCGCCACCCCGGCCCCCGCCGCTCCCGCCGCCGACGCCGCTCCGAAGATGGAGGTGTCGCGATGAGCGCGACCACCAAGACCCCCACGGTGCCGGAAGGCCGTACGGTGCCCCACACGTCCGGGGTCACCCGCCTGCTCGGCGACCGGCGGCTGCCCGTCCTGGTCACGGCCGCTCTGTTCCTGGCCATGTACATCACCGGTCTCAGCCGGTACCAGAACTACGGGTTCGCCGAACCGCAGGTGTTCCTCAACCTGTTCATCGACAACGGCTATCTGCTGGTCGCCGCCGTCGGTGCCACCTTCGTCATCATGTCCGGCGGCATCGACCTGTCCGTGGGCTCGGTGATCGGATTCACCACCATGTTCACGGCCTGGATGGTGGAACGTCAGGGCCTGCCGCTGTTGCTGGTCATCCCGCTCGCCCTCGGGGTGGGCGCGTTCGGCGGCTTCCTGATGGGCTATGTGATCCACAACTTCGAGATCCAGCCGTTCATCGTGACCTTGGCGGGCCTCTTCCTCTTCCGGGGCCTGTGCCTGGTCATCAGCAAGGAGTCCATCTCCATCAGCGACTCCTCGGTGAGCAGCCTGGCCCAGGCCCAGGCGCAACTGGGATTCGGCTTCCTGTCGATCGGCGCCCTCGTGGCCCTGGTCGTCCTCGCCGTCGCCTTCTACGTGCTCCACTACACGCGCTTCGGCCGCCGGGTGTACGCCATCGGCGGCAACGAGCAGTCGGCGCTGCTGATGGGGCTTCCGCTGGGCGGCACGAAGATCGCCGTATACACGGTGAGCGGCTTCTGCTCGGCCCTGGCCGGCCTGCTGTTCATGCTGTACATCCAGTCCGGCGACCCGCTGCACGCCGTCGGCATGGAACTCGACGCCATCGCCGCGGTGGTCATCGGCGGCACTCTGCTGACCGGCGGCTCCGGCTACGTGCTGGGCACCCTTTTCGGCGTGCTCGTCCTCGGCCTGATCAAGAGCGTCATCACGTTCGAGGGCACACTCAGCTCCTGGTGGACCAAGATCGCCACCGGTGTGCTGCTGTGCGCCTTCATCCTCATCCAGCGCACCATGACGTCACGCCGGAGGACCTGACCAGCACGGACACGGCTGCATACACCGCCGCGCCTTCACGAGCCGGCGGTGTCCCCGCCCCTCCTCCCCCACGGCTTCCCGTACTCACGATCGGGCCGGTGACCGTGGGCGGTGTTGCTCCCCGAGCACGGTCACCGCAGGTCACGGTACGGACCCCGGGCGGTGAAGGTGTGGCGAGGGCGCGGCTTGTCGGGCGTACGCGTCATTGCATGTCCCTTTCTCGTGACTCCGACAGGGTCATGCACTCTTGGCGTGGGGGATGGAGGCGGGGATGAAGGAGTACCACTGAGAGTCGGCGGTCGCGCCGCAGATCTTGGCGGGCGTCTTTCAGTGGTCCCACCGTCGTCGGAGCTCTGGTTGACGGTTCCGTTCGCGCAGTCCTACCCCGACGGGTGGGCGGGTCGCGACGACGTCGACGTCGAGCGTGGAACCGTCGGACGGGGTCACCGTCACCCAGCCGTTCGACGTGGTGGTATCCGGAGCGATGGTGAAGTCACCGTGGAACACGCGCCAGCCGTTGGCCGCCGTGGTGCCCGTGCAGGGCCACGGCGCCGTCGAGGCGTCCACCCTGGACTTTTCGACCGTCGCAGCGACGATGTGGTCGCTCCGGAGTCGCGGGGCGGAGCCGTCGGTGGTCGCGTACGCGGTGGTTCCGATCTGGCCGGTCCTCGTCTCGTGGTCGACGTCGGCCCGCATGTGGCGTCCGTAGTCGACGTCGTCGGGCAGGGTCCCTTCGCCATCCATCCGCACTCGCGCTGATCGACCAGCGTGCGGGCCGCATCAACTCCCCGCGCCAGCCGGAGGCCACGCGATTCGCGGTACGCACGGCCCCGCCCCGTCGTCGCTTCCTTCCCGGCGAAGCAGCCGGTCACCACCACGGCCACGGACACGGTCAAGGCCGTGCCGGACTTCGCATGGGCGACGGCGTGCCCACACCGCCGGCCCCGGACCCCATGGACGGCGTCCCGGACCACACCCCGCCGCCCCCGCCGCACCCCCGACCCGGAAGACGTCGCTGCTCTGTACCGGCAGTTGCGCAAAGCGTTCGAGGACGGCAAGAACGAACCCGGCGCCGCCGACTTCCACTACGGCGAATGCGAGATGCCCCGCCACGACACCACCGGCACCATCAAGGGCGAACGCCGCTTGCTGTGGGGGTACTGACTGCTGTCCGGCTACGGCCTGCGCGCCTCTCGCGCCTTCACCTGGCTCCTTGCCGCCATGAGCGTGACCGTGCTGCTCCTGAGGTTGCCGCCCTGGCCGCACGGTTTCCCGCCGCGGGACACTCCGCTCAGTTCATAAGACCAACGGCCACGCGGACCGGTTCCGATTCGGTCGGGAGCCCGATGCCTCGTGCCTGCCGGGCACCCGGGACAACTGGTGCCTCACCACCCGCGACCGGCTGACCACCCTCACCACTCGGGAACGCGAGGTGATGTCCCTGGCCGCCGAGGGGCACTCCGACGACGAGCTCGCGGAGAGGCTCTACGTCAGCTCCCTGACCGTACGCACCCACATCCACCGCGCGATGACCAAACCCGGTGCCCGGGACATGGCCCAACTGGTGGTGATGGCGTACCAGTCGGGTCTGGTCCAGGGCGTGCCGCCGGAATGAGCAGTGCACCGCGCCCTGCGAGGGCACGGTGCACTGGCGCCGCTCGGTCTACGTGGACCCCTGCTCCCTTACTCCTGGGAGAAGGTCGCGTCTACGCCTTCACTCCTTGTAGAAGGTCGCGTCCTGCCGGTCGAGGGTCGTGCTGATCGGCTGGCTGTAGAACAGGTTGTTGAAGTGCCGTATGTAGCGGCCGGGGAAGTTGTACGACTCGTACGAGACGCCGGCCGCGGTATCGGCGAGACCCGCCCGCTGGTAGAACGAGGCGTCGGCGTCGAACAGGGCCGTGCCGTCGTCCTTCTCCACCCACATCTCGTTGTTCTTGTGGCGGAGGTAGTAGCCGGGGAAGTTCGCCGACTCCAGCGAGACGGTGCCGTTGCCGGTGAGACCGGTGACGATCCGGAACTGCGAGTCGGCGAGGTTGGTGACGTCGGCCTCCAGCCTCGCGCGGTACTCCCAGTGGCGGAGGAACTTGTCCGGGAAGTTGTACGAGGAGAGACGGACCGGGGTCACGCCGTCGGCCACCGGGATGCCGAAGTTGGGAGTGCCGTCGGCGTTCCAGTACAGCTTCTGGTAACGGGTGCGGCGGTTGGGGTCGTTGAGCGGGTCGCCGCTGATGTCCTTGTAGTTGCGGTCGTGGTAGACGAGGACGTCCGACTTGCCGTCCTCGGAGACCGTGAAGGTGTTGTGGCCGGGGCCGTACTGGCCGGTGGCGGCGTTGCTCTTGAAGACCGGGGTGGAGGTCTTCGCCCAGGACGCCGGGTTCATCAGGTCGGCGGTGGCGGAGGCGGTCAGCAGACCGAGACAGTAGTTGGCGTCGGTGGCGCTGGCCGAGTAGGCCATGAACACCTTGCCGTTCTTCTGGATGACGGCCGGGCCCTCGTTGACGCGGTGGCCGACGGTCTCCCAGGAGTACTCGGGCTTGGAGATCATCACCGGGCTGCCGCTGATGGTCCAGGGGTTGGACATCTTCGCCAGGTACAGGTTGGTGCCGGTGCCGACCGCCGGGTCGTTCTGCGCCCAGCTGAGGTAGCGGGTGCCGTTGTGGGTGAAGGTCGTGGCGTCCAGCGAGAACGTGTCGAGCGGCAGGGCGATCCGGCCCTTCTCGGTCCAGGTGCCGGTCAGCGGGTTGGCCGAGCTGGACTCCAGGACGTACGGGCGGATCTTCCAGATGTCGTTCGAGGCGCCGGCCGCGAAGTAGACGTACCACTTGCCGTCGATGAAGTGGATCTCCGGCGCCCAGATGTGGGCGCCCATGTCACCGCTGGCGTGCTTGGTCCAGATGGTGGTCTCCGTGGCCGTGGCCAGGCCCTGGAGGGTGGTGGCCCGGCGCATCACGATCTTGTCGTACGCGGGGACCGTGGCGGTGAAGTAGTAGTAGCCGTCGCTGTGCTTGAAGATGTGCGGGTCGGCCCGCTGCTCGGCTATCGGGTTGGTGAAGGTGACGGCCGGGGACGCGGGGGCGGCGGCCTGGGCGGGGGTGGTCACCGTGGTGAGCACGGCGAACGCTGCCGCCGCTGCCACCAGGACCCGTCTGGCGAGGAGTCTCATGTTCTGTTACGGCCCTTCGGGATCAGGCGGTGGTGGGGACGAGGCGCCACTGCTGGCAGTTGTTGTTCAGCCAGGACCACTGGCGGACGTCGGCGCCGTTGGCCGTGCCGCAGTCGGCGACGTCCATGACCTTGCTGGTGGAGGCGTTGACGATACGGACGTAGTCGCCGCCGAGGTAGACCATGCGGAACTTCTGGCAGTTGTTGTTCAGCCAGGACCACTGGCGGATGTCGGTGCCGTCGGCGGAGCCGCACCCGGCGAGGTCGGCGACCTTGCCGGTGGCGACGTTGACGAGACGGCTGGTGTCGTCGGCCATGTCCTCGATCCGCCACTTCTGGTTGGCACCGCCGTTGCAGCTCCACTGGAAGATGTTGGTGCCGTCGGCGGTGTTGCCGCCGTTGACGTCGAGGCACTTGCCGCTGTTGCGGTTGACGATGGTGTACGCGGTCGGGGTCGTCGCGGTCTCACCGGACGGGCCGGCCAGCGTCGTCCCCGTGGCGACCGGGGTGCCGAGGTTGGGCGTACCGTCCGCGTTCCACGTGAACTTCTGCGCGCGGGTCGTCCGGGCGTTGCCGCAGCCGCCGTTGGCCGCGCTGTTGGCGTGGTAGACGATCCAGTTCTCGGTGCCGTCGGGGGACGTGAAGAAGCCGTTGTGGCCGGGGCCGTAGACGCTCGCCGCGTCGTTGCGCTGGAAGACCGGCGTCTGCTTCTTCGTCCAGGAGGCCGGGCTCAGCGGGTCGCTGCCGGTGAGTTCCAGCTGGCCCAGCTTGTAGTCGGCGGTCTGGCAGCTGCTGGCGGAGTAGGACAGGAAGGTGCGGCCGTTGCGGTACAGCGGCTCGGGGCCCTCGTTGACGGGGCTGCCCTGGGTCTCCCAGCTCAGCGTGGGGCTGGAGATGATCGTGAAGGGGCCGCTGAGCGTGTACGGGTTGCTCATCGGGGCGATGACCAGGCTCTGCGTACTGCCGTTGATCTTGCCACTGCCCACCAGGTAGAGCTTGTTGTCGTGCTTGAGGACGGTGGCGTCGATCAGCCAGCCCTGCGCGGCGGTCGGGCCGGGGGTGAGGCTGGCGTCGGTGAGGATGTTCTTGTAGGTGTACGTGCCCATCGGGTCGGTGCCGGAGCTTTCCAGCACGTGCGTGCGCTGGGTGTCACAGCAGGCGGCGCCGGACTGCGCGGCCGAGTAGTACAGGTACCACTTGCCGTCGAGGAAGTGGATCTCGGGCGCCCAGATGTTGGCGTTGCGCCCGGCGGTGGTGTCCGACCAGACCTCCACGCTGGGGGCGGTGCTCAGGCCCCCGAGGGTGGGCGACTTCCGGATGAGCAGCTTGTTGGTGAAGGTGGTCGTGACCAGGTAGTAGTTGCCGTCGTAGTACTCCAGCCAGGGGTCGGCGCCCTTCTGGGACTTGATCGGGTTGGTGAACGGCTTGCCGTCGGCCGCGACGGCGGACTGCGCGGTGTGGACGGTCTGCACGGACAGGAGCGAGGCAAAGAGGGCCAGCAGGGCTGCCGCCGACATCAGACTGCGGCGGGGCGTGGACCAGCGACGGGCGCGGGTGGAAAACACGACAAGTCCCTTCCGGGAGAGCGGCTCGTTGCCCGGGCTTCCTGACCTGCCCGGCGTGTTCGAAATCACGAACACTGTGCGTAACTTCGGCCAGAAGGTAAAGCTGAGGTGGCAGGGACGTCAATGGATTCGACAGGCTTTTGTCATGATGAGTCGTCGCGGGGTTTGCGGGTCGGGAGCGCGAAGAGGGAACAGGGGCACGAGCCCCCTGCGGCCACGTCGTGGCTACGACCGATGCACTCGCCGGGAAGCCCGAGACGACATGCACGACGCCTTCCTCCAGCTCGCCACTGCATGACCCTCGCACGCAAGCACCCAAGCATTCTGCATTGACGAGTTGGTGCGTGATGGCGGGTGGGGCGTCGCAGCAGGCAGGTGGCATGATCCGGTTGTGGCGATCATGGTCAATCGGGCGGTGCCGGCGCATCGGCCGTTCACTGGGATCTCTCGGCGTCATTTCGCTCGCCTGGTTGAGGAGTTGGCAGTTCCGCGGCAGGCCGGTCTGAGGGCCGCCTCATGCTGCACGAGGCGGGGACAGGAAACGGGCTGCGGGTGCCGACGCCCGTCACCGGCTGGTATTTGTCGACCGGCTGGTGGCCACGCTGATCCGTCTGCGCCATGATCTGCCGCACTCGGTGCTCGGGCTGCTGTTCGACGTCGACCGCTCCACCATCACCCGCGCGATCGGAGAGATACGTCGGCTCCTGGCCGACCGGGGGTGCGCGGTTCCCGACCGTCCCGGTCTGCGTCTTCGGACGCTGACGGACGTCTTTGCCTACGCCCGGGGCGAAGGCGCCGAGGGGTCCGGGTCGGAATGGGACGGCGACGAGATCCCACGGTTGTTCCAAGCGATCGGCTTCGTACCGATCGTGGTGTTCGTCGCCGTCTATCAGGTCGCTGTCCGCCTTCTCCGCCACCGGCACGCGGCATACGTGGGGGAGTTCTCCGTCCATGTCCTGACGGACTCCGGCTTACCGCGGGAGCGGACCGCTCCGACGAACACAGTCGAGTTCGACGACGACTCGCTGGTCAAGACCGTGCTCCGGACCTCATCACCGGTGTTCCCCTCGCCCGGAGCCAGGTCCGCACCAGATACGGCATCACGGCCGTCGGCATCAAACGCCCCGGCGAGGACTGCACGTACGCCACCGCCGAAACGGTCGTGCAGAAGAGCGACGTCCTCGTGGTCATCGGCAAGACCCACGCGGTGGCGGTCTTCGCCGAACTCAGCTGAGGCGTATGGAACGCGTCAACTGATGGCCTTCCGCCGGGCGACAGAGGCCGACCACGCTCTGGCAGAGCACGGATCAGCAGCCCGTGGAAGAGGTCTCGTGAGGAAGGGCCAGATCAACAGTCACCCGGCTCACCGCCGTGGACCACCGCGAGTCGGACGGACGTGTTCGACCTGTCGGACATTGTTCGGAACCTATTGACGCTGCCCCGGGAGTCGACTGAGACTCTCGCAACACACGGTACCCGCGTGTAACGGCACGTCCACGGGCAGGACTTGCCGTCGTCTCGTCGGCTTTTCGTTCTGCGCTCCGCCTTGTCCGTCATCAACCATGCCTCAGCAGGGAACCTAGATATGACGCACGTCGCACGACTTCGCAGCCGCGCGAGACGTCGGGCGGGCCATCTCGCCGGACTGACCGCCGCGTCGATGCTGTTCACCCTCGCCGGACCCACCACTCCCGCACAGGCGGCAGAGGCGGCACCGGCGGCCGCAGCCGAGGACATCACCGACGGCCTGGCCCTGTGGTACAAGCTCGACGCAGACTCCGGCAGTACCGTGACCGACGCCTCCGGCAACAGCCGGAACGGCACGGTCAGCGGCACCGCCGACTGGTCGGCATCCGGTCAGGGGCTCGCCTTCAACGGATCCGACACCTACATCAAGGTGCCGGACGACATCATGAAGGGCATGGACTCGATCACCGTCTCCATGGACGTGATGATCGACTCGACTCAGAGCACGCCCTACTTCCTCTACGGCTTCGGCAACACCAGCGCGGGCAACGGCAACGGCTACCTGTTCACCACCGGCAACTCCTTCCGCACCTCCGTCGCGACGGGCAACTGGTCGACCGAGCAGACCACCAAGCCGTCCGACTCCCACAACCTCACCCGCGGGGTGTGGAAGCACGTCACCTACGCACAGACCGGCTCCACGGGTGTGCTCTACGAGGACGGCGTCGAGGTCGGCCGCAACACCTCGGTGACCACCACGCCCGGCGCCATCGGCTCCGGCATCACCAAGGCCAACCACATCGGCAAGTCCGTCTACGACGGCGACAAGCTCTTCAAGGGCCGGATACGCGACGTCCGTGTCTACGACCGGGCACTGGACGGTACGGAGGTCGAGCAGCTCTCCCTCCCCGTCGCCACGCAGGGTGTCGCCGACGACGAGGAAGCCCTGAGCCTCGGCGACACCAGCGGCGTCACCTCCGACCTGGACCTGCCCAGGACCGGCACGGCCAGTGGCTCTTCCATCAGCTGGGACAGTGACAACCCGTCCGTGGTGTCCGACAGCGGCGAGGTGACCCGCCCCGAGGCCGGCTCACCGGACGGGCGTGCCACGCTCACGGCGACCCTGAGGAAGGGCACCGTGACCGGCACCAAGACCTTCGACGTCACGGTCCGGCCCGCGCTCGACGACGCCGCCACCACCCGGCAGGCGGCCGAGGCGCTCACGGTGCACAACCTCGACGACGCACGCGGCAACCTCACCCTGCCCAGGAGCGGCGCCTTCGGCACGGCCGTGACCTGGTCCTCCGCGAAACCGGACGTCGTCTCCGCCGACGGCGAGGTGCACCGCCCCGCGCACGGCGACGGCGCCACCACCGTCGAGCTGACCGCCACCGTCACCAAGGGCGAGGCCGAGGCCAGACGGGTCATGACGGCCAAGGTGCCCGAACTGCCCGCCGAGGCGGCCCTCAAGGGCTACATGTTCAGCTACTTCACCGGCGAGGGCACCTCGGACGGCGAACAGCTCTACGCCGCCCTCAGCAAGGGCAACGACCCGCTGCACTGGCGTGAACTGAACGACGGCAAACCGGTCCTCACCTCCACCCTCGGCGAGAAGGGCCTGCGCGACCCGTTCATCATCCGCTCCCCGGAGGGCGACAAGTTCTACCAGATCGCCACCGACCTCCGGATCTACGGCAACGGCGACTGGGACGCCTCCCAGCGCACCGGCAGCAAGTCCATCATGGTCTGGGAGTCCACCGACCTGGTGCACTGGACGAACCAGCGCCTGGTCAGGGTGTCACCCGACAGCGCCGGCAACACCTGGGCGCCGGAGGCGTTCTACGACGCCGAGCGCGGCGAGTACGTCGTCTTCTGGGCGTCGAAGCTGTACGACGACGCCGACCACTCCGGCAACACGTACAACCGCATGATGTACGCCACCACCCGCGACTTCCACACCTTCAGCGAGCCCAAGGTCTGGATCGACCGCGGCTACTCGGTCATCGACTCCACGATGATCCGGCACGACGGCACGTACTACCGTCTGTCCAAGGACGAGCGGAACAACTCATCCTCCACGCCCAACAGCAAGTTCATCTTCCAGGAGAAGAGCGACTCGATCCGGAACCCGTCCTGGACCGCGGTCGCCGAGGGCATCGGCAAGGGCGCGATGAACGCCGCCGAGGGACCGCTGGTGTTCAAGTCCAACACCGAGCAGAAGTGGTACGCGTTCCTCGACGAGTTCGGTGGCCGCGGCTACATCCCGTTCGAGACGACCGACCTCGACTCCGGCACCTGGACCCCCTCCACCGGCTACGACCTGCCCGCCAAGCCCCGGCACGGCACCGTGCTCCCGGTCACCCAGGCCGAGTACGACCGGCTGCTGCGCGCCTACCAGCCCGACCAGCTCGTCAAGAGCGTCGAGGACGTGTCGGTGAAGACGCGGGTCGGCGAAGCCCCTGTCCTGCCGGCCACGGTCGTCGCCGAGTACGCCGACGGCGTCAGGCGTCCGGTCTCCGTCGACTGGGCGGACGTACCGGCGTCGTCGTACGCACGGCCGGGCACCTTCACCGTGACCGGCAGCCTGCCGAACGGCGCCGCGATTCCGGTCCGGGCCGAGGTCACCGTGTCGGCGGAGGGCTCCGACGTCCCGGCGGACCTGCTCCTGCGCTACGACTTCGACGAGACGAACGGCAGCATCGCCCGTGACGCGAGCGGGCACGGCCACCACGGCACGTACGTCCGCACCCCCGACTTCGGCAGCGGCGTACACGGCGGCTCGTTCAAGATGTCCGGCGGTTCCAGCAGCTCCACCACCTCTCCGTACGTGAAGATCCCGAACGGCGTGCTGAAGAACGCCGACAGCGTGACCGTTTCGACGTACGCCAAGTGGAAGGGCGGCGACGCCTTCCAGTGGCTGTTCGGGCTGGGTCCCGACAGCGACAAGTACCTCTTCGCCACTCCGTCCAACGGCGGCTCCAAGCTGTACTCGGCGATCACGAAGGCCGGTTGGCAGGCGGAGTCCAAGGTGACGGCCGGTTCGCAGCTCACGCCGGGGCAGTGGCGGCACGTCACCGTGACCCTCGACGGCTCGACCGGCACGATGGTCCTGTACGTCGAAGGCTTCGAGGCGGCCCGTGCGACCGGTGTCGGCATCAAGCCGTCCGACCTGTACGACGCGGACAAGGACCACAGCGGCTACATCGGCAGGTCGCTGTACGGGGCGGACCCCTACTTCGGCGGCGAGGTCGACGACTTCCGCGTCTACGACCGGGCCCTGACCTCCGCGGAGGTCCAGGAGCTCAGCGGCAACACGACGGGCATCGCGAAGGTGACCCACCCGGCGCTGAAGGTCGACGCACTGATCGACGACGCCGACAGCAGGATCACCCTGCCGCTGAAGGCGGGCACGGACATCACCGCCCTGGCACCGGAGTTCAGCCTCGCCAACGGTGCCTCGATCAGCCCCGCCTCCGGCAGCGTGCGGGACTTCACCAAGCCGGTGACGTACGAGGTGACCGGCTCCGACGGCGCGCAGCGCACCTGGACCGTGTCGGCACTGATCATGAAGACACCGGTCCTGCCGGGGCTGAACGCCGACCCGCACATCATGCGCTTCGGCGACACCTTCTACCTCTACCCGACGACCGACGGCTTCGAGGGCTGGAGCGGCACGCGGTTCAAGGCCTACTCCTCCAAGGACCTGGTCCACTGGAAGGACCACGGCGTCATCCTCGACCTGGGGCCGGACGTCAGCTGGGCCGACAGCAGGGCCTGGGCGCCGGCGATGACCGAGAAGGACGGGAAGTACTACTTCTACTTCTGCGCCGACGCGAACATCGGCGTCGCCGTCTCGGACTCGCCCACCGGACCGTTCAAGGACGCCCTGGGCAAGCCGCTGCTGAAGGCCGGTGACTTCCGCGGCCAGATGATCGACCCGGCGGTCTTCACCGACGACGACGGCGAGAAGTACCTCTACTGGGGCAACGGCCGCGCCTACGTCGTCCCGCTGGGCGACGACATGACCTCCATCGACACCTCGAAGGTCACGGACATCACCCCGAGCGGCTACAACGAGGGCGCCTTCGTCATCAAGCGCGAGGGCACCTACTACTTCATGTGGTCGGAGAACGACACCCGGGACGAGAACTACCGCGTCGCCTACGCGACCGGCGCCTCGCCCACCGGCCCGTGGACCAAGCGGGGCGTGATCCTGGAGAAGGACCTGTCCCTGGGCATCAAGGGCCCGGGCCACCACTCCGTCGTCCACGTCCCGAACACCGACGACTGGTACATCGCCTACCACCGGTTCGCCATCCCCGGCGGTGACGGCACCCACCGCGAAACCACCATCGACAAGCTGGAGTTCGACTCCGGCGGCCTGATCGAGAAGGTCGTCCCGACCCTCGGCGGCATCGACCCGGTCACCGTCGTCCACGCCGGGCCGGACACCACCGGCACCGAGGGCGAGGCGATCACGCTCGCCGGCACCGTCTCCGGGGCCGGCACCCCCAAGTGGACCGTCCAGGACGGCGCCCCGTGCGCCGTCAAGGACGACACGGCGGCCCGCACGACCCTCACCTGCACCGACGACGGCACCTTCCGGGTCACTCTGACCGGCGGACGCGGCACCGACACCGCGACCGTCAAGGTCTCCAACGCCGCCCCGTCGATCACCTCCGCCGAGGGCCCCGGCTCGCCCGTCCCGGTGGGCAGGTCCGCCGTGGTGACGGCCTCCTTCGACGACCCGGGCACGGCCGACGGCCAGACCTGCGAGGTCGACTGGAAGGACGGCAGCCGGCCGACGACCGGAACGGTCACCGACTCCGGCTGCCGCGCCACACACGTCTACCGGGACGCGGGCATCCACCGCCCGGTCGTCACGGTCACCGACGACGACGAGGGCACGGACACCACCACGCTCGCGGAGCTGATCGTCTACGACCGTGCCGCCGGACCCGCGGCCGGCGCCGGCGTGATCACCTCACCGGCCGGTGCCTACCCTGCCGAGCCGGGGCTGACCGGCAAAGCGGCGTTCACCCTGAGCGCCCAGTACCGGAAGGGAGCCACCGTCCCCACCGGCAAGGCCACCTTCGTCTTCGGCTCCGCCCGGCTCACCTTCCGCTCAACCGCCTCCGACTGGCTCGTGGTGAACGGCTCCCAGGCCGTCCACCAGGGCACCGGCACGGTGGGCGGCAAGAGCGGCTACGCCTTCAGAGTCACCGCCACCGACGGCCCGGACACCTTCCGCATCAAGATCTGGAAGAGGTCCACCGGCGATGTCCTCTACGACAACAGGTCCGGCGCCAGGACGAAGGGCGTCGTCGCCATCGGACACCAGCGGCGGTAGGTCCGTCTTCGAAGATCACCGGCCGGTGGGTCGTGGCGGCTGGATGCCGCGACATGACTCACCGGCCGCGTGTCGAGGGCCGGCACGTGCCCCACGCGTTCTCAAGCTCCGGCGACCGGGCCTCAGACGGGTCCCAGCCGTTGCTCATCAGCGGGAAACGGAACTGGACAGGCGGACACCCGTCCGACCTGGGCTCAGAGCCGGCCGGTGATCGACTGGAGACCGACACCGGCCGCCCCGACGGCGGCCCAGAGGATCGCACCCAGCAGGAGCGGCCGCGGACCCGCCTCGCGCAGCTTGGAGAACCTCATCGCCAGACCGATCCCCGACAGGGCCAGAGTGATCAGGAACGTACTGATCACGGGCAGCGCCGACTCCCATGAGGCAGGGATGCAGCCATAGGTGGCGGCGGCCGACGCGAGCAGGAATCCGACGATGAACACGGGGAACGCCCGCCAGATCCGCCTGCCCGCGCTCTCGTCCTGCCGGGCGTCCCGGTCTCGCCGCCCGAAGGACCGCCACAGCACCAGGGCCACGCAGATCGGCACGATCATGAGACTGCGGGTCAGTTTGACCACCACCGCGTACTCCCCGGCCTCGGAACCGTAGCTGAAGGAGGTCGCGACGACCGAGGACGTGTCGTTGATCGCGGTGCCGCTCCACAGCCCGAACGCCTCCTGCGACATCCCGAGAAGATGGCCCACCGGAGGGAACACGATGACCGCGGCGATGTTGAAGGTGAAGATGGTGCCGAGCGCGTAGGCGACACGGGCCTCGGCGGCGCCCACGGCGGCGGTCACCGCGGCGATCGCCGAGGCCCCGCAGACGCCGGTGCCGACTCCGATGAGCAGCCCGGTCTCGGGGTGGACGCCGAGCAGTCCGCCGACGGCCCAGGCGCCGAGCAGCGCCACGGTCAGCGTGCCCAGCATGACCGGCAGTGACCCCACCCCGACCCGCAGCACGTCACTCAGCGAGAGCCCGGTCCCGAGCACGATGACGGACGCCTGCAGGACCTGTCTGCCCACGACCGCGACCCCGGGGCGCAGGCGCTCGGCCGCTCGGTGGGGGGCCATCCGTCTCAGCAGGGCTCCGGCGAGAGCACCCAGCACGATCCCGAACACCGGGCCGCCCACGGCCGGGACGAGACGGCCCAGCCAGACGGCCGGCAGCGCGACCGCCACCGCCACCGTCAGTCCTGGCAGTACGGCACCCGACGCGCGTCCGGCGCGCCTCGTACCGGCGAGCACGCGTGGCGGCGGCTTGACCGGCAGGGCGTGGGACGATTCCATGACGTCTCCCTTCCTGCATTCCCCAGGGCGATCTGCATCTGCACGATCGCCGGGTGCCGCCGGTCTCCGGTAGAGACCCGTTTCAGAGGAGGTCATAAGCGGTGCTGATGGGCCTTCCGCCGGGGACACCGGAACTCAAAGTGCTGGATCTGCTGGTCTCCGTCGCCCAGACCGGCAGTCTCGGCCGGGCCGCCGCGCGGCACGGGATGACCCAGCCGGCGGCGAGCATGCGCATCACGGCGCTGGAACGGCAGTTGCGGCTGGTGCTGCTCGAACGCGGCCCCACCGGGTCACGCCTCACCCCGGCCGGGACCGCCGTCGTGGACTGGGCGCTGCCGGTGCTCGACGCGGCCCGTGCGCTGGTCAGTGGCGTCGCGGCGCTCCACGCGGATCAGCAGGGCCGACTGCGGATCGCCGCGTCGATGACCATCGCCGATCACCGGGTGCCGGGCTGGCTGATGGCCCTGCGCGCCAGGCTCCCCGAGGTCAGGGTCGCCCTGCGCGTCGGCAATTCCTCGCAGGTCGCCGACATGGTGCGCGGCCGTGAGGCCGATCTCGGTTTCGTCGAGGGCCCGCACGCGCCGGACGGACTCCGCAGCCGCACCATCGCCGACGACGAACTGGTCGTGGTGGTCGCGCCGGGGCACCCGTGGGCCAGGCGCAGACAGCCGCTGCCGCTGCGGACACTGGCGGCCACCCCCTTGATCGTGCGCGAACAGGGCTCGGGCACGCGCGACGCCGTATGGGAAATCCTCCGCCGTTCCGCGACAACGCCCCTCCGCCCGCCCGCACTCGACGGTCCCGCTCCTCCTGTGTCTTCTGTCCGGACCCCTCCCGCCACGGTCTCGGGAAGTGCGGTCAACCCGGTCCGGCCGGAGATCGACGGGGAACCCGCGCCGCCCGCGGCGGAACTGGGTTCCACCACCGCGATCAAGTCGGCCGTGTCCACGGGCGACGCACCTGCCGTGCTGAGCCGCCTCGCCGTATCGGCCGAACTGGACGACCGCCGGCTGATCAGCGTGCCGCTGGAGGAACCCGCCCTGCTGCGGCGGCGGTTCCGGGCCGTCTGGCTGCGGGAGACGCCCCCGGTGGGGCCGGCGGCCACGCTGCTGACCCTGGCCGCCCGCAGATAGCGGGCGACCCGCAGGCGACCGGCCGCCACCCACCGGAGCCCCCTGCCGGCGGGTGCCCACAAGCCCCGCGCCCCGTCCACAGCCCTGGCGCTACCGGCTCGCCCCTGTCTGTTCTCCCAGGTCAGGAGAGCGTCGGCCGTGATGAGACTGGCGTAACCAGTGCGTAATTCCGGCAACCGGTCGGCGTAACACCCCCTCCGCAGCATTCCGGCCATGACAGGGATCGTCGCTGGTGGCAGAGGTTCGAGCAGCCGTGTCGCACCGGTACGGCGGATTCGGGACGTGCTGCGCACCCGTGTTCTCACGGGGGTCTACGGAACACGTCCGCTGCCCTCCGAGGCGGAGCTGGCCGCGGAACTGGGTGCCAGCCGCAACGTCGTCCGGGACGTCCTCGCGCTGTTGCGCATCGAGGGCCTGGTGGACCGGATTCCCGGCGTCGGCACGTTCGTCGTGTCGGGAAAGGCCGTACAGGGCCTGGACCGGCTGCGCGGGCTGGCCGAGAGCTTCGACACCGGCTGCGACCGTGTGGTCAACCAGGTGCTGCTGGCCGACACCGTGCCCGCCACGCCCACCGTGGCCGAGCGGCTCGAACTCGCCCCGGGCACCGAGGTGGTGGCCCTGGAGCGGGTGCGGCTGCTCGACGGTCAGCCGCTGTCGCTGGACGCCAGTTACCTCCCCGCGGACATCGGCGGGCCCCTGCTCGAGATGGACCTGGCGCGGCACGACGTCTTCGGGCTCCTCGAAGGCGAACTGGGCCACCCCCTGGGCGCCGCCGCCCTGTCCATCGAGGCGATCGCCGCCGACCGTACCGTCGCCGGCCTGCTGCGCGTGGCGGACGGCTTTCCCCTGCTGTTCCTCGAACGGCTGACCTACACCCACGCGGGCCGGCCGATCGATCTCGAGTTCGTTCGCTTCCGCGGCGACCGGATGTCCCTGGCCGGCTGGCTCCACCGCACCCCCGGCCCGCTGCTGAACCACCCTCCCACCGAAAGGGGCTGACCTCCGTGCAGATCCCACCCCAGTCACGACGCCGCGAGTTCACCTGCGACGTCCTCATCGTCGGCGGGGGCACCGCCGGCACCATGGCGGCCCTCACCGCGGCGGCGAACGGCGCGAACGTCCTCCTGCTGGAGAAGGCACACGTGCGCCACTCCGGTGCCCTGGCCATGGGCATGGACGGGGTGAACAACGCCGTCGTGCCGGGCAAGGCGACCCCCGAGGACTACGTCGCCGACATCACCCTCGCCAACGACGGCATCGTCAACCAGCGCACCATCTACGAGACCGCCACCCGCGGCTTCGGCATGGTGCAGCGGCTGGAGGGCTACGGCGTCAAGTTCGAGAAGGACGAACACAACGAGTACGCCGTACGCAAGGTGCACCGCTCGGGCAGCTACGTGCTGCCGATGCCGGAGGGCCGCGACGTCAAGAAGGTCCTGTACCGCACGCTGCGCGCCCGCCACGTGCGCTCCCGGGTCACGATCGAGAACCGGATCATGCCGGTGCGGGTCCTCACCGTGGACGGCCGGGCGGTCGGCGCGGTGGGATTCGACACCCGCTCCGGGGAGTTCGTCACCATCTCGGCCGGCGCGGTGATCCTGGCCGCCGGGGCCTGCGGGCGCCTGGGCCTTCCGGCCAGCGGCTATCTGTACGGCACGTACGAGAACCCCACCAACGCCGGTGACGGCTACGCGATGGCGTACCACGCGGGCGCGGAGCTGTCCGGCATCGAGTGCTTCCAGATCAACCCGCTCATCAAGGACTACAACGGGCCGGCGTGCGCCTACGTCGCCAACCCCTTCGGGGGCTACACGGTCAACGCCGACGGCAACCGCTTCGTCGACTGCGACTACTGGTCCGGCCAGATGATGGCCGAGGTCAAGCGCGAGCTGGACAGTGCCCGCGGCCCCATCTACCTCAAGCTCAGCCACCTGCCGGACGCCACGATCAACCAGATCGAGGGCATCCTGCACACCACCGAGCGGCCCACCCGCGGCACCTTCCACGAAGGCCGCGGCCACGACTACCGCACCCGTGACATCGAGATGCACGTCTCGGAGATCGGGCTGTGCAGCGGCCACTCCGCCTCGGGCGTCTGGGTCGACGAGCACGCCGCCACCACGGTGCCCGGCCTGTACGCCGCCGGGGACATGGCCTGCGTACCGCACAACTACATGATCGGCGCCTTCGTCTACGGGGACATCGCCGGTGAGCACGCCAGTGGCTTCGCCGCCTCAGCCGGCCGCCCCGCGCTGCCCGAGGACCAGATCGCCGCGGCGCACGAACTGATCTACCGGCCGCTGTCCCACCCGGACGGACCGCCCCAGCCGCAGGTGGAGTACAAGCTCCGCCGGTTCGTCAACGACTACCTCCAGCCGCCCAAGACCGAGCGCTATCTGACCCTCGGTCTGGAGGCGTTCGGGCGGATGAGCCGCGAGATCGCCGCCATGGGGGCCCGCACCCCGCACGAGCTGATGCGCTGCGCCGAGGTCACCTTCATCCGGGACTGCGCCGAGATGGCCGCGCGCGCCTCACTGGCCCGTACGGAAAGCCGCTGGGGCCTGTACCACCAGCGCGCCGACTGGCCCGAGCAGGACGACGCGAACTGGTTCCGGCACCTGAACCTGCGCAAGAGCCGCGCGGCGGGCGCGGGCGAGACGGGCGAGATGGAGACACTGACCCGGCCGGTGGCGCCGTACATCGTGCCGGTGCCCGGTTTCATCCGCCCGGACGGGGTGCCGAACGTGCCCGCCCCGACCGGCGCCGACCTGGCGGCGGTGTGGGGATGACCGGCACTACGCCCACGCCGGGCGGCCCCCACCGCATCCTGGCGCTCCTCGAACTCGCCGAGGAGGTCCCGACGACCGAGGAGCTGGCGGAGTTCCTCACCGACGCCGACCCCGACGTGCGCCGCACCGCGCTGACCGTGCTCAGTGAGGCGGCGGAATCCTGGGAGGAGCCGTCGGCGGTCTTCGCCGCGGCCCTGCTGGACCCGGACCCGGCCGTCCGCGGCGCCGCCGTCGAACTGCTCGGCGAGCTGCGGGAGGTGCTGGTGCCCGGCGAACGTTTCGCACGGTCGCTGCGCGACGCGTGCGGGCACCCGGACGCCGACGTCCGGGGCGCCGCGGTGGTCGCTTTGTGGCGTCACCGGCTGTGCACGGTCGGCGAGTTGACCGCCCTGCTGACCGACCCGGACGAGGCCGTGCGCTGCGAGACCGTGCTGGGGCTCGTCTCCCTGGACGCACTGGACGCGCTGGCGGACGCCGCCGGGGATCCGGCCGCCGCGGTACGTCTCGCCGTGGCCCGGGGACTGGCGGCCGTCGGAGACCCGCGCGGCGCCGCCACCCTGATCCGCCTCGCCGAGGACTCCGACGTCCTGGTCCGGGCGGCTGCTCTGTCCGCCATGGCGCACACCGGCTGCACCGAGCGGGCGGCGGCCCTGGCCCGTACGGCTCTGTCCGACCCCGCCTGGCAGATCCGGCAGGGGGCGGCGGCGGCACTGGCGGTGGCCGACCCCCAAGAGGCGGTCGCCCCGCTGATCGCCGCGACCCGGGACACCAACCTCGACGTGCGCAAGGCCGCCGTGCGTGGCCTCGGGGGTCTCGCGGCGGGCCGCCCGGAGGTCCGGGCCGCGCTCGAGGCAGCCGTCACCGACGTGGACGCCGACGTCCGCGCCTTCGCCCGCATGGGCCTGTCCGACGCTCGTGCGGACCTCAGCGAACCCCCGACCACCGACACCACGACAGGCTGAAGGAGACCACTGATGGCACACGCATCCCACCGGGTCGACGTACCGGTCACCATCGACGAATCCAAGTGCATCGACGGATGCACCCTCTGCGTGGACATGTGCCCGCTTGACTCACTGGCCATCCACCCCGAGACCGGCAAGGCGTACATGCACGTCGACGAGTGCTGGTACTGCGGCCCCTGTGCGGCCCGCTGCCCGGTCGACGCGGTCACGGTCGACATCCCCTTCCTGCTGCGGTGACTGGAGCCTGACATGTATCCCTTTCCGCACCCCGTCCCACGGCCCTCGCTCCCGCAGCGGTCCCGCCGCCGGCCGCTGCTCGCCGTACTCGCCGCACTGGGGCTCGGCGCCAGTGCCTGCGGTACCGACACCCCGGGCGGCGGTTCCTCGACCGTGGTGGTCAACATCGGCTACCAGTCCAAGACCATCAACACCGTCACCGCGGGCACCCTGCTGCGCGACCGAGGCACCTTCGAGCGCAAGCTGAACGCCCTCGGCAAGACCTCGGGAGTGCGGTACAAGGTCGTCTGGCACGACTTCCCCTCCGGGCCGCCGCTGACCGCCCAGATGATCGCCGGCAAGGTGGACATCGGCTCCATGGGCGACTACCCGGTCCTCGTCAACGGTTCGAAGACCGCGGGCTTCCCCGACGCCAGGTCGGAGCTCGTCGCGGTCACCGGATACAACCTGCGCGGATCGCTCAACCAGGTCGTCGTGCCGAAGGACTCCCCGGCACAGAAGTTGACCGACCTGCGTGGCAAGGTCCTGTCCACCAGCGTCGGCTCGGCCGCACACGGAATGCTCGTGAACGCCCTCCGCAAGAACGGACTGAGCCCGGACGACGTCAAGCTGCTCAACCAGGAACCGGCGGTCGGCGCCTCGGCGCTGGAGGGCGGACAGGTCGCCGCGCTGTCCCAGTTCGTGCCCTGGCCGCAGCTGATGGTGTTCCGCAAGCAGGGCAGGCTGCTCTACGACGGAGGGTCCAACGGCGTCGCGACGTTCCACGCCGTCGTCTCCCGCAAGGCGTACACCGACGACCACCCGGAGGTGTTGCGGGTCTTCCTGGAGTCGGTGCGCGACACCGCGGACCACCTCAACAAGAACCCGCTGGCCGCCGCCCGGCAGGTCGCCGAGGTCACGGGAATCGAACCCGAGGTGGTCTACCTCTACAACGGACCGAGCGGCCTGGTGACCTTCGACCCGACCATCAAGCCGCAGCTGGTCGACGCGCTCTCCGAAGACCTGCCCTTCCTCAAGGACCTCGGCTCCGTCAAGGACCTGGACCTCGACGAGTTCGTCAACGACAGCCATCTCCGCGAGATCTACGGCGCCTCGTACGACGCCGCCAGCCAGAGCACCGCGTCTCCGAGCACGCTCAGCGGCCAGGACCCGGTCTGCCACGAGCCCGTCAAGGATCCCCGCACCGCCTCGGAAGTGTGGTTCAGCGGCCGGAAGACGACCGGGGTGGCGGCGACTCCCACCTGCCTGCTCCGGCAGATCGCCGCACACGAGGGGGACGTACGAGCCGCCTACGTACCGGACGCGAAGCACGGGACCCGGATGTTCGCGTCCGCCGCGACCTGGGTGCTCGACCCCGACCGGTCCGCGAACTCCCGGCTGCTGCCGTTCGCGGTGGCCGCGGACGCGGATTCCTATCTGGTGGACCACGCGGGCGCCCGCAGGCTCGGCTACGAGGCGGCGCTGGCGGCTGCTTCGTGAACCGGCGGCGCTCGCAAGGAGCCGCGCCACGTCACCACCCATCCCCGAGCCGAGTAGGTATCGCAGGAATCGCAGGAATCGCAGGAAAGAGGACGCATGACAACGACTCCCGTCTCCCAGCAGTCCCTGACATCCCCCGGTGATCCGATCACCGTCACCCCGCGATCACGTCCCGGTCTGCGTGCCGGCCTGCGCCCGCTCACCGCGTTCGGAGGGTGGCCGCGCCGGCTGGCCTCCGGCGCGCGGGCGGCGCTGCCGCTGGCCGCGGCCCTGCTGATCTGGTACCTGCTCACGGCCGACGACGTCATCCTGTGGCTTCGCTTCGACAAGGTGCCCGGCCCGGTCGAGGTGGTCCACACACTCACGGCACAACTGGCCTCCGGCAGCTACTACCAGGACCTGCTCGCCAGTCTGCGCCGCATCCTGCTCGGCTTCGGGCTCGCCGCGGTGAGCGGGGTGGCCATCGGCATGGCGATCGGGCGCTCCCGGGTCGTCCAGGCCCTGGTCCGGCCGCTCATCGAGGTGGCCCGGCCGATCCCGGCGATCGCCCTGGTCCCGCTGGCCATCCTCGTCTTCCCGACCGGCGAGCAGGGCATCGTCTTCATCACCTTCTTCGCCGCGTTCTTCCCGGTGGTGGTGAGCACCATCCACGCGATGAAGACCCTGCCCAAGGTATGGGAGGAGGCCGCCCGGACGATGGGCGCCCGCCGCCTGTCCGTGCTGGCGCACGTGGTGCTTCCGGGAGCGATGCCGGGCATCTTCTCGGGGCTGTCCGTCTCCGTGGGGGTGGCCTGGATCTGCGTGATCAGTGCCGAGATGATCTCCGGTCAGTTCGGCGTCGGCTACTACACCTGGCAGTCCTACGGCCTGCTCGACTACTCCGGTGTGATCGTCGGGATGCTGTCCATCGGCATCCTGGGCTGGGGTACGGCCTGGTTGGTGGAGCGGCTCGGGTCCCGCGTCAACCGCTGGCTGCCGAGGAGCGCCCGATGAGCGCCGGAGCGCGGGTCCGGCTGGAAGGACTGAAGCTCGCCTTCGGCGACATGCCGGCCGCCGAGGTCGACCTCGATGTGCGGCCCGGAGAGATCGTGGTCCTGCTCGGGCCGTCCGGGTGCGGGAAGTCGACCATTCTGCGGGCCCTGGCGGGACTGCTCACCCCCACCGCCGGGCGCGCGGAGGTCGACGGGAAACCGGTGGGCGGGACCGACACGGTCTGCGCGATGGTCTTCCAGGAGGACGCCCTGCTGCCCTGGCGTTCCGCGGCGCGCAATGTGGAGTACGCCCTGAAACTGCGCGGCGTGCCCCGGCGGGATCGGCGTCGGGAAGCCGAGGAACTCCTGGCCCAGGTCGGTCTGGAGGGCTTCTTCGACCACCTGCCGGGCCAGTTGTCGGGCGGTATGCGGCAACGTGTGCAGCTCGCCCGGACGTTGGCCACCCGCCCCCGGGTGATGCTGATGGACGAGCCGTTCGGCGCACTGGACGCCCAGACCCGCACGGAGATGCAGCAACTGCTGATCTCGGTCTGGCGGCAGTACGGGACCACGATCCTCTTCGTCACCCATGACGTCGACGAGGCCCTGCTGCTGGGCGACCGGGTCGTCCTGCTCAGCCCCCGGCCCGCCCGCGTGCGCGAGATCGTCGACATCCCCGGACCGCGGCGCCCGGGCGCCCAGTTCGAACCCGACTTCGCCCGTCGCCGTTACGAGATCCTCGCCTCGCTGGGCGATGCTCCGCCCGCCGAGCATTCCCCCGAAGGCGCCTGAAGTCCCTGTCGCCCGGCCCACCACAGGTCGTTCGACCCCACATCAAAGGAGTCACCTCATCATGACTTTCGTCATCGGGGCCGCATGCGTCGACGTCATGGACCGCGCCTGTGTCGACGAGTGCCCGGTGGACTGCATCTACGTCGGGGAGCGCATGGCCTACATCAACCCCGACGAGTGCATCGACTGCAGCGCCTGTGAACCCGTCTGCCCGGTCGAGGCCATCGCCACCATCGAGGAACTCGCACCCGAGGACGCGCCGTTCGTCACGGAGAACGCGCGCTTCTTCACCGAGCCGCTGCCCGGCCGGGCCGAGCCGCTGGGCTCGCCCGGCGGCGCCGCGGAGCTCGGCCCGATCGGTGTCGACACCCCCTTCGTCCAGAGTTACGTGGCGCCATGAGCGGCACCGACACCGGCCCCGCAGGCACCTCCGCCGCCGGCCTCACCGGCCCCGCAGGCATCGAGCGGACCGAGCAGCGGACCGAAGGGACCGAACGGCTCGAGCGGGTGGTCATCCGTTTCGCCGGTGACTCCGGAGACGGTATGCAGCTCACCGGCGACCGGTTCACCTCGGCGGCCGCGGCCTTCGGGAACGACCTCGCCACCCTGCCGAACTTCCCGGCCGAGATCCGCGCCCCCCAGGGCAGCATCGCCGGAGTCTCGTCCTTCCAGGTGCATTTCGCCGACTACGACATCCTCACCGCCGGAGACCGGCCCGACGTGCTGGTGGCGATGAACCCGGCCGCTCTGAAGGCCAACCTCGCCGACCTGCCGCCGGGCGCCACGGTGATCGTGAACACCGACGAGTTCACCCCGCGCAACCTGGCCAGGGCCGGCTACGGCACCGACCCGCTGGAGGACGGCACGCTCACCTCCTTCCAGGTCCACCGGGTCACCATGGCCACGCTGACGCGGGGAGCCCTGGCGGACACCGGTCTGAGCAAGAAGGACGCGGAGCGGGCGAAGAACATGTTCGCCCTGGGCCTGCTGTCCTGGATGTACCACCGTCCGACCGCCGGGACCGAGCGGTTCCTGCGGCAGAAGTTCGCACGCAGGCCCGAGATCGCCGAGGCGAACATCCTCGCCTTCCGGGCCGGCTGGAACTACGGCGAGACCACCGAGTCGTTCGCCGTGACCTTCGAGGTCGCCCCCGCCACGGCGCTGACTCCGGGCACGTACCGGCAGATCACCGGCAACACCGCCCTGGCCTACGGGATCGTCGCGGCCGGGGCCCGGTCCGGACTGCCGGTGCTCCTCGGCAGCTACCCGATCACCCCGGCCAGCGACATCCTGCACGAGCTGTCCCGGCACAAGAACTTCGGCGTGACCACCGTGCAGGCGGAGGACGAGATCGCCGCCGTCGGGGTCGCGCTGGGGGCGTCGTACGGCGGGGCCCTGGGCGTGACCACCACGTCCGGTCCCGGTCTCGCCCTCAAGAGCGAGACGATCGGCCTGGCCGTGATGACCGAGCTGCCGCTGCTGGTGATCGACGTGCAGCGCGGCGGGCCGTCCACCGGCCTGCCCACCAAGACGGAGCAGGCGGACCTGCTGCAGGCCATGTTCGGCCGCAACGGCGAATCCCCGGTTCCGGTCCTCGCGCCGGCCACCCCGGCGGACTGCTTCGAGACGGTGCTCGACGCGGCCCGGATCGCGCTCACCTACCGGACACCGGTGCTGCTGCTGTCCGACGGCCATATCGCCAACGGCTCCGAGCCCTGGCTCGTCCCGGACGCCTCTCAACTGCCCGACCTGAGCGTCGAGTTCACCACCGAGCCCAACGCCCCCGACGGATCCGGCGGTTTCTGGGGCTATCTGCGCGACCCGCACACCCTCGCCCGGCCCTGGGCGGTGCCCGGCACTCCCGGACTCGAACACCGCATCGGTGGCCTGGAGAAGGCCGACGGCACGGGCGACATCTCCTACGACGCGGACAACCACGACCGCATGGTGCGGCTGCGGCAGGCCAGGATCGACGGGATCACCGTGCCCGACGCCGTGCCGGACGACCCGTCCGGCCGGGCCGAGGTCCTGGTGGTGGGCTGGGGCTCGTCGTACGGGCCGATCGGCGCCGCCGCACGCCGGGTCCGCCGGGCCGGACACCCCCTCGCGCACCTGCACCTGCGGCACCTCAACCCCCTGCCCGCCAACCTCGGCGAGGTGCTCTCCCGCTACGAGCGCGTCGTGGTCCCGGAGTTGAACCTCGGCCAGCTCGCGCTGCTACTGCGCGCCAAGTACCTGGTCGACGCCGTCTCGTACACGAAGGTGGCCGGTCTGCCGTTCGGGGCGGAAGAACTCCAGGGCGTGTTCACCGATGTGATCGAAGGAGTCCGGACATGACCACCATCGACCTCGGCCTGCCCGGCCTCGGCGGGCAGGCACTGGTGCCCGAGTCCGGGACGAAGCTGTCACCGCAGGACTTCAAGTCCGACCAGGAGGTGCGCTGGTGCCCCGGCTGCGGGGACTACGCGGTGCTGGCCGCCGTCCAGGGCTTCATGCCCCGGCTGGGGCTGAGGCGGGAGAACACCGTGTTCATCTCCGGCATCGGCTGTTCCTCCCGCTTCCCGTACTACATGAACACCTACGGGATGCACTCCATCCACGGCCGCGCTCCGGCCATCGCCACCGGCCTGGCCGTGGCCCGACCCGACTTGTCGGTGTGGGTGGTCACCGGCGACGGGGACGCCCTGTCGATCGGCGGCAACCACCTCATCCACACCCTGCGCCGCAACGTGAACCTCAAGATCCTGCTGTTCAACAACCGCATCTACGGGCTCACCAAGGGCCAATACTCGCCGACCTCGGAGACGGGCAAGGTCACCAAGTCCACCCCGATGGGCTCGGTCGACGCCCCCTTCGACCCGGTCTCGCTGGCCCTGGGCGCCGGCGCCACCTTCGTGGCCCGCGTCCTCGACTCGGACCGAGCGGGGCTGACCGGCGTGCTCACCGCCGCCGCCGAACACCGGGGCACCGCGCTCGTGGAGATCTACCAGAACTGCCCGATCTTCAACGACGGTGCCTTCGAGGTCCTGCGGCGGCCCGGGGAGCGGGAGCGGCGGCTCGTCCCCCTGCGCCACGGCGAGCCGCTGCGCTTCGGCGCCGAAGGGGAGTTCGGCGTCGTCCGTACCGGCTCCGGAGGGCTTCAGACGGCGAAGGTCTCGGACGTGGGGACGGAGGCGCTGGTGGTGCACGACGCCACCCTGGAGGACCCCTCCCACGCCTTCGCCCTGTCGCGGCTGTGCTCCCAGGACCTCGCCCACACCGTCACCGGCGTCTTCCGCTCCGTCAGCCGCCCGGTCTACGACGACCAGGTCCGCGCCCAGACCGAGCAGGCCAGGAGCACCACACCCGCCGACCTCCAGTCCCTGCTCGCCGGCAAGGACACCTGGACCGTCGCCGGCTGACGTCACGTCTCCCCTCTCCGCCCTCACCCAGCGCCCCACGGATTCGGAGCACCGCCTGTGACAACCGCAGAGATCCACGAGCACGCCGCCCTGACCACGGAGACGGTCCGCGAGGCGCTGTCCGAAGTCCTCGATCCGGAGATCCAGCGGCCCATCACCGACCTCGGGATGGTCAAGGAGGTCTCGGTGGGAGCCGACGGCGTGGTGCTGGTCGGCATCTACCTGACCGTCTCCGGCTGCCCGCTGCGCGAGAAGATCACCGCGGACGCCACCGCCGCCGTCTCCGCGCTGCCCGGGGTACGCGAGGTGCGGATCGAGCTCGACGTGATGAGCGACGAGCAACGCACCGAACTGCGCAGGAGCCTGCGGGGCGACACGGACGAGCCGGACATCCCCTTCGCCCGGCCCGGCTCCCTGACCCGGGTGTACTGCGTCGCCTCCGGCAAGGGCGGGGTCGGGAAATCGAGTGTCACGGTCAACCTGGCGGTCGCGATGGCCTCCCGCGGGTTGTCGGTCGGCGTGCTGGACGCCGACATCCACGGCCACTCGGTGCCGCGCATGCTGGGAGTGACGGCGGGCCCCACCCGCGTCGAAAAGATGATCATGCCGCCCCGGGCGAACGGTGTGAAGGTGATCTCCGTCGGGATGTTCACCTCGGACAACGCGCCGGTGATGTGGCGCGGCCCGCTGCTGCACCGCGCGCTGCGGCAGTTCCTCGGCGAGGTGTATTGGGGGGATCTCGACGTGCTGCTGCTCGACCTGCCGCCCGGCACCGGCGACATCGCCCTCTCCATAGCCCAGTTGCTTCCCGGCTCCGAGATCCTCGTGGTGACCACACCGCAGGCGGCCGCCGCCGAGGTGGCCGAGCGGGCCGGAGCCATGGGCCTGCAGACCGGGCAGCGGGTGGCCGGGGTGGTGGAGAACATGTCCTGGCTGCGGTTGCCGGACGGTTCGACGACGCGGCTCTTCGGCTCCGGCGGCGGCCGTACGGTCGCCGACTCGCTGTCCCTCGCACTGGACACGGAAGTCCCTCTGCTGGGTCAGGTGCCGATGGATCCCCTCCTGGGCGAGGCGGGCGACGCCGGGACGCCGTTGGTGCTGAGTGCCCCCGAGGCTCCCGCGGCGGCGGCGCTCCGCGGGATCGCGGAGGGGCTGACCACACGCCGACGTGGCCTGGCCGGTCACAGGCTCCCGGTCAGCCCGTCATGACCGCGTCCTCGCCGTCAAGGCCGGTGGGACGAGTCGCACGGCTGCCGTGCAGAAGTGCTCGTACGCCGAGCGGATTCCGTGCCGCCACTGCCGGGTCAGCTCGCTGAATCCCTCCGGGTCCAGTGGAAGAAGTCGCAGACGATCACCGACAGCGGCAGCCCGCGCTCCTTGTACTCGCTGGCGACAGCCAGGAAGTTCGTCCTGCGTGCGGTAGCGCAGCCTGGACTGCCAGAAACCGGCCGCCCCTTCGGGCAGTAGGGGCGGAGGGCCGGTGGCGCCGGCGTAGACCTCCGTGATCTCGGCCGGGGTGTCACCCGCCGTGACCCAGTAGTCGGTCGGGAACAGCCAGGGCGCGTTTGTCTCGTTGCTGCCGGCTTTGCGCAGTGCGGCGGGGGAGCCGTAGCGCTCCAGCAGCCAGGTGACGGCCGGGTGGT
>NZ_JASKMS010000046.1 GCF_030124145.1 Streptomyces sp. 378
TCAAGGAACGGTCGCTTCCTTTGTACTCACCCTCTCGGGCTTTCCTCCGGGCTTCCCTTCGGTCTTGCGTTTCCGACTCTATCAGATCTTTTCTCGACCCGATTTCCTCGGCGCTTTCCAGGTTTCCGCTTTCGCGTTTCCCTTTCCGGCGGCTCCGACTTTATCAGAAGTTCCGGGCCGGACTGACCGGCCACTCATTTCCGATTCATCGGGAGGGGCTTCAATGAAATCAGCGTTTCAAGAAGCGGATAGATGTTCACTGTGCTGGTCCGGGCCTTGAGCCCATCTCCAGGCAACTGTTCGAATCTACCTCCCCACGCTCGCCGTGTCAACGGCTCCTGCGGGGCGAAGAGGAGACTAGCAGCTGAACGGAGGGCGTCGCACATCCGGCGGTCACGGGGCGATCAAGCTGCTGTCGGGACGCTCGCGCTGCGCTCCGCAGCCTCGACGTCGCCGGTCTCCCCCGCACGGGCGGCACGACCGCCCAGGACGTAGACGTAGGCCAGGAACGCCGCTTCGGCGACGACCCCGATGCTGATGCGGGCCCACGTGGGGAGGCCGGACGGAGTGACGAACCCTTCGATCGCACCGGAGACGAAAAGGACGAGGGCGAGGCCTATGGCCATGCCTATGGCGGCTCGGCCTTCTTCCGCGAGAGCCGTGCGCCGTGTCCGGGGGCCGGGGTCGATGAGGGTCCAGCCCAGGCGCAGGCCGGTGCCGGCTGCGACGAAGACGGCGGTCAGTTCGAGGAGGCCGTGCGGGAGGACCAGGCCGAGGAACGTGTCGAGGCGGCCGGCCGAGGACATCAGGCCCACGCCGACGCCGAGGTTGAGCATGTTCTGGAAGAGGATCCAGATGACGGGGAGGCCCAGGAAGACTCCCAGGATCAGGCACAACGCGGCGGCCCAGGCGTTGTTCGTCCAGACCTGGGCGGCGAAGCTGGCCGCCGGGTGGCTGGAGTAGTACGTCTCGTACTGGCCGCCGGGGCGGGTGAGCTCGCGTAGTTCGCCGGGAGCCGCGATCGAGGCCTGCACCTCGGGATGGGTGCCGATCCACCAGCCCAGCAGAGCTGCGACGGCCGTGGACAGGAGCGCCGTGGGCACCCACCAGTGCCGTGACTTGTAGACGGCGGCGGGGAAACCCTGGGTCAGGAAGCGCGTGACGTCACGCCAGGAGGCGCGTCGGGTGCCTGTCACGGCATGACGCGCGCGTGCCACGAGCTGGCTGAGCCGGCCGGTGAGCTGTGGGTCGGGGGCGCTGGACTGGATCAGGGAGAGATGCGTCGCAGTGCGCTGGTAGAGAGTGACGAGTTCGTCGGCTTCGGCGCCGTTGAGGCGGCGCTGGCGGCGGAGCAGGGCTTCGAGGCGATCCCACTCCGCTCGGTGGGCGGAGACGAAGACGTCGAGGTCCATCGGTGTGCCTGCTCCTCGGCTGGTCGTCGGCAGCTCGTCATGGATCAGCTTGTCGTACTGCGATGCGATGCGCCCCCAGCTTGGCAGACTGGCCCTGTCGGAGGCAGGGCAGGGGAAGGGCGGCGGGCGTGAGTGAGCTGGTGACGGGTGAGGCTGTGGCGTTGGAGCTGCGCCCCGCGAGGCTGCCCAGCAGGGCGTTGGCCGTGCTGCTCGATCTGGTGGCGGCACTGGCGGTCTACGTCGCGGTGACCATCGCGGTGGTCGTTTCCACGGCCTCCCTCGACGAGTCGGCGCAGGCGGCGCTGTCGATCGCGACGTTCGTTCTGGTGCTGGTGGGCGGGCCCATCGCGGTGGAGACGCTCAGTCACGGGCGGTCGCTCGGGAAGATGGCGTGCGGGCTGCGTGTGGTGCGGGACGACGGGGGCCCGATCCGGTTCCGGCATGCGCTGGTGAGGGGCTTGATCGGGGTGATCGAGATCCTCATGACGCTCGGGGTCGTCGCCTGCATCGCCTCGTTCGTGTCGGCGCGCGGGCGTCGGCTGGGTGATGTGTTCGCGGGGACGCTCGTCGTACGGGAACGGCTCCCGGTCACGCGGACCGGTTTCGTGCCGCCTCCGCCTCCCTGGCTGTCGGGGCGGTTCTCGGGGCTCGATCTGTCCGCGGTGCCCGACGGGCTGTGGCTCGCCGTCCGGCAGTACCTGACGCGCATGCAGCAACTGGATCCGCAGGTGGGCTGGTCGATGGCGGAGCGGCTGGCGTCGGATCTGGCGGCGCGTACGGGTGCTCCGGTGCCGCAGGGGGTGCCGCCGGCGGCCTATCTGGCGGCAGTCGTGCAGGAACGGCAGGCGCGGGAGGCCCGCCGTGCTTTCGGAAACGATGCGGCCCGTTCGGCGACGTCCGCCACCGTCGCTCCGGTCACGAGCGGATCGAAGGCCCCGACCGTGGCGCAGGCAGAGGGTGGGCTTGAGGCGGCGACCGCTCCTCCGGCTTCTCATGGATCGGCCGGACCGTCTGCCGGGGTGCGTGAGGTGGTGTCGGAACCGTCCGGCGGGGGCCGGTCCGGGGAGTCGGCCGAGGTTCCCGCGAGCGAGCGGCCCCGTACCGGGTTCGTGCCGCCGGCCTAGTTGGGGGCGGGGCCGTCGGCTGCTCCGGGGCGGTTGCCTGTTCAGGTGAACACCGAGGGTGGTGTCTCCAGGTCCTCGAGCTCGATGCCGGGTGCCGCGAGCACCACGTCCCCGGCCAGGTGGACGGTGTGCTGCTCGCCCGTGTCCAGGGCTGTGACCTGGTATTCGTCCACGGTCAGAAGGCCGTTGTCAGTGGCGTGTGCTTCGCTGTTCAGCAAGGTCCAGGACTGGTCCACGGTGCGGGGGGCGAGGACCGGGTCCGTGAAGGCGACGAGGCGTACACGGGTGGCCGCGGAGGGGGTGAGGCGCAGAAGACGGGCGGTGGCCACGAGGAATGCCGGGGATGTGCCGGTGAAGGCGTGGGCTGGCACATTGCCTTCGGTGGCCTCGGTTCCGGTGGGGTCGGAGCGGACCCAGGTGACGCCGTCGAGGGCGGCGCCGCGCACCTGCCAGGCGGCGGCGTGGAGTTCGAGGCGGAGAGGGCGGCCGAGTTCGTCGAGGGTGAGGTCGACGGAGCCGTGGTGACCGCCCGAGGGAGTGGTCAGCTGGGAGACGTAGCGCCAGCCGGAGGGGCCGGGGGCGCACTGGAAGTGCTCTTCCGCGAGGGGGGTGTGATCGTGCGGATCGTGGAGCGAATAACGGCCGCGGGGCATGAGGGTCCTGGGTCTTGACGGGCGGGGCCGGTCGCCGGCCGGTCGAACGGGGCAGGCCCCCGGCACGGGGGTGCGGGGGCCTGCCTCGGAGATCCGGCCAGTGGGTGACTGACCGGCAGTGGTGCCGCTCGGCTCAGTAGCGGTAGTGGTCCGGCTTGAAGGGGCCCTCGACCTGGACGCCGATGTACTCGGCCTGCTCCGGGCGCAGGGTGGTCAGCTTCACGCCCAACGCGTCGAGGTGGAGGCGGGCGACCTTCTCGTCGAGGTGCTTGGGCAGCACGTAGACGCCGGTCGGGTACTCGTCGGGCTTGGTGAACAGCTCGATCTGGGCCAGGGTCTGGTCCGCGAAGGAGTTGGACATCACGAACGACGGGTGACCGGTGGCGTTGCCCAGGTTCAGCAGGCGCCCCTCGGACAGGACGATGATCACCTTGCCGTCGGGGAAGGTCCAGGTGTGGACCTGCGGCTTGACTTCGTCCTTGACGATGCCGGGGATCCTGGCAAGGCCCGCCATGTCGATCTCGTTGTCGAAGTGGCCGATGTTGCCGACGATGGCCTGGTGCTTCATCTTGGCCATGTCCGAGGCCATGATGATGTCCTTGTTGCCGGTCGTGGTGATGAAGATGTCGGCCGTCTCGACGACGTCGTCGAGGGTCGCGACCTGGTAGCCGTCCATCGCGGCCTGGAGGGCGCAGATCGGGTCGATCTCGGTGACGATCACGCGGGCGCCCTGACCGCGCAGGGACTCCGCGCAGCCCTTGCCCACGTCGCCGTAGCCGAAGACGACCGCGGTCTTGCCGCCGATGAGGACGTCGGTGGCGCGGTTGATGCCGTCGATGAGCGAGTGGCGGCAGCCGTACTTGTTGTCGAACTTCGACTTGGTGACGGCGTCGTTGACGTTGATCGCCGGGAACAGCAGGACGCCGTCACGCTGCATCTCGTACAAGCGGTGGACGCCGGTCGTGGTCTCCTCGGTCACACCGCGGATCTCGGAGGCCAGCTGGGTCCACTTCTGCGAGCCGTCCGTGATGGTGCGGTTCAGCAGTTCGAGGATGACGCGGTGCTCGTCGGACTCGGCGGTGTCGGGCGAGGGGACCTTGCCGTCCTTCTCGTACTCGACGCCCTTGTGGACGAGGAGGGTGGCGTCGCCGCCGTCGTCCAGGATCATGTTGGGGCCGCCGGTGGGGCTGTCCGGCCAGGTCAGCGCCTGCTCGGTGCACCACCAGTACTCCTCCAGCGTCTCGCCCTTCCAGGCGAAGACCGGGACACCCTGGGGGTTGTCCACGGTGCCGTTCGGGCCGACGGCGATGGCGGCGGCCGCGTGGTCCTGGGTGGAGAAGATGTTGCAGGACGCCCAGCGGACCTGCGCGCCGAGGGCGACCAGGGTCTCGATGAGCACGGCGGTCTGCACGGTCATGTGCAGGGAGCCGGTGACACGGGCGCCGGCCAGGGGCTGCGCCTCGGCGTACTCCTTGCGGATCGCCATCAGGCCCGGCATCTCGTGCTCGGCGAGGGTGATCTCCTTGCGGCCGAACTCGGCCAGGGAGAGGTCGGCGACCTTGAAGTCCTGTCGGTTCTCGACAGTCGTCATTGCGAGCTGCTCCTCGGGGTTTGGGTCGAGGTGGGTACGGCTGGTCTGCGCGGCGGCGGACACAGGGTGCCCGAAAGAGGACACAGGCATGCCCGCGTGCGCGCAGCGCAGTCCGTCGGAGGCCCTCTCTCCCTCGGCCGGTCCGCGGTGGGACCGCCCGACCGCCATCAGCAGCGACGTCTGGCTTCGTCCCAAGCTACACCGGGGGCGGGCGCGATCCCCAGTCCGCCGGGAAACACATCGAGCCGATCATGTGACGGATCGGGGGAGGGGACGGGACGGATGCCGGGCGGATGCCGGGTGGGCGGCGACGGGCCGGGTGGGGGGCGATGCGAGGTGGTGAGGGCCGGGAAAGCCGGACGGGGCCCGCCGCGTGGTTCGGCGGGCCCCGTGGGCCGGAGGGGAAGGGGTCAGTGCTCGGCGGGGTGGGGGGCCGGGCCGCCCGGGGAGGCCTCGGGGTCGGGACCCTTGGCGGCTTCCCGCTCGCTGTAGATGTCCGGCTCGAGGTAGATCACGCGGGCGATCGGGACGGCTTCGCGGATGCGGGCCTCGGCGGCGTTGATGGCGGCGGCGATCTCGGTGGCCGTGTCGTCGTGCCGAACGGCGATCTTGGCGGCGACGAGGAGTTCCTCGGGGCCGAGGTGGAGCGTGCGCATGTGGATGATGCGGGTGACGGTGTCACCGTCGACGACGGCGGCCTCGATCTTCTGCGTCTCCTCCAAGCCGGCGGATTCGCCGAGCAGCAGCGACTTGGTCTCCGCGGCGAGGACCAGGGCGATCAGGATGAGCAGGATGCCGATGCAGAGGGTGCCGATGCCGTCCCAGACGCTGTTGCCGGTGAGCAGGGCGAGGCCGACGCCGCCGAGGGCGAGGAACAGACCGACGAGGGCGCCGAGGTCCTCCAGGAGGACGACCGGGAGCTCGGGGGCCTTGGCGTGGCGGACGAACTCCTTCCAGGAGCGGCGGCCGCGCACGGCGTTGGACTCCTTGATGGCCGTGCGGAAGGAGAACGTCTCGGCGATGATCGCGAAGACGAGGACGCCGACCGGCCAGTACCAGTTCGTCAGCTCGTGCGGGTGCTTGATCTTCTCGTAGCCCTCGTAGAGGGCGAACATGCCGCCGACCGAGAAAAGCACGATGGAGACGAGGAAGGCGTAGATGTAGCGCTCACGGCCGTAGCCGAAGGGGTGTTGCGGGGTGGCCTCGCGCTTGGCCTTCTTGCCGCCGACCAGAAGCAGCGCCTGGTTGCCGGAGTCGGCGAGCGAGTGCACGGACTCGGCGAGCATCGACGACGAGTTGCTGAAGAGGAACGCCACGAACTTCGCTACCGCGATCGCGAGGTTGGCGACCAGTGCCGCCACGATCGCCTTGGTGCCGCCTGACGCGCTCATTTGTTCGCGTTGTCCCTTCGTACGCCGTTTCAGGGGCCGGACGCCCGCCTTGGTGGGCGCCCTTGGCTTTGCCCGTGCTTGACGGTGGGCCATTGTTGCAGCCCGCCGCGGCAGCGGTGAGTCAGGTCACCAGCACGGGGCCGTCGAAACGGTCAGGCGACGACCGTGGCCCGGAAAAGTGTTCCCGTTCCGGACACTTCGGCCCTTTCTCCGGCCGGGACGAAGACGGACTCACCGGGGGCCAGGTCGTGCTCGCCGGCCCGGACGGCGCCGGCCGTGCAGAGCAGGATCTGCGGGGTCGGGCGGGTGAGGTCGTGGGCGGCGCCCGCCTCGGGGAGGACGTAGCGGGAGAGGCGGAACTCGTCGATGGGGGTCTCGTAGACCTCCTCGCCGTCCGGGGAGGCCTCCGGGCGCAGGACGCCGGGGTCGCTGGGGCGGAAGCGGACGATGCGCAGAAGTTCGGGGACGTCGACGTGCTTGGGGGTCAGGCCGCAGCGCAGGACGTTGTCGGAGTTGGCCATGATCTCCACGCCGAGGCCGTCGAGGTAGGCGTGCGGGACGCCGGCGCCGAGGTAGAGGGCCTCGCCGGGCTGGAGCCGCACGTGGTTCAGCAGCATCGCGGCGATGACGCCGGGGTCGCCCGGGTAGTGGTGGGCGATGTCGGCGTAGGGGGCGTAGGCGCCGCCGAGGCGGGTGCAGGCGGTGGCCGCGTCCGCGACCGTGCGGGACATCTCGTCGGGGGCGGCGGTGAGGATCGCCGTGAGGACCTCGCGCAGGGCGGCGTCCTCCGGGTGGGCGTGCAGCAGGTCGACGTAGGGCTTGAGGGAGTCGACGCCCAGGTCGTCGAGCAGGGCCGCGGCCTGCAGCGGGTCGCGGAAGCCGCACAGGCCGTCGAACTCGGTGAGGGCGCAGATCAGTTCGGGCTTGTGGTTGGCGTCCTTGTAGTTGCGGTGCGGGGCGTCCCCGGGGATGCCCCGCCGCTCCTCGTCCGCGTAGCCCTCCCGCGCCTGCGTGAGGTCGGGGTGGACCTGGAGGGAGAGCGGGGCGCCCGCGGCGAGGATCTTGAGGAGGAAGGGCAGCCGGGGGCCGAACTTGGCGACGGCGGCGGGTCCGAGTTCCTTCTCGGGGTCGGCGTCGACGACCTCGACGAGCGTGCCCCGGCCGGTGCGCGAGGGTGCGCCCGGGTGGGCACCCATCCACATCTCCGCCTGCGGCTCGCCGGTCGGTTCGACGCCGAGCAACTGCGGGATGGCGGTCGGGGAACCCCAGGCGTAGGGGCGGATGGTGTTGTCGAGGCGGTCCATGGGGTTCTCTCTGCGGGGTGCGGGACGCGGGCGCGTCAGGGTGTCCCGGGCAAGATCAGGCCCTCGAAGCGAGCGCCAGGTAAACGGCGGCGAAATCCGTGATGGCGATCAGTTCCGCGAGGGTCTCCAGTTCGCCGCCCTCCTCCGGTTCCAGCTCGCTGATCGGTGTGTCGTGGCTGAGCGCGAGGTCGCGGGCGCCGGGGGCGGCGGTGAGGCCGCCGATGGGGCGGTCGCGCAGCAGTACCACGCGCGCGTGCAGGGCGGGCGGTTCTTCGACGCGGTCGCGGAAGAAGTCGTCGGGGTCGGCGCTGGCGGCCAGCGGGCCGGCGAGCAGGGCGCCGTGGGCGGCGAGGGCCTCGGGCAGTTCGGCCACGACCGCGGGGGTGCCGGACAGTTCGGCGAGGGCGGCGGCGAAGCGGCGGCCCGCGGGTCCGGCCGAGGTGCCCTCGGTCCAGACGACCGGGAGCGCGTCGGCGAGCTCGGCGGCCAGGGTCTTGGCGGCGTTGCTGTAGGTGGCGATGGCGGGGCCGCAGCGCTCGGCGACGCGGTCGAGGCGGTCGGCGACCTTGTCGAGGACGTCCGGCGGGGCGTCGAGCACGCCCGCACGGTCCAGCAGCGCCAGCAGCGGGGTGAGCAGGGCCCACAGGACGCCGGGGGCGGACGCGGCGAGGGGCTCGTCCTGGTCGTACGGGACGGTCGCCATGGGGACGAACAGGCCGTGCACGCCGGCGACGGCTTCGGCGAGCGGGGTGCGGGCGGGGGCTACGGCGACGACGGTGCAGCCCCGGCGGTAGGCCTGCTCGGCGAGCAGGGACAGGCCGGGTTCGGTGCCGTCCGGGGTGGTGATCAGCAGGAGGTCCACGGAGCCGACCCAGCCGGGCACTTCCCAGCGCAGGGCGCCCGCGGCGGGGGCGACGCCGGTGGGGGCGAGGCGGGTGACCGGACTTCCGGCGCCGGCGAGGGTGCCGATGAGGTCGGCGGCGTGGGTGGCGGCGGCACCCGGGCCGGCGATGAGGACGGCGCGGGGCCGGCCGTCCGGCTTGAGGTCGTTGACGCCCGCCTCGGCGGCGTGGCGGACGGCTGTGCGCACGCGGGCACCGGCTTCTGCGGCGCCGCGGAGAAGCCCGCGGTGGTCGGCCTCGGCGAGGCCCTCCGGGGAGTCGAGCATCGATTCGTCGAGCATGGGCGGAAGCTTCCCATCGCCGGGGTCCGTTATGAGGTGTCCTGGATCGTGCCCGCTGTGCCGGGAGCTATGTGCGCCGAGGGGTCGCGCGGTGCGTACGGGCGCGCGCGGGTGCGTGCGTCCCTCGGTCACGCGGGGCGGCGGGCCTCGTCGACGAGGAGGACGGGGATGCCGTCGCGGACGGGGTAGGCCAGGCCGCAGTCGGCGCCGGTGCAGATCAGTTCGCTGTCCTGCTCGGTGAGGGGGGCGTGGCAGGCCGGGCAGGCGAGGATCTCGAGGAGGCCGGATTCGAGGGGCATAGGGGTTTCCTCCGAGGTACGGGCGCTTGGGGTCGTGCCTGGTCAGATTACCGCCGGTGGGGGCGGGGCCTCAGCCCCTGATGATGGCCAGCACCTCGTCGCGCACCCTGGCCATCGTCCCGGCGTCCCTGGCCTCCGCGTTCAGGCGCAGCAGCGGTTCGGTGTTGGAGGGACGGACGTTGAACCACCAGTCGGCGGCGGAGACGGTGAGGCCGTCGAGTTCGTCGAGGGTGATGCCCTCGCGGGCCCCGTACGCGGAACGGATGGCGGCGAGGCTGGCCTGCTGATCCGCGACCGTGGAGTTGATCTCCCCGGAGCCGGCGTAGCGGTCGTACCGGGCGACCAGGGAGGAGAGGGGACCGTCCTGGCCACCGAGGGCCGCCAGGACGTGGAGGGCGGCCAGCATGCCCGTGTCGGCGTTCCAGAAGTCGCGGAAGTAGTAGTGCGCGGAGTGCTCGCCGCCGAAGATCGCGCCGGTGCGGGCCATCTCGGCCTTGATGAAGGAGTGGCCGACGCGGGTGCGGACCGGGCTGCCGCCGTTCTCCTCGACGACCTCGGGGACGGACCAGGACGTGATCAAGTTGTGGATGATCGTGCCCTTGCCGCCGTGCCGGGCCAGTTCGCGGGTGGCGACCAGGGCGGTGATCGCCGAAGGGGAGACCGGCTCGCCCCGCTCGTCGACGACGAAGCAGCGGTCGGCGTCGCCGTCGAAGGCGAGGCCCAGGTCGGCGCCCTCCTCGCGGACCCGCTTCTGCAGGTCGACGAGGTTGGCGGGGTCGAGGGGGTTGGCCTCGTGGTTGGGGAAGGTGCCGTCGAGCTCGAAGTACATCGGGACCAGCGTCAGGGGCAGGCCCGCGAAGACCTCGGGGACCGTGTGTCCGCCCATGCCGTTGCCCGCGTCGACGACGACCTTCAGGGGGCGGATGGAGGTCAGGTCGACCAGGGAGCGCAGGTGTGCCGCGTAGTCCGGCAGGGTGTCGCGGCCGGTGATGGTGCCCGCCTCGGCGGCCGGCTCGGGGGCGCCCGACTCGCTCCACCCCTCGACCAGTTCGCGGATCTGCGCGAGGCCGGTGTCCTGGCCGACCGGGGCGGCTCCCGAGCGGCACATCTTGATGCCGTTGTACTGCGCCGGGTTGTGGGAGGCGGTGAACATGGCGCCCGGCAGGTTCAGCGCGCCCGAGGCGTAGTACAGCTGGTCGGTCGAGCACAGGCCGATCTCCGTCACGTCCGCGCCGAGCGCGGCCGCCCCGCGCGCGAAGGCACGCGACAGGCCCGGTGAGGAGGGCCGCATGTCGTGCCCGGTCGCGATGGCGCTCGCGCCGGTGACCCGCACGAAGGCCGCTCCGAAGAGCTCGGCGAGGGACTCGTCCCACTGGTCGGGAACGACCCCGCGTACGTCGTACGCCTTCACGACCTGCGACAGATCAGCAGCCACGGCCAACCTTCCTGAAAAGTACTGTCGGTCCGCACAAACTACCCTCGCCCACCGACAGCGCGCTGGGCGGACGCCAAGAGGACTCACAGCCGTAACCTCAGGTCAGGGCAGCGTCCAGCCCGTGACGGGGCGCTCCGGCCGACGACGATGCGATGCCCCCAACACCGGATTAATCATGTCCGCGCCAAGTCGACGTCAGTGGGGTGCTGGTGGGGGAATCGCGGACGCGGTCAGTTGTCGGGCGAGCGCAGGACGCGGAGGTGTCCGCGGCGCGCGACCTCCATCGGGTCGGCCCTGCGGCCTCCGCCGCCGGCCTCGGCCGCCCGCTCCTGCGGACGGGCCGCCTCACGGACGGCGTTCGCGAGCGCTTCCAGGTCGTCGCCGCTGGGGCGGGCGGGGGCCGAACCGTCGAGAAGCCGGACGACCTCCCAGCCGCGCGGGGCGGTGAGGCGCTCGGAGTGCTCGGCGCACAGGTCGTAGCAGTGGGGTTCGGCGTAGGTGGCGAGCGGGCCGAGGACCGCGGTCGAGTCGGCGTAGACGTACGTCAGCGTCGCGACGGCGGGACGGCCGCAAGCGGTGCGCGAACAGCGACGTACAGGGCTCACGATGTTGGACGGTACCGCACTCTTGAGCGGGCCGCGACGACTCTCCACGAGGTCACCCCACCGTGTCGTGCTGTGAAACGTCCCACACACTCCTTCGGGCGCACCTCGCCGACCTGCTCGGACATCGCCGTCCGGGGTGCCGAACGGTCCCGCGAGCAGATAAGAGTCGTCACAAAACCCTCAATTGCCGTGTGCTCACCGGTCTCGGCGGATACGGATTTGAGCCCAATCTTGGCTTGAACGGTCATGTGACGACACGCCCAGCAGGTCGGCCGGAAGCCGTCCGTGCCGCCGTGCGGTGCCGGGCGCCGGGGCGCGGCGGGGACTACCCTTCACCAGTGATGGACAAGCCCGTAACGCCCCGTGCCGCCGCCCCCGGGCCCCGCCGCCGTGATCGCCACGGACGGGGCATGCGCGGCCCCATCGCACCGCCGCAGGTGCCGCTCGCCGCGAGCCGTGCGGACGCGTTCGCCGATCTGGTGCAGGACTCCGTGGAGCGCCTGGAGCGGCGGTGGCCGCAGCTCGCCGACATCGATTTCCTGGTTCTGGAGGTACCCCGGCTCGACGGGCCCGGCCACGCCTGGAACGACGAGGCGGTACCGCTCGGCGGCACGATCGGCGCGCGCGAGGGCCGCCCCGCGCGCGTGGTCGTCTACCGGCGGCCGGTCGAGATCCGCACCAAGGGGCGCGACGAGCGGGCGGCGCTGGTGCACGAGATCGTCGTCGAGCAGGTCGCCGAACTGCTGGGGCTGACGCCGGAGACGGTGGATCCGCGCTATGGCGAGGACCAGGGCTGAGACGGACGCCGGCGGGCAGTGCTACTTCTGGAGCACCGACAGGTCCTCGTCCGCCTCCGGTACGGCCACCGTCCCCCGGTCGTCCGGCAGCGTCTGCACCGTGAAGGCGGGGACACCGCCCTCGGTCACCGCCAGGGTGCGGGCCCCGTAGACCGGGCCGCCGGAGACCGGCTCGACCGTGAGCGCGTAGGTGCCCTTCAGGCCGCCGGGGGTCGGGGGTTCGATGTCCTGGGTCGTGCCGCCCTTGATCGTGTACGTCTTCGACACCGGGGTGCCGCCCTCGCTGCCGGCCGAGGCGGTGACCTTGACCGTGGCGGCGGCGCCGGGGGCCGTCAGGGACAGCGTGCTGCCCTTGCCGCTGTTGTCCGCGGACGTCGCGCGTGTGCCGACGGGGCGGGTGGCCGGGATGAACGCCGTCTCCTGCTTGTCGCCCTTGCCGCGGACGACCCGCAGGGCCGCCACGACCGGCACGGACCGGTCCGTCGGGGACAGCACCAGGGAGCCCGCCTCGCCGCGGGTGACCTCGCCCAGGTCGGTGGCGGACGTCATGCCGGCCTTGACGTGCACCGTCTCGTGCCCGGCCGGGGTGATCAGCCCGGAGGGGGACGCCAGGCGCACCTTCAGGTCGGCGTCGGCGTCGCCGGGGGTGAAGACGACCAGGCGCACGGAGGTGGCGTCCTTGGGGATGCCGGGCAGGACCAGGCTGCCCGAGGGGTCCGTGGACGCGGCCAGCCAGTCGCCGCCGAGCTTGTCGTCCAGGGCCTGCACGGCGGCGCCGACGCGTCCGCTGCGGACGTTGACGTGCACGGTGAGGTCGGTCTGCCGCTCGTCGACGAGGGTGGACAGCAGGACCGGCTCGCTGGAGTGCGGCTGGACCGTGATGCCCTCCCCCACCGCGGACTTCAGGGCGCCGTCCTTGCCGTAGAGCTCGATGTCGACCACGGCGGCCGAGTCGTCGGGGTTCGTCAGGTGGACGTAGTCGGTGCGGTCGGCGTCCGCGCTGGCGCCGGGGAACCAGAAGTCGGTGTCCGGAGCGGTGCAGTTGACGCCCTGGAGGCCACGCCCGGTTCCCGCGGCGACCTCGGTCGTCTCCTGGACCGTCCAGCCGGGTGCGAACCCGCCGTCCGCGGTTCCGACGAGCGCGGGCGCGTCGCCGCCGGAGCTGTCGCCGGTGACCGGCTTGCCGGGCTGCCGGGGAGTCAGTACGGGCTCGGCGGGCTTGTCCTGGCCGGACTTCCCGTCGTCCTCGCCCTTGCCCTTGTCGGTGCCGTCGGCCGACTTCTGGGCGGCCGCCCGCAGTTCGGCCTTGCCGCCGCTCTCGGTGCCCTTCGTGACGGGCGTGAAGGACGTGTAGGACGTCTCGGCGAGGTCGGACGTGCTGGGCGCCGGGCACAGCAGGCTCGTGCGCTCGACGGGCAGTTGGGCGGCCGCCTCGGCGGCGGTGTCCGGGGCCGGGGCGTCCGGCTGGGACAGCGCGGCGAAGCCGGTGACGGCGGCGAGCGCGGTCGCGCCGGCGATCAGGGACAGGATGGTGCGGTTCACTGCTGGCTCCCGTCGGGACGCTCACTGCCCGTGCCGTGGGGGTGGTGCTGCTGCGCCGGGTCGTAGGGCGTGCCGTAGCCCTGCTGGTAGGCCTGGTCGTAGCCCTGTTGGTCGTACGGCGCGACCTGGGCCTGGTCCTGGCCGCCGTAGGCGTACGGGTCGTACTGGCCGCCCTGGTACGGGGCCGCCTGGTACTGCTGTCCGTAGGCGTCCGCCGGGTAGGGGGCGTTCTGGTACTGGTCGCCGTAACCCGCGTACGGGCCGCCCTGGTAGGCGGTGTTGTCCCACTCGCCGTGGTTCTGCTGCGGCACCGCCGCCGGCTGCTGCTCCGGCTGCGGGGGCGGGAACTCCTCGGGTCCGGCGGTTTCCTCGGCCTCGGCTTCCGCCTGGGCGCGCAGGCGGCGGGCGCGGCGGCCCTCGCCGGCGACGGCCTCGGCCGGGACGGCCGGCTCCTCGGGGAGGTCGTCGTCGATGTCACGGCGTCGGCCGGGCAGGGCGAGCACCACGAGGACGAGGGCGAGGAGCCCTTGGGCCCACAGCCAGGCCGTGTGACCGATCGGGTCGTCGTACGTGACGTCCAGCCTGCCCCCGCCGGCGGGCAGTTCGAAGCCCTGCGCCCAGCCGTCGACCGTGGTGCGGGTCAGCGGCTTGCCGTCGAGCGTGGCGGACCAGCCGTCGGACGCGGAGTCGGCGAGGCGCAGCACCCGTCCGCCGGCACCCGCCGGGATCGTGGTGTGGATGTCGACGGGCCCGGCGGCGACGGGTCGCGGGGTGCCGGATCCGGAGGCGGGCACGATCGTGGCGCGCGCGACCTCCCGGTTGACGCGCCACAGCGCGCCGCCGTCCTGCTGGCTGAGCCGGGTCAGACCGGGTGTGGCGTCCAGGACGCGGGTGACCTCGCGGGGGGCGCCCTGGTGGACGAGGACGTAGCGCACGGCGAAGCCACCGAGCTGGTCGGACTGGTCGGCGCCGGAACCGGCGACCAGGTTGGCGACGACCTTGTCGAGCCTGCCGTTCTCGCCGTCGGCCGCGGCGATCTCGCCGTCCCCGAGGCGGGCGCCCGAACCGCGGACCAGCATGTAGCCGACGCGGGCGCCGGAGTCGCTGTCGAGGACGAGGGTGCGGGCCTGGTCGTGGGTGCCGCTCTCCTCGGCGACGAACGCGGGCACCTGGGTCGCGTCGCGCCGCTCCAGCGGGCCGTCGGCGCCGCGGATCATCCAGCCGGCGGCGATGAGCAACGGGCCGGCCGCCGAGGCGAAGGCGATCAGCACGGCGACCGGCTGGCGCCAGCCGAAGCTCTGCTCGGCCACGCGCGCGCGTGCCCCGTCGGCGCCGAGCGCGGCGGCCGCCAGGAGGGCGATGCCGTAGACAAGGGTCGCCGGGCCGGCCCAGGCGGAGCCGTTGGCCAGGACCGCGAAGACGAAGCCGGTCAGGGCGACCGTCCAGGCCGTCCAGATGCCCGCCTGGCGTTCGGAGCGCACCAGGGCGGCCAGGGCGGCCAGCACGATGCCGAAGAGCATGAGGCCGCTGACGGTGCCGGGGCCGCCGGGGCTGGCGCCGAGCAGGCCGAGGGGGGAGGCCGCGGAGGCGCCGTACTCCAGGCCCGCCTCCTTCAGGAAGCCGAACGGGAGCAGCGTCAGCGACCAGGGCGCGAGCAGCAGCAGGGGCGTCCCGAGCTGAGCCAGGAACCGCAGCCCGTAGGCCGTGATGTCGGTCCGGCGCAGCACCAGCACTCCGATGCCGAGGAGCAGCGCGATCGGCCACACGATCGGCGTGAAGGCGGTGGTGATGGTCAGCAGCAGCGCGTACGCCCAGGTGGCGCGCCAGCTGCCGCGGGCACCGCCGGCGTTCGTCAGGCCACCGGCCGCGATGCCCGCGCGGGCGATGAGCGGCAGCAGCACGGCCAGGACGGCGGTGCCGATACGGCCGCCGGCGAGGGCGCCGGTGGCGGCGGGCAGGAAGGCGTAGACGACGGCCGCCCAGGCGCGCAGCAGCCGGGACTCGACGAGCGGGCGGGAGGCGAAGTAGGCGGTGACGCCGGCCAGCGGCACCGAGCAGACGAGCAGGAGCGTGACGGCGAGACCGGCCGAGCCGAACAGCAGGGACGCCAGCATCGCCACGAGCGCGAGGTAGGGCGGCGCGGGCGAGGTGCCGCCGGCGCCGACCGGGTGCCAGGCGTCCAGGTAGCGCGCCCACAGCTCGCCGGAGTCGGCCGGGGCCGGCAGCAGGGCGCCGCCCGCGAGCGCGCCGCCGCCGAGGAGCTGGCGGCAGGCCACCAGGGAGACGAGCAGCAGCACCAGGAAGAGCACCGGGCCGGGCTTGCGCGCGACGCGCTTGAGCCGGGCGAACTGCTCGATCTCCAGGAAGTCGGCGTCGTCGCCACCGGGACCCGATTCGACGGCGCCGCCGTGCCGTCCCGCGCCGGCGGCGACTTCCGGGTCGGAGCGGCCGACGAGGCTGCTCGCGACCTGCTCGACGGTGACCCGGACGGTCGCGCCGGGCGGCGGGAACAGGGCCCGCAGCTCGCCCTTGTCGATGCGGGGTGCGCCTCTGCCGCGCCGCCCGGCGAGGATCCGCTCGGGCCTGAGCAGGGTGCTCACCAGGCCGCGGATCTCGTCGACGGCCTGTCCGGGGACCTTGCCCACGAGGTAGGCCACGGTCCGCAGCAGGGTGCCGAGCACGATGCGCAGCATCACCCAGGGGAGCACGGCCGTACGCGCGTTGACGAGCAGGGTGTAGACGGCGCCGGCCTTGTCGACCTTGTGCGGGGAGGCCGCGGTACGGCCCACGCAGTCGACCGTGCGGCGCTCGCGGCTGGAGGCCTCGGCGTGACGGACGACCGCCTCGGGGGCGACCAGGACGCGGTAGCCGGCCGCGTGCGCGCGCCAGCACAGGTCGACGTCGTCGCGCATGAGGGGCAGGTGGCGGTCGAATCCGCCGAGCTGTTCGAAGACGTCGCGGCGGACGAGCATGCCGGCGGTGGACACCGACAGCACGGTCCGGACGTGGTCGTGCTGGCCTTGGTCCTGCTCACGGCGGTCCAGGCCGGTCCAGCGGCGGCCGGAGTTGGCGATGGAGACGCCGACCTCCAGCAGCTGGCGCCGGTCGTACCAGCCGCGGAGCTTGGGGCCCACGACGGCCACGTCCTCGCGGCCCAGCTCGTACTCGTTGTCCACGACCCGCAGCAGCTGGGCCAGGGCGTCCGGGTCCGGGGCGCAGTCGTCGTGCAGCAGCCACAGCCATTGCACCGGCTCGCCGTGCGGCAGTTCGGGAAGGTCGTAGGCGTCGTCGCGCCACGAGCGCGTGACCGGGTCCCAGCCGCTGGGGCGCTTCAGGTACGGCAGTTCGTCCGGGGTGAGGACCGGTGCGGTGCGGTCGCACTCCTCGACGGCCTGGCCGAAGCCGGTACGGCGGGCGAGGTGCAGCACCCGATCGGCGCCGAGCGCGTCGGTGACCAGCTGTGCGGAGGCGTCCGAGCTGCCGGTGTCGGCGCCCATCGCGTACTGGACGGGCCGCTCCTGACCGAGCAGTCCGGCGAGCGCGTCGGGCAGCCAGCGGGCGCCGTCGTGGGAGACGAGGACCGCGGTCACCACATGACGCGGGAACTCAGGTGTGGCAGCGGTGTCGTGATGGGCTGCCGGGTGGCTGTGCACGGACATCGAGGTACGGGCCCCGGTTCGGTGGACTGCGGTGGACGCCTGCGCCCGGTGGGGGCGGCGCGGTGTCTCGGACGAGCGACCACACTATCGGCTGCGCGGCAAGAGGCCCGCCGCCTGTGGATAACCCAGGGGCGACGGGCCGTTCACGAACCGGGGTGGGGGTCAGACGGCCGCTTTCTTCAGCCTGCGGCGCTCCCGCTCGGACAGGCCGCCCCAGATGCCGAATCGCTCGTCGTTGGCGAGGGCGTACTCGAGGCACTCGGAGCGGACCTCGCAGGCGAGGCAGACCTTCTTGGCCTCCCTGGTCGAGCCGCCCTTCTCGGGGAAGAAGGACTCGGGGTCGGTCTGGGCGCACAGCGCGCGCTCCTGCCAGCCGAGTTCCTCGTCCGCGTCGTCGACCAGCAGTTGCTGCACCGTCTCGGTCATGTGCGCCCCTCGTCTGTCTTTCGCGTCCCCGTGATCTAGCCGTTACCGATTCCGGCTGAACGACACGAGTGAAATTACAAGTGTGCTGCTCCGGGCGAGTCAAGCCGAGATCTGCTATTGAGCCCCTTATTCACTCTGCGGAACCAAGCCCATGCGGAAAGTGTTCAAATCACCATAAAACCTGACACACAGACGGAGCCCCTGAGGGCTCACGTCGTCCGCCGGACCCCTCGCAGACCTCTACAGGGAAGGACGCCCAGGAGTTCGATCTCGTTCCGACACGCACGTCGAAGCGAAACGGATCACAGTCGGATCACGACTACGCAACGGGGTTTGTGCGCCCGGTTGGACGCCATGTGTCCCGGGCGGGCCATGAACAAACCTTTCATCTGAGCGATCGACCGGATGAGGTGAACCACATCCCACATACCGGGTGTCGAGTTGACAGTGAAGGTGTGAACCGGTGTCCTTGTGGGCATGCTCGCGAACTTGGCAGCCACCTCGACCCGCACCGCCGGGTCCCACGGTGCTGCCCGCGCTCGCTGTAGCTGTTGCTGTCCCAGCTGTTGAGCCACACCCGCTCCAGCTGAAGGCCGAGCCACCCGTCTCTCGGCTCCCGTTCCCTCTGACCTTCTGCCACTGAGGAACCACGCACCCCCATGAACAGCGACAGCGACCTCCAGATCGCCGGTGACATCCTCGAAGTCACCCACCTCCTCCAGACCCCGCGCGAGCACCCGGCCACCGTCGCCGAGTTCGTCGGACTGGCCCGCTCCCTCGCCGAGGACCGCTCCCAGTGGGAGCACCTCGTCCGCTACGACGCGGTCAGCCGCTGGTACCACCGGCTGCGCACCGGCCCGGGCTACGAGGTGTGGCTGCTGTCCTGGGTGCCCGGGCAGGGCAGCGGGCTGCACGACCACGGCCGCTCCTCCGGTGTGCTGACCGTCCTGGAGGGCACGCTGACCGAGCGCACGGAGCGGGGCACGCGCGCCCTGCGCGAGGGCGCGCAGCGTGTGTTCGCGCCGGGGTACGTGCACGAGGTGGTGAACGACGCACTGGAGCCGGCGGTGAGCCTGCACGTCTACTACCCGGGCCTCACCGAGATGCCGATGCACACGGCCCCGCACTGCGAGGCCCGGACCGTACCGGGTGCTCTGACCGCCTGACCGGATGCCGTAGGCGGTCGACCGGATGTCGCGGGCGCCGACCGCTTGTCGCGGGCGCCTGCAAGACTGGCTCCCATGCGCATTGTGGTTCTGGCAGGCGGCATCGGCGGTGCCCGGTTCCTGCGTGGTCTGAAGCGTGCCGTCCCGGACGCGGACATCACGGTCATCGGCAACACCGGGGACGACATCCACCTCTTCGGGCTGAAGGTCTGCCCGGACCTCGACACGGTGATGTACACGCTCGGCGGCGGCATCAACGAGGAGCAGGGCTGGGGTCGCGCCGACGAGACCTTCCACCTCAAGGAGGAGCTCGCGGGCTACGGCGTCGGGCCCGAGTGGTTCGGCCTGGGTGACCGGGACTTCGCCACGCACATCGTGCGGACGCAGATGATCGGCGCCGGGTACCCGCTGAGCGCGGTGACGGAGGCGCTGTGCGACCGCTGGAAGCCGGGCGTGCGGCTGATCCCCATGACCGACGACCGCGTCGAGACGCACGTGGCCGTCGAGATCGACGGCGAGACCAAGGCCATCCACTTCCAGGAGTACTGGGTGCGGCTGCGCGCCTCGGTGCCCGCCCGGGCGGTCGTGCCGGTGGGAGCCGACCAGGCGAAGCCCGCGCCGGGTGTTCTGGAGGCCATCGCCGAGGCGGACGTGATCCTCTTCCCGCCGTCCAACCCGGTCGTGTCGATCGGCACGATCCTCGCCGTGCCCGGCGTCCGGGAGGCGATCGCCGACGCCGGGGTGCCGGTCGTCGGCCTCTCCCCCATCGTCGGTGACGCGCCCGTGCGGGGCATGGCCGACAAGGTGCTCGCCGCCGTGGGGGTCGAGTCGACCGCGACGGCGGTGGCCGAGCACTACGGCTCGGGCCTGCTGGACGGATGGCTCGTCGACTCGGTGGACGCGGGCGCGGTGGAGCGGGTCGAGGCGGCCGGGATCCGCTGCCGGGCCGTACCGCTGATGATGAGCGACACCGACGCCACCGCGCGCATGGCCCGGGAGGCGCTGGCCCTGGCCGAGGAGGTGCGGGGGGCGTGAGCACCGAGGTCACCGGCGAGGAGCGGGGCGCCGACGGGTACCGGGTGTGGGCCGTGCGCGGGATACCGGAGGTCGCGGCCGGGGACGATCTGGCCAAGCTGATCGCGGCCGCCGAGCCCGGACTGGCCGACGGGGACGTGCTGCTCGTCACCTCGAAGATCGTGTCCAAGGCCGAGGGCCGGATCGTCCCGGCCGCCGACCGGGAGGCCGCGATCGACGCGGAGACCGTACGGGTGGTCGCCCGTCGCGGCGGCCTGCGGATCGTGGAGAACCGGCAGGGCCTGGTCATGGCCGCGGCCGGGGTCGACGCGTCCAACACCCCGTCCGGGACGGTGCTGTTGCTGCCCGAGGACCCGGACGCCTCCGCCCGCGCCGTTCGCGACGGGCTGCGGGACGCCCTCGGCGTCGACGTCGGGGTGATCGTGACCGACACGTTCGGGCGGCCCTGGCGCGCCGGGCTGACGGATGTCGCGATCGGCGCCGCCGGAGTGCGCGTGCTCGACGATCTGCGCGGCGGCACGGACGCTCACGGCAATCCGCTCAGCGCCACCGTCGTCGCCACGGCCGATGAACTCGCCGCCGCGGGGGACCTCGTCAAGGGCAAGGCCGCGGGGCTCCCCGTCGCCGTGGTGCGCGGGCTCACGCACCTGGTGGCGGAGGGCGACGGCGGCGAGGGAGCGCGGGCCATGGTCCGCGGCGCCCGCGACGACATGTTCCGCCTCGGCACATCCGAGGCGGTCCGGCTGGCCGTGACCCAGCGGCGCACGGTCCGGGCCTTCACGGACGAACCCGTCGACACGGGTGCCGTACGCCGGGCCGTGGCCGCCGCCGTGACAGCGCCGGCACCGCACCACACCACCCCGTGGCGGTTCGTACTCCTGGAGTCGCGGGAGTCGCGGACGCGCCTGCTCGACGCCATGCGGGACGCGTGGATCGCCGATCTGCGGCGGGACGGCAAGACGGAGGAGTCCATCGCCAAGCGGGTCCGCCGCGGGGACGTCCTGCGCAACGCGCCCTACCTCGTCGTCCCCTGCCTGGTCATGGACGGCTCGCACACGTACGGCGACCCGCGGCGGGACGATGCCGAGCGGGAGATGTTCGTGGTCGCCGCGGGCGCCGGCGTGCAGAATCTCCTGGTCGCGCTGGCCGGGGAACGGCTGGGCTCGGCATGGGTGTCGTCGACGATGTTCTGCCGGGACGTGGTGCGCGAGGTGCTGGAGCTGCCCGCGGACTGGGACCCGATGGGGGCGGTGGCGGTCGGGCATCCCGCGGAGGAACCGCGACCGCGGCCCGGGCGGGACGCGGGGACGTTCATCGAGGTGCGGTGACAGGTGCCGGGCGGCGCCTACCCTCGTAGGGCTGCTCTTACGGATCCCGAGGACTTCATTCATGGCAGGACGGTTCGCTCCGCGGCCCACGCTCCCCCACGGCCCGAAAGGCGTGGGAGGTGCCCCCATGCCGGTGCGCGGCGGGCAGGTCGCCGTCCCCCCGGGGATGCCGCGGCAGGCCACGGGGCCGGGGCGGGTGCGCGAGTGGGTGCCGGACGGGCCGCTGGATCTCGGCCTGGTGCTCGGACCGCTGCGGCGCGGGCCCGGCGATCCGACGTTCCGGGCGACGACGGACGGGTCCGTGTGGCGGACCAGTCTCACTCCGGCCGGGCCCGGCACGCTACGGGTGTGCGCGTACGGCGGTGGGGTGCGCGGGGAGGCCTGGGGGCCCGGAGCGGAGTGGCTGCTGGAGCGGCTGCCGGAGCTGCTCGGGGCGGCGGACGATCCGTCGGCGTTCGTGCCGCGGCACCGGCTGCTGGCTTCGGCCCGGCATCGGCGGCCGGGGTTGCGGCTGACGCGGAGCGGGCTCGTGATGGAGTCCTTGATCCCGTCGATCCTGGAACAGAAGGTCACGACCGACGAGGCGTACCGGGCGTGGCGGCTGCTGGTGCGGAAGTTCGGGGAGCCGGCGCCGGGACCCGCGCCCGAGCGGATGTACGTCATGCCCGCGCCTCGGACCTGGGCCCTGATCCCGTCGTGGGAGTGGCATCGGGCCGGGGTCGACAACAAGCGGGCGTCCACGATCCTGCGTGCGGTGCGGGTCGCCGCGCGGCTGGAGCAGGCCGTGGAGATGGAGCCCGGGGCGGCTCGGGCGCGGTTGGAGCTGGTGCCGGGGGTCGGGCCGTGGACCTCCGCGGAGACGGTGCAGCGCAGTCACGGGGCGGCGGACGAGGTGACGGTCGGGGACCTGCATCTGCCCGGGATCGTGGGGTGGGCGCTGGCCGGGGACCGGGACGCGGACGACGCGGTGATGCTGGAGCTGCTGGAGCCGTACGCGGGGCAGCGGCATCGGGCGGCCCGGCTGATCCTGCTGAGCGGGAGGGTTCCGGCGCGCAGGGCACCGAAGATGCCCCGGTGGGATATCGGGCAGCTCTGAACTGTCGGGGGTGGAGGCGCTCGGCGTCGGTCGGGGGGCACATGCGGTGGGCCTCGGACGCTCGGCCCCAGTGCTGAACCGTCGGCGGTCGAGACGCTCGGCGTCAGTCGGCGGGGCAGGTGCGGTGGGCCTCCAATACTCGGCGCCAGTGCTGAACCGTCGGCGGTCGAGACGCTCGGCGTCAGTCGGCGGGGCAGGTGCGGTGGGCCTCCAATACTCGGCGCCAGTGCTGAACCGTCGGCGGTCGAGACGCTCGGCGTCAGTCGGCGGGGCAGGTGCGGTGGGCCTCCAATACTCGGCGCCAGTGCTGAACCGTCGGCGGTCGAGACGCTCGGCGTCAGTCGGCGGGGCAGGTGCGGTGGGCCTCCAATACTCGGCGCCAGTGCTGAACCGTCGGCGGTCGAGACGCTCGGCGCCGACCGGGGGGCACATGCGGTGGGCCTCCAATACTCGGCCCCAGTGCTGAACCGTCGGCGGTCGAGACGCTCGGCGCCGACCGGGGGGCACATGCGGTGGGCCTCCAATACTCGGCCCCAGTGCTGAACCGTCGGCGGTCGAGACGCTCGGCGCCGACCGGGGGGCACATGCGGTGGGCCTCCAATACTCGGCCCCAGTGCTGAACCGTCGGCGGTCGAGACGCTCGGCGCCGACCGGGGGGCACATGCGGTGGGCCTCGGACGCTCGGCCCCAGTGCTGAACCGTCGGGGGTCGAGACGCTCGACGTCGACCGGGGGGCACATGCGGTGGGCCTCGAATACTCGGCGGCGGGGTGCTGGACTGTCGGCGGTCGAGGCCCTGACGTCGGCCGGAGGGCGGGTGGGTGCGCACCTCGGCGCGACCAGGTGCCGCTGCGCCCACCCTCCCCCGAGCTCTCGGCTTCCCTGAGCAGGGGCCCCATCGGCCCTGGCGGCACGCATGCCCCCCGGCTGAGTGCGGCGGCCCCTGCGTGTCCTACTGGTCCGAGGAGAAGCGGACCGCTCCTGCCGGGATGCGGGCGTCGCACCATATGCGGGCGCCCTCCAGGAGTTCGTTGTCGGCGCCGATCACCGCGCCGTCGCCGATGACCGTGCCCGTGAGGACCGAGCGTTGGCCGACGCGGGCCCGGGTGCCGATCAGGGAGTCGGTGATGACCGCGCCCGGCTCGATGACCGCGCCCGGGAGGATCGTGCTGCCGAAAACCCGCGCGCCCTCCGCGACGAAGGCCCCCTCGCCCACCACCGTGCCGCCCGACAGCTTGGCGTCGGAGGCCACTTGGGCCGTGGGCAGGACGAGGCGGTCGCCGCAGCGGCCCGGGACGGCGGGCGACGGGGCCCGGCCGAGGACCAGGTCCGCCGAGCCCCGCACGAAGGCCGCCGGGGTGCCCAGGTCGAGCCAGTACGTCGAGTCCACCATGCCCTGGAGGTGCGCGCCGGCCGACAGGAGACCGGGGAAGGTCTCCCGCTCCACCGACACCGGCCTGCCCAGCGGGATCGAGTCGATGACCGAGCGGCGGAAGACGTACGCCCCCGCGTTGATCTGGTCGGTGACGATCTCCTCGGGGGCCTGCGGCTTCTCCAGGAACGCCAGCACCCTGCCCGTGTCGTCGGTGGGGACCAGGCCGTAGGCGCGCGGGTCCGTGACCTTGGTGAGGTGCAGGGAGACGTCCGCGCCGGTCGTCTCGTGGGTGTCGACGAGGGCCCGGATGTCCAGGCCCGTCAGGATGTCGCCGTTGAAGATCAGGACCGGGTCGTCGGGGCCGGAGTGCAGCCGGGAGGCCACGTTGCGGATGGCGCCGCCGGTGCCGAGCGGCTCCTCCTCCGTGACGTACTCCAGGTGGAGTCCCAGCGCGGAGCCGTCACCGAAGTACGGCTCGAAGACCTCGGCCAGATAGGACGTGGCCAGGACGATGTGCTCGACGCCCGCGGCTCTCGCTCTGGCCAGCTGGTGCGTGAGGAAGGGCACCCCGGCCGCCGGAACCATGGGCTTGGGTGTGTGCACCGTGAGCGGGCGCAGCCGGGTGCCCTTGCCGCCGACCAGGAGGATCGCTTCTGTCACGTGTCGTCTCTGCTTCCTGCCGGGACCGGCCGAACTGTCTTTCGGCCGGTCAGTGTATGCAGACCGTTCCGTGGCGCCTTCGTTGGCCGTGCGGCATTCCGCCCCCCTGTCCCCCGTCGGTGGTGAGACGTGTGGTCAGCGACCCTGGTAGCGGGCCGCCTTGGAGCGGGCCGAGCCGAGCTTTCCGTAGAGCTTGCGTCCCGGGCACTCGGTGATGAAGCCGTCCCGGTGCCCCGAGATCACGTTCAGCCGTACCTTCCTGCCCTTGGGGTGGAGATTGCTGCCGGCCGACTTCAGGGAGGTCTTTCCCTTCGGGTTGACCCGGTACAGCCCCAGCTTCCACGCGGTCAGCCGGGCGACGGCCTTGACCGCGGCCTTCGACGGCTTGGTGGCGCCGTAGGACCCGAGGACGGCGATCCCCATGCTGTTGCTGTTGAAACCAAGCGTGTGCGCGCCGAGGACCGGCCTCGCCACGCCCCCGGCGCGGCCCTCGTAGATCTTTCCGCACTTGTCGATGAGGAAGTTGTAGCCGACGTCGCGCCAGCCCATGCTCCGGACGTGGTAGCGGTAGATACTGCGGATGAGTGAGGGAACCTGCGAGCAGCGGTAGTTGTTGCCGCTGGCCGTGTGGTGCACGAAGGCCGCCTTGACCTTCTTCGTGTACCGGAAGCCGCTCTGGCGCAAGCCCTCGTCCGCGCCCCAGCCGCGCCGCGTGACGATACCCGGGCGCGGTCCGATGTACGGCTTCGCCCGCCGCTGCTGCCCGGTCGGCTCGCCGGCCTCGAGGGCGAGGGACTCCTGCTCGGTCTCGGTGCGGTTCAGTGCCGCGATCTCGGTGGCGTCGAGGGGGGCGAGGTCGGCGTTGACGGCGGCGGCGTCGGTGAACGCGGAGGCCTCGGCGTTCAGGACGCCGAGGCGGGGGCCGTCCGCGACGGCGCCGCGGGACGGGTCCTCGTCCTCGCCGGGGTCGACGAGTTCGAGGCGCAGGCCGGACGGCAGCGGGGGTGCGGCGTGCGGGTGGCGGGCGCCCGCGGTGTGCCCGGCGGAGTCGGTCGCCGTGCCGTCGGACTCGGAGCGGACCCGGATTTCGACGCCGTCGGAGTCGCCCACCCACAGGGGGGCCGTGGCACCGCGGACCCGTCCCGAGGCTCTCTCGGGGGTGTCCGGGTCGGCGGCGTGGTCGGCGTTGTGGGTCTCCACGTCCTGCCAGCCCGACCAGGTGCCGGTACCGGCGGCGCGGGTGCGGACCTGGACGCAGCCGTGCAGTTCGGCGTCGGGGTCGTCCCAGACGACGCCGACGAGGGAGAAGTGGCGTACGGCACGGCGGGTCAGGCCCTGTTCGGCGGCGGGGGCGGGGGGCGTGGCGCGGTCGCGGGTGAGGGGTTCGAGGGGGAGGGACTGGGTGCTGCCGGCGGCGTACGGTCCGGCCGCGCGCCGGTCGGCCGGGGTCGTGGCCGGGGTGCCCGCGCGGGGCGCGGGTCTCACCGTCGTGGCGGCTTCCGCGGCCGACACCGGTCTCGCCGTCGCCGCGAGGGCGGGAGGGGTGAGGGGAAGGGCCAGGGCGGCCGCACAGGTGACACCGATCGAGGAAGCAAGGAATCCACGCATGTCCCTGATCTTGGGCTTAGTCATATAAATCTGTCCATTTGGGATGTGACAGGTCGTCGGCCGGGTTCGGCCGAACCGGTGGCGGATTCGCGGCGGGGCGGCGGGCGGGCCGTTGGGCGGGGGCGGGTGCGCCGCGTACGCTTGCGCGGGTGAACGCCACCGATCGCACCCCCGCCGACCTGCTGGGTTCCGCGCTCGCCGCGGATCCGGGACGCCCCCTGGTGACCTTCTACGACGACGCCACGGGCGAACGCGTCGAACTGTCCGTGGCCACCTTCGCCAATTGGGTGGCCAAGACCTCGAACCTCCTCCAGGACGAGTTGTCCGTCGAGCCCGGGGACCGGGTCGCGCTGCTGCTGCCCGCGCACTGGCAGACGGCGGTGTGGCTGCTGGCGTGCGCGTCCGTGGGAGTCGTCGCGGACATGTCCGGGGACGCCCGCGCCGCGGACGTCGTGGTGAGCGGGCCGGACCGGCTGGAGGAGGCGCGGGCCTGCCCCGGGGCGCGGATCGCCATGGCCCTGCGGCCGCTCGGGGGGCGGTTCCCGCAGGCCCCGGAGGGCTTCGCGGACTACGCGGTGGAGGTGCCGGGGCAGGGGGACCGGTTCGTGCCGTACGCGCCCGTGGATCCGGAGGGGCCCGCGCTGATCGTGGCCGGGCGGGAGTTCAGCGGGGCCGAGGTGGTCGAGCGCGCCCGGGCCGAGGCGACCGCGCTGGGGCTGACCGGACCCGGGTCGCGGATCCTGTCGGGCCTGCCCTACGACACGTGGGAGGGGCTGAACGCCGGACTGTACGGGCCGTTGGCCACCGGCGGTTCCGTGGTGCTGTGCCGGCATCTGGAGCAGGCCGGGGACGGGGTGCTGGACAAGCGGGTGGACAGCGAGCGGGTCACGACCATCGCCCGCGGCACACCCCTCCACTAGGGCTGTCCGCGAAGTCCCGACTGCCCCGCGGCGCCCGGCACGCTCCCCGTAGCCCGGGGCCCGGCGGCGCCGTCCACGCTGCGAGCAGGCGGTGCGCCCACCGGCCGCATCGGGCGAACACCCGAGTACGGACCCGTACGCAGACGCCCGCCCGGCACCCCGAGAACACACCCACCCGGCCACGACCCGCACGCAAACGCCCGCCCGGCACCCCGAGAACACACCCACCCGGCCACGACCCGCACGCAGACGCCCGCCCGGCACCCCGAGAACACACCCACCCGGCCACGACCCGCACGTAGACGCCCGCCCGGCACCCCGAGAACACGCTCCTCCCCCAATCTCCCGACTCCGCTCGGGCAGGGGATCCCCAGGGTGCCGCAGGGCCCGGCCTCCGGGCGGACGACGCGACGTCGCGGACACCCTGGCCCTCTCCCCCGTCCGGCCCATCCCCACCCCTCCCCCGCCCTGCATCCGCGCCATGGTCGTAGGAGCGGTGCGCGCGGGGCGTTCCTACGTCAGGAGGGGTGGTTGCTGCCGTGGGCTACAGGGTCGGTCGGGGCTCGGGGGCATCCGTCGACGGGCGGGGGCTGCTGCGGCGGCGCCGACGGCGGTGGGTGCGCGTCACGGCGTTCGGGGTCACGGCTCTCCTCGTGGCGGCGGGCGGCGTCGGCTGGGCCGTGTACGCGAAGCTCAGCGGGAACATCACACCCGACGAGGCGGCCGCCGCCGAACTCCGGCGCTACGACCAGGAGCGGCCCACCTCGCTGGTCAAGGACGCCCGGAACATCCTGCTGATCGGGTCGGACTCGCGCGAGGGGAGCGACAACGCCCGTTACGGGCGGGACTCCGGCACCGAGCGGTCCGACACCACGATCCTGCTGCACCTGTCCGCGGGGCGGAGCAGCGCCACCGCCGTCTCCCTGCCCCGGGATCTGATGGTGGACCTGCCGGGCTGCCGGCGCCCGGACGGGTCCCGCAGCGCGCCGCGGTTCGCCATGTTCAACCAGGCCTTCCAGCTGGGCGGTTCGGCCTGCACCATCCGCACCGTGGAGAAGCTGACCGACATCCGCGTCGACCATCACGTCGTCGTCGACTTCCACGGCTTCAAGAAGATGGTCGACGCGGTCGACGGCGTCGAGGTGTGCCTGCGGGAGCCGATCGACGACCGGGCCGCCAAGCTGCGGCTGCCCGCCGGGCGCGTGACGCTGAACGGCGAGCAGGCCCTCGGCTACGTCCGCGCCCGCAAGTCCCTCGGCGACGGCAGCGACACCGAGCGGATGGAACGGCAGCAACGATTCCTCGGGGCGCTCGTCAACAAGGTGCGCAGCAATGACGTCCTGCTGAATCCGGCGAAGCTGTATCCCGTGCTGGACGCCGCCACCTCGTCCCTGACCACCGACCCGGATCTGGCGAGCCTGCGCGGTTTGTACGAACTCGTGCGCGGTCTGCGAGACATCCCCATGGAACAAGTGCAATTCCTCACCGTTCCCCGGGAGTCGTACGCGTACGACGCCAATCGTGACCAACTCGCCGAGCCCGCGGCGGACCGGCTGTTCGAGCGGCTGCGCACGGACACACCGGTGGTCGTCGAGGGGAACGGCCCAGGACGTCACGCCCCGGCGAGGGCAGCCGATTCGCGTGCCGGGTCGTACGGGGATTCACATCCGGGCCCTTTCCGCGCGCCCGCCGTCACCGTTTCTCCTCCACCGACGTTTCGGGGGAACACGGCAGCCGAGGACACCTGCGAGTAAAGCGGGCACCAAGGCCACTCCAAGGCCACGAACTCTTCACCTAGGAAATGGGCGAATTGCCCAGGTGTAGGAACGTGGAATGGGTCACCGTCGTCGCTCGGCACCGAAAGGGACGGTTAGTGTGAGCGATCCCGGTGCGCCCGGCTCTGAGGGACGATCCTGAGGTCGCGCACTGTGTGACCGAGACCCGAGCGCCTTGGAGGGGAAGGCGCCGCGTGCCCCGACGGAGGAAAAGGCAACCGTGGACGCGCAAGGCCGTGGGCGGGCGGACGACATCGACCCCGCAGACCAGTGGGTACTCAACCCGGACACCGGCGAATACGAACTGCGACTGGCCCCTTCCGCAGCGCAGTCGGGCGTTCCGGCGCCGCGCAGGCCGCGGTCCTCCGACGCGGGCCCGCGGGCGCGCCGCCGTACGGAGACACCCGGCCGGCCACGGCCCGAGACGCCCGGGCGCGCGGTGCCGCCGCCGCGCAGACGGCGCGGAGCGCCGGAGGAGCCGCTGCCGGGACGGCGCGGACGGCGCCCGGTGAAGAAGGCCTCGAAGGGCAGGAAGGTCCTGCTGTGGACCGGCGGCACGCTGGCGTTCGCGCTGGTCGCCGGTGCGGGCGCCGGGTACTTCTACATCGAGCACCTGAACGGCAACATCGCCTCCGTCTCCGACGACGGCGCGAGCACCGGGGGCTTCCAGAAGGACAAGGCGATCAACATCCTGCTGATCGGCACCGACAAGCGCACCGGCAAGGGCAACGACAAGTACGGCGACGCGGGCAGTGTCGGGCACGCCGACACCACGATCCTGCTGCACGTCTCCAAGGACCGTTCGAACGCGACCGCGCTGAGCATCCCGCGCGACCTGATCGTCGACGTGCCGGACTGCCCGACGACGCAGGAGGACGGCACGCAGAAGGTCATCCCCGGCACCCAGCGGGTCCGCTTCAACACGAGCCTCGGCCAGGACGGCCGCACGCCGAGCTGCACGATGCGGACCGTGACCGAGCTGACCGGGGTCAAGCCGGACAACTTCATGGTCGCGGACTTCAACGCGGTCAAGACCCTGACCAGCGCGGTCGGCGGGGTCGAGGTCTGTGTGGGCAAGGACATCGACGACCCGGACTCGCACCTGAAGCTGTCCAAGGGCACCCACACCATCGAGGGCGAGCAGGCGCTGGCGTTCGTGCGGACCCGGCACGCCGTCGGCTTCGGCGGTGACCTGAGCCGGATCGGGCTGCAGCAGCAGTTCCTGAGCGCGCTGATGCGCAAGCTGAAGTCCAACGACACCCTCACCAGCCCCCAGAAGATGCTCGACCTGGCGGAGGCGGGCACCAAGGCGCTGACCGTCGACTCGCAGCTGGACAGCATCGGCAAGCTGAAGGACCTCGGTCTGGAGCTGGGCAAGCTCGACACCGCCAACCTGACGTTCACCACCGTTCCGGTCGTCGACAACCCGGTCGAGACGGTGAAGTCCACGGTCGTGCTCAACGAGTCGACGGCCCCGCAGGTCTTCGAGATGATCAGGAACGACGTCTCCTTCACCGCCGTCAAGGAGCGGAAGAAGAAGGAGGCCGCCGCGGTCGCCGCCCGGCTGAAGGGCACCAAGGCCCCGGCCTCCGAGGTGCGGGTGCGGATCCTCAACGGCGGTGCCGTCGCCGGCAGCGCCCAGGAGACGCTGAGCTGGCTGCAGAACGAGGAGGGCGTCACCAAGTCGGAGAACGCCGGCAACGCGCCCGCCTCGCTGGCGAAGACCACGCTCGAGTACGCACCCGACCAGGCCGCACAGGCCCGCCGCCTCGCGGACATCATGGGACTGTCCGGATCGGCGATGAAGCCCGGCGAGAGCGTGACCAACTCCCAGGGACTGCCCGCCCTGACACTGACCCTCGGCAAGGACTTCGAGGGTGCGGGCGTTCCCCTCACGGCGCCCACAAAGGCACCGGAGGGGGTGCAGAAGTCCACCGCCGACAAGGTGGAGTGCGCCAAGTGACCGCGAATTCCTCCCCGTTCACCGAACCTCCCCCAAACAAATGGGCCGAATTGCCCAGTTGTGAGAACGTGGAATTCATCACCCGCGTCGCTTGACGGCGAAGTGTGCGGATAGTGTGTGCGATCCAGTGCTCTCACCCATGAGGTCCGTCCTGGGGCGTGCACTGCTCGACCAGCACCGTGCGCCTTCCGGGGGAGGGCGCCGCGTGGCCCGACGGAGGAATCAGGCAACCGTGGACGCGCAAAGCCGTGGGCGGGCGGACGACATCGACCCCGCAGACCAGTGGGTACTCAACCCGGACACCGGCGAATACGAACTGCGACTGGCCCCTTCCGCAGCGCAGTCGCCCGTCCCCGGCCCGCGCGGTTCCGGTGGCCGGGGCAGGACCGGAACAGGCGGCGCCGCACGGGCCCGCCAGACTTCCCCCGCCCGGCGCCCCGAGGGGGCCGCGCCCGCCGGTGAGACCGCCTCCCCGCGCAGACGCGCCAACGCTCCGGCCGAGTCGGCCGCGGGGCGTCGCGGACGCCGTCCGGTGCCGAAGAAGGCGAAGGGCAAGAAGGTCCTGACGTGGACCGGCGGCTCGCTGGCCTTCGTCCTGGTCGGGGTGAGCGCGGCCGCCTACCTCTACTACGAGCACCTCAACAACAACATCACGTCCGTCTCCGACGACGGCGCGGGCACCGGTGGGTTCAGCAAGGACCGCGCGATCAACATCCTGCTGATCGGCACCGACAAGCGCACCGGCAAGGGCAACGAGGGCTACGGCGACAAGAACAGCTCCGGGCACGCGGACACCACGCTCGTACTGCACGTCTCCAAAGACCGTACGAACGCCACGGTGCTGAGCATCCCGCGCGACCTGATCACCGACATCCCGGACTGCCCGACGACGCAGGAGGACGGCTCGGAGAAGATCATCCCGGGCAGTCAGCGCACCCGCTTCAACAACAGCCTCGGGCAGGAGGACCGGACGCCGAGCTGCACCATGCGCACGGTCACCGAGCTCACCGGGCTGAAGATGGACCACTTCATGGTGGCCGACTTCAACGCGGTCAAGACGCTGACCAGCGCGGTGGGCGGGGTCGACGTCTGTCTGGCCAAGGACATCAAGGACAAGGACTCCAAGCTCGACCTGCCCAAGGGCGAGCACACCATCGAGGGCGAGGACGCCCTGGCCTTCGTCCGCACCCGGCACTCCGTGGGCTTCGGTGGCGACCTGAGCCGCATCGAGCTGCAACAGCAGTTCCTGGGCTCACTGATGCGCAAGCTGAAGTCCAACGACACCCTCACCAGCCCCTCGAAGATGATCAAACTGGCGGAGGCGGGCACCCAGGCGCTGACCGTCGACTCCCAGATCAGCACGATCAAGAAGCTGGCCGATCTCGGGGCGGAACTGGGCAAGTTCGACACGAAGAACCTCACCTTCGCGACCGTGCCCGTCGTCGACAACCCCTCGGAGGCGGTCAAGGCGACGGTGGTCCTGAAGCAGCCGCAGGCCCAGCAACTGTTCGCGATGGTCCGGGACGACGTGTCGCTGACCGAGGTGAAGCAGGGGAAGAAGAAGGAGAAGGCCGCCGAGGCCGCCCGGCTCAAGGGCCCCAAGGCGGAGGCCTCGGAGGTCCGGGTGCGCATCCTCAACGGCGGTGCCGTCGCGGGCAGCGCCCAGGAGACGCTGAGCTGGCTGCAGGTCCAGGAGGGCGTCACCAAGTCCGAGAACGCGGGCAACGCGGAGCGGCCGCTGGCGAAGACGACGCTGGAGTACGCGCCCGACCAAGCGGACCAGGCGCGCCGACTCGCCGAGATCATGGGTCTGTCCGGGGCCGCGCTGAAACCGGGCAGGAGCGTGACCAACTCCCAGGGGGCCCCCGCGATGACGCTGACCCTGGGCAAGGACTACAAGGGGGCGGGGGTGCCCCTCACCACTCCGGCGAAGGTGCCGGACGACGTGCAGAAGGCCACGGCCGACAAGGTCGAGTGCGCGAAGTGACCTGATCGTCCCTTCCTGCGTCTCACAGGTGGACGGAGCATGCCCGGACGAATCGGCCGGGTGTACATCCGACCGGGCATGTCAGTGGTCCAACCAGCAACGGAGACGACCGTGCTCCGGCGGAGCACCGGGGAAACCCGTGGTCCGGACGGAGACGGGTCGCCCGTGATCCGAACACGACACGGGGCGGACCCGTGGGTCGGCCGTAGGGGTGGGGAGGCAGGGGTATGGCGCAGAGTGACGTGCGCGGAGGCAGCACGCGGCACGATTCGGGCGGCCTGGCCCAGGACGAGCGTCCGGGAGCGGAGGCGCCCGCCGGCGGCGGCGAGGGGGGCGGCCACGGCCGACGGCGCGGCCGACGCCGGACACTGCGCTGGTCCGCGCTCGTGCTGTCGGTGCTGATACTCGGGACGGCCGGCGCCGGATACCTCTACTACCGCCATCTCAACGGCAACATCGACAAGGGCAAACGCAACAGCGGCGAAACCGACGTCGAGAAGACCGAACCCAACGCGGCCGGCCAGACCCCGCTCAACATCCTGCTGATCGGTTCCGACAGCCGGAACTCTGCGGAGAACGTCAAGCTAGGCGGCGGCAGGGACAACGTCGGCAGCAAGCCCCTGGCGGATGTGCAGATGCTCCTGCACGTCTCGGCGGACCGCGAGAGCGCGTCCGTGGTGAGCATCCCGCGCGACACCCGGGTGGACATCCCCAAGTGCGTCGACCCCGACACCGGGGACACCTACCCGGCCAAGAACACGATCATCAACGAGACGCTCCAGCGCGGCGGTCCTGGCTGCACCCTCGCCACCTGGCAGAACCTGACCGGTGTGTACATCGACCACTGGATGATGGTCGACTTCGCCGGGGTGGTGGACATGGCGGACGCCATCGGCGGTGTCCCGGTCTGCGTCAACCAGAACGTGTGGGACCGGCCGCTGTCCGGTCAGCGCGGCGGTTCCGGACTGAAGCTGAAGGCCGGCGAGCACAAGGTGCAGGGCAAGCAGGCGCTGCAGTGGCTGCGCACCCGCCACGCCTGGGGCAGTGACCCGCTGCGCGCCAAGGCACAGCACATGTACATGAACGCGATGATCCGGACGCTGAAGGAGCAGAACGTCTTCACCGACACCGGCCGGCTCATGGGCCTGGCCGAGGCGGGCACGAAGGCGCTGAAGGTGTCCGAGGAGATCGGCACGGTCAAGGAGCTGTACGACCTGGGCATGCAGCTGAAGTCGGTCCCGACGAACCGCGTCACGATGACGACGATGCCGTGGATCGAGGACCCCCTGAACCGCAACCACCTCGTGCCCAAGCCGGAGGACGCCGACACGATGTGGGCGATGCTCCGCGACGACGTCTCCTTCGACAAGGAGGGCAAAGCGCGGGCGGCAGCGACCTCGGGTCCGTCCCCGGCCTCGGATCCGTCCTCGGCGTCGGTGACGGCCACGGGTCCGGCCGCCGCGCCGGCCGCGGGGCTGTCGGTCTCCGTCGTCAACGGGACGGCGAGCGACGAGCAGGCCGCCGTTGCGCAACGCGCCGCCGCGATCGTGGCCGTGCTGCGGCAGCAGGGCTTCACCCGGGCCGTCGCCTCGGGCCGGCCGGAACCACACGCCCGGACGCAGGTGACGTACCCGAAGAGCACCGGGGAGCAGGGCCGGGCCAACGCGCTGTCGGTGGCGAAGGCGGTCGGCGTCCCGAGCAGTCAGGTGCGGGCCACGGACGACGTCACCACCACCCTGACCATCGGCGGCGACTGGCGGGAGGGGACGGCCTACCCGAAGCAGAAGGCTCCCGAGGCGGGTGATCTGCCCGAGTCCGCGGACGCGCTGACCGCCGACAAGCAGGAGTGCATGGACGTGTACCCGCCCTACCGGTGGTGACCGAGGGCACGGCATGAGAACGGGGCCCGCCGTCCGGAAGGACAGCGAGCCCCGTTCCGCATCCGTGGGCGTCGCAGCGCCTCGCCCGTCGGGTCGGGTCAGCTCGCGGCGGCGTCCGCGCGCACCGCGGGGCGCCGGGAGGCGATGACCTTCTTCGCCAGCGCCCGCGGGCTGGTCAGGAAGCCCCAGCCCCACGACATGTGCATCGTGGCCAGCGCCACCGGGATCCGCAGCCGCGCCTTCAGCGGCAGGCCCTTGCCCGCCGGGACCGAGCCGAGCAGGATCGCCGCGAGATAGCCGCCGGGCACCACGAAGCCCCACGGCGTCAGCAGGGCACCCACCAGCAGGCCGGCCGCGATCGCGCACACGGCGGTCGGCGGGGCGAGGTAGCGCAGGTTGATCGAGCCCTCGTGGTAGCGGGCGACCACGTGCCGCCAGCGCCCGTAGTCCTTGTACTGCTTGGCGAGCGCCTTCACGCTCGGCCGCGGCCGGTAGGACACCTTCAGTTCGGGCGAGAACCAGATCAGCCCGCCGGCCTCACGGATGCGGAAGTTGAGCTCCCAGTCCTGGGCGCGGATGAACTCCACGTTGTAGCCGCCCTGCTGCTCCAGCGCCTCGCGCCGGAACACCCCGAGGTACACGGTCTCGGCCGGGCCCGCCTGACCGCCGGTGTGGAAGGCGGCGTTGCCGACCCCGATCTTCGAGGTCATCGCGGCGGCGACCGCGTGCTCCCAGTCGTTCTCGCCCTCGGCGTGCATGATGCCGCCGACGTTCTGCGCGCCGGTCTCCTCCAGGAGCCGGACGGCGGTCGCGATGTAGTTCGGCGAGAGCATGCCGTGGCCGTCGACGCGGACGACGATCGGGTGCCGGGAGGCGTTGATCGCCGCGTTCAGCGCCGCGGGCGTACGGCCGGTGGGGTTGGGGACGGTGTGCACGCGCGGGTCTTCGGCCACGAGCTCGGCGGCGATCTCGTCCGTGCGGTCCGTGGACGGACCGAGGGCGATCACGACCTCCATCTCGCCGGCGTACTCCTGCGCGAGGATCGCTTGGACTGCTCCCCGCAGATGCCGCTCCTCGTTGAGGACGGGCATGATCACGGAAACGGCGGGGAGCCGCACGTCGGGATTGGCGTTCATAGGGGCCTCACGTTACCGCGAACGGGGGACACCGGTGCGCGCCGCAGGGGCGGTGGCGCGGACCGCAGATCGTATCGGCCTACGGTTTCACGGATCCCACGTACGGCCGTCGTCCGGAGGTGTCCCCATGCCCACGCCGCCGCGGTCCCCTCGGTCCACCGCCGCACCCCGGCGCCGCCCGCAGCCCCCCTCTCCCCGCCGCGCTCCGCGCCGCCCCGGCCCGGTCCGGCGCACACCGCGCTGGGGCATGCGGGCGGTCACCACCCTGTCCGTGGTGGTCCTCGCCTCCGCCGGTGTCGGGCACGCGGTGATGACCAGCCTGGACGCCGACATCGCCCGGGTCGATCCCTTCAAGGACATGAAGAACCGGCCGCAGGCGGGCCACGGCATGAACGTTCTGCTGGTCGGCACCGACGGCCGGGAGAAGATCAGCAAGGAGGAGCGCCACAAGTACCGGCTGGGCGGCGCCCCCTGCCACTGCACCGACACGATCATGATCGTGCACATCTCCGAGGACCGGGAACGGGCGAGCGTGGTGAGCCTGCCGCGCGACTCCTACGCGATGACGCCCGCGCACACCGACCGGACGAGCGGCAAGAGGCACCAGGGGCACCCCGTCAAGCTGAACGCGGCGTACGCCGAGGGCGGGCCGCAGCTGACCGTGCGCACGGTGGAGGACATGACGAAGGTGAAGATCGACCACTACCTGGAGGTCGACTTCACCAGCTTCATGAGGACGGTCGACGTGGTGGGGGGTGTGCAGATCTGCACCACGGAGCCGCTGAAGGACAGCTACACCGGCCTGGACCTGCCGGCCGGCCGGCACACGCTCGCGGGCGGGCAGGCGCTCCAGTTCGTCCGCGCCCGCCATGTCGACGGGGCCTCCGACCTGGGCCGCATGAAACGGCAGCAGCGCTTCATGGCGGCACTCGTGGACCGGCTCACCTCGTCCGGGATCCTCCTCAACCCGATGAAGTTCCGGGACGTGACGCGGGCGGTCCTCGGCTCGGTACGGGCCGACAAGGGCTTCGGCACCGACGAGATGCTGGACCTGGGCCGGGCCATGCGGAACTTCTCGCCCTCCTCCTCGGAGTTCACGACCGTCCCGATCGGGCGGATGGGGTACGCCGTGAAGGGCGTCGGGTCGACGCTGAAGTGGGACCCGGTGAAGTCGGAGCGCCTCTTCCAGGCCCTGCGCCAGGACCAGCCGCTGTCCGTGCACCGGCCGCACGGCGCGGCCCTGATCGTCCCGGTCGCCCCGCAGCAGATCCGCGTCCAGGTGGAGAACGGCACCCGCACCGCCGGCCTGGGCCGCCGGGTGGACGCGGCCCTGGCCTCGACCGGCTTCCGCACGACCAAGGCCCCGGTGAACTCCGCCGCCCGCGACGTCAGGCGCACGGTCGTCACCCACGACCCTCGCTGGGACCGTTCCGCCAAGTCCCTCGCGGCGGCTCTGCCGGGCAGTGAGCTGCGGGCGGTCAAGGGCCTGGGCCCGACCCTGAAGGTGATCGCCGGAGCGGACTTCGAACGTGTGCGGAAGGTGCGGGCCGAGGACCCGGGCCAGGGCGAGTTCGGGGTGGTGCGGGGCGACGAGGTGGCGTGCTCGTAGGCGCGTGTCAGTCCTCGAAGCCCTCTGCCGCCCGCTTCTCCCGCAGGTCCAGGATCGCGCGGCGGCGGGCCAGGCGGTGGGTGCGCCGGATCTGGGCCTCCTGGTAGCGGCGCTTGTCGCGTTCGGTCTCCGGGAGGACCGGCGGGACCCGGCGGGGCTTGCCGTCGGCGTCGACGGCGGCGAAGACGAGGTAGGCGGAGCCGACCTGCGTGGGCGGGGCGGACTCGTTCCAGCGTTCGGCCAGGACCCGGACGCCGACCTCCATCGAGGTGCGGCCCGTCCAGTTGACCTGTGCCTTGACGTGCACGAGGTCACCGACGCGGACCGGCTCCAGGAACGCCATCTCGTCCATGGAGGCGGTGACGGCCGGCCCGCCGGAGTGCCGCCCGGCCACGGCCCCCGCCGCGTCGTCGACCAGCTTCATGATCACCCCGCCGTGCACCGTCCCCAGAAGGTTCGTGTCGTTGTGGGTCATGATGTGGCTGAGGGTGGTGCGGGACGCCGAAGTCGGCTTGCCCGGGATTTCCGGACTGCCGGAATCCGCAGCTGGGGCCTGGTCTGTCATGGCCCCCACCCTATGCCGAGGCGGCATGAGGGGGATTTGTGTCAGCTTCGCCACAGCCGTGCTCTGATTTTCCGACGACTCTTGTATGGCCCACCACGCGGACCTGCACACTGGGCCGCATGAATGATTGGCCCGAGGGGTTTTCCGGCGACAACCGCGGCAGCCGGTACGGACGCGGCAGCTCGAGCGCGCGGCCCGAGAGCGCCCGTGTCATGCGGCAGGTCCGCCGCGGTCCGGCGGCATCGCCCGGGCAGGCGCCGTACGGCGGCGGAGTACCGCAGCAGCCGTCCTACGTCGACGGCGGTGGCCACGGCCCCGGTGACGGCTACGACAGCGGCTACAACACCGGCCAGGTCTACGGCTCCTCGGGCGGCCGAGGCCCCGGTGGTCCGGGCGGTCCGGGCGTCGGCGTGTACGAGCCGCGCCCCGCGCCGAACTGGCGCCGCCGCATCAAGGTGACGGCCATCACGGTGGTGACGCTGTTGGTCGTGACGAGCGTCGGCACGTACTTCTGGGCCGACTCCAAGCTCAACCGCGACGTCGACCTGTCGATGGTCATCGACCGTCCGGAGGCGGGCGAGGGCACGAACTACCTGATCGTCGGTTCCGACAGCCGCAAGGGCATGACGGCCGAGGAGAAGAAGAAGCTGCACACCGGGTCCGCCGAGGGCAAGCGCACGGACTCGATGATGATCCTGCACACCGGCGGCGGCGCCCCGACACTGATCTCGCTGCCGCGCGACTCGAACGTCACGATCCCGTCCTTCAAGGGCTCCGACTCCGGCAAGTTCTACGCGGCCACGGGTCGGCAGACGAAGCTGAACGCGGCCTACTCCGAGGACGGCCCGGAGTTGCTGGTGCGCACGGTGGAGGCCAACACGGGCCTGCGCATCGACCACTACGTGGAGATCGGCTTCGCCGGCTTCGCGAGCATCGTGGACGCGGTCGGCGGCGTCGAGATGGACATCCCGCAGGACATCAAGGACACCAAGTCCGGTGCCGACCTGAAGAAGGGCAAGCAGACCCTCGACGGCGAGCAGGCCCTCGCCTTCGTCCGCACCCGTTACGCCCTCCAGGGCTCCGACCTGGACCGCACGAAGAACCAGCAGAAGTTCCTCTCGGCTCTCGCCAACCAGGTCGCCACCCCGGGCACCGTCCTGAACCCGTTCAAGCTGTACCCGACCATGGGCGCGGGCCTGGACTCCCTGGTGGTCGACAAGGACATGGGCCTGTTCGACCTGGCGTCCATGTTCTGGGCGATGAAGGGCGTCAGCGGCGGCGACGGCAAGTCGATGAACATGCCGATCGCGGGCAACGCCCCCAACGGCAACCTCCAGTGGAACACCGCGAAGGTGAAGACGCTGGTGAGCCAGCTGAAGAACGACGAGCCGGTCACCGTCTCGGGCAACTGAGCGAGCGGGCGGGCACGGCGAGGGGGGCACCCGGGCGGGTGCCCCCCTCGCCGTGCGGCGGTCCTCACATCGAGGCGGCCGACATGGAGCGGCACATCTCGGCCGCATGAGCACCCCGGGACGGACCCGCCCGTGTGCGGCCCGTCCTCTCCTGTGAGGCACGACTCACCGGGGTCTGCGTGAATCCTCCGGCAGCGGCAAAACGAGAGTGCAGGCACGCCGGAGGCCCGGCGTCGCCGGGCCGGGGGCGGCGAGCGAACCGTGCAGGGGGGAGACCCACACATGACGCAGCAGACGTACGACGAACGGCGGGTGCCGGAGACGAGAGGGCCGGAGGGGCAGAAGCAGCGACTGCGCAGACGGCTGGAGCGGCTGATCGGCGTCGCCGCGACCGAGGGCAACGAACTCGTGCCGCTGCGCAACGGCGACGAGATCTTCCCCGCGATGCTGGCCGCCATACGCGCCGCGGAGCACACCGTCGACATGATGACGTTCGTGTACTGGCGGGGTGAGGTCGCCCACGAGTTCGCCGACGCCCTGGCCGAGCGGGCCCGCGCGGGGGTCCGGGTGCGGCTGCTGCTGGACGGCTTCGGGGCCAAGGAGATAGAGCCCGGCCTGCTGGACGCGATGGACGAGGCCGGTGTCCAGGTGGCCTGGTTCCGCAGGCCCACGCGTCTGTCGCCCCTGCGGCAGAACCACCGCTGCCACCGCAAGGTGCTGCTCACCGACGAGCACACGGCCTTCACCGGGGGCGTGGGCATCGCGCAGGAGTGGTGCGGCGCCGCCCGGAATCCGGACGAGTGGCGCGACACCCATGTACAGGTCCGCGGGCCCGCCGTGGACGGCATCGCCGCGGCCTTCGCCCAGAACTGGGCCGAGTGCCACGACGACCTCTACGACGACCACGACCGCTTCACCGCCCAGGAGCAGCCGGGCCGGGCCACGGTCCAGGTCGTGCGGGGGTCGGCCGCCTTCGGCTGGCAGGACATGCAGACGGTGCTGCGGGTCCTGATCACCTCGGCGCAGGAGCGCCTGCGGGTGGCCACCGCCTACTTCGCCCCCGACACCTACTTCGTCGACCTCCTGGCCGCAGCGGCGCGCCGCGGGGTCCGGGTCGAGATCCTGCTGCCCGGCCCGTACACCGACCAGCGGGCGTGTCTGCTGGCCGGGCGGCAGCACTACCAGACGCTCGTCGACGCGGGTGTGGACGTGCGGGAGTACCAGCCGACCATGCTCCACACGAAGATCATCACGGTCGACGGGGTGTGCTCCCTGATCGGCTCCACGAACTTCAACCGCCGCTCCATGGAGCACGACGAGGAGGTCGTGCTGGCCGTCCTCGACGAGGACTTCACCGCGGGCCTGGACGCCGACTTCGACGCCGACCGGGAGCGCAGCGAGCCGATCGACGCCACCCGCTGGAAGCGGCGCCCCCTGTCCCAGCGCCTCGCCGAAGCCGCGGTCACCCCGATCCGCCGCTTCCTGTGAGAGCGCCGGGGGCCGGAGCTTCCCGGCCCCCGGAGCGCGGCTACGGCAGATTGCGCGCCATGACGATGCGCTGGACCTGGTTCGTGCCTTCGTATATCTGCGTGATCTTGGCGTCGCGCATCATCCGCTCCACCGGGTAGTCCCGCGTGTAGCCGTAGCCGCCGAGGAGCTGGACCGCGTCCGTGGTGACCTCCATCGCCACGTCCGAGGCGAAGCACTTGGCCGCGGCGCCCAGGTAGGTGAGGTCGGCGTCGACGCGCTGGGAGGCGGCGGCGGCCTGGTAGGTCAGGGCGCGGGCGGCCGAGATCTTCATGGCCATGTCGGCGAGCATGAACTGGATGCCCTGGAAGTCGGCGATCGGCTTGCCGAACTGCTTGCGCTCCTGGACGTAGCCCTTGGCGTAGTCGAGGGCGCCCTGGGCGATGCCGAGGGCCTGGGCGGCGATGGTGATGCGGGTGTGGTCGAGGGTCTTCATCGCCGTGGCGAAGCCGGTGCCCTCCTCGCCGATCATGCGGTCGGCGGGGATGCGGACGTTGTCGAGGTAGACCTCGCGGGTCGGGGAGCCCTTGATGCCGAGCTTCTTCTCGGGGGCGCCGAAGGAGACGCCCTCGTCGGACTTCTCGACGACGAAGGCCGAGATGCCCTTGGAGCGCTTGGCCGGGTCGGTGACGGCCATCACCGTGTAGTACTCGGACTCGCCGGCGTTGGTGATCCAGCGCTTCACGCCGTTGAGGACGTAGTGGTCGCCGTCGCGGACGGCCTTCGTCTTCATGCCGGCGGCGTCGGAACCGGCGTCGGGCTCGGAGAGGCAGTACGAGAACATGCCGTCGCCCTTGGCGAGCGGGGTCATGTACCGCTTCTTCAGGTCCTCGGAGCCGGAGAGGATCACCGGCAGGGAGCCCAGCTTGTTCACGGCCGGGATGAGGGAGGAGGAGGCGCACACGCGGGCGACCTCTTCGATCACGATGACGGTGGCCAGCGCGTCCGCGCCGGAGCCGCCGTACTCCTCGGGTACGTGCACCGCGTGCAGGTCGTTCGCCACCAGCGCGTCGAGGGCCTCGCGCGGGAAGCGGGCCTCCTCGTCCACCGCGGCGGCGTGCGGCGCGATCTTCGCCTCGGCCAGCGAGCGGACGGCGTCACGGAGCATGTCGTGCTCCTCGGACGGGCGGTACAGGTCGAAGTCAGCCGATCCGGCCAAGGTCTCTCACGCTCCAAAACGCTGCCATGGTGACGCTAACTACCGTTAAGTAATCAAAAGTTTATGGGGTCGCCCACCGGAGTGATACGTGAGCTAGGCGACAGCGGAGAAGTTGCCCGGTGAAGCGCGCGACCATGCCCCGGATATGCTCGGGCGCGCACCACATGCCGCAGACCTCTGGAGCACCCATGGCCCTGAAGATCACCGTGATCGGCACCGGTTATCTCGGCGCGACACACGCGGCGGCCATGGCCGAGCTGGGCTTCGAGGTGCTCGCCCTGGACGTCGTGCGCGAGAAGATCGAGAAGCTGGAGCGCGCCGAGGCCCCGATGTACGAGCCTGGGCTGGAGGAGCTGCTGCGCAAGCACGTCGCCGGTATCGAGGGCTCCAGCGGCCGGCTGCGCTTCACCCAGGACTGGGCGGAGATCGGCGCGTTCGGCGATGTGCACTTCGTCTGCGTGAACACCCCGCAGCGGCACGGCGAGTACGCCTGCGACATGAGCTACGTCGACTCCGCGATCGCCTCGCTCGCCCCGCATCTGCACGGCCCGGCGCTGGTCGTCGGCAAGTCGACCGTGCCGGTCGGCTCGGCGGACCGCCTCGCCGCCTACCTGACCGCGCACGCGCCCGCCGGACAGGACGCCGAACTCGCGTGGAACCCGGAGTTCCTGCGTGAGGGCTTCGCCGTCGACGACACGCTGCACCCCGACCGGCTCGTGGTGGGTGTGCGCAGCGAGCGCGCGGAGAAGCTGCTGCGGGAGGTGTACGCCACGCCGATCGCCGAGGGCTCGCCGTTCGTGGTCACGGACTTCCCGACCTCCGAGCTGGTGAAGACCTCCGCGAACTCCTTCCTGGCCACGAAGATCTCGTTCATCAACGCGATGGCGGAGGTGTGCGAGGCCGCGGGTGGTGACGTGGCCAAGCTGGCGGAGGCCATCGGGTACGACGACCGGATCGGGCGGAAGTTCCTGCGGGCCGGGATCGGCTTCGGCGGCGGGTGTCTGCCGAAGGACATCCGGGCGTTCATGGCGCGCGCCGGTGAGCTGGGCGCGGACCAGGCGCTGACGTTCCTGCGGGAGATCGACTCGATCAACATGCGCCAGCGCGGGCAGATGGTGGAGCTGGCCCGGCAGGCGCTGGGCGGCGGGCCGTTCCTGGGCAAGCGGGTGGCGGTGCTGGGCGCGACCTTCAAGCCCGACTCGGACGACGTACGCGACTCCCCCGCGCTCAACGTGGCCGGGCAGATCCACCTCCAGGGCGGCCAGGTCACGGTCTACGACCCGAAGGGCATGGACAACGCCCGCGGTGTCTTCCCGACGCTCGGCTACGCCGACTCGGCGCTGGACGCCGTGCGCGGGGCCGACATCGTGCTGCACCTGACGGAGTGGCGGGAGTTCCGCGAGCTGGACGAGGAGGCCCTCGGCGAGGTCGCGGCGGCGCGGGTCATCCTGGACGGCCGCAACGCCCTCGACCCGGAGCGCTGGCGCAAGGCCGGCTGGACGTACCGGGCGATGGGGCGCCCGAAGGCCTGATCGCGAGGCGGAGACGCGGACGCGCACACAGGTGACGCCGGTTCGGCCGAGGCTCAGTCGGCCGAACCGGCGTCTTCGTGCATTCTGCACCACCCGGCCGTGAGGCGGGGCGGCAACGGGGTTCAGGGCGGCCCTACGCGTCCTTGGCGACGTCCTTGGCCCGGTAGCGGCGCATCTTCGCGCGGGCTCCGCAGACCTGCATGGAACACCAGCGGCCGCGGCCGGCCGGGCTGCGGTCGTAGTAGGCCCAGTGGCAGTCGGCGGCCTCGCACGCCTTGAGGCGGGTCCAGGTGCCGGCGACCAGGGCCTCGGCGACGGCGGCGGCCACGCGCGCGAGCAGGGAGCGGTCGTCGGCGGGGGTCAGGGCGGCCGAACCGTCCGCCGCGTCGACCGTGACGAGCAGCGGGGCTTCGGCCAGGAGGTCGCCGAGGGGGGTGACCTCCCGGTGGGGCGGATGGCCGGCGTGGGCGAGCAGGGTCGCGCGCAGCGACTCGCGCAGGGTGCGGGCCCGGTCCGTCTCGTCCGGGGTGATGCCGAGGCGCGCCCGGCCCTCGGGCGTGTCCAGCGCGTCGGCGCCGGACTCGATGTCCAGCGTGTTCACCAGGGCCTCGACCAGGGTCAGGCCGCCGGGCGCGGGCGATCTCTCCGTCATGGCTGGACCGTACCTCTCGCGATTCCCCTTGCAAGGTTACCGCCTATGGGGGAGCATGCAGTAACGGTTACCGGTTGCCCGCCTATGCGGGTAACGGCCACTCGAGGAGGAAGTCATGGCTCTCGCCAAACTGGGTGTCGTCGTCCTGGACTGTCCCGACCCGCGCGCCCTGGCCGGTTTCTACGCCGAGGTGCTCGGCGGCACGCCGACGGTGGAGACCGACGGGGAGGACGAGTGGGTCGACCTGAAGGTGCCGGGCGGCACACCACTGGCCTTCCAGGCCGCTCCCGGGTTCGTGCCACCGCGGTGGCCGTCCCCCGACCACTCGCAGCAGTTCCACCTCGACCTGGTGGTGGACGACCTGGACGCGGCCGAGAAGGGCGTGCTGGCCCTCGGCGCGAAGCCGCTGGACGCCGAGGACCGGGAGCGGACCTTCCGCGTTTACGCCGACCCGGCCGGGCACCCGTTCTGTCTCTGCGCCTGCTGACGTCTGGAGGCCCCATGTCCGCCGTGGCACGTTTCCGTTCCGTGGTCCTCGACTGCCCCGACCCCCGCGAGCTGGCCCGCTTCTACGCACAGGTCGGCGGCGGTACGCCGGCGGGCGACGACCCCGACTGGGTGGTGCTGCGCGTCCCCGACGGGCCCCGGCTCGCCTTCCAGCGCTCCCCCGGCTACACCGCCCCGGAGTGGCCGCGGGCCGACCGCAACGCCCAGCAGTTCCACCTCGACTTCGACGCCGGGTCGACCTGGGAAGAGATCGACGCGGCCGAGGAGCGGGTGCTGGCCCTGGGCGCGCGGGTGCTGGACAAGGAGGACGACGAGAAGAAGGACTTCCGCGTCTACGCCGACCCGGTGGGGCATCCGTTCTGCCTGTGCCGGATCGAGCAGGCCTGATCCGGCCGGGCGGGCGGGGCCGCCAGGCCCTGTCGTTCGGACCATCCCGGCGCCGAGGGGCCTAGGCCGCTTCTGATGGCTCTCCGCGGCGTCGCGACGCCCGGCACGCTCCCCCGTTCTCGGCTTCGCTCGAACGGGAGGGGCCCCCACCGCCGCACCGCG
>NZ_JASKMS010000047.1 GCF_030124145.1 Streptomyces sp. 378
CGCCTGGTAGATGGCTTCGTGGCTGATGCGCATGGACTCATCATCGGGGAAGTCGACATGGAGCCGGTCGGCGCACCGCGCTGGCCGTCGGGGGAGCCCTGGTCGCCTCGGCGGCGGTGGTGACCGCAGGGCTGGCCACGAGCGGCTCCGGCGGCGGCCGGCATCAGCCGCGTACGGCCGACGGTCTGCCGCTCACCACCGTCGAGGTCACCACCGCCGGCTGCGGCGGCGGCTGGACGGATCCACGGCCCGGCCGCCAGGTCTTCGACCTGCGCAACACCTCCGGCACCTCGGCCGAGGTGTATCTGACCGACCCGGAGACGGGCGCGGTCTACGGCGAGGTCGAAGGGCTCGCCCCGGGCACCGACCGCGCCCTGCGGGTGACCCTGGGCAACGGCTCGTACGCCTTCACATGCCTGCCCGACGATGCCGACGCCGTCACCGGCCCGACCGTGCGGATCGCCGGAGCCGGAACGGTGAAGAGCGGTCCTGCCGCGGTGCCGGTCACGCAGCAGGACCTGATCCCGCCGACCCTCGCGTACCAGAGGTGGATCCAGGCCCGCACGGTCCAGCTGGCGCAGAAGACCGACGCGCTGCGCGACACGATCGACCGCGGCGACCTCGCGGCCGCCCGCACGGACTGGCTCACCGCACATCTGGTGTACGAGCGGATGGGCGCCGCGTACGGCACCTTCGGCGACGCCGACGGGGAGATCAACGGGACCACGGCCGGGCTGTCCGGCGGGGTGCGCGACCCAGGCTTCGGCGGTTTCCACCGGCTCGAGTACGGCCTGTGGCACGGCGAGTCGGCGAGCAGCCTGCGCGGCCCGGCCGACCGGCTGGCCAAGGCCGTGCACGCACTGCGCGACAACTGGCCCGACCAGCGGATGGACCCGGCGGACATCGGGCTGCGGACGCACGAGATCCTGGAGAACACCGTGCAGTTCGAGTTGACCGGCCGTACCGACTACGGCAGCGGCACCAACCTGGCCACCGCCCGCGCCAACCTCGACGGCACCCGGGAACTGCTGGGCGATCTGCGCCCGCTGCTCAAGAGCCGCGACTCCGGACTGACCGGCCTCGACGCCTGGATGGACCGCACCCAGCACACGCTCGACGCCTTCGACCACGACGGCCGCTGGACACCCCTGACCCGACTCACCCGCGCACAGCGAGAAAAGGTCGACGCGGACACGGGAGAACTGGCCGAGCGGCTCGCCGACGTGGCCGCCCTCACGGACGTACGGAGGACCGCGTGAAGCGCGAGAAGCGCGTGGACGAGGTAGGGCGCCGGGGTGCGCGACTTCGCCGACCGGCGACTGGTCCGCCTCGCCCGGGGCCGCATCACCGTCCTCGGCCCGCAGCGCCCGACGGGTCACGCGGGCTGACGTCACCGAACCGTAAGCCACCTGGCCCGCACCCCACTCGTCCGCGCGGCCTAGAGTTCAGCCGACCCCGAACTCCAGGAGCGACCCGACCCATGCGTGCCCGCCTCATCCTCCCCGGCCTCTTGGCCGCCACCGCACTCACCCTGGCCGGCTGCGGCAGCGACGACGGCGCGTCCTCCCAGGGCACGGCGGATACGGCCGGTCCGGCGGCCTCCGGCTCCTCCGCGCCGGCGGGTGCGCCGTCCGGGGCTTCAGCCGTACCGGAGGCGCTGCGCTTCACCGGCACGACCGTGGACGGCCGGCCCTTCGACGCGGCGACGCTGGCGGGCAAGCCGACCGTGCTGTGGTTCTGGGCACCGTGGTGCCCCACGTGTAAGGCACAGGGGCCCGAAACCGCCAGGGTCGCCGCCCGGTTCAAGGGCAAGGCGAACGTGATCGGGGTGGCCGGGCTCGACACACCGCAGGCCATGAAGGACTTCGTCACCGACACCGAGGTCGGCGCCTTCCCGAACCTGTCCGACGAGTCCGGGAAGATCTGGAAGAAGTTCGAGATCACCCAGCAGAGCGTCTACGTGGTCCTCGACAAGGACGGCAAGACCGTCTTCACCGGAAGCCTGCCGGCCGGCAAGGGGCTCGCCGGCAAGCTCGGCCCGCTCGTGGGCTGAGCGCCATGTCGGACCTGCCTCTCGCCCTGGCCCTGACCGCGGGCATGCTCGCCGCCGTCAACCCCTGCGGCTTCGCCCTCCTGCCCGCCTACCTCTCCCTGCTCGTCCTCGGCGACGACCCGCCCGCCCGCCCCCACTCTCGGCTTCGCTCGAGCGGGGGGACCCCCATCGGCGGGGGGACCCCCGTCGCCGCCGTCACCCGCGCGCTGACCGCGACCGCCGCCATGACCGCCGGATTCGCCGCCGTGTTCGCCCTGTTCGGCCTCGTGATCGCTCCGGTGGCAGGCCAGGTCCAGCAGCACCTGCCCTGGTTCACCATCGCCTTCGGCCTCCTCCTGGCCCTGGCAGGCGGCTGGCTGCTGACCGGCCGGGACCTGCCCGCCCTGCTCCCGAAACTCCGGCGCGCCCCCACGGTGACCCGCTCCGTGCCGTCGATGGCCCTGTTCGGCGCCGCCTACGCCCTCGCGTCCCTCGGCTGCACCATCGCCCCCTTCCTCGCCATCGTCGTCTCCGCCTTCCGCAGCGGCTCCGCTGTCGGCGGCATCACCCTGTTCACGGCGTACGCGGCCGGCATGGGGCTGGTCGTCGGGGCCGCCGCCCTGTCCGTCGCCCTCACCCGAAGCGCCCGCGTCGGAGGCCTGCGCCGCCTCGGCTCCGTCGCCTCGCGCCTGGGCGGCGCCCTGCTCCTCCTGGTCGGCGCGTATGTCGCGTACTACGGCTGGTACGAGATCCGCGTCCTGCGCGACCCCGGGACCAGCGACCCCGTCATCGAAGCCGCAGGCACCGTGCAGCAGTTCGTCGCCGGCCTGCTGGACGACGTCGGCGTTCCCGTGATCGCCGCGGCCTTCGTCACGCTGCTGCTCATCGCCGTCGCGCTGCGCCGCCGTCGGCACCGCCACGACCGTCCGCGAGTGTCGGACGGGCAGCGCCGCCCCGCCTGACGACGGCAGCCTCCCCACCGGCTCCGCCCTGCGACTTCGGGGTAACCACTAACATCCGACAATGCGCACATCCCCCTCGCTCCTGCGAGCTTTTCGCCCCCAGGTCCAAGAGCGTCTCTACGACTTCTACGAAGAGCTGCGGAGTGCCGACGACCTCTTCTGGGACCGCCACCTGGACGCGTGGGTGGCGACCGGGCACGCAGTGGTCAGCAGCGCCGCAGGTGACCCGAGGCTGTCATCAGTGCGCTACCCCGACATCGCGGCCGTCTCCGAGGAACTGCGGCCGCTGGCCCGGGTCCTGAGCCGGCAGATGCTCTACAACGACGCCCCCGACCACGCCCGGCTGCGAGCCTTGATCAGCAGGGCCTTCACTCCCCGGGCGGTAGCGGCACTCCGCGCCCGGATCGTCGAAGCGGTCGACCGGATCATCACCCGCGCCGCGCCGACCGGTCGGATGGACATCGTCGCGGACCTCGCCCGCCCCCTGCCTCTCACTGTCATCTGCGACCTCCTCGACGTACCGCAGCAGGACCGTCCCGCCGTCGCCGCCTGGTCCGAGCCGATCGCCGAAGCCATCGGCAACTCCCGGCTCGACGCCGACGGCAACCGCGCGGCCTCACAGAGCATGGCGGAGATGCTCGCCCACCTCCGCGAACTCCTCACCCGCCGGGACACGCCGCCGAACCCCCACACCCTGCGCGCGCTGGTGACCGCGCAGGCACAGGACACCGGCCAGGACCTCGACGAGCTCCTCGCCAACTGCGCGCTGCTCCTGATCGCCGGCCACGAGACGACCACCCACTTCATCGGCAACGCCACACTCGCCCTGCTCCGCCACCCGCACGCGGCCGACCAGTTGCGCCGCCGCCCCGATCTGATGCCCGCCGCAGTCGAGGAACTCCTGCGCTACGACGCCCCGGTACAGCTCATGCTGCGCCGGGCGCGGCAGGACCTGGACCTGGCGGGCCGCACCATCGTGGAGGGGCAGACGGTGCTCCTCGTGTGCGGTGCGGCCAACCGGGATCCGGCCGTGTTTCCCGATCCCCATGTGCTGGACTTCGAGCGGCCGGGCGGACGGCACATGTCGTTCGGGCACGGACCGCACTTCTGCCTCGGGGCGGCGCTGGCCCGGCTGGAAGGCGCCACCGCCCTGGAAGCACTCCTCACCCGGCTCCCCGGCCTGCGCCTCGACGGCACCGCGCCACAGTGGCAGCGCAGCCTCAACTTCCGCGGCCTCACCCGTCTGGACGTCGCCTTCACTCCCCTGTCGAACGAACACGACACAGGCCCGCGGACGCGGGGAGGATCGGCCGCGTGAGACGGCCCGCCCGTGAAGGACGCTGAACGACTCAGGACGTAGGTCCGGAGGCGGTCTCGGCGACGGCCTCGCGGCGGAGGGCCGGAACCCGACAGCGAACCGACAGCTCGGCTTTACCCATGTCCTTCGGCGAACGGGTCAGGATTCGACAAGGTCTGAACAGCCGGTCCCCAGGGGCCGTACCTCTCGGCAGATCACGAACTTCCCCGGAAGGAACGTCAGCATGACCAGCGAATCAGTTCAGCCGATGTCGGGCCCGAGCCGCCGCACCGTCGTGGCGGCGGTCGGCGCGGCGGGACTCACCGTGGCGCTGACGGCGTGCGGGTCGGACGACAAAGCGGCCGACCCGTCCACCGAACAGGGCGCCGCGAGCGGCGGTGCGACGAACGAAGGGGGTGGCGGCTCGTCCGACGGAGCGGGGGCCGGTGGCGCGGCGCTCGCGAAGACCGCCGACATCCCGGAGGGCAGCGGCAAGATCTTCAAGGACGAGAAGGTGGTGGTCTCGCAGCCGGCCGCGGGCGACTACAAGGCCTTCTCGACGATCTGCACCCACCAGAAGTGTCCGATGGTCGACCTCAAGGACGATGTCATCTCCTGCGCCTGCCACGGCAGTCAGTTCTCCGTCCTGGACGGTAGCGTGAAGAAGGGGCCGGCGGTCCAGCCGCTGGAGGCCAAGCAGATCAGCGTGAACGGTGACTCCATCACGCTCGCCTGACCCCGCCCGCACGCTTCAGGCACGCCAGCACCTCGTCCGTGGTCGCGACCGTGGCGACCAGGGCGAGGGTGTGACGGATCATCGCGGGGGTGTAGTCGGCGGGCACTCCCGCGATGGCGTCCGCCGGGACGACGACGGTGTAGCCGCGGTTCACGGCGTCGAACACGGCGTTGGGTACGGCCACGTTGGCCGAGACGCCGGTGACGATCAGGGCGCGGCAGCCGAGGTTGCGCAGCAGCGGATCGACGTCGGTGCCGTGCAGGGGCGACAGCCCGTGCAGACGCCGTACGACGAAGTCCTCCTCGGCGACCTCGATCGGGGCGGCCACCCGCACCGCCGCAGTGCCGGTCAGCTGCTGGACGGGCAGGCGTGCCGCGGCGCGGAAGATGCGGGCGTTGCTGTTCGCGCCACGGCCGTCGGGGCGGCGCTCGGCGAGGGCGTGGACGACCTGGACACCGCCGTCGTGGGCGGCCGCCACCAGGCGTGCGACGTTGACGAGGGCGCCACCTGCGCGCGCCTGCGCGGCGAGTTCGGGCAGCGCGCTGTCCGCCCCGACGACGCCCTCCTGGCACTCGACGGTGAGCAGCACGGTGGTGCGCGGTTCGAGGAGTTCGCTGAGCGCTTCGTACGAGGGCACGTCTCCCCCTGTCGCCGGCGGCCGGGCGGGCGAGCGTAGCCACCGTTGCGTGCGAACGGAAGAGCACCCATCCTTTTCTGACGTGATGTCAGAGGACTTCCTCTGACACGACGTGGGAGAAAGAGGGGGCGCATGACCGTCACTCAGCAGCAGCGCAGGGGCCGGAAGATCATGATGACGCCGGGCGAGCTGGACGATTTCCTGACCACGCAGCGCACCTGCCGGGTGGCCACGGTGTCGGCGGACGGCGCGCCGCACGTCAGCACGCTGTGGTTCGCCTGGGACGGCGCCTCGATGTGGCTCTACTCGGTCGTCCGCAGCAAGCGGTGGACCGACCTGCGGCGCGATCCCCGCGTGGCGATCGTGGTCGACACCGGCGAGGAGTACGACGAGCTGCGCGGCGCCGAGCTGTCCGGCAGCGTCGAGTTCGTGGGCGAGATACCCCGCACGGGCGAGCTGCGCGCCGAACTCGACGCGCCGGAGACGCTGTTCGCACGGAAGAACTTCGGCCTGGACGAGATGCCGCACGACGGCCGGCATGCCTGGATGCGCCTGACGCCGCAGAAGATCGTCTCCTGGGACTTCCGCAAGCTGGCCGGGCAGTAGCCCTCCCGGGAGTGTTCAGCCGACGCTCTCCCCCGCCGCCCGCAGGGCCTGCACCGCCGCCCGGATCGAGGGGCGGCGGTCCGCGTCCGCGCGCCAGACGACGTACACGTGCCGCCGGACCCGCTGGGTGACCGGGACGGTCACCACCCCGTCGGGCACCGGGTGGCGGCCCAGCAGCGGGGCGATGCACACCCCGAGGCCCGCGGCGACCAGCCCGAGTTGCGTGTGCGTCTCCGCCGCGCGGTGGCCGACGATCGGCTCGATGCCCTTCGAGCGGAGCGTGAACATCAGCCACTCGTGGCAGAACTCACCGTCGCCCCAGGTGATCCACTCGTCGTCGGCGAACTCGCCGAGGTCCACCTCTTCGCGCCCTGCGAGCCGGTGGTTCGCCGGCAGGGCGACCTCGGCCGGGTCGTCCAGGATCGACGCCTTGACCAGGCCCTCGGGCAGCGCCATGGGCTTGTTGTACCAGTCGAGCACCACGGCGAGGTCGAGGTCGCCGCGCACGACTCCGGCGATGCCCTGCTCCGGTTCGAGCTCGCAGGAACGCAGCCGGAGGGTGGGATGCCGCTCGCGCAGTGCGGCCAGCGCGTGCGGGAACAGGCCACGTGCGGCCGTCGGGAATGCCGAGAGCCTGAGCTCGCCGACGACCTGCCCGCGCTGCGCCTCCAGGTCCGACTGGGCGAGTTCGACCTGGGACAGGATGCGCGCGGCGTGCTCGGCGAGCAGCCGGCCCGCGTCGGTGAGCCGCACGCCCCGGCCGTTCTTGGCAAGGAGCCGCTGACCGACCTCGCGCTCCAGCTTGGCCAGCTGCTGCGAGACGGCGGAGGTCGTGATGTGCAGCCCCTCGGCCGCTCCGCTCACCGAGCCGTGCCGGGCGAGGGCGTCGAGGGTGCGCAGGCGCTCCAGGTTCAACATGTAAGCAATGCTACGCAGTACCGGGTGCGAAATCTCGATTGTGCTACGAGGTTGCGGTGCCGCATCGTGGCCGGCATGAGCACCGTCACCACCCCGTCCGGGCGGGTAGCCACCGCCCCGCCCGCACCTGCCCGCCGCCGTCTCGACTGGCGTCTGCGGTTCGCCGCCCTGTCCCTGATCTGGGGCTTCAGCTTCCTCCTCATCAAGGTGGGCACCGAGGGCTACGCGCCGTTCCAGGTGACGCTCGGCCGGTTGGTGTTCGGCACGGTGGTGCTGGCCGCCGCGATGGCCGTGCGGCGTGAGGGACTGCCGCGCGGCGCACGCGTCTGGGCGCATCTGACGGTCGCCGCGTTCCTGCTGAACGCCCTGCCGTTCTCCCTGTTCGCCTACGCCGAACTGACCATCCCGTCCACGCTGGCGGGCATCTGCAACGCGACCTCACCGCTGTGGGGCATGGCGCTGTCGCTGGTCGCCCTCTCGGAGGACCGCCCGACCCGGGTGCGGGTCGCGGGGCTCGGCCTGGGCTTCCTCGGGGTGCTCACGGTGCTGGGCGCCTGGCAGGGCTTCCACGGTCTGGACGCCACCGGAACGGCACTGGCCCTGCTGGGCTCCCTCAGCTACCCCATCGGCTGGATCTACGTCCGCCGCACCCTGGCCGGCACCGGCCATTCGCACCTGTCGATGACCGGCGCCCAGTTGCTGCTCGCGACGGTCCAGCTGACCGTCGTCACCCCGCTGTTCACGACCCTGCCCACCCGCGTGTCCGTCGTGCCGTTGCTGGCGATCGCCGCCCTGGGCACTCTGGGCACGGGCCTGGCCGTGCTCCTCCAGTACGGCCTGGTCGCCGAGGTCGGGCCTACGACCGGCCAGATGGTCACCTACTTCATCCCGGTCATCGCCACGGCCGCCGGTGTCGCCCTTCTCGGCGAGACGCTCACCTGGTCGACCCCGGTCGGAGCGCTGATCGTCCTGACGGGCGCGGCACTCACACAGGTGCGACCGAAGCCCCGGCAGTCGTCACGCCCGTAACGGCACGGGCCCGGAGCGCCGGGCTGGCCGTTCCGCGGACACAGCCCGGCACGCATGGCGAGCCGGGCCACCCGGCCCGTGACTCCATGACCGAAGGCCGATGCGCCGGGCCGGGGCTCAGTCGTAGCTGCGCGCGGGGGCGGGGCCGACGGCCGAGGCGATCGCGTCGGCCAGGGCCTCGATCTCGGGCCCGGCCAGCGTCGAGACCGTCACCCGGATGCCGGGCGGTGCGCTCAGCCGGAAGCGGGCTCCGGGGGCCACCGCCCAGCCGGCGTGCAGCAGCCGGGCGACCGCGCCGGTCTCGTCCGGCACGGGCACCCACACGTTCATGCCGCTGCGCCCGTACGACGCGACACCGCGCCGGTCGAGCGCGCCGATCAGCGCGTCCCTCCGCCGTCCGTAGGACGCCGCCACCCGGGCCGTGTCCACCGCGCCGTCGGCCCACAACCGGACCAGGGCCCGCTGCATCAGCCGGCTCACCCAGCCCGGGCCGAGCCGGTGCCGTCCGCGGACCCGGTCGACGGTGACGGCGTCCCCGGTGAGCACGGCGAGCCGCAGATCGGGGCCGTAGGCCTTGGCGGCCGAGCGCACGAACGCCCAGTGCCGGGTGGTGCCGGCCAGGGGGTGCAGGGGCACGTCGACGATGCCGTGACCGTGGTCGTCCTCGATCAGCAGGACCTCCGGGTGCTCGCGGAGCACGGCACGCAGGGCACGCGCGCGTGGAGCGCTCACCGCGGCGCCGGTCGGGTTCTGCGCCCGGTCCGTGACGATCAGGGCCCGGGCCCCGGCCTCCAGCGCCCGGCGCACGTCCTGTGCGCGCGGTCCCTCGTCGTCGACGCCGACGGGGACGGTCCGCAGCCCGAGCGCGGGCACGAGATCGAGGGTGCGGCCCCAGCCGGGATCCTCGACGGCGACGGTGTCACCGGGCTTGAGGTGAGCCGCCAGCACCCGTTCGACGCCGTCGAGGGCCCCTGAGACCACGGCGAGCGGCCCGTCCGGCACTCCGTCGGCGTCGAGTCCGGCCCGGGCGATCCGGGCCAGCTCCGGTTCCACGGCCAGGTCCCCGTAGAGCACGGGCGCCCGGTCGCCCTCGGCGGCCGCCGCCGCGAACGCGCCCGCGAGCGGTGGCAGCAGCGCCGGGTCCGGATTGCCCTGCGCGACGTCCCGCACGCCCTCGGGAACCTCCACCCTGATGTGGTCCCGCCCGGTCGTCGCCGGTGCGGGCCGCACCCGGCTGCCGCGCCGGCCCGCGGTCTCGATGACCCCGCGCTCGCGCAGAGTCCGGTACGCGGCCGCGACCGTGTTGGGGTTCACCCCCAGCTGCTCCGCCAACTCCCTCATGGGAGGCAGCGATTGACCGGGCCGCAGCTCACCGGCCCCCACCGCGCGCTCGATGCTCGCGGAAATGTCCGCTGCGCGACGCCCACTGATCCGATACTCTCCTAGCACAAAGTCAATTATGCACTAGTGCAATGGAGAGCGCCATGCAGGGGACCGCGCAGACGCCGTCGCATCCCGAGACCGGCTACACCCCGACCGACCGCACCGTCCCGACCCGCTCCCCGGACCGGGCCTCGTACGACAGGGAACTGGTGCACGCGATACTCGACGAGGCCTACGTCTGTCATCTCGGTTTCGTCCGCGACGGCGCGCCGGTGGTCCTGCCCACGCTGTACGCCCGGGTCGGCGAGCGCCTGTACGTGCACGGCTCGACGGGCTCGCGTCCGCTGCGGGCGGCCGGACAGGCCGACCCGGGCCTCGCGGTGTGCCTGACGGTCACGCACGTCGACGGACTGGTCCTGGCCCGCTCGGCCTTCCACCACTCGATCAACTACCGCTCCGTGGTGGTGCACGGTATCGCCCACGATGTGACGGACCCAGAGGAGAAGCGGCGGGCCCTGGACGCGCTGGTCGACCACGTCGTGCCCGGCCGCTCCGCCGACTCGCGGCCCGCCAACAAGAAGGAGCTGGCCGCCACCGCCGTGATCCGCCTGGATCTGGACGAGGTCTCCGCGAAGCTGCGCACCGGCGGCGTGAACGACGAACCGGAGGACCTCGCCCTCCCCCACTGGGCCGGTGTCGTCCCGGTGCGGCGCACCTACGGCACACCGGTTCCCGACCCGGGCCTGGCCCAAGGCACCGAACTGCCCGGCTACCTCGAGGCCCTGTGATGCTGATCCACCCCTGGGACGCGCCCCGCGACGACGCCGAAGGGCAACGGTGGCTGACCGACCACGACTTCGGCCAGCTCGCCGTCAACGGCTTGCCGGGCGAGCCGCCCCACGTCCAGCCCCTGCACTTCGCCTACGACCCCGAGCGCAACGTCGTCCTCACCCACCTCGCCCGCCCGAATCCGCTCTGGCCCGCGCTGGAGGCCGACCCGGAGGTGGTGCTGAGCGTGGTCGACGACTACGTGTACGTGCCCGGCCCCTGGCAGGCCGCCCCGGACGTCCCGCCCGAGCACGGCACCCCGACGAGCTTCTACGCGGCCTTCCAGCTCCGCTGCCGCGCCCATGTCGTGGACGACCCGGCGGAGAAGGCCGCGCTCCTCAACCGCCAGGTCGACCACTTCCAGCCACGGGGCGGTTCCGCGCGGGCCGCGGTGGGTGAGGCCCCCTACGGCAGGATGCTCGCCGGGATCCGCGGCCTGCGCCTCGAGGTGAGGGACGTGCGGGCGAAGTTCAAGTACGCCGGCCACAGGACGGACGAGGTCCGGGACCGGATCGCCGCGGGCCTCGCGGCCCGCGGTGGGCCCGGCGACGCGAAGGCCCGCGACCACCTCCTGCGCGGACAGCGGGCGTAGGCCGCGAGGCCCGCCCTACACGGCCATCACCGGCTCCTCTCCCTTACGCGCGCCCCGCGCCTCACCGATCGCGAGGCCCGCCACGGAGCCGAGCATCAGCAGGGTCCCGGCCAGCGTCGCCGCCGTGAGGTGCTCGCCGAGCAGGACGACGGCGAGCACCGCCGCACTCACCGGTTCGAGCAGCATGATCACCGAGACGGTGGCGGACCGTACGACGGCCGCGCCCGCGAAGTAGAGGCCGTAGGCGAGTGCCGTGGGGACGGCGGCGACGTAGAGCAGCAGGAGCAGGAGCCGGCCGGGTTCCTCGGTGTGCGGCAGCAGTCCCTCCGTCAGGGCGAGGGGCAGCAGGCACAGGCTCGTGACGGCGAAGGCCCCGGTGGTCGTCCCGGAGACGTCGGCCTCGCCGGCGCGGCCCCACCGGCGGATGAGCAGCGTCATCACGCTGTACCCGGCCGCGGACAGCAGCGCGAGCAGCACACCCACCGGTCGTACGGTCGCGTCTCCGCCGCCGAGGACGAGAACCGCGAGCCCGGCGAGGGCGCCGCCGACGGCGAGGGTGCCGCCCCGGCCCAGGCGCTCGGCCAGGGTCAGCCGGGCCCCGAGCGCGATGAGGACGGGGCCCGCACCCAGGGTGACGACGGTGGCCACGGCCAGGCCGGTGGCGGAGACGGCCGCGAAGTACGCGGTCTGGAAGACGGCGAGCCCGAGCCCCATGATCCCGGACCGCAGCGCCCGGCGGCCGAGCGGCTCCCGCACGGGCGTCGCGGCGCGCGGCCGCAGCGGGCGGACGGCGAGCAGCAGGAGGAGACCGGCGGCGCAGCGCCAGAACGAGAGGGCGACGGGCCCCATGTCACTGGTCCGGTAGACCAGGGAGGCGGCCGCGCCCGCGGTGCCCCAGGCGGCACCGGCGACGATCAGATAGAGAAGGCCTCGCCCGATGGGCAGGCCGGATGCGGTGTTCGACATGTGTTCTCTCCGCAGACGCGCACGCGCGCCACCCGCGTCGGGTGGCGGCCGGATGCGCGGAAGTTCGGGAAGGGCCCCGGATCGGTCGGGATCAGCGGGGTCCGCGGACTTCGTCTACGGGCAGCACCGTTCGGCCCGGCGGCTCATCGCCGGGCACGGTTTCCGGAGGGCCCGCCTCAGGCGGCCGGAGGCGGAAGAACGAGTGCGTTCGAAGGCATGATCGACACCTTAGGCGCTGGTCCCGCGCCCGGACAATTGCCTTTTCGGGCCGCCGCTCGCCACCGGCTGACCGGACCCCTTGGCGGGTGTCGAGGACTGCGCGATGAACGCGCCCACCAGCACGATCACCCCACCGGCGATCTGCGGCGCCGAGAGGTGCTCGCCGAGCAGGACCCAGGCCAGGACGGTGGCGATGACCGCCTCGAGGCAGGCCACGACTCCCGCGACCTGCGGGGAGAGCCGGCGCACGGAGAGCACACCGGTGATGTAGGCGACGACCGTGGCGACGAGGACGATCCACGCCAGCAGGACGAGGGCGGCGACGGGCCTGCCGTCCATGCTCGCGGTGCCCCGGAGCACCGACCAGTCCATGGTCCAGGGCCGTGCGACCACGGTCAGCACGGCCGCGCCGACGAGCAGCCCGTGGGCGATGACGCCGAGCGGGTCGGGTGCCTCGTCCCCGGCGTCGCTGCCCTGGTCGGACAGCACGAAGTAGCCGACCTGGCAGCAGGCCGCGCCGAGCGCGAGCAGCAGTCCGAGGACGTCGAAGCCGAGACCGGACCAGACCTCGACGACACAGGCGAGTCCGCCGACCGCGAGGACGACACCGACGGCCGCGGCACGCGTCACGGGCCGCTTCTGCACGAACCGCACCCAGCCCAGCACGAGCGCGGGTGCCAGGTACTCGATGAGCAGCGCGACCCCGACGGGGATCCGGGAGAGCGCGGCGAAGTAGCAGGCCTGGACACCGGCGACGGCGAGCAGGCCGAACCCGGCGAGCAGCCCGGGGCGCCTGCGCAGCAGCGCCCGGTGCCGCACGGCGAGCGGCAGCATGACCAGGGCCGCCCCGGCCACGCGCAGCCACACCACGTGCAGCGGGTCCAGGCCCGCCTCGATCAGCGGCTTGGCCGCGACACCGGATCCGCCGAAGGCGACCGCGGACAGGAGCGCGAGGCCGAGCCCCACACCCCTGCCGCGCCCGCTCGCGCTGCTGTCAGAGGTACGCACCGGCACATGATGGCAGGCCGTGACAGGAGCGTCATCCCCTATGGCACCTGTCTCACAGCCTGGACGGGACGAACGGTCCGAGGTCACGCGGTTCAGTGCGTGGCTTCGCCGCACTCCTCGGTGACGCCGGGCCGGCCGTCGAGCCGGGCATGCACCTCGCGCGGGTCGATGCCGGCCCGTTCGAGCACTTCTACGGCGCGCGCCTGCGGGTCGACGACGATCGCCGCGAGCAGGTCGATGCCACGGGCCGGCCCGCCGCGCTCGGCCCCGCGTACGCAGGCGTACTCCATGGACGCGGCGGCGAGCGGAGAGAAGCCCGCCGTTCCGGTCATCAGGGGGACGGCGCCGGAGTCCTCCACACCGCTCTGCCAGCGCAGGCCGTAGCCGATGCTGCGCTGGACGAGATAACCGAGCAGCCGCGCGATCTGCGGTCCCTCACCGATGACGGCACGCGCGTCGGGGTCGGACTCCAGCAGCGAGTGGAGCAGATGGGCGGTGTCGATCTGCCGGTCCCCGTCCCGGACCGCCCGGCGCCGGGCACCGCCGACCACCGACGCCAGCTCGTCACTGAGCCTGGCATCGTTGTCCATGCGCTGAATGCCGTGCTCATGGGCCGACTGCCGGGGGTTACGGGGTTGCACATCCTCTACCCCATCAGTCCCGCGGGCCCGGGTCATCCCCGGAGGGAAGCATCTTCGCGTCCCACGGAAAGTGGACGCCGGTGGCCGGAATCTCCTCCTTGCGGAGGAGATCAGGCGGATCCGGGGAAAGGCACCGAACCGCCTGACGGTTCGTCAGTATTGAACATCGCGGCCGCCGCGGCTACGTTCCGCGACACCCGGCCCGATACGAAGAGGTGGTCGCATGGCCGAAGTCAGCGCGCAGGCACGCATCGGGGCGTCGGCCGAGAAGGTGTGGGCGAGACTCACGGACTGGTCCGCGTACGGCGAGTGGAACGCGACCCACACGAGTTTCCCGGCGGGCGGCCCGGAGCCTCTCGCCGTGGGCGCGACGTTCCTGGAGAACATGCGGATGATGAACTTCCCGGCCGAGGTGGCCTGGACCGTCGAGGAGCTGGAACCGGCCCGCGTGCTCGCCCTCCGCGGCAAAGGCCCGATGGCGGTGACGGTCGCGACGCGTTACACCCTCGCGCCGGACGGCGGCGCCACGACGGTCCGGATCGACGGTGAGTTCACGGGCGCGACGGTGTCCCTGATGGCGGGCAAGCTCAAGGACTCGGCCACGGCAGCCCTGCACGAGTCGCTGCGCAGACTGGACGGTCTGGTGGCCTGACACCCCCCGGCACGCCGACACGCCCCCGGAGGGATCCGGGGGCGCTTCGTGTCCCGCGTCCTTCAGTCCTCGTCGGCGAGGATGAGGTACATCTTCTTGCGGGCCTCGTTGATGACGCCGACCGCCTTCTCGCGCTGCTCCTTGCTGCCGGTCTTCCAGACCTGGCCGAAGGCCTCCATCAGACCGAAGCCGGCCTGGCGGATCTCACCGAGGGCCTCCCAGTCGACTCCGCGGGATGCCTCTTCCCAGGGGGCCTCGGGCCCCTCCCCGGCTGCCTCGCGGCCCGCCTCGGTGAGCGAGAACAGCTTCTTGCCGCCCTCGGAGGCGCTGACGATCAGCCCTTCGTCCTCCAGCAGCTGGAGGGTGGGGTACACCGAGCCGGGGCTGGGCTTCCACGCCCCGCCGCTGCGCTCGGCGATCTCCTGGATCATCTCGTAGCCGTGCATCGGCCGGTCCTTCAGCAGGGCCAGGATCGAGGCGCGTACGTCACCGCGCCGCGCCCTTCCCCTCGGGCCCCCGCGCCCTCGTCCGCCCCAGGGGCCCGGCCCACCGGGTCCGCCCCAGCCGGGGCCGCCCGGGCCGCCGGGCCCGAACGGGCCGAAGGCCGCCCGCAGCCCTTCGAAGCCGCCCCGGCCGTGGTGCGGGCCACCGTGTCCATGTCCACGCTCGAATCCGTGGGTACGCATCGCAACCACTCTCCATTCCATCGTTGATCTGTCGCGATGCTTCAACGATATATCGGTAATGCGCGTCGTGCAAGGACCTGCTCGCGGCACCCGGCCGGCGGAACCGGGCCGCCACTCCCGAATTGGCCTTGGTCTGCGGCCTCGGCACAGCCCTAACGTCGGGGCCATGCGGATCCGAATCGTCGACGCCTTCACCGATCGCCCCTTCGCCGGCAACCCGGCCGGGGTCCTGCTCCTGACCGACGCGGACGCCTTCCCGGACGACACATGGCTGCAGAACGTCGCCCTGGAGGTCAACCACGCCGAGACCGCCTTCGCCCACCCGCTGCTCGAGGGCGCCGGGGCCGACTGGGCGCTGCGCTGGTTCACGCCGGCCACCGAGGTCGCGATGTGCGGCCACGCGACCCTCGCCACCGCCCACGTCCTGCACACGACCGGCGCCCACGAGGGCCCGGTCCGGTTCGCCACGCGCAGCGGCGTCCTGGTCGCCACCCCCACCGCGGACGGCTCTGTCACCATGGACTTCCCGACAGCCCCGCTCACCCGCCTCGACCCGCCCCACGGCCTCGCCGAGGCGCTCGGAGCCGAGCCGCTCACCGTCCTCGACACCGGCCCGAACGTCGGCGACCTGCTCGTGGAGATCGCCGACGAGAAGACGGTGCACGCCCTCCGCCCCGATCTGAAGGCCCTCGCCGCCCACTCCGAGCGCGGCGTCATCGCCACCGCCCGGGCCGAGGACCCCGCCCGGGGCTACGACTTCGTCTCGCGCTGCTTCTTCCCGAACGCCGGGATCGACGAGGACCCGGTGACCGGCAGCGCCCACACCGCACTCGCCCCGTTCTGGTCCGAGCGCCTGGGCCGTCCGGGGCTCACCGGACTCCAGGCCTCACCCCGCTCCGGCCGCGTCCGCACGGAACTGCGGGGCGAGCGCACCCTGCTGACGGGCAGGGCGGTCACCGTCATCGAGGGCGACCTGATGGCCTGAGACGAGAAAGGGGGCATACGACACCGTCGTACACCCCCTTCCGCGCCGCTTCAGGCCGTCGGCAGCCAGCCCACCTTGCCCGCCAGCAGCGCGTACCCGACGAACGCCCCGATGTCGAGCAGCGAGTGGGCCACCACGAGCGGGCCGACGCGCCCCCAGCGGCGGTAGAGGTGGACGAAGACGACACCCATGACCATGTTGCCGATGAAGCCGCCGATGCCCTGGTAGAGGTGGTACGAGCCGCGCAGCACGGCGCTGCCGGCCAGCGCCGCCGTCGGAGTCCAGCCCAGCTGGCCCATGCGGCGCAGCAGATAGCCGACGACGATCACTTCCTCCAGCACGGCGTTCTGGATCGCCGAAAGGATCAGCACCGGGTACTTCCACCACACCTCGGGCAGCGCCTCGGGCACCACGGTGAGGTTGAAGCCGAGACCGCGGGCCGCGAGATAGAAGGCGATGCCGGTGCTGCCGATGACGGCCGCGATCGCCGCCCCGCGGCCGAGGTCGGGCCAGGGCCGGGTGCGGTCGAAGCCGATGGTGCGCAGGCTCGCGCCCTCACGCAGCAGGAAGTGCGCGACGAGTGCGACGGGCACGAGGGCCGTGGTGATGCCGAAGAGCTGCCAGGCGAGGTCGAGCCAGGGCCGGCCGGGCGCGGCCGAGGCGTTCAGCGTGGCCGCCTGGTCCTTGAGCCCGCCCGGTTTGGTGACCGACCCGACGAAGCTGATCAGCGCGGACACTCCGCTCGCGCCCAGCGAGAGCGCGAGGACGAGCAGTGTCTCGTGGCGGAGCATTCGCCGTGAGAGCCCCTGCTGCGGATCGGGATCGCCCACCGGGCTCGTCTCCGCCTGCACACCCGCCTCCACTTCACCGACCTGTCGGATCAGTATGGCGGCAACGGAATGTCACCCCGGCAGCGGTGTCATCCCAGCGACACCGGCTCCCGCAGCCCCACCGGCCAGCTGTGCACCGGCTCTCCCTTGTGCATCAGCTCGCGGTAGCGCCGGGTCGCGGCGGCCAGGGCGTCCTCCCGGGAGAGGCCGGCGTCCAGTGCCTTGTGGAAGGTGGCGGCCTGCCAGCTCGCCCCGTTCACCCGGCGGCGGCACCGTTCCTCGATCACGCCCAGGTACAGATCGCGGTCGGCCGGCTCGACACCCCAGGCGTCCAGCCCCGCCTCGGCGAGCGGCAGCAGCTCGTCCCGGACCAGGCTCACGGCGTCGACCTCGGCGGTGCCGCCGTACCGGCCGCGCCGGGGCCAGGTGAAGCGGGCGTCGATGCCGTCCTTGCACGCGGCGTCGAAGTTGGCGGCGGCCGCCTCGAAGGGCAGCCGGGACCACACCGGCCGGGACTCCTCCGCGAGCGCCCGCACGACACCGTAGAAGAAGGCCGCGTTGGCGATGACGTCGACGACGGTGGGACCGGCCGGCAGGACGCGGTTCTCCACGCGCAGGTGCGGGACGCCGTCGGCGATGCCGTAGACCGGGCGGTTCCAGCGGTAGATCGTGCCGTTGTGCAGGACGAGTTCGGCGAGCGAGGGTGTGCCGCCCCGGTCGAGGACCTTCAGCGGGTCCTCGTCGTCGCAGATCGGCAGCAGGGCCGGGTAGTAGCGCAGGTTCTCCTCGAAGAGGTCGTACGCCGACGTGACCCAGCGCTCCCCGAACCAGGTGCGCGGCCGGACTCCCTGGGCCTGGAGCTCGGGCGGGCGGGTGTCGGTGGACTGCTGGAACAGCGGGGGCCGCGACTCGCGCCACAGCTCGCGGCCGAAGAGGAAGGGCGAGTTGGCGCCGACGGCGATCTGCGCGGCGGCGACCGCCTGGGCCGCGTTCCACACGTCGGCGAAGCGGGCCGGGGTGACCTGGAGGTGCAGCTGCACGGAGGTGCAGGCGGCCTCGGGCGCGATGGACTTCGAGGTGCAGCTCAGGTGCTCCACCCCGTCGATGTCGAGGGTGAACTCCTCGCCGCGGGCGGCCACGATCTGATCGTTGAGGAGGGTGTAGCGGTCGACGTCGGAGAGGTTCGACGACACCAGGTCGTCACGGTCGAGAGTCGGCAGAATACCGATCATCACAATACCGGCGTCGACCTCGCCCGCTTTTCGGTCGGCATATGCCAGCGACGTACGGAGTTCCTCCGCGAGCCGGTCGAATACCCGGCCCCCCAGACGGTGTGGGGGGATGTTCACTTCCAGGTTGAACATGGCGAGTTCTGTTTGGAAATCACGACTCGCGATGCGTTCGAGGACTTGCCCGTTCAACATTTTCGGCATGCCGTCGGCGCCTGCGAGATTCAATTCGATCTCCAGCCCCATCAGGTTCTGGGGGCGATCGAACCGCTTCTCCGCCAGGAGTCGCTCCAAGCCCGTCAGACACTGACGCAGCTTGTCGCGGTAGCGCTGGCGATCGGACAGGTCGAACCGGCCTGCCACGACCTTCTCCCCCATCGAAGCGTCCCTTCTCGGTGATGCGGGCCGGGATCCGGCTGCCCGGGTCCCGGTCAGGTGGAGGATGCCCAGCGAAAGCGATCGATAACGTCCCACGCGGGTCCGCCGGCCGCTACGCTGGCCATGTGTGACCAGTGGCACATTCACTCGGCATGACGCACCGGACGGGTTTCGGGTCCCGAGAACTCGTGAAAAACGCCGACAAGAATACGCCGACCGGCTCGCGGACATTCACCGAGGTCATCGCCGTACACCCCCGCTCGGAATCGGGATGATTCTCGCGTATCGCCGACCGAATGTACCCTTGTTCTACTCACCGGAAACGGCTAGACGAAACACAGTCTGAACCCGTGTCGTATAAACTCCGCGACAAGGCAGAAGGTTGGCGCCCACGGTCGACGGGTCCTGCCGCCGAGGCGACGCGGATCCCACCCCCCTCCTCCCGTTCACGACCCGGCCCCTGCCCTTCTGACCCTCGTGAGCTGACAGCGCCGTCCGCCCCCGCCCTCGCGCCACCGTGCCTTTGAATGAGAGGCGACCCACCATGCCGCTGCATGTCCCTCCGGCTCCCGCGCCCGCACTCCGTTCCGTCCTGACTGCACTCTCCTCTCCCACCGCGGTCCGCGAGGCGCGAACTCCCTCGATGCTCGGCACGCGGGGACCCGCCACACCCGAGCTCCCGCTGCCCGTGCACGTCCTCGACCACGTCACGGCCGAGGGCGTCTCGGCGACCCGACTGGCCGGGTGGCGCTTCCTGATCCGCTGCGGCGACCACGCCGTGGCCGCGGCGGAGACCATGCTGACTGCCGACGGCTGGGCCTTCTCGCACTTCTTCGAGGGTCCGTACATCACCTCCACCGAGCGCGCCCTGAGGCAGGCGGAGACGATGCCGCAGCCGTACCAGCCCCGGCTGCTGTCGGTGCCCGGCCTGTACATGCTGACGCTCTGGCTGCACGAGGACTGCGCCGCGGACGGCGCCGAGGGACACCCCGCCGCCACCGATCTGCTCGTGCCGCTGGCGCCCGCGCCTCCCGGCATCGCGGCCCACCGTCCGCACCGCGTCGCCGAACTGCTTCCGGTGCTGACCCACCGGGCGGCTCCCACCGGACTGCTCGGCTCACCCGCCTGAAGAGCCGCGAACTCCCCGTACCCCGTCGCCGCACTCCGGCGGCGGGGTCGTTCTTGTGCCACCCGACCGCTCACACGAACGTCTTTTCGCTCATGCGATCGCTCTGAGGAGCGCCTCATGGCTCGTACGAGCCGGAATTGCCGTCGGCCCGGGCGGACTAGCCCTATCCGGCCACTGCGAACCACCCGAAGGGACGGCCCAGTTGGGATGAACCGTCCACGCGGGTGACGCGTCATGAACCTGTGAGAAGCCGTGACGCGAAATCCCTGCGGATCGACGCCCGTGGGGCAACACTGGGTTCCGACGACTTATCACAACGGGGGGCGGCCATGAACGACACTTCTAGCCGCGGAACAGACACGACCGACTCGACCGACGCAGTCTCATCGTCCATCTCTACCCAGCGAAAGAACCCACCCATGTGCCAGCACCAGACCCAGTGCCCCTCAGCCGACTCCGCCGACCGGGAATCCGCCCGCCTCGTGGCGCACCACCCGGAACAGGGATGGAGCCTGCTGTGCAACGGCGTGGTGCTCTTCGAGGACACCGGCGAGCTCCTGCCGGACGGCCGGGCCATCGCGCCGCACCGTCCGCTGGCGGGCCAGGTGATGACGGCCGCCTGAGGCCGTTCGGCGGGGAGACGCCCCGCCGGCAGAGATGAGGGGCCGGCCGCGGGACACCCCGCGCACCAGCCCCGAGGCATATGCGGGGGTCGTCACTTTCCGTCACCCGCGGCCACGTGCCGTTCCCGGCTCGTGCGCCTTCCCACAGGGGCCCCACTTCCGGAAGACTCCTGGAAGTTTCGCGGTCACCCGTCGACGGAGGTGGGCAAGTGGGAGCACGTGAGGCCGGCGCCGGGGGCAAGGTCACGATCACGGAGATCGCCCGGCAGGCCGGCGTGTCCGTACCGACCGTGTCCCGGGTCGTCAACGGCCGGTCCGACGTGTCGCCGCAGACCCGGGCCCGCGTCGAGGACCTGTTGCGCCGGCACGGCTACCGCAAGCGCCCCACGGCTCCCGGCACCCGTGCCGCCCTGCTCGACCTGGTCTTCGACGACCTCGACAGCCCCTGGGCCGTGGAGATCATCCGGGGGGTCGAGGAGGTCGCGCACGCGGCCGGGGTCGGCACGGTGGTGTCGGCCATCCACGGGCGGTCGGGTGACGCCCGCGAGTGGATGCGCAATCTGCGGGCCCGCGCCTCCGACGGCGTCATCCTCGTCACCTCGGCCCTGGACCCGACGCTGCACGAAGAGCTGCGGATCCTGGGCGTGCCCCTGGTGGTCGTCGATCCGGCGGGGTCGCCCTCCCTGGACGCCCCCACGATCGGCGCCGCGAACTGGTCGGGCGGTCTGGCGGCCACCGAGCATCTGCTGTCCCTCGGACACCGCAGGATCGGCCTGATCGCCGGACCGCCCCGCCTGCTGTGCTCGCGGGCCCGGCTGGACGGCTACCGCGCCGCCCTGGAGGGCGCCGGCATCTCGCCGGACGCGTCCCTCGTGGTCACCGGCGACTTCCGCCCCGAGTCCGGTTTCACCGCCTGCACCACGCTGCTCGGCCTGCCCGAGCCGCCGACCGCCCTGTTCGCGGCCAGCGACCAGATGGCACTCGGCGCGATCGAGGCATTGCGCCGGCACGGGCTGCGGGTGCCACAGGACATGAGCGTGGTCGGCTTCGACGACCTCCCGGAAGTCCGCTGGTCGGCCCCGCCCCTGACGACGATCCGCCAGCCCCTGGCCGACATGGGCGAACTGGCCGTGCGCACGGTGCTCCGGCTGACCCGCGACGAGCAGCCGGACTCACCGCGCGTGGAGCTCGGCACCGACCTGGTGGTACGGGCGAGCACCGCACCACCGGCCTGAGCCCCCGTACGGGGAAGGGCGCCCCGCCACCCCCGGTCCGGCAGGGCGCCGCCCACCCCCGCTACCGCCCCCCGAGCGCCGAACGCAGCGCGAAGTACGCGGGCTTGCGCCGCAGTTCCTCGTCCCACGGCAGAGCCGCGCCCTCGCCCGGGAAGACCGCCGGGATCCACGAGTACTTGTCGGTGTAGTCCCACAGCGTGATGCCGACACACCGGCGGACCGCCAGGCACGCCTCGGTCAGGTCGGCGTACCACTGGGCCTGCCGGGCCAGCTTCTCCTCCGTCGCGGGCAGTTGCATCCGTATGTCGACCTCGGTGAGGGCGGTGTCGAGCCCGAGCCGGGAGAAGCGGCGGAGGTTGTCCTCCACGGTGTCCGGATAGCCGTACTGCAGGGCCAGGTGGGCCTGGAAGCCGATGCCGTGCAGCGGGACGCCCGCGGCCTTCAGTTCCTTGGCCAGCCGGTGGTAGGCGTCGCTCTTCGGGCCGATCCCCTCGATGTTGTAGTCGTTGAGGTACAGCTTGACGCGTGGATCGGCCTGGTGCGCCCAGCGCAGCGCGTCGGCGATGTAGCCGGGCCCGAGCGTCTTGTAGAAGACCGACTCCCGGTACGTGCCGTCCTCGTTGAACGCCTCGTTGACGACGTCCCAGGCGAATACCTTGCCCCGGTAGTGCCGTACCTCGGTCTGGATGTGCTTCTTCAGCACGGCTCTCAGCTCCGGGGCCGTCCACTGCCTGCTCGTGATCCACTCGGGCAGCTGGCTGTGCCAGACCAGGGTGTGGCCGCGCACCTTCTGCCGGTTGGCCCGGGCGAGATGCACGATCTCGTCGCCCTGGGAGAAGTCGAACACGCCCTGCTGGGGCTCGGTGGCGTACCACTTCATGCCGTTGCCGGGCGTGATCTGGTCGAACTCGCTGCCGAGCAGGGCCTTGTAGGGCCCGTCCACGAGCTCGGGATTGTCGGTGGCGCTGCCGAAGTAGCGGCCGTGCCGCTGGGCGAGGTCGGCGAGGGTGGGCTGCTGGTGACCCGCCTGGGCGGGCGTGCCGGCGCCGATGCCCGCGGCGACCAGGAGCGCCGTGACGGCGCCGACGAGTCTCAGACGGTTCTTGCGCATGGTGCGACTCCTCACGACGGGGATGGGCGAGAACAGAGCCGTACGTCCGCGGCGCGCGTCAGCCCTTGGTGGCGCCGGCGGTGAGACCTCCGACGAGTTGACGCTCGGCGACGGAGTAGAACGCGAGGGCGGGGACCATGGCCAGCACCAGATAGGCGAAGACCTTGGCGTACTCCGCGGAGTACTGCCCCTGGAACTGCTGGACGCCGATCGGCAGCGTCCACCACTGCGCGTCGGTGAACACCAGCAGCGGCAGGAAGAAGTTGTTCCAGCTGGTGACGACGGCCAGCACGGAGACGGTGCCGAGCGCGGGCCGCGCCATGGGCAGCAGCACCCGCCAGAAGAAGCCGAACGAGCTGCACCCGTCGAGTGTGGCCGCCTCCTCCAGCTCGCCGGGGATCTGCCGGAAGAAGCCCCGCAGGATGATGATCGTCATGGGCAGCCCGAAGGCGGCCTGCGGGAGGATCACGCCGAGCGGGTTGTCCAGCAGGTTCAGGGAGCGCAGCAGCAGGAACAGCGGCAGGGCCGCCACCGCGAACGGGAACATCAGCCCCATGGTGAACAACGTGAACAGCGCCTCGCGGCCACGGAAGGCGAACCGCGCGAAGGAGAAGGCCGACAGGGCGGAGACCGCGACGATCAGGACGGTCGTGCCCACCGCGATCAGCGTGCTGTTGCCGATCAGCCGCCAGAAGTCCCCCGAGCCGAGGATCTGGGTGTAGTTGGAGGTCACCCACGACTCGGGCAGACCGACCGGGTTGCGGGAGAGCTCGTCGGTGGACTTGAAGCCGGAGAGCACGGCGTAGAGCAGGGGGACGGCCATGACCGCTCCGACGACGGTCAGTACGAGGTGCAGGCCCCAGGTCCTGCCGCCCCCACGCGTCTTCTGACTGGTGTTCACTTCGCGTCACCCCGCATGGTCGTGGTGGCCCCTTCCAGGTCGCGCCGGAGGACGAACCGCTGGTAGGCGAGGGCGAAGACGAGGCTGATGCCGAACATGACCACGCTGATCGCGCTGGCGTAGCCGACCTGGTAGCGCTTGAAGCCGTACTGGAACATGGTCACGGCCATGGTCTCGGAGTGGTGGTCGGGGCCGCCCGCGGTGGTGACCCACACCAGGTCGAAGAGCTGGATCGCCCCGATGACCGACAGGAAGACGCTGATGCGCAGGGTGGGCGCGAGCAGGGGCAGGGTGACATTGCGGAACCGCTGCCAGGCACTCGCCCCGTCGATGAGCGCCGCCTCGGTCAGTTCCCGGGGGACCGCCTGCAGTCCGGCCAGGTACAGCATCATGTGGAAGCCGAAGTACTTCCAGGTCATGACCAGGAACAGGGTCGCCATGACGGTGGACGGATCCGCGAACCACTCGCCGCCCAGCCCCGCCAGCCCGATCCTGTCGAGGACCTGGTCGGCGAAACCGTCGTCCGGGGCGAAGATCATGCCGAAGAGGATTCCGGTGATGGCCTCGGACAGGACGTACGGGGCGAAGAACAGCATCCGGTACACCGCCCGCCCGCGCATCCGCTGGTTGAGCAGGACGGCCATGGCGAGCGCGAACGGCAGCTGGACGGCGAGCGACAGCACCACGAGGACCAGGCAACGCCACAGGTCGCCGAGGAAGACGTCGTCCTGGAAGAGCCGGGTGAAGTTCTCGCCGCCGATGTAGTCGGACGGCATGCCGAAGCCGCCCCAGCGGAAGAACGCGGCGTAGAGGGCGAACAGCATCGGCAGCAGCACGAGTCCGGCGAACAGCACCAGGGCCGGGAGCTGGAAGCCGGCCGCGGTGAGCCAGTGCAGTGCGCGCCGCCGGGCCCGCCCGGTGGGCCGGTCCGCGGCCGGGGGCGGGGCACCGCCACCGGTACCGGTCCGTTTGTCCGGCAGGAACGTGGAGGTCATCGCCGGCTACTGCTCTTCCTTCGCGGTCTTCGTGATCGACTGGGCGACCTGCCCGGGCGACTTGGAACCGGCGATGAGCGCGGCCACGCTGTCGTTGACCTCCTGGCCGACGGCGGGCGCGTACGCCTGGTCCAGATAGAGCTGGAAACCGGTGGCCGCCTTCAACTGGGCTTGAACCGCCTTGATGTTGGGGTCGGCGATGGCGCTTTCGGCCGCGGGCACCACGGGAAGGACACCGGTCTTCTTGACCAGTTCGAGGTCGGTGGCCTCGGACGCGAAGAACTCGAGGAAGTCGACGGCCGCCTGCGGGGCGCCCCGGCGCAGCGCGTGCCCGCCGCCTCCGCCGAACACCTCCGTGATGGCGCCCTTGCCGCCCTCGACCGCGGGGAACGGGAAGAATCCGAGGTCCTTGCCGAGGCCCTTGCCCGCGTCGGCCTGAACCGTGGGCGCCCACTGGCCCATGAGCTCCATCGCCGCCTTGCCGTTGCCGACGGTGGCGGCCTGGCCGGTGGGGGTGGAGTAGGCGGCGCCCAGGTATCCCTTCTGGAAGGGCTGGAGGCCGACGAGTTCCTTCAGGTGCTCGCCCGCTTCCACGAAGGGCGCACCGGTGAAGTCCTTGGCGTCGTAGGCCTTCTGGAGCGCCTCGGCGCCGGCGGTGCGCATCGCCAGGTAGGCCCAGTAGTACATGCCGGGCCACTTCTCCTTGCCTGCCAGTGCCAGCGGGGTGACCTCGGCGGCCTGGAGCTTGCGCACGGCGTCCAGGAAGCCGTTCCAGGTGGTCGGCGGCTCGGCTATGCCGGCCTTCTTGAAGAGCGCCTTGTTGTACCAGAAGCCGATCATGCCGATGTCGAACGGGATGCCGTAGGTCTGGTCGTCGATGAGGTACGGCTCCCTGGCGACCGGCAGCAGGGCGTCGGCCCATGGCTTGGTGCGGTCCGTGAGGTTCTCGACGAGGCCGGCGTCGACCTGCTGCTTCAGCACGCCGCCGCCCCAGGTGTGGAAGATGTCGGGCAGCTTCCCGGAGGCGGTCAGTGCCGTCATCTTCGACTTGTAGGCGTCGTTCTCCATCTGGACGATCTTTATCTTGACCTTGGGGTTCTGCGCCTCGAACTTCCGGGCGAGGGCGGCCCAGACGTCTTTGGAGGGCTGAGTGGTGGAAATGTTCCACCACTCGATCGTGGTCGTCCCCGACGCCCCTCCGTCCGAGTCCCCGCCGCATGCGGTCAGTGCCGTCATCCCCAGACCGGCCGCGGCGGAGGCCGCCAGGAAGCCGCGGCGGGACAGTGCGGGGTCGCCCATCATGCGCTCCTCGAAAGTTTCGAATGAGATTCAGAAAGCTTCGCTGTTGCCGCACCCTAGAGACACCGGCCAAACGGTGGCAACCCCTTGTACACGGTGAATCTTTCACTGACGCAGGCAGTGGACGAGGGGGGCGAAACATTCGGAACGCTGCACGAACGTTACGAGACGTGGATGACGGCCATCACACAGAGTGGCCGTCGATCGGCCGACGGATCGGCGTCGCCCTCCCGCGAGGCAGAGCCGTCCCCGTCTCTCAGCTCGCGTTTCCCCAGGTACGCCGGCCCCGGCGGCAGTCTTAGCGGAAGCTTGACGATCCCGGTCCCCTCACGCACGGGCCACGGCATCACGCTCCGCTTACGCTGATCCGGCCGTCCGGTGATGGCCGAAAATCACCGAACCGCACATCGGGAGCACGTCGACGGCCACCACCGAGCACCCCTCACCGCGCCACCTTCGGCCCACTCCACCCGGCCGCGCGCCTGGATGGTGGAGGTCCTGTCGGACGTGGGCGAGAGCGGCGGCCACACCGGGCCCCATGCCGAAGCGGAGCCCCGCACCGGGGTCAGCCATGGTGGCGGGTGATGTGCCTGACCGGTGTCGACTCCTGCTCGCCCCTCGGACACCAGCCCGAATGGACCGAGGGCGGCCCTTCGCCAACCTCCTGCGCCTCTTCTGTTCGGCCAGGGCGAGGTCGCGCCGGTGACCCGCGAGGTCCTGCGCGAGGCGGAGCCGGACCGGAAGCGGCGGCCGAGGGTGCACGTGGGGCGAGTCAGGCGGTCGCCCGCCTGCGGCCGAAGCCCCTGCGCGGCGGGCGCACCACGATCTGGCCGTAGCGGATCTCACCCGTGATCCGTATCCGCAGCAGGACGGGGGCGGCGGCCGGTCGGCGGGCCTTGATCTCGGAGTAGCGCATCACCAGACCGCCGGTGTCCACCACGACACCCGGCCGGGTCAGCAGCTTCAGGACGCCGGCGCGCAGGTCCAGGTCGATGTCCAGCGTGTCGTGCGTGATCACCGCGTCGGTGAGGTCGAGCGTGACCTCACCCCACGCCGAACGGATCTCCAGCCGCCGCGGCACCGTCCAGCCGTCGCCCCGCCGGGTCGAGGCCCCTTCCTGCCGGATCCGGACGACCTCCTCCTCCCCGACAGGTGCCTGGCCGGCCGGCGCGGGCAGATCCGCCGTCAGCACGACGAGTTCACTCACCGTGCGGGCGGACAGCGCGGCCTCCAGCCGCTCGTCCAGCTCCTCCAGCGTCAGCCGACCCTCGCCCGCGGCGACACGCAGTACGTCCACGGTCCGGTCCCGTTCCGCGTGCGACGCCCGCACCTCGGGCGATCCACCGGTCCGCGCGATCTCGGCCGCCATCACTCCACCCCCGACCCCCGGGCATGCCGCCCGGCCCACCCACTGACCCCTAACGCTATATCGCGTTATACCCATCGGCCAACCCCGCGTCCGCCCCGCCCTCCCTCCACCCCTATCGTGACCGGCATGCAGTCCTACACGATCGGCCAGGCAGCACGGCTGCTCGGCGTGAGCCCGGACACCGCCCGGCGCTGGGCGGACGCGGGCCGCATCACGACCCACCGCGACGAGGCCGGGCGCCGCGTCATCGAGGGGCGGGACCTGGCCGCCTTCTCGGTCGGACTCGCCCGGTCCGGCGCCGCCGAAGAGGACACCCCGTACACCTCCGCCCGCAACGCCTTCCCCGGCATCGTCACCGCGATCAAGCTCGGTGACGTCGCCGCCCAGGTAGAGATCCAGGCCGGTCCGCACCGGCTCGTCTCGCTGCTCACCCGCGAGGCGGTGGAGGAACTGGGCCTGGAGGTCGGCATGGAGGCGACGGCCCGGGTGAAGTCGACGAACGTCCACATCGACCGCGTCTGAGCGGGGCCTCCTCAGCGCCTCCGACGGCATCCATCGGACCCGGCGCAACCAGTTCCCCAACACGGCCACGGGCATCACGGCCGGCGACGCGATGACGTCCGTCCGCGTCACGGCCGAGGGGAGCTGACCGCCGGCATCACCAGGGACGCCGCGGACGGCCTCGCGCTGTCGCCCGGGACCCCCGTCGTCGCCCTGCTCAAGGCGACCGAGGTGGCACTCGCCACCGCGTGAACGCGCCGGTCAACGGCGGAAGGGGCCCCGCACCGCGAAGCCCCTCCCTGTGACCGGTCGGCCGGTCAGTCCTCGTACGCGTCCAGCGGCGGGCAGGAGCAGACGAGGTTCCGGTCGCCGAAGGCCTGGTCGATACGGCGCACCGGCGGCCAGTACTTGTCGGCGGCCGACACCCCGGCCGGGAAGACGGCCTCCTCGCGGCTGTAGGCGTGCTCCCACGCCCCGGCGAGCGCGCCGGCGGTGTGCGGGGCGGCGCGCAGCGGGTTGTCATCCTCGGGCCACTCGCCGGAGCCGACCTTCTCGATCTCCGCGCGAATGGCGATCATGGCCTCGCAGAAGCGGTCCAGCTCCGCCAGGTCCTCCGACTCGGTCGGCTCGATCATCAGCGTCCCGGCCACCGGGAAGGACATGGTCGGCGCGTGGAAGCCGTAGTCGATCAGCCGCTTGGCGACGTCGTCGACGCTCACTCCGGTCGCCTTGGTCAGGGGCCGCAAGTCGATGATGCACTCGTGGGCCACAAGACCGTCGGGGCCGGTGTAGAGCACCGGGTAGTGCGGCTCCAGCCGCTTGGCGATGTAGTTGGCGCTGAGCACGGCCACCTGCGTGGCCCGCTTCAGCCCTTCACCGCCCATGAGCCGGACGTACGCCCATGAGATGGGCAGGATGCCCGCGGAGCCCCACGGCGCCGCGGAGACGGGTCCGACACCCGTCTCGGGGCCCGCCTCGGGCTGCAGCGGGTGGTTCGGCAGGTAGGGGGCGAGGTGCTCGCGCACCGCGACCGGGCCGACACCCGGACCGCCGCCGCCGTGCGGGATGCAGAAGGTCTTGTGCAGGTTCAGGTGCGAGACGTCGCCGCCGAAGTGCCCGGGCTTGGCCAGCCCGACGAGCGCGTTGAGGTTGGCCCCGTCGACGTAGACCTGCCCACCCGCCTCGTGGACCTGCGCGCAGATGTCGGCGACGTGCTCCTCGAACACACCGTGGGTGGACGGGTAGGTGATCATCAGCACGGACAGCTCGTCGCGGTACTGCTCGATCTTCGCCCGCAGGTCCTCGACGTCGATCTCGCCGTCCTCGGCGGTCTTCACGACGACGACCTTCATGCCCGCCATCACCGCGCTGGCGGCGTTGGTGCCGTGCGCGGACGACGGGATCAGGCACACGGTGCGCTGCTCGTCCCCGTTGGCCCGGTGGTACCCGCGGACGGCGAGCAGGCCGGCCAGCTCGCCCTGCGACCCGGCGTTCGGCTGGAGGGACACCTTGTCGTAGCCGGTGACCTCGGCGAGGCGGTCCTCCAGCTCGTGGATGAGGGTGAGGTAGCCCGCGGCCTGCTCGGCGGGCGCGAAGGGGTGCACCTGCCCGAACTCGGGCCAGGTGACCGGCTCCATCTCCGTGGTCGCGTTGAGCTTCATGGTGCAGGAGCCCAGCGGGATCATGCCGCGGTCGAGCGCGTAGTCCCGGTCGGCGAGCCTGCGCAGGTAGCGCAGCATGGCGGTCTCGGAGCGGTGCTGGTGGAAGACGGGGTGCGTCAGGTAGTCGTCGGTCCGCAGCAGGGCGTCCGGGAGGCTTTCGTCCGTGGCCGCGTCCAGCGCCTCGATGACGCCCTCGACCCCGAAGGCGGCCCACACGGTCCGCACCTGGGCGCGTGTCGTGGTCTCGTCACAGGCGATCGAGACGTGGTCGGCGTCGACGGAGCGCAGGTTGACCCCGTGGTCCCGGGCGGCGGCCACGACCTCGGCGGCCCGGCCCTCGGCGCGCACGGTCAGGGTGTCGAAGTAGGAGCCGTGCACGACCTCGACACCGCCGTTCGCCAGCCCGGCGGCGAGGACCGTGGCATACCGGTGGGTGCGCCGCGCGATGCCCTTGAGGCCCTCCGGGCCGTGGTAGACGGCGTACATGCCGGCCATGACGGCGAGCAGCACCTGAGCGGTGCAGATGTTGCTGGTGGCCTTCTCACGGCGGATGTGCTGCTCGCGCGTCTGCAGCGCCAGCCGGTAGGCCTTGTTGCCGTCGGCGTCCACGGACACACCGACGAGCCGCCCGGGCAGGCTGCGCGCCATCTTGTCCTGGACGGCCATGTAACCGGCGTGCGGCCCGCCGAATCCCATGGGCACACCGAAGCGCTGCGTCGTCCCGACCGCGATGTCCGCTCCGAGCTCACCGGGGGACTTCAGCAGCGTCAGCGCCAGCAGGTCGGCGGCGACGGTGACGAGCGCGCCGAGCTCGTGCGCCCGGTCGATGACCGGCTTGATGTCGCGCACGGCGCCGGAGGCGCCCGGGTACTGGATCAGCACGCCGTTGATCTCGCGCTCGGCGATATCGGCGGGGATGCCGTCGCTGAGGTCGGCGACGACCACCTCGACGCCCGTCGGTTCCGCACGGGTCTGGATCACCGCGATGGTCTGCGGCAGCGCGTCCGCGTCGACCAGGAACAGACCCTTCTTGTTCTTGCCCAGCCGCCGCGACAGCGCCATGGCCTCGGCGGCCGCGGTGCCCTCGTCGAGCAGGGAGGCGCCGGAGGTCGGCAGTCCGGTCAGCTCGGCCACCATCGTCTGGAAGTTGAGCAGCGCCTCGAGGCGGCCCTGTGAGATCTCCGGCTGGTACGGCGTGTAGGCCGTGTACCAGGACGGGTTCTCCATCACGTTGCGCATGATGACCGGCGGCGTGAACGTGCCGTAGTAGCCGAGACCGATCATGGAGCCGAGGACCTCGTTGCGGTCGGCGAGGGAGCGCAGCTCGGCGATCACCTCGGCCTCGCTGCGGGCGCCCGGCAGGTCCAGTGCCTCGGCGCTCTTGATCACGGCCGGGACAGCGGCGGCGGTGAGCTCGTCCAGCGAGCCGTAACCGACCTGGGCGAGCATCTTGGCGCAGGCCTCGTGGTCGGGGCCGATGTGGCGCTGCTCGAAGGGGACTGCCTCTTCGAGCTCGGAGAGCGGAATGCGGTGGGCGGTCATTACGGAGGCCTCCTGGTCGACACGACCTTCGAGGGGCACCACGGCACGGGTACCCGGACGGCCTCCCCCTCTGTCATCTCAACCTGAGAGCTTCACCGGATCGCCCGAAGGCCTCCGGCTTTCACCGTCGGTGAGAGCGGAAGCCGTCGACACCCGCTCTGCTTTCCAGAGTGACCTCGTCCGTGCGGTACGTGAGCCTGAGAGATTCCGGGGAGGATTTGCTCCTTCGGCGCCTCCGATGATGTCTGGAGGACTCTCCCGCACGGGGTCAACAGCCGCTGCCAGCGTACCAGCGAGGTCAACGCACGAACCTTCGAGTGGCCGCATCCCCGCTTGTACCGTTTTGTAGTGTTTACGGATGAGGTGCGACCATGTGGAGGGCCCGTGCGAACCGATATCGATCCGCGCAACCTGATCGGCCGCAAGGCGTTCGACCGCAACGGGACCAGGATCGGCACCATCGACGAGGTCTACCTCGACGACGCCACCGGCGAGCCGGAGTGGGCGGCCATACGGACCGGCCTGTTCAGCAGGGACGCCTTCGTCCCCCTGGAGCCCAGTGAGCTGATCGACGGCGCCCTCCACGTCCCCTTCGAGCGCGCCCTGATCAAGGAGGCCCCCGATTTCGGCGTGGGCCGCCACCTCTCCCCGGAGCAGGAACTGCAGCTCTACCACCACTACGGTCTCGACGTCGCCGCCCCGCCCCCGCTCCCGGACCACGACTTCGGCAAGCTGGCGGGCACCGACGAAACGGCGTGATCCCCCGCGCCGGGCGCCGCCCCTCCCTCGTCCGGCTCCCGTAACACCAACGGCAACGGATCCGCCGCCTCCAGATCCGGATCGTCGACCCGGAAGGTCCGCACACGCCCCGGCTTCGAGGAGGGCGTCTCGAACCGCACCGTGACCCGCCCCAGGCCGCTGCCCTGCACCCAGCCGTGCCCGAACTCGGCGTGCCGCACGTCGTGCCCGGCAGGCCAGCTGCGCTCAGCGAGCACCGGCTGCTCCTCGGCCGGCGTCGCCACGCGCTCCTCGACCAGACCCTGCGCGACCGTCCGCTCCCCCGCCGCCTGCGCGAACAGGTCCTCCTGCGTGTAGTCGGCGAGCCCGCTGACCCCCACTCCGAGCAGCCGCACCCCGCCCGTGGTGTCGACCGAGTCCAGCAGTCTGGCCGCCGCCTCCCGGATCACCGCGGGATCGTCCGTCGGGCCGCGCAGCGTCTCGGACCTGGTGAGCGTCGAGAAGTCGTAGCGCCGCACCTTCAGCACGATGGTCCGCCCGGACAGCCGGGCCTCGCGCAGCCGCCGCACGCACCGCTCGGCCAGCCGCTGCACCTCCAGCCCGACGCGCGTCCGGTCGTGGATGTCCACGTCGTAGGTGTCCTCGACGGACACCGATTTCGTCTCGCGTTCCGCCACGACGGGCCGGTCGTCGCGCGCCAGCGCCATGGCGTACAGACCGTGCCCGTGCGCCTTTCCCAGCAGCCGGACCAGCTCGTCCTCGCCCGCCTCGACGATCTCTCCGACGGTGGTGATCCCGGCCCGCCGCAGATGGTCACCCGTAGCCGGCCCGACCCCCGGCAGCGTCCGCACCGACATCGGCGCGAGCATCGCCCGCTCGGACCCCGGCTCGATCAGCACCAGCCCGTCCGGCTTGGCCTCCTCCGAGGCGATCTTCGCGAGCATCTTGGAGGCGGCCAGCCCCACCGACCCCGTGAGCCCGGTGACCGCCCGGATGTCCGCGCGCAGCTTCACCCCGGCCAGCCGCGCCGACCGCTCGTCCCAGGCCACCTGGCCGGCCTCCAGGTCTACGAACGCCTCGTCCAGGCTCAGCGGCTCCACCAGCGGCGACAGCGCACGCAGCAGCTCCATCACGCGCTCGCTGATCGACCGGTAGAAGGTGAAGCGCGGCACCAGGTAGGCGGCATGGGGGGCGAGCCGCCGGGCCTGGCCCATGGGCATCGCCGAATGCACCCCGAAGACCCGCGCCTCGTACGACGCGGTCGCCACCACGCCGCGCGGCCCGAGCCCGCCCACGACCACGGCCTTCCCGCGCAGACTCGGCTTGGACGCCTGCTCCGCCGAGGCGAAGAAGGCATCCATGTCCAGATGCAGGATCGTGGGCGCGGTTCTCACACCTCCGATGCTGCCCTACGCCACTGACAGCACCTCGCGCGACCGCCCGGATCGCCCCGTGGGAAACCGCTCACGGCCCGGTGCGGAAACGTCCCGCCCGGTGCGTCCGGCGGCCTCTGCCCGACGACTCAGACGGCCCGGTTGCGGCGCCGCGCCAGCTCATCCGCCGGGTTGGGCCCGACCAGGGTCTCGCCGGTGTCGATCCGCTCGCCGTGCAGCTGGGACAGCGCGTTCTCGACGTCTCGCCACACCACGCCCACGGCGATCCCGAAGACGCCCTGGCCGCCCTGGAGGAGGGCGTGAACCTCGTCGGGCGAGGTGCATTCGTAGACCGTCGCGCCGTCGCTCATCAACGTCATGCGCTCCAGGTCGCTGAAACCGCGTTCCCTGAGGTGCTGGACGGCCGTGCGGATGTTCTGCAGCGACACACCCGTGTCGAGGAACCGCTTGACGATCTTCAGGACGACCACGTCGCGGAAGCTGTACAGCCGCTGCGTCCCGGACCCGTAGGCGGGGCGCACGCTCGGCTCGACGAGCCCGGTGCGGGCCCAGTAGTCCAGTTGCCGGTAGGTGATACCGGCGGCCGCACAGGCCGTGGGGCCGCGATAGCCGATCTGCTCGGACGCCATGGACGCCGTCCCTCCGCTGCTCGGCACCACCGTCGGTCGCTGCGGAGCGTGATCGGCCGCGCCACCGGGCTGGGGGCACCCCCCGCCCGGGAGGGGCCGTGAGCCGGGGGGAGGGTACGGACCGCTCACCCGGAGACTGCGCTCGGGGCCGCCCCCAGCCGTACCGTCGCCGCTGCTTCTCACGCCGACCTCCGTCCTTGACCTGCCTTCTCGACGGTAGGCAGTCACCAGGGGTGCGTCAACGATCGCCACACTCGCCACGCCGAGTGATAATCACCCTGAGAGTGGTTTCCCGTGCCCCACCGCGGGGAAAGGCTAGCCGAATGCGGTCGGCACGGACCGCGTGACGCTCACACTCGCCAGCGGCACATGCGGGCATTTCACCCCGTCACACACGGCGGGCGACCCCGCCGCGGACCACGTCGTCCGCCGGGCCGCCCACACGACTCACCGACCGCTGCCGCCGACCTCGGAGCTCACTGACTGCTGCTGCCGAAGTCCTCCGGAGAGATCTGGTCGAGGAACTCGCGGAACTTCTCCACCTCGTCCTCCTGCTCGTCCGGGATCGCGATACCCGCGTCGTCGAGCACCGTGTCACTGCCGTAGATCGGCGTCCCGGTGCGCAGCGCGAGCGCTATGGCGTCGGACGGACGGGCGCTCACCTCCACGCCGCTGGCGAAGACCAGCTCCGCGTAGAAGACGCCCTCACGCAGGTCCGTGATGCGCACTTCCGTGAGCTCCTGGCCGACCGCTTCCAGCACGTCCTTGAAAAGGTCGTGGGTCAGCGGCCGCGCGGGAGCCATGCCCTGCTGGGCGAAGGCGATCGCCGTCGCCTCCCCCGGTCCGATCCAGATGGGGAGGTAACGGTCGCCTCCCACTTCACGCAGCAGCACGATCGGTTGGTTGGAGGGCATTTCGACCCGGACACCTACGACATCGAGCTCGTTCACACAGCAACCCTAGGCCGTGCTCGGGACGTTTGGGTAGTCGGGCCCGGACCGAGCGCCTGATCCGGCCCCCCGAACCCCCGGCCGCGTCAGGGCAGCCGCACCCCGAGCGCCGTCTGCACCAGCGCGGCGTGCAGCTTCACCGTGAGCCCCGCCAGCTCCCTCGTACGATTTTCGGCGTGAGCCCTGGTCTGCGGATTCCGGTGCCGCCGCAGCGGGGCCACCACCTGGTCCACGAGGCCGGCCTCACGGTCGGCGGCGGCCTTCATCACCCGCAGATGCCGCGGCTCGATCCCGAACCGTCCGAGTTCGCCGATGAGCGAGGCGACCGTGACCGCCTCCGCGTCGTAGGCCCCGTCCTCCAGTGGAGTGAGCAGCCCGTAGGACTCCCACTCCTTGAGCTCCTGCTCGTCGACGCCGGCGGCGGCGAGCAGCTCCGCGCGCCCGATCCTGGCCACCGTGGGCCCCCGGGACGGCTCGTGCGCGGCTTCACCGTCCCGCTGACGGCACACGACCGGCAGCGGAACCGCATCGCCGCGCTCCATGGCCTCCAGGTGCTCCCTGATGACCTTCAGGGGCAGGTAGTGGTCCCGCTGCATCCTCAGGACCTGCCCGAGACGCTCGACGTCGCGGGCACTGAACTTGCGGTACCCCGACGGGCTCCGCTGCGGCTCGATGAGCCCCTCCGACTCCAGGAAACGGATCTTGGAGATGGTCACTTCGGGGAACTCGTCGCGCAGCACGTTCAGCACCGTGCCGATGCTCATCAGTCCACTGTCCGTGGCGGCGGCGCCGTGTCCGGCACCGCCGCTCGGTGTTTGAAGCATGGACCTTCCCTGACGGACGGACCTTCGCTGGGGCCTCGGAGCCCGGTCAGTAGCCCCGCTGGCTCGCGTAGAAGACCAGCCGGTACTTGCCGATCTGCACCTCGTCGCCGTTGTTCAGGGCGACCTGGTCGATCCGCTCACGGTTCACGTACGTGCCGTTCAGGCTGCCCACGTCGGCCACCGTGAACGAGCCGTCCTGTCCACGGCGGAACTCCACGTGCCGCCGGGACACCGTCACGTCGTCCAGGAAGATGTCGCTCTGCGGATGACGGCCGGCCGTGGTCAGATCGCCGTCCAGCAGGAAGCGACTGCCCGAATTCGGACCGCGGCGCACGACCAGGAGCGCCGAGCCCAGCGGCAGCGCGTCCACAGCCGCCTGCGCCTCCGGGGACAGGGTCGGCATCGGAGTCTGGCCGGTGGTCTCGCTGTCGTAGGCCTCGAGACCGGAAATGGAGATCGTGGAGGTCGTCTCGGAGGGACGCTCCGGCGCCGCACCCGCCCGCAGCGGCGCGCCGCAGTTGGAGCAGAAACGGCTGTTCTCCGCGTTGCGGTTACCGCACCTCGTACACACCAGGGCCGACATCGGATCCTCCTGCCGCGGCTGCCCCCCGGGGGCGTTGGACGCGTACGGGTCGGAAAACCCTCCACCCGCACCTGAGGTTGACGGTTGCCCGAAACCTATGCCGCCGGGCTGCGCAGGGTCAACCGACGGCGCGCCCTGACCACCGGAAACATCGCCGCCCGGGCCGCCGACCTGGTCCCGGAACAGCGGCCGCTGGCCTTCCGCGTCAGGCTGTGCGCGATGACGAGCGGTGGCGTTGTCGCTGCCTTCTCGCGCGCTCTTGCCGAACAACTTCGCAAACAACTTCACGGGCGATTCCCCTTGACCGAAACAGACCCGCCCGTGGGGCAGGACGAACCCTGACTGAACACTCTGGCCGACCCGGACATCCTGACAACGTCCGTCTGCACCAGACAGTTTCCACCACGCACCGCCCATTCGGTGCGCCGACCCCCCGCAACCTCATGCCCTCGCCCGACGCCGCCCATGCACCCCCGGTTCACTGCGAGGACGACCGAGCGTAGTCAGGCCGCTTCGCTGCTCGCAAGGCGTCCACGACGATCTTGGTCGACCTCTCGATCATCACGGTGGCGTGTTCCTTCTCGAGAGTCTGCACCACGCCTCCGGGGATGTTGAGCGCCGGCTCGAGATCCTGCGGTTTGCCGATGACCTTGAAACGATAGGGTGCGTTGATCTTGTTCCCGTCGACGCCGACGCCCTTGCCCGAGTCTGTCAGGTACGTACCGGCGACGACCCGTACGCCGTTGACCTGGATCGCCTCGGCACCCGCCGCGCGCAGCTCCTGAATCGCGTCGAGCAGCATGTCCGCCTCGACCGTCGCCTTCGTGTCCTGGATCGTCATGGTGATGCCGGGCCCCTGCGCGGCCACCGTGCCCGCGAGGATGCCGAGTTGCCTCTCCTTCTCGATCGTCTGCTTCCGGGCCTCCTCGGCCTGGTCGGAGCTGTTCTCCAGCTCGTCGCGCTGCTTCTCGAGACCTTGCTTCTCGTCCTCTAGACGCTGAGTACGATCGTCCAGTTCATCGAGGATGCGGACAAGATCTTCCTGCCGCGCACCACGCAGGGCGCTGTCGCTGTCGCTGTTCGAGGCCACCTGCACGGCCAGCCCGAAGCCGAGACCGAACAGCAGTACCGCGACGATGAGTTGGGCCCGGGTGACACGCGGCGGCCACAGCCCCTGCACCAGCCGCTGCCGACCGGTCAGCCGCGCTTCGGATTCCGGCTGGGGCTCGGGACCGGGCTGCGGTTCCGGTGCCCGCTCGCGCCCGGGCTCCGGCTCCCGCGGGGCCTCCTCGACGGCAGGCGCCACCGGTGGCACCTCCTGGGGCAGTTCCTTGCGCAGCCCGCTCCCGGATGCGGACCCGCCCCGGCTCGTACGCGCGTCGCCCTGCTCCCCCGCGGGCGTCTTGTCGTGATCGCTCATCGGCTTCACGCCCGGAACACGTGCCGGCGGATCGCCGCGGCGTTGGAGAAGATCCGGATACCCAGGACGACCACCACACCGGTGGACAGCTGGGCACCCACGCCCAGCTTGTCGCCCAGGAACACGATCAGCGCGGCCACGACCACGTTGGACAGGAACGACACCACGAAGACCTTGTCGTCGAAGATGCCGTCGAGCATGGCCCGCAGACCCCCGAAGACGGCGTCGAGCGCCGCCACGACAGCGATCGGCAGATAAGGCTCGACCACCGCCGGAACCTCAGGCCGGACCAACAGGCCGGCCACGACTCCCACGACGAGGCCCAGTACGGCGATCACGATGTGCCCTTCTCGCTCTTCTCAATGCTCGGCTGTGCTGAACGTACGGTCACACGCGGCGCGGCAGGCAGCCGGAGGTCGTCCTCCACCGAGATGCCTGTCCTGATGCCGTAGCTCTCCTGCAAGACGTTCAGATACAACCCGTCCGCGCTGTTCTGGAACCGCGTGCTCAGCCGCTGCCCGTCCCCCACCGCGAGCACCGTGTACGGCGGCACCAGCGGTTTGTTGTCGACCAGTATGGCGTCCCCCGCGGCCCTGATCGCGGACAGCGCCGTCAGCCGCTGCCCATTGATGGAGACGGCCTCGGCGCCCGACTCCCACAACCCGTTGATTACACGCTGCATGTCCCGGTCACGCACCCGGCCGGTGTCGGAGAACCCGGAGGTCTCCCGCGGGTTGCCGTCACCACCCGAAACGGCTTCCTTGGCGTCGTTCACCACGAGCTTCACGCCCGGGCCGTGCACCGCGACCGCGCCGGACAGGATGCCCATCACATCGGAGACCCCGCTGCCGCCACTGTGCTTCAGCGCCTCGCTCTGGCGCGCGCTCACGTCCGCGCGCAGTTCGTCGACGGAGTCCTCCAGCTTGTCCGCCGCCTCGGTCTCCCGGCCGATGCGGTCGACCAGCTCTCCCCGTTCCTTGGCGACGACCGGAGCGGCGACCCGCGCCTGCGCCGCTCCGACGGTCACGACGAGAGCCGCCAGCACCAGGCCGGCGGCGAGTCCGAGCTTCGCTCTGAGCGTCCTCGGCATGCCGCTGTCGCCCGCGGCCTTCTTGCGCTCGGCGGCCTCGGCATAGCCGTCGTCGAGGCTGTGGTCCATGACGTTGGTGAGCAACGACATGGAGGCGTCCGGGCGCCGGGGCCGCGCGGGTGTGCTCCGAATGGGGGGTTGCTGCGGCATGTCGCACATCGTCGCATGTCGCGAGCACTACCTCCGAACGGGCCCACCGGCGTGCCGGACAGGCCCGTTGGGACACCTGTCCGGCACGTACGCGTGCATTCCGTTCTACCGGCCGGCGCTGTCCACGACCGCCGACCATTCGTCCAGCAAGGCCTGCGCGGAGGCGTCGTCCGGCCCCTCGGCCCACAGGTGGGTGACGGCCTCGGCCGGGTCGGGCAGCACCATCACCCAGCGGCCGTCGGTCTCCACCACCCGCACACCGTCCGTGGTGTCCACGAATCGGTCTCCGGCCGCTTCGACGACCCGCCGCATCACGAGCCCCTTGACGGCCCACGGTGTCGCCAGATCCCGCTTCAGGACGTGCGCCCGCGGGATCCGCGCGTCGATCTGGCTGAGCGTGAGCTGCGTCCGCCCCACGAGCCCGATGAGCCGCACGAACGCCGCGGTGGCGTCGTACACGCTGCTGAACTCGGGGACGATGAAACCGCCCTTGCCGTCGCCGCCGAAGATCGTCCCCTCCTCACCGCCCACGCGGGTGAGGTCGTCGGGAGAGGTGGTCGTCCACTCGACCTGCGTCCCGTGGTACGCCGCCACCTGCTCGGCGATCCGGGTCGTGGTCACCGGCAGCGCGACCCGGCCGCTGCGCCGCTCGGCGGCGACGAGGTCCAGCATCACGAGCAGCGCCCGGTCGTCCTCGATGATCCGGCCCTTCTCGTCCACGAGGGACAGCCGTTCACCGACGGGGTCGAACCGCACGCCGAACGCGGCCCCCGAGGACGCCACGATCTCACCGAGCCGCACCATCCCGGACCGCCGCATGTCGGCGGTCTCGGTCGGCCTGGACTCGTCGAGACCGGGATTGATCGTCAGCGAGTCGACACCGAGCTTGCCGAGGAGGCTCGGCAGCACGAGTCCGGCGCTTCCGTTGGACGCGTCCACGACGACCTTCAGCCCGGATTCGGCGATCCCGGTCGTGTCGACGTTCCGCAGCAGCGACCCGGTGTACGAGTCGAAGACACTGGCCGGGAAGTGCAGGTCACCGATCTCCCCGGGGAAAGCACGGCGGTACTCCTGCCGCGCGAACACCCGGTCCAGCTTCCGCTGGCTGCCCTGCGACAGGTCGGCGCCCTGCCCGTCGAAGAACATGATGTCGACGGAGTCCGGCACCCCGGGAGTGGTGCGGATCATGATGCCGCCCGCACTGCCTCGCGCGGTCTGCTGCCGGGCCACGGGCAGCGGCACGTTCTCCAGGTCCCGCACGTCGATCGCGCTGGCCTGCAGCGCGGAGATCACCGCCCGCTTCAGGGCGCGGGCACCACGCGAGTGGTCACGGGCCGTGGTGACGGTCGAACCCTTCTTCAGGGTCGTGGCATACGCACCGGCGAGACGCACCGCGAGTTCCGGAGTGATCTCCACGTTCAGGATGCCGGAGACACCGCGCGCGCCGAAGAGGTGCGCCTGTCCCCTGGATTCCCAGATCACCGAGGTGTTGACGAAGGCGCCGGCCTCGATCGTCTTGAACGGGTAGACCCGGACGTTGCCCTGGACGATCGATTCTTCACCGATCAGGCACTCGTCACCGATGACCGCCCCGTCCTCGATCCGCGCCGCGCGCATGATGTCGGTGTTCTTGCCGACCACGCAGCCGCGCAGATTGCTGTGGGGTCCCACATATACGTTGTCGTGGACGACGGCCTTGTGCAGGAACGCGCCGCTCTTGACGACGACGTTGGAGCCCACCACGGTGTGCTCACGGATTTCGGAGCCGGCCTCGACCTTGGCGTAGTCACCGATGTAGAGGGGTCCACGGAGCACGGCGTCCGGATGGACCTCGGCCCCCTCGGAGACCCATACGCCCGGAGAGATCTCGAAACCGTCGATGTCGACGTCGACCTTGCCCTCCAGGACGTCGGCCTGCGCCTTGACATAGCTTTCGTGGGTGCCGACGTCCTCCCAGTAGCCCTCGGCGATGTAGCCGTAGACGGGCTTGCCTTCCTTCATCAGCTGCGGGAAGACATCGCCGGACCAGTCGACGGGCACGTCGGGCTCGACGTAGTCGAAGACCTCGGGCTCCATCACGTAGATGCCGGTGTTCACGGTGTCGGAGAAGACCTGGCCCCAAGTGGGCTTCTCGAGGAAGCGCTCCACCTTGCCTTCCTCGTCGACAATGGTGATACCGAATTCCAGCGGATTGGGCACTCGCGTCAGGCAGACGGTGACGAGCGCGCCCTTCTCCTTGTGGAAATTGATGAGCTCGGTGAGGTCGAAGTCCGTCAGAGCATCGCCGGAGATGACGAGGAAGGCATCGTCCTTCAGCGCCTCTTCGGCGTTCTTGACGCTTCCGGCGGTTCCGAGTGGCTTCTCCTCATTGGCATAGGTGAGCTCCATACCAAGCTCTTCGCCGTCACCGAAGTAGTTCTTGACCAGTGAGGCCAGGAACTGGACAGTCACGACTGTTTCGTTGAGCCCATGCCTTTTGAGCAGCCGCAGAACATGCTCCATGATCGGCCGGTTTGCCACCGGCAACAGCGGCTTCGGCATGCTTGAGGTCATAGGGCGAAGGCGCGTGCCTTCGCCTCCGGCCATCACAACGGCCTTCATGTCGGAAGCGTCCTCCTCGAAGAGACGGTCTAGCCGACTTCCCCCGCCAGGATTGTCCCGCACTTGTCCCACACGGGCCATCGCTCCGCCGTGGCAGCAGGACCATCCGGGGCTTCAATCGGCCGTGGCATCCGCTCGGACCAGGCGGCGGACTTGTACCACGTAGAGGACTCCTGCCCACCAGTACAGCGTTGTACCCCATCCGGCGAACGCCCATCCGAAAATGGCAGCCAGTGACGAGATCCAGCCGGTTCCGTCACTGAGCAGAAGCAGTGGGAAGGCGTACATCAGGTTGAAGGTGGCGGCCTTACCCAGGAAGTTCACCTGCGGCGGCGGGTAGCCGTGCCGGCGGAGGATGCCCACCATGACCAGCAGGACGAACTCTCGCGCCAGAAGTACAGCGGTCAACCAGAGGGGCAGAATCTCCCGCCAGGTGAGGCCGACCAAGGTCGAGAGAATGTAGAGCCGGTCGGCCGCGGGATCGAGGAGCCGGCCGAGGCTGCTGATCTGATTCCAGCGACGCGCGAGCTTGCCGTCCAGATAGTCGCTGATGCCGCTCAGGGCCAGGATCAGAAGGGCCCAGCCGTCACTCTTGGGCCCACCGAACTCAGGCCACAGGATCAGCCACAGGAAGACGGGTACGCCGACGAGGCGAGCCATGCTGAGGATGTTCGGGATGGTGAGCACACGGTCCGTCTGGACGCGAGTCTCCTGAACCTCCACCCGGGGGCCTCCTGTGAGAAACGTGCCAACGATGCCCCCTGACCCTACCTCAACGCAAAAAAGCTCTGGCTCTCGGGCTGCATGCCCAAGAGCCAGAGCTCTAAAAGGAGTTCGGCGGCGTCCTACTCTCCCACAGGGTCCCCCCTGCAGTACCATCGGCGCTGTAAGGCTT
>NZ_JASKMS010000048.1 GCF_030124145.1 Streptomyces sp. 378
ACACGGTGCTCCGCGAGACACCGGCACGCTGGGCGATCTCACCGATGTTCACGAAGAACTCCTTGCTCGAACCGCGGGCCCGCTCCGAGAGGAGCCGGGGCCGCGGTCCGGGTCGGACTGGGGACTGACGACGAGGCCGCATCCGGTCATCGAACCGGTTCGCGTGAAGTGAAGGTAGGAATGACCCGGACGGCTGTCAATACTCCGCGCAGCATTTCCTGGGACGGAGCTGTAACCGTCGGTGACCTTCTCTGCAGCCGTTCTGGCGCGGGTGTTGTCGACCGGCTGCGCACAGTGCGAGCATGACGCGAACCGGTTCGACGAAACGCGCACCCCGGTTGCCCGCACCGCCGCCGAGAGCGGGTGGCACTTCCGTCGGATCGTCCGACAGCTCGGCGTGGTGAAGCGGCCACCGTCCCTGTTCCACGTCAGGGACGGCGGCCGCTTCACCGCGCCGAGATCGTCGGCCAGGTGACGGGAGTGTGACCAAACCCGAGACGGAGAGGACGCGTCACTGGACGCTCGATCGCCGCCCGGCCGGGTAGGACGATGGCCTGCGCGGCATCGCCACGCCGTATCACTCGCGACAGCCAGTGACTCGCATCGCTCGCGTCAGCCAGTGACTCGCATCGCTGGGGAGATCGTCGCCCGAGTCACGTAGCCGTCCGGCCACGCCCGGTCCGGCGCCAGGGCCGCCCGCCGCAGCCGGATGCGCCCCGCGCAGGACGCGGCGTCAGTTCTCCGGGCGTTCGCTTCCTTCTCCGCGGGCGCGCTGCGCGCGCAGCTCCACGGCGTCGAGGAACAGGTCGATCGCGGTCTCGAACTGGTCCCCTTCGGCGTACTGCGCGGGTGCCACTGTGCCGGGCGACCAGCCGGTGGACGGTGCCGTCACCGGGGAGTGAGGCATGGTCATCACGGCGACCATGACGAGCCGGCTGAGGACCAGGACCACGACGCCGACGAGCAGCCCGGTTCCGGCCGGGAGGGGGCATCAGCGGGTGCGCCCTCAGTTGGGGTCGCGGGCAGGGTGCGGGCGAGTAGGAGCGCATCTGGGCGCAGCCATACGAGGAGGGCGAGCGCGGCCAGGGTGAACGCGACCGTGGAGAGGAGGAACCGGCCGGTCAGTTCCGGCAGGTGAAGGGAGGCCGCGAGATGCCCGGCGGGTGTGGCGAGCAGTGGTCCGGCGATGCCGCCCGCGGTGGTGGCGACGATGACGGTGGAGGTGGCACGCGCGCGCTGACGAGGCGCGGCGAGGTCGGCTCCCGCGTATCGGCCTGGAGGTCGGAGGTGGTGCCGGCGCCGTAGAGGAACAGGGAGACGAGCAGCGCGGGGCTGCCGAATGCGGCCGCCGCGACTGGAGTCTCAGCACCTCACGGTGCCCTTGCGATGACGCCTGCCCTGGCATACGCCCCGTCGCGCACCGCGCGGGCCGCCCCGCGCCCGGCCCCCTCTCCCCGTGAGCCAGGCGCGGGCATCGGCCTGTGCTCGGCCGGGGCGGCGTCCGGGTGAGGTCCGTCCCTGCGCGCAGGCAGACCGTGGGGCGTCACAGACCCGCGCGGCTGTGATCGCCCCTACGCTGCATCCTGCTGCGCGCTCACTCACCCGTGCGACGCGCCGTGATCTCCTTCGCAGTGTCAGCGACAAGACGCCCTAGCTCCGGTAGCCGTGCGGCGTCGTACCGCGACTCGGGAATGGAGACGGTGATCGTCGCGAGGGGTGTGCCATCCACATCCAGGATGGCGGCAGCGACCGCGCAGACGCCCGGCCGGTACTGATTCCGGTTGACGGAGACTCCGTCGGCCCGTACCCGCTCCAGCTCGGCCCGCAACTGAACCGGATCGGTCGGCGTGGCATCAGTGAAACGTTCCAGGCCGCGCCTGACCACCTCATCGACGTCCGCCGTCGGCAGATGCGCGAGGATCGCGCGCCCCGAGGCGGTCGCGTGCAGGGGCGATATGTCACCAATGGCGAAAACGATCCGGAGTGCGTGGGTGCAGTCCACCCGGTCCACGATCACAGCGCCCTGCAGCCCGTCCGGCACCGACAGATGGATTGTCTCGTTCAGCGCGTCCCGGAGTCGGATCATGGGCTCGCGTGCGGCGGCGAACAGGCTCGAGCCCTGCAATGCCGCCGGTCGGACGGCGAGCACCCGCGCACCGATGTCCCAGCGGGTGGTGTCCTTGCGGTTGGCTCGCAGCCACCCGGCCTCGTTCAGGGTGACCAGGGTGCGCTGGACGGTCGACTTGGGCAGCTCCAGGAGCTTGCTCAGCTCTCCGACCGTCACCGGCTGGAGCTGCGCGACCGCTTCCAGGATCTGCAGGGCCCTGGTGACGCTTCTGACTTCCATGCCGTTACCCCCCGTTAATTGTGGATTTCCTCGGACAACACCTCTTGACTCCCTCTGACGCCACTGTCATTGTTCGTCGTGCCGAAGAGTAGCACACCGTGCCACTGAGTGGAACGGAGTGAGAGAGGGTGGCTTGAAGTCGCCTCTCGAAAGTCCGAGTCGGACAATCTCCAGCCCTCCTCGCATCCGGAATCCAAGAATCCGCATGTCGGGCGCCCGGTGTCCAGCCCGGGAGACGAAAGGAACCGCTGTGTCTGTCAGGAAGCGTGTCGCCGTCGTCGGCGTCGGAACGATGGGCAGCCAGGCCGCCTGGCGGCTGGCGGCCCGTGGCGCCGAGGTCGTCGCCTACGACCGGTTCGCGCCCGGTCATGACCGCAGCGCGGCCGGCGGTGAGACCCGGATCTTCCGCAGTGCCCACTTCGAGGACTCCCGGTACGTCCCCCTGCTCAAGCACGCGGACGCCCTGTGGGAGGAGCTGCAGCAGCAGACCGGACGGGAGCTGCGGCGCCTGAGCGGGTGCCTGTTGATGGGGTCCACCGAGCACCACCAGATGGCCACCGTGCTGGAGTCCATCGCCGAGCACGATCTCGACCACGAGGTGCTCGATGCCGAGGCGATGGCCAAGCGGTTCCCGCAGTACCGGCTGGAGGACGGCGACGCGGCCGTGCTCGACCGCCGCGCCGGCTTCATCCGCCCGGAGCTGACGGTCCAGACCGCCGCCCGTCGCGCCGAGCAACTCGGCGCGACCATCCACCGCTACACGCCGGTTCGCGAGATCGTGTCCAGCGGCAGCGGCGTGGAGATCCGCACCGACTCCGGAAGCGAGCGCTTCGACGCGGTCGTCGTCACCGTCGGCCCGTGGGTGAACGACCTGCTCCCCGAGCTGCCGTGGGAGGTGGACATCCGCCGCCTCATCAGTGCCTGGTACGTGCCCACCACCGACGCCTGGTTCGGCGAGGAGCGCCCGGCGTTCATCCGCACCACGCCCACCCACTGCTACGGCCTGCCCTCCCCGGACGGCGTCTCCGTCAAGATCGGGCTCAACAAGGAGCTGCACAGCCCGGCCGGCGACCCGAACGCGCTGGAGCGCACCATCCAGCCGGAGGAGCTGGAGGTCTTCACCGAGCTGGTCCGCCGTCACCTGCCGGACCTGCACCCGGATCCGACGCGCCTGTCCGTGTACATGGAGGGCTACACCGAGAGCAGCCGCCCGCTGATCGGCCCGCTGCCCGGCGCCGAGAACGTCATCCTCCTGGCCGGGTTCTCGGGCCACGGCTTCAAGCTCTCGCCGGCCTTCGGTGACATCGGAGCCGACCTGGCGCTGGACGGCACCTCCGCTCATCCCATCGACTTCCTGTCGACCGTCGGCCGTACCACGGCCTGAACCGCCCCCGATCACCATCCGGCAGATCCGGTAGGGAGAACCACATGGCCACGAGGAAACGTGTCGCCGTCGTCGGTACCGGCACGGTGGGCAGCCAGGCCGCCTGGCCCCTGCAGGGCCGCACCTCCCAGCCGATCGACTTCATCAGCACGCGCGGCCGCACCGCGGCCTGAACGAGGTACGACATGACACTGACCATCGGCCCGCTGAGCGCGGAGCCGGGGCGCAAGACACGGGGCACCCTCCCCGTGGACCTCGGCCCCAAGACCGTGGACATCCCCCTGATCCTCGTCAACGGCTCCCGACCCGGCCCCAGGGTCGTGCTGACCGGAGGCGTCCACGGCGGCGAGTTCGTCGGCACCGACGCCGCCGCCCGCCTCGGCGGCCTCCTGGAGCCGGAGGACGTCACCGGCCAGGTGGTGATCTGCCCGGTGGCCAATCCCCCTGCCGTGTACGACGGACGCCTCGGCACGTCACCGCTGGACGGCATCAACATCAACCGCGTCTTCCCCGGCGACAAGGACGGCGGGCCCACCGAGCGACTGGCGGCCTGGCTCTTCGAGAACGTCATCTCCGGCGCCGACGCCTACGCGGACCTGCACAGCGGTGGCATCGACGAGACCCTGCTCGACTTCATCGGCTACCGTCTGACCTCGGACGACGAGCTGAACGCGAAGACGCGGGCCATGGCTCACGCCGTCGGCTACGAGCGTGTACTGTTCGGCCGCAACGCCCAGGGCGGAAACAGCCACGCCGCGGCCGCACGGCAGGGCATCCCCGCCATCCTCATCGAGACCGGCCAGCTCGGCGACCGGAACCCCGACCAGACGCGGACCCTGCTCGACGGCCTCTACCGGCTCCTGCACCACCTCGGCGTCATCGACGCCCCCCAGCACGTCGCACCGGTGACCGTCCAGCCGCGCGAGTGGGTGTGGACCGGCTCCGTCGTGTCCCCGGTCACCGGCCTGTGGTATCCGGACGCGGCCACCGGCGACGAGGTGACCGAGGGCCAGTCCGTCGGCCGTGTCATCGACCCGGCCGACGGTGGCGAACACAAGGTCACCGCCACCGCCACCGGACAGATCCTCTACGGCATGAACGGGCTCACCGTCGCCCCTGGCGCGGAGCTCGCCGCCATCGCGGTTCCGCACGACTGACGGGCCCGCTCGCGGCCTGTCCGTTCCCCGAACCCCACCCCACAACCTCCCAGCTGGTCCCTCACGCGCTAATTCCAGGAGATTTGTCATGAGTGATCCCATGATCGGTCGCAGAGTGCTCCTGCGCGGAGCAGGCGGCCTGGCCGCCCTCGCCGCCCTCCCCTCCCTCTCCGCCTGCGGCACCGGCACCAGCCGCGCCGCCTCCGGCAGCAAGGGCGGCGGCAAGACGGTGATCGTCCGCGACAGCGGCGGCGCCTTCGGCGAGGCCCTCCAAAAGGCCGTCTACACGCCGTTCACCCAGGAGACCGGCATCAGCGTGCAGGTCACCAACCTCCAGGGCACCCAGATGCTGGCCCAGATCAAGCAGGGCCGCCCCCAGTTCGACCTGATCAACAACTCGATGATGGAGCACGCCAAGTTCGTGACCCAGGACGCCCTGGAGCAACTGGACCGCGACCGGATCAAGAGCCTGAAGAGCGCGAAGCTCCCCGAGAACCAGATCACCGACCATTCGATCGCCAGCAGCTTCTACGCCCAGTGCATGGCGTACCGCACCGACGCCTTCGGGGGTAAGAAGCCTCAGTCGTGGGCGGACTTCTGGGACACCAAGGGGTTCAAGGGCGCCCGCTCGATGTGCAACCCGGACGCCGACCTGCCCGAGCTGGAGTTCGCACTGCTGGCCGATGGCGTCCCGATGGACAAGCTGTACCCGCTCGATGTGGACCGCGCCTTCAAGGTGCTGACCCGGCTCCGGTCCGGCATCAAGAAGTTCTGGGACAGCGGCCCGCTCCCCGGGGTGCTGCTGAGCCGCCAGGAGGTGACGATGTCCACCGTCTGGCAGGGCCGGCTCGCCGACCTGCTGAAGCAGGGTGTTCCGGTCGCGGCCCAGCTCAACGGCGCCCGCCGTCAGTTCCAAGGCTTCGGCATCGCCAAGGGCGCGGCCCACATGGACGCCGCCTACCAGCTCATGGACTACTCGCTGAGTCCCGACGTCCAGGCCCGTCTGGCCGAGACCTACCCGTCGAACCCGGCCTCCCCGGTGGCCTACAAGAAGCTCACCGACGAGGTGCGGTCCACGCTCGCGGGTGCTCCGCAGTTCTACGACAAGGGCTTCGACGCGGACATCGACTGGTGGCTGAAGAACGAATCCGCCGTCACCAAGCGCTGGCTGGAGTGGGCTCGTGGCTGAATTCGGTGTGGTCACGCCGTCCGTCGCGGTGGTCGGCGGCAAGCAGGCCGCCGCGACCGGCAAAGCGCTGTCGGTAGTGGCCCTGCGCAAGACGTACGGTGACGTCGTCGCCGTCGACGAGGCGTCCATGGAGATCGCGGCCGGGGAGTTCGTCACCTTCCTCGGCTCCTCCGGGTCGGGCAAGACCACGACCCTGATGATGATCGCCGGGTTCTGCGAACCCGACTCCGGCACCATCACCGTCGGCGGTCGTGACGTCACGCGGCTCGCGCCGCAGAAGCGGAACCTTGGTTTCGTCTTCCAGCAGTATCTGCTCTTCCCGCACATGACCGTGAGCGAGAACGTCGCCTTCCCGCTCACACTCCGTGGGGTGCCGAAGGGCGAGATCCGCAGGCGGGTCGGGGAGACGCTGGAGATCGCCGGCCTGTCCGGGTTCGGTGGCCGCAAGCCGCGTGAGCTGTCCGGCGGTCAGCAGCAGCGTGTCGCCCTGTGCCGGGCGCTGGTCTACCGCCCGCCGGTCATCCTCATGGACGAGCCGCTGGGCGCCCTGGACAAGAAGCTGCGCGACCAGCTCCAGATCGAGATCAAGACCATCCAGCAGGAACTCGGCCTGACCGTCATCTATGTGACGCACGATCAGGAAGAGGCGCTGGTCATGTCGGACCGCATCGCGGTGATGCGCAACGGCCTGATCGAGCAGTTCGACACCCCGCGGGAACTCTTCGAGCGTCCGAAGACCCCGTTCGTGGCGGACTTCCTCGGCGCGGCCAACTTCCTGCCCGGCCGCGTGGTGCAGAGCACGGACGAGCACACCGTGGTCCGCCTTGACCAGTGCGGCAGCCTGCTCAGGGCGCGACGCCACGCGCTGGCCTCCGGCACTCCGGTCAAGGTGGCTGTCCAGCCGGGTCGGCTGCGGGCCTGCGCCCCCGACGACGGCTTCTGTACCGGCACGGTCGAGACCGCGACGTACGTAGGCACTCTGGTTCGCGCCGGTGTGCGGGTCGATGGCGGTGAGGCACCGCTGCTGCGCCTGGAGGTTCCGGCCGGCCGCGGACCTGTCGCCGGCGAGCGGGTGGGGGTCACCGCCGACGCGGACGACGTCAACCTCTTCCCCACCGAACAGGGCGGGTGAGCCATGGCCGCCCTCACCGCCACCGCCCCCGCCCGCCCGCGCAAGCTCCTGGCCTCGCGCAGGACCCGGGCCGGCATCCTCTACGCCCTGCCGGTCGTCGTCTATCTGCTGGTGCTGTTCGTCTACCCGATCTTCAGCACGCTGTTCCTCAGCCTGAAGAACACCGACGGATCGCTGACGCTGCACTGGTACGCCGACGCGCTCACGGGTGTCAACCTGTCCGTGCTGTTCACCACGCTGCGCATCTCGGCGGAGACGGCGCTGTTCAGCCTCGTCTTCGGGTTCGTCCTGGCCAACGCGGTCTCCCGGCTCAAGCCCGTGTGGGCCGGTCTGGCCATGCTGGTCGTGGTCGTGCCGCACTTCATCAGCGCCCTGGTACGCACCTACGGCTGGATCATCATGCTCGGCGACAAGGGCCTGGTGAACGAGACTCTGGCGAGCCTGTGGGTTCCCGGGGCGCCGTACCAGCTTCTCTACAACGAGATCGGCGTGGTCATCGGCACGACCTCGGTGATGCTGCCGTACACGGTGCTGCTGCTGTACGGCGTGATGCGCGGCGTGGACCGGCGGCTGCTGGCCGCCGCGGCCAGCATGGGCGCGGGGCGGGTGACCATCTTCCGTCGGGTCTACCTGCCGCTGGTCGCCCCGGGCCTGGCCAGTGCCGGACTGCTCAGCTTCATCCTGTCGCTGGGCTACTACATCACCCCCGCCCTGATGGGCGGACCCAACCAGACGATGATCGCCTCCCTGATCAACCAGCAGGTGACGAAGGAGAACCAGTGGAACGGGGCGGCCGCTGAAGGCGTCATCCTGCTGCTGCTCACCTTCGCCGGACTGCTGCTGGTCAAGCTCATCACCTCCCTCGGCGCCAGCCGTAAGAAGAGGAGCGCGTCATGATGCAGCTGCGCAGCACCCTCGCCGGGCGGATCGCCCTGACCGCGGCGGCCAGCGTGATCCTGCTGTTCCTGGCCCTGCCGATCGTCGTCATCATCGTCACCTCCTTCAGCGACAACGCCTTCGCCGCCTTCCCGCCCCACGCGTGGACGCTGCACTGGTACGAGGCGCTGTTCGCCGACGGCAGCAAGTGGCCGGCCGCGCTGTCACTGAGCGCGCTCGTCGCCGCCCTGAGCACCGTCTTCTCGCTGATCATCGGCGTGACGGCGGCGACCGCCCTGACCCGCAGCGAACTCCCGCTGCGCTCCGCGGTCTACGCCCTGGTCCTCGGCCCCCTCCTCATCCCGAACATCGTCACCGCCCTGGGCCTGTTCCTGCTGTTCGAGCCGGCCTCGATGCTGGGCAGCCCGCTGGCGATCGCCCTCGGGCACACCGTGCTGGCCTCGCCGATCGCGGTGCTGATCCTCGTGGCCACCCTGCGCGGCATCGACGAACGGCTGGAGGACGCCGCAGCCAGCATGGGCGCCGGCCGCCTGACGATCGCCCGGCGGATCACCTTCCCCCTCGCCGCACCGGGAATGATCGCGGCGGCGATCTTCTCCTTCATCACCAGCTTCGACGAGTTCTACATCTCCCAGTTCCTGTCCTCGGTCAACACCGTCACCCTGCCGGTGCAGATCTACAACTCCCTGACCTTCGATATCGATCCCAGCGTGACCGCGATCAGCGCCATCCTCATAGCCTTCGCGATCCTCGCCCTCGCCCTGGTGGCCCTGGTGCGCTGGCTCGGCTCGGGCCGGCAGGACTCCCTGCTGTCCGTCGAGAACACGGCAGGGATCGCTGCCCCTGGAGGCGAAGCCGTATGACCACCACCACCGCTCAGCGGCACCTGCTGCTGAACATGACCGCCAATGGATCGCTCGCGAAACCCGGCAAGGAACTCTTCGTCGTACGCCACGGCGAGGGACCGTACGTCGACGACGCGGTCGGCAACCGGTACATCGACGGCCTGTCCGGGCTGTACTGCTGCCAGATCGGCTACTCCTACGCCGACGAGATCGCCGAAGCGGCCCAGAAGCAGCTGCGCGAACTGTGCTACAGCCCCCTGTGGTCGGAGTCCGCGCACCCCACCGCACTCCAACTCGCCGAACGGATCGCCGCCCTGGCGCCCGACGGCATCGAGCACGTCTTCTTCAGCGGCGGCGGCGCCGAGGCCGTGGAGACCGCGTGGAAGATCGCCCGCAGGTACCACACCCTGCGTGGCGAGCCGGGCCGGATCAAGGCGATCGCCCGGCGCGGCGCCTACCACGGCCTGACCCTCGGGGCCCTGTCCTTCACCGACGACCCCGGCCTCACCGAGCCCTACGGTCCTCCCGCCGTGGAGACCCACTTCATCGCCAACACCAACCGCACGGCCCTGGATTCGCCGCTCGACGAGGCGGCCTTCACCGAATACCTGCTCGCCGACGTGGAGGCCACCGTCCTAGCGGCGGGCCCGGAGACGGTCGCGATGCTCATCGCGGAACCGGTGCAGAACCGCGGCGGCTGCATCACTCCGCCGGAGGGCTACTGGCAGGGCCTGCGCCGGCTGGCCGACCAGTACGGCTTCCTGCTGGTCGCCGACGAGGTCATCACCGCCTTCGGACGGCTGGGGGAGTGGTTCGGCGGCGAGCTGTACGGGGCCCGCCCGGACGTCGTCACCGTCGCCAAGGGCATCACCGCCGGCTACGCCCCGATGGGCGCGACCCTGGTCGCGGACCGCGTCGCCGAGGTGATCAACCGTCCCGGCGAGGTCCTCAACCACGGCTACACCTTCAGCGGCCACCCGCTGAGCGCGGCCATCGCCCTGCGCAGCCTGGACATCATCGAGCGGGACCGGGTCCTGGACAACGTCCGCGGCCACCAGGACCACCTGGCACGGCGCATGGCGTCCCTCGGTGAGCTGCCGATCGTCGGCGACGTCCGAGGTGCCGGATTCTTCTACGCCGTCGAGCTCGTCGGCGACCTCGACGGGGGCGGCTTCAGCGACCGGGCCCGCACCGAGCTCGTCACCGACCTGATCCCGCGTCGCCTGCGCGAGGCCGGGCTCCTCGCCCGCGTCTACAACCGCGCCGCCCCCCTGGTCCAGATCGCGCCCCCGCTGATCAGCGACCGCGAACTGCTCGACCGTATCGCCGACATCATCGCTCAGACCCTCGCCGAGGCGTCCGACCGTCTGTGATCCACCTCTTCGAAAGGAACCCCCTGATGTACTCCATCGGTCCGCTGACCGTCGCCCCCGGCGAGCGCGCCCAGGGCCTGATCCCGGTCGGCACCAGCACCTACGGCGTGGAGCTCGGCATACCGCTCATCGTCGTCAACGGCGCCGAGGACGGTCCGGTCCTGTGCGTGGACGCGGGCGTGCACGGCGACGAGTACGACGGCCAGGAGGCCATCCGCCGCGTCCTCGCCGCGATCGACCCGGCCACCCTGCGCGGCACGCTGGTCGGCATCCCCTGCATGAACACCCCCGCCTTCGAGGCGGCCGCCCGCACCAGCGGTCTCGACCACCTCAATCTCAACCGCATCTTCCCCGGCGATACGGACGGCTCGTACTCCCTGCGCCTGGCCGCCACCTTCGTCGAGCAGGTCGTCCCGGCCATCGACGCCCTGGTGGACCTGCACACCGGCGGCACCTTCGGCGAGATCGCCCCGCTCGTCATCCTTCAGGGCGGCTATGAGGAACTGGCGACGGATCTCGCCCTCGCGGCCGGGCACGAGCTGGTCTGGAAGGGCGGCAAATGGGGCGGCACGGTCCGCCACCCCACCCTCGCGGCCGGCAAGCCCGCCGTCACCATCGAGGCCGGCGGCGGTACCTACCGCGAGGCCAACGTCCAGCTGCACATCGACTCGATCCGCAACATCATGCGGCAGCTCGGCATGATCGAAGGCGAGGTGCGGCGGAGGGACACCTACACGGCCGTCTCCGGCACCTTCGCCCGCTCCACGGCCGGCGGCTTCTTCCTCGGTCACGCCGAGCCGGGCGAGAGCTGCAAGGAAGGCGACCTGATCGCCCACGTCGTCGACCACTACGGCAACGCGCTGGAGGAGGTCCGCGCCCCGCAGGACGGCATCGTGCTCTGGGTGCGCCGGATCCGCACCGTCCGGCCCGGTGACGAGGTCGTCATCTTCGGCGAGATCCAGGGAGAGATCCGGCCATGAGCGGCGACACCCGGCTGCTTCTCGTCGGCGGCAAGCAGCTCCCGGCCGCCGACGGCCGCACCCTCACCGTCCTCGATCCGTCGGACGGGTCGGCCTTCGCCGAGGTGGCGCTGGCCGGCCCGGCGGACGTGGACCAGGCTGTGGCAGCGGCCAGAGCGGCGTTCACCTCGCCCGAGTGGGCCCGGATGCGCGCCGCCGACCGGGGCCGGATCCTGTACCGCATCGCCGAGGCCATTCGCCACCAGGGCGAGCGCCTGGCCCGCCTGGAGAGCCAGGACGTCGGCAAGCCGCTCAGCCAGGCCAAGGCCGACGTCGAGTCCGCCGCCCGCTACTTCGAGTTCTACGCCGGCTTCGCCGACAAGCTCGGCGGCACAACGATCCCCCTCGGCCCCGGTCTGGTCGACTACACCCTCCGCGAGCCGATCGGTGTCTCCGGCCAGATCATCCCGTTCAACTATCCGCTGCAGAACACCGCGAGGGGCTCCGCCCCGGCGCTGGCGGCGGGCTGCACGGTGGTGCTCAAGCCGTCGCCGGAGGCGCCGCTCACCCCGCTGGAGATCGGCCGCATCGCCCTCGAGTGCGGCCTTCCGCCGGGCGTGCTGAACGTCGTCCCCGGCGACGGCGAGACCGGCGCGGCCCTCGCCGGTCACCCGGACATCGACCAGGTCACCTTCACCGGCTCGGTGCCGACCGGCATCAAGGTCGCCCAGGCGGCCGCCGCCAACGTGGTGCCCTCGGTCACCGAACTGGGTGGCAAGTCGCCGATCGTCGTCTTCGCGGACGCCGACTTCGACCTGGCGCTGAAGGCGATCCTGGGTGCCTCGTTCAGCAACGCCGGGCAGATGTGCTCGGCGGGAACGCGGCTGCTGCTCCAGCGCGGCGCCGGGGAGTTCCTGGACCGGCTGGCCGAGAAGATCGCCACCCTGCGCGTCGGCCCCGGCCTGACGGACCCGGACATCGGCCCGCTGGTCGCCGCCCGGCAGCGCGACCGGGTGCTGGGCTACCTCGATCTGGCACGGCAGGAGGGCGCGACGGTGCGCGTCGGCGGCGGCGCGCCGTCGGACCCGGCCCTGGCCGAGGGCTACTACGTCGAGCCGACCGTCCTCACCGGCCTGACGAATGACGCCCGTTGTGCTCGCGAGGAGATCTTCGGCCCCGTCATCACCGTGATCGACTTCGATGACGCGGACGAAGCCCTGGAGATCGCCAACGACAGCCCGTACGGCCTCGCCTCCTACGTCTGGACCCGCGACATCGACAAGGCGATGCGCCTGGCCGAGGGCATCCGCGCCGGCCAGGTCTACGTCAACGCCACCGGCGTCGGCACCGGCGTCGAGCTGCCGTTCGGCGGCTACAAGCACAGCGGCTGGGGCCGGGAGAAGGGCCTCGAAGCCCTGGACAGCTACACGCAGACCAAGAACGTCTGCATCGGATTCGGGAGCCGGTCATGAGGTATCACACGCTGGGGGAACGCGGCCCGACCGTCTCCGTCGTCGGCGTCGGAGGCAACAACTTCGGCGCCCGCCTCGACGAGGACGGCACGAAGGCCGTCGTCCACGCGGCCCTCGACGCCGGGATCACCCTGTTCGACACCGCCGACATGTACGGCGGTTTCGGGGAGCGCGGCGGCTCCCGCGGCGACGGCGAACGACTCCTCGGTGCCGCCCTCAAGGAACACCGTGACCAGGTCGTCCTGGCCACCAAGTTCGGCATGGAGATGGACGAGGAGGCGGAACGGCACGGCCCGCGCGGCTCCCGCCGCTACGTCCGGTACGCCCTCGAGGCGTCGCTGCGCCGGCTCGGCACCGACCGGATCGACCTGTACCAGTACCACGAGCCGGACGGCGTCACCCCGCTGGAGGAGACGGTCGCCGCCCTGCGCGAGCTGGTCGACGAGGGCAAGATCGGCCACATCGGCTGCTCCAACCTCCCGGCCGAGGGCCTGTCCGACGCCTTCGTGTCCACCCAGGCCCGCTACCACCTGCTCGACCGCGGCGTGGAGAACGACCTGATCCCCGCGTGCCTGCGCAACGGCGTCGGCCTGCTGCCGTACTACCCGCTGGCCAACGGCCTGCTCAGCGGCAAGTACCGGCGCGGCGAGCAGCCCCCGCCCGGAAGCCGCCTGTCCTGGCGCCAGGGCTGGCTCACCGACGAAGCCCTCGACAAGGTCGAGGCGCTCACGGCGTACGGCGCCGAACGCGGCCTGACCCTCCTCCAGGTAGCGGTCGGCGGGCTCGCCGCACTCCCCGCGGTCGGCTCGGTCATCTGCGGTGCCATGACTCCGGAGCAGGTGACCGCCAACGCCGCGGCGGCCGACTGGATCCCCGACACCGCGGACCTGGCCGCGCTCGACGCGATCGTCGCTCCTGGCGAACGCGTCGTCTGAAACCCCCACCTCCACCTCAACACTTCACGGATCGAGGCTGAACACCATGCGAGACACCCAGCGAGAGATCGTCACCTTCGACGCCTACGGCACCCTGATCGACTTCCAGCTCGGGCCCACCACCCTGAAGATCCTTGCCGACTCCGGCCGGCTGGACCTGGACAACCTGGACGTCGACGAGTTCCTCGACGACTTCCGCGTCATGCGCTTCCAGGCCGTCCTGGAGGCGTACCGCCCCTACCACGAGATCCTGCACTCCAGCCTGCGCAACGCCATGCGCCTGCACGGTCTGGAGTACCGCGAGTCCGACGGCGACGCGCTCGTCGAGGCCGTCCCCACCTTCGGCCCCTTCCCCGAGGTGCCGGAGGCCCTGCGTCAGCTGAAGACCAAGTACGAGATCGCCATCATCTCCAACAGCGACGACAACCTGATCGCGCGCAACGTCGAGAACATCGGCGTCGAGTTCGACCACGTCATCACCGCCCAGCAGGCCGGCGCCTACAAGCCGGACCGGCAGACGTTCGAGCACGCCTTCAAGGCGATGGGCGTCGAGCCGTCCCAGGTCATCCACACCGCCCAGGGCTGGGAGTACGACCAGATCGCGACCCGCGACCTCGGCCTGAAGCGCCGGGTGTGGATCAACCGCTACGGCCGGCCCGGCAGCGCCGACTACCAGCCGTACGACGAGCTGCCCGACCTGTCGGGCCTGCCGAAGCTGCTCGGCTGCCGACCCACGGCGACACAGGACTGAGAAGCAAGAGGACGCACGCCATGAAACAGATCCCCTACTGGCTGGACACAGCTCCCGCCCTGCCCGACCGTTCCGGGAAGGACCTGCCCGACGAGGCGGACGTGGTGGTGATAGGCGGCGGCCTCACCGGCCTGTCCACCGCCTATCACACCGCCCGCAAGGGTGCCCGGGTCGTCCTCGTCGAGAAGGACAAGGTCGGCTCGGGCGCCTCCGGCCGCAACGGCAGCATGTGTACCCAGGGCCTCACCATCGGTGTCGGCGAGGCCCGCAAGCGCTACGGCCAGGAGCGCGCCCGGGAGCTGTACGACTCCTTCCGCGAGGCGGTCGACGTCGTCGAGGAGCTGACACAGACCGAGCGGATCGAATGCGACTTCAACCGCTCCGGCCGGCTCGGCGTCGCCGCCAAGCCGCAGCACTTCGAGTCCATGCGGGCCACCCAGCGTGACCTGGCCGAGAACTTCGACCACGAGACCCAGCTCCTGACCCGCAGCGAGCTCAAGTCCGAACTGGGCTCGGCTTATTACCACGGCGCTCTGCTCGACCCGCTGAGTGCCGCCTTGCACGTGGGCAAGTACGTCCACGGTCTCGCCGAGGCCGCCGAACGCGCCGGCGCGGAGATCCACGAACGCAACGCGGCCACCGGTCTCACCCGCCTGGCGGACGGCGGCTTCGTGGTCGACACCCTCAACGGCACGATCCGCGCCCAGCAGGTCATGGCGGCCACGGACGCCTACACCGACAAGGCGATGCCGTGGTTCCGCAAGCGGCTGATCAACGTCGGCAGCTTCATCATCGTCACCGAACCGCTCGGCGAGGCGCGCGCCAAGGAGCTCATCCCCAACGCCCGCCTGGTGGTCGACTCCAAGAACATCGGCCACTACATCCGCCTCACCCCGGACAACCGTCTCGCCTTCGGCGGCCGGGCCCGCTTCGCCCCCTCCGACGCGGCCTCCGACGTCAAGAGCGGCGACATCCTGAAGCGGGAGATGACCGAGATCTTCCCGCAGCTCGCCGGGGTGGGGATCGACTACGTCTGGGGCGGCATGGTCGGCTTCTCCTGGGACCGCATCCCGCACGCAGGCGAGGCGGACGGCCTGTACTACTCCATGGGCTACTGCGGTCACGGTGTCCAGATGGCCACCTACATGGGCCGGGCGGTCGCCGAGATGATGGACGGCAAGCCGGAAGCCAACCCGCTCCGCGGCCTCGGCTTTCCCAAGGTCCCCGTCCCCTTCTACAACGGCACCGCATGGTTCCTGCCCTTCGGCGGCGCCTACTACAAGGCCAAGGACAAGCTCCGCTGAACAGACGACACGGCGGTGACACCGCGGGGTAGTCCCGTGCAGCGGTTGCGGGAAGGACCCGCACTCTCGGGATCGCCCCCGCAGTGTCACCGCCGTGGCGACTGGTCACCCGTCGGCAGTGGTGCGGCCCCTGCTTCTCCGGCGACCCCACCGCCTCGCCCACGCGGCCGCCCGGCAGCGAGCCCGTCAGCGCGCTCGCCACCGTGCCGCATTTCCAGTACACCCACGCCTGAACCCGCACCGAGAGAACCGCTTCCGGCTTCACCCCCCGCCGTTGCCGGCGACGCACGACCCGGCGGAATCACCCGGCAGGTGGGGGGCAAGGTGTGCGCCCTGGTGCCGCTCGATCAGGCCCGCCACGCGGAACGTGGCGTCGTCGGCAATCCGACGACGAGATCCACACTTTCCGTGCGTTCCGGCGAGGTGAGCGGCCGAGAGGGCCTTCTGGTCCTGTGGCGGCGGGGTGTGGCCGGGATGAAGCTGGGAGGTAGGAGGGGTACGTATCGCCGTAGGAGGCATGGTGGCTGGTCTGGTCGTCGTGGGCGTGGACGGGTCGCCGTCGAGCCTTGCCGCGGTGGAGGCGGCGGCACGGGAGGCTCTGCTGCGTGGGGCGAGGCTTCGGGTGGTGCATGCGTTCCTTTGGCCGGCGATGCATGTGCCGTTGGGCTCGTCGCCGCTCGGCCCGCCGGGAGGCGGGCTCCGGAACATGGCCGAACATCTGGTAGCCGAGGCGGTGGCGCGCGCCCGGTCGGCGGCGCCGGAGGTGGACGTCACCCATGCCGTGGTGACGGGGGAGCCGCTGACGGTGCTGGAGGCGCAGTCGCGTGCCGCGGAGCTCGTGGTCGTCGGATCGCGAGGCATGGGCGGGTTCGTCGGGCTGCTGGTGGGGTCCACTGCGGTCCATCTGGCGGCGCACGGCGCCTGCCCGGTGCTGGTGGTGCGGGAAGCGGGCGAGGTGTCCGGGCCGGTGGTGCTGGGGGTCGACGGCTCTGCGGCGGGCGAGCGGGCGGTGGACTTCGCCTTCGCCGAGGCGGCGCTGCGCATGGCACCCCTGGTGGCGCTGCACGCCTGGACGAACTGGAACGCGCCACTGCCCGAACCGCAGGACCCGTCCGAGCCGTACGCGAACCCGCCGGGCGCGCTGGCCGCGGAGGAGGAGCGCCTGCTGTTCGAGGGTCTTGCCGGCCACCAGGAGCGGCATCCGGATGTAGCGGTGGAGCACAGACTGGTGCGGGGCAGGACGCGGGAGGCGCTGATCGAGGCGAGCCGGTCCGCCCAGCTGGTGGTGGTCGGTGCGCGGGGGCGTGGCGGCTTCGTGGGGCTGCTACTGGGGTCGGTCAGTCAAGCCCTGCTGCATCACGCGCACTGCCCGGTCGCGGTGGTGCGGGGAGCAGGCGTTCGTCACTGAGGGCGACGGGCGACGGGCGCCGTGCCTGAGGTTGCTGCCGGCCCCTTTCCGCGCGCGGTGACCAGTGGACGTTCCTGACCAACCACGCGCGCGTCCTGATCGCCCTCGCCCGGGATCCTGAAACCCGGTTGCGTGACGTCGCCGATCTGATCGGCATCACCGAACGCGCCGTGCAGCTCATCGTGGCCGATCTCGAGGCGGCCGGATATCTCACCCGCACCCGCGTCGGCCGCCGCAACCGCTACACCATCGATCCCACCGTCGCGCTGCGCCACCCCGCGGAGGCCGACCACCCGGTCGGTGACCTCCTGGTCACCTTCCTTCACCGCGAGGACACCCCTGCCACCGAGCAGACCGCCGACCAGGAGCGCGCCACCTCATAGCCGACCACGGGCAGGCCGCGCGGCGTCGCGGCCACGACGAGTGGTGCGCATCAGCAGCCCCGTGGCCATGGTCGGCCGACAGGCGACCTGCGGTCACACGCTCCGCGCTTCTCGGATCGTCGCCTTGTGCCACGGCCGACCGTTCCTATGCTGGCCGCATGCCCGGTCTGCGCGAGCTCGCGGAGCGCACACCGCCGCAGCGGGAACGCTACGTCGACCTGCTGCGGGCGCTCGCCATCCTCATCGTGGTGCTCGGCCACTGGATGGTCATCGTGGTCACCGGCGGTCCCCGCGGACCGGACGGCTTCAGCGCCCTGGAAGTACTGCCGTGGGGCCGCCCGATCACCTGGCTGTTCCAGGTCATGCCGGTGTTCTTCATGGTGGGTGGGTTCGCCAACGCCGCCTCACTGACCTCACGCACCCGCAGGGGCGGCGACGTCGCAGACTGGCTGCTCGACCGCAGCGCACGGCTCGTAGGGCCGACGACCGCACTCCTGGTGTCGCTTGCCGCCGCCGCGCTGATCGCCCGGCTGGCGGGCGTCGATCCCGCTCAGGTGGGCCGGGCGGTGTGGCTGGCCTCGATCCCCCTGTGGTTCCTGCTGGTCTACCTCGTGATGGTCTTCCTGACCCCGCTGATGCACCGCCTGCACCGGTGGGCCGGGCCGACCGTGCCGCTGGTGCTGGTGGGGCTGGTCGCCGCCGGGGACGTGGCACGGCTGGCCCTCGACGCGCCGACGCTGCAGCTGGGCAACTACCTGTTCGCCTGGCTGGCGGTGCACCAGATCGGCTTCGCCTGGCAGGACGGGACGCTGCCGGCCCGGCCCCACGTGGCTCTGCCGCTGCTGATCGGCGGTACCGGAGCGGCGGCGCTGCTCACCGTGGCCGGCCCCTACCCGGTCAGCATGGTCGACTATCCCGGCATGCCGCTGCGCAACCTCTCGCCGCCGACGCTCGCGCTGCTGGCATTGGCCACGGCTCAGCTCGGACTGGTGCTGCTGCTGCGCGACGCGGGCGAGCGGCGGATGCAACGGCTCCGGCCGTGGATGGCCGTGATCGCCGTGAACTCCGTCATCCTCACCGTACTGCTGTGGCACATGAGCGCCTTCGTGCTCGTCGCCGCGGCTCTGTACGCCTCCGGCCTGTTCCCGCTGCCCCGACCTCCCGCGGACACGGGAGCGTGGCTGCTGTGGAAGCTGCCGTGGCTTGCCGTGCTCTTCTTCGTGCTCGGCGCGTTGGTGGCGTTCTTCGGCCGGATCGAGAGGCGCGGCCTGCGGCGCGGTGCCCCCACCTCGCGCAGTAGGTGGACGCCGAGGGTGCTCGGCCGGCCCAGGCCGCGCGCCACGGCGACCACGGTCGGCTATGCCGCCTGCGTGCTCGGCCTGCTCGGTGTGGCCGACGCCGGTCCGGCCGACCACGGCCCGTTCGGGCTGCCGACCGCAGCCCTGGTGAGCTTCCTGGCCGGCACGGCCGTCCTCCACGCGGCCCGCGGGGCAAGGGACCACCGGGCCGGCTGAGGTGGCTGAGGAGCCTGCGTCGGCCCGGCACGGAGGCGAACACGGCGGCGGCGCGAGCGTGCTCGCGCTCGATCAGGCGCAACGATCCATCCACCAGCAGATCGCCGCCCTCCAGCTGCGCCGCTGCGTGGCGCCACCCGCCGCACGCGGCGCCAGGGACCCCCTGATGGCAGGGTAACGTTATGGACGGCTCCTGGTTGACCCTCGTCCTCGTCGCCGCGCTGATCGCGCTGAACGCGCTGTTCGCCGGGACCGAGATCGCGCTGATCTCCCTGCGGGAGAGCCAGGTGAAACGCCTGGGCCGCAGCGGAGGAGCCTCTGCCACTCGGCTGGTGCGCCTGACGGAGGACCCTAACCGCTTCCTGGCCACCATCCAGATCGGCATCACCCTGGCGGGATTCCTGGCCTCGGCCACCGCCGCGGTGTCGCTGGCCGAGCCCCTGGTGCCCGCCCTGGACTTCGCCGGGCGGGCCGCCGAGCCCCTGGCGATCGCCCTGGTGACCTTGATCCTGACCTTCGTGACCCTGGTGGCGGGCGAACTCGCGCCGAAGCGGCTGGCCATGCAGTACGCACAACGGTGGGCCCTGCTGGCGGCCACGCCTCTGGATGTGCTGGCCACCGCCTCCCGTCCGGCCGTATGGGCCCTGAGCCGGACCACCGACCTGCTCGTCCGCCTGCTCGGCGGCAACCCGCACAAGACCGAGCAGCCCCCCAGCCCCGAAGAACTGCGCGACATGGTGGTCAGCCACCGGGGCCTGACCACCGAACAGCGCACCATCATCTCCGGCGCCCTGGAGATCCACGAACGCCCCTTGCGTGCCGTCCTCGTCCCGCGCCGATCGGTGTTCGCCCTGCCCGACGACATGCCGGCCGCCCAGGCCCGCCTCGACCTGGCCCGCTCCGGGCACTCCCGTGCCCCGGTCCTCAGAGGTGGCCACATCGACGAGGTCATCGGCATCGTTCACCTGCGCGACCTGATCACCAGTGAGGACAGCACCTCGGTCGCCGACCTCGCCCACCCCGTTCCCTTCTACTCCGACTTCATGAAGGTCTCCGAGGCATTGCGGCGCCTGATGGCCGCCCGCCAGCAGTTCGCCGTCGTCGTCGACGAGCACGGCGCCGTCGGAGGCATCGTGACCATCGAGGACCTCTTGGAGGAGATCGTCGGCGAGATCTACGACGAGACCGACCGCGACATGATGACCGTGCACACCCAGCGCGACGGATCCCTGGACCTGCCCGGCAGCTTCCCCCTCCACGACCTGCCCGACCTCGGCATCGACATCGGCGACTTCGCCCGCGGCCCCTACACGACCATCGCCGGCTTGATCCTGGCCCGATTGGGGCACCTGCCGCAGCGTCCGGGGCAGGAGATCGAACTAGCGGGCTGGTCCGTCGAGATCACCGGCATCCACCGGCACGCCATCACAACCGTCCGCCTGCGACCGCCACGTCGGTAACGGAGCCTGCTGCCGTCTGCGCTCGTGTGCGCAGAGATCAAGGGCAGTCACGATTCTGGCCGCCGGGGCCTCGTCGCCCACTGCTGACATGAGATCCGCGTCAGGAACACCCGGCTTCTCAGGCCCCGGTGTCGGCGTACAACCGAATGTGCACCGGTCGGTACGGACGAACACACACCCCCTTCCGGCCGTTCCATCTGGTCGGGTGGCCCCGGCGCTGTGGAGTACGGCGCGTCGCGCACGTTCGCGTGTACCAGCCGGTGCACCTTCTTCGCGTGAACGCCGACACCCGGTCATCGGCACCGCCATGAGCACCGTCGGACACTGTCCGCCGCTGAGTGGCCGGGCGAACGCCAAGCTGCTCCGACCACGGCACGCTTACCGCGGAGCCTTGGAGGCTGGGGCGGCGGTGGGTTCCGGGTCGCCGTGTTCGCCGAACCAGCGCGCGAGTTTGCCGCGGCGTCCGATGGCGCGCAGCCGTCGCTCCGCGGCCTCCCGGGTCTGCGGCGTGGTGACCAGCAGCAGTTCGTCACCCGTGCGGAGCACGGTGTCGGGGCCGGGAACGTGGGCGGCGCCGTCGCGGACGACGAGGGTGAGCACGGTCGGGGCAGGCAGGCGGAGTTCGAAGACCGCCACCCCCCGCAGGCGGGAGCCCGGCGGGACGGTGACGGTGAGCAGGTCCGCGTCGAGCACGTCCAGCGGCGCGGTCTCGACCTGGACGTCGCGCAGAGCGCCGGGGCGGGACAGGCCCAGGCGACGGGCAGCGGCCGGCAGGGCCGGGCCCTGGATGAGGGTGAACAGGACGACCAGGACGAAGACGATGTCGAGCAGGTCCTGGGCGCCGTCGACGCCCGCGACGACGGGGAAGGTGGCCAGCACGATCGGGACGGCACCGCGCAGCCCGGCCCAGGAGATGAACGCCTGATCCCGCCACGGCACGCGGAAGGGAGTTAGACAGGCGGCGACGCAGGCGGGGCGGGCGGCCAGCAGCAGCACGAGCCCGGTGATGATGGCGGGCAGGATCGCGGAGGGCAGCTGGCGGGGGGTGACGAGCAGGCCGAGCATGACGAACAGGCCGATCTGGGCCAGCCAGCCGGCGCCTTCGGCGAAGGAGCGGGTGGCGGCGCGGTGGGGGAGCTTGGCATTGCCCAGCACCAGGCCGGCGAGGTAGGCGGCGATGATGCCGCTGGCGTTCGCGGCGCCGGCGGCGGCGAAGGCGATGACGCCCAAGCCGAGCGTGGCCAGCGGATACAGGCCGGTCGCGGGCAGCGCGATGCGCCGCAGTGCCACCGCCCCCAAGCGCCCGATCACCACACCGAGCAGCCCTCCCACGGCCAGTTGGTGGACGACGGTGCCGGCGATGGACCCCGCACCGGGCAGCTCGGAGGTGGCGGTGGAGAAGACCGTCACCAGGATGATGGCCGGCGCGTCGTTGAAGCCGGACTCGGCCTCCAGCAGCCCGGTAACCTTCTGCGGCAGCGGCAGCGAGCGCAGCACGGCGAAGACGGCCGCGGCGTCGGTGGAGGCCACGATCGCTCCGAGCAGCAGCGCGAGGTGCCAGTCCATGCCCAGCAGCCAGTGCACCCCCGCCGCGGTGACGACCACCGACACGGCCACTCCGACGGTGGCGAGCACCCCGGCCGGCGCCAGCAGGCGCCGGATGTCGCTCCACTGGGTGGTCAGACCGCCCTCGATGAGGATGACCGCCAGCGCGGCGGTGCCCAGCGCCTGGGCGAGCTGGGCGTCATCGAAGTGCAGGCCGATGACGTCCTCGCCGGTGATCACGCCGACGGCGAGGAACAGCAGCAGGCTGGGCAGACCGAGGCGGTGGGCGGCGCGGGCGGCGGCGATGCTGGCCAGCAGCACCGTGCCGGCGACCAGCAGGGTCACGTACAGCTCCTGCAGTGTCACCAGGACGCCCCGGCTTCCCAACCGCACGGACCGAGCGGGGCGCATACGAAGCCGTAGCGCTCGGAGCGCCAGGTGAGCAGCCCGTCGTCGGGAACCGGCCGAGGGCACGGTGGCCGTGGCCCAGAAGCACAGCCGCGCCGCCGCACAGGGTCGGCCGGAGTTGGCGTGCCGCTCACCGTGGCCGTGACCCGGGGTGGAGCCCACCGTTCGGGACGCAGCCGCTCGCCCGGGTCCTCGAGTGCGCAGAACCGGGCCTCGGCCCCGGCCCGGACACGGCGACCGGGCGGTGCTGACCTCCGCCGGAGGTTACCGCCATGGTCGGGGTGACCGTATGTCGCATGGATCGCATCAAGCACCCATGGTCGACGCCGGACGACCTGTCCGTGCGCAGCGACACCGGCGACCGACAGGGACCGCGTCAGAGAGGCGCCTGTCGCAGACCGCGTCGCCCGTGGTGCCGTAAAAGCAGCACCAGTGGCAGCTACCAGTACCTGCCTGCACGGACTCGGAGTACGCACCACGTGGGCGCGGACCCGCCCCGTGTCGCGGCCGGCGAACGCGGCGGCAGCCGGAGGGTCTGCTTCCCTGAGCGGCGCGGTTCAGCGGGCGCCGGCTTCCTGATCGGAGTCCTCGTCCTTGGGGGGATGGGCGCGCAGGGATCCTGGGTGGGCCTTTGCGGTCGGGTCGCGCCGGGTCTTGATCAGACTTGCCACGGTGACGACCGCGAGCACGAGGGCGATCACGGCGAGGCTGAGCGGGGTGGGAATCTCGGGGACGGCCTCGTGCACGTCGACATGCGCCCAGTGCAGGATGAGCTTGACGCCGATGAACGCGAGGATCAGCGCCAGCCCGGCGGACAGATACACCAGCCGGTCCAGCAGCCCCTTGACGAGGAAGAACAGGGCGCGCAGGCCCAGCAGGGCGAAGGCGTTGGCGACGAAGACGATGTAGGGCTCCCGAGTGATCCCGAACACCGCGGGGATGGAGTCGAGCGCGAAGAGCAGGTCGATGCTGCCGATGGCGAGCAGGACGACGAACAGCGGGGTGACCATCCGGCGGCCGTCGACGCGGGTGGTGAGTTTGCCGCCGACGTAGTCGTCGGTGATCGGCAGGAACCGGCGGGTGGCCTTGACCATGACGTTGTCCTCGATGTCGGGGTCCTCGTCGCGGTGGCGGAACAGCTGCACGGCCGTGTAGATCAGCAGCAGACCGAACAGCAGGAACATGAACGAGAACAGCGCCAGCAGGGTGGCGCCGAGCGCGATGAAGACCGCGCGCATGACCAGGGCGAGCACGATGCCGAAGGTCAGCACCTTGTGCTGGTGTTCCTCCGGCACGGCGAAGGTGGTCATGATGATGACGAAGACGAACAGGTTGTCGACCGACAGGCTCTTCTCGACGATGTAGCCGGCGAAGTACTCGGTGCCGAACTGGCCGCCGTATCGCGCGGCGAACCAGACTCCGAAGCCGATCGCGACGGCGATGTAGAACACTGACCACGCGGTGGCCTCGCCGAAGCCCACCCGATGCGGGCGGGCTGCGGCGAGGATCAGGTCGACCGCGAGCAGGGCGAGGATCAGGCCGATGGTGACGACCCAGGTGAGTGCGCTGATGTCCAGCACCGGTCCTCCATTCGGTTTCGGCGTCGGTCTCGGTTTCCGGGGCGGTCCTGGTTCGGCGGGGGCGGCGTGGCGGTGGCGCCGCTGCCGGCCGGGGCGGTAGGCAGCAGCACCGCTCTAGCCAAGGCGGCGACGGTGGGGGCGGTGAGGACGCCGACCTTGGCCTGGCTGATCAGGACGGCGTCGGTGACGGCGAGGCCGGTGATGAACAGCGAGACGGTGAACCCGATGCCCCCCAGCGCGGCAGTGCCGAGGATCTCGCGGTGGTGCATGCCTGCGGGCAGGGCTCCCCAGCCCAGCCGGCGCATCAGATGGGTCACCCCGCCGATGCCGAAGAAGAATCGGACCAGCCACGGCTTCTGTCGCCTCCCGCGTCCACGCCGGCCATGCCCTTCGCAATGGCGCACCACTCCCTCACGCCGACTCTCACAGAGATCGCCCCCGGGCGCAGCAGCGCCCCACCGGAAGCGCGCTTCCAACCGGACATCGAGAATCTGGAAGCGGAGGTGTTCTGCCCCGTGTTCCGGCAGGGCCGGACGTGCCGCGCCGAGAGGGTCAAGAGCCGCCGGGTTCCCCGGGCTGTGTGAGATTTCGTGATACGTGAGAGGGGCTGAGGCGTGAGTGAGACACCGTCGAACACCCTGCAGTACCGCTTTGACGGGCCAGAAGAGGCTCCCGTCCTGATCCTGGGTCCCTCCCCGGGCACCACATGGCACAGGTTGTAGGGACTGTCCAGGGGCGTCCAGGCCGGTCCGAGATGATCGCGTAATGCCAGGTCAGGGCATTCTGGTCCGGGGGAGTCGACGCAGTCGGGGATAGGAGTGTGAGAGCGGGGTGTGACGAGAAGCCCCGCAGGTGCGGCCCGGCGGCTCTTCTGAGTACGTGGGGTTTCAGTGTCCGCCGTGAGCACCGTCGCACTCGGGTTCTCCTCTCTCGAGCACCCGAAGCAAGGACGCGGTGACGACACGCGTCGTACGCCGACGCACAGCATCCGACCCGGGAACTCTTCGCGACCAACCAAGTCGTAGCCTTCACCCCTGCAAAGCCCAATGCCTTTGCCGCATTGCGGTCCACTTTCCTGTAGGCCCCCGCCATTCGGGCTCCATGCGAAGAAGCCCTGCCGGGGCTCGGCGGGGATTCTGTGCACACGTGTCCCTGCCGCCCTCCGGCTCCGCCTGCTCGTGCAGCTCGGCGGGGCCCTGCGGCCGACGTACCGCGTGACTGGTGACGGACGCCTTGCTCAAGAGCCTGCTGAGCCGGAAGGTGGCGACCGAGGTCAGGACCACGTCCCAGGGCTGGGGCCGGTCGGGCAGAGGGCACCCGCGCAGCCGTACCACCGTGGCCCAGGCCGCCGTGTACGCCCCGAACCCCGTCATGGACGCGAGATGGCCGCACAGCGGCCGGTCGTGCCCTGCGGAGTACCGTCGTCCGGTGCGCCGGGCAAGCTCGCGCAGGCGTTGTGCGAGGCGGTTGTCAGCTATGGCGTCACCTGTGGTGTCATTCGCGTTGTCAGGCGTGGTGGCCAGGGGATCCATGGGCCACACCCTTCTCCGCTGCGCCCGGTTGCCGCTCCGTCTCCCGGCTGTTGTCCGCGTGCTCCGCCCGGCGCAGGCGTATCTCGACGTGGCCGCCGGTGATCCGAGCGCCGAAGGCGGGCTGGGGAGCCGTGGCGAGGCCGCGTACGTTCCAGCCGTTCCGTCGGTTAATCGTCCCCTCGGACAGCGGTCCGGCGAGGTGGCTGCACCGGTCGGCCAGCGCGTGGACGGTGCCGCCGGTTTCGCGCACGACCAGGACCGGCACGTCGTCCACGCTGCGCCGCACGGGCCGGCCGGCCAGGGACGCGTCCACGGTGCCGATCCGGTGCCAGCCCTCCGTGACCACGTGCGGTACCTCTTCGGGGGCGCCGGATGCCTGACGGTAGGCGAGGTGGCGGCCCAGCATGCCGCCGACTCCGACCGCCGTCAGTCCCAGCAGGCCGTAGGCTCGGCCGGCCGCGTGGCGTCCCCTGAGGCGGCAGGTGAGTGAGAGCGGGCCAGGTTTGGATGCCAGTGGAGGGGGGCGACGCCTGATCCCAGAAGCTGGCGCCCGCGTGTCCGACCGAAAGATCATTACGGGACAAGCCTTGGCTGCGCCCAGGTCGATGGAAGGCGGGATGGAAGCTCCCCGCGCACGCCACTTTCGTGACCGGTCCGCGCCCGGGACGGCGTCCCGTGCGCCTCGCATGGTTACCCCGCCCCTGAGGGGTACTCGCCTTCACGTAATACACATAACGGGCAAATCGGAGGTCGGAATGGCAACACATCCCCGGTCGGACATGGACACGCACCCCGACATCCGCGCCATGCGCAGTCGACACGAGATGGCCGAGCGTGTCGCCAGTACTCCGAAGGCGCAGGCCGTCGAGGCGATGGCACTGATCACGGGCCTCTATCTGGCGGCCTCACCGTGGATCGCGGGCTTCAGCGACTTTTCCACCCTGGCTGTCAACAACTTGATCGTCGGCATCGCTTACGCCGTGATCATGAGCGGTGGCTTTGGCCGGGCATACGAGCGCTCGCACAGCATGGCGTGGGCCGCCTGCGCACTCAGCGTGTGGACGATCTTTGCGCCCTGGGTTGTAGCAGGGGACGTCAGTACCACCAGGACCATAGTCAACAACATCATCGTCGGCGTGATCGCGCTCCTGCTGGCCCTTATGGCCGCCGCAGCCGCCCGCCCGGTGGATCGGTCGTCCGGCGATCGCTCATCCCCGCCCGAGTGATCGAGCTCAATCCGAAGATCACGGCACCTACCCCTACCGCGCTACCGGGAGCCGCCCATTGTCCGTGCTCTGCCCCCGTTGGGTCGCGTCCTGGCGGGGGCAGGTCCCTGTGCGGCACTACCTGTCGAGGCCGGTGGAGTCTCAATGGGCGAGTCAAGGGTCGCTCGGGTTGTCAGGCCGTGCAGCGGCGGTACGCGAGCGGGATGCCCCGGATACGGAGGCCGGGTATCACTGGAGATCGTCATGGCCGTCGCCCAGGGCTTTGAGGTCCAGTGGGAGCCGGTCGGTAGACGCATCACCGCCCGCATCACTCTGCCCGACGACCCCAGCGGCGAGGTCACCGGACGCAGTCCCCAGTAACGGTCGGCGCGCCGTCGGCCCAAGGACCGGGCGAGCGCCGAGGTACGGATCAGGCTGTTTGTGTGACATTGGGTCACGTAATCGACACCCGCGACGCCCTCCGAGCGCGGGACAATTCGACGCCGACGGGCGGGTGGCGTACGACCCACATCCCGGAGTCCCGCGTTTCGACTGGTGTGCCACCCTCCTGACCGGGCAGCCGACTCGCTGCACAGCCCTGCCGGGAGCACGCTGGGAACCAGCGCGCCGATCGTCGTACACCTGCCCTCCCGCACCGGTGGCCGGAGTGTCACCGTGCACTCGCACGGCCGGGACGAGATCCTCGGCACCGGCTACAGCGACCACGACCTGGTGGTGTTTCTCGAAGCGGCGGGCGTCGACGATCCCGAGGGGGTGTTGGACGATCCGCGGGGGGAATAGGCGGAGGCGGTCCACACGGGTGGAGCGCGCCCTGAGGGTCTGAGGCGGGCCGCTCGCAGCCGACCGTGCAGAGGCGGTGGCGTGGTACATGGGCACCACGACCGTAAGGCGCGCGCCTTTTGGACCGCGGTGTCAGTTGGTGGTGAGCATGCCCTGGCGGAGCTGGGCAAGGGTGCGCGACAGCAGCCGGGAGACGTGCATCTGGGAGACGCCGAGCCGTTCGCCGATCTGGGCCTGGGTGAGCTCCTCCACGAACCGCCAGTGCAGGATCTTGCGCGCTCGCTCGTCGAGGTCGGCGATCATCGGGGCGAGTGCGTGGAAGTCCTCCACCAGTTCCAGGGCGCCGTCGTCGCTGCCGATGAAGTCGGACAGGGCGGTCTCGCCGTCCTCGCTGTTGCCGATGGCGGCGTCCAGGGAGGAGGAGCGGTAGCCGTTGGAGGCCAGCCGCGCCTCGATGACTTCCTTTTCCTCCAGGTTCATCAGCTGGGCCAGTTCCGCCACGGTCGGGGTGCGGCCCAGACGGCTGCTCAGTTCTTCGGTGGCGCGCGCCAGCTGGACGCGGGCCTCCTGCAGGCGGCGCGGCACGTGCACGGCCCAGGTGGTGTCACGGAAGAACCGCTTGATCTCTCCCACGATGTAGGGGATCGAGAAGGAGGTGAACTCCACCTCGCGGGAGAGCTCGAACCGGTCGATGGCCTTGATGAGACCGATCACGCCGACCTGGACGATGTCCTCCATCTCCTCCTGGTCCCGGCTGCGGAAACGGGAGGCCGCGTAGCGGACCAGGGAGATGTTCATCTCGATCAGCGTGTTGCGCGCGTACTGGTACTCCGGCGTGCCCTCCTCCAGCCGGTTCAGCTGCTGGAAGAACAGGCGGGTGAGCTCACGCGCGTCCTTCGGAGCGACCTTCGACGGGTCGGCCACCTCCGGCAGTTCAGCGCACTGCGCCTCCGTCGTCGCTGCTGCCGTATCCGTAACCATGTGTCCCTCCCTTGTCGGCCATGCCGACACCGCCCGCCTCAACTCGCCAATGCCGCGCATACCCCTTCCCCCCACCTTCATGCTTACTCCTTGCGCGGGAGTGAGCCGGTCGGCGAGCGCATTAAGAGGCCCTAACAGAGGTCGATGATCACCGCCGAGGACTCTGCCTTGTCGCGGTCGGCAGGCTCCCGGCCGACGCCGTCTGGTGGCGTGTTGGCCTCGGCTGAGGACCCTGCTGTGCGCCGAGGGCGCCCTGCCGGTGACTGTGCTGACGCCGACCGGGCTTGCCTGCGTGCAGGGGTGGGCTCCTTCTGGCAGGAGGAGCCCACTTCGGGGGGTGTGTGAAGGCTATTCCCTGCGCAGGCCCCTCCGGGCGCATCATCCGCAGCAGCAGTGGCACGCTGAGCAGCGTGCCCACGCCGACCACGGCCGTGCCCACGCCGGTCACCGTTCGCCGCCTGACGTTGCCGCCGCGCTGACGGCGGGAGATGGGTTGGGAACTGGCACGGTCGCGTTCGGCAAAGACGTTTGTTCAGGCGAGATTGGTACGAACGATGAGCTGACACAGCCTTTATATGACGAAGTGGAGAGGCGCCAGGGGCATCATCGCGTGGATCATCATCGGCCTGCTCGCCGGCGCCATCGCCAAGGCTTTGATGCCGGGCAAGGACCCGGGCGGCATCATCATCACCATGCTCATCGGCATCGTCGGCGGTCTGCTCGGCGGCTGGCTCGGCAAGGTGATCTTCGGGGTTGACTCCGTCGACGGGTTCTTCGACCTCTCCACCTGGATCGCCGCGATCATCGGCTCCGTCATCCTGCTCGCCCTCTACCGCCTCGTCGTCGGTAACCGGCATTCGCACCGCCACGCATGACCAGCTGAAGGCATAACAACGCCTCCGGACACACCTGGACGGCCGGGCCACCCGTGATCCACCCGCCGGTTGCCGTCGTCCGGGATCCACCGCGTCCTCCCACCGTCCGAACAGGCGCCTGTGCAGCTCCGTGGCATGATCGTGCTTCTCGTGGGCAGGCGACCTGCGTGTCATGCGCCCCGGCTCAACTTGTGTCCCGGGTGAGCTCTTGCCTGGTCCAGGCCGGCTTTCAGGTGCTGGGCGACGCGGACAGCGGGGTTCCGGGGCTGCGGGTGACTGAGGTGTCCGCGGGCGCTCTGGTCAGCTGGACGGCCTCGGACGGGTTCACCGCGCTCGCCCGTGACCAGGCAGGCCGGGCAGCAAGCCACGACAGCATGAGAGTGATCGTGCAGGCCGCAGTAGCAGGGCTGCTGATCCAGCGCGGACACACCGTCACCGAAACGCCTGATGGCGGTGGCCTGGTGGTGTTCGCCGAAGCGGCTCTGCCACGGGGCGGCAAGGGCAGCTAGGGACCGGCCCGCCCGACGCACTGGGCACCGGCGGCGTGCGGGGGGAAGTCGGCGTCGCTCGCGGCCCTGCCAGCCGGCGGCGCCACCCCGCACGCCGGCACCGTGCCCACCCCGACCGCTCCGCAGGGCGGCGCCGAAGCCGACACGGTGTCCGTGCGTCCGGGGCTGCCCCTGGGCGAAGGCGCGGAGCCCTTCGAAGCCACCGAGCCCTGGTGATGTCCCGTCCTTCTACACCGGCGCACTGGCGCGAGATCCGTTCCGCACCCGCGGACTGACCGTGGTGCGGGAAGGCACGGCTGGAGGCGCTGAAGGCGGCCGCCCGGTCACGGAAATCGGTGGCCGCATTCTGGAAGAACTTCTGCAGCAGCCCTTGGACGACGACCTGGCACTTCTGTGACCCAGGTGCGCCGACTTCCCGAAGATGCCACGGCCATCTGGGAGCTGGCCGCCGACCCCAGCATCGTCGCAGGGGTACGCCGTCGAGTCGCCGACCAGCTGACCTCCAGGGGGCTGGAGTATCTGGTGTTCACCACAGAGCTGATCGTCAGCGAGCTGGTCACCAACGCCATCCGCTACGGCAGCGCCCCAGTGGGCCTGCGGCTGATTCGGGATCAACGTTTGATCTGCGAGGTCTCCGATCCCAGCCAGACGCAGCCGCATCTGCGACGGGCCCGGTGGACGGACGAAGGCGGCCGCGGGCTGTTCCTGGTGGCGCAGCTGACCCATCGCTGGGGCAGCCGGTACACCGTTGCGGGCAAAACCATCTGGATCGAACAACTGTCGGAAGAAGTGCCCTGACCTATCGGCCCGGTTGGCTGATGTGATGCGTGCGGGCGCTTCAGTCGACGGTCATGAGCACACGTCGCGCCGGCGGCCTGCCTGGCCACTCTGTCGGAGTAGTACTCGAAGACGTCCCGTCGGCATGCGCGGGAGTACGAACGGCTCATCCAGCACTCCCAGAGCCTGATCACCCGGGCCGCCATCACCCAAATGACCAGGCGCCTCGCCCACACCGAAGAGGTGGGCTCGCTCATCCGGGACCGGGAACGGCAGCCGCTGCGTGGTCATCCGCACAGTCTCGCAGCTGCGTTTCCTGGGCGGCGGCAGCTTTTCCCCGGCCGTCGCGGCAGCGTGCCGGTTGGCAACTTTTCCTGAGACGTTGAACTCCGCGTGAATTAATATCTGTTCCCGAGGGATCAGATTTTGGGGGACCGGGCAGCGGGAGTTTTTGCCGCGAAGGGCAGAGTGGAATTATCCAACACGCACGGGCCGCTCCGGCGTGCTAGTGTCTATCTCAGTTGCAGTTGTGGTTCCCAAGACTTCAAGTGCCCCCACCAGGTTTCTGCCGGTCGGGAGCACTTTTGTATTTCCGGTCATTTCCGGGCGGGGTAATCATCGCGGCGACACGGCGTCCGCGTGGTGCGGACGCCGATGCACTGCCCCAAAGGAGATATGACATGGCTGCTGGTACCGTGAAGTGGTTCAACGCGGAAAAGGGCTTCGGCTTCATCGAGCAGGACGGTGGCGGCGCCGACGTGTTCGCCCACTACTCGAACATTGCCGCGCAGGGTTTCCGTGAGCTGCTCGAGGGCCAGAAGGTGAACTTCGACATCGCGCAGGGTCAGAAGGGCCCGACGGCCGAGAACATCGTTCCGGCCTGACGCTCACGCGCAATCCGTAGCTGGGGCCCGCATCCTTCGGGGTGCGGGCCCCAGCTGCACGCGTATCCCGCAGCGGCTTTCACCCGCGGGACGCCCCGGAGGAATCCGCAGTACCACCACAAGCGGTTCCTCCCTTCAGGACGCAGACGCAGCCTGAAGTGCTGCACCGCAGCCGGCGCCCGGATCGCAAGGTCCCCATCGCGTCACCCATTTCAGCACCTGTGCCCACGGATGATTCCGCCGGCCAGATCTGCTTTCTTTTGCCACCGGTCCATACTTGTAATTCTCCATGCCATTCATCGCGGCGGGAATTCCTTGATATGTGCCACATCGAGGAAGGTTCCGAATGAACCGCACGTACACGAACGACCGCCCCGCCCGCTCCCGTGACGGCCGTGCCGACGCCGGAAGGGGCGGCGGCTACGGCTCGCAAACGCCGCGTCGTTCCGGCGGGCCCGTCCGCTCCGGCGGTTACGGCCGTCGAGCCGCCGGAGTGCAGGGTGAGTTCGCGCTGCCCAGGACGATCACCCCCGCGCTGCCGGCCGTTGAAGGCTTCGCCGATCTCGACATGCCCGAGCAGCTGCTGGCCGAACTCGGCAGGCAGGGGGTGACCGTGCCGTTCCCGATCCAGGGCGCGACGCTGCCGAACTCGCTGGCGGGCCGTGACGTGCTGGGCCGCGGACGCACGGGTTCGGGCAAGACCCTCGCCTTCGGCCTCGCTCTGCTCGCCCGCACCGCTGGCCAGCGTGCTGAGCCCCGCCAGCCGCTGGGGCTGATCCTCGTACCGACGCGTGAGCTGGCACAGCAGGTGACCGACGCGCTGACCCCGTACGCCCGCTCCGTGCGGCTGCGGCTGGCCACGGTTGTGGGCGGCATGTCGATCGGCAGGCAGGCCGGTGCGCTGCGTGGCGGAGCCGAGGTCGTCGTCGCGACGCCGGGGCGGCTCAAGGACCTCATCGACCGCGGCGAATGCCGGCTGAACCAGGTGGGCATCACCGTGCTGGACGAGGCCGACCAGATGGCTGACATGGGTTTCATGCCACAGGTCACCGCGCTGCTCGACCAGGTCCTCCCCGAGGGGCAGCGAATGCTGTTCTCCGCCACCCTGGACCGCAACGTCGACCTGCTGGTGCGCCGCTACTTGACCGACCCCGTCGTGCATTCGGTCGACCCGTCGGCCGGTGCGGTCACGACGATGGAGCACCACGTCCTGCACGTCCACGGCGCCGACAAGCACGCCGCCACGACCGAGATCGCCGCCCGCGACGGCCGCGTGATCATGTTCCTGGATACCAAGCACGCCGTCGACCGGCTGACCCAGGACCTGCTCAACAGCGGGGTACGGGCCGCCGCGCTGCACGGCGGAAAGTCACAGCCCCAGCGCACCCGCACGCTGGCGCAGTTCAAGACGGGGCACGTCACCGTGCTGGTGGCGACCAACGTCGCGGCGCGCGGCATCCACGTCGACAACCTCGACCTGGTCGTCAACGTCGATCCGCCGACCGACCACAAGGACTACCTCCACCGCGGCGGCCGTACCGCCCGCGCCGGCGAGTCCGGCAGCGTCGTCACCCTGGTCACGCCGAACCAGCGCCGCGGCATGGTCCGTCTGATGTCGGACGCCGGAATCCGGCCGCAGACCACCCAGATCCGCTCGGGCGACGAGGCCCTGAACCGGATCACCGGAGCCCAGGCCCCGTCCGGCATCCCGGTCGTCATCACCGCACCGGTGGTCGAACGCCCCAAGCGCAGCGCCACCTCCCGAGGCCGACGCCGCCCCACCTCGGCGACCAGGCGCACCCCCGTACGCCAGTCCGGCTTCGGCGCGGTGGCCTAGAACCTTCGTGATCAGGAAGCCGGCCCATCTCCGCAGGAGGCACCTTGTGACGCTGGTTCAGACGCAGCCCCGCCCGGCGGACGCCGACCCCGCGCACAGGACGGCGGTGGAGGTCATGGACGCGGCCGGACCGCAGGTCTGTGACGACATGAGCGTCGAGGTGGCGCTGGCCGTCATGACCGCCGCCCGCACGGTCCGACTGGTCGTCTGCGACCAGGACGGCCAGTGCACCGGCCTGGTCACCCGTACCGAACTCGCCGCCGTCCGCGACAGCTCCGACTACACGGACCGTGTCCGCCTGCGCGACATCCTCGGCGACCACGGCTCGTTCGCCTCACCCGTGACCACGATGGCCGAAGCCGAGCACGCGATGCGCACCCGTCGGCTCGGTGTCCTGCCGGTGGTCGACGAGCAAGGCAGCGCCCTGGGCATCCTCGCCCTCTCCCGCTGAAACACCTCGCCCTGGCCGGACCGTTCTTTCCTTCTCTCTGTGAGGCCACATGCGCTGCGTCATCGCCCGCTTCCCCTTCGAGCTCACCAAGGGCGGCGTGCTGGAGTCGATGAAGGGTGTCAAGCCCGAACCGGTCACCGGCGAATCGGTGATCATCGGCCGCCGCCACTACCCCGTCAAGCAGGTCGGCCAGGTCATCACGCGCCAGGACCGCCGTGACTTCAGCGCCGCCGAAGTCTCGCGGGCCATGGCTCAGCTCGGCTTCACCTGCCGCGCCGTTCCCAAGGCAGCGCCCCTGGGCATTCTCAGTCCGATGCAGCACGCTTCCGCGATGCTCGGCACCCCCGTCACGGTCTGACCGGGTAAACAGACACGAGCCGACACCTGATGAGCAGTGTGGGCCCGACCGGTACGCCGGTCGGGCCCACACCGCGTGCAGCGGGTTCCCGTCGCCGTTGCCCTGCAGGATCCGGGCGGCACGGAAGTGCAGATGCGTGGGTGGCCCGTCCTCCTTCACGGGGGCGTCGAAGACGGCGGGCGAACTCGCCCAAGTGAGCGGAATCCCTCAGCACATCCGACACCCTCTGCCTCCACACCGCTGCGGGAGCCAGGCGGCCGGTGATGACAGCGCCACCGGTGGCCACGGTCAGGGACATCTGGTTGCTCTGGCCGGACTCCACCAGGGCGGCGACGTCAACGATCATCCCAGGCTCGTCGAGGGCGGCGCAGGGCCTTCTGCCACGCTCGTCAACGGCCGACCTGGGGGGCGTCACGGCTGGAAACGTCCATGCCGGTCGGTGGTGTTCTTCACGAGACGCAGTGTTGGCCGGTGCCGCCCACGGTAGCCGCGGCGCAGTCGGCGACGTCACGCCCAGCCCGACATGCTACGCGGCTGTGGGGCACTGTGAGCGCCGGACAGAGCCTCGCAGCTGCTTGAACCATCCATGGGGACCGGTCGAGGCAGACTGGTCGAGGCGGAGTACCTCATCTTCCAGCGCGCGAAAATCTATACTCGCTGGAGTAGACATTGGCTGGCGGTGTGGTTACGATTTCTGTCGTAGTCGAGATCAAGAGAGGCCCGGCAGAGATGAACTGCCGGGCAGCAGTACGCAGTTGCAGTTAGAAGTCGTCTCATTTGGTGAGTCTGCGGTAGCAGATGAGGGTGCAGGCGATGCTGGTGAAGG
>NZ_JASKMS010000049.1 GCF_030124145.1 Streptomyces sp. 378
CTCCCGTTCGAGCGAAGCCGAGAACGGGGGAGCGTGCCGGGCGTCGCGACGCCGCGGAGATCCATCAGAAGCGGCCTAGTCCTCCGAGGACGGCCGGGTGGAGTCGCGACGGACGAGGCCGGGGGCGAAGACGCGGGTTTCGTGGAGGTGGTCCGCGCGGGCCTCGATCTCGTCGAGCAGCATCTCCACGGCCGCCCGGCCGAGGTCCTCGACCGGCTGCCGGACCGTCGTCAGGGTCGTCGCCCCGAAGGTCGCGACATCGAGGTCGCCGTAGCCGACGACCTGCACGTCCTCGGGGATGCGCACGCCCCGTTCGGTGAGGCCCCGGCACAGGCCCGCGGCGAGGAAGTCGTTGGTGCAGAAGACCCCGTCGGGCAGGTCCTTGAGCCCGCGGGCGACCTCCGTGCCGTACGCGACGGTCATCCGCTCGGCGACGACCTGGTCGAGCCGGGCTTCGCGGCGACTGCGCACGGCCTGCCGGGCGCCCTGGTAACGGTCGGCGCACTGCCGTATGCCGCGCTCGCCGTTGACGACGAGGACGTCGCGGGCACCGCTGTCGAGGAGGTGCTGTACGGCGATGCGGCCGCCGGCGATGTCGTCGACGGAGGCGGAACAGCCCTCCCGGTCGGGCATCGCTCGGTCGGCCAGGACGAGCGGGATGCCCCTTTCCCGCAGCCGGGCCAGCCGGCCCGGGTCGGCGCTGAGCGGGACGACCACCACTCCCACGGCCCGCTGCTCGACGAGCATGCTGAAGTAGCCCTGCTCCCGTTCCGGGGCGTCGCCGCTGTGGCACAGCACGAGGGAGTAGCCGTGGTCGTAGGCCGCGTCGGCGGCGCCTCGCGCGATGCGCGCGTAGAAGGAGTTGGTGACGTCGGGCAGCACGAGCCCGATCGCGGAGGAGTGGCCGGTGCGCAGGCCCGCGGCTCCCGGGTGGGGGACGTAGTCGAGCGCGGCGACCGCGACGCGGACGCGCTCGGCGGTCCGGGCATTGACCCGCTCGGGCCGGTTGAGCACGTTCGACACCGTGGACACCGACACGCCGGCGGCGGCCGCGACGTCCTGGATGCGGGCGGGACGTGCCGGAACGGCCTCCACCCCCCTCGCTGTTGCAGCCGTGCGACCAGGCACGACGGTGACCTTCATGGGCGTCGCGAGTATATCGCGACGGGATGTGGAACGTTTTTGCCGGCCTGCTTCCCGGTGACTTCCTCGGCACGCGGTGGGCCGTCGTGCGGTCGGCTGCCGCGCGAGCGGGTGCCGGCGGTGGCGATCGGCGACGGTGACCGGCGGGACGCCCTTCTCCCAGGGCCGCACCGTCCCGGTCGCCGCGCCGCTCGGCGCCACCACCCCGCCGCTCCCGAAGCGGATCCTCCTTGGCCTCCTTGCCGAGTGGGCTCAGCAGGATCACCACGGCCAGGGTGGGCACGAGGGTCCACACCATCGCCGACGCATACCCGTGGCGCTCGGCGAGGGCCTCCTGGATCGACCGGAGTCGCGGCGAAGGCTGGTGCCGTGGGCAGGCGACGTTCGCCCCGTCGCGACGCCCGGCACGCTCACCATGCTCGGCTCCGCTCGAACGGGAGGGACCCCTGCCGCCGCACCGGACGCCGCTCCTCAACGAGCCAACGTCGCCTGCCGCGGTATGGGGCAGGCGGCGACGCGATGCGGGCCGAGCGCGGCCCAGGATCGGACCGAGAGCGCCGACGCCCGTCAGCGGCGCTCGGGAACCCGCCGTCCCGGCGCCGTGACGTCGCCGGACGCCGCCGCGTCGATCAGGCGGCGGAAGGTGGCGCACTCCAGGTGGCTCGGTGCGGGGCAGGCGGCGGCGTGCCGCAGGGAGTCCCGCAGGACGCCCAGTTCGCGGATCCTGCGGTCCAGTTCGTCCGCCTTGGCCGACAGCTTCCGCCGGTCGATGCGCGGCTGCCCGTTCGGCGCGAACATCTGCGCGATCTCGTCGAGGGAGAACCCGGCCGTCCGTCCCAGCGCTATCAGCGCCAGCCGCTCCAGGACTCCGGGGTCGTACTGACGCCGCAGGCCGCGCCGGCCGGTCGAGGTGATCAGCCCCTTCTCCTCGTAGAACCGCAGGGTCGAGGCGGGCACTCCGGTGCGGTGCGCCACCTCGGCGATGTCCAGGTCTGTCATTGTCTTGACCTCAAGTCGACTTGAAGTAGAACGCTGTCATCCCGTCCCGACGAAGACAAGACGAACGCAAGACGAAGGCAAGCAGAGGGAGAGACGACGATGGATGCCTCACGCACGTCCCACGACGAGCAGGCCGCCCGCTGGAACGGGCCCGCCGGTCATGCCTGGGTGGATCTCCAGGGGCTGCTGAACGAGATGTTCAGGCCCTGGGAGGAGCTGCTCGTCGACACCGTGGCCGCCGAACACGCGGCGAGTGTGCTGGACGTCGGCTGCGGCACGGGAAGCGTGACCCGTGCCGTCGCACGCAGGGTGGGTCACTGCGTCGGTGTCGACCTCTCCGGCCCGATGATCGAGACGGCCCGGGCGCACGCCGAGCGGGAGGGCGTACCGGCGTCCTTCATCCAGGCCGACGCGCAGGAGCACGCGTTCGAGCCGGCCGCTTTCGACGCTGTCGTCTCGCGCTTCGGCGTCATGTTCTTCAGCGACCCCGTGCGGGCCTTCGGCAATCTGAGGAGCACGGTGAGCGACGGAGCGGCACTGCGGTGCGTCGTGTGGCGGGGCCCCGAGGAGAACCCGTTCATGACGACGGCGGAGCGCGCCGCGGCCCCGTTCCTGCCGGAGCTTCCCGCCCGGCAGCCGGACCAGCCGGGCCAGTTCGCCTTCGCGGACCCCGAGCGGGTCCACCGCATTCTGGCGGAGAGCGGCTGGGCCGGGATCGACATCCAGCCGGTGGACGCGGTCTGCGCCCTGCCCGAGCAGGACCTCGTCACCTACTTCACCCGGCTCGGTCCGCTCGGCACGGTCCTGCCCGGGGCCGACGAGCGGACCCGGGCCGAGATCGTCGAGGTGGTCCGGCCCGCCTTCGATCCCTTCGTGCAGGGCGCGGAGGTCCGCTACACCGCGGCCTGCTGGATGGTCTCGGCGCGGGCCGCCGGGGCGAAACTTTCGTGAGGTCCGCCCCCCTTTTCCGCACTCGGGCGACCGGCGCATAGTGAGATCACGATGACGCAGAAGAGAGCCTTGGTGGTCCGAGGCGGCTGGGAAGGGCACCAGCCGGTCGAGGCCACGGAACTGTTCCTGCCCTTCCTCCGGCACAACGGATACGCCGTCCGGGTCGAGGAGTCGACGCAGATCTACGCGGATGCCGCCGAGATGGCCGACACGGACCTGGTCGTGCAGTGCGTGACGATGTCGGAGATCACGCGCGACCAGCTGGCAGGGCTGTCCTCGGCGGTCGTGGCCGGTACCGGCTTCACCGGCTGGCACGGCGGCATCGCCGACTCCTTCCGCGCCTCCTCGGACTATCTGCACCTGGTGGGCGGCCAGTTCGCCACGCACCCGGGCAAGGAGCCGTGCGAGCGCCGGGGTGAGGCGGCGGACAACTTCCTGCCCCACACCATCACCCTCACCGATGCCGGTCGCGCGCACCCGATCACGGCCGGCATCGAGGACTTCGTGCTGGAGACCGAGCAGTACTGGGTGCTCCACGACGACCTCATCGACGTCCTGGCCACCACCAGGCATCCGGTGCGGCCGTGGGAGCCCTGGCACCGGCCGGTCACCTCGCCTGCGGTCTGGACCCGCCGGTGGGGCGCCGGGCGGATCGTGGTGACGACCCCGGGGCACAGCGTCGACGTCCTGGAGAACCCCCACGTCCGCACCATCGTCGAGAGGGGGATGCTGTGGGCGACGCGCACCGCGTCGGCGTCGTAGGGCTCGGCGTCATCTCCCGCGCGTACCTGGACACGCTGGTGGGACATCCCGGTGTGCGGGTCACCGCGGTCGCCGACCTCGACGCCTCCCGGTCGGCGGTGGCCGCCGCCGAACTGCCGGAGGCCCGGGCGTTGTCGGTCGAGGAACTGCTGAGCAGCCCGGACGTGGACACGGTGCTGAACCTCACCACCCCGGCGGCCCACGCGGAGATAGCACTCGGGGCGATCCGCCACGGCAAGAACGTCTACGGGGAGAAGCCACTGGCGGTGGGCCTGGCGGACGCCCGGGTCGTCCTGGACGCCGCCGCGAGGGCGGGCACCGGGGTGGGCTGCGCCCCGGACACCGTCCTGGGCACGGGAGTTCAGACCGCGCGGGCAGCCGTGGAGGCGGGAAGCATCGGGCGGCCCCAGTTCGCCTCGGCCGTGATGGTCACCCCGGGCCACGAACGCTGGCATCCCCACCCCGACTTCTACTACACGGCCGGGGGCGGCCCGTTGCTGGACATGGGGCCGTACTACCTGTCGTCCCTGGTCCATCTGCTCGGGCCGGTGCGGGCCGTGATCGGGGCGGGCGGGAGGCTGCGCTCCGAGCGCGTCATAGGTTCCGGCCCGCGGGCGGGCACGCGCATACCGGTCGAGGTGGACAGCCATGTGTCGGGAGTGCTGGAGCACGTGAACGGGACGCTGACGACGCTCACGACGAGCTTCGACGGCGTGGCCACCACGGCCGCCCCCATCGAGGTCCACGGTGAGAGCGGCTCCCTTGCGGTCCCCGACCCGAACCGCTTCGACGGGGAGGTGCGCCTGCACGCGCTCGGTGACACCGGGTGGCGCGCCCTCCCGGTGTCGGCGGGCTACGCGGACGGCGCCCGCGGCCTCGGCCTGCTCGACTTCCTCGCCGCCGACGGCGAGCGGGCGCCGCGCGCGAACGGTGAACTCGCGCTGCACGTGCTGGAGACGATGACCGCTCTGCTGCGCGCGGCGGCCGAGGGACGGCGGATCGAGCTGACGACATCGGCCCGGGTGCCCGCCCCCGTGCCCCTGACGGCGGCCGCGCAATGGCACGGCCGGACCGTCTGACGTCAGTCCACGGGCCAGGTGTGCGCGGGCGCGTTCATGTGCATGTAGTCCATGTACGTCCGGGTCATCTGCCGCAGCGCCTCCCGCCGGTCGGAGATGCCGGCCTTCTCCAGGTGGTGCACCGTCTCCGCCTGCCACAGGGCGCCGTTGCGCCCGGTGACGCAGCGCTGCTCGATGATGCCCAGCAGGGGTTCGCGCCACTCGGCGTCCATGCCGGTCAGCTCCAGGCCCCTGTGGGCGAGGGGCAGCAGCCGCCGCAACACCAGTTCGGTGACCGGTACTTCGCCCACGCCGGGCCAGTACAGGCGGGCGTCGATGCCGTCACGGGCGGCGGTGTGCAGGTTCTCCTCGGCGACCGAGAAGGACATCCGCGTCCACACCGGCCGGTCCTCGTCGACCAGGGCGCGGGTCAGTCCGTAGTAGAAGGCGCCGTTGGCGATGATGTCGGCCACGGTGGGGCCGGCGGGCAGTACCCGGTTCTCGATGCGCAGATGGGGACCGCTGTCGGTGACGGCGTAGATGGGGCGGTTCCAGCGGTAGATCGTGCCGTTGTGGAGGGTCAGTTCGCCCAACTGGGGAACACCGCCGCTGTCCAGCTCCTGCTGCGGGTCCTCGTCCTCGCACAGTGGCAGCAGGGCCGGGAAGTAGCGCACGTTTTCCTCGAAGAGGTCGAAGACGCTGGTGATCCAGCGCTCCCCGAACCACACCCGGGGTCGTACGCCCTGGGCCTTGATCTCCTCGGGGCGGGTGTCGGTGGCCTGCTCGAACAGAGGGATGCGGGTCTCGCGCCACAGCTCCTTGCCGAACAGGAAGGGCGAGTTCGCCGCGAGGGCGATCTGTACACCCGCGATGGCCTGGGCCGCGTTCCAGTAGTGCGCGAACTCCTTGGGCTCCACCTGGAGATGGAACTGGGTGCTGGTGCAGGCGGCCTCGGGGGTGATGGTGTCGGCGTACGTCGACAGGCGCTCCACTCCGTCGACCTTGATCCGCAGGTCCTCGCCCCGGGCGGCGAAGATCTGCTCGTTGAGCAGCCGGTACCGCGGGTCGCCGGAGAGCGCGGACTCGCTGACGTCCGACTCGGCCAGAGTCGGCAGGATGCCGACCATGATCAGGTGGGCGCCCACCGCCGCGGCGCGGTCCTCCGCGTGGTTGAGGGCGTCGCGGATCGCCTGCTCCCAGGAGCCGGGGCCACCGGCCGTCAGCTGCCGGGGCGGGATGTTGATCTCCAGGTTGAACCGGCCCAGCTCGCTCGACCAGGCGGGGTCGGCGATCGCCCGGAGCACGTCGGTGTTGCGCATCACGGGCAGCCCGGCGTCGTCCACCAGGTTGAGCTCGATCTCCAGACCGACCTGGGGGCGTTCGCTCTCGAACCCCGACTCGTGGAGCATCCGGGCGAGCACCTCGAGGTCGGTGTGCATCTTATCCCGGTACCGACGGCGGTCCTCCCGGGTGAACACCAGGGCCGGCACGTCACGTCCCATGTGCCCTCCTGCGCTCCTTCGGCGGATGCGTCCGCACCCTCGGCGGATACGTCTCGTCCCAGAGTCGCACCTTGTCCTCGACCCCGCACCCACCTGACCCCAGTTTGTGCCGAAAGTAAACAAACTCTGGCCGCACGGCGCCGTGCCGGGCGACGGCAACTCCCTGAACCGACTCCGCACAGCCCTCACCATCTTCTTGGCGGAGGGGTTCTCCGCCGGCCGCACTGACCAGTGTGGCGGTGGCGGCGGCCGTGGGAGCGCTGGTGGGGGGCGGTGGCCCGGCGGGCGGCCGGGGGCTGAGGAGGGCAGGCTGCCAGGAGGGAGCCCGGTGATCCTGGGTACCCGTGACCGGGCCCGTGGTGATCACCGGGCCGTACGTCAGGTACAAGGAGGCAGACCCGTGACCGAACAGCAGCACCCCGGCGAGCAGCACCCGACCCCGGAATTCCCCACCCAGGACCAGTCGTACCCCGGCTGGACGGGGCCGATGGACCCGCCCCCGGACCACGGTGAGGAGTCCTACCGGGGCAGTGGCCGGCTGGCCGACCGCAAGGCCGTGATCACCGGCGGCGACTCCGGGATCGGTCGCGCGGTCGCCCTGGCGTTCGCCCGCGAGGGAGCCGATGTGCTCTTCACCCATCTGGAGGACGAGAAGGACGACGCCGCCGAGACGGTCCGGCTGATCGAGGAGGCCGGCCGACGTGCCGTGCCCGTCGCGTGCGACGTGCGCGAGGAGGAGAACTGCCGGGCCCTGATCGACCGCGCCGTGCAGGAGTTCGGCCGGATCGACGTCCTCGTGAACAACGCCGCGTACCAGATGGCCCAGCCCGACGGCATCGAGGCGATCACCACCGAACAGTTCGACCGGGTGCTGCGCACCAACCTGTACGGCATGTTCTGGCTGTGCAAGCTGGCCCTGCCGCACATCCCGGAGGGCGGCAGCATCATCAACTCCACCTCGGTGCAGGCGTACAAGCCCAGTCCGCATCTGCTGGACTACGCGACGACGAAGGGCGCGATCGTCACGTTCACGCAGGGGCTGGCGCAGATGCTGATCGAGAAGGGCATCCGCGTCAACGCGGTCGCACCGGGCCCGGTCTGGACGCCGCTGATCCCGGCGACCCTGCCGGACACGCAGACGTTCGGCAAGCAGGCCCCGATCGGACGGCCGGCGCAGCCCGCCGAGATGGCTCCGGCGTACGTCTTCCTCGCCTCGCAGGAGGCGTCGTACATCACCGCCGAGATCGTCAACGCGACGGGCGGGACGCCGCTGCCGTAACCACCGGGGACGGCCACCGGAAAACCCCGGGCCCGCGGAGCGCTCCTTGCGGCAGACTCGGCGCCATGGAGACCGCCGAGTTCCTTCAGACCCTGGAGACGGAAGGCCGGTTGCTCGCCGCAGCCGCCGAGGAGGCCGGGACGGACACCACGGTGCCCACCTGCCCGAAGTGGCAGGTGGGCGATCTGTTGCGGCACACCGGCGCGGTGCACCGCTGGGCCGCCGCCTACGTCGCGGAGCGGAGCACCGAACGCCGCCCGCTGGTGGAACCCACCGGCCTCGACGGCGCGGAGCTCGTGGCCTGGTACCGCGACAGCCACCGGCATCTCGTCGGCACGCTGGCCGGTGCCGCGCCCGACGTGGAGTGCTTCACCTTTCTGCCCGCGTCGTCCCCGCTGGCCTTCTGGGCCCGGCGGCAGGCGCACGAGACGGCCGTGCACCGGGTCGACGCGGAGTCCGCACGCGGCGGCAGCCCGACGCCCGTCACCCCCGAGTTCGCGACCGACGGCATCGACGAACTGCTGCGCGGCTTCCACGCCCGCTCCAGGAGCCGGGTACGCACCCCTGAGGCGCGCGTCCTGCGGATACGCACCGAGGACACCGGCGTGGTGTGGACGGTACGGCTGTCGCCGGAGCCGCCCGTGACCACGCGGGACGCGTCCGCGGAGGCCGCGTGCGAACTGTCCGGCCCGGCCGAGCAGTTGTATCTGGCGCTGTGGAACCGCGCTCCCCTGCCGAACGTCACGGGCGATCGGGCGCTCGCCACGCTGTGGCGGGAGACGTCGGGGATCTGAGCGCCCGGCCGACGGGGTCAGCCGTCGGTGAATATCCCCGCCAGTACCGCGCGCCGTAGGGAAACACCTCTCCGTGCGGCGCGCGTCCCTTCGCCGTGAGACAGACCTTCACGCCACGCCGGACCTCGGGGCACATGCCGCGCTCGACGAGCCCTTCCCTTTCCAGCCGCGCGAGCTGGGAGGGAAAGCAGGGCCGGGACATGGGCTCAGTGCAGGTGGAGATGCGGGTCGGGCGGTGACACGGGCAGCGGTTCATGAGACTTGCCCGCCGGGCGCACCCCTGTTTCACTCGTCGGATGACCAGTCACGGGGGACGGCGTACCCAGGCCGAACGCGACGCGATCACCGTCGAGATCGGGTACGCGCTGTGCAGTGCGGCCTTCGCCGCCGCGGTGGTGTTCGGGGCCGTGGCCGGGCCCGCGCTGCTCTTCGACCTGCCGGGTACGCCGGAGCGCCTGCTGCTGCGCGCGGGTCTGGTGCTGGCGCCGGTGCTCTTCACCGCCCGGGTGGTCAGTGTGCTGGTCCGCTTCCAGAAGGCCGATCAGCACAGCCGGCCCGGGGGCACCAGCCCCGACTCGTAGGCGAGCACGCCCAGTTGGGCCCGGTCACGGGCCCCGAGTCTCACCATCGTGCGGCTCACGCGGGTCTTCGCGGTGAGCGGGCTGACGACCGGGCGGCGGGCGGTCTCCTCGTTGCGCCAGGGCCACCGGGGCGCCCGCCTTCCCACCGGTCCCACCGCGCGGGCCCGTGCCGCCGCCACTGCGGCGGCCCGCCCCGCGCGCGCTGCTCGTCCATACCGGCCACGCCGGACGCCGCGCCCCCGCGGCGGCGTCGCCCCGGCGTGGTGGTCACGCGTACTCCCCGGGAAGCAGAGCCGCCCCTCCCGTGCCGCTCGACGCCGTCCGCGCCGACGACGCGAGGCACGACCGGTGCCGGGCCCCAGGTCATGCTCGGCCACTCGCCGACTAGGGTGCGGCGGGCCGGCGGGCCCATCGTGCGGCGGCGGCTCACGCGGGCCCGGGCATCAGCCCCACCCCCCGGGCGAGTTGCCCCACCGCGTGCCGGAAGAACGCCTCCCGGTCCTCCACCATCCGGTTGAACTGGCCGAACACCTCGAAGCTGACCAGTCCGTACAGCTGGGCCCATGCCGCGACGAGTGCGGTCACGACCTCCAGCGGGACGTCGGGCGCGAAGTCGACGGCCATTCGTTCGGCCTCGGAGCGCAGGCCGTCCGGCAGCGAGGGCCGGGCAAGGCCCGGACCCTGATGGGCGTCGCGCGCTATGCCGATGAGCAGGAGGCCCACCCGGGCGGCGGCCGGAACGGTCGTGTCGGGGGCGGTGTAGCCGGGGACCGGCGATCCGTAGATCAGCGCGTACTCGTGCGGGTGCTCCAGCGCCCAGCCCCGCACCGCCTCACACACCGCGATCCAGCGCTCGAAGGGGTCGGCGGTGTCGTCGTGGGCCGCCTCGGCGCTCTCCCCCAGCGAGTCGTAGGCGTCGATGATGAGGGCGGTCAGCAGGTCGTCACGGCTGGGGAAGTAGCGGTACAGGGCGGAGGAGACCATACCGAGCTCACGGGCCACGGCCCGCAGGGAGAGCCGGGCGGCGCCCTCCGCCGCGAGTTGCCTGCGGGCCTCGTCCTTGATGGCCGCGGTGACTTCGATCCTGGCCCGGGCACGGGCGCCGTGTGCGGTGCTCATGCCCGGCAGTCTCCCATGAGAGCGGAGCAGTGCACACAAAAGAGAGCGCCGGACAAAAAAGAGAGCAGTGCTCTTGCAATCGCTCACCCTGCCCGGGCAGACTGGGGCCGAAGAGAGCGAGAGCAGTGCTCACACAAGAGAGCACCGCTTCGCCGCAGACGAGGGGTCCACATGTCCACGCACGTGCAGAAGCCCGGCTGGTTCACCGTCAACGTCCTCAACCGTCTCGTGGCCTGGCTGACCCGCCGCGGCATCAGCGTCTGGGGCTCGCGCGTCCTCGCCGTCCGCGGCCGCAAGAGCGGCCAGTGGCGCACCACGCCGGTCAACCTGCTGACCCTGGACGGCAAGCAGTACCTGGTCGCCCCCCGCGGCCATGTGCAGTGGACGCGCAACCTGCGCGCCGCGGGCGGCGGTGAACTCCACCTCGGCAGGCGTGTGGACAGCTTCACCGCGACCGAGGTGAGCGACGACGACAAGGCGCCGGTCCTGCGCGCCTACCTCAAGCGCTGGAAGGCGGAGGTCGGGGTCTTCTTCAACGGAGTCGGCCCCGGCTCCACGGACGACCAGCTGCGCCGCATCGCCCCGGACCACCCGGTCTTCGAGATCACCCCGACGAGCTGACCTCGCCGTCCGCCGCGGGACGGCGGTCCAGCGCGGACAGGGCCCGCTGGGCCACCGGGTACGAACGGACGATCTCGCCCAGCGACGTCGACCCCTGCGTGATCTCCTTGAACGCCTTCCAGGCCGGACGCAAGCCCGTCAACGCCGCGTGGAACAGCCCGGGACGGCGCTCGAACGCCGTCAGCAGCCGCTTGCCGACACTCATCTCCACTCCGAGCCCGGCCTTCACGGCGAACGCGTAGTTGAGGGCCTGCCGACGCGTGTCCACCGCGTCGTGCGCCTCGGCGATCCGCACCGCCCACTCCCCCGCCAGCCGGCCCGACCGCAGCGCGAAGGAGATGCCCTCACGGGTCCAGGGCTCCAGCAGTCCCGCCGCGTCACCGCACACCAGCACCCGTCCGCGCGAGAGCGGGGAATCGTCGGCGCGGCATCGGGTCAGGTGCCCCGAGGAGATGCTCGGCTCGAAGCCGGCGAGGCCCAGGCGGCCGATGAACTCCTCCAGGTACCGCTTCGTCGCGGCGCCCTCGCCCCGGGCCGAGATCACCCCGACCGTCAGGGTGTCGCCCTTGGGGAAGACCCAGCCGTAACTGCCGGGCATGGGGCCCCAGTCGATGAGCACCCGGCCCTTCCAGTCCTCGGCGACGGTCTCCGGCACCGGGATCTCCGCCTCCAGGCCGAGATCCACCTGGCCGAGCTTGACCCCGACATGCGCCCCTATGCGGCTGGCACTGCCGTCCGCCCCGACGACGGCCCGTGCCAGCACGACCTCGCCGCCCTGGAGGACCACGGCGACCGTGCGCCGGTCCGGCACCGACGAGCCGTGCTGTTCGACCCGCTGGACCGTGACACCCGTGCGCAGCTCGGCGCCCGCCTTCTGCGCGTGCTCGACGAGCTGCTGGTCGAACTCGGGCCGGTTGATCAGCCCGAACAGCATCTGCCGGGACCGCCGCGTGCGCGTGAAGCGGCCGTTGTTCGAGAACGTCACCGCGTGCACCCGGTCCCGGAGAGGCAGCTCGAAGCCGGGCGGCAGCGCGTCACGCGAGGGACCGATGATGCCGCCGCCACACGTCTTGTACCGCGGCAGCTCCGCCTTCTCCAGCAACAGCACGCGTCTGCCCGCGACCGCCGCCGCGTACGCGGCCGAAGCGCCCGCGGGTCCCGCGCCCACCACGACGACGTCCCACACCTGGCGCACGTCGTCCGCCGAAGAGTTCTCGCTGCTCACGATGGTCTACTGCTCCCGATCAAGCCGCCTGCCGCTGTCTCCCGCATCCTACGGCGGCGGTCACCGCAGGCCGCTGTGGGAGGATCGGCGACGTGGGTGGCCCTTACACGGGGCCGCGCCCGCACCACACGATCACCGCGTACCGAGAGGTACGCATCCGTACAACGTCGCACCCACGAGGAGCGTGCCCATGCCGTCGAATCCGGTCGCCGAAACCGTCGCCTCGCTGATGCCCAGGGCGAGGGAAGAGCTCACCGAACTGGTGGCCTTCCGGTCGGTGGCGGACTTCGACCAGTTCCCGAGGAGCGAGTCCGAGGGCGCCGCCCGCTGGGTCGCCGACGCGCTCACCGCCGAGGGGTTCGAGGACGTGGCCCTGCTCGACACCCCCGACGGCACCCAGTCGGTCTACGGCTTCCTGCCCGGGCCGGCGGGCGCGAAGACCGTTCTGCTCTACGCCCACTACGACGTGCAGCCGCCGCTGGACGAGGCCGCCTGGACGACCCCGCCCTTCGAGCTGACCGAGCGGGACGGGCGCTGGTACGGGCGCGGGGCCGCCGACTGCAAGGGTGGCCTGATCATGCACCTGCTGGCGCTGCGCGCGCTGAAGGCGAACGGCGGCGTTCCCGTCCATGTGAAGGTGATCGCCGAGGGCTCGGAGGAGATGGGCACGGGCGGCCTTGAGCGGTACGCCGAACAACACCCCGGCCTGCTGGAGGCGGACACCATCGTGATCGGCGACGCGGGCAACTTCCGCGTCGGCCTGCCGACCGTCACCTCCACCCTGCGCGGCATGACCATGGTGCGCCTCCAGGTCGACACGCTCGCGGGCAATCTGCACTCGGGCCAGTTCGGCGGTGCCGCGCCCGACGCGCTGGCCGCCCTCATCCGCGTGCTGGACTCGCTGCGCGCCGAGGACGGTTCGACGACCGTCGAGGGGCTCTCGGGTGACGCGGCCTGGGAGGGGTTGCAGTACGAGGAGGAGCAGTTCCGCCAGGACGCCAAGGTCCTGGAGGGCGTCGAGCTGATCGGGTCCGGGACGGTCGCCGACCGCATCTGGGCACGGCCGGCCGTCACGGTCATCGGCATCGACTGCCCGCCCGTGGTCGGGGCCACCCCGTCCGTGCAGGCCCGTGCCCGGGCGCTGATCAGCCTGCGGGTGCCGCCGGGCGTGGACGCGGGTGAGGCGACCAAGCTGCTCCAGGCGCACCTGGAGGCACATACGCCGTGGGGCGCACGGATCAGCTGCGAGCAGATCGGCCAGGGCCAGCCCTTCAGCGCCGACACCACCAGCCCGGCGTACCGGGCCATGGCGGACGCGATGGCGGTGGCCTACCCCGGGCAGGACATGCAGTACGCGGGCCAGGGCGGCTCCATCCCGCTGTGCAACACGCTGGCCGCCCTCTACCCGCGAGCGGAGATCCTGCTCATCGGGCTGAGCGAGCCGGAGGCCCAGATCCACGCGGTGAACGAGAGCGTCTGTCCCGAGGAACTGGAGCGTCTGTCGGTGGCGGAGGCGCTGTTCCTGCGCACCTACGCGGCGAACTGACCGCTCTGCCCGCAGCAGAAGGCCCTCGCCCCCGGACGGGGGCCTTCCTAGGGTCGTCCCATGGACGTCATCGAGCTGTCCCCCCGACTGCACCTGCTGCGCTTCCCGGTCGGCCAGGCCTACCTCTGGCGCGACGGCGGCGAACTGACGCTGGTCGACGCCGGCCCGGCCGGCTCCGGTGCCCCGATCGCCGAGGCGGTGACCGCCCTCGGCCGGCATCCCCGGGACGTGCGGCGAATCGTGCTCACCCACTTCCACGAGGACCACGCGGGCGGAGCGGCCGAGTTCGCCGCGCTCAGCGGCGCCGAGGTGCTGGCCCACCGGCTGGACGCGCCCGCCGTACGGGGCGACGTCCCGGGCCCCGAGCCGTTGTTCGAGGACTGGGAGCGGCCCCTGCACGAGCAGGCGCTGAGGCTGTTGCCCCAGGGCGACCACGCCCGGCCCCGGGAGGTCACCGAGGTGTCCGGCGGCGAGGTGCTGGACATCGGCTGCGGGGCACACGTCGTGCACGTGCCGGGGCACACGCACGGCAGCATCGCACTCCATCTCCCGCGGCACGGGGTGCTGTTCACGGGTGACACGGTCGCCGCGTCACCCGTCGACGGCACGGTGATGCCGGGGGTGTTCAACCTCGATCGCGCGCAGGTCCTCGCAGCCTGCCTGCGCCTGGCCGAACTGGAGCCGGACGTGGCCTGCTTCGGTCACGGGGAGCCGGTGACGGCGCGGGCGGCCCGGGCACTGCGGAGCGCGGCGCTCGGACGACCCGCCTAGTGTCCCGCGCCGGAAGTTCCTAGGTAGTTCCCGCTGAGCTGCGGACGGTCAACGCCCCTGGTCGGCGGCGAGAATCCGACCGCCGAGACGAGACAGATCTACCGACGGATTTCTGGCGCAGCACACTGGCTAGCCGAGAGCCGGGTCCAGGACGATGTCCTCCTCGCGTGCCGTGACGGACGGCTCCTCGGGGAAGTGGCAGGCGGTCAGATGGCCCGAAGGGCTGCCCTCGGCGCGCACCAGCCGCGGTTCCTCCAGGGCGCACTTCTCCCGCGCCTTCCAGCAGCGGGTGCGGAAGCGGCAGCCCGAGGGCGGGTCGATCGGGGAGGGCACGTCCCCGGCCAGCCGGATGCGTTCGCGCCGCTCGACGGCGTCCGGGTCGGCCTCGGGGACGGCCGACAGCAGTGCGTGCGTGTAGGGGTGCCGAGGCCGGGTGTAGAGCGAGTCCCGCTCGGCGACCTCGACGATCCTGCCGAGGTACATCACGGCGACCCGCTCGGAGAAGTGCCGTACGACGGCGAGGTCGTGGGCGATGAAGACGAAGGCGATGCCGAACTCCCGCTGGAGGTTCTGGAGCAGGTTGACGACCTGCGCCTGGATGGAGACGTCCAGCGCGGAGACGGGTTCGTCGGCCACGATCAGCTTCGGCCGCAGGGCGAGCGCGCGGGCGATGCCGATGCGCTGGCGCTGACCGCCGGAGAACTCGTTCGGGTAGCGGTTGTAGTGCTCGGGATTGAGCCCGACCGTCTCCAGGAGTTCCTGGGCGCGCTTCTTGTGCCCCTGCGGCGGGTTGATGCCGTTGAGCCGCATCGGCGTCTCGATGATGGTGCCGACGGTGTGCCGGGGGTTCAGCGACGAGTACGGGTCCTGGAAGATCATCTGAAGGTTGCGCCGGGCCTCTCGCATCCGCCCGGGTGGCCGGTGCGTGATGTCCTCGCCGTCGAAGACGACGGAGCCGCCGGTGGGTTCGAGCAACCGGCTGATCAGCCGGCCCGTGGTCGACTTGCCGCAGCCGGACTCTCCGACCAGGCCCAGCGACTCGCCCGGCCCGACGGAGAAGTCGATGCCGTCGACGGCCCGGACGGCCCCGACCTGCCGTTGCAGGATGATGCCCTGACGGATGGGGAAGTGCTTCTGCAGACCGCGTACCTCCAGGAGGTTCTCGCCGGCGGGGCGGTCGGGGCTGTGCCCGGTGGGGGGCTCGGTGGTGCTCACGGCATGCTCCCTTTCGTCCGCCGCCGTCACGGTGCGGTCCGTGCGGTCGCGGCGCCGCGGTTGTCCGGACCGGTCCCGCCGCGGATCTCCTGCTTGGCCTCGTCGCCGAGGTGGCACGCGGCGAGGTGCCGTTCGCTGCCGGGGACCGGGCGCAGCTCGGGCCGTTCCGTCGTGCAACGGCCCTGCGGGACCCAGCCCTTGTAGGCGCAGCGCGGGTGGAAGGAGCAACCGTCCGGCAGGTTGATCAGGCTCGGCGGGTTGCCGGGGATCGGGTCGAGCCGTTCGCCGACGTCCCCGCTGAGATGCGGCATCGACTGCAACAGGCCCCAGGTGTAGGGGTGTTGTGGCTGTCCGAGCACGTCGCGGATGGTGCCGTACTCGATGCGCCGGCCGCCGTACATCACCAGGATGTCGTCGGCGACGTCGGCGACCACGCCGAGGTCGTGCGTGATGATGACGACGGCGGAGCCGAACTCCTCCTGGAGGTCGCGGATCAGGTCCAGGATCTGCGCCTGGACGGTGACGTCCAGGGCGGTGGTGGGCTCGTCGGCGATGAGCAGGGCCGGGTCGCACACCAGCGACATGGCGATCATGGCGCGCTGGCGCATGCCGCCGGAGAACTGGTGCGGGTAGTCCCGCACCCGGCGCTCGGGCTGGGGGATGCCGACCCGCTTCAGCATCTCCACCGCGCGGTCCCCGGCCTCCTTCTTGGAGACCTTGTGGTGCACCCGGTAGGCCTCGGCGATCTGTGAGCCGACGGTGAAGAAGGGGTGCAGCGCGGACAGCGGGTCCTGGAAGATCATGGAGACCGTGCGGCCGCGCAGTGCGCGCACGCCGGCCTCGGGCAGGGCGACGAGTTCCCTGCCCTCCAGCCAGATCTCGCCGGAGACCCGGGCGCGGGTGCCCTTGTGCAGTCCCAGCAGGGCCAGTGAGGTCACCGACTTGCCGGAGCCGGACTCGCCGACGATGCCGAGGGTCCTGCCCTTGTCCAGGGTGAAGGAGACGCCGTCGACGGACTTGACGAGGCCGTCCTCGGTCGGGAAGGCCACCCTCAGGTCGCGTACGTCGAGGAAGGGGGCGGACGCGGGGGCGACATCCGCGGGCTGCGGTGAGGTCGATACGGACACGGGTGTTCCTAAGGACGAAGAAGGGCTCAGGCCAGGCGCACGCGCGGGTCGACGAGGCCGTACACCAGGTCGACGACGACGTTGGCGAGGACGACGAACGTCGCGGCGAAGAGCGTGGTGCCGAGGATGACCGGCAGGTCGGAGTTCTGGACGGAGTCGACCGCGAGCTTGCCGATGCCGTTGATGCCGAACACCGACTCGGTGATGACCGCGGAGCCGCCGATCAGTGAGCCGACGTCCATGCCGAAGATGGTGATGATCGGGGTGATGGCGGCCCGCAGACCGTGCTTGAGGACGACGGTGGCGGCGGGCAGGCCCTTGGCGCGGGCGGTGCGCATGTAGTCCTCCGCGAAGACCTCCAGCATGGAGGAGCGGGTGAGCCGGGTGTACATCGCGAGGTAGACGATGACCAGGGTGCTCCAGGGGAGGATCAGCCCCTGGAACCAGCCGGCCGGGTCCTCGGTGATCGGCGTGTAGCCGGAGGTCGGCAGGATCTGGAACGTGTCGACGAAGAGGTACAGCAGGAGCAGGCCGATGAAGTAGATCTGCACCGACACGCCGAACAGGGCGAGTCCGACCGCCGCCTTGTCGGCGGCCCGGCCCCTGCGCACCGCCGCGACGGTGCCGAGACCCACGCCCAGGACGAGGAACGCCACCGCGGCGCCGAGGCCGAGGGAGAGGTCCGCCGGGAAGTCCTGGAGCAGGGTGGTCAGGACGGGGGTGTCGGTCTGGAAGGAGATGCCGAGGCAGGGCGCGCCGCAGTGGACGCGCACGCTCTGGTCGCCGTAGTCACGGCCCGCGACCAGCCCCTTGACGAACTCCCAGTACTGCGTCAGGTAGCTCTGGTCCAGGCCCAGCGAGTGCTTGATCTCCGCGAGACGGGAGGGCGAGCAGGTCTTGCCGCAGGCCAGGAGCGCGGGGTTGGACGGCAGCGCGAAGAAGATGAAGAAGGTGATCGTGGTGATCACCAGCATGATCACGGCCGCTGCCAGCAGGCGTCTGATGAGGTAACGAAACATGGGGTGCCGGGACCTGACGTGAGGGGGATGCCCGCCGGCGGCCGGGGCCGCCGACGGGGTTCACAGGGGATGCGTCACTGCTTGATGTAGGCGTGCACCAGGCTGGGTTCGGCCATGATCGAGTCGTTGATGACCCCGCCCACTTTCGAGCCGCTCACCTCGCTGAAGTTCATGTACATCAGCGGGACGACGGCGGCGTCCTTCAGGATCTGCTCGTCCAGGGCCCCGTAGGCGGCGTTGCGCTGCTTGATGTCGGTCATCCTGCCGATCTTGTCGATCTGCGCGTTGACCTTCGGGTCGTTCAGGTACGAGAGGTCGTTGTTGGACTGCGGGAGCTTCTTGATCTGGCGCCCGTCGAAGAGGGTGGGCAGCACGGTGGAGGCGTTCGGCCAGTCCGCGATCCAGTCGCCCCAGGTCAGGTCGTACTGGTTCTTCACGTTGTCGACGGTGCTGAAGTAGTTGTTCTTGTCGATGGGGGTGATGTTCACCGTGATGCCGATCTTCGCGAGCGCGGTCTTCACGGCGTCGGCGAAGTGCTCGTGGGTGGGGATGTTCTCCACCGCGAGGGACATCGTCGGCTTGGGGTCGCCGGCCTGCTTCATCAGGGCCTTGGCCTTGGTGAGGTCACCGGCGGGGTTGCTGCTGTAGAGGTTGAAGTCCTTGTGCCCGTCGATGCCGGGGGCGAGCATCGTGGTGGCGTAGCCGCCGTAGGCCGATCCGCCGAAGGCACCGCGGACGGTGGTCTTGTCGACGGCGTACTCGATGGCCTGACGGACCTTGAGGTCCTTGACCCGGTTCATGTTGATCGCCATGTAGTTGATGCCGGGGGCCGGGATCTTGTAGTAGCGCGACTTCAGCGACGGGTCGCCCGCCATCGTCGTCAGGTCGGAGCCGGCGATCGGGGTCTGGGTGATCGCGGTCTGCGCGGAGCCGCCGTCGGACTTGATCTGCTGGTCGATGGCGGCCTGGTCCTGCCCGAACTTCGCGTCGATCTCGTCGAGGTTCTGCTGGCGGATCGGGTCGGTCGACCGGCTCCAGTTCTTGTTCCGGACGAGGACCATTTCCTTGTTCTTGGTGTACGACTTGATCATGTAGGGCCCGTCGGACCAGACATGCGTGTCGTACGTGGCGCCGGTGTCGTGGGCCTTGGGTACCGCCGACCAGCCGGTCATGGCCGTCGTCTCGTTGAAGTCGGCGACGGGCTGGTTGAGATGGAAGACGAGCGTGTACTGGTCCGGTGTCCGGATCGAGGCCAGCTGCTCGCCCTGGTACGGGCCCTTGTAGGAGTCGCCGCCGACCAGCCACTGACTGGCGTACGGCGGACCGCCGTTGATGTCCGGGGAGAAGGCCCGTTCGACGCCGTACTTGACGTCCTGGGCGGTGACCTCAGCGCCGTCCTGCCACTTGACGCCGTGGCGCAGGTGGAACGTCCACACGGTCGCGCCCTTGGTGGCCGTTCCGGTGTCGGTCGCCAGATCGCCGACCAGCTTGGGCCGGGATCCCGTCTCGTCCCATCCGGTGAGGGTGCGCACGAGCTCGTAGTCCATGCTCGAACCCTCGGTGGTGTAGGTCCGCTGAGGGTCGATGTGGTTGAAGTCGGCGTCGTCGAGGATCGTCAGCGTGCCGCCCTTGGACGGGGAGCCGCTGGCGCTGCTGCCGGAGGACCCTCCACAGGCGGTGGTTCCGAGGGCGATCACGACGGCGGTTGCCGTGAGAGCGACCGTGCGGGATCTGCGCGTGCTGCGCGTCATTGAGGAAACTCCGTTCTTGCTACGGGTCGGCGGCCGTTGGTGGGACCGCCGGGCCGAGACTCGGGGGGTGGTTGGTCAGCCGCGGCGGGCGCGGGGATCCAGGGCGTCCCGGACGCCGTCCCCGAGCAGGTTGAGCGCCAGGACCAGGAGGAGGAGCAGGACGCCGGGCACGAAGAGGTACATCGGGTCCTGGAGGAAGAACTGGGAGGCGTCCGACAGCAGGGATCCCCAGTCGGGGTTGGGCGGGATGACACCCACCCCCAGGTACGACAGGGCCGCCTCGGTGGTGATGTTCTGCGGGACGGCGAGCGCGAAGGAGATCAGGATCGGCGCCCACAGGTTGGGCAGCAGCTGCCGAAAGAGGATGTGCCGCCGGCCGGCACTCATCAGCCGCGCGGCGTCGACGAACTCCCGCTCGCGCAGGGACAGTACCTGTCCGCGCACCAGGCGGGCGGTGTACGCCCAGGCGAAGACGGCGATGTTGAGGACCAGGACGAGCAGCCGGAGGTTCTCGTCGGTGCCGCCGTGGCTGTCGGTCTGCAGCGCGCTCTGGATCACCGGGGTGAGCGCGATGATGAACAGCAGCTGCGGGAACGCCAGCATCACGTCCATGGTCCGGGAGAGCAGGGAGTCGACCCAGCCGCCGAAGTAGCCGGCGGCGAGCCCTGCGACGACGCCGACGGCGGTGGACAGCAGCGCCGAGGCGAATCCCACGTAGAGGGAGGTGCGCAGGCCGTAGACGATCCGGGCGAACAGGTCGTAGCCGGTGCCCGGTTCGACGCCGAGCAGGTGCTGGGCGCTGGTGCCGCCCAGCGATCCGTAGGGGAAGTTGCCCGTGTCCGGGTCGATCGCCCGGTTGTCGGGGGTGATCGGTCCCCAGCCGGTCAGCGCGGTGAGGACCGGTGCGAGGAGGGCGATCGCGATGAACAGGAGGGTGGCCGCCAGGGCGACCGTGGTGACCTTGTCCCGCCTGATCCGCCGCCAGGCCATCCGGGCCGGTGAGCGGCCGGCGACTACCGTGCCGCCGGGTCTGGAGTCCTGCGTCGACGGCTCGGCGTGCAGCGCGGTGCCGCCGCCGGTGTCGACCGGCTGGTGTTGCGTGGTCATCGTACGGACATCCCGGATCTGCCCCTGGGGCAAGGAAATTAGGTGGCGGTCGTTGCTTCCGCCGTGAGACTCTGCGGACTTTCGCAATGGCGTGCGAGTCCGGTCAAGCCGCGCAGGGGCGAGAAAAGGGATTGTTTGCGGACATGGAAAAGTGTTGACGAGAGCGGGGAACGCGAATACCCGGCGCGTGAAGGTCCGAGGGGGGTTCCTTGGGCAGGGATTGGCCGTGGCTCCGCCGTCGTTTCCTCTCGCTTTTCCCTCGGAATTTCCCGTGCCGGGTAAAGGGCACGCGCGCGGCGCCCGCCGTCAGCCGACGGGAACCCCGGCCTCCAGGTAGAAGGCCGCTCCGCGCTCACGGGCCCGCAGGGCCCAGCGCAGCCGCTCGTAGCGCACCGGGGGCAGCAGGCCGGCTGCCTCCTCCTCGGTGACGAACCGCCAGGCGCGCAGCTCCGGGCCGGGCAGCAGCAGCCGGCCGGCCTCAGCGGAGCGGAGGAGGCCGCCGTCGAAGAGCAGCCGCAGACCGCCGAACCCGGGGGGCACGGGGCGCTCCCAGTCGACGACGAGCAGGCCGGGCACCTCGTCAAGGCTGATGCCGGTCTCCTCGGCGACCTCGCGCATCCCGGCGCGCGCCGGTGCCTCCCCGGGTTCGACGACGCCGCCGGGGAACTCCCAGCCGGCCTTGTACGTGGGGTCGACGAGCAGCACCCGGTCCCGCTCGTCGAAGAGGAGCACCCCGGCGGCGAGTGTCTCGGCGGTGGGCTCCGGCGTCTGCACGATGTCGCAGACGGGCACGGACCCGCTGGTGACGGCGTCGGCGATCCGGACGGCCGTCTGGTACGGCGTGAGGTCGCTGTTGTCGACCGGGTGGGCGTCGGCGGTGAGCCAGGAGGCGAGTGCGGCCCGGTACGGCTCGATGTGGTCGAAGGACCACTGGCGTATTCGTATCTCGTCCTCGGGCAGGTCCCGCGGTACCTCGCGGCCCGCTATGCGTTCCCGCAGTATCGTTTCGGCCGGAGTGAGCAGGATGTGGCTGACCGGAATCCTGCGCGCGGCCAGCCCGCCGAAGATCTCGTCGCGGTACTCCTGGCGCAGCAGGGTCATGGGGACGACGAGGGTTCCGCCGAGTTCGGCGAGCATCGCGGCCGCCGTGTCGATCACGAGCCGTCGCCAGATCGGCAGGTCCCGGAAGTCGCCGGCCTCGGCGAGGCGTTTGGGCGGCAGCAGGTGGGCGAGCGTGCCGCCGATGACCTCCGGGTCGAAGAGTGTGCTGTTCGGGATCAGGTCGATCAGCTCCCGTGCGGTGGTGGTCTTCCCCGCACCGAACGCGCCGTTGATCCAGACGACGGTCACAGGTCCCCCTCTTCTGTTGGCCCCCTGAGGCTTGCCCGTTCCACCCTGCCACGGAAACCAGCCGCAGTTGAGGGCGCATGACGACGGCGCCGGCGCCCCCTCTGGCGGGAGCGCCGGCGCCGTGGCCGCGAGCCGTGGGGCCGTCAGCCCTTCTTGTGCTGGGCGCCGTCCTCCCGGTCCAGGGACAGGCCGTCCTTGGCGACGGTCTCGTCGAGGGTCTTGAGGGTCTCGTCGACGCTCAGGGTGCCCAGACCGTCCCCGAGGGCGTGGGACGGGGTGACCGCCGCGACGACGAAGCCGGTGGCGAGGGAGGCGATGGCGAGCATGCTGCGCTTCTTCATGCCCGACTCAACGGCCGGACCCGCCGCGGGGTCACGCAGCCTCCTACGACCGGGCGACGGCGCTTCAGGCGGAGTCCCCGTCCCGCTCGGCCGCCCACGCCTCGGGGCCGCCGCCGCGCCACTCGATGAGCCCCGTGGCCGCCACGTACGCCTCGTCCGCGTCCTCGATACCGGCCCGCCGCAGGAACTCGGCCACATCGATCGGTCCGTAGGCGATGCCGAGGAACTGGTCGTCCACACGGACCCGACGGCCGCCGTCCGCGGCGGGCGGGTAGACCACGACGGGTTTCACGGACGCCATGGCACCAGGGTGGACGGGAAGTACGCCGGCCGCGCGCCGGGCTGGGCCGTTCAGCCCGTCTTGCGCGTCGGCCGGAACTCGTGGACGTCGGCGGTGAGGGTGCCGTCGTGCTGCTCGTAGCGGCGACAGGGCGAGACCGAGGCCGAAGAAGGGGGGCCCATTCGCCCACGAAGATGCCCCAGCGGTCGCCGTGGGCGAGGCCGGTACCGGCCGCATCTTCGTCAGGCGCCCACGTAGGCCGCCAGGTGCTCCCCGGTCAGCGTGGAGCGGGACTCGACGAGGTCGGCCGGGGTGCCCTCGTAGACGATCCGGCCGCCGTCGTGGCCCGCGCCGGGGCCCAGGTCGATGATCCAGTCGGCGTGCGCCATGACCGCCTGGTGGTGCTCGATCACGATGACCGACTTGCCGGAGTCGACCAGCCGGTCGAGCAGGCCCAGCAACTGCTCCACGTCCGCGAGGTGGAGGCCGGTGGTCGGCTCGTCGAGGACGTACACGCCGCCCTTCTCGCCCATGTGCGTGGCCAGCTTGAGCCGCTGCCGCTCGCCGCCGGACAGCGTGGTGAGCGGCTGGCCCAGTGTGAGGTAGCCGAGCCCCACGTCGGCGAGCCGCTCCAGGATCTTGTGAGCGGCCGGGGTGCGGACCTCGCCGCCGCCGAAGAGCTCCTCCGCCTCGGTCACCGGCATGGCCAGCACCTCGCTGATGTCGCGGCCGCCGAGGCGGTACTCCAGCACCGACGCGTCGAACCGCCTGCCCTCGCACTCCTCGCACGGTGTGGCGACGCTCTGCATGATCGCCAGGTCGGTGTAGATGACACCGGCCCCGTTGCAGGTGGGGCAGGCCCCCTCGGAGTTGGCGCTGAACAGGGCCGGCTTCACCCCGTTGGCCTTGGCGAAGGCCTTGCGGATCGGGTCGGCCAGCCCGGTGTACGTCGCCGGGTTGCTGCGCCGGGAGCCGCGGATCGGGGTCTGGTCGATGGCCACCACGCCCTCGTCGGCCGGGATCGAGCCGTGCACCAGGGAGCTCTTGCCGGAGCCGGCGACGCCCGTGATGACCGTGAGCACGCCGAGCGGGATGTCGACGTCGACGCTTCGCAGGTTGTTCGCCGAGGCGCCCCGGATCTCCAGCGCGCCGGTCGGCTCGCGGACGGCCGCCTTGATCTTGGCCCGGTCGTCGAGGTGACGGCCGGTGACGGTACCGCTGCCCCGCAGCCCCTCCAGGGTTCCCTCGAAGCAGACGGTGCCGCCCGCCGTGCCCGCGCCGGGGCCGAGGTCCACGACGTGGTCGGCGATGGCGATCGTCTCCGGCTTGTGTTCCACGACCAGCACTGTGTTGCCCTTGTCGCGCAGGCGCAGGAGCAGGTTGTTCATCCGCTGGATGTCATGGGGGTGCAGGCCGATGGACGGCTCGTCGAAGACGTAGGTGACGTCGGTGAGCGAGGACCCGAGGTGGCGGATCATCTTGGTGCGCTGGGCCTCGCCACCGGAGAGCGTGCCCGACGCCCGGTCGAGCGAGAGGTAGCCGAGACCGATCTCCACGAACGAGTCGAGGGTGTGCTGGAGCTTGGTGAGCAGCGGCGCCACCGACGGCTCCTCCAGCCCCCGCACCCACTCCGCCAGGTCGCGGATCTCCATCGCGCAGGCGTCGGCGATGTTGACCTTGCCGATCCTGGAGGAGCGGGCGAGCTCGCTGAGCCGGGTGCCGTCGCACTCGGGGCACCGGGTGAAGGTGACCGCCCGGTCCACGAAGGCGCGGATGTGCGGCTGCATCGACTCGCGGTCCTTGGACAGGAAGGTCTTCTGGATCTTCGGGATCAGCCCCTCGTACGTGAGGTTGACACCGTTGACCTTGACCTTGGTCGGCTCGCGGTACAGGAAGTCGTGCCGCTCCTTCTTGGTGTACGCGCGGATCGGCTTGTCCTTGTCGAAGAAGCCCGACTCGGCGATGACCCGCACCACCCAGCCGCCGCCGGTGTAGGTGGGGATCGTGAACGGGTCCTCGGACAGCGACTTGGAGTCGTCGTAGAGCTGGGTGAGGTCGATGTCGGAGACCCTGCCCCGGCCCTCGCAGTGCGTGCACATGCCGCCGGTGCGACTGAAGGACACCTTCTCGGTCCTGGTCTTCTCGGCACCGCGGTCCACCGTGAACCCACCGCTCGCCGACACCGAGGCGGTGTTGAAGGAGAACGCGCCGGGCGGGCCGATGTGCGGTGTGCCGAGCCGGCTGAAGAGGATCCGCAACATCGCGTTGGCGTCGGTGGCGGTGCCCACGGTGGAGCGGGGATCGGAGCCCATGCGCTGCTGGTCGACGGCGATCGCGGTCGTCAGCCCGTCCAGCACGTCGACCTCGGGCCGGGCCAGGTTCGGCATGAACCCCTGCAGGAAGGCGCTGTAGGTCTCGTTGATCAGGCGCTGCGACTCCGCCGCGATCGTGTCGAACACCAGCGAGCTCTTGCCCGAGCCGGAGACGCCTGTGAACACCGTGAGCCGGCGCTTGGGGATCTCGATGCTGACGTCCCTGAGGTTGTTCTCGCGTGCGCCGTGCACGCGGATGACGTCATGGCTGTCGGCGACGTGCGGTCCTGCCGACCGTCTGTCCGTCGTCGTGGCCTTGCTCATGGTGTCTCCATCTGTCGGGCGGTGCCGCCGCGCTCGGACGATCTCGCTCCCCCGCGCCCCGCCGGGGCACGGAGGGCGGAAGCCGGCGGCACCGCGTGGCCGTGCGGGAACCCGCGGGTGACGCGTCGTGCTGTGCGGGCTTGCCTCTACTGGGTCTTGAGCTGCTGGATGCGGACCATGTTGCCCGCGGGATCGCGGAAGGCGCAGTCGCGCACTCCGTAGGGCTGGTCCACCGGCTCCTGGACCACCTCGGCGTCGCCCGCCTGCACCCGCTCGAAGGTGCCGTCGACGTCGGTGGTGGCCAGCACGATGCTGGCGTAGGTGCCCTTGGCCATCATTTCGGTGATGGTGCGGCGCTCGTCCTCGGTGATGCCGGGGTCGGCGGCCGGCGGGTGCAGCACGATGTTCGTGCCGGGCTGGCCGACGGGGCCGACCGTGATCCAGCGCATGCCCTCGTATCCGACGTCGTTTCTGACTTCGAAGCCGAGAGTGTCGCGGTAGAACGCCAGGGCGGCGTCCGGGTCGTCGTGCGGAAGGAAACTGGCGTGAATCCGAAGGTCCATGGCCCTCACGCTAGTTTCGGCTCGACGCGGGCGCTTCTCGATTCCTGACCGGTCTGGTCACCTGCTTGGCCACGCACGACGGAATGCCCGCCGTCGCCCGGGCCGCCTCGCGCCGGTAGGCACTGGGCGGCATGCCCACCAGCTCGGTGAAACGGGTGCTGAAGGTGCCCAGCGACGCGCAGCCGACCTCGAAGCAGACCTCCGTGACACTGAGGTCGCCCCGGCGCAGCAGCGCCATGGCGCGCTCGATGCGCCGCGTCATGAGATAGCTGTACGGCGACTCGCCGTACGCCTGCCGGAACTCGCGGCTGAGGTGTCCCGCCGACATGTGCACGCCTCGGGCGAGCGCCTCGACGTCCAGAGGCTTCGCGTACTCCCGGTCGATCCGGTCCTTGACGCGGCGCAGTCGGGCGAGATCGCGCAGGTGCTGTGCCGAGGCGGGTCTGCTGCTCACACACGTGATCGTGCCACATCACACGGACATGCGGTCGATTTCCGGGTGTCCCGGACGGCCGGGCCCCGTGGCGGGAAGGGACGGGCCAGAAGCGCCCCGGCGGCATCCGGGGAGGGCCGTGAGCCGGAAGGCAAACGGTCGGCCCGCTCCCGCGCTCACAGGCCCCGTGAGCCCCGACACCCTCCCCAGGCTGAACGTTCCTGCCCGATCGGCCGGGCCGGGCTCAGACCCCTGCCGCCGCCGCATCCCTCCGCTTCGCCAAGGTCGCCGCCGCGCCCGCCCGCCCGGTGAGCCCCGACACCCTCCCCAGGCTGAACGTTCCTGCCCGATCGGCCGGGACCCGGGCTCAGACCCCTGCCGCCGCCGCGTCCCTCCGCTTCGCCAGGGCTGCCGCCGCCGCGCCCACCAGACCGGCGTCCGTGCCCATCTGCGCCGGGGCCACGGTCAGGTTCCGGACGAAGGACAGGGTCGCGTAGGCGCTCAGGGCCTTGCGCAGAGGGGCGAAGAGGACCTCGCCCGCCTTGCCCACGCCCCCGCCGATCACGGCGATGTCGATCTCCACGAGGGTCGCGGTGGCGGCGATCCCGGCCGCCAGGGCCTGGGCGGCCCGCTCGAAGGAGGCGACGGCGACCGGGTCACCGGAGCGCGCCGAGGCGGCCACCGCGGCGGCGGAGGTGTCCCCGTCGGGGCCGGGCCGCCAGCCGTTCTCCAGGGCTCGACGGGCGATGTTGGGGCCGCTCGCGATGCGCTCCACGCAACCGTGCGAGCCACAGGGGCAGGGATCGCCGTCGAGGTCCACGCTGATGTGGCCGATGTGCCCCGCGTTGCCGGTCGGCCCCGGGTGCAGCCGGCCGCCGAGCACCAGGCCGCCGCCGACGCCCGTGGAGACGACCATGCACAGCGCGTTGTCGTGACCGCGGGCGGCGCCCTGCCAGTGCTCGGCCGCCGTGATCGCCACACCGTCGCCGATCAGCTCGACCGGCAGGCTCCCGGCAGCGGCCCGGACCCGGGCGACGAGCGGATAGTCGCGCCAGCCCGGCACGTTCACCGGGCTCACCGTGCCCGCGGAGGCATCCACGGGCCCGGCGCTGCCGATGCCCACGGCCCTGGCCCGCCCCCACAGCGGTGACGCGGTGAGCTCACCGAGCACCTCCTCCACCGCCCGCATGACGGTGTCGCCGTCCTCCCGGGCGGGCGTCGGCCGCTGGGCGCGGACCTGGATCCGGCCGTGGCCGTCCACCAGGGCGCCCGCGATCTTGGTGCCGCCGATGTCGAGCGCGGCCACGAGGTCGGTGTGCATCAGAGTCGGATCTCCCCGTCGGGCATGAGAAAAACGCCGAGAAAGCCATGAAGAGCAGGGCAGGCAGCGGACCGGTCCCGCGACGGTACGCGAGGCCGGAGATTGCGGTGGACAGTCTCCCCCGAGCCTGACAACGTTGTCCAGGCTCTATGCTCGACGCCACATCCTCATACAAACCCAGGATCGACGCACCCCCGTGGACGACAGGACAGGACACCGCACCGTGCCCCAGACCCCCCTCCGATCCGCAACGCGCTACGGCACCCGGCCGACCATGAAGGACGTCGCGGCGCGCGCCGGAGTCGGCCTCAAGACGGTCTCCCGTGTCGTGAACGGGGAGCCGGGGGTCACCCCGGAGACGGAGCGGCGGGTCCAGGAGGCGATCGACGCGCTCGGCTTCCGCCGCAACGACAGCGCGCGGGTGCTGCGCAAGGGGCGCACGGCGAGCATCGGCCTGGTCCTGGAGGACCTCGCGGACCCGTTCTACGGGCCGCTGAGCCGCTCCGTCGAGGAGGTGGCCCGCGCACACGGCGCCCTGCTGATCAACGGCTCCAGCGCGGAAGACCCCGAGCGGGAGCAGGAACTGGTGCTGGCCCTGTGCGCGCGGCGGGTGGACGGGCTGGTGGTGATCCCGGCCGGGGACGACCACCGGTATCTGGAACCCGAGCTCAAGGCCGGTGTCGCCACGGTGTTCGTGGACCGGCCGGCCGGTCACATCGACGCCGACGTGGTCCTGTCGGACAACTTCGGCGGCGCCCGCGACGGCGTCACCCATCTCATCGCGCACGGGCACCGCCGGATCGGCTTCATCGGCGACATGCCGCGCATCCACACCGCCGCCGAAAGGCTGCGCGGCTACCGGGCGGCGATGGAGGACGCGGGCATACCGGTGGCGGACCCCTGGATGTCACTCGGCGTCACGGACCCCGAGCGGGTGCGCAGGGCCGCCGAGCAGATGCTGGCGGGCCCGGACCCGGTCACCGCGATCTTCGCGGGCAACAACCGGGTGACGGTCACCGTGATCCGGGTGCTCGCCGAGCAGACCCGCCGCGTCGCCTTCGTCGGATTCGACGACATCGAGCTCGCCGACCTGCTCCAGCCGGGCGTCACCGTCGTCGCCCAGGACGCCTCGGACATCGGCCGCACCGCCGCGGAGCGCCTCTTCCGGCAGCTGGACGGCACCCTCGTCACCCCCGAGCGCATCGAGCTGCCGACGCGGCTGATCACCCGCGGCTCGGGCGAGATCCCACCGGCGGACTGAGCGGCCCATGGACGACGCCGCCGATCGCACGCTGCGGGCCCTGGGCCTGGCCGAGGCGCCGCGTGAGCATCCGCTGCTCTACCCGGGGGCGTGGCCTGCGGATTCCGGGCTCCTCGACGGGGACCGCTTCCTGCCGCCGGAGCGGTTGGTGTACGAGGACCGCACCCCCGTCATCGCCATCGGCTCCAACGGCTGCCCGGGCCAGCTGCGGCACAAGATGGCGGAGTTCGGGATCAGGTCGCCCCTGCCGATGGTGAAGGCCCGGGTGACGGGTGTCGACGCCGGCGTCTCGGCGCATGTGAGCCGCATGGGGTACGTGTCGGCCTCGCCGGTCGGCGCCCCGGAGACGGTGCGGGAGCTGTTCGTCCTGTGGCTCGACGCCGAGCAGCTCGCCGTGATCGACGCGAGCGAGGGCGTGCCGGTGCCGGGCGGCAACTTCGACCGGGCCTGGCTTCCGTCGCCCGACGTGCGGATCGACCTCGCCGACGGCACCCGGCTGCCCGGCGCCTACGCCTACGTCAACCGGCACGGCGTCCTCCACGACGGCACGGGCACCCCGCGCACGCATCCCGGTGAGCGGGAGCTGCTGACCGAGCTGCTGGTGAGCGTGGAGCGCCTGCGGGAGCTGTTCGGCGTCGTGCCCGAGGAGTTCTGCGCGCGGGCCCGCGGAGACCGGCGGCTGTGCGAGCGGGGTACGCGGCTGTTCATCGAGGAGAAGCTGGTGACGGCCTCCGGTCTCGAACGGTACGCGGCCGCCTCGGCGCGGGGTCAGCAGAGCGGCAGCCCGGGGACCGGCGCGTCGTTGTCGCCGCCCTTGATGTAGACGTCGCTGACCCAGACGTCGGTGTTGCCGCTGTCGTCGTCGGTCTTCGCCCACCAGACGTTGGTCCACTCCCCGGACGTCTCGCGGCGGCCCAGGTTCTGCTGGCAGTAGAAGTAGTTGGTGCCCGCCTTGAGGATGCCGACCTTGGTGCCGGAGGCGGTGTGGGAGTCGGCGGTCTTCCAGACCTGGCAGTTGTACCTGCCGCCGCCGATGGCGTGGCAGACCGGGGCCGGGGTGGTCGAGCCGCCGCCTGTCGTACCGCCGTCCGCGGCGCCACCACCGGTGGTGCCGCCGTCCGACGTCCCTCCGCTCGTGCCGCCCGTGCCGTCGCCGTCCGAGGACGCGGCGGGGTCCGAAGGGGTCGCCTCGCCGGAGGGCTGAGGGCCCTTCTTCTCCGCGGGCTTCTCGGACGGCGCCTTGCCCTTTTCGTCCCCCTGCTGCGTGGGCTTCGGGGCGTTCGAGCCGTCGTCCGCGCCCCCGGACCCGCCGGGGGCCGCGGCCGGCGTGGGGGCGGCGTCGGTGCGGCCGTCGCTCCCCTTGCCGCCGGAGTCGCTCATCAGGGCGGCCGTCGTACCGGCGGTGGCGAGGACGAGGGTGACGGCCGCGGCGGCGAGGAGGGCACGGTTCCTGCGGCGGGGCGCGGCACGGTCGGCGTTCATCGGGCCGGTGGGTGCCGTGCCCGCGGTCTCGGCCGGACCGAAGCCCTGGGGGCCGGTACCCGAGCCGTGCGCGCCGCGGTCCGCCGGCGCGAGGTGACCGGGGGTCGGGCCCTGCGCGCCGGAGTCCGGGCCCGGTGGGCCGAACCCTCCCGGCGCCGGGTGGCCGGGGCCACCGTGACCGGCTGCCCCGAACGCGCCCGCCGCGCCGAAGTCCGGCGTGTTCGTGCCTTCATGGGGCCCTGCGGCGCCGGACTGCGGCGGGCCGAATCCCGGCGGTACCGACGGGAGGCTGCGTTCCGTCTCAGGCCGCGGAGGCGGGGCCGCGACGCCCGGCGCAGGAGAGGTCGGTGCCTGCGTGCCGCCCGAGTCCGCGATCGTCCGGAGCATGTCGCGGGCCTGGTCGGCCTCCGGGCGGGACTCGGGGCGCTTGTCCATCAGCTGCTGGAGCACGGGCTCGAGGGGGCCGGCGTGACGGGCCTCGGGCAGCGGCTCGGTGACGATCGCGGTGAGCGTGGAGAACGTCGACGTACGGCGGAAGGGCGAGGCACCCTCGACGGCCGCGTACAGCGTGGCCCCGAGGGCCCAGACGTCGGAGGCAGGGCCCGGGTCGGCGCCCTGGGCACGCTCGGGGGCCAGGTAGTCGAGGGATCCGACGAGTTCGCCGCTGCGCGTGAGGTGCGTGGCGGAACCGTCTCCGGGATCCTCCATCGTGGCGATGCCGAAGTCGGTGAGGACGACCCGGCCCGAGCGGTCGAGCAGGATGTTGCCCGGCTTGACGTCCCGGTGCAGGACGCCCGCGCGGTGGGCGGCGGACAGCGCGTCCATGACCTTCGCGCCGATCCCGGCGGCCTCCGCCGGGTCCAGCGTGCCGCGCTCGCGCAGGACGTCGTCCAGGGACGGTCCGTCGACCAATTCCATGACGATGATCGGACGGCCGTCGACCTCGGCGATGTCGTGCACGGCGATGACGCCGGGGTGGCGCACCCGGGCCGCCGCGCGCGCCTCGCGCTGCATCCGCAGTTGCAGACCGGCCAGTTCCGGACCGGCCGCGTCGGTGTAGGTGCGCAGTTCCTTGACCGCGACCTCACGGCCGAGGACCTCGTCGACGGCCTTCCAGACGATGCCCATGCCGCCGCGTCCCAGCGCCGCCGTGACGCGATATCGGCCTGCCAGCAGCCGCCCGATCCCGTCCGTCCGCCCGTGCTCCCCCGTCGACACCCCTGCCCCGTTCCTGTGACCCACCAGATGCACTGACACCGTCAGTGCGTGGCGTACAGGCTACGGGGCGGGGGTGACGGCGCCGGCCGCCGGTGACGGCTGTGACAGGGCCGATACGTGCGGGCCCAGCCGTCGGGGGGAGGCCGCTCGGAGGGAGGCCGTCAGGCGGACGCCGTCAGATCCCCGCGCCGGGGCACCGCGAAGCTCTCCAGGTCCGCCCGGGTCAGGCCGGCCAGCCGGGCGACCTCGCCGATGTCCAGGGCACCGCAGTCCAGGCCGCGCAGCAGGTAGCCGCTGAGGGCCTTGGCGGTGGCGGGCTCGTCCATGACGTCGCCGCCGGTGCGGTTGGCGTACCGGGACAGGCGGGCGGCGGCCTGCTCGTAGCCCTCGCGGTAGAAGGCGAAGACGGCCGCGTAGCGGGTGGGGATGTGGCCGGGGTGCATGTCCCAGCCCTGGTAGTAGGCGCGGGCCAGGGCGCGGCGGGTGAGGCCGTAGTGCAGGCGCCAGGCTTCGTGGACCTTGGCGGTCGGACCGACCGGCAGGACGTTCGTCGAGCCGTCCGAGACGCGTACGCCCGTACCGGCGGCGGCGACCTGCATGACGGCCTTGGCGTGGTCCGCGGCGGGGTGGTCACTGGCCTGGTGGGCGGCGGAGACGCCGAGGCAGGCGCTGTAGTCGAAGGTGCCGTAGTGCAGGCCGGTGGCGCGGCCCTCGGCGGCCTGGATCATGCGGGCGACGGTGGCGGTGCCGTCGGCGGCGAGGATGGCCTGGCTGGTCTCGATCTGGATCTCGAAGCCGATCCGGCCCGGTGCGAGGCCGTGCGTCTTCTCGAAGGCGTCCAGCAGCCGCGCCATGGCGGTGACCTGCTCGGCGTACGTCACCTTCGGCAGGGTGAGCACCAGCCCGTCGGGCAGGCCGCCGGACTCCATGAGGCCGGTGAGGAAGATGTCGAGGGTGCGGATGCCCCGGGCGCGTACGGGCGCTTCCATGCACTTCATGCGGATGCCCATGCAGGGGGCGGCGGTGCCGTTGGCGTAGGCCTCGGCGATGAGACGCGCGGCGCGGGCGGCGGCCTCGTCCTCCTCGGCGTCGGGGCGGTTGCCGTAGCCGTCCTCGAAGTCGACGCGCAGGTCCTCGATCGGCTCGCGCTCCAGCTTGGCGCGCACGCGCGCGTGGACGGGCTCGGCGAGGTCGTCGGCGAGGCCGAGGACGGCGGCGAAGGCCTCGGCGTCCGGGGCGTGCTCGTCGAGGGCGGCCAGCGCCCGGTCGCCCCAGGTACGGACGGTGTCGGCGGCGAAGACGTCGCCGGGTACGTAGACGGTGTGGACGGGCTGGCGGGTGCCGGGGTCTCCGGGATAGCGGCGCTCCAGCTCGGCGTCGACCGGCGCGAGGGAGGCGCTGATCTCCTCGCTGACGGCGCCCGCGAGGCTCGTCGCCACCTTCTCCTGCTGACCCATGCCAAGACCCTCCTATTTTCCGCTCTACGGAATCAACAATCCGTAGAGCGAAGTTATCGGCCGACCTTCGGCCTGGTCAACACCGTCGTGAAGTGGGATTCCCCATCCTTCACCCATGGTCACCGCAGACCCGTCGGCATCTTCCGTATTCAGCAGGCAAGCTTCATCCTGACGCCCAAGGGGAGGGAGACCGCGTGCCGAACGAGGTCGGAGTGACGCGCCGCCACGGGCTCAAGGCAGCCGCGGCGGCCGCCATCGCAGGACCGCTGCTCACCAGTGCGGGCCCCACACAGCCCGCTTCCGCCGACGAGCACCCGGGCGCCCTGAACGTCATGACGTTCAACGTGCGCTTCGCGACCGTCGTCGACGAGACACCGCGCTGGGCCGTGCGCCGACCGGTGATGCGAGAGCTGCTGCGCCGCGAGCGACCGCACCTCATCGGCATCCAGGAAGGGCTCTACCGGCAAGTGCGCATGATCGAGCAGGATCTCGGCGGGCACTACGACTGGATCGGCATCGGACGCGGAGGCGGCAGCAAGGACGAGTTCATGGCCGTCTTCTACGACACGCGCAGACTCGAACCGATCGAATTCGATCATTTCTGGCTGTCCGACACCCCGTACACGATCGCTTCGAACACCTGGGACGCCGACTGGCTGCGCATGGTGACCTGGGTCCGTTTCGCCGATCTGGCCGACGGGGGACGGGAGTTCTACGTCCTCAACACCCACCTGGACAGCGTCAGCCAGTACGCCCGGGAGCGCTCGGCGGGGCTCATCGGCGACACGATCGCCGCGTGGGACCGGTCGATACCGGTCATCGTCACCGGCGACTTCAACGCGGCCGCCCACGACAACCGGGTCTACGACCTCATGCTGGACATCGGACTGGTGGACGCCTGGGACGCGGCCGCCTCGCGGAGTCCGGCGTACGGGACGCACCACGGCTACCGGGCGCTCAAGCCCGGCGGGCGGCGCATCGACTGGATCCTCACCACCCCCGGGGTGACCACGCACTGGGCCGGGATGAACACCTTCAGCAGGGACGGGACGTATCCGAGCGACCATCTGCCGGTGCAGGCCTCGATGACCCTGGGATGAGAAGAGGCCCCCGTGACCACTCTGGAGTGTCACGGGGGCCTTCCACGGCCGGGGCCGATCAGCCCTTGCGGGTCTTGATCTCCTCGGTGAGGGCCGGGACGACGTCGAAGAGGTCGCCGACGACGCCGTAGTCGACGAGGTCGAAGATCGGGGCCTCGGCGTCCTTGTTGATCGCCACGATCGTCTTCGAGGTCTGCATA
>NZ_JASKMS010000005.1:0-267984 GCF_030124145.1 Streptomyces sp. 378
CCCACCGCTGGGACGACCGCCCCAAGCAACGCCCATGAGCGCCCGCCTATCTGCGCAACCTCTAAGCTGCCCGCCTGCCCGCCTGCCCGCCTGCCCGCCTGCCCGCCTGCCTGCCCGCATGCGGCTGCTGCGCTCCACCGACCTGGCCCTGCGGGTCCTGATGCGGCTCGCCGTCGCGGGCCGGTCCAGCCCGACGACCCGGGAGGTCGCGGACGGTATGGAGGTGCCCTACACCCATCTCGCGAAGGTCGTCGCCGAGCTCCAGCGCATGGGTCTGCTCGCGGCCCGCCGTGGCCGCGGCGGCGGCCTCACCCTCACAGAGCGGGGTCGTACGGCCTCGGTCGGAGCGGTCGTCCGCGCCTTCGAGGGCAGCGGCGACGTCGTCGACTGCGAGGGCACCACCCCCTGCCCCCTCCACTCCACCTGTCGGCTGCGCACCGCCCTGCGCGGGCCCAGGAGGCGTTCTTCGCCTCGCTGGACCCGGTCACGGTGGAGGACATCGTGGCGGGCCGACCGGGACTCTGCTGCTGGGCGTCTCGCGGGGCGCCGATCCCCGCGGGGCCTAGGCTGCACATCGAGTGGACGCGCGATGAGAGGAACCGGCCGTTACGGATGTCGGCGCGAGCAGGCACTATGGGCGGAAGAGCAGTTCACCTGCCGTAGGCGAGGCGTTCGACCCCGGGTCGGCCGGGCGATCATGGTCCGCAACGCGTTCGAAATGGTGGTGTGGTGGGATGCTCAGGTGCCCGACCGCCTCCCGTGGTACGGAAGACAGGCGGCCTGACCAGCAAGGATGGGGAAGCGGAAGATGGACAAGCAGCAGGAGTTCGTGCTCCGGACGTTGGAGGAGCGCGACATCCGGTTCGTACGCCTGTGGTTCACCGACGTGCTGGGCTTCCTCAAGTCCGTCGCCGTGGCCCCGGCCGAACTGGAACAGGCCTTCGACGAGGGCATCGGCTTCGACGGCTCCGCGATCGAGGGCTTCGCCCGGGTCTACGAGTCCGACATGATCGCCAAGCCGGACCCGTCGACCTTCCAGATCCTGCCCTGGCGCGCGGAGGCCCCGGGCACGGCCCGCATGTTCTGCGACATCCTCATGCCGGACGGCTCCCCGTCCTTCGCCGACCCGCGCTACGTGCTCAAGCGGGCCCTCGCCCGCACCTCCGACCTGGGCTTCACGTTCTACACCCACCCGGAGATCGAGTTCTTCCTGCTGAAGGACCGGCCGCTGGACGGCAGCCGCCCGACGCCCGCCGACAACTCCGGCTACTTCGACCACACCCCCACCAACGTCGGCATGGACTTCCGCCGCCAGGCGATCACCATGCTGGAGTCGATGGGCATCTCCGTGGAGTTCTCCCACCACGAGGGCGCGCCGGGCCAGCAGGAGATCGACCTGCGCTACGCCGACGCGCTCTCCACCGCCGACAACGTCATGACATTCCGCCTCGTCATGAAGCAGGTGGCACTGGAGCAGGGCGTACATGCCACGTTCATGCCGAAGCCGTTCTCCGAGCACCCCGGCAGCGGCATGCACACGCACCTGTCGCTCTTCGAGGGCGACCGCAACGCGTTCTACGAGTCGGGCTCGGAGTACCAGCTCTCCAAGGTCGGCCGCTCCTTCATCGCGGGCCTGCTGCGGCACGCGGCGGAGATCTCCGCGGTCACCAACCAGTGGGTCAACTCCTACAAGCGCATCTGGGGCGGCGCGGAGCGCACGGCGGGCGCGGGCGGCGAGGCCCCTTCGTACATCTGCTGGGGCCACAACAACCGCTCGGCGCTCGTCCGCGTCCCGATGTACAAGCCCGGCAAGACCGGCTCGGCACGCGTGGAGGTCCGCTCCCTCGACTCCGGTGCGAACCCGTACCTGGCCTACGCCCTGCTGCTGGCCGCCGGCCTCAAGGGCATCGAGGAGGGCTACGAACTCCCGCCGGGCGCCGAGGACGACGTCTGGGCCCTCTCCGACGCGGAGCGCCGCGCGATGGGCATCGAGCCGCTCCCCCAGAACCTGGGCGAAGCCCTGACCCTGATGGAACGCAGCGACCTGGTCGCCGAGACCCTCGGCGAGCACGTCTTCGACTTCTTCCTGCGCAACAAGCGCCAGGAGTGGGAGGAGTACCGCTCGGAGGTCACGGCGTTCGAGCTGCGGAAGAACCTTCCGGCGCTGTGATCTGCGCTGATGTGGGTCGTATTTGATGGCCCATACGCACTGGAAGAACGAGTCGATCGTCAATCGTTCCGTTGGGGCCGTCCCTGGGCCGTCAGACGATGACCTCGTCCCCAGCGCAGTGCCGGCCCTTGCGGCCGGCTAAGGGGCGAAGAGCGCGCAGCGCTGCTGACTGGCGCAACGAAGGGAAGGAAGGCAGCCGAAGGGTTCAGCCAGAGTTGAGTGAGAGCCCGGAGCGGGCGACTGCCGCCTAGAGCGCGGCCCCCCTGTTGAGGGAGCTAGCTGTGGGTCTAGGGGCCGACAAGTCTCCTCGGCGAGCGGTGAACCTTCGGCTGACTACCTGCACGCCTCTGCGCGACGTGGCACAGTATGACTGCACCATGAAGAGAGCCCAGATCGCAGACGAACCCTCGGAGAGCGTTTGTGCCAGCAGCACCGAGCATGCGCCTTTTAGTAGTAGCTGGCGTGCTGTTGCTCGCTACTTTTTCATGTCTCCCAGCTCGCGCTGAGGCGGCGACAGATTCGGAAACAGTTTTCTGTCTTTCTGCTGCCAACCGTAAGAACCTGGTAGAGGCCGGCGCTGCGCTTCGGGTTTTGTCCGCAGGTAGTACACCTGGCGCCCTGACCACTAAGCGCCGGAAGTTTTCCGGCACCACCGCAATTGAGTCGTGGCGGAGCGAAGCTCCTAAAGACTTCGACCAGGCTTGCAAATCCCTAGTTGCATCGACGGCCCTTTCTCAGGGAAACAGCCCCAAGGAAGAGTCGAAGCTTGGCTTCATGTCCTGGCTGCTTCCAATTATCATTGGTGCCCTTTTGACTATGTTCGCTACCGAAATGCAAGGGGCAAGAGCACGAAAACTTGCGGCTGCAGAACAAATACGGATAGCGGCGGCAGACTTCCGGGACGCATTGAATCAATACGTGACGTCTTGGCTCGAATCCTCACCAGGAGGCAAGCCCAGCACTGGCCAGGTCGACCAGCGCCGCTTGCAACTGATTGTCACTCTACGCAAGGCCAGCCTCCGCGGCAATTGGCCCTTCGTGGGCCGTCTTATCAGTCACCTGGAAGAGCCTCGGTACGGTAGGGAGATCGATGAGGGATGGACGGGACCGCTAAGCAGTAAGCAGGCGAAGGCTGAAGAAATGAGAAGACACTTGGGTTGCCTGGAAGCGGACGCCGAGCTAGTAGCTTCCACAATTGCTTCAATGACTCCTCTATGGATGCACCCCTCTCGAAAAAATTCTCCTTCATCTTCTTCTGTAAGTCCACGATAGACAGCGATTTCCCCTGGTCACGGAGACCCTGTGCTAAATCCATTTACCCTTCCCGATCGCTCACGAGCGGATGGTCGGCCACTTTGCCCATGGGAGACGGCGGAGCATGCGGAGCTTTATGTTCCGGTTGATCATAGCCAGCAAGCCTTCGCCGCTTACAGAGACGCGTTGCGAGCCGATTGCGACTTCACAAAGAGCGGAAAACTGGTCCTGATCACGGGACCGCAGGGCTCTGGTAAGACATCACTCGTACATCGATGCGCTTGGGAGACTCGGGAGTACCTTGCCTCGTTGCAATCGCCACTCAAGGTTGAGATTCTCGATCTTACCTCGGATGGGCTTGTAGGTTCGGACACGCAAGCTCGCGCTAGACACGTCTGTCGACGTGTGCATGACGAGCTGCATCTTCGGCAGACTTTTCAAACGGACAGGCATTATGAAGAAATCGAAAAGAGAAGCGAAGAGCCAGCCCAGTTCTACCCGTACTTGTCGAGATTGCTACTAGCTGAGCAGCTTTTGATTCTTGTCCTATTGCCATCGTCGGAGCTAGTCGAGGAGGTGCGTAACTACGGAGGCTACACGCAAAGAATGTTGGGTTTCTTTTGTGAATCGTCGTACGAGTCGGTCGCTGGAATCGAAACGAATCCAGCTGCTAAGCCGCTCATTCACCTTACGCTTGACGTGCTGCTAGAGAGCGACGGTTGGGATTTTGTTAGCGCCCGACTTGCGCGCATAGCGTCGCAGAATTCGGGTTGCCCGACAACCGATGAGACTACAATCCGTCAGTTCATGCAGGCGCGCATAAGGGGGCGAGGGCAGACAACGATTAGGGAACTCCAGATGACTTGCGAAAGTGTATTCGAGGCGGCCCTCTCCTCCCAAAGTGATCGCATTAATTACTCGGACTTCACTCAATATTACGCAGAGAAAGCGCTCTTGTCATGACGTCTCAAGGCGGACAAGCCTCAGCACGTTGGGGCAAGAATCCTTTTCCTGTTTCTGCTGTCGCCCGCTTCTCTCCTCTCAATGGAGAATCATTCAGCATTCAGACGCCTGCTATGGCGCAGGCGCTAGCGTACGTCGATCAGTACCTAGCGGAGGAGTCGGGTGAGAGCGGGCAGGCGGACAAGCGGCGGACGCGACCTGTCAATGGCAATGTAATTGCGGTAGTCGGCGAGTATGGAACAGGGAAGACTCACCTGTCTATCGAGCTGCTGCGTCGTATCCAGAGCAACGACGACGATGCGCTCCACGTCTTTTATGTGGACGCGCCCGCCGACAACTTTCTGGCGCTTTATCGCGATCGATTCTTCGGACAGCTAGATCGTCGGGATGTCCTCCAGAGAGTCGCCGAGTATTATGCGGATGTGGTGGCGGAGGAACTCGACGAGTCCCCGCTCACGGAAAATGTAGCTAGGCTGCTTGTCGACCGTCAGGCGTCACCGCACGAGATTGTTCAGCGGTTCGGCCTGCGAGAGTCTACATTCCAGCAGCGTCTGCAGGAGCGACTCCGAAGTATCACAGAACACGAAGAATTCGGTACGGCTCTTGGCCTCTTTATGCGGCCAGAATTTGAAGCGGCTGTATGGGAGTGGTTGGCCGGGCATCCGGCAGATCCAGTGTTGCAGGAGCGGGGAATCCATCGGACTATCGATGACGATATCTCTGCACTTGAAGCAATTGGTGTTTTTGCCTTTCTGTACGGCCGGCAGCATCATCGATTCGTTCTCATCGTTGATGAGTTCGAAAAGGTCATGTCCCGCGAGACGCGCAGTGCTACTGATGGGCCGGCGGTACTAGCGTTCAAGAAGTTGCTGGAAGTTTTCAGCCAATCACGATCTCTTCTTGTTCTTAGTGGACTTCCTGACTTTATGGAGGTCCTACCCACCGACGCTAGACAGAGGATTGCCTCAATCGTGCGTCCTACGGCTTTGTCGTTTGACGATGCATGCCAATACGTTAATAACGCGCTAGGTCGAGGGTCCGAGGATCTCGCGCCGTTTAGCGACGACTCGATCTCATATCTGGTCGAGTTGGCTGGCGGCAACGCGCGTAAGGTTATTCGTCTCTGTTATCACGCCTACGAAGCTAGTGCCAGATCAGGTGCTGATGTTACCCGCGCTATGGTGCGCGAGGTTGCGCGGCAACAGTTTGAGGTTTCCACGCCTGACGATGTGCTGTCTGACGTTGCTCGCATCCTTGATTCGAACGGACTGATCTTCGAGCGCTCTAAGAGGATGTCGAAGAAGCCGTCGTTTGTCGCTGATTACTGGCTACCGGTCGGCAGTGAGGGCGCTGGGTGTGCAATCAAAATCACCCAGTCGGTGTTGCACGCCCCAGAGGCTGAACGGCTAGCTCAGGCTGCTGAAGCGTTCCAAAAGGGTCGAGGAAATGTAGCTACGGTCCTGATCGTCAACGGCTACTTGGCTGAGCCCCTAGCTAACCAAGTGAACTCGTCGTTTTCGCGCGTCATGACGTACTCTCCGATGCGCTTTTCAGAGGACTTCTCCGCGGCCATCAGTTCCTTCGTTAATCGGCTCGAGTCCGCGTCGAACGAGGATCGCCTCGGTCTGGTCGAATCGAAGCTTGACCAACTGTTGCGACAGACGCAATCCGTCCGTCGTGCTGTCGACGCTGTGCAGCAAGATTCAATTTCGCCAGATAGCGTTGAATTGGCTGTCGAGGGAGGAATTCGTCGGGCTTTCGGACAGGTCGCGGGGCGTCCTGATCCTATCGCATCCTCGTGGCGTCTCTCTGCTGCGACCGCTGAGGTTTTCCGCAAGGCCTTGAATGAAGCAAGCTCTCTAGAGGATTCAGTGCAGGCGGATCTACGGCAGACTTTCCTGCGATCAAAACACTCCTCGACCAGAAAAAATGTGGCGGCGTCATTGCCGCGAACCCTGGCGGCTGGAGCACTAGTGTCGATCATCGAAGGATTTCGCGACGCTGTTGTTGACAGCACTCGGAATACAAGACCTGAAACAGGTGATCGTGACCATGCGTTGAGTGACGCATGTATGATGTACGATCGATACTTCGAGGAGCTCCTCTCCACAGTGAGAATGAACAATGAGTCGTCGCCGGTGATTGACACATCGCCACGCGGAGAGCCTTTCTGGGTCCGCTTGGAGGGGCTCAAGAACCTGGCGATGGAGGTTTGGCAAGCTGAACGTCGCCAGGACCTCCTGGATTAAAGGTTGCAGTTTGCGGGTGCTGTCGTACGACCGGCAGCACCCGGCTGTCTCAGCGTACTTCGATGATGCGTGAGTACAAGCTGTCCACGGCCTTACGTGCCCGCGCATCGATACTCGGCATAAGATGGGTGTAAACGCGAAGCGTAAACCCTGGATCACTGTGTCCGAGATAGTGGCTCAGCGCCTTGATGTTCTCGCCAGCGTCTAGCAAAACAGAGGCGTAGAAGTGCCTTAAGGCGTGCATTCCGTGTTCGCGGGCAGCCTGGTGTCGTTCACCAGGATTCGGCTGTCGGATCACACCGGCCGCGACAAGAGCAGGCTTCCATGCGCGGTCGTTGAAGTCGGTACGACGAACCGGGCCCCCGCCGTCGAGGCGCGTAAACAGCAGCCGCTTCGTGACAGGCGGACCGTCCACCCGGAGCCACGGCAAGGTGATCTCTACCGGGGGGAAGGCCTCCATATGCTGCTTGAGGACGTGCGCGATGCGGTCCGGCAAGGGAACGTCGCGGATCTTGGCCCGCTTCGGCGGCGCGAACACGAGACCGTCTTTCGTCACCTTCACCTGGTTCGCGATATGCAGCCACCCGGAGTCGAATCCGATTGCATCGAAGGGCAACCCGAAGATCTCCCCTTGCCTGAGCCCGCATCCGCCTCCGAGGTCCACCATCGCGCGGTATCGCTCCGGCAGCGCCGCTCGTACAGCGAAGACGCGCTCTGCGCTCCACGGCACAACGCGGCCACTTCCCGCAGCAGGCGGACGCACCGATTGCGCGTGGCACGGGTTCTTCGACAGGTGACCGTCGTCCACGGCCGCGTTGAGGACCGTCGACACGTTGTTGTAGATCACGCGCCGGTACGACGACGCAGGGACAGCCCGTTCCAGCGCGCTGAGCCAATCCCGGATGTGTTCCGGCTTGAACGAGCCGAGCGGCCGCGGACCCAGGTAGGGGATGGCGTGACCGCGAATCGCAGACTCCACCGACTCGCGCGTGGTCATGTCGGTGGTCTGCGTGTTCAGCCACTTCTCGGCGTACTGCCGGAACGTCACGCGGCTCGCGGCCGGGTCCACGTACTGCCCCCGAGACATGTCCGCCTCGATGTGGGCGAGCCACTGATCGGCCAGTCGCTTTTGTCCGTCAGGGAATGACTTGCTCTTCTCGGTTCCGTCCGGGCCGATGTAGCGGGCGCGGTAGCGCATCCCGGTGCCGTAGCGGTCCGTGCGCACGCGGCGGGGCTTGCCGGCTGCGTCGGGTTCGGTCTTGTACCACCGGTCTTGGATGTGGCCTGCCATCAGGCAGTGGTCCTCTCGACATACGGCAGGGAGAGCCGCCCGAGCGGCTCTCCCTGCCGTGTGGTGGGTGTTCGGTTAGGCGGCGGCGGTTTCGGCGTGCTTTCGCTGGTCGACGTAGGCCCGTACGTCGGCGGGGTCGTAGCGAAGGTGCTTGCCGATACGGAAACCGCGCGGGCCGGTGCGCTTCTTGCGCCACTGGTAGACGGTCTCTAGGGGCACCTCGAACATCTCGGCGATGTCGTCAGGGGTGAGATACCGGTCCGGGAGGCCACCTCGGAGAGTGGCGCGAGGGTCGGAATCTGTCGGCTTTGCCATGGGGACTCCAAGGGGGAGGGCGTGGCCGCGTCTGTCCGAGGTGCGGATTTCTGCGTCACCCGCGTCATCTGCGTCATTCGCGCCTCTGACCTGCGGTTTCGAGGTGACGCAGGACCTGGGGGGTGCGTCACTGGTGACGCAGACCTTCGTCATCGGGTGACGCAGGTGACGCGGGATGACGCAGAAATGGGCCGTCTGCGTCACCCCTCTTTCAGCAGGTCAGCGCCCGTTTCGGGGGTGTGGGTGACGCAGGTGACGCAGGGTCTTCCTACTTCGGACAAGAGAGGGGGTGTTGTCTGTTGTGGTGCGCGCTCGCAGAGTGAAGAACGGGCCGCTTCGCGGCGCGACCATCGCAAGGCGGCGCTGCCGCCGAACAGCAAGAGGAGCACGCCGGGCCGGGTGCTCCTCTTGGCTTGTACGGGCGGTCGTGGTGCCGCGCGGTCAGAAAGCCGCTTTCTGCTCGTGCGGGGGCGGTGCGGCGGACGGCCGCGCGATCTCGATGTAGCGGGACGTCTTGGTGCGCCCCCAGTCGATGAGGACGCCCCGGGCCGCGAGGGTGGGCTGAAGACGCTTGAGGCGGTCGGAGAGGACCTTGCCGGTGGTCGGCCACCCTTTAGGCAGGGGACGGAAGTCCTCGCCCGCGTAGAGGCCTGTGAGGCAGTGCAGCCACTCGGCCGATGTCATCCGCTGCTCGGTGCCGGGGTCGATGCCGGCGGCGTGCTTGAGCACGGTCTGCGCCAGCAAGTCACCCTCGATGACGTCGTCGTTGAGGTCGTCCAGGCTGGCCCGGTAGGCGGCGAGCGCCCCTAGACCGGTGGCCGCGTCGAGCTGTGCACACAGGTGCGCGAAGTCGGCCATGCGCAGGTCCGTCGGGATGTCCGCCTCCGCTGCGCGCACCTGCACGGTGAGGTCCAGGAGCGAGCCGAGGATGACCGGCAGCACCTCTGCGAAGTCGGACCACAATTCCGCCTCAGTGCGCCGGACGCGGGGGCGTTCCAGCCGCAGAGGCAACAGCCGTTCGGCGAGGTCGGGCCGGATGACTCCGACATCGATGCCGGTCAGCAGCAGCGGGCGCCGGTAGCCGATGCGGAAGACGTCCCCGTCGGTGAACAGGGCGCGCTTGACGTTCTCGGCACCGGTGACGATGCAGCACATCGCGTCGGACAGCTCCGGGGTCATGTGGGAGAGGTTGTCCAAGGCAGTGACCCAACCGGCCGCCACTGCCGTGATCAGGTTCTCCTCATCCTTCGGGGCCCGGCGCAGGTCACCGGTCATGCCCTCGATGATCCGCACGAGCATCCGCCCACCGGTGGACTTGCCCGCACCCTGCGGACCGGTGAGGAACGGCGCGGGGACGGGGACTGTCGGCCCCAGGCAGCCGATGAGCCAGGCGATGGCCAGGCACTCGGTCTCCGCGGTGGCGAAGTTGCACAGCCGCATCAGCCGATCGATGCCCTTGCCGTTGGTGTCCTTGGCGGGCAGGGGCAGTTCCCCGGTGAGCTGGGTGCGGCGCCAGCAGACCTCACGCGGGTCGGGGGTGCAGATGTCCCAGCCGGTGGGGTGGATGCGTACGGACTGCCCGTCGTCGCGGCCCAGGTCCAGCCACGTCGCCCCGTCGAACCCGGGGGCCACGCGGATGTGCACGGGCTGCACGTCCTCGGTCAGCGCGAGTGCCTCGATCAAGTCCAGCGCCTCTTTCATGGCGGTTCCGTTGAAGACGCCGCGTCCGTCGCGGAAGAGACCGACCATGAGTTCCTGCCTGTGACTTCCCGTGGTGCCTTGGGAGCGGATCGGGCGGGCCACGGGGTGGCCGTTGCGCTGCGCGTATACGGTGCCGTCGGCGGTGCGGAAGTACCGGAAGTGGGATTGCGCATAGTCGGTGATGACTTCGCGGGCGGGGTTCTTGTCGTCGTCGGACATGGTCACAGCCCCAACGTGGTGCGCGCGTTGGTCCACGCGTCCGTGCAGTGGCGCAGGGTCTCGCCCTTGGCCTGCGCGGCGGTGAACAGGCGGGCGACGTGGGTGTCGGTGAGGCAGCCGCACCGGCCGTGCGTGGACAGCACGGCCAGGAACGTCCCGTACACGGTCGCGTGGATCGCACTTCGGGCAGCGGTGATGCGCTGCTCCGCCATGGCGATGCCGCGTTCCAGGAAGACGGGTGTGCGGTGCGGGCACTGCCCGCCGCCGGCCCGTGCGGGCAGGGAGTCGGAACGGGGCGCCGGGCGGACGGCGGGCGGTTCCTTCACGACCAGTGTACGGACGGCGTCGGGCAGGTCGGTCATGGTGCCTACGCCGGGCCCGAGATAGCGGGCGTACGCCATGGTCGACTTGATGTCGACGCCGGGGCGGACCGCGTTGTGCGACGTCATGGCGCCCCGGTAGATCCAGTGCTCACCGCGCGTCGTCGACACGGTCCGCGTGGCGGGCAGGGTGGCGCGGGCCCATGCGATGGCGCTCGCGTCGTCCAAGTCCACCACGGCCAGCCCGGCGGCGCCGGGGTGGTAGGCCACGCAGACGGCCCGCTGCCAAGCGGCCGTCCAGGCCGGGGAGGTGAGGACGGCCGGGTCGGTGGTGGCGGCGGCCCACGCGTGGCAGACGCCGGGGCAGCGGCAGGGGCCCGCGCTCTTCATGTTCGGCCGGCCGCCGCACGCGTTGCCCGCGCAGGTGCGGCAGTTGCCGAACGGCGCCTTGCCCGCGCGCAGGGGCAGCACCGGCATACCGACAGCGGCCAGCGTCAGCGCGGTCCGCTGGGGGCCGGTCAGCGCGCTCATGCTGCCGCGCCCTCGCCGGATCAGGGTCGGTTGCGTCATGCTGGGAGACCTCCACAGGTCAAGTGGTTGGCAGGTGGACAAGGGCGGCCCCGCGACTTTGGCGAGACGAGGGGGCCGCCCTTGGCGTAGCTAGAAGGGGCTGTTCTGCCGATAACGCGCGGTGGTGACGATGTCGGTGTGGTCGAACGCGAGGCCTCGGGCGTTTTCGAGCGGGATCCAGCGGACTGCGGCGGCGTCGTCTCCGGCCTGCGCGGTGGTGTTGTCGGGGACGGTCACCAGGTAGGCGGCGGTGACGTACCGGCCGCGCGGGTCCCGGTCGGGGGCGTCGTAGATGCCGATGAGGGTCAGGTCCCACGGGTCGACGTGGACGCCGGTCTCTTCCAGCAGTTCGCGCGCGGCGGCGGCGCGGGAGGTCTCGCCGGGGTCGACGTGTCCGCCCGGGAGGGCAAGGCGTCCCTTGTGCGGCGGCCATCCCCGCTCGATCAGCAGGACGGCACCGCCCCGGATGCACACCACGTCGGCGGTGTAGCGGATGGTCTCGATGGTCTCGGTCATGTGTTCAGCTCTCGTTTCGTGGTCGGGCCGGTTCAGCCGTGGAAGTGGTTGCGCTTGAACGTGGCCTTGCGGATGTTCACGGTGGTGCCGTCCTGGTGGCCGCTCGCGCTGAAGATCTGCACGGCGATCCATCCGCCGAAGATGACGGCGGCCAGAATGATCAGTTGCGTGATGAATGCGGTGAGCGCGGCGATGAACGAGGTGAGCAGGATCAGCCCGCCGCACACCGCGAGGAACCCGACGCCTCCGAGGGCGACGTTCACCGCGGCGCGGGAGACGGCCGGCTTGGCGGCGACCGGCTCGGGGTGGACGGGGTTGATGGCGTAGCCGGTGACGACGCGGCCGTCGGGCAGGACGATGCTCGCCACCGCCGGAACACTGCCCGGCTGCACCGGCACGACCGGTGCCGGGAAGGTGACGGCGGGCGGGAGTGGGGTCGGCTGGTGCACCTCTATGGCCCGTTCATCGGGCGGCTGGTGGGTGTGGTCGGGGTACATGCGGAATCCCTTCCGGTACTTGCTCAGGGAGGCGGGGACACCCCCTGCCGGGGGCGTTGTGGAGGGGTGTTTCGGGGGTCTGACCTGCGCGCCTCCCTGCCTCCCTGGGCGATCATTTGCGCAGCTCAGGTAGGGGGAGGCGAGTCAGGGAGGCGGTTAGGGAGTTCTCCCTGCCTCCCCGGCCCGTTGGAGCTCGGCTCCCTGTCATCCGTCGGCGGAAGCGGAACCTTCCGTGTCGCGGTTGGTGAGGGCGCGGGCGACGCGGTCGCGGCCGACGACCATGCGGCCCTCGGACTTGTACGGCTCGGCGCCGACGTCCTCCAGCACGCGCTTGAGGTCGCCGGGTGTCCACCGGCCGTAGGCGTCCTCGCTGAGCGCGGACAGCCGCTTGAGGACGTCGGCGGTCAGGACGCGGGAGGCGTTGCCGAGGACAGAGGCGATGTCGGCGAGGGGGTCTCGCTCCTCGCCCCGCTCGATGACGTGCAGGGTGGTGACCCCGTCGCGCAGGGCCTGGGCCCGCTCGGCGATCTCGGTTGCGTCGTCGGTGCTGATGTAGTGCGTGCGCACCGTGATGGACGCCTGCCCGGCCGGGATGTCGATGCCATCGGAGGCGACGACCAGGGTTCCCTTGTCCAGGCCTTGGCGCAGCAGGTGCGGGGCGGCGCCACCGTCGACGGCCTTGTCCCCCAGCGCCATGCGGGCCTGCGACTCGGTGCCCAGGGCGAGGGAGGCGCGGGTGTGGGCGCCCTCGCGGACCAGCTTGGGAAGGTTCTGGTCGGTGGGGTCCTGCGTGCCCTGCCACAGCAGCACGTTGACCGCCCGGCCCTGGTTGTGGACCTTCCGGCAGGCCATGAAGTACCGGGACTCGTTCCTGGACCCGCCGTAGGGGCGCTTCTGGTCGTCCTTGGCGGGGCACATGAACGCCACCTGCGCCTCATCCACCACCAGGACCAGTGGCGGGAAGGCGGTGCCGGGCGGGGCCTGGAGGCGGCGGTTCATCTCCTCCACCCCGTCCTCGACCATTTCGGTCGCCTCGATCACGTGCTCATCGGTCGGCCCCTGGATCAGCACCGTGGCGAGCCCGTCGAACATGGCCCAGTCGCCCACGCCCTTGAGGTCGGCGATGCGGAACTCGGCCGTGCGGTCGAAGGCGAGCCACAGCGCGAGCGCTCGCAGCGCGGCCGTCTTGCCCTGGTTGGACAGGCCCGTGACCAGCAGCATCCGCTGATAGAGGCTCAGCAGGGCTGCATCCCCGCGCAGGTCCTGGCCCCAGGGGGCGCGGCCCTTGGCGTAGTCGGCGGTCAGCGACTCGTCGACGACCAGCGGCGACGGGCCGATCGGCTCGTCCAGCGCCCCGGAATCGGCGATCCACAACCGCACCGTGCGGGCCGCTTGAGGGATGGTGATGAACACCTCGTGCTCATGCCGGGTCAGGTTCTCGGCAAGCTTCCGGCGCTTGTTCTGCACCTCCACGGTGGACACCCCAGAGGGCAGGGTCACGTCGACTTCCACGCCGCATCCGGCGATGCGGATGGGTCCGAGCATGGATGCGCCGGCGTCGCCCATCTCCTTGATGGCGTTGCGCAGGGCGGGTACGCCGAGGTCGCGCAGGGCCTTGACCACGATGGACGGTGTGATCGGCTCCCCCTCACCGTTGCGGACGTTGTCGGGCAGTGCCCAGTTCGGGGCGGCCTGCTGCTTGTGGCCGACCGACCACAGGGCGAGCAGGGCGAACAGCGGGCCGAGGGTGACGGTGTAGGGCCAGACGACCTGAACGATGGTGATGAGCAGGCCGATGAATTCGATCACTGCAGTCAGCGGCGTGATGACGTCGGTGACGTCCTTGGTGTTGAGGGCCATCACGATGCCGAGGGCGACCAGGGTGCCGATGCTCATCCCGGTGCCGATGGCGGCGCCCTTGGCCACGTCGACGGGCGAGGTGAGCAGGTCCATGCGGCGGCGGTGCCGGGCGTCGCGGAAGCGCTGCAAGCGCTCCTCCCACTCCTCGGCCAGCTCGTGGTTGCCGGCGGCTTCGGCGGCGCGAATCATGCGTTCGTAGCGGGAGCCGGTGCGGCCGTCCCAGGTGCGGCGGGCCACGATCCGGCCGCCGTTGAACGTGTACATCCCGTGGCGGGCCACCGCGCGGACGGTGGCCGTGGTGCGCTCGTCGGTGGCGATGCGCTTGACGGCCCGCCCGGAGCGCACCCACAGCGGCACCGGGGCCGGGGCAGGCTGGTCGGGCACCACGGTGAGGGTGGTCACGGAGGCGTCCTGAGCGGGGGGTTCGGGGGTCTTGTGGAGGCGTACGACGTTGTCGGACATGCTGAGGGTTCTCCTGACTGCCCCGAGCAGGGGCGGGAGTTGAGGGAGGCGTCGGGGGTGGCCTGGTCCTGGCAGACAAGGGGCCACCCCCGGGCAGCAGTGCAGGGGTGTGTCAGGCGGCGCGGGCGCCGGGAACGAGCTGTTCGGCGAGGTACTCGCGGCTGTGTGCCTCGTTCTCGTCCAGCTCCACCAGCCGCTCGTGTTCGCGGGCCTGGCGGCGGGACTGGCGCTCGATGCCGAGCCCGTCGCGGGTGTTGCGCACGATCCGTTCCAGCACGCCCTTGCGGCTGAACTGCATGGCGTGCACCAGCTCGTGCACGAGCGTCACGGCGAAGTCCGCTGGCGTGGGGTGCTTGTTGGCGTCGATCAGGATCAGCGTCGAGCCGTCCGGACGCGGGATGGCCGTTGCCTGCACCTCGCGGGCGGTCCGCTTGGCGCCTTGCGCGGCGCGCTTGAGGGCGCGGCGGTCGGCGGCGCCGGCCAGGGCGATGTCAGCGGCGACGATCAGTTCGGCCATGCCGCGCTCGTTGGTCAGGATGACTTCCACGTCCGGCATGCGGCCGGGCACGGAGCGGTTCACGAGTTTGACGGCCTGCTCGGTCAACCGCTTCGCGGTGCGCAGGGTGGAGCCGTAGCCGGGCAGCTTGTGCGTGCTCACGGATGTCTTCACGACAGATCTCCGTCTCAGGAAATGACCGCAGCTCAGGCGGCACACTCGTCAGGGAAGGCGCAGGTCACGCACATGCCGAGCGACGTGGGAATGACGTAGCCCGCGTCCCGTCGGCAGCCGGGGCAGGTGCGGCGGGCGAGCATCGCCAGCGCCAGAGCCCCCCACTTCCGCGACGTCATCGGCCGCACCGGCTTGGCCAGGTCGACGCGGTAGAGGTAGGCGACGCGGGCGGCGCCGGACCTGCGGGACGCCCGCATGACCTGCGCCGCTATCGGCTGACCCCCGGGCCGTAAGCCCAGGGCCCGTAACTGCCGCCGCGTGGCCAACCCGTTGGGGGCGTAGCGCCACGGGTAGGTCGGGACGCCGTAGCGGGCGCCGGCGGGGTCGAAGCACTTGCCGAACGCGGCGGACATCAGGCCGCCGCCTCAGCGTCACCGCCGCTGGCGCGTTCGGCGAGGAGCGTGTCGCGCAGCATGCGGGCGTTGGCCGGTGAGGTGTGGAGCGCGCGGCGGATGCCCTCGGCAGTCACCTTCGCGTCCGGCCAATCGGCCGTCGCCTCACGGGCTTCGGCGAGCAACTCATCCGGGGTGCGCTTGGGTCGGGGTGATCGGGCCACCTCGGGGAGTCGACCGGTCGCCCGACGACGCGGCGGGATTGATTCCGCCGCTACCGCCCGCACCGGCTTGGCGGCCACAGGCTCGATCGGGGCGGGGATCGCGGGCACCGGCTTGAGCGGAGGAATCGACTTGCCCAGGTCGACCGCGACCGGATCCGGCACACTCAGCCGGGTCAGCGTCACCACCGGATCCGGAGTCGATTCCCGCAGCTCAGCCGTAGACCGTTTCATGGCGGCCTCGGAGGATTCCTCCACATTCGCGGAGTGCGCGGGATCCAGGGCGGGCGTGGTGGTGGCGCCGCCGAACATCGAGGCGAGCGCGGCATCCGCACCGGCGGTCACCCGATCCCGCTGCACATCGAGCAGCCTCGATCCGAGCGCCGTGTCGCCGACGCCGACCTTGCGGGCCAGCCGCCACGACTTACGCTCCGACCACGTCCTGACTCGACTGCTCGGGTGCTGGGTGGCGCGGGCGCGGTGGTAGGCGAGCGCCTGGACCAGGTCGGCGGTGCGGCGCTCGTTCTCCGCGTCGCGGCCGTCGGTGTGGACGACGATCCGCCGGGCGAGGAACGCCATGCCCTCAGCCGAGACGGACATGCCCATCGGGGTCAGGGCGTAGATGACGGTGCGGCCCGGATCGGGGGCGGCCATGGCGCCCATGACGGCGGCGGCGGCCGGCAGCGCCCACAGCCCGACCCGCACGATGCGCGGGGAGGACTGCCCCAGCATGGTCAGCCCCAACAGGACCAGGGCGAGCACGGCCGTGGCGCCCTCACCGGCGGCGAGCGCTCCCAGTGCGGTGCCCTTGCCGTAGGCGTGGCCGATGTTGCTGTACGTGCCGATCCCGCCGAACACGCCCGTGGCGAGCATCGGCACGAACGCGGCCGTCAGCACCCCGATCTGAACGTGGGTCAGCTTGGTGGGGTTCACCGGGCACCCCCCACGGTGAGCAGGGCGGCGAGGATGAGCAGCGCCCCACCGGCGAGGGTGAGGTCGACCGCGCGGCGCAGGACCGTGAACTTGGCGACCGCGAGTCGGGACAGGCCGGCGATGTCGGCGGCCAGGTCGGTCGCGACGGCGTCGGTGATCTCCTCGGCGGTGAGCGTGGCCCACAGCGGGAAACCGTGCCGGCCGCGAAGGTTCGGCCGGGTGGAGCGCAGCAGCAGCCCGGCCGCCGCGACCAGCAGCGCGATGCCGGTCCCGCCCACGAGGTAGGAGGGCAGGTTCAGCGGCAGGTCCCGGGCGACCGTCCAGGCACCGGCCAGCACGGCGCCGACGAACGCCAGCAGGAGACCGGTCTTGGTGTCGGTCCGCGTGATCTCCGCCTTCACCTCAGCGTGCGCGGCGGTCAGGCTCCGTGTGGTGGCGCTCATGCCGCACCCCCGGGCAGGGCAGCGCTGGCGGTGCGGTTGGCCAGGGCCACGCGGGCCGCCAGGGCCCGGCGGCGGGCCCGGCGAAGGCGCTGGTGGTCCAGCTCGGTCGGGATGCGGTCCAGGGTGATGATCTGCGCGTCCAGCAGGTCAACGTCCGCCAGGATGACGGGGATCTCCTGCTCGATCGCGTCCAGCTCGGCGTCCGTCGGCTCAATCCAGTCGGCGAACGCGGTAACAGCGTCCTGAACAGTAACGATGTGGCTCATTGGGTCGTGTGTCCTCTCACAGGTGAACGGCCCGACAGCGGCTCCCGGGAGGCACCCCGGGAGCCGCGCGCCGTTTATGGGTGAAGCAGGTCTGAGGTCAGCGGCGAAAGGCCCAGGAGATGAGGCCAGTGACGGCGTCGGTGCAGTCGGTGACCCGACCGGACTCCAACTCGTCGGCCCGGGCCTCCATCTCCTTCGCGGCGGTGTCCTTGCCCCGGCGCCGCAGCACCTTCGCCGCCTCACGGTTCTTCGCGGCCTGAGTCTTCAGGCGGTCCATGAACAGTCCTCTCGGCTGGTGAAGCCCTCGCGGCTCCCCTCAGCGCTGCTCGTACGAGACGAGCAGCGGAGGCAACCGGCCGCCGTGTCGTGGCGGAGGTCAGAGATGCGCGGACCTGAGCCGCGCCGGACACCTTTTGCGGGAGGTGACGGCCCGTACTGCGCGATATGGATCTGAGCCTCAGTCCCGCTCCTCCGAGGAATCGCATCTCGGTCTCTTCGCGCGGCGTCCGTGCCCTTGGGCAGATCCGTTCTTTTGAGTCGGCACGTGTCCCTGACGGGAGATGACCGACTGGTCTCCGCTCACCTCGGCCGGAATGGTCACGGCCGTCACGTCTGTGACGGATCACGCTGTGGAGTTGTCGTGCACCGGCACGGAGGTGCAGCCCTTGCGGGTCGCCCGTTCCGGCGATGACTTCAGATTGACCTAGGTCAATCTGGCTGTCAAGAGAGTCGCCGAAGAATCAGAGATTGACCTAGGTCCGGTTACTCTCGATGCCATGGACCAGAGCCCCGAAGCGCCCAAACAGACGCCCACGGCCAGGGAGATCGCGGCGCAGTTCCGCGAGAAGATCGCGGGCCCCGACCGCGAGTACGAGCCGGGCGATCAGCTCCCAGCCGCTCGCAAGCTCGCCAAGGAACTTGGCGTGCAGCTCATGACTGTTCAGAGCGCGTTCGGTCAGCTCCGTGACGAGGGGCTGGTTCTCACCCAGCAGGGCCGCGGCACGTTCGTCCGCGATCCTTCCGTGCCCCTCGGCACCGAGCCGGGCAGTAGCCCGGCATTCACTGCCTTGGCGGCGGAGCTCAACACGATTCATGACGCCCTGCGACTACTTGGCGAGCGACTTGATCGTCTTGAGCGGATTGTGGGTAGCGGGACTCCACCGTCGCCGTGAGTTCGTCCGCGCGCCTCAGCAGTCGTTCGACGCTGGCGCGCGCCTCACTCAGACTCGCTTTGATCAAAGCGAGTTCGGCGGGAGTCAGGCCTTCCAGCTCGCCGCTTTGCTCATTGATCCCTGGCATGCCAATGAGGATGTGGCCCGGAACGCCTGAGGACCCGGACAGACTGTCCGGGTCCTCTTTCCTTGCAGGTCAGGCGTGTTGACGAATCGTCATCGGGTAGCCGCATCCACTGTGTCCAGCACTGCCGACCAGGGGAGTGGGCGACCGGTCGGCGCTTCCCGAGGCTCATACAGCGGCCACACATCCGGGCCGTAGACGACATGCACGCCCCCCGCCCGGAGAGTGTCGATGTGGTGCTGCCAAGCCGGATGGCGAGCGTGCGCCGCGTTCACCCGAGGGAAGACGACGACGGGCAATCCGAGGGTGCCAATGGCCTCACCCACCTGCGTCAGTGCCTGGTTGTCCATCAGGCCGGTCGCGAGCTTGGCAACCATGTTGGCTGACGCGGGGGCGACGACGTAGCAGTCAACCGGCGGGTGCGGTCGGGCCTGGCCGGGCAACCGCGGCTCATCGCGGACGGGCAGCCCGGTGAGCTTCTCCAGCCGCCCGACTTCGCCGCTGAGCCGTAGCCACTGACCTGCCGTCGGGGTGAGCGTGACGGCCACCTGCCATCCGCGATCCATCGCGGGCTCTACGAGACCGGTACGCAGCGACTCGACGCCTCCGGCCGCAGATCCGACGACCCCGAGCACTCCCCGCATGCCTGAACTCACTGCACCGCCCTGCACCTCTGAGCCATCACGAACACCTCGGACGAACGCGAGCCGCCCGTGACCGGAGACTGTTTGATCAGGTCACGCAGCGTCTCGCGCACCCTGGGATTGTTGCGTACGAGCTGCGGTGAGGTGCGCTCGGCCGTTCGGAGCTCCGTGAACGCCGCGTCACCTTGTCCGGCGAGTGACAGAGCGCGCGCATAGTCGATTCGGTGCGAGACGCTGCGTTCCTGCGGCATGTGGTCGACGTTGATCTGGCCGTGCTCCACCACGTACGAGACGTTGTCGAGGTCCAGCTCAACTGACAGACGGTGAAGCAGGACGTTTGTGGGTCCGAACCCGGTTTGCCAGTAGTTCTCATCCGAGCCGAGGTCATCCGCGAGGTCCTCGGCTCGGTCCAACAGGCCGGTTGCGGTGGGCCGGTCTTGGTGACGGGCCGCCGCGACAGCGGCCCGCAGGTGGATCATCCCCAGCAGACTCAGTGCCGCAGGGTCGTTGTCGGTCACCTGAGACGAGAGCCATACTGCGGCGGTGTTGCCCAGCTCCAACGCGTCGTCGTACCGGCCGTTGGCCAGCAGGGCGTGCGTGCCGGACCGTGCGGCGGACGCCAACACGAGCGGGTCGTCAGACTCGTCAGCGGCGCGCATCGCACGCTCGGCAGCGAGCCATGAGAGGTCCGATTCGCCGATCTTCGCGAGGGTCGTTGCTGCGAGATGGTGAGTGCGGGCCGACACTGCCCAGCAGTCGCTTCGGTCCGCGCCGCGCCGTGCGGCTCGCTCCTCCAGCTCTTGGGCAGTGCGCAGGAGCGCAGGAAGGGCGGCGATGACGCTGCCGAGTCGCCCACCCTGGTAGTCATTCCAGGCCTGCTCGACACGCATGGCAACAGGCGCCGGCGTGGGGAGTTGCACCTCAGCTTCGGGGCCGAAGAGCAGACGAGACAGTCGGCGCGGGCTCATGAGCGCGTCGCGCACGGCCGGAACGTCGTCCTGCTGCTTTTCGTCCTCCATGAGCACGGTCTGACCGAGCAAATCCCCGAGGGGCACACGCAGGATGCGCGAGAGCTCCGCGAGCATGTCAATGCGGGGAGGTTTCCGGCGCCCCGTCTCGATCTTTGCCAACCAGTCGGTGCTGCGCCCGACCAGGCCGGCGAGCACCTCTTGCGTGTAGCCGCGACGCTTCCGGTAGAACGCGATGCGTTCGCCGATGCTGAGGTGATCTCCAAGACCACGCATTACGTGCTGCCTCCTGCGGTTGTAGAAGCCCAACTCACGGTACAGATCAAGTGACAGGGCAGGTAGTCGGCCTTGCTCGCACCGGGCCAGATCAAGGGTGAGTGCTGTGTGGTGAAGGGACCCGGACACAGTGTCCGGGTCCCTTCACCACGAGCGGCCGTGAAAGTTGGGCGCAAGGGGTCAATGGTGAGGACACAAAGTATGGAAGCAATTAGCGGAGTTTGGTGGGTTGACGGGAACCCAGATAAGCGGGTCGCTGGTACCCTTGCATACACTGGCGAATTGTGGCAATTGAACCTCGTAGGTAGGCTGCCGGCCGATAACACGCAGTCGGATGGGCTCTCTCTGGTGCCTCCTGCAACAATTTACGGCGCCTGCCTTGGGAGGAGATACACACTTCGCCACGCTTATCTCAGGCGCTCCAAAGGGCCATCTCGGCGTTTCGATGTCCCCCTAGATGACCGCGATCGCGCCGATGACCAATATTCCCAACTTTGGGAAGGGTACAGCCTGATTTTGGGCGACGTGCTACCGGAAAGCGCCAGCTATGGAGCGGCGATGTTCGAAATTAGCGGCTTGAATAAATGGTGGCCAAATACCTACCCGGGCCCTGAAGATGACCGAAATTCCCTTTCCGAAGTGCACGCGATTGCCGAATGTGAAGATGGATGGGTCGTCAAAATTGGCGTCAGCGGGATGGAGTCATCAGACGCATATTCGCATACCATCAGTAAATGGACCACTGTTCTAGTCGAGCGGGATTCCGGGTTCACATTGCCCGTGCTGGAAGATGAGTTGATGATGCCGCTGCGTACTCTCATCTCGATCGTGACCCACGAGCGCGCCGAGTGCTTTAACTTGAAGTTGCAGCCTATCGGTGAGACCTACGATCCCACCTTCCCCATCGAGGTTGACCCTGGGATGCGAAAGAGGGAGGACGTCAGGCCGTACGGTCAGGTCATTTTTACTCCTGATCAAGTGGACGTGCAGTCGCTTATAAGTAGTTGGATCAGCTTGGTCCGTCGGAACATCGTCCCTGTCTATGCTGCTGAACCAAGCGACAGCAGAGGTCCACTGCAAGAACAGGTGGTGGAGTGCGTCAATGCGGCAGAGACCCTTCATCGATCCCTACATGGGGAACCTGAGGACTTCCCTTTCGCTGAGAAAGTCTGGGCCGCCCTGCCGAAGGGTGCTGAGGGGCTCAGTCGGAAAGACCGCGAGAGAGTACGCTCAGCGGTTAAGTTCACGGAATACTCACTGAAGAATAGGCTAGAGGAGCTGGCGGGCGCCCTAGGAAGCGACTTTTGCGACTGGTACCTACAGGGAGACGTCGAGAAATGGGCTATCGTCAGCTCAACAGTCCGAAATGCCTTGAGTCACGGATATAGGACAACTCATGGCGTGGAGTACGACTTTGAAGCCCTTGTTGGCATTGTTCAGATCACAAGATCTATCATCGCCTTGCGCCTGCTGGTGGCTGCTGGCCTGCCCGCAGGGACCGCGCTTATAGATATGATCAAAAAGGATCGACCCTACCTTGCCCTAGTGCGGCAATCCGTCGCGGATTGGAATTCGTTGGCGTCGAAGATTCATCCTGCCTGAAGGCGCCCCCTTGATCGCCCACGGCCAGGTCACGTCGCCGAAGGAAGAACAGCGACGAGGCTGATCGGGTCGTGATGAAGAGGTCAGGGCTTGCAGTGTCGCCGGGCCGTCTCTGGGCCGTCGAAGGGCGGCCCGCAGCGACCAACAACGACCAATGACGACCGCCCGAGCACAGGTCAGCGCTGTGTCGACGTCGATCGCGCGAGGTCGCTCCGGTCTGACGTCACTTCCTGCGCAACAAGAAGTCCGAGTGGGAGGAGTACCGCAGCGAGGTCACGGCGTTCGAGCTGCGGAAGAACCTTCCGGCGCTGTAGCGCCCGCCGGAGCGGGGTGAGCGCTGTCCGGTGAGTGGGGCCGGCGGGTCACGAACCGTCGGCCCCCTCCGCTGGACGAGCCCCGGCTGCGCCCGGTTCCGCTGGGCGAGCCCCAACGCGCCCGGTTCCGTTGGACGAGCCCCGGCCGTACCCTGTTCCGCTGCACGGGCCCGGCCCGCGCAGGTCCCCTTCGCCGGGGCCTGCGGACGTCCCCGGCGCGCTCACACCGACGCGTTGTGCGACGCCGTCGTCCAGGCGAAGCCGTCCGGGTCGGTGAACGGTTCCGCGTCGGCGCCGATGGTGAGGCGGTGCGAGCCCGTGCCGTCGGGGGAGACACCGGCGACCTTGGCGAGGCCGCGGCGCTTGTACAGGGCCAGCTTGACCGGGCCCGTGCCGGTGGCGAACTCGACGTACTTGCCGCCGAAGCTCTTCGCCACGGCCAGACCGTGCTCCACGTAGAACCGCTTGCTGGCCTTCACGTCCTCCACGCCGAGCAGCAGGACGACCTCGTCGACCTGCCGGGTCGCCGGGCCGGTGTTCTTCTTCGACGACGACGCGATCTGCCAGATCGTCCCGTCGGGGGCCTGCACGACGCCCCCGTAGCCCCACAGCGACTTGGCGGCGGGCTTCAGCGTCGTCGCGCCGGCCCGCACGGCCGCCTCGACGAGGGCGTCCACATCGGCGGGCTGGGCGACCACCAGCGACAGCGTGAACCCGCGGAAGCCGGAGGTCGGTGCCTCCGACGCCCGCAGGCGCAGCCGGTCGTCCAGGCCGAACGCGGTCGAGTAGAAGCGGCCGGCGGCGGCGGGGTCGGCCACCTCGAGGGTGACGGATGCGAGGGAAGTCATGACAACGACGCTAACCGCGCTCCGGCACCCGTGCTTCTCGATTCCTGACCGGCTTCTCCGGGCTCCTCAGGCCTGCCGCCGCTTCAGATCCGCGAGCAGTTGGTGCAGCGGCTCCGTGGCCCTGCGCCGGTACTCCTGCACCGCCCACCCGTTGCCGTCCGGGTCCTGGAAGTGCATGAACGTGGCGCCGTCGTCCGGGGAGTACTGGACGGGTTCCGAGACGTCGAGGCCGCGCGCGACCAGCTCCGCGTGGGCCGCCTTGATGTCGGCCACGCACAGTTGCAGCCCCTGGTAGGAGCCCGGGGCCGGGGTGGGGCCGGGGGTCATCTGCCAGATCGACTCGCCCAGGGCGATCGAGCAGCCGGAGCCCGGAGGGGTCAGCTGCACGATCCGCATCCCGGGCATGACCTCCTGGTCGATGTCCACGTGGAAGCCGACCTTGTCCCGGTAGAAGTCCCGGGCGCGATCGATGTCGGTCACGGGCAGCGGGATGACTTCGAGGGTGATGTCCATGGCGTGACTCCTTCGTCCGGCCTCATGAGAAGCCGCCCCGTCCGGTCGAAGCCGGCTGAACGGCTCCCCTCACCGAAGCCGAAAACGATGCGCGCCGCCACCGAGTGGACGGCCGCACGGCCTGCGCCGTACGGGAAATGGCCCTCGCATACCCCCTGTGGCCGGAAACCGCCGTACCGTTCCTCCCTCGCCGCGCCCGGTCCCCGTAGCCGCGCCCCGCCCCGGACGCCGCGCGCACCCCGTCCGCCCACCGAACTCACCGGCGCTTCCCCAGGCCCGTGCGGTTAGGCTCAAAGCCGTACGACCTTGATCCGATGGACGTCCGAGGAACAGTGCGAGGGAGGCCCGGATGACGGCGGCGCCGGGGCGCAGGAGCAGTACCTTCACACGACTGCTGCGGCATGGCTTCACCGATGCCTCCGCCGCCGAGCGGCTCCTGGACAGCCCCGAGCTCGTGGCCCTGCGCGACGACCCGGTGCTGCTGGAGGCGCTGGGCGCCACCGCCGACCCCGATCTCGCGCTGCTCGGCCTCGTCCGGCTGCTGGAGGCCCAGCAGAGCCCCGGCGCCCGCCGGGAACTGCTCGACACCCTGATCGCGGCCAAGCCCCTGCGCGACCGCCTCCTCGGTGTGCTCGGCGCCTCCACCGCCCTCGCCGACCACCTCACCCGGCACCCGGACGACTGGCAGGCGCTCGTCATGTACGAGGCCTACGACCTGCACCCCGGGGTGGAGGAGTTCGAGGCCGGTCTCGCCGAGGCCGCCGACCCGGTCTCCCTGCGCGTCGCCTACCGGCGCTGTCTGCTGTCCATCGCCGCCCGGGACGTCTGCGGCACGACCGGCGTCGCCGAGTCCGCGGCCGAGCTCGCCGACCTCGCCACCGCCACCCTGCGCGCCGCCCTCGGTATCGCCGAGGCGGCCGCGCCCGAGGACGCCGCCCTGTGCCGGCTCGCGGTCATCGCGATGGGCAAGTGCGGGGGCCACGAGCTGAACTACGTCTCGGACGTGGACGTCATCTTCGTCGGGGAGGCCACCGAGGGCACCGACGAGACCAAGGCCGTCCGCGCCGCCACCCGGCTCGCCTCGCACATGATGCGGATCTGCTCCGAGACCACCGTCGAGGGCTCCATCTGGCCGGTCGACGCCAACCTCCGGCCCGAGGGCCGCAACGGCCCCCTCGTCCGGACCCTCGCCAGTCACCTCGCCTACTACCAGCGCTGGGCCAAGACCTGGGAGTTCCAGGCGCTCCTCAAGGCCCGCCCGGTGGCCGGCGACCTCGACCTCGGCGCGCAGTACGTCGCCGCCGTCCAGCCCTTGGTGTGGAAGGCCGCCGAGCGCGAGAACTTCGTGTCCGACGTACAGAAGATGCGCCGCCGGGTCGTGGAGAACATCCCCGTCGCCGAGGTGGACCGCCAGCTGAAACTGGGCCCCGGCGGCCTCAGGGACGTCGAGTTCGCCGTGCAGCTGCTCCAGCTGGTGCACGGCCGGGCCGACACCTCTCTGCGCAGCGGTACGACCCTGGATGCCCTTGAGGCCCTCGCCGCCGGCGGCTACGTCGGCCGGTCCGACGCGGCCCAGCTCGACGAGGCCTACCGCTTCCTGCGTTCCATGGAGCACCGCATCCAGCTGTTCCGGCTGCGCCGCACCCACCTCGTCCCGGAGGACGAGGCCGAGCTGCGCCGCATCGGACGCTCCCTCGGACTGCGCAAGGACCCGGTCGCCGATCTGCACCGCGAGTGGCGGCGGCACGCGACCGTCGTACGCCGGCTGCACGAGAAGCTCTTCTACCGGCCGCTGCTCGACGCGGTCGCCCAACTCGCCACCGGCGAGGCCCGGCTGAGCACCGAGGCGGCCCGGGAACGCATGGTCGCCCTCGGCTACGCCGACCCGGCCTCCGCCCTGCGCCACCTGGAGGCCCTGGCCTCGGGCGTCACCCGCAAGGCCGCCATCCAGCGCACCCTGCTGCCGGTGCTGCTCGGCTGGTTCGCCGACTCGGCCGACCCGGACGCGGGCCTGCTCAACTTCCGCAAGGTCTCCGACGCCCTCGGCAAGACGCCCTGGTACCTGCGGCTGCTCCGCGACGAGGGCGCCGCCGCGCAGAACCTCGCCCGCGTGCTGTCCGCCGGCCGTCTCGCGCCCGACCTGCTGATGCGCGCCCCGGAGGCGGTCGCCCTGCTCGGCGACGGGGACGGCGGCGGCCTGGAACCCCGGCCGCGCGCCCACCTGGAGCAGGAGATACTCGCCGCGGTGCGACGCGCCGACGGCGGCGCCCAGGCGGTCACCGCGGCCCGGGGTGTGCGCCGCCGCGAGCTGTTCCGTACGGCCGCGGCCGACATCGTCGGCTCCTACGGCACCGAGGAGCAGCCCGCCGAGGCCGATCAGGGCGCCCTGGTGGACCGGGTCGGCGGCGCGGTGTCGGACCTGACCGCCGCGACCCTGGCCGGCACGTTCCGCGCTGTCGTGCGCGACGGCTGGAAGGACGGCCTGCCCACCCGCTTCGCCATCATCGGCATGGGCCGGTTCGGCGGGCATGAGCTGGGCTACGGCTCGGACGCGGACGTGCTGTTCGTGCACGAGCCGTGCGACGGCGTCGACGAGCGGGAGGCGTCCCAGGCGGCCAACAAGGTCGTCTCCGAGATGCGCAGGCTGCTCCAGATCCCCAGCGCCGACCCGCCCCTGCTGATCGACGCCGACCTGCGCCCGGAGGGCAAGTCGGGCCCGATGGTCCGCACCCTCAAGTCGTACGAGGCGTACTACCGCCGGTGGGCCCTGACGTGGGAGTCGCACGCGCTGCTACGGGCCGAGCCGGTCGCCGGCGACGAGGAGCTGGGGCGCCGCTTCATCGAGCTGATCGACCCGCTGCGCTATCCGGCGGACGGGCTGGCCGAGGAGGCGGTACGCGAGATCCGGCGGCTGAAGGCCCGCATGGAGTCCGAGCGGCTGCCGCGCGGCGCCGACCCCAAGCTGCACGCCAAGCTCGGCCCGGGCGGCCTGTCCGACGTGGAGTGGACGGTGCAGCTCATGCAGTTGCGGCACGGCTCGGCGGAGCCGGGCCTGCGCACCACGCGCACCCGGGAGGCCCTGGCCGCCGCCCGCGGGGCCGGGCTCATGACGGACGAGGACGCGGCGATCCTCGACGAGGCCTGGGTCCTCGCCACGCGCGTCCGCAACGCGGTGATGTTGGTGCGCGGCCGGGCCGGCGACACCTTCCCGACGGAGCCGAGGGAACTGGCCGCCGTGGGCCGGTACCTCGGGTACGGCCCCGGCCACGCGGGCGACATGCTCGACGCCTACCGCCGGACGGCCCGCCGGGCGCGCGGCGTCGTGGAGGAACTGTTCTACGGCGTCGCCGAACGCTAGTGTGCCGCGCCTGAATCCGTCCGCAACTCTCTCTCGCCTCTGCGGTCGGATTCCCGCCGCCAAACCAGGCGCGTCGAGCGTCCGTGGCTCAGCCGGAACCGCCTGGGAACTTCAGGCGCAGCACATTAGGGAGCGTCCGACAGCTCGGCCGCCGGCCGGGTCCCGCCCGGCCTGCGCGTGGGCACCACCTTCGGCAGCGCATACGGCTGACGTCCGTACCAGAGTGTCGCCACCGCGAACCCGAAGGCCAGGCACAGCAGGCCGCCGACCGCGTCCAGCCAGAAGTGGTTGGCCGTGGCCACGATGACCACCAGCGTCAGCGCCGGGTACAGCAGGCCCAGCACCCGCACCCAGGGGACGCTCGCCAGGGCGAAGATCGTCAGCCCGCACCACAGGGACCAGCCGATGTGCATCGACGGCATCGCGGCGTACTGGTTGGACATGTGCTTCAGGTCGCCGGACGCCATCGAACCCCAGGTCTGGTGGACCAGGACCGTGTCGATGAAGTCGCCGCCGTTCATCAGCCGCGGGGGCGCCAGCGGATACAGGTAGTAACCGACCAGGGCGACGGCCGTGGTCGCGAACAGGGCCAGACGGGTCGCCGCGTAGCGGCCGGGATGGCGACGGTACAGCCACACCAGGACACCCAGGGTGACGATGAAGTGGAGCGTCGCGTAGTAGTAGTTCATCCCGACGATGAGCCAATGCACGGAGTTCACGGCGTGGTTGACCGACTCCTCGACGGCGATGCCCAGATGGTGCTCGACCTGCCAGATCCAGTCGGCGTTGCGCAGCGCCTCGGTTCTCTGCTCGGGCACGGCGTTGCGGACGAGCGAGTACGTCCAGTAACTCACCGCGATCAGCAGGATCTCGAACCAGAACCGGGGCCGGCGGGGGGTGCGCAGCCGGCGCAGCGGACCACGCCCCGTATCGGCCGCAACGGGGTCCGGGAGGGCCGCTTCCAGGCCCTCCGGCTTCGTTACGGTCGTTTCACCCATAGGCGTAAAGTCTGCCAGAAAAGGACTTACCCACCGATCATCCCGCGGCTCCGCCCGGGCCGCATGTCCTACGGCGGCATCAGGCCACAGGCCTCAGGAACGACCGCGTTCCCCGGGCGCCGAAGCGGTCGAACCGCGCACCACCAGTTCCGGCATGAACACGAACTCGCTGTGCGGCGCCGGAGTCCCGCCGATCTCCTCCAGCAGGGTGCGCACGGCCGCCTGACCCATGGCCGGGACCGGCTTGCGGATGGTGGTGAGGGGCGGGTCGGTGAAGGCGATCAGTGGGGAGTCGTCGAAGCCGACCACGGAGATGTCCTTCGGCACGTCCAGACCGAGCTGCCGGGCCGCCCGGATCGCGCCCAGCGCCATCATGTCGCTGGCGCACACCACGGCCGTGCAGTCGCGCCCGATCAACGCCGTGGCCGCCGCCTGGCCACCCTCCAGCGTGTACAGCGAGTGCTGGACCAGTTCCGTCTCGACGGTCTCGGCGCCCAGGCCCAACTGGTCCTGCACGCAGCGCACGAACCCCTCGATCTTGCGCTGCACCGGTACGAACCGCTTGGGCCCGAGGGCCAGGCCGATCCGGGTGTGCCCCAGGGACACCAGGTGCGTGACCGCGAGGCTCATCGCCGCACGGTCATCGGGGGAGATGAACGGCGCCTGCACCTTCGGCGAGAAACCGTCGACCAGCACGTAGGGCACGCCCTGGGCCCGCAGCCGGTCGTAGCGCTGCATGTCGGCGGTGGTGTCCGCGTGCAGTCCGGAGACGTAGATGATGCCCGCGACCCCGCGGTCCACGAGCATCTCGGTGAGCTCGTCCTCGGTCGAGCCGCCCGGGGTCTGGGTGGCCAGCACCGGCGTGTAGCCCTGCCGCGTCAGCGCCTGGCCGATGACCTGGGCCAGGGCCGGGAAGATCGGGTTCTCCAGCTCCGGGGTGATCAGCCCGACCAGTCCCTCGCTGCGCTGGCGCAGGCGGACCGGGCGTTCGTAGCCCAGCACGTCGAGAGCGGCCAGCACGGACTGGCGGGTGGTGGCGGCGACGCCCGGCTTGCCGTTGAGGACGCGGCTGACGGTCGCCTCGCTCACCCCCGCCTGCACAGCGATGTCGGCAAGCCGTGTGGTCACAGCACTGGACTGTAGCGGCCGGGAATCTCCTTGCACACCGACGGGACGCCGGGGGCGCGCCGTCGCACGGCCCGCTGCGGGTTGCTGGGTCATCGCGATCCCTCGAAGTCGTGGTCGGCGTCCGATCCGCAACGGATGATTCCCCCGGCGGAAACGGATGGCAAGTGCTTGCAGAGTCTTGCACAGCTGTCCGACTCCCCGCCGAACAGCCGTGAGTCCGGGCTTCAGGGCGGTCGAGGGGAGGTCACGGCGGGATAACCATCCACACCTCTTGCACCTTTTTGCTGCAAGGTCTTTCGCAACGCGTTGCAGCGCGGCTAATCTCACCGACGCCCGGCGGCCAACGGCGCAGTCGGCAGCACGAACGGGCTTCACCCTCAAGGAGAACTCATGCGGCGTGGCATAGCGGCCACCGCTCTGGTGGCGTCCCTCGCCCTGGCGGCGACGGCCTGCGGCGGAAGCGACAGCGGCGACGAGGCCGACGGTCCGGTCACCATCACCTGGTGGGACACCTCCAACGCGACCAACGAGGCGCCGACCTACCAGGCCCTGGTCAAGGAGTTCGAGGCCGCCAACAAGGGCATCAAGGTCAAGTACGTCAACGTCCCCTTCGACCAGGCGCAGAACAAGTTCGACACCGCCGCCGGTTCCAAGGGCGCCCCCGACGTGCTGCGCTCCGAGGTCGGCTGGACCCCCGCCTTCGCCAAGAAGGGCTTCTTCGCCCCGCTGGACGGCACCGAGGCCCTGAAGGACCAGGCCGCGTTCCAGCCCAGCCTGATCGAGCAGGCCACGTACGAGGGCAAGACCTACGGCGTCCCCTTCACCACGGACACCCTGGCCCTCGTCTACAACAAGGAACTCTTCGAGAAGGCCGGCATCAAGGAAGCCCCCAAGACCTGGGACGACCTGAAGAAGGCCGCCGCCACCATCAAGGACAAGACCGGCGTCGACGGCTACTGGGGCTCCACCCAGGCCTACTACGCCCAGTCCTTCCTCTACGGCGAGGGCACCGACACCGTCGACGTCGACGCCAAGAAGATCACCGTCACCTCGCCCGAGGCGAAGAAGGCGTACGGCACCTGGAAGAGCCTCTTCTCCGGCAAGGGCCTGCACAGGGCCGACACCACCGCCGACGCCTACGCCCACATCCAGGAGGCGTTCGTCAGCGGCAAGGTCGCCTCGATCGTCCAGGGCCCGTGGGAGATCACCAACTTCTACAAGGGCTCGGCCTTCAAGGACAAGAACAACCTCGGCATCGCCACCGTCCCGGCCGGCTCCACCGGCAAGGCGGGCGCCCCGACCGGCGGCCACAACCTCTCCGTCTACGCCGGTTCCGACGCCGCCCACCAGAAGGCCTCGATGAAGTTCGTCAACTTCATGACCTCGGCGAAGGCCCAGGAGACCATCGCGCTGAAGAACTCCACGCTCCCCACGCGCGAGGACGCCTACACCGACAAGGTCAAGGCCGACCCCGGTATCGCCGGCTACCAGGGCGTGCTGGCCAGCGCCCAGCCGCGCCCGGCGCTGCCCGAGTACAGCTCCCTGTGGGGGCCGCTCGACGACGAGCTCATCAAGATCGCCGGTGGCAAGGAGTCCCTGGACAAGGGCCTCGGCAACGCCGAGACCGCCATCGCCAAGCTGGTGCCCGACTTCTCCAAGTGACAGCCGCCTGGCCGCCGGGTCCCCCTGTCATGGGGGGACCCGGCGGCCACCGGCCCGCGCCTGCAGCCCGGCAGCCCCCAGGGGGCGCCCGACGGATCTCCGCGGCGCCCGCGGAAATCCATCAGACGCCCCCCTGACCTCCTTGAACCTCCAGAAGGTGTCGAACCATGACAGTCGCCATCGACCGAGCGACCGGCAAGCGGCACGGTGAGCGGGAACCGCGACCCGGACCGGCCCAGCGGCTGAAGAACGGCTTCCACAAGCACTGGTACGCCTACGCGATGATCGCCCCGGTGGCGATCGTCCTCGGCGTCCTCGTGCTGTACCCGCTGGGGTACGGCCTGTACCTCACCCTCACCGACGCCACCAGCCTGAACACCGCCCGCACGATCGGCGTCAACGAGATCGACGCCACCTACAAGTTCATCGGCCTGGACAACTACGCCGACATCCTGTGGGGCCCGACGGCGTACGACCGCTTCTGGTCGCACTTCCTGTGGACGGTCTTCTGGACGGCGGCCTGCGTCGCCCTGCACTACGGCCTCGGTCTCGGCCTCGCCCTGCTGCTCAACCAGAAGCTGCGCGGCCGCACGCTCTACCGGATGCTGCTGGTGCTTCCCTGGGCGGTGCCGACCTTCGTCACCGTCTTCGGCTGGCGGTTCATGCTCGCGGACGGCGGCGTCATCAACACCGCCCTGGGAGGCCTGGGCCTGCCCACTCCGATGTGGCTGGAGGACACCTTCTGGCAGCGGTTCGCCGCGATCATGGTCAACACCTGGTGCGGCGTGCCGTTCATGATGGTCTCGCTGCTCGGCGGCCTGCAGTCGATCGACGGGAGCCTGTACGAGGCCTCCGAGATGGACGGCGCCAACGCCTGGCAGCGCTTCCGGTACGTGACCCTGCCCGGACTGAGGTCCGTCAGCACCACCGTCGTACTCCTCGGCGTGATCTGGACCTTCAACCAGTTCGCCATCATCTTCCTGCTGTTCGGCAACACCGCGCCGGATGCCCAGATCCTCGTCACCTGGGCCTACCAGCTGGGCTTCGGGCAGCAACCGCGCGACTACGCGCAGTCCGCCGCCTACGGAATCCTGCTGCTGTCCATCCTGATCGTCTTCACCTCCTTCTACCGCCGCTGGCTGAACCGCAACGACCAGCAGCTCGCGATCTGAGGCAGGAGTTCCCCATGAGTACGACCACCGTCGAGACCTCCGCCCCGGCCGGCGAGCGGCGTCCCGCGCCCACCCCCGGCAAGGTCCGCCACCGCGGCGAACGCAGCCGCAGGGCCTCGCTCGCCTCGCACGCCGTGCTGATCCTCGCGAGCCTGACCGCGCTCTTCCCGGTCGCCTGGCTGGTCTTCCTGTCCCTCGGCCCGGACAAGGACGACTACCTCCACCCCGGGCGCATCTGGGGCAAGATGACGCTCGACAACTACGCGTTCGTCCTTCAGGACACCAGCTTCTTCGACTGGCTGAAGAGCACGCTGGTCGTGGTGCTGGGCGCCACGCTCATCGGCGTCATCGTCGCCGCGTCCACCGGCTACGCGGTCTCCCGCATGCGGTTCCCCGGCTACCGCAAGCTGATGTGGGTGCTGCTGGTCACCCAGATGTTCCCGATCGCGGTACTGATCGTGCCGATGTACCAGATCCTCTCGGATCTGCAGCTCATCGACAGCTACCTTGGTCTCATCCTGGTCTACTGCACGACGACCGTGCCGTACTGCGCCTGGCTGATGAAGGGCTATTTCGACACCATCCCGTTCGAGATCGACGAGGCCGGGCGCGTCGACGGGCTGACCCCCTTCGGCACGTTCGCGCGGCTCATCCTGCCGCTCGCCAAGCCCGGCCTCGCGGTCGCGGCGTTCTACAGCTTCCTCACGGCCTTCGGTGAGGTCGCGTTCGCCTCGACGTTCATGCTGAGCGACGACAAGTACACGTTCGCCGTCGGTCTGCAGACGTTCGTCAGCGAGCACGACGCACAGCGCAACCTGATGGCCGCCACGGCCGTGCTGATCGCGATACCGGCCGCCCTGTTCTTCTACCTCGTGCAGAAGAACCTGGTGACCGGGCTCACCGCGGGTGGCACGAAGGGGTGACGGCGCGCCCCTCGGGGTACGCCCGAACCGCACGTCACAAGCCCGAGGCGGCCGCGGCGCCCATCCGACCCCGCTGTGCCGCGGCCGCCTCGTCACCCCACCCACGCCTTCCATGACCGACCTCCTGTTACGCATCAAGGACGACATGAGCCAGCACTCAGCCGCACCTGCCCCCACCCCCATGTCCGCACTGGCCGTCGCCAAGCGCCGCGACTGGTGGCGGGACGCGGTGATCTACCAGGTGTACCCGCGCAGCTTCGCCGACAGCAACGGCGACGGCATGGGCGATCTGGAGGGTGTCCGCACCCGTCTGCCGTACCTGCGCGACCTCGGCGTGGACGCCGTGTGGCTCAGCCCCTTCTACGCCTCACCGCAGGCCGACGCCGGCTACGACGTCGCCGACTACCGCGCTGTCGACCCCATGTTCGGCAACCTCCTGGACGCCGACGCACTGATCCGCGACGCCCACCGGCTGAGCCTCAGGATCATCGTCGACCTGGTCCCCAACCACTCCTCCGACCAGCACGAATGGTTCAAGCGGGCCGTCGCCGAGGGCCCCGGCTCCCCCCTGCGGGAGCGCTACCACTTCCGCCCCGGCAAGGGGAAGGACGGCGAACTGCCGCCCAACGACTGGGAGTCGATCTTCGGTGGCCCGGCCTGGACCCGGGTCACCGAGCCCGACGGCACGCCCGGCGAGTGGTATCTGCACCTCTTCGCCCCGGAGCAGCCCGACTTCAACTGGAACCACCCGGCCGTCGGCGACGAGTTCCGCTCCATCCTGCGGTTCTGGCTCGACATGGGCGTCGACGGCTTCCGGATCGACGTCGCCCACGGCCTGGTGAAGGCGGAAGGGCTGCCCGACCTTGGATCCCACGATCAGCTGAAACTGCTGGGCAACGATGTCATGCCGTTCTTCGACCAGGACGGTGTGCACGAGATCTACCGGCAGTGGCGGCTGATCCTCGACGAGTACGCGGAAAGGAAGGGGCCCGAAGGGCCTTCGTCAGAAGGGTGGTGGCGGGAGACGGGTGGGCGGATCTTCGTGGCGGAGGCGTGGACTCCCACCATCGAGCGCACCGCGAACTACGTCCGCCCGGACGAGCTGCACCAGGCCTTCAACTTCCAGTACCTGAGCACCCACTGGGACGCGGCGGAGATGCGCGAGGTCATCGACCGGACCCTGGAGGCCATGCGCCCGGTCGGCGCCCCCGCCACCTGGGTGCTCTCCAACCACGACGTCACCCGGCACGCCACCCGCTTCGCCAACCCGCCCGGCCTCGGCACCCAGATCCGCCTGGCCGGCGACCGCGAACTGGGACTGCGCAGGGCCCGGGCGGCGAGCCTGCTGATGCTGGCGCTGCCCGGCTCGGCCTACATCTACCAGGGCGAGGAGCTCGGCCTGCCCGACGTCGTCGACCTGCCGGACGAGGTGCGCCAGGACCCGGCGTACTTCCGGGGCGCGGGTCAGGACGGTTTCCGCGACGGCTGCCGGGTGCCGATCCCGTGGACCCGGACGGGTTCGTCGTACGGCTTCGGCGCCGGGGGCAGCTGGCTGCCGCAGCCGGAGGGCTGGGGCGAGCTGAGCGTCGAGGCGCAGACCGGCGAGCCCGGTTCGACCCTGGAGCTGTACCGCGCCGCGCTCGCGGTGCGCCGTGAGCAGGCCGGCCTCGGGGCCGGCACGTCCGTGGAGTGGCTGCGGGCGCCCGAGGGCGTGCTGGCCTTCCGGCGCGGGGAGTTCGTGTGCGTCGCGAACACCACCGGCGAGTCGGTGGCGATGCCGGCGTACGGCCGGGTGCTGCTGGCCAGCGGGGAGATCGTCGAGGTCGACGACGAGGCCAAGGTGCCGGCCGACACCACGGTGTGGTGGACCACCGCGACCGCGGGGGACCGCGCCTGATTTTCCTTTGAATTCCGTACGGCCCGCTGCCCTTTCGGGCGGCGGGCCCTTACTATCTGCGTCACCGCAAGGTTTTGTGAACCTTGCAGCAAGAACCTTCAACGAAGAAGGAAGCCCCACATGGCACGCAGATACCTCGCCGTCGCCGCGCTCACCGCGGCGTCGGTTGTCATGAACCCGACTGGTGCGCAGGCCTCTCCGCCTGGCACCAAGGACGTCACCGCCGTCCTCTTCGAGTGGAACTTCGCCTCGGTCGCCCGCGAGTGCACCACCGCCCTCGGCCCCGCCGGATACGGCTACGTGCAGGTCTCCCCACCTGCCGAGCACATACAGGGACCGCAGTGGTGGACCTCGTACCAGCCGGTCAGCTACAAGATCGCCGGCCGGCTCGGCGACCGCACGGCCTTCCGGAACATGGTGGACACGTGTCACGCGGCCGGGGTGAAGGTCGTCGTGGACGCCGTCGTCAATCACATGGCGGCGGGCAGCGGCACCGGCACCGGCGGCTCGTCGTACGGCAAGTACACCTACCCCGGCCTGTACTCCGCGCCCGACTTCGACGACTGCACGAGCCGGATCGGCAACTATCAGGACCGCTGGAACGTCCAGCACTGCGAGCTGGTCGGTCTCTCCGACCTCGACACGGGTGAGGGCTACGTCCGCGGCGCGATCGCCGGGTACATGAACGACCTGCTCTCCCTCGGCGTCGACGGCTTCCGCGTCGACGCGGCCAAGCACATGGACGCGGCCGACCTCGCCGACATCAAGTCCCGGCTGAACAATCCGTCGGTGTACTGGAAGCAAGAGGTCATCCACGGCGCCGGCGAGGCCGTCCAGCCCACCGAGTACACCGGCAACGGCGACGTCCAGGAGTTTCGCTACGCCTACGACCTCAAGCGGGTCTTCCTCCACGAGAACCTCGCCTACCTGAAGAACTACGGCGAGGGCTGGGGCTACATGAACAGCGGCGTCTCCGGCGTCTTCGTCGACAACCACGACACCGAGCGCAACGGCTCCACCCTCAGCTACAAGGACAACGCCACCTACACCCTGGCCAACGTCTTCATGCTGGCCTGGCCCTACGGCGCCCCGGACATCAACTCCGGCTACGAGTTCACCGACCACGACGCCGGTCCGCCGAACGGCGGCCAGGTGAACGCCTGCTGGCGGGACGGCTGGAAGTGCCAGCACAACTGGCCGGAGATCAAGTCCATGGTCGGCTTCCGCAACGCCACCCGGGGCCAGGCGGTCACCGACTGGTGGGACAACGGCGGCGACGCCATCGCCTTCGGCCGGGGCGGCAAGGGCTTCGTGGCCGTCAACCACGAGTCCGGCTCCCTGACCCGCACCTACCGGACCTCGCTGCCGGCGGGGACGTACTGCGACGTGCAGAACAACACGCTGGTGACGGTGGATTCCGGCGGCCGGTTCACGGCGACCCTGGGCGCGCGCACGGCCTTGGCGATCCACGTGGGCAAGTCCGCCTGCTGACGCGGAAGAACACCCCTTCCCGGTGCGAGCGGCCCCCGCGGCACGTCCTGTGACGGCTGGGGCCGCCGTGCCGGACCAACTCCGGTGGCTGAAAGTTCTTTCCAATGGTTTCAGAACTCTTGCTGTAAGGGTTTCGGCGGCGATACGGTCGCGCGGGGTCGGACCCGAGAGAGCCGCAACGCAAGGAGTCCACGTCAGTGATACCGAGATGGCGTGCGCCCTCAAGGCGCCGAACCGCCCGTGCCGGACGGGTCGCCGCGGTCATGGCGACCGCGCTGACCGCGGCACTCGTCCAGCCGCTCGCCGCCGGGGCGGCCACCCCGCCGGCGCCTCCGTCCGACGCCCGGCTGGCCGCCGAGCCCGCCCGGCACGACGCCACCCGTGAGCAGTTCTACTTCGTCCTGCCGGACCGTTTCGCCGACGGTGACCCGCGCAACGACAAGGGCGGCCTGACCGGTTCGCGCCTGTCGACCGGCTACGACCCCACCGACAAGGGCTTCTACCAGGGCGGCGACCTCAAGGGCCTGACCAAGAGGCTCGACTACATCAAGGGCCTGGGCACCACCGCCCTCTGGATGGCCCCGATCTTCAAGAACCAGCCCGTACAGGGCACCGGGGCGAACGCGTCGGCGGGCTACCACGGGTACTGGATCACCGACTTCACCCAGGTCGACCCGCACTTCGGCACCAGCAAGGACCTCGAGACCCTCATCGACAAGGCCCACGCCAAGGGCATGAAGGTCTTCTTCGACGTCATCACCAACCACACGGCCGACGTCGTCGGCTACAAGGAGAAGTCGTACGACTACCTCTCCAAGGGCGCGTTCCCGTACCTGACGAAGGACGGCGTGCCCTTCGACGACGCCGACTACGCGGACGGCCGGCGCGGCTTCCCCGCGGTCGACCGGGACTCCTTCCCGCGCACCCCGGTGGTCACCGAGAAGAACAAGGTGCCGTCGTGGCTCAACGACCCGACGATGTACCACAACCGCGGCGACTCCACCTTCGCCGGTGAGAGCTCCGCCCACGGCGACTTCTCCGGACTCGACGACCTGTGGACCGAGCGGCCCGAGGTCGTCCGCGGCATGGAGAAGATCTACCAGCGCTGGGTGCGGGACTTCGACATCGACGGCTTCCGGATCGACACCGTGAAGCACGTCAACATGGAGTTCTGGACACAGTGGGCCACCGCCCTCGACGCCTACGCCGCCAAGCGGGGCCGGGACGACTTCTTCATGTTCGGTGAGGTCTACTCGGCCGACACGAACGTCACCTCCCCGTACGTCACCCAGGGCCGGCTCGACGCCACCCTCGACTTCCCCTTCCAGGAGGCGGCCCGCCAGTACGCCTCACAGGGCGGCAGCGCCCAGAAGCTCGCCGGTGTCTTCGGTGACGACTACAAGTACACGACCGGCAAGGCCAACGCGTACGAGCAGGTCACCTTCCTCGGCAACCACGACATGGGCCGGATCGGGTTCTTCCTGAACCAGGACAACCCGAAGGCCACCGACGCCGAACTGCTCAAGAAGGACCAGCTCGCCAACGAGCTGATGTTCCTCAGCCGCGGCAACCCCGTCGTCTACTACGGCGACGAGCAGGGCTTCACCGGCTCGGGCGGCGACAAGGACGCCCGGCAGAGCATGTTCGCCTCGCGCACCGCCGACTACCTCGACGACGACCGGATCGGCACCGACCGCACCCACGCCGAGGACGCCTACGACACGAGCGCACCGCTCTACCGCCGGATCAGCGCCCTCGCGGCACTCCGCAAGGCCCACCCGGCCCTCACCGACGGTGTCCAGCAACAGCGGTACGCGGCCGACGGCCCGGGCGTCTACGCCTTCTCCCGCACCGACGCCAGGACCGGCACCGAGTATGTCGTCGCCTTCAACAACGCCGGCGAGAAGAAGACCGCGACCTTCCCGACCGGTTCGGCCGGCATGACCTTCAAGAGCATCCACGGCACCGACGCCGCCCCGAAGAGCGACGGCGGCAAGAAGCTCACCGTCACCGTCCCGGCCGGCTCGGCGATCGTGCTGAAGGCGGCCGGCCGGCTCGCCCCGCCCGCCACCGAGCCGACCCTCACCCTGAAGGCCCCGGCGGCCGGCGCCACCGGCACGGTCGAGGTCACCGCGGACGTCGACGGCGGGCAGCTCAACCGGGTCGTCTTCGCCGCGCAGACCGGCCACGGCACGTGGCGGGTCCTCGGCTCCGCCGACCACGCCCCCTACAAGGTCACCCACACCATCGGCAAGGACGTGCCGCCCGGCACCGCCCTGCGCTACAAGGCCGTCGTCGTCGACTCGGCCGGCCGCAAAGCGAGCGCCCTGGCCGCCTCCACCACCGGCACCCCGCCCGCCGCGGAGCCGCCCACCGCGTCCATGCGCGACTACGCGATCGTCCACTACAAGCGCGCCGACGGCGACTACGCCGACTGGGGCCTGTACGCCTGGGGCGACCTCGCCGAGGGCGAGGCCACCGAATGGCCCAAGAGCCGCCCCTTCACCGGCCGGGACGCCTACGGCGCCTTCGCCTGGGTCAAGCTCAAGCCCGGCGCCTCCAGCGTCGGCTTCCTCGTCATCGACAAGGACGGCACCAAGGACGTCTCCACCGACCGCACGATCGACGTCACCAGGACCGGCGAGGTCTGGATCGAGCAGGGCAAGGACACCGTCACCACCGAGCGCCCCGAGTATCCGGCGCCCGACACGAGCAAGGCCGTCCTGCACTACCACCGGGCTGGGGGTACCTCCCAGGCTTTCGGCTCTGGGGGAGGGAACTACGACGGCTGGGGCCTGCACGTCTGGACCGGCGCGGCCGACCCCACTGACTGGTCGAACCCCCTCAAGCCGGTCAAGACTGATTCCTATGGCGCAGTCTTCGAGGTACCGCTCACCGACGGAGCCACCAGCCTCAGCTACATCCTGCACAAGGGGGACGAGAAGGACCTGCCCACCGACCGGTCGCTCGACCTCAAGGCGAACGGCCACGAGGTGTGGCTGGTGAGCGGCCAGGAGAAGCACCTGCTCCCGCAGCCCGCGGGAAGCGCCGCCGCCCTCGACCTGACCACCTCCAAGGCCGTCTGGATCGACCGGCACACCCTCGCCTGGAACGGCTCCGACGCCGCCGCCTCCACCCAGCTGCTGTACTCCCGCGACGGCTCCCTCGCGGTCAAGGACGGCGCCCTGACCGGTGACGCCAAGTGGCTGCGCCTGACGAAGAGCGAGCTGACCGACGCGCAGAAGGCGAAGTTCCCGCATCTGAAGGCGTACGACGCCTGGAGCGTCGACCCGCGCGACCGCGACCGGGTCCGCGAGGCCCTGCGCGGCCAGGTCGTCGCCGCCCAGCACGCCGCCAACGGAGCCGTCCTCGCGGCGACCGGCGTCCAGATCGCCGGTGTCCTCGACGACCTCTACGACGCGACGAAGGCCGACCTGGGACCGACGTTCCCCAAGAACCGCCCCACGCTGTCCGTGTGGGCGCCCACCGCGCAGCGGGTGTCCCTGGAGATCGGTGACTCCACCGTCCCGATGCGGCGCGACGCCGGCACCGGCGTCTGGTCCGTCACCGGCCCGAAGTCCTGGAAGGGCAAGCCCTACCGGTACGTCGTCACGGTGTGGGCGCCCAGCGTCCGCGAGGTCGTCACCAACAAGGTCACCGACCCCTACTCCCTCGCCCTCACCGCCGACTCCAAGCGCAGCCTCGTCGTCGACCTGGACGACACGGCGCTCAAGCCCTCCGGCTGGTCGGCGTACACCAAGCCGAAGGCCGTGCCGCTGCGGGACGCCCAGATCCAGGAGCTGCACATCCGCGACTTCTCCGTCGAGGACCGGACGGCGAAGCACCCGGGCACCTACCTCGCCTTCGCCGACAAGGCCAGTGACGGCTCCCGGCACCTGCGCGAGCTGGCGAAGGCGGGCACGTCGTACGTCCACCTGCTGCCCGCCTTCGACATCGCCACCATCCCGGAGAGGAAGGCCGACCAGGCGACGACCGACTGCGACCTCGCCTCCTACCCGGCCGACTCCGACCGACAGCAGGAGTGCGTCGGGAAGATCGCCGCGAAGGACGCCTACAACTGGGGCTACGACCCGTACCACTACACGGTCCCCGAGGGCTCCTACGCCACCGACCCGGACGGCACGGTCCGCACGGTCGAGTTCCGCAAGATGGTGAAGGCACTCAACGACGACGGGCTGCGGGTCGTCATGGACGTCGTCTACAACCACACCGCCGCCAGTGGCCAGGAGAAGACGAGCGTCCTCGACCGGATCGTCCCCGGCTACTACCAGCGGCTCCTCGCCGACGGCTCGGTCGCGAACAGCACCTGCTGCGCCAACACCGCCACCGAGAACACCATGATGGGCAAGCTGGTCGTCGACTCGATCGTCACCTGGGCCAAGGAGTACAAGGTCGACGGCTTCCGCTTCGACCTCATGGGCCACCACCCGAAGGCCAACATCCTGGCCGTCAGGAAGGCCCTCGACGCGCTCACCCTCGCCGAGGACGGCGTCGACGGCAAGAAGATCATCCTGTACGGCGAGGGCTGGAACTTCGGCGAGGTGGCCGACGACGCCCGGTTCACGCAGGCCACGCAGAAGAACATGGCCGGGACGGGCATCGCCACCTTCTCCGACCGTGCCCGTGACGCGGTGCGCGGCGGCGGCCCCTTCGACGAGGACCCCGGCGTCCAGGGCTTCGCGTCCGGTCTGTACACCGCACCCAACTCCTCGAAGAACAACGGCACTCCCGCCGAGCAGAAGGCCCGCTTGCGGCACTACCAGGACCTCATCAAGGTCGGGCTCTCCGGCAACCTCGCCGGGTACCGCTTCACCGACACCGCGGGCCGGGAGGTCACGGGCTCCGAGGTCGACTACAACGGCGCCCCCGCCGGCTACGCCGACGCCCCCGGTGACGCCCTCGCCTACGCCGACGCCCACGACAACGAGTCCCTGTTCGACGCGCTCGCCTTCAAACTGCCCGCTTCGACGAGCGCGGCCGACCGGGCCCGGATGCAGGTCCTCGCCATGGCGACGGCCACCCTCTCGCAGGGGCCGGCCCTCTCCCAGGCGGGCACCGACCTGCTGCGCTCCAAGTCCCTGGACCGCAACTCCTACGACAGCGGCGACTGGTTCAACGCCGTCCACTGGAGGTGCGAGGACGGCAACGGCTTCGGCCGCGGGCTGCCCATGGCGGCCGACAACGCCGACAAGTGGCCGTACGCCAAGCCTCTGCTGAACACGGTCGAGGTGGGCTGCGAGCAGATCGAGGGCACCTCGGCGGCGTACCGCGACCTGTTGCGGATCCGGAGCACCGAGAAGGACTTCTCCCTCGGCACCGCCGAGCAGGTGCAGTCCCGGCTCTCCTTCCCGCTGTCCGGCAAGGACGAGACACCCGGCGTGATCACCATGCGGCTCGGTGACCTCGTCGTCGTCTTCAACGCCACGCCACAGCGACGGGAACAGCGGGTCGCCGCGCTCGCCGGGACCGGCTACCGGCTGCACCCGGTGCAGGCGGCGGGGGCGGACTCTACCGTCAAGTCCTCCTCCTACGCGGCGGAATCGGGCACGTTCGCCGTTCCGGGGCGCACGGTCGCCGTCTTCACCCGGACCGCCGGATAGCGCACTACGTTGGGTGGGGCGGGCCGTGACCCACGGTCCGCCCCACCCACACGCCCCGAGGGGCCGCCGACATGAACGCCAGCGGCAGGCAGCACAGCCCCGGCACCACCGTGCTGGTCGTCGACGACGTCGCGGCCAGCCGGTACGCCATGGGCGCGGTGCTGCAACGGGCCGGCCACCGGGTGGTGCCCGTAGCCAGCGGCGGTGAGGCGCTCGTCGAACTCGACGCACGGCTGCGCGAGGGCACCCTGCCCGACGTGGCCCTCGTCGACGTCGGCCTGCCCGACATGAGCGGCTTCGAACTGTGCCGCCGGGTCCGGGCCCGGCCGCCCATGGCCGCACTGCCCGTCGTCCACTTCTCCGCCGCGGCGACCGCGCCCGGCGACCGGTGCCGGGGACTCGACGCCGGCGGCGACGCGTATCTGACCGTGCCGGCCGAGCCGCTGGAGATCCAGGCCGTCGTCCGGGCCGCCGTACGCGGAGCCCGCCGCGGCACGGGCGCCGAGACCGTCGTCCACCGGCTGACGCTGCTGGCCGAGGCCATCATCGCCGTGCAGGCGGCCCGCTGTCCGCGGGAACTCGCCACCGCCGCCGCCGACGGCACAGCGGCCCTCACCGGCTCGCCCGCCGTGGTGTACGTCATCGACCCGGACGGCGAGTCCCACCGCGCCACCGCCCGGGGCCGCCCCACGGCGGACGGCGACGCACACCAGGCGGCGGCACGGCTGGTCACCCGGCTCGCGGAGGGCCGCTCCGGCGTGCACACCAGTGTCGTCCCCGCGCCGCTGTGGCCGGCCGGGATCTTCCGGCCGGGCGTCGAGGAGGACGCCCGCCTGACCGTGGCGAGCGCCCAGAACGGCGGGACCACGGTGTGCCTCGCCACGCCCGTGCGGCGAACGGTGATCAGCGACCCCGCGGACGACGGGCTGCGCGCCCGCCTCGCCCAGGCCACCGCGCTCGCCGCCGAACCGCTGCTGATGTACCGGGTGGAACGGCACGTCGCCCTCACCCTCCAGCACAGCTTCCTGCCCCGGCCGCACAAGCTGCCGCACCTGCCGGGCGTCGACATCGTCGTCCGCTACGTGCCCGCCTCCGAGCAGACCGAGATCGGCGGCGACTTCTACGCCGCCCTGCGCACCCGCGACGGGGTGCTCACCGCGGTCGGAGACGTCGTCGGGCACTCGCTGGACGCGGCCACCGTCATGGTCGAGATCCGTCACGCCCTGCGCGCCTACTGCGTCGACGAGAGCGACCCGGTCGTACTGGCCGCCCGCCTCGACCGGATGCTCCAGCGGTACCACCCCGATGTCACGGCCACGGTGTGCCTGGCCCTGGTCGACCCCGGCAGCGGACGGGTCCGGATCGCCAACGCCGGCCACATCCCGCCCCTGATCCTGCGCGACGGGGGTGTTGCCCGGTACGCCGACGTCTGCGGTCCGCTGCTCGGGCTGGGGCTGGAGCGGCCCCCGGCGACCGAGTGCCGTCTGCACCGCACCGACCGCCTGCTCATGGTCACCGACGGCCTCATCGAGACCCGCGGCGTCCCCCTCACGACCTCCATGGACCAGCTCCGCACGGCCGCCGCCGACGCCCCGGCCGGCCTCGACCCCCTGTGCGACGTGCTGCTGGGCTGCTTCGGCCGCGACCGCGAGGACGACATCGCGATGCTGGCCCTGCGGTTGGGGCCTGTCTAAGGTGAGTCCACTGGTCCAGAACAGGAGTACTGATGCCGCAGATCACCGTCGACTATTCCGCCGACCTCGCGGACGGCTTCGACCGGCGTGGATTCGCCCAAGCGCTGCACGAGGCGACGGTCGAGATCGCGGCCGCCAAGCCACCGGCCTGCAAGAGCCGGTTCCGCCCGACCGAGGACATCGTCGTCGGCCCCGAAGCCGAGGGGCACGCCCATGTGCACATCCACATCGCGCTGCTCGCCGGACGCACCGACGAGACGAAGGCCCGGCTCACCCAGGCCGCACTGGACTTGCTGCGGACGTATCTGAAGCAGCCCGAGGGGCTCGCGCTGCACGCCTCCGCCGAGGTTCGTGACCTGGACCCCTCGTACGCGAAGTTCGAGAGCTGAGACCGCTCAGCTCGCCAGTGCGATGAGCCGGCCGGCCAGGTGCGCGAACGGCCCGTCGGCCGGCTCGTCCTTCATGATGGCGCGCAGCAGCTCGGCCATCTCCTCGTCGTAGGCGGCACTGACGGCGGCGAGGGCGGCGAAGTCATTGACGAGCTGCGGCTCCAGCTCCTCGCGCGGGATGCGCCGGCCGTCCAGCCAGATCAGCGCCGTCGACTCGGCGAGCGAGATCCAGGACCGCACGACCAGTTCGAGGCGCGCTGGCGGATCGGTCACACCCAGGTGCGAAAGGATCTGGACATACGCGGCCTGCCGCACGGAGTCGACGAGCGCGTTGGTCGTCGAGATGGTGCTCATCGAACAGGCCCCGCCTGCGGAGACCGCCGGGCCGCCGCGCATCAGCGCGGAGAAACCGGGCCCGTGCTCGTCCACGAAGTCGAAGTAGCGGCGCATCACCCGCAGCAGCCGCGCCCCCAGCGGACCCTCGTGCGGCTCCACGAAACGGGCCGCCAGATCGTCCGAGGCCCGCTGCAACGCCGCCTCGTACAGGCTGAGTTTGCCGGGAAAGTAGTGATAGACCAGCGGGCGTGAAATGCCCGCGGCCGACGCTATCTCGTCGATGGAGACCTCGTCGGGCGAGCGGCGGCTGAACAGTTCGAGGGCGACGCCGATCAACTGCTGCCGTCGCTCCTCGACTCCCATTCTGCGGCGAACCCCGATAGTCATACGAACACCTTACCGATTGATTCCGGCCTCGAACGGGCCGGATCGATCGCGGAGCTCCACCCGAGGCCCCCGGGTGGGCGCCGGAAGCGCCCGTCAGTGCAGCCCGCTGAGCGAACGCCCGTCCTTCAGGGTCCCCTTGAGCTCAGCCTGCGCTCCCTGCTCGGCCGGCACGGTCAGCAGACTGCTCCGCGCCTCCCCCTCCACTGCGCCCGTCGCCCGGATCGAGGCGGTCTTGTGGCCGCCGGCGGCCAGCAGGTACCAGTCGCCGCCCTTCGACTTCCACAGCACACCGGCCAGCACATGCGGGTCACGGACCCCGCACGCCGGGACGTTCTCGGCCTTCGCCGCCACCGCCCCGTACGCCCCGCCCGGCGTGTGGAACTGTGCCAGCACCCGTGCCCCGCCGCCCCGCCAGGTCTCGGCCCGGGTGCACACCCACGCCGCCGAACCGCTCGCGTCGGGCAGCGGCTGCTCGTTGAACGCCCAGGCGTTGACGCTCCGCACCCCCGCCGAGCGCACCGTGCCCAGGGAGCAGGCGAACGGCTGCCAGGTGCGCAGCGCCGCGGCGCCGGACACCTCACCGGGGGAGCCCGGCCGTCCGACGGTGAGCCGCGCCGGGACCAGCTCGCCGAGGTCGGTCAGCAGCCGGGTCCGGGAGCCGTCGGTCACTTGCAGCGCATTCCACGAGGTACAGGGGCCGGACCGCAGAGCCGGACTGGCCAGCGGCGCGGTCACCCCGTCGGTGAGCGTGAGGTCCATCGCGCCGGGCCCCGGCTTCATCAGGTCCCGCTCGCTCGCCTTCGTCACCCAAGGGGCCGTCAGGTAGCGGACGTTGCCGTCGGACCGGCCCAGGACCAGCGCGCCCGCCTCGGCCCGGCCGGCCCCGTCGACCCGGGCGAAGTCGAGGGCGGCGCCCTGGGTGCTCTCCTTCGGCTCGGCGTAGCGGGCGATGCGCAGACCGTCGTAGAGGATCACCACGCGCGCCGCGTCGACCGTCCCCGCGAACAGGAGCTGGGGCGGTCCGGCCGGGCCGCCGGAGAGGGTGCCGGGCGTCACCGACACCTGGACCGTCTCGCCGGGGCGGGCCCACACGGCCAGGGCGCGCCGCAGCAGGGCCTTGTCGCCGGTGCGGTCGCCGCGGGCCGGCCACACGGAGAAGTCGGTGCGCGCCGAGTTGCGCCACACGCCGGACGGGACTCGGGTCAGCTTCGCCGGGTCCAGGGCGGCCTGCGCGGCCGGGTTGCGGGCGTACGGGGGTGCCGCGGCGCCCTCGGGGCCCCAGCCCTCACCGGGCAGACCGAGCAGCGCCCCGCACACCAGCAGCGCGGCGCCGCCGGCCAGCGCGGCCCGCAGATGCTGACGGCGGCGCATCAGGTCGGTGGGCCGGGCCTGGAGCGAACAGGGGTCGAACTCGGGGGAGTCGAGCAGCCCGTACTGGGCGGGAATCCCGTCGGCCTCCAGCACCGCGCCCTCCGGGTCGGCGACGCCGGCGGCGGCGAGGACCTCGCAGACCCCGTCGTCGGTGAGCCGCTCCAGACCACGCAGCGCGTACGCGGCCCGGGCCGGGCCCGACAGGGTGGACAGCCGCTGGTCCAGGGCGAGTTCGTCCGCGCCGCCGGAGCGCGGGAACAGCTTCAGGCCCCACACGTGCGGCAGCAGCGGCGGCAGCTGGGACCTCTTGGGCCACGCCTTCACCTTCAGCGGGACCCCCGCCTCCAGTGCCGTGCGCAGTACGTGCACACGGATCAGGGCGTAGCCCGGGTCACCGTCCCGCCCGGTGGACTGGGCCGGGATCACCGGGGCCGGTGTGCGGGTGCGGGGGAGTGCCCGCTGGGTGAGGGCGTGCGCGGTCAGGACGCGGCGGCTGCGGCCCAGCCCCGGCGGCAGCGCCAGATAGGCCAGCCGGACGAGCCGCGGGTAGTGCTCGACGAGCGCGGCCTCGGCCTGCTCGACGTCGACGACCGGGCCGGCGGGGGCGGGGGGTGCGGGGCGCTGGGCGACATCCTGTGACTGCACGTTCAGCAGAACGAGCGAATCGTTGGATGGTCACCTGGCTGCGGAGCGTCACGCCCCCGGGTGCTCCCCGGGCTCCACGAGCAGTCGGGCGTAGTGCGCCATGGACCGCTGGTAGCGCGGCAGATGCGGGGCCAGGGCGCCCAGGGTCAGCGCCAGGGCCTCCCGGTCGCGGCCGAGGCTCGACAGGCACAGGGCGAGGAAGGCGCGTACGGCGTCGTCCAGCTCGTCGGACGGCGCGACCAGCTCGGGCGTCAGCAGGGCTACGCCCTCCTCGGCCCGGCCGACGTTCCGCAGCGAGCTGGCCAGCTGGATCTTCGTCCGGCGGGCCTTGTAGGGGCTCACGTCGGCCAGGCCGAGCCCCAGCGCCTCCTGGTACAGAGGGACCGCCTTGTCGGAGCGGCCCGTGGAGTCCCAGGCGCAGGCCTGCTCGAAGGGGCCGTGCGGACTGCCCTCCGGCAGCTCGGCGACGAGGGCGTCGACGTCGGAGCGGAAGCGGGCCTCGTCCTCCTCCGTCTCGGCGTAGTCGTCGAAACGGTCCCAGAGGGCGGCCACACGGTCTTCCCAGTCCTGATCCACCCGGACACCCTCGCACACGCGTGCACACCGGGGCAGCGGGATTTTGAGCACGGCGGGCGCCGCAGCCGTATCGAGGGCGAGAGCCTCGTGCCGGGGCTCCGTGCGGCATGCGTCCGGAACGTGCCGTGACAGGGACCGTGCCGGACAAGGACCGGAGGAACAGATGAGGGTGACCCGACCGATGCTCGCGCTGAGCGGCGCGGTGGCGATGCTGGCGCTGACCGGCTGCGGCGGATCCGGCGACAAGGACGAGGCTGCCGTTCCCGAGGCGGTGACCGGCAGCCTGGAGCACATCGCGGCCGAGGCCGACTGCAAGCCGAACATGCAGACCGACGCGGACACCATCCGCCAGGCGCTGTGCAAGAAGGGCAAGGAGAAGTACGTCCTCGCCACCTTCGCCACGGACCGGGGGCAGCGCGAGTGGATCAACACGGCCAAGGACTACGGCGGTTTCTACCTGGTCGGCCGCAAGTGGGTGGCCGTCGGCCACGAGGATGTGCTGCAGACGCTGCGCGGCACGCTGGGCGGCACCGTGGAGGTGGGGCTCAACCACGCGAGTCACGCCCCCGGCGGCGGCAAGAGCGACGAGCCGGCGCACTCCGGTCACGACGACAACTGACCGCGTCGCTTCGGGGGACATGCGAAAGTCGGCGGTGGGAGATCCCACCGCCGACTTTTCTAGCGGTCCGTCACTCGCAGTCCTCGCCGCTGTTGATGCACTGCACCACCTGGTTCATCAGGTTCTCGTCCATGACGTTGATGAAGTCGTTGTGGTCGGTGATCGGCTTGTGCAACTGCTCCGGGAAGCCGTCCACCGCGTACGGGGCCTTCACCTGACCGTTCTCGATGGTCGGGGCCGGCACGTCGTACACCAGGCGGGCCTGCAGCTGCGGGATCGCCTGGAAGCCGTTCGGGCAGCTGCCGTCGGCCTGGACGAACGCCACGTGGTCGCGGTGGTTGGCGCTGTCGATGTTCTGTCCGTCCCAGCAGCTCTGGAAGTTGGACGTCCGCACCACCTGGCTGCCCTCGGGGCAGATCACGTACTTGTCCGTCACCTGCCGGTCCTCGAAGCCGGTGCAGCTGAACGAGGTGTTGGCGTTGGCGAGGCCGTTGGTGAAGGCCTTGGCGTCACCGGTGATGATGCGCAGGAACTTCGGCATCGCGACGACGTCGCTCTTCTTGTTGCCGACGAACTTGAGCTCCGCCTGGCTGGCCTTCAGGATCTTGCCGACGTTGCCCTCGGCGCCACCGCCCAGGTCACCCGCGTCGAACTCCTGGGTGCCGTCCTGGAGGCGCAGCACGGGCCAGTAGTAGGTGGACTTGTCGCCCTGGTTCTGGCAAGAGGTTTCGGCGTTGGCCAGGTCCTCGTCGCTGGAGAAGGCGTCGTTGTCCTGGTTGCCGACGTAGTCGTGCGTGTGGTGCGCACCGTTGTCGACACCCGGGGCGACGATCAGGTTGTCACTGTTGAACAGGTTGTTCTCGTTGACACCGCACTTCGCGGTGAACGAGCCGGTGGAACCGGAGTCCCCGTTCGCGGCGAGACCGTTCGGCAGGTCGCGGGAGTTGGGCTGGACGTCGTTGATGTTCACGAAGTCGGCAGCCACCGGGCCCGCGGCCCCGTTGCCGTTGTCGCCGACCTGACCGCCACCCTGGTCCTGACCGCCACCCTGGTTCTGGTCGCCGCCCTGGTTCTGGTCCTGACCGCCCTGGTTCTGGTCGCCGTTGTTCTGGCCACCACCGTCACCGTCGTTGGCCTGCGGCTGCTCGGCCCCCATGCCCTGGCACTCGGCGAGCTGTTCGAGGTTGCCCGGGGCGTTGCCACCCACCCGCCGGATGTTGATCCCGATCCGGTCGATGGCGGCGACGCGCTTGGACTTCAGCGGGCCGAGAATCGCGTTGTTGACGAAGCCCGGGTCACCGGCCTGCGCCTGCCGCGTGGAGGCGAGCCGGGAGTACGCCTCGGTGATCTGCTTGTCGAGGTTGGCCAGCTCCTTGTCCACCCCCTGGCGAGCGCCGTCCGGCACATCGGTCAGCTTCTGTCCTACGTCCGGGCACTGGATCGTGGCGATCTGCGCGCCCGCGGACTTCGTCTGGTTCGCTGGGTTCTCCTCGTGCGCCGAGGCGTAGAAGTTTGCCCAGATCAGCCCGCCCCCACCGAGCGCTAGGGCCGCCGATGCGGCAACGGCCTTGGTGGCCAGCGGCGTACGGCGTTTTCTTGTGTTGCGTCCCATGGAACTCCTCTGACTTCCTTTTTCGGGGGCATCGAGGCGCCCGACAGGAGTGAAGCGGCTCCCTTCCATACGCAGGCCGTCCCACGGGCGTTCAGGGGTCCCGGAAATTGATGCGAGATTCGTGAGGACTCCGTGTGCTCAACAGCCTCTGGCGCATCGGGAGTTGCCGATCACCCGCAGGGGAGAGGAGACCGGTGCGGTTTTCACCGGCCGTGGTCGAGATACGCGAGAACCGCGGGCCGGGCACCCGGCCGGGGGGGCTGGGTACACCCCGGGTGGGTCGTTCAGGCACCGGTGCCGGACGCCAGCACCTTCGCCTCCACCTCCGGATCGAGGCCCGAGCGCGGACGGTCCGGGCGCTGGGGTGCCACGCCCCCGGCGTCCTGGAGCCAGCGCCAGGTGTCCGCCACGGTCTCCTCGACGGGCCGGCAGACCAGCCCGGCCCCGACCGCCCGGGAGACGTCCGCACGATGCAGGGCGTCGTGCAGGTCACTGCCCGGCGGCACCCACACCGGCAGCTCGGTCCACGGCTCGATGCCCGCCTCCAGGATCACCCGGGGCTCGGTCCAGCGCAGTTCGGCGGCGCCGCCGGTGACCCGCGCGCAGGTGTCGAGCAGCGTGCCCATGGTGGCGTGCCCCTGCGGAGCGACCAGGTTGTACGGCCCGCTCACCTCCCGTTCGGCCGCGTGCAGGATCCACCCGGCCAGGTCGCGGACGTCCACGTACTGCAGCGGCAGGTCGCGCGGGCCCGGCGCCAGTACGGGGCCGCCGCGCGCCGTCCGGCCCAGCCACCAGGGCAGCCGGCCGATGTTCTCGTACGGGCCGAGGATCAGCCCGGACCGCACGAGCACCGACCGGTCCGCGCCGAAGGCGTCCAGCACGGCGAGCTCGCCGCCCCGCTTGTCCTGCGGGTAGGCGGTCTGCTCCGCGTCGGCCGACGCGCCCTCCACCAAGGGCGCGTCCTCGTCGTATCCGGCGGGCGGCGCCCACGCGTACACCGAGCAGCTCGACACGTACACGTACCGGCCGGCGCGGCCCCGCAGCAGCCGCGCCGCGTCCCGCACCGCGCGGGGCGCCGCCGACCAGGTGTCGACGACGACGTCCCACTCACCCGGGTCGTCGGTGAGGGCGGCCAGACCGCCGGGAACGGTGCGGTCGCCCAGCAGCGACCGCACGCCCGGCGGCGCTTCGTGCCGGCCCCGGTGGAATACGGTCACCTCCCAGCCCCGCCCCAGCGCCGCCTCCGCGACGGCCCGCCCCACGAACTCCGTACCACCCAGCATCAGAAGTCTCATGCCGGTGACTCTGCCCCGTGGGGCGAGGGGACGGAACGGGATCTGCTGTCAGCAGACGCGACGGGAGCATCTCCACGCCCTCACCCCGGCACGGCCCACTGACCACGCGAGGGGGCGCCCACCGTGAACGGTGGGCGCCCCCTCGGGAGCCGTGGCGTGCGGGGTCAGACCTGGCCGGCCTTCTCCAGCGCCGAGCAGCAGGTGTCGACGATCAGACGGGTCACCACGTACGGGTCGACGTTGGCGTTCGGGCGGCGGTCCTCGATGTAGCCCTTGCCGTCCTTCTCGACCTGCCACGGGATGCGGACCGAGGCGCCGCGGTTGGAGACACCGTAGGAGTACTCGTTCCACGGGGCGGTCTCGTGCAGACCGGTCAGGCGGTCGTCGATGCCGGCGCCGTAGTTCTTGACGTGGTCGAGGGGCTTGGAGCCCTCGCCGAGCGACTCGCACGCGGTGATGATCGCGTCGTAGCCCTCGCGCATCGCCTTGGTGGAGAAGTTGGTGTGCGCACCGGCGCCGTTCCAGTCGCCCTTGACCGGCTTGGGGTCGAGGGTGGCGGCGACGTCGAAGTCCTCGGCGGTGCGGTAGAGCAGCCAGCGGGCCACCCACAGCTGGTCGGAGACCTCCAGCGGGGACAGCGGGCCGACCTGGAACTCCCACTGGCCGGGCATCACCTCGGCGTTGATGCCGGACAGGCCGAGACCCGCCTTCAGGCAGTTGTCGAGGTGGGCCTCGACGACGTCACGGCCGAAGATCTCGTCCGCGCCGACACCGCAGTAGTAGCCGCCCTGGGGGGCCGGGAAGCCGCCCTTGGGGAAGCCGAGCGGGTAGCCGTCCTTGAAGAACGTGTACTCCTGCTCGATGCCGAAGACGGGCTCCTGCGCCGCGAACTTCTCCGCCACCTCGGCCAGCGCGGCACGGGTGTTGGTGGGGTGCGGGGTGAGGTCGATGTTCAGCACCTCGCACAGGACGAGTACGTCGTCGCCGCCGCGGATCGGGTCCGGGCAGGTGAAGACCGGCTTCAGCACGCAGTCCGAGGCGTGGCCCTCGGCCTGGTTGGTGGAGGACCCGTCGAAGCCCCAGATCGGCAGCGCGTCGAGACCGGCGGGGGAACCCGCGATGATCTTGGTCTTGGAACGCAGTTTGGCCGTCGGCTCGGTGCCGTCGATCCAGATGTACTCAGCCTTGAAGGTCACGGGCCACATCCTTCGGGGGTGTGTCTGGGCGCGTATCGCGGGTGCTGCGGCGCTGCGGCACCGATGCGCCGCGTCTGCTGCCCGGCAGCCTCGCAACAGGCGATTTCCCGGCCATTGCCCGGATGTGAACCCCGTGTTACCTGGTCTCGCTGTGCCGCACCTCACGCCGGGAGGGAGCTGTGCCAAGACGGCACGGGTCCCCGGCTCCCCTCCGTCGAGCCGGGGACCCGTGCCGCGCGGACCGGACGCGACGGTCCTGCCACCCCTGGCCGGGGGTGGCAGGACCGGTGACACGTACGAGGAGGGCGGCCGAGGGGGTGGCCGCCGCCTCATCGGTTCAGTCGGTACTACGCCTCACCCCACCTTCTCGATCAGGGCCCGGCGGATCAGGAATTTGCCGGGCTCACGGACCTGTTCGAAAGCCGCGTTGTTGAGCAGCGCACAGCTGCCGGAGACCGAAGTGACCTCCACCGTCGTGGACTTGTTGTTGTCCAGGTTGGTGACCTTCAGCTTCGTGCCGGCCGGGAACTGGTTGCTGGACGCGGCGGGCGCGCCGCCCTCACCGGAGAGCGTGACGGTCGAGCCGTTGCACACCTGCTGCCCGGAGGCCGCGGCGCCGCCGGGTTCTCCCGCGGGGGCGGAGGCGGCGGGCTGCGACGGCTGGGCCGATGCCGCGGGGGGCTGTGCCGGCTGCGCGGGCTGCGACGGCTGTGCGGTCTGGGAGTCCTGAGCCGATTCCCCGACGGCGCACCCCGACGCCTCCTGCTTCCGCTTGATCTCCGCGACGACCGCCTCGCGGTTGGCGATCCGCGCCTCGGACTGCGCGTCGGGCTTGGCCCGCTGGTCCGCGATGAACTTCTGGTTGTTGCCGAGGGCGGTGGCGAGGCCGAGGCAGACCGTCGACTCCGACGCCGACTTGGGGGTCGGCGCGGCGTTCGAGGTGCTCGCCATGACGAAGGCCCCGCCTCCCGCCACCGTCGCCGCGCTCACCAGCAGCGCGATCTTCTTCTTCGTGCCGAGAGTTCTCCTGCGCGACATGCGCGCCTCCTGAAGAGGTAGGGGAGCGTACGCCGCTATGTACGAGATACCGAACGCGGTTACTCAGCGGTTACAGGAGTCACTCAAGTGACCTGCGCCACACGAGGTCTGGCGGCCGGTCAGCGCGACAGGGCGTCCCGCACGGCCTCGTCGCTCCGGCCGACCACGGCCGTGCCGTCGTCCGAGGTGATGATCGGGCGCTGGATCAGCTTCGGGCGCTCGGCGAGCGCCGTGATCCAGCGGTCGCGCGAACCGGCGTCCCGCGGCCACTCCTTGAGCCCGAGCTCCTTGGCATCCGCCTCCTGGGAGCGGGTGATGTCCCAGGGCTCGAGCCCGAGGCGCTCCAGCACGCCGCGGATCTCGTCCTCGCTCGGCACGTCCTCCAGGTAGCGGCGGACGGTGTAGTCGGCGCCCTCGGCGTCGAGCAGCGTCAGGGCGCTGCGGCACTTCGAACACGCGGGATTGATCCAGATCTCCATGTGCACACGGTACGCGCCGACCGTTCCTGTTCGATTTCCTGGAGCCCCTCCCTTACCTCGTGATTCAGCCGTGACACGCTGCCAATTCCCATTCCCACCTGGGCATTTATCAGTCCCTACGGACTGCCTGTTGTCAGTGCCGGGCGGTAAACTGTAAGCAGTGTTCGAGGGTGGCGCCGGGGATGCCGACGTCTTCGGTGAGCCGCCCGACCGCGACAGGAGGATGCCTGTGCCCGCTGCCGCCCTGAAGTCGAAGCCGTCGCCCACCCAGTCCACCGCGAAGCGTCCCGTCCTGCTCGACCTGCCCTACGTGCCCGTGGAGAAGCGGCCGCTGCCGCCGGGCCGGCCCCGCGAGTGGTACGTGTCGCACAACCGCCGCCTCAAGGCGATGCGCCTGGCCATCGCCCTGCTCGACTCGGGCGTCTACCTGCCGAACCAGGCCCGTGACGAGACGATCCGCGACACGGCGGAACTGATCGGCGTCCACCCGCCGTCGGCCACGACGTGCCACATGGTGCGGGCGTTCATGCGCTACTCCCGCTGACCCGTCCGCTCCGGTCCGAGCGCCGGGTGCCCCGGACGGCGGGGTGCCCGGCGCTCGCTCACGCCGCCCGGCCGGGTGCCGCGAACACCGGCGGGTTCAGGCGGGCGAAGCCCTCCTGCCGCTCGTAGGGGAAGTAGGGGTAGGGAGCCGGGCGGTGACTCACCGCGTCGAGCTTCGCCACCTGCTCGGGGGTGAGGGTCCAGCCGACGGCGCCGAGGTTCTGGCGCAGCTGCCGCTCGTCCCGGGCGCCGATGAGGACGGAGGACACGGTCGGCCGCCGAAGCAGCCAGTTCAGGGCGATCTGGGGCACGGCCCTGCCCGTCTCCTGCGCGATCTCGTCCAGTGCGTCGACGACGTCGTAGAGGTGCTCGTCGCAGACGGGCGGGCCGTGGTCGGCGGTACGGTGCAGCCGGCTGCCGGACGGGAGCGGCGTGCCGCGGCGGACCCTGCCGGTCAGACGCCCCCAGCCGAGAGGGCTCCAGACGATCGCGCCGAGGCCCTGGTCGAGGGCGAGCGGCATCAGCTCCCACTCGTAGTCGCGGCCGACGAGGGAGTAGTACACCTGGTGGGCCACATAACGCGGGTGGCCGTGCCGCTCCGCGGCCGCGAGGGACTTCATCACCTGCCAGCCGGAGAAGTTGGAGACGCCGGTGTAGCGCACCTTGCCCGCCCGGACCAGTGAGTCGAGCGCGGCCAGCACCTCCTCGACCGGCGTCCCGGCGTCGTACGCGTGGAGCTGGAAGAGGTCGAGATGGTCCGTGCCGAGCCTGCGCAGGGCGTCCTCGCAGGCGCGGATCAGCCGGGAGCGGGAGGATCCCGCGTCGCTCGGCCCGTCGCCCATGGGCAGGCTCGTCTTGGTGGAGACGATCACCTGCTCCCGGCGGCCCTTGATCGCTTTTCCGAGCACCTCCTCGGACGCGCCGGCGGAGTAGACGTCGGCGGTGTCGAACATCGTGATCCCCGCGTCCAGGCAGATGTCCACCAGCCGGCGCGCCTCCTGCGCGTCGGTCGTGCCCCACGCGCCGAAGAGCGGGCCCCGCCCGCCGAAGGTGCCGGCTCCGAAGCTCAGCGCGGGGACCATCAGTCCGGACGCGCCCAATCGCCTGTATTCCATTCCGGGCCCCTTTCAGGAGCGACTCCCGCTTTAACGGTTCTGCGGTTCCGTTAGTAGTCGCTAAGGTAGCAGGGTGAGGCTGCTAACGGAACGGGAGTGCCGTTATGGATGACGGAGGGGAGCCGGGGACCATCCGGCCCGGTGGGCGCACGGCGCGGGTGCGTGAGGCGGTGCTGCGGGCGGCCGAGGACGCCCTGATCGAGCAGGGCCTCACCGGCCTCGACCTGGCCGATGTCGCGCGCCGCGCCGGGGTGGGGAAGACGACCGTCTACCGCCGCTGGGGGACCGTGACGGGTCTCGTGGCGGACCTCTTGGAGGACATGGCCGAGCAGTCCGCGCCGCGCACCGAGACCGGCTCACTGCTCGGCGATCTGACGGCCAACGCCCGGCTCGTGCAGCGGACGTTGACGGATCCTCGGCAGGGGCCGCTGTTCAAGGCCCTGATCGCCGCCGCCACGGGGGACGGGAAGACGGCCGCGGCCCTGCACCGCTTCTACGACATCCGCGTCCGGGAGTGGGCCCCCTGCGTCCGGCAGGCCGTCGACCGGGGCGAGGCACCCGAGGGCACCGACCCGCACGAGGTGATCCGCGCGGTCTCCGCCCCGCTCTACTACCACCTGCTGATCAGCGGCGGCCGGCTCGACGAGGCCCTGGCCGACCGGGCCGCCGAGGCGGCGGCGACGGCGGCGGGAGCCGGAGTGTACGTACGGGACGCGGGCCGGTCCCGGCCGCGGGAGACGGACACGCCCCGGCGTGTGTGAGGGGCGTCGCCCGTCCCGGGTGCCGGCCGGCCGACAGGCACCCGGGACGGCGACGCCCCACCTCACCCCGCCGTCAGCTCCCTCTCCAGCGGTGTGCGGAAACGCGGCGTGACCCTGGTCGCCCCCACCCACCCGCCGAGCCGCTCCGCCTCCGACCCGATCGCCGCGAGGGCTTCCCGGCCGTTGCCCTCCTCGTCGAGGATCCGCCAGATGATCTCCCCGTCGGGGCGCTGCGCCCAGCCGCCGACCACCCGTCCGTTCCACCACACCGTCGGCCCGACGTTGCCGCTGCCGTCGAACAACCGGGGCCGCAGCTCCTGCGCGAGATACCAGTCGCGCTGCCGCCACCCCATCGCGGTGGGGTCGAGAGCGGGCAGCAGCGCGGCCCAGGACTCGTCGGGCGAGGGCACGGGGTCCGCGTCCCCTTCGGCCACGTACCCGGTGCCCTCGTCCAACGCCACCGGCTCCGCCCGGATCGCGACCAGAGCCCTGCGGACCTCCGTCACGCGCCACCCCGTCCACCACTTCAGGTCGGCCTCGGTCGCCGGACCGCACGCGGCGAGCCACCGTCCCAGCAGCTGCGCCTGCGCCCCGGCCGTGTCCAGCTCGGGATGCTCGGGCGCCACGGCCCAGCGGAACCGGCTGGACGTCCAGGAGCCGAGCGGCCGGCCGCGCACGACCTTCCCCTCGACGCCCAGCACCTTCAGCAGGCGGGTCGAGACCGTGTGCATCCCCTCGTAGCTCTTCCCGGCCGCGTACACGAACTGCTCCCGCAGGCGCGGCTCGTCCTCAGCGAGTTCGCCGGCGGTCGCCTGCCCGCGCCGGGCGAGCGCGGCCAGCACCGAGTCCTCCACGTCCTTCAGCCAGGCCGCGTCCGGCGCCCCGGCCGCCGCCATGTGTGCGAGCAGCGCCGCCCGTTCCCGGGCGGCGACCGCCAGACCGGTCGAGGCGTGCACGACGGCGGCCAGCTCGGTGGGGAACACGAACACCGTGTGCCGCATGCCGTGCATCCGCACCAGGGAACGGTCCTCGTACAGGGCCCGCCCGGTCTCCTCGACGGTCCCTGCGGAGTCCGCGAGCCGGGCTCCCACCGCGAGATACACCGTCGCCGGGTCCGTGCCGTGCAGCGCGACCAGGGAACCGGCGACCTCCTCGGGTGTCCCGGCCCGCGCCCGCCCGACCAGCCGCTGGCGCAGCGCGAGCCGGGCCCGCCGCTCCATCACGCCGATGTACCGCTGCCCACCCATGACGGCCTCCACTCCTCACGCCCGGACCCGACTGCATCATCGCGGACGCCACTGACCATCACCCCGTCGCACCCGTCAGGCGTACCGCTCCAGCAGCCCCGCCACATACGCCTCCAGCTGCCCGCCCAGCACCTCCGGCGTCAGATCCGTCCGGCCCAGATCGCGCCAGGGGCGCGCCACCTTCGGCGCGTCGGGGACGTAGGCCAGGGCGTCGAGCAGCCGCCAGTACAGATGCCCGGCGCCGTCGGCCAGGCGCCTGCCGCCCTGTGCCGCGTAGCGCTCCCGGAAGCCGAGGCCGTACTCCGGCCCGTGCAGCAGCGCCAGAGCCGTCGAGCAGTGGGCGACGTCGAGGTCGGCGGGCCCCCAGGAGGTCTCCACCCAGTCGACGACACCGCTGATCCGCAGACCGGCCCCCGAGCCCGTGAACAGGACGTTCCCCGGGTGGAAGTCCCGGTGCAGGAAGCAGCCGTCGTACGGCGGGGGATCGCGGCGGATGACGTCCACGGCCCGCTCCCAGCCCGGGGGGACCGCAGCCGGCGACGTCCACGCCTGGTAGGCCCGCGGACGCTCCCGGGGGACGATCCGGTGGATCCGGGCCAGCTGGGCCGCCAGCAGGTCCACCCGCGCGTCGAGTTCCTCCTCGTCGACCCGCACCCGCCCCGGCAGTACGGACATCAGCAGGGACGGATGGTCGCAGTGCTCGCCGGTCGCGTCCACGCCGATCAACTCGGCGGCCGGTACGCCCCGCTGCCGCGCGAGCAGCGTGAGGATCTCCGCCTCGCGGGCCAGCAGCCCGGGCGCGTGCCGCCGGAAGAAGGGCCGCACGAAGGTCCGCAGTGCCAGCTCCGTGCCGTCGTCGAGAGTGAGCCGCCGCATCTGGGCGCTCCAACCCCCGCTCAGGAAGGCCGACTTGTCGATCGTACGGCCCTCCGGGAGCTGCTTGGACACCCACGCGCGGGTCGCCGTCCAGCCGTGGTCTCCGAGCCCGGTCAGGACGGCGGTGGCGAACTCCCGTCGGTCGTCGGGATGGTCGCGGAACCACAGGGCCAACCGGTGCTGCGCCCGCGGGATTTCACGGTGGGTGAACTGCGCGCGCCGGGCCAGCGCCTCCGAGCAGGCCTGCGTCACGGCGGGCGGGATGACCTCGTCCGTGGCCGGAACCACGAGCACCGCCCGTCCCTCGTACGCCCGCAGGACGTCGAGCGCGGGTGCCGCACGCCAGCTTCCGGGCGTGCGGATGATCTCGCTGAACCGCCCGTCCCCCTCGCCGAACGGCACGTCCCACGCCTCCGCCGCGTACACCGCCGGCGCGCACAGCCCCAGGGCCGCCACCCGGTTCCCGTAGTGCCGGACGAGATCGGCCACCGTCTGGCCGCTCATGCTGAATCCGACCAGGACCAGCGGCCCGTCCCCGCGCGCGTGCGCGTCGATGACGGAAACGGCCTGCTCGAAGCGGCGGCGCAGGCTCAGCTCCCGCAGCAGGCCGGTGCTCTCCCCGTGCCCCGAGAAGTCGAAGGCGAGAGCATGGCAGCCGTGTGCGGCGAACTCCGTCAGCAGCGGCACCAGCCGCTCCTTGCTACCGCGGCCGGCGCCGTGCAGCAGGACGGCCGTGGCCCGGGCGCGCTCACCGGTGCCGGTGGACAGACCGCTGAGTCGTTCGCCTCCGATGGTGTGGGTGAAAGGGACCAGCTCACTCATACGGCCATTCACTCACGCGGCCACAGCCCGCGAGGGGCGTTCACAGCCCGGGCGCTCCCCACACCGGGAACCAGCGGCTCAGATCCGGCTCGATACGCAGATCGCCGGCGAGCGCGGACCGCACCTGGAGTTCGAGAGCGTTGTCGCGCCGCTGAGTCCCGTCCGGCAGGGGCGCGAACGGGTAGAACGTGCCGCGCTTGTAGAGGTAGACCAGCTCGAGCCGCCGGCCGGAGAGGTTCTCGAACCCGGCGAGGGAGCACAGCAGCTGCGGGCCGAACCCGTTGGCCTCCAGCTGGCTGTTCACGGCGTGCAGATCGTTCACCAGCGCGGAGAGCCGGTCCGGGGCGCGGCGCGAGACCAGCCAGGAGTAGCCGTAGTCGTCCTGCCGCAGTTCCACCGGCGAGCCGTCCCGGTCGGTGTCGGCGTCCAGCAGGGCCCGCACCTCGCGGTGGGACTCCTCGAACGCCGCGCCCTCGACCGTGGCGAAGCAGACCGCGCCCCGCCCGGTCGGTGTGAAGCCCGCGGCGGCCTCCAGCGTCACGGCCGCCGAGGGCAGCGCGAAGAGCCGGTCGAGATCCGCGACGACCGGTTTCGTCCGGCCGAGCAGGATGTCCAGCAGCCCCATGCTCCGCTCACGCTCCTCCGGGTGCCGCCTCGCCGAGTTCGACGGAGATCCGGCCCAGTTCGGCGAGCCGCTGCTCCAGGCTCGGGTGGGTCGAGAAGTACCGCGCGATGCCGGGCTCGCGGCCCAGCGCCGGCGTGAAGTAGAAGGCGTTGAAGGCCTGGGCGGTGCGCAGGTCCTTGGTGGGGATGCGGGCGATGTCGCCGGAGACCTTGGTGAGCGCGGAGGCCAGCGCCGAGGGCCGTCCGGTGAGCTGGGCGGCCGCCCGGTCCGCGGCCAGTTCCCGGTACCGGGACAGGGCCCGGATCAGCAGGAAGCTGATCGCGTACACGGCCGCCGACACGCCCATCACCGCGGCGAAGACGGCAGCGGTGTTCTGGTCCCTCCGGCCCCCGCCGAACAGCTGCGAGTAGAAGGCGAACCGCACGATCAGCCCCGCGAGCACACCGAGGAACGACGCGACGGTGATCACGGCGACGTCCTTGTGCGCCACGTGTGACAACTCGTGCGCGAGCACGCCCTCCAGCTCGGCCGGCTCCAGCCGACGCAGCAGCCCGGTCGTCACGCACACCACCGCGTGGTCCGGGTTCCGCCCGGTCGCGAACGCGTTCGGCATGTCCATACCCGACACGGCGACGATCGGCTTGGGCATGTCGGCCAGGGCGCACAGCCGGTCGATCACGGCGTGCAGCTCGGGATACTCCTCCCGCTCCACGACCCGCCCACGCATGGCGTACAGCGCGATCCGGTCCGAGAACCAGTACTGCGCGCCGAGCAGCGCCACCGCGATCACCACGACCAGCACCCACGACTTCAGCAGCACGATCAACGCGGCGACGAACCCCACGTACAACAACCCGAGCAGGAACAGCGTGACCCCCATACGGGTGGTCAACCGCCGGTCGCTCCGGAAGCGGCTGTGCATCTGCATCACCCCGCAGCTCACGCACTCGTCCCACCACCAGTGTGCACCCGGCCCTCCCCATGAACGGGTCGCGATCGGCCCCAGGACCGGCAAACCCGTCAGCCGTGCCGGGCCACCGCGTACCCGGGCACGGACGGCCACCGCACCGTCAGCACGACCGACTCCTCCTCCGCGACCCACGAGTGGTCGACGCCGCGCCCCCACACGACGTAGTCGCCCTGCCGCTCCAGGAGCACACTGCGACCGGGAAGCTCCACGCGGAAACGCCCGCTGACGAGCACCAGCAGCGCGGTGCGTGCCTCCCCCCGCACCCACTCCGCCCGTTCGTCCCCCCGGGGATGAACCCCCCACTTGATCTCCACGGCCTCACTGTGCCGCGGATCCCCGACGTCCTTGAAATGCCCGAGGAGCCATCCCCGGTCCAGCGCGGCATCCTTGCCGGCGTTGCCCACGTACACGCTGTCACTCACACCGGCGGACGCTAGCAGCAGCCTCCGGGCCCGACAGGGAGCCGCACGACCCGGCCCCGCGCCTGTGCCAGCCGGTGCGCGGCGATCCGTACATGCCGGGGCCGCTCCGGCGCGAGGCGCTCGGTCAGCCACGCCTCGGGCAGCAGGGCCGCGGACGGCAGGAGAGTGGCCGTGACCTCGCGTACGACGCCCGGCGCGGGGTCGTCGAGAAGCGGCCGCAGGTCCTCCACGACCGTCACGTCCAGTGTCCGCAGACCCGCCACCGCCCGGGCCCGTACCGCCGGCACGCCGTGGGTGAGCAACGGCCGCAGCAACCCGGCGTCGCCGCGCTCCCCGCACTCCGCCAGGCCGATGACCGCGCCGGGCGGCAGCGCCGGGTCTGCCGCCGCCGCGCATCGCTGCCGGTACCAGGGCAGGGGATCCGTCCCGTGCTGCCGTACGACGTACCGCGCACAGGCCCGCACCAGGGCCGACCGGTCGGCCAGGAACTCCAGCGCCCGCCCGGGTCGCCCGGCCCGCCGCAGGGCCGTGACCCCGGCGGACCGGGCCCGCGGGTTGCGGGCGGCGAGCAGCGGTTCGAGTACGTCGGCGCAGTCGCCGTCCTCGCGCACGGCGGCCAGGGCCGCCCCGGCGCACAGGTCCTGGACGACGACGTCGTCGTCCCGGGCGGCGGCACGGGCGAGCCGGACGGGGGAGAGCAGGGACTTCTCGGCGGCCAGCCGGTACGCGAATCGTCGTACGGCGCGCTCCGGGTGGAGGAGCAGGGAGGAGAGCGCTGTGTGCGGCGCCCGGCTGAGCATCGCGCCGAGCAGTTCGACGCCATACGCTCCCCGCTCGCGGCGGCCGACGCGCAGGATCAGGGGCGCGAGCGCGACACCGGTGCGTCCGTCCAGGTCCGACCGCAGCAGTTCCCGGGCCCTCTCACGCACCGGCGCGGCCCAGTCCGCGGCGCGCACAACCATCAGCGGCAGCAGCGCGGGGCGGTCCGCGATCCGGGCGAGCGCCGCTTCACGGGTCCGGCCGTCCGGGTGGCAGAGCGCCACGGCGAGCCGGGCCTCGACCGAGGCCGCGGAGACGGGCTCCGGATACCACCGGGACGACCGGAACAGCCGGCGCACTCCCGGCCGCCCAGGCGACGCGGTCGCCCCGTCCAGCCCCTCCACCCATGCCCGGTCCGGCAGATTCCCGCCCCCGTACCGGCCCCACGCCCGCACGCCCGCGTCGAGCCCGGTCCAGGCGGCCGGATCGGCGACGTCGAGCACCTCGCCGAGAAGCGCCCCCCTTGCCAGCCGCGCAGCGGCCGCTTCTCCGCTGCGGATGTCCTCGTTCATGCCCGCCCCCCGCCCCACCTGCCGTTTCGAGGGATCGTAGGGCCTGCGGAGCGCGGCCGGCGCGTGACATGGCGCCGGACGTGCCCTGCTACGGCGCCCTGAAGTCGAGGTACCCCAGCAGCAGGATCACCGCCACCACGCAGCCCAGCACCACGGCGGTCGAGATCCAGGGGGAGCGGTGGCGGGACGAGACGTTTTCAGGTTCGGGGCGGAACGGCACGGGTCCGGGCGGGTTTTCCTTCCAGCGCGCGGCGAGCATACGAGCCCTGGCGGAGGGCTCCTTGTGCTCGGCCCCGTCCGCCCATCCGAGGTCGAACTCGCGCTCCTGGTCGTCCTGTCCGTGCTGGGACATGCCTGCTCCACACCCCCGTGTAGTCCTGCCCCAAGAATAGAACATACGCCCGCGCCCCCGCTGTCGGAAAGGACAGCGGGGGCGCGGGCGTCATGCCTCGATCAGGCGTCGATCACACGTCGAAGTACAGCTCGAACTCGTGCGGGTGCGGACGCAGCTGCAGCGGCGCGATCTCGTTCGCGCGCTTGAAGTCGATCCACGTCTCGATCAGGTCCGGGGTGAACACGTCGCCCTGGAGCAGGAACTCGTGGTCGGCCTCCAGGCGGTCCAGGACCGCGCCGAGGGAGGTCGGGACCTGCGCGACGTTCGCGTGCTCCTCGGGAGCCAGCTCGTACAGGTCCTTGTCGATCGGCTCGGCGGGCTCGATCTTGTTCTTGATGCCGTCCAGGCCTGCCAGCAGCAGCGCCGAGAAGGCCAGGTACGGGTTGCCGGAGGCGTCGGGCGCGCGGAACTCCACGCGCTTGGCCTTCGGGTTCGAGCCCGTGATCGGGATACGCATCGCGGCGGAACGGTTGCGCTGCGAGTACACCAGGTTCACCGGAGCCTCGAAGCCCGGCACCAGGCGGTGGTACGAGTTCACCGTCGGGTTGGTGAAGGCCAGCAGCGACGGGGCGTGCTTGAGGATGCCGCCGATGTAGTAGCGGGCGGTGTCCGACAGGCCCGCGTAACCGGCCTCGTCATAGAAGAGCGGCTGGCCGCCGGTCCACAGCGACTGGTGGACGTGCATGCCCGAGCCGTTGTCACCGAAGATCGGCTTCGGCATGAAGGTCGCGGTCTTGCCGTTGCGCCAGGCCACGTTCTTCACGATGTACTTGAAGAGCTGCAGGTCGTCGGCCGCGGCGAGCAGCGTGTTGAACTTGTAGTTGATCTCGGCCTGGCCGGCGGTGCCCACCTCGTGGTGCTGGCGCTCGACCTGCAGGCCGGCCCGGTTCAGCTCCAGGGAGATCTCGGCGCGCAGGTCGGCGAAGTGGTCGACCGGCGGGACCGGGAAGTAGCCGCCCTTGTAGCGGACCTTGTAACCACGGTTGTCCTCCAGGGCGCCGGTGTTCCAGGCGCCGGCCTCGGAGTCGATGTGGTAGAAGGACTCGTTCGCGCTGGTCGCGAAGCGGACGGAGTCGAAGACGTAGAACTCGGCCTCGGGACCGAAGTACGCGGTGTCGGCGATACCGGTCGAGGCGAGGTAGGCCTCGGCCTTCTTCGCCACGTTGCGCGGGTCACGGGAGTACTGCTCGCCCGTGATCGGGTCGTGGATGAAGAAGTTGATGTTCAGCGTCTTGTCACGGCGGAACGGGTCGACCCGGGCGGTCGTGAGGTCCGCGCGCAGCGCCATGTCGGACTCGTGAATGGCCTGGAAACCCCGGATCGAGGAGCCGTCGAAGGCCAGCTCCTCGTCGGCGTCGAACGCCTCCGCAGGCACCGTGAAGTGCTGCATCACGCCCGGGAGGTCGCAGAAGCGGACGTCGATGAACTTGACGTCCTCGTCCGCGATGAACTTCTTGGCCTCGTCGGCGTTCTGGAACATCCAGCTCCTCCTACTCCCGACCGTCCCGCCGGGGTGGTAGTTCGTTCGTGCGGCCAGTGCGGGTGGCACACGCTGACCTCGACCCTAGGGACGGGTGGTTTCTCTGGCGTGACTCATTTGTTTCGCACAAGTTAACCGGCTCCCGCTCCACCCTAGCCCGGACACACCCCGCCGTGCCCTGGGCATTTGCGGGCGCAGTACCGTGGACGGGTGGACAACAGGCAAGCACTCGGATCGTGGCTTTCCGGGCCCCGCGCGGCCGCGGAAGAGGCCGGTGTCGACTTCGGATACCGGGGCGAGCAACTCGGTCTGCCCGAGGAAGGGTCCGGTTCGATCGCCCGCCCGGACCGCCGGCTGGTCGCCCTCGCCGTCGACTGGGGCCTGTGCCTCCTGATCGCATACGGTCTCGTCACCCAGAGCTACAACGAGGCGGCCCAGATCTGGGCGCCGCTCATCATGTTCGCGCTGATGGTCCTCACGCTCGGCACGGTCGGCTGCACCCCGGGCAAGCGCCTCCTCGGTCTGCGGGTGCTGGCCCTGGACACCGGCCGGGTCAGCCCGTGGCGCGCCGCACTGCGCACGGTCCTGCTCTTCCTCGCGATCCCGGCCCTGATCTGGGACCGCGACGGCCGCGGGCTGCACGACCGGCTGGCGGGCACGGTCGAGGTCCGCATCTGACCCCGACCGCGCCAGGAACCGAGAACGACGCGCCAGGAACCGAGAACGAGGGGCGCCCGGATCGATCCGGGCGCCCCTCGTCCATGTCGTGTGCGGGGTGTCAGCGCGCCTTCGGCCCGCCCTTGGGCAGCCGCATGCCCTTCGGCATCGGACCCTTCGGCAGCGGCATGTTGCTCATCAGGTCACCGAGGGCGCGCAGCCGGTCGTTGGTGGACGTCACCTGGGGGCCGGTCAGTACGCGCGGGAGCTTCAGCATGGTGGTCCGCAGCTTCTTCAGCTCGACCTGACCCTCGCCCGTGCCCACGAGCAGGTCGTGCACCGGGACGTCCGCCACGATGCGGTTCATCTTCCGCTTCTCGGCGGCCACCAGGGTCTTCACCCGGTTCGGGTTGCCCTCGGCGATCAGCACGATGCCGGCCTTGCCGACCGCGCGGTGCACCACGTCCTGGTTGCGGTTCATCGCCACCGCGGGGGTCGTCGTCCAGCCACGGCCGATGTTGTCCAGCACCGCCGCGGCGGCACCGGGCTGTCCCTCCATCTGCCCGAAGGCGGCCCGCTCGGCCCGGCGCCCGAACACGATCGCCGACGCGAGGAAGGCGAGCAGGAGGCCCAGGATGCCGAGATAGATGGGGTGACCGATCAAGAAACCGATCGCGAGGAAGACACCGAAGGTGACGATTCCGACTGCCGCGAGTACAAGACCGATCTTCTTGTCGGCCCTGCGGGTCATCTTGTAGGTCAGAGCGATCTGCTTCAGTCGCCCGGGGTTCGCAGCGTCCGCTGCGGGTTCCTTCCTCGCCATGCCACGAAGTCTACGTGGCCCCACAAGCGCCGACGACGGCAGTGTCCGCCGGGGCCCCTGGAGGAGGGCCGGAAGTCAGGGGTGGACGGACAGGGACTGCTCGATGACGCGCTGCGCCTCGACCCGGTCCTTGGCGCGACGACGGTCCTCCAGCACGGAGGTCCAGGCGTTGCGGCGGGCGGTGCGCTGACCGCTGCTCATCAGCAGTGACTCCACGGCGCGCAGGGCGGTCGTGAAGGACGGAATCGCGGTGGCGCGGACGGGCGGCGCGGCCTGCATGGGTGAGGTCCCCCCTCGGGTGCGGGTGTACGTGCTGTGAGTTCAGCGTCACTGATTGGTGTTACCAGGGCGTGACCGGCCGGTCAAACACCCATGAAGCCCCGGCGCGCAGTGGTGGAACGCCGACGCGGTCCTGACATGTGCCCTCATCTGCGAGGACGGTCAGGACCGCGTCAAATCGGTCACTACCGGCGAGTAGTCTCTTGTGCGCGAATTCACACGCTTGTCCCGCCCCCGCGTGGGCAGGGGTGGTGGCGGTCCGTCAGACGGCCTGTGCCGCGACGTGCCCGTCCTCCCGCCGCGGAGCGGCCGAATGACGCTGCTCCATGGCCATCCCGTAGAGCCGCCCGGCGCGGTACGAGGAGCGCACCAGCGGCCCGGACATCACGCCGGAGAAGCCGATCTGCTCGGCCTCCTCCTTCAGCTCGACGAACTCCTGCGGCTTGACCCAGCGCTCCACCGGGTGGTGACGCACGGAGGGCCGCAGATACTGCGTGATGGTGACCAGCTCGCAGCCCGCCTCGTGCAGCTGCTGCAACGCGTCGCTGACCTCCTCGCGGGTCTCGCCCATGCCGAGGATCAGGTTCGACTTGGTGACCAGCCCGTAGTCGCGGGCCTCGGTGATCACCTTCAGGGAGCGCTCGTAGCGGAAGCCGGGGCGGATGCGCTTGAAGATCCGCGGGACCGTCTCGACGTTGTGCGCGAAGACCTCGGGCCGGGAGGAGAAGACCTCCGCCAGCTGCTCGGGGATCGCGTTGAAGTCCGGGGCCAGCAGCTCGACCTTCGTCCGGCCGGCCTCGCGGCCCGCGGTCTGCTGGTGGATCTGGCGCACGGTCTCGGCGTACAGCCAGGCGCCGCCGTCCTCCAGGTCGTCGCGGGCGACGCCGGTGATCGTGGCGTAGTTCAGGTCCATCGTGACCACGGACTCGCCGACGCGGCGGGGCTCGTCGCGGTCGAGCGCCTCGGGCTTGCCGGTGTCGATCTGGCAGAAGTCACAGCGCCGGGTGCACTGGTCGCCGCCGATGAGGAAGGTCGCCTCGCGGTCCTCCCAGCACTCGTAGATGTTGGGGCAGCCGGCTTCCTGGCAGACCGTGTGCAGGCCCTCGCTCTTCACGAGCTTCTGCATCGCGGTGTACTCGGGGCCCATTTTCGCCCGGGTCTTGATCCACTCGGGCTTGCGCTCGATGGGGGTCTGGCTGTTGCGGACCTCCAGGCGCAGCATCTTGCGTCCGTCGGGTGCGACTGCGGACACGACCGGCTCCCTAGCGATTGATTCTTCGGCGTCCTCAAGGGTACGCCCGTTGATTTGAATGCCTGTGTGGCGCTACCCCTCCAGCTCCGCCACGGGCCGTTTTATGCCGCCGGCGTCTTCTCGATCTCGCGCGGCTTCGGCTCCGCGTGCTCCAGGACCTCCCGCAGATGGCGTTCGACCACCGGCAGGACCTCCTCGATCGTCACGTCCCGGCCGAGCTCGCCGGCCAGCGAGGCGACGCCCGCGTCGCGGATGCCGCACGGGATGATCCGGTCGAACCACTTGTTGTCGGGGTTCACGTTGAGCGCGAAGCCATGCATCGTGACGCCCTTGGCCACCCGGATGCCGATCGCGGCGATCTTGCGGTCCTCGCGGCGCTGGCCCGCGTTGGACGGCGCGTACTCGGGGCCGTTCATGCGCGGGTCGAACTCCTCGTCGTGCAGCCGGGGGTCGAAGTCCAGCGACAGTCCGCCGAGCGCGGGGCGCCGCTCGACCGGGTCGCCCAGGATCCACACGCCGCTGCGGCCCTCGACCCGGCTGGTCTCCAGGCCGAAGTCCGCGCAGGTACGGATCAGGGCCTCTTCGAGGCGGCGTACGTGCGCCACGACGTCCACCGGGCGCGGGAGCTTCTGGATCGGGTAGCCCACCAGCTGGCCGGGGCCGTGCCAGGTGATCTTGCCGCCGCGGTCCACGTCGATGACCGGCGTGCCGTCGAGGGGCCGTTCGTCGTCCGCCGTGCGCCGCCCGGCCGTGTAGACCGGCGGGTGCTCCAGGAGCAGTACGGTGTCGGGGACCTCGTCCGCGAAGCGCGCCGCGTGCACCCGGCGCTGCTCGTCCCACGCCTCCTGGTACTCGACGGCCTCGTCACCGAACCCCATGCGGACGAACCGCAACTCACTCACGGCAAGCGCCTCCCTCGGACGGGTGTGTAAGGCACGTATCGCGCCCAAGCCACTGTACGTCCGGTCCGGACGCGTCAGTCCCGGGACCAATCCTCACACGATCGGATGAATGTCCGCCAAAATGTGTGATGGGGTGCTTACTCTCCGCTACATTCGCGCCGTTCGGCAAGGCATAAGGCCTGCTCACAGGCAATCCCGCGCACATCACGAAGGCCGTAAGGCAGGAGACCGCACCGCAGATGACGGAACGACCCGCGCAGCGCACCCCCAACCGACAGCTCGCCGCGCTCATCGCAGAAGCGGGGTTCTCCAACGCGGGACTCGCCCGTCGCGTGGACCAGCTCGGTCTCGAACACGGGCTCGACCTCAGATACGACAAGACCTCCGTCACCCGGTGGCTGCGCGGTCAGCAGCCCCGTGGCACCACCCCCGCCCTGATCGCCGAGGTCTTCACCCGGCGCCTGGGCCGCCGCCTCACCGCCCAGGACCTCGGCCTGGACGCCTGCGCCCCCGTCTACGCGGGGCTGGAGTTCGCCGCCACCCCCGAGGAGGCCGTCGACATCGTCAGCGGGCTGTGGCGCAAGGACTCCGGCAGCCACGCCGAGCTCCGCAAGATCGCCTTCACCCCGGCCGGGCTCGTGGTGCCCAGCCGCGACTGGCTGATCGGCCGCGCCGACGAGAAGGTCGCCCGGGGCGAGCCGGCCGCCGCCCGCATCCCGGCGCAGGGCCGCCCCCTCCTGCGCCCCACGGCCCCGTCCGAGCAGGGCGTGCCGTCCCTACCCCGCCAGCGCGGCCAGGCCGAACGCGGCCCCGGCCAGAAGGTCACCACCGGCGACATCGCCGCCCTGCGCTCGGTCGGGGAGCTGTTCCGCACCCTCGACGACGCCTACGGCGGCGGCCACGCCCGCCAGGCCCTCGTGCGCTACCTGGAGCACGAGTGCGAGCCCATGCTGCGCGGCACCTACGGGGAGCAGACCGGCCGCCGGCTGTTCGCGGCCGCCGCCGACCTGACCCGGCTCGCAGGCTGGACCTCGTACGACATCGCCGCGCACGGTCTCGCCCAGCGCTACTTCGTGCAGGCGCTGCGGCTCGCCCAGGCGGCCGGGGACCGGACGTACGGCGCCTATGTGCTGGTCACCATGAGCCGCCAGGCCGTCTACCTCGGGCACGGGCGGGAGGCCGTCCAGCTCGCCCGCGTGGCCCAGCAGGGCGTCGGCACCTCCGGCCCGCCCGTCGTCCAGGCACTGCTGCACGCCTCCGAGGCGCGCGGACACGGCGTGCTCGGCGAGGTCCGGGCCTGCACCGCGGCCCTGGTCCGCGCCGAACGCGCCCTGGAGACGGCCCGGCCCGGCGACGACGTGCCGCACTGGGCGAGGTTCTTCGACGAGGCACAGCTCGCCGACGAGTTCGGCCACTGCCACCGCGACCTTCAGCAGTTCCGCGCCGCGGCCCAGCACGCGGAACGTTCCCTGCAGCTGCGGGCCCCGTCCTACGCCCGCAGCCGCCTCTTCTGCCGGATCGTCCTGGCCACCGCCCGCCTGGGCCTCGGTGAACTCGACCAGGCCTGCCAGCTCGCCGCGGAAGCGGCGGGCCAGGCGGCCGAGATGCGCTCGGTCCGGGCGGTGGAGTACGTGAGGGACTTCGAGCGGCGCCTGGAGCCGTACAAGGACGCGGCCCCGGTGCGCACGTACCGGGACAAGGTGGCGGCCCTCGGGTAGAAGGGCTCAGGGGCGCGGAGCACCGCGCGCACCACGACGATGCACCCGCGCCCGACGAGCCTGCTGCGGCGCTCGTGCCGCGGCAGGCCACGTTTGCCCGTCAAGGAGCGGCGTCCGGTGCGTGCTCTGGGGGTCCCCCCCTGCTCGAAGAGCTTGGGGGAGTGCCGGGTGCAAGCCCTCGTACCGGGTGTACTTGGGCTTGTGCCCGGTGCGGCGGTGGGGGCCCCTCCCGTTCGAGCGAAGCCGAGAACGGGGGAGCGTGCCGGGCGTCGCGACGGGGCGAACGTTGCGTGCTGCGGCGCTAGGCAGCCCGCGGCACGGTCGGCAGCGGGTCGGCAGCGTGCATCGACCGCCCCGCCCCCAAGTCCGTCAGAATCGCCGCCGACGCCCGATGCCCGGAGTGCAGAGCGCCCTGGACCGTACTGGTGTCCCGGTGATCCCCGCACACGTACAGGCCCGCAAGCAAGCGCACCGGCCGCCGCAGGTCGTGCGGCGGCCGCATCGCCGGCACCGCCTCGGCCGTGTGGTGCACGGCCAGCGTCTCCCACCGGGCCGTCGACACCCCGTACAGCCGCGCCAGATGCATGCGCACCGCCGTGTCGACGTCCCCCGGCGGCCGTCCCAGCACCGTCGAGGACACCAGCGCCCGTCCCGCCGGCGCCCGGGACGGATCGACCCGGCTGATCACCGCCGTATGGGCGACCGGCCCGCCCAGGTCCGCGTCGAGCAGCAGCGACGCCTCCGTCTCGGGCGGCTCGTCGGTCGTGTGGTGCACCACCGTCACCGGATGGAACTCCGGCACCCGAAGGCCCGGCAACAGCTCCGCCGCGGCCCGGGCGTCCGTCGCCACCAGCACCGCCCGGCACCGGATCTCGCCGTGCTCGGCGGTGGTCACCGAGGTCGTCGAGACGGAGGTGACGCGCACGCCGGTGTGCACCGTGCCCGGCGGCAGTGTGCGCGCGAGCAGCTCCGGCAGGGCCTCGGCACCGCCCTCCGGCAGGCACAGCCGGCCCCGGGCGAAGGAACGCAGCGCGAGGTCCGCGCACCGGCTGGAGGTCGTCAGGCCCGGGTCGCACAGCAGGGCGGCGAGCAGCGGACGCAGAAAGCCGTCGATCGTACGGGCGGGCAGCCCGCGTGCCGCCAGGGCCTCACCGGCGGGCAACTCCGGGCGGGCCAGCAGCCGTTCGGCGGGTGTGCCCGCCAGCCGGGTCAGGGCGGCACCCAGCCGGGCCTGGTCGACCGCCGTGCCGAGCGGGGCACCGGACCGGCTCCGGGGGACGGAGACCTGTCGTCCGGGCACGGCCACCGGCCGCCTGAGCGGCCTGGGCGCGGACGGCGGCCGGGGAACAGTCGCCAGGGCGCGCACCGCGTGCAGTGCGCCCCGTGCGCCCCCCGCGCCCGGCTGGACGCCGGCCCGGTGGTGGCGTCCGTCGCCGTGCAGCAGCACGCCGGGCGCGAAGGGCCGCAGCACCAGCCCGTCGAGACCCGGCGTGCGCCGTAGTTCCGGATACGCCGTCGACAGCAACTGGCCGACCCGGTCGAGTCGGAAGCCGTCGATCTTCTCCGTCGCCATCCTGCCGCCGACCCCATGGGCGGCCTCCAGGACCATGGTCGTCACTCCTGCGCGGGTCAGCCGGTGCGCGGCCGAGAGTCCGGCGACCCCGGCCCCCACGACGACCACGTCCGCCTGGTACGCGGGCTCAAGCACGTGCCCCTCCTCGAGGTTGCGCGGGCGCTGGAGACGTCATGCCCTCAACAGGCCGCAGGGATACGCGAGTTCTGGTCGAGGGTAGGGCCGTGATCGGTCAGCGGGAGTCGCGCATGAACAGGGCACGGTCGCACGGCGGTCGCATACGGATGCCTCGTGGGCATGAAGTGGTCGCAGGAGGCTGGTGCGCGGGGCGAGGAGCTGTCTCGGACCTGCCGGTCGGATCTCGGACAGACGGCCGGTCCGCGTCGCGAGGGCCCCTTGCGGCCGGGCCCGGAGACCGGCGGACCTCTTGCGGGACCGCGGAAGAACACGACCCGGGGGTGTCAGAGCGCCGCCCGGATCGCTCCCTCGATCTCCGGGAACGCGAACCGGAAGCCCGACTCCAGCAGGCGCGTGGGCAGCACCCGGGCGCTGCCGAGGACGTCCCCGGCCATCTCGCCGAGCACGCTCCGCAGGACGGGCGCGGGCACCGCGAACAGCGTCGGGCGATGCAGCACGCGTCCCATCGCCGCCGTGATCTCACCGTTCGTCAGGGGGTTCGGGACGGTGACGTTGAACGGCCCGGACAGGCCGTCGGTGTCGATGAGATGCCGGATCGCGGCGACCTCGTCGTGCAGGGCGATGTACGACCAGTACTGCCGCCCGTCGCCCATCCGTCCGCCCAGTCCCGCCCGGAACAGCGGGAAGAGCCGCTGCCAGGCTCCGCCCGCACGGGAGACGACCAGCCCGGTCCGTGTGAACACCGTGCGCACACCGGCCTCCTGGGCGGGTGCGGCGGCCCCCTCCCACTCCACGCACAGCTCCGGCAGGAAGCCCTCTCCCGGGGGCGCGCTTTCGTCCACCGCCCGCTCGCCGGTCTCGCCGTAGTAGCCGATGGCGCTGCCGTTCACGAAGACCCGCGGCCGGTTCGCGCCCTCCAGCGAGGCGATCGCCTCGGCGAGCGCCGCGGTGCCCTTCACCCGGCTGTCGCGGATCCGCCGCTTGTAGGCCTCCGTCCAGCGCCGGTTGCCGACGCCGGCCCCCGCGAGGTTCACCACCGCGTGGCACCCGGCGAGCCCGGCCGCGTCCACGTGCCCGCCCTCGGAGTCCCAGCGGATCTCCCCGGCCGCCCGGGGCGTGCCACGCACCAGGCGGCGCACCTCGTGTCCGTCGGCGGTCAGGGACCGCACCAGGGCACTGCCGATGAGGCCGGACGCACCCGCCACCGCCACTCTTGAACGCTCCATGAACCCATCCTGCCGGGTGGCTGCGTAAATCCCTTGCAAGGCCTCGATCCGCTCGCCGTAGGGTGACGCACATGCCCGAGCTCCCCGCACCGCGCATCCGCGCCGCCCGGCCCGACGACGACGGCGAGCTGGCCCTGCTCGACCGTCTCACCTGGTCGCACCTGCACGCGGTGATGCCCGAGCCGCAGCCGCCGTACGCTCCCTTCTTCAGCGAGCGGCACACCCCCGGTGACTGTCTGGTCGCCGAGCTCGGCGACCGGCTCGCGGGCTATGTCCACCTCGGCTTCCCCACTCCGCTCGACTCGAACCGGCACGTCCTCCAGATCCAGGGACTCGCCGTCGCCGAGGAGGCACGCGGCCGGGGGGTCGGGCGGGCGCTGGTGCGTGCCGCCACCGACGAGGCCCGACGGCGCGGCGCACGCCGCATCACCCTGCGGGTCCTCGCGCACAACACCCCGGCCCGGGCCCTCTACGAGGCCGAGGGGTTCGTGACGGAGGGGATCCTGCCCGAGGAGTTCCTGCTCGACGGGAAGTACGTCGACGACGTGTTCATGGGGCGCTTCCTGTGAACACCTAGGCGGCCGGCTCGCCCGTGTCCACCGGTGCCGTGGCGCCCGCGGCGTCGCGCGCGTCGGAGGCGACCTCGTCCGCCGTCAGGACGTAGCCCGTCTCGGCGTCCGAGGTGGAGCGGGCGAAGACCACGCCGAACACCCGGCCGTCCGTCGTGAGCAGGGGGCCGCCGGAGTTGCCCGGGCGGACCGTGGAGCGGATCGAGTAGATCTCCCGGGTGGCCGTCCCGTCGTTGTAGATGTTCTGGCCCGTCGCCCGCACCCGGTTCGCGACCGTGGCCGCCTGGAGGTTCAGGTCGCCGTCCTGCGGATAGCCCGCGACGACCGCGGAGTCGCCGCGCTCGGCGTCGTCGTCGAACCGCAGCACGGGCGCCTCGAGATCCGGCACGTACAGCACGGCCACGTCCTTCTGCGGGTCGAAGAGCACCACGCGCGCCTCGTACGTCCGCCCGACCCCGCCGATCTGCACGGTCGGCTCGTCGATGCCGGCCACCACGTGGGCGTTGGTCATCACGCGCTCGCGCGCGTACACGAACCCGCTGCCCTCACGGCCCTGAGTGCCCGCGACGCCCTCGACCTTCACCGTGCTCCGCTTGGCGGCCTCGGTGGCGGCGGCCGTGACGCTGTCGCCGGTGGGCTTGGCGACCTCGGCCGTCGACTCGTTCTCGAAGGGGTTGAAGACCTGCGGGAAGCCCGCCTGCGTGAGCGCGGACGTGGCCCCCGAGAACCAGGCCGGCGTCGTGTCCGGCATCGTCCGCTGCACCGCGCCGAGCAGCCGCGAGTCCCGGATCGCAGAGGTGACCAGCGGCGACGAGGACACGCCCAGGACACTCGCGATCACCCACGCCACGATCAGCACGGCCACCGAGTTGGCCACGGCCCCGCCGAGCCCGTCCGCCACCCTGAGCGGTCCCCGGTCCAGCTCCCGCCGCAGCCGCAGCGCGAGGCGCCCCGCCAGCTCGTGCCCCACCACCGCCGGGAGCAGCACCGTGAACACCGCCGTCACCGTCGCCCGCGTCGTGCCCGGCTCCGCCAGGTCCATGACCCACGGCAGGATCCACACGCCGACGACCGCACCGCCCACGAAGCCCGCCAGCGACACGCAGCCGGCCACCAGGCCGCGCCGGTACCCGGACGCCGCGTAGGCCAGAACGACCAGCAACAGCAGGATGTCGAGCAGGTCCACGCACGCCGCCTTTCTCTCGGAACCCCTTAATACGCGGGGGGAGGGCCCGGTGATCAGTCACACGCGCGCGGGATGATCGGAATCGGCCCGCGGACGTGCACACGGAGAAACGTCGCGGACCGTGACGATGGTTCCACCGGGTGGCACATCACACATCGCGGACGGACCGGATCAGGCCGACAGTGGGACCATGCGTGTCGTGCGAAGACGGCGTGGCGCACGCAGGCCCTCCGTCGCCGGGACACCCGGCCTGCCGCGCGCGGCCCGGGTGGTGCTCGGCTGCCTGCCGGGCCTTGCCGCCGCCGTGGCGCTGGTGCTGTGCGCCCACGGCGTCGAGAACGCCGCCGAGACCGGCTCCCGCGCCGGCACGGCCCGTTCCACCGCCGCGCCCCACACCGCTCCCCGCCCGCCCATCGTGCCCAGAGCGCGGTGGCTGGGCGACGCCGCCCGCGCGCAACCCCGCCCCCGCTACGACGACCGGGTCGCCGCCGTCTTCGTGCATCACACCGATTCGCCCAACGGCTACGACTGCGCCGACGCGCCCCGCATCATCCGGGGTCTGTACACCGGCCAGACCGGCACCCGCGACTGGGACGACATCGGCTACAACTTCGTCGTCGACCGCTGCGGCACCCTCTACGAGGGCCGCGCCGGGGGCGTGGAACGCGCGGTCACGGGCGCCCACACCCAGGGCTTCAACCACCGGACCGCGGGCATCGCGGCCCTCGGCACCTTCACCGAGGGGATGCCCGTGCCCCGGCCCATGATCCGCGCGATCGCCGCGCTGTCCGCGTGGAAGCTGGGCCTGACCGGCACGGACCCGCGCGCGGACGTCCGTCTGGTCTCCAGCAACGGCCTGAGCCGGTACGCGGCCGGCACCACCGTCCGCCTTCCCGCCCTCGCGGGTCACAGCGACGGCTACATGACCAGCTGCCCGGGCGCCGCCCTGCGCGCCCGCCTGCCCGAGATCAGACAGCTCGCCGCCCGCCTCCAGGGCCGGCCCGACGGTCCACAGGAAGGCCACAGCGAACGCGCGGCGTCTTGAGATCCCGGCCCCCCTACGGTCATGCCCACAGGCAGCCGACTGGAGGTGGGGGCCATGAAAGACGGTCGTACGAAAGCCCCGGCAGACGCGGGGAGCGCGAGTGTGCGGGCGAGGGCCGTGCGCGGCCCCTGGGCGGTGCTCTGCGCGGCCGTGACGGTCGTCCTGGGCCCGGCGGCGGTCACCGCGTCCGCCCTCGACCAGGCCAACGCCGCTCCGCTGCACCACGCGGTGCGGGCCGATCCGGTACACGCGTACATCCCGTCCGACACCAGCCGCCGCGTCGCCTGATCAGCCCCTGAAGCGCTGCCACAGCCGGGGGTAACGCCCGGCGAGCAGCCCCTCGTTCTCGAAGTCGAGCGGGGTGCCCTCGGGTTCGGGGGGCGGCGGCGCGACCTCCAAGTCGGGGGCGACCACGCCGGTGAGCTGCTCGTAGGCCTCGTCCGCCGCGTAGCCGAGTTCCTCGCCGTCGCCGTCGATCTCCTCGTCGAAGTCGCCCAGCAGATCGGCGAGCGCGTCCGGGTCGTGCACGGCGCCCTCGAAGACCTCGCGGCCCTGCCCGATCAGCCAGCACCGGAAGAAGTCGAAGGCGTCGTCGCTCGCCCCGTCGAGCAGCACCCAGGCGGCGCCCCACAGGTCCCAGCGGTAGGCGCGGTTGTAGCGGGACTCGAAGTGCCGGGCGAAGTCCAGGACCGAGTCCGGATCCAGCTGGGCGAGCCGGTCCACGAGCAGGTCGGCCTGCTCCTCCGGGTCGCCCTCGGCGGCCTCCCGGGCATCGTCGATCAGCTCCCAGAACTCCGTCTCGTCCATCACGGGTCAAGCATCGGCCCTGGGGGACACGGACGCACCCGGAGTGCGCACGATCGTTATGTGCCGCCCTCGGGCCGGTAGAGCCGGGCCAGCCGTGTCGCGTCCGCGGCGAACCGCTCGCGCAGGCTCTCCGGCGCCAGCACCTCCACCTCCGGGCCCAGGGCCGCCAGCTGGGTGTGGGCGACCTCCTCGGACTCCACCGGCAGCGTCACGGTCACCCAGCCGTTCTCGTCCGGGGCGTCGGCGTCCGCCAGTGCCTCCCGGGCGGTCATCGCGTCGAGGGCGTACGGCAGGGCCCGCACACCGTCGGGCGACAGCCGCACCACGACCCGCGCCCGCAGGATGGACCGCGCGAACTGCTCGGCCCGCTCCTCCCAGAACGCGGGCAGGTCGAAGTCCGGCTCCCGCTCGAAGCGCTCCCCGTCCGCGTCCACCGCCGTGAACCGGTCGATCCGGTACACCCGGAAGGACGCGGACCCGGCCACCCGGGCGCACAGGTACCAGACGCCCGCCTTCAGCACGAGCCCGTACGGCTCCAGCTCCCGGACGATCTCGTCCTCCCCGCGCCGGTAGCGGGCGCCGATCCGCCGGTCGTCCCACACCGCGTCGGCGACGGCCGGCAGCAGCTCGGGCGTCTTCGGCTCCTTGAACCAGCTGGGCGCGTCCAGATGGAACCGCTGGGAGGCCGTCCGGGAGGCGTCCCGCAGGGACGGCAGCAGCGCCGCCGACACCTTCAGCCGGGCCGCCGAGGCGGCGTCCTCCAGACCCATCTCGCGCAGCGCCCCGGGCACCCCGGACAGGAACAGCGCCTCGGCCTCGCCGCGGTGCAGCCCGGTCAGCCGCGTCCGGTACCCGCCGACCAGCCGGTAGCCGCCGGCCCGGCCCCGGTCCGCGTACACCGGCACGCCCGCCTCCGACAGCGCCTGGGCGTCCCGGGTGACCGTCCGCTCCGACACCTCCAGTTCACGGGCGAGCTCGGCGGCCGTCATGGAGGGCCGGGACTGGAGCAGCAGCACCATCTTGATCAGCCGGGCAGCACGCATGGCCGCCATTGTGCCGGGCGTGCCACCTGCCTGGGTGTACACACGGTGTGATCATGCCGTCACCGCTGTTAGCGTCGGTCGGAGTTCAGGTTGCAGAGGTTCGGTGGATCAATCGGAACGTCCCTCGACGAGGACACACATGACGAAACACCCTCGCGAACAATGGGCCACACGCACGGGATTCCTGCTGGCGGCGATCGGCTCCGCCATCGGGCTCGGCAACATCTGGCGTTTTCCCGCCGTCGCCTACGAGAACGGCGGCGGCGCCTTTCTCTTCCCTTATCTCATCGCCCTGCTCACTGCCGGTATCCCGCTGCTGATCATGGAATACGCGATCGGGCGCAGATACCGGACGTCTCCCCCGGCGGCGCTGCGGCAGATGGCGCGCCCGGCGGAGGTGCTCGGGTGGTGGCAGGTGGCGATCTCCTTCGTGATCGCCACGTACTACGCGGTCATCATCGCCTGGGCGGTCCGTTACATCGGCTTCTCCGCCGACCAGGCCTGGGGCGACGACCCGGAGGGCTTCCTCTTCGGCAGCTTCCTCAAGGCGTCCGAGGCGCCGGGCTTCGTCTCCGGCTACGTCTCCGGGGTGCTGTGGCCGCTCATCGCCGTCTGGGTCGTGGTGCTGGGCATCCTGGCGTTCGGCATCCGGCGCGGCATCGAGAAGGCCAACAAGGTCTTCATCCCGCTGCTGGTGGTCTTCTTCGTCGTCCTGGTGATCCGGGCCCTCACCCTGGACGGCGCGGCGCAGGGGCTGGACGCCTTCTTCCGCCCCGACTGGTCGGAGCTGACCAACGGCAGCGTCTGGGTGGCCGCCTACGGCCAGATCTTCTTCTCGCTGTCGATCGGCTTCGGCATCATGATCACCTACGCGTCCTATCTGCGGCGCCGCTCCGATCTCACCGGCTCCGCCCTGGTCGCCGGGTTCGCCAACAGCTCCTTCGAGATCCTCGCCGGCATCGGCGTGTTCGCCACGCTGGGCTTCATGGCGCAGGCCGCGGGGGTGCCGGTCGGCGACGTGGCGACCGCGGGGCTCGGGCTGGCGTTCGTCGCCTTCCCGACGATCATCTCCGAGATGTGGCTGGGCGGCGCCTTCGGCGTGCTGTTCTTCGTGTCCCTGGTGATCGCGGGTCTGTCCTCGCTGATCTCGATCGTCCAGGTGGTGGTCTCCGCAGTGCAGGACCGCACCGGCATGCGCCGCGCCCCCGCCGTGTTCGGCGTGGGCGGCGCCGTGGCGGTGGCCTCCATCCTGCTGTTCCCGACCAACGAGGGCGTCTACCTGCTCGACGCCTCCGACCACTTCATCAACCAGTACGGCATCGCGATGGCCGCGCTGGTCGGCGTGATCGCGGTGGCCTGGTTCATGCGCAAGCTGCCCGAACTGCAACGCGACGCCGACGCCACCTCCGCCGTGCGGCTCGGCCACTGGTGGCGGATCTGCCTCGGTGTCATCACCCCGCTGGTGCTGGGCTGGATGATGATCGACAGCCTGCGCTCGGAGTTCGACGAGAACTACGAGGGCTACCCCACCGACTTCCTGCTGGGAGCGGGCTGGAGCGTGGCGATCGCGGCGCTGGTGGTCGGCGTGCTGCTCTCCCTCATCCCGTGGAAGGCGGCCGAGGGCGGGCTGAGCGACCTGGACATGGAGTCCCTCGACGAGGCCGAGGGCCACCGAAAGGGCAAGCGGCCCGGAGAGGAGGACCGCTGATGTCCGGCGGCGCCATCATCATGATGATCATCGCGATCGTCATCGTCTGGGGCGGCCTGGGACTGGCCATCGTCCAGCTCCGCCGCCACCCCGACCCCGGACCGGACGCCGAGGAGGCGACGGTCCCGCACACCGAGTAGCGTCCAGGCAGTACCACGGAAGCGGTCGTCGGCCTCCCGAACCACGGGAGGCCGACGACCGCTTCGCCGTCCGCAGGGTCCTTCACAGACCGTACGTGGCGCGCGCTTCCTTCACCGATGTCGCCTTGACCTCGCCGCGCTTGGCGAGCTGGGCCAGGGCCGCGACGACGATCGACTCGGCGTCCACCCCGAAGTGGCGGCGGGCCGCCTCACGGGTGTCCGAGAGGCCGAAGCCGTCGGCGCCCAGCGAGGACCAGTCCTGCTCGACCCACTGCGCGATCTGGTCCGGGACCTGGCGCATGTAGTCGGAGACCGCCAGCACCGGGCCCTCGGCACCCTGGAGCGCCTGCCGCACGAACGGCACCCGCTCCTCGCCGCGCAAGCCGGCCTCGTCCGCCTCCAGGGCGTCCCGGCGCAGCTCGCTCCAGGACGTCGCCGACCACACGTCGGCCGCCACGCCCCACTCCTCGGCGAGCAGCCGCTGCGCCTTGAGCGCCCAGTGGATCGCCGTACCGGAGCCGAGCAGCTGGATCCGCGGGGCGTTCGCCGGCACGGTGACACCGGCCGACTCCGCCGTGTTGAAGCGGTACAGGCCCTTGACGATGCCCTCGTCGATCCCGGCGACGGACGGCTTCGCGGGCTGTGGCAGCGGCTCGTTGTAGACGGTGAGGTAGTAGAAGACGTCCTGGTCCTCGTCCGGGGCCGCCTCGCCGTACATCCGGCGCAGACCGTCCTTGACGATCGTGGCGACCTCGTAGGCGAACGCCGGGTCGTACGACAGCGCCGCCGGGTTCGTCGCCGCGATGACGGGGGAGTGGCCGTCGGCGTGCTGGAGGCCCTCGCCCGTCAGCGTCGTGCGGCCGGCCGTGGCGCCGACGAGGAAGCCGCGACCGAGCTGGTCACCGAGCTGCCACATCTGGTCGGCCGTGCGCTGCCAGCCGAACATCGAGTAGAAGATGTAGAAGGGGATCATCGTCTCGCCGTGCGTCGCGTACGACGTCGAAGCGGCGATGAAGTCGGCCATCGAACCGGCCTCGGTGATCCCCTCGTTGAGGATCTGGCCGTTCTTGGCCTCCTTGTAGTACATCAGCTGGTCGCGGTCGACCGGCTCGTACGTCTGGCCCTTGGGCGAGTAGATGCCGAGCGAGGGGAACAGCGACTCCATGCCGAAGGTGCGCGCCTCGTCCGGGACGATCGGCACCCAGCGCTTGCCCGTCTCCTTGTCGCGGACCAGGTCCTTGACCAGGCGGACGAAGGCCATCGTCGTCGCGACGTTCTGCGCACCCGAGCCCTTGTCGAAGGAGGCGAACGCCTTCTCCGCCGGGGCGGGCAGCGGGGCGACCGGGTGGACGCGCCGGGCCGGGGCCGGACCGCCGAGGGCGGCACGCCGCTCCTGGAGGTAGCGGACCTCGGGGGAGTCGGCGCCCGGGTGGCCGTAGGGGACCACGCCGTCGACGAAGTCGCTGTCCTTGATCGGCAGGCCGAGCAGATCGCGCATGTTCTTGAACTCGTCCACCGAGAGCTTCTTCATCTGGTGGTTGGCGTTCTTCGACGCGAAGCCCTCGCCCAGGGTGTGGCCCTTGACCGTCTGGGCCAGGATCACGGTCGGCGCGCCCTTGTGCTCGACGGCGGCCTTGTACGCGGCGTACACCTTGCGCGCCTCGTGACCACCGCGCGAGAGGTGGAAGCACTCCAGGATCTTGTCGTCGCTCAGCAGCTTCGCCATCTCCACGAGCGCCGGGTCGCCGCCGAAGAAGTCCTGGCGGATGTAGGCCGCGTCGCGGGTCTGGTACGTCTGGATCTGCGCGTCCGGTACCTGGCGCAGACGGCGTACGAGCGCGCCGGTGGTGTCGAGCCGGAACAGCTCGTCCCAGGCCGTGCCCCACAGCGTCTTGATCACGTTCCAGCCGGCGCCGCGGAACTGCGCTTCCAGCTCCTGCACGATCTTGAAGTTGGCGCGGACCGGGCCGTCCAGACGCTGCAGGTTGCAGTTGATGACGAAGGTGAGGTTGTCCAGCTCCTCACGGGCCGCGAGCGCGAGGGCCGCCGTCGACTCGGGCTCGTCCATCTCGCCGTCACCGAGGAACGCCCACACGTGTGAGGCGGAGGTGTCCTTGATGGCGCGGTTGGTGAGATAGCGGTTGAAGCGCGCCTGGTAGATGGCGGAGAGCGGGCCCAGACCCATGGAGACGGTCGGGAACTCCCACAGCCAGGGCAGGCGGCGCGGGTGCGGGTAGGAAGGCAGGCCGTTGCCGCCCGACTCGCGGCGGAAGTTGTCGAGCTGCTCCTCGTTCAGACGGCCGTCGAGGAACGCGCGGGCGTAGATGCCGGGGGAGGCGTGGCCCTGGATGTAGAGCTGGTCGCCGGAGCCGTCGGCCTCTTTGCCCTTGAAGAAGTGGTTGAAGCCCGTCTCGTACAGCCAGGCGGCGGAGGCGAAGGTGGCGATGTGGCCGCCCACGCCGTACTTGCTGCCCCGGGTCACCATCGCGGCCGCGTTCCAGCGGTTCCACGCGGTGATCCGCTGCTCCATCGCCTCGTCACCGGGCACCGCCGGCTCGGCGGAGGTGGGGATGGAGTTGACGTAGTCGGTCTCGAGGAGCTTCGGCAGCGCGATGCCGGCGCCCTCGGCGCGCTCCAGCGTGCGGCGCATCAGGTATGCGGCACGGTGCGGCCCGGCAGCCTTGGTGACCGCGTCCAGGGAGGCCTGCCATTCGGCGGTCTCCTCCGGGTCCCGGTCGGGGAGCTGGTCGAGCTCGCTCGGCTGGATGGCGTGGGGGTCGGTCATGTCGCCGCCTTCCTCAGTCGAAGGGGGTTCCCTCACAAAAGGGGATCGGGGGTGCCCTTGGTCTTTGGCAGGACAGGGCGCGGGCCTCGGGTGCTGTGACACCTTGCGGCTTCCGCCGCGTGGCCCGTCGGCGACTGTAACTTGCTGATCGATGATCGATCAAAGGGTTGAGGGGCAAAACCTCTTGATCGCGAGAAAGTAGGCACGGGGTGCCTCCGGCGGTGGCACGCGGTGACCTGTTTTCGCATGGTTTTCGCAGGTCGGAGGCGTTTGAGCGAGGGTGCGCTCGGGTGTCACGCCCGGGGCGCGCAGCCCAGGACGTGCGCCTTCACGAGCTCCGCGATCCGGGGGTCACGGCGCTTGAACGCGGCGACGAGTTCCTCGTGCTCCTCCGCGTACGACTGCTGCCGGGTGCCCAGCCAGCGGATCGACAGGGCCGTGAACACCTCGATGCCGAGCCCCTCCCAGGTGTGCAGCAGCACGGAGTTGCCCGCGGCGCGGACCAGTTCGCGGTGGAAGGCGACGGTGTGCCGCACCTGAGCCGTGCCGTCGGAGACGCGGTCGGCCTCGTACAGGGCGCTGACGTGGGGTTCCAGCGCCGAGCAGTCCTCCGCGAGCCCTTGGGCGGCCAGCTCCGCGGCGATGGCCTCCAGGCCCGCCCGGACCGGGTAGCTCTCCTCCAGGTCGGCGGCCGTGAGGTTGCGGACGCGCACGCCCTTGTTCGGAGCGGACTCGATCAGGCGCAGGGACTCCAGCTCGCGCAGGGCCTCACGGACCGGGGTCTGACTGACCTCCAGCTCGGTGGCGATCCGGCGCTCGACGATCCGCTCGCCCGGCTGCCAGCGTCCGCTGATGATCCCCTCCAGGATGTGCTCGCGGATCTGCTCGCGGAGCGAGTGGATGACGGGCGCGGTCATGAGGGCTCCTTACGCGGGATCGACGTTTAGACAATACGGCCGGTTCACGCCGCGGGTGGGGCGGGCGAAGGCGCTTTGATGCAGGTGAGACGAGGCTTACACCAGGGGTGTGGGGTGGTCGTTCGGCTGCGGCGCCGTTGGGGTCGGTCGCGCCCACGCGGCGGAGCCGCACATCGATACAGCCCCGCGCCCCCGGGGACGACGATGCCCCGCCCGGGAAAGCCGGACGGGGCATCGATGCGTACTGCTGGTCGGCGACTACAGGCCGAGCTCGACCTCGAACTCGCCCGCCTCCAGGATGGCCTTGACCGCCGTCAGGTAACGGGCGGCGTCGGCGCCGTCCACCAGGCGGTGGTCGTAGGACAGGGTCAGGTACGTCATGTCGCGGACGCCGATGGCCGTGCCCTCCTCCGTCTCGATGACGGCGGGGCGCTTGACCGTCGCGCCGATGCCGAGGATGGCGACCTGGCCCGGCGGCACGATGATCGTGTCGAAGAGCGCGCCGCGCGACCCGGTGTTGGAGATGGTGAAGGTCGCGCCGGACAGCTCGTCCGGGGTGATCTTGTTGGCCCGGACCTTGCCCGCGAGCTCGGCCGTCGCCTTGGCGATACCGGCGAGGTTGAGGTCACCGGCGTTCTTGATGACCGGGGTCATCAGGCCCTTCTCGGAGTCCACCGCGATACCGATGTTCTCGGCGTCGAAGTAGGTGATGGTCCCCTCGGCCTCGTTGATCCTGGCGTTGATCGGCGCGTGCGCCTTCAGCGCCTGGGCCGCGGCCTTGACGAAGAACGGCATCGGGGAGAGCTTGACGCCCTCACGCGATGCGAACGCGTCCTTGGCACGGGCGCGCAGCCTCATCAGACGGGTGACGTCGACCTCGACGACCGAGGACAACTGGGCCTGCTCGTGCAGGGCCTTGACCATGTTGTCGCCGATGACCTTGCGGATCCGCGGCATCTTGATGGTCTGGCCGCGCAGCGGCGACGCCTCCAGCGCCGGGGCCTTCTTCGCGGCCGACGGGGCGGCAGCGGCGGGGGCCGGGGCGGCGGCGCTCTTCGCGGCCTCGGCCGCGGCGACGACGTCCTGCTTGCGGATACGGCCGCCGACGCCGGTGCCCTTGACAGCGGCCAGGTCGACGCCCTGTTCGGCGGCGAGCTTGCGCACCAGCGGGGTCACGTAGGCGCCGTCGTCGGCCGGCTTGGCGGCGGCCGGAGCGGCCGGGGCCTGGGCCGGAGCCGGGGCGGGCGCCGGAGCGGCCGGGGCCGGGTCGGGAGCCGGGGTGGTCTGCTGCTGCGGGGCCGGGGCGGACGGCGCCTGCGGAGCCGGAGCCGGGGCGGCCGGGGCCTGCTGGGCCGGGGCGGCCTGCTGCGGGGCCGGGGCCTGGGCGGGCTCGGGCTGTGCCGGGGCCTGGGCGGGCTCGGGCTGCGCCGGGGCGGCCGGGGCCTCCTGCGCGGGGGCGGCGGCCGGAGCGGCACCCGCCTCGCCGATGACGGCGAGCTTGGCGCCGACCTCGGCGGTCTCGTCCTCGCCGACCACGATCTCCAGCAGGGTGCCCGAGGTGGGCGCCGGGATCTCGGTGTCGACCTTGTCGGTGGAGACCTCGAGCAGCGGCTCGTCGGCCTCGACGCTGTCACCGACCGACTTCAGCCAGCGGGTGACGGTGCCCTCGGTGACGGACTCGCCGAGCGCGGGCAGAACGACGTCCGTGCCCTCGGCGGAGCCGCCGCCGGCGGCGGTGTCGGTGGAGGGAGCGGGCGCCGGGGCGGCCTGCTCGGTGGACGGGGCGGCCGGGGCCGGCTCGGGAGCGGGCTCGGCGACCTGCTCGGCCTCCGGGGCCTGCTCGGCGGCGGGCGCGCCGCTGCCGTCGTCGATCAGGGCCAGCTCGGCGCCGACCTCGACCGTCTCGTCCTCGGCGACCTTGATGGAGGCCAGGACACCGGCGGCGGGCGAGGGGATCTCGGTGTCGACCTTGTCGGTGGAGACCTCGAGCAGCGGCTCGTCGGCCTCGACGCGCTCGCCCTCGGCCTTCAGCCAGCGAGTGACAGTGCCCTCGGTGACGCTCTCGCCGAGCGCCGGAAGGGTTACGGAAACCGCCATGGTTTCGGTTGCTCCTTACGGAAAGTGCGGAAGTCTGTGTCGTCGCGTTCGTCGACCGAGGGGCTCAGTCGTGCGCGTGGAGGGGCTTGCCGGCCAGGGCCAGGTGGGCCTCGCCGAGCGCCTCGCTCTGGGTCGGGTGGGCGTGGATGAGCTGCGCGACCTCGGCGGGCAGCGCCTCCCAGTTGTAGATCAGCTGGGCTTCACCGACTTGCTCGCCCATGCGGTCGCCGACCATGTGGACGCCGACGACGGCACCGTCCTTGACCTGGACGAGCTTGATCTCGCCCGAGGTGCCCAGGATCTTGCTCCTGCCGTTGCCCGCGAGGTTGTACTTCAGAGCGACGACCTTGTCCGCACCGTAGATCTCCTTGGCCTTGGCCTCGGTGATGCCCACGGAGGCGACCTCCGGGTGGCAGTACGTCACCCGCGGGACACCGTCGTAGTCGATCGGAACGGTCTTCAGACCGGCCAGGCGCTCCGCCACCAGGATGCCCTCGGCGAAGCCGACGTGCGCGAGCTGGAGGGTCGGGACGAGGTCACCGACGGCGGAGATGGTCGGCACGTTCGTGCGCATGTACTCGTCGACCAGGACGTAGCCGCGGTCCATGGCGACGCCCTGCTCCTCGTAGCCCAGGCCCTGGGAGACCGGGCCGCGGCCGATGGCCACCAGCAGGACCTCGGCCTCGAACTCCTTGCCGTCGGCAAGGGTGACCTTGACGCCGTCCTGGGTGTACTCGGCCTTCTGGAAGAAGGTGCCCAGGTTGAACTTGATGCCGCGCTTGCGGAACGCGCGCTCCAGGAGCTTGGAGGAGTTCTCGTCCTCGACCGGCACCAGGTGCTTCAGGCCCTCGACGATCGTGACCTCGGTGCCGAAGGACTTCCAGGCGGAGGCGAACTCGACGCCGATGACACCGCCGCCCAGGATGATCGCGGACTTGGGCACGCGGTCCAGCACGAGGGCGTGGTCGGAGGAGATGATCCGGTTGCCGTCGATGTCCAGGCCGGGCAGCGACTTCGGCACGGAGCCGGTCGCGAGCAGGACGTGGCGGCCCTCGACACGGCGGCCGTTCACGTCGACGGAGGTGGGGGAGGACAGTCGGCCCTCACCCTCGATGTACGTCACCTTCCGGGAGGCGACGAGCCCCTGCAGGCCCTTGTACAGGCCGGCGACCACGCCGTCCTTGTACTTGTGGACCCCGGCGATGTCGATGCCCTCGAAGGAGGCCTTCACACCGAACTGCTCGCTCTCGCGGGCCTGGTCGGCGATCTCGCCCGCGTGCAGCAGGGCCTTGGTGGGGATGCATCCCCGGTGCAGGCAGGTGCCGCCGACCTTGTCCTTCTCGATCAGGGCGACGTCCAGGCCCAGCTGCGCCCCGCGCAGGGCCGCGGCGTAACCACCGCTGCCACCGCCGAGGATCACTAGGTCGAAAACGGTGCTGGCGTCGTTCGCCACGTCACGTCCTCCATGCATGTGCGCCGTGAGCCGGTCGTCGATGACCGGCAGGCGGCTGGTGTCCGGCCGCTCGTTCTTCGGCCCTTCGGTGGGGCCCTGTCCTGCCGAGCCCCATCTTCGCACTTGTCAGCACACAAGGAGACGCCGGGCTGCGGTGTGAGACGCCCCACGTTCAGATGAGCCGCCCCCGGGGGCGATGCCCGAGGGGCGCGGTGTCGCGTCTGATCTGCGGCTCCGCCGTGCGGGCGCGACCGGTCCTCATGCGCACCGGCGATCGACGGTGGGACGTGCTCGCGGGGGGCGCGGGGCTGTATCGGGTCTGGGCTCCGCCGCGCGGGGGTGGGGACGGCGAACCCGAGGGGCGCGGGGCTGTGTCCGATCTGCGGCTCCGCCGTGCGGGCGCGACCGGTCCTCATGCGCACCGGCGATCGACGGTGGGACGTGCTCGCGGGGGGCGCGGGGCTGTATCGGGTCTGGGCTCCGCCGCGCGGGGGTGGGGACGGCGAACCCGAGGGGCGCGGGGCTGTGTCCGATCTGCGGCTCCGCCGTGCGGGCGCGACCGGTCCTCATGCGCACCGGCGATCGACGGTGGGACGTGCTCGCGGGGGGCGCGGGGCTGTATCGGGTCTGGGCTCTGCCGCGCGGGGGTGGGGACGGCGAACCCGAGGGGCGCGGGGAACTGCGCGAACAGCCCCACGCCCCCGCACTCGCCACACCACCGGCGAGACCGGGCTCTCGGGCGGGACTCAGCCCAGCTCGCCCGCGGCCGTCAGCTCCGCGACCCGCACCAGCGTCCGTACGGCCGAGCCCGTGCCGCCCTTCGGCGTGTATCCGAACGGTCCGCCCTCGTTGAAGGCCGGTCCGGCGATGTCCAGGTGCGCCCAGGTGATGCCCTCGCCCACGAACTCGCGCAGGAACAGACCGGCGACCAGACCGCTGCCCATCCGCTCGCCCATGTTCGCGATGTCGGCCGTGGGCGAGTCCATCCCCTTGCGCAGGTGCTCCGGCAGCGGCATCGGCCACGCCGGCTCCCCGACCTCTTCCGCCGCCTCGTGCAGCGCCGCACGGAACGCGTCGTCGTTGCCCATGATCCCGAACGTCCGGTTGCCCAGCGCCAGCACCATCGCCCCGGTCAGCGTCGCCACGTCCACGATCGCGTCCGGCTTCTCCTGCGAGGCCGCCCACAGCGCGTCGGCCAGCACCAGCCGGCCCTCCGCGTCGGTGTTGAGCACCTCCACGGTCTTGCCGCTGTACATCCGCAGCACATCACCCGGACGGGTAGCGGAACCGGAGGGCATGTTCTCGGCCAGGGCGAGCCAGCCGGTGACGTTGACCTCCAGGCCGAGGCGCGCGGCGGCGACGACCGCGGCGAACACGGCGGCCGCCCCGCTCATGTCGCACTTCATCGTCTCGTTGTGGCCGGCAGGCTTCAGCGAGATGCCGCCCGAGTCGTACGTGATGCCCTTGCCGATGAAGGCGAGGTGCTTCCTGGCCTTGGAGGAGGTGTACGACAGCTTGACCAGGCGCGGTCCCGCCGCCGAGCCCGCGCCGACACCGAGGATGCCGCCGTAGCCGCCCTTGACCAGGGCCTTCTCGTCGAGCACCTGCACCTTGATGCCGTGCTCCTTGGCCGCGGCCTGGGCGATCGCGGCGAACGACTCGGGGTTCAGGTCGTTCGGCGGGGTGTTGATCAGGTCGCGGGCGCGGTTGAGCTCCTCGGACACGGCGACGGCACGCTCGATCGCGGCCTTGTACGCCTTGTCGCGGGGCTTGCCGCCGAGCAGGGTGACCTCGGCCAGGGGCGCCTTGCCGTTCTTGGCCTTGGCATCCTGGCCGTTGGCCTTGTAGGCGTCGAAGGAGTACGCGCCGAGCAGCGCGCCCTCCCCGAGCGCGCCGGCGGCGGCGGCGTCGCCCAGCGGCAGCGCGAAGCCGGCCTTCTTGGACCCGGCCAGGGCGCGGGCGGCGACACCGGCGGCCTTGCGCAGGGCCTCGGAGTCGTAGTCGGCGTCCTTCTCGGGGGCCGCGCCCAGGCCGACCGCCAGGACGAGCGGTGCCTTGAAGCCGGACGGCGCCGGCAGCTTCGTCACCTCGCCCTCGCCGCCGGAGGCGCCGAGAGTCTCCAGAACGCCGGCGAGCCTGCCGTCGTACGCCTTGTCCACGGCCTCGGCGCCCGGTGCGACGACCGGCCCGTTGGCACCCTTGGCGACACCGATCACGATCGCGTCGGCCCGCAGACCGGACGCCGCGGCGGTGCTGAGAGTGAGAGCAGTCACGGTGGTGAAATCTCGCTTCCGATGTGAAGTTGCAGTGGTCGAACGATGTGGGTCGACCGGGCCCGACAGCCGACCCTATTCCGACCTCAGGGTCCGGTATCCACGGGGCCTTCCCCGGTACGGCGAACACTCGACGTCGAGACTACGCGCGTGGTCCCGTTCGCTCATTCCTGCGGGCGTTCACCTGGCGGTGGCGTAGTGGCCATTTCTTGATCCCTCACACCGGTGAACTGGGTCACACTCGTCGCGATCCGGTGAGCGCCCTGCTCGCCCCTTTGCACGATTCCCACGGCTCCGTCCTCTGCTCGACCGCACGAGGGTGCCGGGGATCATCTGGGGGAGGAACCATGGCGCAGCGTGCGCGCAGATGGAGGAACACGGCCGCCGCGATGACGGCGGCGGGCCTGATCACGGCCGGGGCCTCCGCGCCCGGGGCGACGGCCGCCGAGGAACCCCGCGTCGACCTGAGGGTGCTGGTGGTGGACAACGGGGACAGCCCCGTCAGGGCCGTCACCGCCGAGCTCAGGAACACGGGCGTCCCGTACACGACCGTCGACCTGAACGACTCCGGCCGGCCGACGATCACGGCGTCGTTCCTGAGCGACACCGTGGGCGGCCGGCCGCGCCCGAGCGGTTCGAGCGGTACCAGAGGCTGGCGGCGGCCGCCTGGGGCGTCGGCTGCGGCACCCTCGTCCTCAACCACGGCACGGCACCGCACCCCTGCTACGCCCGCATCGCCGACGTCCTCGTCACCTTCGAGGGCCCCTGGGACACGTACCGCGCCCTACCCCCGCAGCCCCGGCCCGGCGGCCCGGACGTACGGTTGTGCCACCTGGTGTACGACGTCCCGCCCGGCGCCGACCCGGAAGGTCTGGCCCGGGCGCGGGGCGCGGTGGTGCACTGCGCGGTGCCCGGGACCGGAGATCATCCGTGGGGCACCCTGCCGCACACCCTCCAGAACGCGGAGAACACCCCGTGAGACGCCTGCCCCTCCTCGTCGTCGCCCTGCTCCTCGTGCTGCTCGCGGGGTGCGCCCAGCCCTCGGACGACAAGCCCGGCCCCCGCTGGCGGCCCCGCCCCGGCACCGACTGGCAGTGGCAGCTCAGCGGGCGCCTGGACACCTCCGTCGACGTGCCCGTCTACGACATCGACGGCTTCGACCACTCCGAGGACACCGTCGCCCGGCTGCACCGCGAGGACCGCAAGGTCATCTGCTACCTCTCCACCGGCGCCTGGGAGGAGTTCCGCCCCGACGCGGAGAAGTTCCCCGAGTCGGTCCTCGGCCGCGGCAACGGCTGGAAGGGGGAGCGCTGGCTCGACATCCGCCGCACCGACGTCCTGGAGCCGCTCATGGCGGCCCGGATCGACATGTGCCGCGACAAGGGCTTCGACGCGGTGGAGCCCGACAACATGGACGGCTACCGCAACGACACCGGCTTTCCCCTGACGGCCACCGACCAGCTCCGCTACAACCGCCTCATCGCCCGGCTGGCCCACGACCGGGGCCTGGCGGTCGGGCTGAAGAACGACCTGGACCAGATCCCCGAACTGGTCGGGGACTTCGACTTCGCGGTCAACGAACAGTGCGCCCAGTACGGCGAGTGCGCGGCCCTCACGCCGTTCATCGAGGCGGGCAAGGCCGTCTTCCACGTCGAGTACGAGGTTCCCACCGGCCGCTTCTGTGCCGACTCGCGCCGCCTGAAGCTCAGTTCGCTGCTCAAGAAGTACGACCTAGGGGTGTGGCGACGGGCCTGCTGAGCCCGATCCCGGTGACCGTCGTGCCCGCGATCCACTCGGCGAGGGACCGGCGGCCGCGGGAGAGTGACGAGGAGATCGTCTCAGCCCAGTGACAGAACGACCAGCGCCGTGGTCGCCGCCGTCTCCGCCAGACCGCCGAAGACGTCCCCCGTCACCCCGCCGAAGCGGCGGGTGCAGTGGCGCAGCAGCGTCTCGGTGGCGGCCAGGGAAACGACGACCGCGAGCACGCCGCGGACCATGTCGTACGGCCCGAGGAGGGCCCCGGCCGCCGTGGCGGCCCCCGCGACGGCCATGGTGGCGATCACCGCCCCCCGCGGTGGCACCACACCGGCGACCGCCGCCCCCAGCCCCTCCGGCCGCGCGGCCGGCACCCCGGCCCGGGCCGCGAGGGTCAGGGCCAGCCGGGCGAGTGTCGCGGAGACGACGGCGGCACACGCGCCCCGGGCCCAGGAGGCCTCGTACGCCTGGGCGAGCGCGGCGACCTGCGCGAGCAGGGCGAGGACGAGGGTGATGACCCCGAACGGCCCGATGTCCGACTGCTTCATGATCCGCAGTGCGTCCTCGGCGGGCTTTCCGCTGCCCAGCCCGTCGGCGGTGTCCGCGAGCCCGTCGAGATGGAGCCCGCGCGTGAGCACGGCCGGCACGGCGACGGTCGCCACGGCCGCGAGCGGCGCCCCCGCGCCCAGGGACAGCAGGACCAGCCCGAGCAGGGCGGCGGCCGCACCCACCACCAGCCCGGCCAGCGGAGCGCACAGCATGCCGCCGCGCGCGGCCTCCCGGTCCCACCGGGTCACCCGGACCGGGATCACCGTGAGGGTGCCGAAGGCGAAGCGGAGTCCGTCGAGGGGCGAGGTACTGGGCACCGGCGCAGGCTACCGGCCGGTCAGGAGAGCGGGAACGGCAGCCGTGGATAAAGTTCACATATGGGATGGTTCGAGCGGAACATCATGGAACCCGGCAAGCTGCCGTTGCTTCTCGCTCTCGTCTCCTTCGTCCTGACCTTCCTGATCACCCGGGGCATCACCCGTCTCATCCGGGCGGGCAAGGGCCCCTTCCGCAACATCAGCGGCAGCGGCGGTGTCCACGTCCACCACGTGGTCCCCGGTGTCATCCTGACGATCATCGGCGGCTTCGGCGCGGTCGCCGGCGGCCAGTACGGCTTCGGCTCGGCGTTGGCCGCGGTGATCTTCGGCATCGGCGCGGGCCTCGTCCTCGACGAGTTCGCCCTGGTCCTGCATCTCGCCGACGTCTACTGGACCCCGGACGGCCGCAAGAGCGTGGAGATGGTCGTCCTGACCGCCTCGCTCGTGGGCCTGCTCCTGATCGGCTTCTCGCCGCTGGGCGTCAACGATCTCAACGAGGACCAGCAGCAGAACCGCGCCGTCGTCCTCGGGAACATCCTCGTGAACTTCGCGTTCGCCCTCATCGCCCTGTTCAAGGGCAAGGTCCGCCTCGCGGTCCTGGGCGTGATCGTCCCGCTCGTCGCCCTGGTCGCCGCCGTGCGGCTGGCCCGCCCCGCCTCCCCGTGGGCCAAGCGGTTGTACGGGAACCGCCCTCGCGCCCGTGCGAAGTCCACCCTGCGCGCCTACCACCACGACCGCCGCTGGGCGGGCCCCCGGCGCGCCTTCCAGGACTGGATCGGCGGCGCGCCCGACCCCGAGCCGGCCCGGTCCCTCGAACGCCGCTGACGCGGCTCGCCGAGCGCGCACAGCACCAGCACCAGCACCGCCACGATGGCCGCGAGGTGCTCCTTGCCCGCGAGGTTCTCCTTCAGCCACCACTTCGACCAGCATCGCCACGACCACGACCGAGGCCGTGACCCAGGCGCGGTGGCGCCACCCGAGGAAGACGGCCCGACCACCACCGCCGCCGACGGCGGTCGTCCTCGTCCGCGCGTGGAAACGTCTGAGGGTGTCCGCGAATCGGTCAAGCCGACACCACGTTCCAAGACCGACCGGAACGGGACGAAGCCGAGCCAGGCGGGAGTGACCTGGATCTCGGGGTGCTACTGCCCGACGGACGCCCCGACGCCCGGACGCCTCGACGCGTCCGGCCGGGCCGACCTGCCGGCTCCGGGGTGCTACTGCCCGGCGGACGCCTCAGAACCCTCAGACGCCTCAGACGCCCCGGATGCTCCCGAGGCCTCGGATGCCTCGGACGCGTCCGGCCCGGCCGGCCCGGCCGGCTCCTCGGAGTCCTTCGGCTTCTCCGGCAGCTCCGCCGCCAGCGCGGCCGCGGCCTGCACGAGCGGCAGCGCCAGCAGGCCGCCCGCGCCCTCGCCGACGGTCACCCCATGGGACAGCAGCGGCTCCAGGGCCATCCGGTCCAGCGCCTTCGCCTGCCCGGGCTCCCCGCTGTCGTGCGCGGCCAGCCACCAGTCCGGTGCCCGGAACGCGATCCGCTGTCCGACCAGCGCGCACGCGGCCGTCACGACCCCGTCCAGCACCACGGGCAGCTTGCGCACCGCGCTCTGCAGCAGGAAGCCGGTCATCGCGGCGACGTCCGCTCCGCCCACCGCGGCCAGCAGCCGCAACTGGTCCCCGAGCACCGGCCGCGCCCGGCGCAACGCGTCCCGGATCGCCGCGCACTTGCGCATCCACGCCAGGTCGTCGATCGCCAGCCCGCCCCGCCCGGTGACGACCGACGCGTCGACCCCGCACAGTGCCGCGACCAGCACGCCCGCCACCGTGGTCCCGCCGACGCTCACATCACCGAGCACCACCAGGTCCGTGCCCGAGTCGGCCTCCTCGTCGGCCACCGCGACCCCGGCGCGGAACGCCGCCTCGGCCTCCTCCGCCGTCAGCGCGTCCTCGATGTCGATCCGCCCGCTGCCGCGCCGCACCCGGTGCCGTACGACGTCCCCGGGCAGCGAGTCGGGGTCGCAGTCCAGGGCCATGTCGACGACCCGCACCGGCACGCCCAGCCGCCGTGCCAGCACCGACACGGGCCGGCCGCCCTCCAGCACCTCGCGCACCAACTCCCCGGCGCCGCCCGCCGGCCGGGCCGAGACGCCCAGCTCGGCGATGCCGTGGTCACCGGCGAAGAGCACCACCCGCGGCCGTTCCACCGGCCGCACCGGCACGGCGGACTGCGCCGCCGCCAGCCACTCACCCAGTTCGTCGAGGCGGCCCAGCGACCCGGGCGGCACGACCTGTCGCTCCCGGCGCGCCTCGGCGTCCCGGCGGATCCCGCCGTCCGGACGCTCGATCAGATCGGTGAAGTCGTCGAGATTAAGCGAGCTCATTCGCCGAACAGTACCGGCACCGGTCGAACAGCACGGCGCCACATCACCACTCCGCCGAGGCGACGTCATTGCACCCGGGATCGGCATCCCATACGTTCCGGTTTGCAGCGGATTGTCGTACGTGCCCCGTGCGATGTCCCCGCCGTACGTCCTTGCCGTACGCCGCCGCGCCCGGGAGCCGCCCATGACCGCACATCCCGCCCCTTCAGCACCCCCCGCCCCGCAGGCGACCACGCCGGTCCACGAACCGCGCCGGGAGGACTGCCCCTGGTGCGGCTCCGCCCGGCTCCGCAACCGGCTGCGCACCGGTGACCTGCGGCAGTACAAGCCCGGCAGCTTCACCGTCGACGCGTGCCGCGACTGCGGCCACACCTTCCAGAACCCCCGTCTCACCGCGCAGGGCCTGGCCCTCTACCACCGGACCGTGCGCGGGGCGCCCAGGGACCCGGCGAGCGACGGCCTCCTGGCCCTGCGCGCCAGTCCGCGCCGCCACCGCTCGGCAGCCCGCGCGATGCTGCGCTTCGGCGAGCCGGAGAGCTGGCTCGACGTGGGGACGGGGCATGCCCGCTTCCCGGCCACGGCCCGGCGTTTCTTCCCGTACACCGCTTTCGACGGCCTGGACCCCACCCCGCGCGTGGTCCGCGCCCGCTCGGCCGAGCGCGTCGAGGAGGCCCACGTCGGCCGCCTGACGGACCCTCGGCTCGCCGCGCCCCTGCGCGCCCGCTACGACGTGGTCAGCATGCTCCACCACCTGGAGGGCACCCCGGACCCGCGAGCGGAACTCCACGCGGCCCTGTCCGTCCTGCGTCCCGGCGGCCACCTGCTGCTGGAGACCCTGGACCCCCGCAGCCTCTTCGCCGTCCTCCTGGGCCGCTGGTGGCTCGCCCACGACCAGCCCCGCCACCTCCACCTGATCCCCCCGCCCAACCTCCGGGCGGAACTGGAGGCGGCCGGCTGCACGGTCCTGACGCTCGACCACCGCCCGGTGCACGTCCCCCACGACCTCGCGGGCGCCACGTCGCTGGCCCTCTCCCACGCCCTGCCGGCCCCGGACACCCCCTGGCGGGCGATCCCCCCGCCCCCCGTCCAGAGGCACGCCCGTACCGCTCTGCTCCGCGCGGGCATCCCGCTGGTGGCCCTGGCGGCGGTGGCGGATCTGCTCCTGGCCCCGGTGGCCCGCCGCACTCGGTGCGCGAACACCTACCGGGTGATCGCCCGCAAAGCCGCGTAGCCGACCGGGGCGCAGCCCCGGCCTCCGTCAGCCCCGCAGCACCACGGCCTGCCCCGCCACCACCAGCAGCACGTGCTCGCACTCGTCGGCGAAGCCCGCGTTCAGCCGCCCGAGTTCATCCCGGTACCGCCGCCCCGACGCCGTCGCCGGCACGATCCCCGAGCCCACCTCGTTCGACACGGCGACGACGGTCCGCCGGGTGACCCGCACCGCCTCCGTGAGCTCCCGCACCCGCTCCCGCAGCACCTTCTCCCCGTGCTCCGCCCATACCGCGTCGTCCCATGCCCCGGCGGAATCCATCGCGTCGGTCAGCCACAGCGACAGACAGTCGATGAGCAGAGGCGGCCCCTCGGTCTCCAGCAGCGGCACCAGATCGCAGGTCTCGACCGTCTGCCACGATCCCGGCCGCCGGTCCCGGTGCGCCGCCACCCGCGAGGACCACTCCGTGTCCCCGTTGCGCGAGCCGCCCGTCGCCACGTACAGCACGTCCGGGAAGGCCTCCAGCCTCCGCTCCGCCTCCACCGACTTGCCCGAGCGCGCCCCGCCCAGGACCAGGGTCCGCCGCGGCACGTCCGGCACGTCCTCGTACGCCCCCACCACCAGCGTCACCCCGTCCGGTACGGCCCGCGCCCCGGCCGCCGCGAGCCGCCGCCCGAGCTCGGGGCCGGGCGGCACGTCGTGGTCGAGGTGGACGGCGACCACATCGGTCGTCGGCCCGACCGCCCCCACCGCCCGCAGTTTCGCCAGCGCGTCCGGCCGGCCCACGACGTCCACCAGGACCATGTCGTAGGACGCGGCCGGTGCCTCCAGGCCCGCGGGCGCCCCGCCCGGCGGCAGATACAGCAGCCGCTGCCCCTCCGGCCCGGTCACCGCGTATCCCGTGCCCGGCGCGTCCAGCGCCACCGCCCGCACCCGGTGCCCCGTCAGCAGCGTCAACTCCCGCCCGTCCGGCACCCGCCCCGGCTGCGGCAGCCCCGCGGGCACCTCCACCGCCGGCCCGTCGTGCGGATGCGACAGCAGCACCTGCCGTACGCCCGTCAGGGAACGGCCCGCCCGCGCCGCCGCGAACGCCGCGCCCGGTGTCAGGTCGAGCAGCAGGGCCCCGTCCAGGAGCAGCGCGGTGGCCGCCCGCGCGTCCGGGCCGAGGGCGGCCGCACAGGCCGCGCAGGGACAGTCGGGGCGGGGGAGGCCCGCCGGGGCGCCGGTGCCGAGCAGAGTGAGTTCCACGGCACCGATTTTCGCCTGCCCGCCCGGCTCCTGCGCGCCTGGCACCCCGGATGGAGCCCCCGCGCGGGGTCCGTACGGGAAGCGGGGGTGACCACCCGCGCGCAACCGGTCACCCGCGGTCCTGTGACGGGACACCCGGTCGAGCGCATAGGCTCGGGGCGGGAGCCGGACCAAGATCCGGCTTTTCGCTGTGCAGTGTGCTCACACACATGGGAGGCGTACATGGCGGCATGGACGTGGCGGTTCGAGAAGACCGACGGGACGGAGGTCCAGCCCGCGGTGCCGCCGGAGGAGTTCCCCACCCAGGGGGATGCCGAGTCCTGGATCGGAGAGCACTGGAAGGCCCTCGAGGAGGGCGGTGCCGACCAGGTGCGGCTGTTCGAGGACGCCGCGGAGATCTACGGGCCGATGAGCCTGCACGCGGCCGAGGCGTGAGCCCCGGGCGGGGGCCGAGGCCCCCGCCCACCCGCCGAGGCCCCGCCCACCCCTCGTGCGCGTCGTCCGTGTGTCAGCCGCGCACGCCGCACAGGTGCAGCAGCGCGGCCACCCCGCGGTACGGATCCGTCCGCCCGGCCTTCTCCTCCACCGCGACCAGCGTCTCCACGTCGGCCGGGACCTGCGCGCCGTCCGCCGCCGTGTCGGTGAACACCCGCACCCCGTACCAGGCGTGCAGCGGCGCCCCGATCCCCGCGAGCGTCGACGTCAGGTCCTTCAGCCGGTCGGCGCGCACGTCGAGCCCCAGCCGGTTGCGGTAGGACACCGTGTCGAAGGCGGCCAGCGCCCCCGGCCAGTCACCGGACAGGCCCGGCCGGAACGCGAGCGCGTCGCCGTTGCGCACGAGCAGGGACAGCAGCCCGCCGGGCGCGAGCATCCGGGCGAGACCCGCCAGCAGCGGGTCGGGTTCCTCGACGTACATCAGGACGCCGTGGCACAGCACCACGTCGAAACTGCCGGGCAGGAAGTGCACACCGGTGTCCCGGCCGTCGCCCTCGATGACGCGCATCCGCTCCCGGATGCCCTCCGGCTCCCCGGCCAGGGACTCCCGGGCCGCGGCGACCATCGTCGCGTTCTGCTCCAGACCGGTCACCTGGTGCCCGGCCCGGGCCAGCCGCAGCGCCTGCGTGCCCTGGCCCATCCCCACGTCGAGCACCCGCAGGCGCTGACCGACCGGGAACCGGCCGACTATCTGCTCGTCCAGCTGGCGGGCCACCAGCTCCTGTCGGACGACATCGCGCAGCCCGCCCAGCTTGTCCAGCCAGGCCTGCGCCGCACCCCCGGAGAACGGCGTCGTGGTCAGGGCCGCTCTCCACGTTTGACCTGCGGCTTCGGCAGCCGGAGCCGGCGCATCTGGAGGGAGCGCATCAGGGCGTAGGCGACGGCGCCGCGCTTGTTCTCACCCGCGAAGCGCTCGTTCAGCTGCTTCTTCAGACGGAAGGCCGTCGCGAACGAGTCGAGCACGATCAGCACGATCACCACGAGCCACAGCAGCAGCGCGATGTTCTGCAGCGACGCCACCCGCACCATGCTCAGCACGAGGATGACCACGGCCATCGGCAGGAAGAACTCGGCGATGTTGAACCGCGAGTCGACGAAGTCGCGCGCGAACCGGCGGACCGGTCCCTTGTCCCGCGCAGGCAGATACCGCTCGTCGCCGCTCGCCAGCGCCTGGCGCTGCCGCTCCATCGCGGCACGGCGCTCCTCGCGCTGTCGCTTGGCGGCCTCCTTGCGCGTCATCGACGTGTTGGCCACGCTGCGGCGCGAGGACTGGGCCTGGCTGCGCTTGGGCGTGGGGCGGCCCTTGGGGGCCTCGGGGTGACGGGGCTGACTGGAGTCGGTCACCGGCGCCTTGTCGGCGTCCTGGGCCTTCTCATCCTTCGCACGGCTACGGAACACAAAACCCAAGGGTAAGGGCTTCGGGGCATGGACCCCAGCCCCGCGGGGAACGATCCGGCAACACCAGTCGTCAGTAAGGGGACAGAGGGGACGTTGCGTACGTCTCCGGATGCCTCTCGGGGTGTACGGCTCCGGTGGCCCCGGGGATCACCTACTCCCTACGCCGGAGCGGGAGCGTACGCAGTCGTCCTTGGGGATGAGCGCATCCGTCCCCGAACAGTGCGGTAATGGATGCAGGGCCCGTACTGTGGGTTCTGTCGCAGGAGCAGCTGCCGAAGTCGGTCAGAAGGGGGCGCGCGAAGCCCATGAGCGGTGTCATGAAGCGTATGGGGATGATCTTCCGCGCGAAGGCGAACAAGGCCCTGGACCGGGCCGAGGACCCGCGCGAGACCCTCGATTACTCGTACCAGAAGCAGCTGGAGCTGCTCCAGAAGGTCCGCCGCGGCGTCGCCGACGTGGCGACCTCCCGCAAACGTCTGGAACTCCAGCTGAACCAGTTGCAGTCGCAGTCGGGCAAGCTGGAGGACCAGGGCCGCAAGGCGCTCGCGCTGGGCCGTGAGGACCTGGCCCGCGAGGCACTCTCCCGCCGGGCCGCGCTCCAGCAGCAGGTGACCGACCTGGAGACCCAGCACGCGACGCTGCAGGGCGAGGAGGAGAAGCTCACCCTCGCGGCCCAGCGGCTCCAGGCCAAGGTCGACGCCTTCCGCACGAAGAAGGAGACGATCAAGGCGACGTACACCGCGGCCCAGGCACAGACCCGGATCGGCGAGGCCTTCTCCGGCATCTCCGAGGAGATGGGCGACGTCGGCCTGGCCATTCAGCGTGCCGAGGACAAGACGGCCCAGCTCCAGGCCCGCGCCGGCGCGATCGACGAGCTGCTCGCCTCCGGTGCCCTGGAGGACCCCTCCGGCATGCACAAGGACGACCTTCAGGCCGAGCTGGACCGGCTCTCCGGTGGTACGGATGTGGAGCTGGAACTGCAGCGCATGAAGGCCGAGCTGGCCGGCGGTTCGGGCAGCGGGCAGCAGGCCATCGAAGGCGGCGCGAACGGGCAGCAGTCCCCGCAGCAGCCGCAGGACACTCCGCGCTTCGACAAGCAGTAGGGGTCCACGCCTAGGAGGGCGACATGATCGTACGGATCATGGGGGAGGGCCAGGTGAGCCTGGCCGACGGCCACCTCGCCGAGCTGAACAAGCTGGACGACGAACTCCTGGCGGAGATGGAGAACGGCGACGGCCCCGGCTTCCGCCGCACCCTCCAGGCTCTCCTGTCCAGGGTCCGCGACCTGGGCGACCCCCTGCCCGACGACTCCCTGGAGCCTTCGGAACTGATCCTGCCCTCTCCGGACGCCACGCTGGAGGACGTCAGGGAGTTCCTGAGCGACGACGGTCTGATCCCGGGCTGAGTGCCGCACCCCGTGGCCGGGCCGAGGAGGGACTGGGGGCGCGGCCCCGGTCCGGCTACCGTGGACAGCCGTGAGCACTCTCGCGCGGGCCCGATGCCGGGCCAAGGCGCATCCCCTGGCCATGGACGCGGTCCTGGCCACCTCCGTCCTTCTCTGCATGGTCGCCGGTTCGTTCGTGGAGCCCCGGCACCAAGACAGCGTCAGCTGGGCCCTGCGCACCCCCGACACCCTCAGCCTCGTCCTCATGGCCCTCGGCGCCGCCGCCCTGGTCTTCCGCCGCCGGGCCCCGATGACGGTCCTCGCCCTCACCGGCGCCGTCTCCGTGGTCGAGTCGGTCACCGGCGATCCCCGCGCCCCCGTCGCCATGTCCGCCGTCGTCGCCCTGTACACCGTCGCCTCCACCACCGACCGCCCCACCACCTGGCGCGTCGGCCTGCTCACCATGACCGTGCTGACCGGCGCCGCCATGTCGGCCGGTTCCCTGCCCTGGTACGCCCAGGAAAACCTCGCGATCTTCGCCTGGACCGGTATCGGTGCCACCGCCGGCGACGCCGTCCGCAGCCGCCGCGCCTTCGTCCAGGCCATCCGGGAGCGCGCCGAACGGGCCGAGCGCACCCGTGAGGAGGAGGCCCGCCGCCGGGTGGCCGAGGAGCGCCTGCGCATCGCCCGGGACCTGCACGACGTCGTCGCCCACCACATCGCCCTGGTCAACGTCCAGGCCGGAGTCGCCGCCCATGTCATGGACAAGCGCCCCGACCAGGCCAAGGAGGCACTCGCGCACGTCCGCGAGGCCAGCCGCTCCGCCCTCAACGAGCTTCGCGCCACCGTGGGCCTGCTGCGGCAGTCCGGCGACCCGGAGGCCCCGACCGAACCCGCCCCGGGCCTGGACCGCCTCGACGAACTCACCGGCACCTTCCGCAGTGCCGGCCTGCACATCGAGGTCGCCCGCGCCGACCAGGGGGGCACCACCCTCCCCGCGGCCGTCGACCTGGCCGCCTACCGGATCATCCAGGAGGCTCTCACCAACGTGCAGAAGCACGCCGGGCCCCGGGCCAAGGCGGAGGTCAGCGTCGTACGCGTCGGACCGAACATCGAGATCACCGTGCTCGACGACGGCAGCGGCGAGAACGAGAACCGGCACAGCGGCGGCGGCCACGGACTGCTCGGCATGCGCGAGCGCGTCAGCGCCCTGCGCGGCACCCTCACCACCGGTCCCCGCTACGGCGGCGGCTTCCGCGTCCATGCCATCCTGCCGGTCAAGAACCGCACACCCACCGGGGAGGACCCCGCATGACCATCCGTGTCCTGCTCGCCGACGACCAGGCGCTGCTGCGCAGCGCCTTCCGCGTGCTCGTCGACTCCGAGCCCGACATGGAGGTGGTCGGCGAGGCCTCCGACGGCGCCGAGGCGGTGCGGCTGGCGAAGGAGCGGCGCGCGGACGTCGTCCTCATGGACATCCGCATGCCCGGCACCGACGGCCTCGCCGCGACCCGCATGATCAGCGCCGACCCCGCCCTCGCCGAGGTCCGGGTGGTGATCCTGACGACGTTTGAGGTCGACGACTACGTCGTGCGGTCGCTGCGCGCGGGAGCGTCCGGCTTCCTCGGGAAGGGCTCCGAGCCCGAGGAACTCCTGAACGCCATCCGTATCGCGGCCGGCGGCCAGGCCCTGCTCTCCCCGGCGGCCACCACGGGCCTGATCGCCCGGTTCCTCGCCACACGGGACCCGGCCGACGACGAGCGCGACCCGGCCCGCGGCCAACGGCTCGACTCGCTCACCGTCCGCGAGCGCGAAGTTCTCGTGCAGGTCGCCGGCGGGCACTCCAACGACGAGATCGCCGAGCGCCTCGAAGTCAGCCCGCTGACGGTGAAGACGCACGTCAACCGGGCCATGGCCAAGCTCGGAGCCCGGGACCGGGCTCAGCTCGTGGTCACCGCGTACGAGTCGGGCCTGGTCCGTCCGAGGGTGGAGTAGGCCCGACCCGGGCGTACTGCGGCGGGAGTATGCGCCGCATAAGGAAATGGACCTGGGGCCTACGAAACCCCGTTCCCCCATGGCCCAGGGTGTAGGGGCGGGCGCTCTTCCGCGCGTCCGCTGCCGCTTCTGCCGCCAAACAGAAGAGAGACCCTCACCCATGTCCTGGCTGTCCAGGTTCAGCCTCGCGCAACGGGCCTTGATCGGGCTGATGTCGATCATCGCGCTCGTCTTCGGGGCGATCGCGATACCCCAGCTCAAGCAGCAGCTGCTGCCCACCATCGAACTGCCCGTGGTGTCCGTGCTGGCGCCGTACCAGGGCGCGTCACCGGACGTGGTCGAGAAGCAGGTCGTCGAACCCCTCGAGGACACCCTCGAAGCCGTCGACGGCATCAGCGGCGTCACCTCCACCGCCAGCGAGGGCAACGCCGTGATCATGGCGTCCTTCGACTACGGCAACGACACCAAGCAGCTCGTCGCCGACGTCCAGCAGGCCGTCAACCGGGCCCGCGTCCAGCTCCCGGACGACGTAGACCCGCAAGTCGTCGCCGGTTCCACGGACGACATGCCGACCGTCGTCCTCGCCGTCACCTCCGGCCGGGACCAGCAGGCCCTGGCCGACCAGCTCGACCAGACCGTCGTGCCGGAGCTGAAGAGCATCGACGGCGTCGGCCAGGTCACCGTCGACGGTGTGCGCGACCTCCAGGTCACCGTCACACCCGACGACGCCGAGCTCGCCAAGGCGGGTCTGACCTCGCAGTCCCTCGCCCAGGCGCTCCAGGCGGGCGGCGCGACCGTCCCGGCCGGCTCCTTCGACGAGGGCGGCGCCAACCGCACGGTCCGGGTCGGCGGCGGTCTCACTTCGCTGCGGCAGATCCAGGACCTGATGGTCCCGGGCGAGCCCGGCGCCAAGGGCAAGCCGGTGCGCCTCGGTGACGTGGCCACGGTGAAGCAGCAGGAGGCCACGGCCGACTCCATCACCCGCACCGACGGCAGGCCCAGCCTCGCCGTCGCCGTCACCATGGACCGCGACGGCAGCGCGGTCGCCATCTCCGACGCCGTCCGGGACAAGCTCCCGGACCTGCGCGAGGACCTCGGGTCCGGCGCGAACCTCACGATCGTCAGCGACCAGGGCCCGGCCGTGTCGAAGTCCATCAAGGGCCTGACCACCGAGGGCGCGCTCGGTCTGCTCTTCGCGGTCCTGGTGATCCTGGTCTTCCTGGCCTCGATCCGCTCGACCCTCGTGACCGCGGTGTCCATCCCGCTGTCCGTGGTGCTCGCCCTGATCGTGCTCTGGACGCGCGACCTGTCGCTGAACGTCCTCACGCTGGGCGCCCTGACCATCGCCATCGGCCGGGTCGTCGACGACTCGATCGTGGTCCTGGAGAACATCAAGCGCCACCTCGGCTACGGCGAGGAGCGCCACTCGGCCATCCTCACCGCCGTCCGCGAGGTGGCCGGCGCGGTGACGTCCTCGACGCTCACCACGGTCGCGGTGTTCCTGCCGATCGGCCTGGTCGGCGGCATGGTGGGCGAACTGTTCGGCTCGTTCAGCCTCACCGTGACGGCCGCCCTGCTGGCGTCCCTCCTCGTCTCCCTGACGGTCGTGCCGGTCCTGTCGTACTGGTTCCTGCGCCCGCCCAAGGGCACCCCCGAGGACGCGGCCGAGGCACGCCGGCTGGCCGAGGAGAAGGAGGCCGAGAGCCGCCTCCAGCGCATCTACGTCCCCGTCCTGCGCTTCGCGACCCGCCGCCGCCTCACCAGCGTGGCCATCGCCCTCGTCGTCCTGGTCGGCACCTTCGGCATGGCGCCGCTGCTGAAGACGAACTTCTTCGACCAGGGCGAGCAGGAGGTCCTCACCGTCAGGCAGGAGCTGAAGCCCGGCACCAGCCTGGCCGCGACCGACGCCCAGGCGAAGAAGGTCGAGAAGCTGCTCGCCCGCACCGAGGGCGTGAAGGACTACCAGGTCACGGTCGGCTCGTCCGGCTTCATGGCGGCCTTCGGCGGCGGCACCGACACCAACCAGGCCTCCTACCAGGTGATGCTGGAGGGCTCGGCGTCCTACGAGGACGTCCAGAGCAGCATCGAGAAGGGCCTGGCCGGGCTGAAGGGCATCGGTACGACCACCGTCGCCGCCGGTGACGGCTTCGGCAGCCAGGACCTCAGCGTGGTCGTCAAGGCCGCCGACGCCGACGTCCTGCGCACGGCCGCCGAGGAGGTCCGCAAGACGGTCGCCTCCCTCGACGACGTCACGGACGTCAGCAGCGACCTGGCGACCAGCGTGCCCCGCATCTCGGTCACGGCCGGCGACAAGGCGGCCGCGGCCGGTTTCAACGACCAGACGCTCGGAGCGGCCGTCGCCCAGGCCGTTCGCGGCACCACCGCGGCCAAGGCGACCCTGGACGACACCGAGCGCGACGTCGTCATCCGCTCGGCGAAGCCCGCCACGACCCTGAAGCAGCTTCAGGACCTGCGCCTGGGCGGCACGGTGAAGCTCGGTGACATCGCCACCGTCAAGCTGGTCGACGGCCCGGTCTCCATGACCCGCATCGACGGGCAGCGCGCGGCCACCATCACCGCGAAGCCGACCGGCGACAACACCGGCGCGGTCAGCACCCGGCTCCAGTCCGAGATCGACGCGCTGAAGCTCCCCGACGGCGCGACGGCGTCCATCGGCGGCGTCTCCGAGGACCAGGACGAGGCGTTCGCCAACCTGGGCCTGGCGATGCTGGCGGCCATCGCGATCGTCTTCATGCTGCTGGTGGGCACCTTCCGGTCCCTGATCCAGCCGCTGATCCTGCTCGTCTCCATCCCGTTCGCCGCGACCGGCGCGATCGGCCTGCTGATCGCCACCGGCACCCCGATGGGCGTCCCGGCGATGATCGGCATGCTGATGCTGATCGGCATCGTGGTGACGAACGCGATCGTGCTGATCGACCTGATCAACCAGTACCGCCGGCAGGGCCACGGCGTCGTCGAGGCCGTGATCGAGGGCGGCCGGCACCGGCTGCGCCCGATCCTCATGACCGCCCTGGCGACGATCTTCGCCCTGCTGCCCATGGCCCTCGGCATCACCGGCGAGGGCGGCTTCATCGCCCAGCCGCTGGCCGTGGTCGTCATCGGCGGCCTGGTGACGTCGACGCTGCTCACCCTGCTGCTGGTGCCGACGCTCTACGCGATGGTCGAACTCCGCAGGGAGCGCCGGGCGAGGAAGCGGGCGGCGAAGAGGGGCCTGCCCGCCGAGCGGACGGACGCGCCGGAGCCGGAGCCCGCGAACGTCTGACGGCCTGATCCGGCGGCGGCCGGGCACCGGACCCGCGGGCCGGTGCCCGGCCGCCCGTGCACGCGTTCCGTATCCTGTGATCTCGAACCGCTCAACGGGGGAGGGGGATCCGGGCGTGCCGCTGCACAGCGACGACCCGAAGTCGGTCGGCGGCCACCGGCTGCTCGACCGGCTCGGGGCCGGGGGCATGGGCGTCGTCTACCGGGCCAGGGCGCGTTCGGGCCGTGAGGTGGCCATCAAGGTCGTGCACGCCCAGTACGCGGCGGACGCCGTCTTCCGCGCCCGGTTCCGGCAGGAGATCGCGGCGGTCCGCAAGGTCAGCGGAGCCTTCACGGCACCGGTCCTGGACGCGGACCCCGAGGCGGCCCGGCCCTGGATGGCCACCCAGTACGTGCCCGGGCCCTCGCTCGCCCGGCGGATCCGCGACCGGGGCGCCCTGCCGGACGCCGAACTGCGCGGGCTGGCCCTGGGCCTGGTGGAGGCCCTGCGCGACATCCACCGGGCGGGGGTCGTGCACCGGGACCTGAAGCCGGCCAACGTCCTGCTGGCCGAAGACGGCCCGCGGGTCATCGACTTCGGCATCTCCCGCGCGGCGGAGAACCACCAGACGCTGACCGAGACCGGCCAGATGATCGGCACACCGCCCTTCATGTCCCCCGAACAGCTCGTCGACGCCCGCGCGGTCGGTCCGGCGTCGGACGTCTTCTCCCTGGGGGCGCTGCTGGTGTACGCCGTCACCGGACGCGGCCCCTTCGACGCGGACAGCCCTTATCTGACGGCGTACCGCGTAGTGCACGACGAACCCGTGCTGGACGGCGTCGGCGCGCCGCTGCGCGGGCTGCTGGGGCGCTGCCTGTCCAAGGAGCCCGCGGACCGGCCCGGACTCGACGAACTGGCCCGGGAGCTGGTGGCCATCCTGCCCGAGCCGGCCACCGTGCCCCTGCGCGCGGACCGGCTCCCGGCCGTCGAGCCCGTCCACCCCGCGACCGTGGCCGACCTGCCGGGCGCACTCCGCCCCCGCCGTCGCGTCCGCCCGCTGCTCGCCGCGACGGGCACGGTCGGCGCCGTCGCCCTCGCCCTGACGGCCTATCTGACGCTCGGCCCCGGCCGGGCGCTGAGCACCGAGCGGCCGGGCACCTCACCGTCCGCGAACTCTCGGTGGGCGGCGCCACCGGCCGGCTGGAAGCCCTGGCAGACGACCGTGTACGAGACGGCCGGGCGCGGTGTGCGGGAGGTGCGGCAGCCGCAGGCCGGCGGGTCGCGGGGCGGGCCGGAGTGCCGGGCGTACGAGGGGGCCGTCTACTGCGCGGGCGACGGGATCCTCCCGGTCCGCCTGGACGGGAGGACGGGTGAGACCGTCTGGCGCTCCGGCCCGGTGGCGTCCGTCACCGGTGACGACTTCTCCAGGTTCGTGATCCTCGGCGTCCGGGACGACACGGTCCTGGTGCGGCAGGAGCTCCCGGGTGAAGGGGCGACCCGGGTCTTCGCCTTCGACACCGGGACCGGTGACCGGCTCTGGGATCGCGCGGTGAACGACGAGTGGACCGAGGTGGCCCTCTCCGGCGGCATCGTCGTGATCCCGGAGGGCGACGGCACCTCGGTGACGGCCCGCTCGGTCCGCACCGGCGCCGCACGCTGGACGGAACGGCTGCCCGCGAAGCACTTCTGCGGGATCACGGAGGCTGCCGGGACCCTGTACCTGTGGTGCGGCTCGGAGGCGGGCGGGGAGGACGGCCTCGTCATGGAACTGCACCCGGCCGACGGCCCGGCGCGCCGGCTTCGGGTACCGAGCGAGGCGGGGCTGCTCGGCGCCCACGACGGCCGGCTCCTGTTCCTGGACCCGACCCAGGACCAGGACGGGAACACCCTCGTGGGGGAGGACGCGCCGTATGCGGCGATCCGGCTGGTGGACCCCGGCACAGGCGCGCAGAGCACGACGGAGCTGGCCGAGGAGTACGAGGGCGAGGTGACGCTGGCGGACGGCACTCTGTGGTTCGCCACCTCCAGCGGACGGGTCACCGCCGTGTCGGCCCGCACGGGCAGGCCGCTGTGGCAGACCCCGACCAGCCTGGAACAGCCGAGCGAGGCCACCTACGACCCGCGCACCCGGACCGTGTACCTCGCCAGCGACAGCGGCCGCGTCGGGGCGCTGGACGCGAGGAAGGGCACGCTGCTGTGGGAGACGCAGCCGCGGGCCCAGAGCAACGCCACCGACTGGGGCGCCACCCGGGTGCGGCTCCTGGAAGGCGCCCTGGTCGCGGCCACCCCCGGCGGCAGCGTCTTCAGCCTCGACCCCGCGCACCCCGAGCGGAAACCGCGCTCGGGGTGACGAGGGGCGGGACCGGGGCTACGGCAGCGCCAGCATCCGCTCCAGGGCCAGCTTCGCGAACGCCTCCGTCTCCTGGTCCACCTCGATGCGGTTGACGAGGTTGCCCTCGGCCAGGGACTCCAGGGCCCAGACCAGGTGGGGGAGATCGATGCGGTTCATGGTCGAGCAGAAGCAGACCGTCTTGTCGAGGAAGACGATCTCCTTGCCCTCGGGCGCGAAACGGTTCGCCAGGCGGCGCACCAGGTTCAGCTCCGTGCCGATGGCCCACTTGGAGCCGGCCGGCGCGGCCTCCAGGGTCTTGATGATGTACTCCGTCGAGCCGACGTAGTCCGCCGCGGCCACGACCTCGTGCCGGCACTCGGGGTGGACCAGGACGTTCACGCCCGGGATGCGCTCGCGGACGTCGTTCACCGAGTCCAGGCTGAAGCGGCCGTGCACCGAGCAGTGGCCGCGCCACAGGATCATCTTCGCCGCGCGCAGCTCCTCGGCCGTCAGACCGCCGTTCGGCTTGTGCGGGTTGTAGAGGACGCAGTCCTCCAGGGACATGCCCATGTCCCGCACGGCCGTGTTGCGGCCCAGGTGCTGGTCCGGGAGGAAGAGGACCTTGGTGGTGGAGGGCTCCCCCTGCTCGAAGGCCCAGTCCAGGGCGCGCTTGGCGTTGGAGGAGGTGCAGATCGTGCCGCCGTGCTTGCCCGTGAACGCCTTGATGTCGGCGGAGGAGTTCATGTACGAGACGGGCACGACCTGCTCGGCTATACCGGCCTCGGTCAGCACGTCCCAGCACTCGGCGACCTGCTCGGCCGTCGCCATGTCGGCCATCGAGCAGCCGGCGGCGAGGTCGGGCAGCACGACCTTCTGGTCGTCGGACGTCAGGATGTCCGCCGACTCCGCCATGAAGTGCACGCCGCAGAAGACGATGTACTCGGCCTCCGGGCGGGCGGCCGCGTCCCGGGCCAGCTTGAACGAGTCACCGGTCACGTCGGCGAACTGGATGACCTCGTCGCGCTGGTAGTGGTGGCCGAGTACGAAGACCTTGTCCCCGAGCTTCTCCTTCGCCTTGCGGGCGCGCTCCACCAGGTCCGGGTCGGACGGCGAGGGCAGGTCGCCGGGACACTCCACACCGCGCTCGCTCCTCGGGTCGGCCTCACGGCCGAGGAGCAGCAGGGCGAGGGGCGTCGGCTGTACGTCGAGGTCCTGGGTCTGGGCGGTGGTCACGGCACGCACCCTTTCTGTTTCTGCGACTTTTCGTCGATTTGACGCTATCTATCATAACCGCTTCACGTCACTTTGACGATGGCCATAGCGTCGGTGTGACGTGAATCCCGGCGAGCCGCCGTTCATTCCCGCAAAGACCCGGAAAGAGCCGTTTTCCGGTTGCCGGTGCGTGTGCGAGCATGAAAAGAAGCCGAGATCGAGCGCCCGGCCCCGGAATGAATCCGAGGCCCCGCCGGTTGGAACCGTCGGCAAGCAGTCTCCGTACAACCCGGGAGAGATGTAGATGTCCGTATCGGACGAGACCAGCACCGTCACCGACGGCATCATCCTGACCGACGCCGCCGCGTCCAAGGTCAAGGCGCTGCTCGACCAGGAAGGCCGCGAAGACCTCGCGCTGCGTGTCGCCGTCCAGCCCGGCGGCTGCTCCGGCCTGCGCTACCAGCTCTTCTTCGACGAGCGCGCCCTCGACGGCGACGTGGAGAAGGACTTCGGCGGTGTGAAGGTCGTCACCGACCGCATGAGCGCCCCGTACCTGGGTGGTGCCACGATCGACTTCGTGGACACCATCGAGAAGCAGGGCTTCACGATCGACAACCCGAACGCGACGGGCTCCTGCGCCTGCGGCGACTCCTTCAGCTGAGCCTGCCGGGCCGCCGGCGGCGACCGCGCACACGACGAAGGCGGCGGCCCCCTCCGACGGGGCCGCCGCCTTCGCGCTGTACGGCGGTTCCTACCGCTCCCGCGTCGGGGGAGCCGGCAGCCGTGGGCCCTCCTTGGCCAGCGGGATCGCCTTGCCGTCCGCGTTCACCACGGCCCGGTCACCGAGCGGCTCGTCCAGCTGCACGGTCTTCTGGAACCCCTTGGCGATCAGGATGCAGACCTTGTTCGGCCACGGGGTCGACGTCACGGTGACCGTCACCTCGTCGCCCTTCTCGCTCGCCTTCACGTCGTAGTCGGAGCACACCCCGCCCGTGAAGGTCACCGTCAGCTCCGAGCCCTCGGCCCGGTAGCCGTTCACCTTCACCTCGCGAGGACCGGGAGCCGATGTCGGCCGGTCGCCGGGCCCGTCCGTCTCCGTCCCCGGGGAGACGAGGTACTTCGGCTCCACCGCCGGGTACGTCACGGTGAACGGGTCCTTCGCGCCCGGTGCCGTCACCTCGAACAGCCAGGACGGCACCAGCGCCTGCCGTCCGTCCACGACGTGCGCGGCCAGTCCGAACACCGCGTTCCCGACCGTGACCGCGTCCCGCTTCGGAGCGCCGCTCGCCGACTGCTCGCAGGGCTCCTCCAGCCGGTCCTTGTGCGGCACCGGGGAGGCGCAGCCGCCGATGCCCGTCCGGGGATCGTCCTCCGGCTGTCCGTTCATCAGCTCCAGTGCCTTCCCGGCGCTGACCACGGGGTAGGTGTCGCCCTTCACCGGCGCCTCGAGCCGACCGCTGCCGCCGACGACCTCCCCGTCCGAGCCGACCGTGATGCCGGTCGTCCAGCCGTACGTGGGCAGTCCGCCGATCTCGGGGGCGGCGTTCACCACCCGCTGAGCCCCCATGACCTGGCTCGCGTCGAGCTTCGCGTCGTCCTGGCCCACGGCCTTCAGCACGGGCGCGGCGGCCTTCTCGGCCACCTCCTCGCTCACCGGTGTGCCCCCCGGCCGCGGAGCGGTGCAGGTGTCGGTGCCCTTGCAGTTGTCGGTGCCCGGGGCGTACCGGCTGAACGTCCAGGCCCCGGGCGCCCGCCTGTCCACCTGGAGGCTCGGCCCGGACCCGTCCTTACCCCCGATCCTCCAGGCCTCGCCCTGCGCCACCGGCGCCCCGTCGACCCCGAGGGCCCTCGCCAGCCGGGCCACGTCCTCCCTGCTCACCTCGCCCCGCGCCCGGTACACCGCCGCCTTGCCCGGACCGTCCGGCAGCGTGCCGTCGGCCCGGTAGGTGACGCCGTACGGGTTGGGCTCGCCGGGCGCGATGCCGTCCCCGCTGTCCGCCCCGGACTCCGAGTACCCGTCGAGCGCGAGCGGCGGGGGAGTGCCGTCCCCGCCGGGCGCACCGGAGGTCGTACCGCCGCCCGCCCCACCGGACGCGTTGGAGGCGAGCCAGGCCCCGCCCCCACCGATCAGCAGCACGGCGGCGGCGACGGAGGCGATGATCGCGGGCGTACGGGGACGGCCCCCTGCGTGCTGGACCAGGTCGTCACCCGGTGCCGCTGTGGCACGAGGGCGGGCTGCCCCGGCACCGGTGTCCTCCGCGGTGGCGCCGTGGGCCGGTCCCGATCCCGATCCCGATCCCGATCCCGGTCCTGGTACCGGGACGGGGTGGGCCTCCTCGATGCCCGGGTTTTCGGCTCCCGGGTTTTCGGCTCCCGCGCCTTCGGCGGCGGGTTCGCGATCCGGGGCCGACTCGGCACCGGCTTCCCGGGCCCCGGTCGCCGTGGCCCGCTCGTCGCCGGCCTGCCGGTCTTCGGGCGCGTCCGCCTGCGCGGCTTGCGCCCCGTGCCCGTCCGCCCGCGCGGCCTCCCGCGCGCCGCGTTCGTCCGCCTGCGCACCATGTTCATCCGTCTGCGCGGCTTCCGGCGCCCCGTGCTGGACGGCCTCCGGGGCCGCCGCCTCGGGCTCGTCGCCCTCCGTCGTCTCGGCCTCCGCGGCGCGCTGCCCGCCATCGGGGGCGCCGGTGGCCTCGGCAGACCCGGTGGCCTCGGCAGACCCGGCGGTACCCGGCGACACCTCGCCGTCGGCCGACGCCTCGGCCCGCGCCGAGGTACCGGCATCCGCCGTACCCGGCTGTTCGGCCTCCGGGGCGCCGGTGGTCGCGCCGGCCGCTTCCCTGGCGTCGTCGTCCTTGTCGGGTCGCTCGGTGTTCACCGCATCGCTCCTTCGGCTGCACAGCTGTCCCATGGGACCCGGCCCGTCACCTACGGGCCCGCTGGTGGGTCGTATCCCGCCTCCCCTTTACGGGGGACAGCGATGGGACGCAGCGGGGGAGCACACGGTTCCCGCGAATGCGCCGTTCAGTCGCCGTAGTCCTCCATGGCGTCGAGCAGCCGTGCGGAAGCCGGGGGTACGGACACGCCGTGGATCAGGGCGGGGGAGACCGGCCGGGAGGCGACCCGGTCGGGGACCGCCCAGTGCGGAGCCATCCGTGCCCCGTCGCCCGGCAGCGACGCCAGTTCGCCTTCCAGATCGACCGGAACGGGCATGTGGAACTTGAGGTTCGTCATAACGGCACCGTACGCACGGTCGAGCTCACGGAGAAAGATCTACTATCGGGTAGTTTCGATGCCTTCAGAGCCGCCCCGCCCACCCGATAGCGTGAACCGTCAAGGTCCGCCTCCCTCAGGAGAGTCCACGCCGTGCGCATCGCAGTCTCCGGCTCCATCGCCACCGACCACCTCATGACCTTCCCCGGCCGCTTCGCCGACCAGCTCGTAGCGGACCAGCTGCACACGGTCTCGCTGTCGTTCCTGGTCGACAAGCTCGACGTCCGCCGCGGCGGCGTCGCCGCGAACATCGCGTTCGGCATGGGACAGCTCGGCACCCGCCCGATCCTGGTCGGCGCCGCGGGCGCGGACTTCGACGAGTACCGGGCCTGGCTGGAGCGGCACGGCGTGGACACCGACTCCGTCCGCATCTCCGACACGCTGCACACCGCCCGCTTCGTGTGCACGACGGACGCCGACCACAACCAGATCGGCTCCTTCTACACCGGTGCCATGAGCGAGGCCCGCCTCATCGAGCTCAAGACCGTCGCCGACCGCGTCGGCGGTCTCGACCTGGTCTCCATCGGTGCCGACGACCCGGAGGCCATGCTCCGCCACACCGAGGAGTGCCGCTCCCGGAACATCCCGTTCGCCGCGGACTTCTCCCAGCAGATCGCCCGGATGGACGGCGAGGAGATCCGCATCCTGCTGGACGGGGCGACGTACCTCTTCTCCAACGAGTACGAGAAGGGCCTCATCGAGACCAAGACCGGCTGGAGCGACGCCGAGATCCTCTCCCGGGTGGGCCACCGGGTCACCACCCTCGGCGCCCGCGGCGTACGCATCGAGCGGACCGGCGAGGACCCGATCGAGGTCGGCACGCCCGACGAGGAGCGCAAGGCCGACCCCACGGGCGTCGGCGACGCCTTCCGCGCCGGCTTCCTCTCGGGTCTGGCGTGGGGCGTCTCCCTGGAGCGTGCCGCGCAGGTCGGGTGCATGCTGGCGACGCTCGTCATCGAGACGGTGGGGACGCAGGAGTACCAGCTGCGTCGCGGGCACTTCATGGAGCGGTTCACCAAGGCCTACGGGGACGAGGCGGCGGCGGAGGTGCAGGCGCATCTGTCCTGACCGTCGTCCGTGCGCGGGCGCGCGGGGGCCGGTCGCACAGTCCCCCGCGTCCCGTCGGGCCGGTCAGCCCACCCGGCGGACCAGATAGGCGGTACCCCGGTCCGCCGTCTCCTCCCCGACGTACTCCTGACCCCGCATCTCGCACCACGCGGGAATGTCCAGCCGGGCCGCCTCGTCGTCGGACAGGACCCGCACCAGCCCGCCCACCGGCACATCGCCGATGACCTTCGCCAGCTCGATCACCGGAATCGGGCAGCGCTTGCCGAGGGAGTCCACGACCAGGACGTCCTCCTCGCGGGCGACCGCGGAGGCGACCGGCGCGCCCAGCTTCTCCCGGACCGCCGCCACGGTCCCGGGAAGGACGGCCAGGAATCTCTCCACTTCCTCCTCGGCCACCCCCGGCGGCAGCGAAACCCGCACGTTTCCCTCACTCAGCGCGCCCATGGCCCGCAGCACATGGCTCGGCGTCAGCGTGCTGCTCGTGCAGGACGATCCGGACGAGACGGAGAAATCCTCGCGGTCCAGCTCGTGCAGGAGCGCCTCGCCGTCGACGTAGAGGCAGGAGAAGGTGACGACCCCGGGCAGCCGGCGCACCGGATGGCCCACCACCTCGACGTCGGGGACCAGTCGCGGCACCCGTGCCCGGATCCGCTCCGTCAGCTCCCGCAGCCGCGCCGCCTCCTCGGCCGCCTCCGCCCGTACGGCCCGCAGCGACGCGGCCGCCGCCACGATCGCCGGGATGTTCTCGAAACCGGGCGCCCGCCCCGACTCCCGCTCGTCCACCGGACCTTGCGCGGCGAACCGCACGCCCTTGCGCACGACGAGCAGCCCGACCCCGGACGGGCCGCCCCATTTGTGCGCACTGCCCGCGAGCAGTGACCAGTCCCCTTCCACCGGCCCCCACCCCAGCGACTGCGCCGCGTCCACCAGCAACGGCACCCCGGCCTCCCGGCACACCTCGGCCACCGCCGCGACGGGCTGCTCGGTCCCGACCTCGTGGTTGGCGGACTGGAGACAGGCCAGCGCGGTGTCCTCGCGCAGGGCAGCGGCGTAGGCCGCCGGATCCGCCAACCCGGTGCGGTCCACCCCGACCTGGGTGACGCTCCCTCCGGCCGCCTCCAGGAGCTCCGCCGAATGCAGTACAGAGGAGTGTTCGACCGCGGACACGATCAGGTGACGCCCGACCCGTCGCCGCCCGGCCAGCGCCCCGGCAATCCCCGTGTGCACGGCACGGGTTCCGGACGAGGTGAAGATCAGCTCGTCCGGCCGGCATCCCACCGCCTCGGCGGCGGCCTCCCGCGCGGCGTCCAACAGCACCCGGGCTCGCCGCCCCTCCCTGTAGAGGCGCGCGGGATCCGCCCACCCCTCGTCGAGCGAGGCCAGCAGAGCCTGCCGGGCGATCGGGTGCAGCGGAGCAGCGGAAGCAGCGTCGAAGTAGGCCACACGGCAACGCTAGAACGTCCCCGGGGACAGTGGGCCCCGGGGGCGCGGGGAACCGCGCGAACAGCCACAAACCACCCGCAGCCGCCAAATCGGCGAACCACCCGGGTGAGTAGGCACCCCTCCTCGAGAACCCCCTGAGGGCGTCGGCTAGGGTTTGGTCCGCATAAACATCCAAACCCCTGCCCGACGCAGGGCCGCGACCGACCAGCGAGAAGGCCAGGCCGCAGCCGATCCGCGCGGGCGAGACTCTCGGGAAGGCGCTACGTGAGTCCCAACGGCTCCGACCGCTCGCCGCGGCGCCCGATGCGGCGGAAGCTGCTGCAGGCACTGACCGCGGGCCTGGTCTTGGCGACAGCCACCGGTTGCTCGTACAACTGGGAAGACTTCCCCCGCCTTGGTATGCCCACCCCGACCACGGAAGAGGCTCCGCGGATCCTCTCCCTGTGGCAGGGGTCCTGGGCGGCTGCGCTCGCCGTCGGCGTGCTGGTGTGGGGTCTGATCCTGTGGAGTGCTTTCTTCCACCGGCGCAGCCGCACCAAGGTCGAAGTTCCTCCGCAGACCCGGTACAACATGCCCATCGAGGCCCTGTACACCGTGGTCCCGCTCATCATCGTCTCGGTGCTGTTCTACTTCACCGCCCGTGACGAGTCCGAGCTGCTCACCCTCAAGAAGAAGCCCGACGTCACGGTCAACGTGGTCGGCTTCCAGTGGAGCTGGTGCTTCAACTACATCGAGCCCGTCGCCGGTTCCTCCGGTGACGCGAAGACCTCCAGGGACCTGGACGCGATCCCGGACCGCTTCAAGGAGGACTTCCCGGCCAACGCCGGCGGCACCTACGACTGCGGCACCCCCGGTACGCGGAACCCGCAGACCAACAACCCGGGCCCGACCCTCTGGCTCCCCGAGGGCAAGACGGTCCGCTTCGTCCTGACCTCGCGTGACGTCATCCACTCCTTCTGGGTGGTGCCGTTCCTCATGAAGCAGGACGTCATCCCGGGCCACACCAACGCCTTCGAGGTGACCCCCAACAAGCAGGGCACCTTCCTCGGCAAGTGCGCCGAGCTCTGCGGCGTCGACCACTCCCGGATGCTGTTCAACGTGAAGGTCGTCTCCCCCGAGCGCTACGAGCAGCACCTCAAGGACCTCGTGAAGAAGGGGCAGACCGGTTACGTACCCGCCGGCATCGAGCAGGCGGGCCACGAGAAGAACCGGGAGTCGAACGTACTGTGAGCATCCTGAATGAACCCAAGGGTGCCGCGGCAGCTGGGTCCCACTACGAGGACGAGTTGCCGGTCCGGCGCCAGAACCGCGGCAGTGTCGTGGTCAAGTGGCTGACGACGACGGACCACAAGACGATCGGCACGATGTACCTGGTCACATCGTTCGCGTTCTTCGTCATCGGTGGTGTGATGGCGCTGCTCATGCGCGCCGAGCTCGCCCGCCCCGGTCTGCAGATCATGTCGAACGAGCAGTTCAACCAGGCGTTCACGATGCACGGCACGATCATGCTGCTGATGTTCGCGACGCCGCTGTTCGCCGGCTTCGCGAACTGGATCATGCCGCTGCAGATCGGCGCGCCGGACGTGGCGTTCCCGCGGCTGAACATGTTCGCCTACTGGCTGTACCTGTTCGGCTCGCTCATCGCGGTGGGCGGCTTCCTCACCCCGCAGGGCGCGGCCGACTTCGGCTGGTTCGCCTACAGCCCGCTCTCGGACGCCGTCCGCAGCCCGGGCATCGGCGCCGACATGTGGATCATGGGTCTGGCCTTCTCCGGCTTCGGCACCATCCTCGGCTCGGTCAACTTCATCACCACGATCATCTGCATGCGCGCCCCGGGCATGACGATGTTCCGCATGCCGATCTTCACCTGGAACGTGCTGCTGACCGGTGTCCTGGTCCTGCTCGCCTTCCCGGTGCTGGCCGCGGCCCTGTTCGCCCTGGAGGCGGACCGCAAGTTCGGCGCCCAGATCTTCGACCCCGCCAACGGCGGCGCGTTGCTGTGGCAACACCTCTTCTGGTTCTTCGGCCATCCAGAGGTGTACATCATCGCCCTGCCGTTCTTCGGCATCATCAGTGAGGTCATCCCGGTCTTCTCCCGCAAGCCGATGTTCGGTTACACGGGTCTGATCGGCGCGACCATCGCGATCGCGGGTCTGTCCGTGACGGTGTGGGCGCACCACATGTACGTCACCGGCGGTGTGCTGCTGCCGTTCTTCTCCTTCATGACGTTCCTCATCGCGGTCCCCACCGGTGTGAAGTTCTTCAACTGGATCGGCACCATGTGGAAGGGCTCGCTGTCCTTCGAGACGCCGATGCTCTGGGCGACCGGCTTCCTGATCACCTTCACCTTCGGTGGTCTGACCGGTGTCATCCTGGCCTCGCCGCCGATGGACTTCCACGTCTCCGACTCGTACTTCGTGGTGGCCCACTTCCACTACGTGGTCTTCGGCACCGTGGTCTTCGCGATGTTCTCCGGCTTCCACTTCTGGTGGCCGAAGTGGACCGGCAAGATGCTGGACGAGCGCCTCGGCAAGATCACCTTCTGGACGCTGTTCATCGGCTTCCACGGCACGTTCCTGGTCCAGCACTGGCTGGGCGCCGAGGGCATGCCGCGGCGTTACGCCGACTACCTGGCGGCCGACGGCTTCACCGCGCTGAACACGATCTCGACGATCAGCTCGTTCCTGCTCGGCATGTCGATCCTGCCGTTCTTCTACAACGTGTGGAAGACGGCCAAGTACGGCAAGACGGTCGGCGTCGACGACCCGTGGGGCTACGGCCGCTCCCTGGAGTGGGCGACCTCCTGCCCGCCGCCGCGGCACAACTTCATCACCATGCCGCGGATCCGCAGTGAATCCCCGGCGTTCGACCTGCACCACCCCGAGATCGCCGCTCTCGACCAGCTCGAGAACACCGGTCACGGCGACAAGGCCCTCGCTGGCGGCAAGGAGGCCGGCAAGTGAAGATCCAGGGCAAGATGTTCATGTGGCTGGGCGCGTTCGTGCTCGTCATGGCGGTCGTCTACGGCTTCTGGTCGCAGGAACCGGCCGGCACCACGGCCCTCTTCCTGACCTTCGGCCTGTGCATCATGATCGGCTTCTACCTCGGCTTCACGGCCAAGCGGGTCGACGTGGGCGCGCAGGACAACAAGGAGGCGGACGTCGCGGACGACGCCGGCGAAGTCGGGTTCTTCAGCCCGCACAGCTGGCAGCCGCTCTCGCTGGCCATCGGCGGCGCCCTCGCCTTCCTGTCGATCGCGATCGGCTGGTGGCTGATGTACTTCTCGCTGCCGATCATCCTGATCGGACTGTGGGGCTGGGTCTTCGAGTACTACCGCGGTGAGAACCGCACCCAGTAACACGCGCCGAGCGCCGCAGGGGCCCGGACACTCCGAGAGGAGCGTCCGGGCCCCTGCGTATGCCGCAATACATGTCACTCGTACGAGTCATTCGGCGTGCCGCTGTTGACCCCGCTTCCTAGCGTGGGGTCATGAGCCACACAGTGATCTCCCGCCCCCGCACCGCCGTGGGCTGCACGCTGCTGGTGATATCCCTCTGCGCGGGTGTCACGGCCTGCGGCTCGGACGGCAACCCGCTCGCCGCCCGCCCCTACGACGCCGCGGACCAGGTGTCCTTCAACGCCCCCTCCGGGGGCCACCGGAAGGCCGACCCGGACAAGCCCCTGGAAGTCGTCGAGGACTCCGACGGGCGCATCACGGACGTCACCGCCCACGACGCCTCAGGACGCCATGTGGCGGGCGAACTCGCCGCCGACGGCAGCCGCTGGCACAGCACCTCCCCGCTCGCCGCCAACGCCAGCTACACGGTCCGGGTGAGCACCGAGGACGAGGACGGCGCGCCCGGGCGCAAGGTCGTCACCTTCGACACCGGCATGCCGACCACCAAGCAGCGCCTGGACGTCACCTTCGGCCCCAAGGCGGGCACCTACGGCGTCGGCCAGCCCATCACGGCCGAGCTGAGCCGGCCCGTCAAGGTCAAGGCCCAGCGGGCCGTCGTGGAACGCGCCCTCAAGGTCTCCTCCACGCCCTCCACGGACGGCGCCTGGCACTGGGTGGACGACAAGAAGCTGCACTACCGCCCCAAGGACTACTGGCCCGCCCGGGCCACCGTCCAGGTCCGCAGCAACCTTCAGGGCATCAAGATCGGCGACCGGATGTGGGGCGGCGAGGCCAAGCCGCTGACCATCACCACCGCGGACAAGCTCATAGCCGTCACGGACGCCGCCGCCCACCAGATGACCGTCTACCGGAACGACGAGATCGTCCGGCAGATACCGGTCACCACGGGCATGCCGGGTTACGACACCCGCAACGGCGTCAAGGTCGTCCTGGCCAAGGAGGGCACCGTCCGCATGACCAGCGCCAGCATCGGCGCCTCCGACTTCTACGACCTGGTCGTGCACCACTCGGTCCGGGTCACCCACAGCGGCGAGTACGTCCACGCCGCACCCTGGTCCGTCGGCTCCCAGGGCTACGCCAACGTCAGCCACGGCTGCATCGGCATGAGCACCGAGAACGCGGCGTGGTTCTACGACACCGTCCGCGAGGGCGACATCGTCAAGGTCGTGAACTCCGGCGGCGACACGATGGCGCCCTTCGGCAACGGCTTCGGCGACTGGAACCTCGACTGGGCGAAGTGGCGCACCGGCAGCGCCCTCATGGGCGGCACCCCGGACGGCCCCACAGCGGCCGACAGGGCCCGCCTGCGCCCTCAGAGCGTCTGACCTGAAGGGGCGCGGGGCCGCATCGGATATGCGGCTCCGCCGCGTGGGAGCGAACAACCCCCACGCGCCCGCAGCCGCCGCACAGCGAGACGAACCGAGCCCCCTAGGCGTTCAAGGCCGCCTTCTCCCGCAGCAGGGAAGCCAGCGCGGAGGCGAACTCCACCGGCTCCACCGGCAGCGTCACCGCGGACTCGGCCCGGCTCCAGGTCGCGAGCCAGGCGTCCTGCGGCCGTCCGATCAGCAGCAGCACCGGCGGGCAGTCGAACACCTCGTCCTTGATCTGCCGGCACATCCCCATGCCGCCCATCGGCACGGCCTCACCGTCCAGCACACAGACGTCGATCCCACCCCGGTCCAGCTGCGTGAGCACCGCGGCGGGAGTCGCGCACTCCACGAACTCCACCACGGGAACGTCCGGAGCCGGCCGCCGTCCCGTGGCGAGCCGCACCTGCTCCCGGGTGTTGGAGTCGTCGCTGTAGACCAGCACCGTAGCGGTCGGCTGCATTGTTCCTCCGTGACGTCAGCGTCGTAAGGACAGGCCCGTTGGGCCGGATGCTACTCCCTTGAACACCACGTCAACACCGGTACGACCGCCTCAGACACTCCGAACGGCACCCCCCGGAGTGAGGGCGGGATAAGCGACCGACATAATGTCGGTCGTGGCGACAGCAACGACAGTAGAAACCGGGCACGCGCACCCGTCGGTCAACCGGCCGAACCTCACCAGCGTCGGAACCATCATTTGGCTGAGTTCCGAGCTGATGTTCTTCGCGGCCCTCTTCGCGATGTACTTCACCCTGCGATCGGTGACGGGTCCCGATCACTGGAAGGAGATGGCCGCCCATCTCAACTTCCCGTTCTCGGCGACGAACACCACCATCCTGGTGCTCTCCTCGCTCACCTGCCAGCTCGGCGTCTTCGCCGCCGAGCGCGGTGATGTGAAGAAGCTCCGGATGTGGTTCATCGTCACGTTCGTGATGGGTGCGATCTTCATCGGCGGTCAGGTCTTCGAGTACACGGAGCTGGTCAAGGAGGCGGGCCTGACCCTCTCCTCCGACCCGTACGGCTCGGTGTTCTACCTGACCACCGGCTTCCACGGCCTGCACGTGACGGGCGGTCTCATCGCCTTCCTGCTGGTCCTGGGCCGGACCTACGCGGCTCGGAGGTTCACCCACGAGCAGGCGACGGCCGCGATCGTCGTGTCCTACTACTGGCACTTCGTCGATGTCGTCTGGATCGGTCTCTTCGCCACGATCTACATGATCAAGTAGCAGGGCCCGCATCCGCGCGTGCTCGACGAAGCGCGCATCCCAGAAGCATCGACGCAGAAGATCCTGACACCGGGGTAATCCGTGAAAAAGCTCTCCGCACGACGACGCCACCCGCTGGCGGCGCTCGTCGTCCTACTCCTCGCGCTGGCATGCACCGGGGGGCTGTACGCCGTGTTCGCACCCGCGGACAAGGCACAGGCCGACGAAACCGCCCAGTCCCTCACCATCGAGGAGGGCAAGAAGCTCTACGCCGTCGGCTGCGCCAGTTGCCACGGCACCGGCGGTCAGGGCACCTCCGACGGGCCGAGCCTGGTGGGTGTGGGCGCCGCGGCCGTCGACTTCCAGGTGGCCACCGGCCGCATGCCGGCCGCAACCTCCCAGGGTCCTCAGATCCCGGAGAAGAAGAACATCTACTCGCAGGCCGAGATCGACCAGCTCGCGGCGTACATCGCCTCGCTGGGCGCCGGTCCGGCCATCCCGACGGAGGAGCAGTACAGCCCCGAGGGTGCCGACATCGCCGAGGGCGGTGTGCTGTTCCGCAACAACTGCGCGCAGTGCCACAACTTCACCGGCAAGGGCGGCGCACTGACGCACGGCAAGTACGCGCCGGACCTCGAGGACGTCTCTCCGAAGCACATCTACGAGGCCATGCAGACCGGCCCGCAGAACATGCCGTCCTTCCCCGACACCACGCTGTCGGAGGAGAACAAGAAGGACATCATCGCGTACCTGGACGCGGTCAACAGCAGCGATTCCGAGAGCCCCGGCGGTCTCGCGTTGGGCGGCCTCGGGCCGGTCAGCGAGGGCCTGTTCGGCTGGATCTTCGGTCTCGGCGGGCTGATCGCCGTCGCCGTGTGGGTCGCCGCCCGGACCGCAAAGGCCAAGAAGTCATGAGTAGCCAAGACATTCCAGAAGAGAACCTGCCCGCCGCGCGGTCCGCAGGACACGACGAGCACGGTGCGATGAGCGTCGCGGACGACAAGCACCCGTTCGCCGACCCGGGCCTGCCGCCCCACGAGCACCGCATCCAGGACGTCGACGAGCGGGCCGCCAAGCGGTCCGAGCGCTCGGTCGCCCTGATGTTCACGGTGTCGATGCTGGCGACGGTCGCCTTCATCGCCTCGTTCGTGGCGATCCCGGTCGACAAGTTGGTCTACATCTTCCCGCTCGGCCACATCAGCGCGCTGAACTTCGCGCTGGGCATGACGCTCGGGATCGCGCTGTTCTGCATCGGCGCGGGCGCCGTCCACTGGGCCCGCACCCTGATGTCGGACGTCGAGGTCGCCGACGAGCGGCACCCGATCGAGGCGGGTCCCGAGGTCCGCGAGAAGGTCTTCGCGGACTTCAAGCAGGGCGCCAAGGAGTCGGCGCTCGGCCGCCGCAAGCTGATCCGCAACACCATGCTCGGCGCGCTGACGCTGGTGCCGCTCTCCGGTGTCGTGCTGCTGCGCGACCTCGGCCCGCTGCCCGGCGAGAAGCTCCGCCACACCCTGTGGTCCAGGGGCAAGCTGCTCGTCAACATGAACACGAACGAGCCGCTGCGTCCCTCCGACGTCGCGGTCGGGTCGCTGACCTTCGCCAAGCCCGAGGGCCTGGAGGAGCACGACCACGGCTTCCAGAACGAGATCGCCAAGGCCGCCCTGATGATCGTCCGGATCCAGCCGGAGGACATCAAGGACAAGCGCGAACTCGAGTGGTCGCACGAGGGCATCGTCGCGTACTCGAAGATCTGCACCCACGTCGGTTGCCCGATCTCCCTGTACGAGCAGCAGACGCATCACGTGCTCTGCCCCTGCCACCAGTCCACCTTCGACCTCTCCGACGGTGCCCGAGTGATCTTCGGTCCCGCCGGTCACGCCCTGCCGCAGCTCCGCATCGGCGTGAACGACGAGGGCTACCTCGAGGCGCTCGGCGACTTCGCGGAGCCCGTCGGCCCTGCCTTCTGGGAGCGCGGATGAGCACTGCACAGACACGCCGCAAGGCGCCCGCCGGAGAGCGGGTCGCCGACTGGGCCGACGGCCGCCTCGGGATCTACTCCCTGGCCAAGGCCAACATGCGCAAGATCTTCCCGGACCACTGGTCCTTCATGCTGGGTGAGATCTGCCTCTACAGCTTCATCATCATCATCCTCACGGGTGTGTACCTGACGCTGTTCTTCCACCCGTCGATGAACGAGGTGGAGTACCACGGCAGTTACGTCCCCATGCAGGGCGTGCTGATGAGTGAGGCGTACGCCTCCACGCTGGACATCAGCTTCGACATCCGCGGTGGTCTGCTCATCCGGCAGATCCACCACTGGGCGGCGATCATCTTCCTCGCCGGCATGTTCGTGCACATGATGCGCGTGTTCTTCACCGGCGCGTTCCGCAAGCCGCGTGAGATCAACTGGCTGTTCGGCTTCCTGCTGTTCGTCCTGGGCATGTTCACCGGGTTCACCGGCTACTCGCTCCCGGACGACCTGCTCTCCGGCACCGGTGTCCGCTTCACGCAGGGCGCGATCCTGTCCGTGCCGATCGTGGGCACGTACATCTCGATGTTCCTGTTCGGCGGGGAGTTCCCGGGGACCGACTTCATCGCCCGGTTCTACTCGATCCACATCCTGCTGCTGCCGGGCATCATGCTCGGGCTCGTGGTCGCCCACCTGATCCTGGTCTTCTACCACAAGCACACGCAGTTTGCGGGTCCCGGCCGGACCAACAAGAACGTCGTCGGCATGCCGCTGCTGCCGGTCTACATGGCCAAGGCCGGAGGCTTCTTCTTCCTGGTCTTCGGTTTCATCGCGGCCCTCTCCGGCATCGCGACCGTCAACCCGATCTGGAACCTGGGGCCGTACCGGGCCGACCAGGTGTCGACCGGTGCCCAGCCCGACTGGTACATGGGCTTCGCCGAGGGTCTGGTCCGCGCCATGCCGGGCTGGGAGATCAACTTCTGGGGTCACACGCTCGTCCTCGGCGTGTTCATCCCGCTGGTCCTGTTCGGTGTGTTCCTCGCGATCATCGCCCTGTACCCGTTCATCGAGTCGTGGGTCACCGGGGACAAGCGCGAGCACCACATCCTGGACCGTCCGCGCAACGCCCCGACCCGCACGGCCGTCGGTGTCGCGTGGATCACCGGCTACATCATCATGCTGATCGGCGGTGGCAACGACATCGTCGCCACGCACTTCCATCTGTCGATCAACGCGGTCACCTGGTTCGTCCGGATCGGGTTCTTCCTCGGACCGGTCATCGCCTTCATCGTCACCAAGCGCATCTGCCTCGGCCTGCAGCGCCGGGACAAGGAGAAGGTGCTGCACGGCCGCGAGTCGGGCATCATCAAGCGCCTGCCGCACGGTGAGTTCATCGAGGTGCACGAGCCGCTCAGCCAGGAGCAGATGTACACGCTCACGGCGCACGAGCAGTACCAGCCGGCCGAGATCGGCCCGACGGTCGACGAGAACGGTGTCGAGCGCAAGGTGAAGGGTTCCGAGAAGCTGCGCGCCAAGCTCAGCGACGCCTACTACGGCGAGGGTGCCCAGATCCCGAAGCCCACCGCCGAGGAGTACCGGGAGATCACGAGCGGCCACGGCCACCACTGATCACCGAGTCGCCACGCCACACAGAGGGCCCCGTCCGTTCAACGGACGGGGCCCTTCGCCCTGCCCGCGGCTGGATAGGGTGGACCCCGTTGAGACTCTCGTCCCGCACTGCGGGACGCCTGACCCTGGAGCGGCTTATGAGCGCTGTGATCCCCGCTGGAGGCGACACCGCGGCGGGCCGCTCCTGGCCCCTGCTGCTGAACGGCCTGCTGGACGGCAGGCACCTGAGCGCCGACGACACCGCCTGGGCGATGGACCGCATCATGCGCGGCGAGGCGACCGAGGCGCAGATCGCCGGGTTCGTCGTGGCCCTGCGCGCCAAGGGCGAGACCGTCGAGGAGATCAACGGCCTGGTCCGCACGATGTACGAGCACGCCAACGTGATCGAGGTGCCCGGGGCGACGGTCGACATCGTCGGCACCGGCGGTGACGGCGCGAAGACGGTCAACATCTCCACGATGTCCTCGATCGTCGTCGCGGGCACCGGCGCGAAGGTCGTCAAGCACGGCAACCGGGCCGCGTCCTCGGCGTCCGGGGCCTCCGACGTGCTGGAGAAGCTCGGGGTCAACCTGGAGCTGCCGCTGCACCGGGTCGTCGAGGTGGCCGAGGAGGCCGGGATCACCTTCTGCTTCGCGGTGAAGTTCCACCCGGCGCTGCGGCACGCGGGCGCGGCCCGCGGCCAGTTGGGCATCCGCACGGTGTTCAACGCCCTCGGCCCGCTGACCAACCCGGCCCGGGTCCGGGCCCAGGCCGTCGGTGTGGCGGATCCCCGCATGGCGCCGATCGTCGCGGGCGTGTTCGCCGAGCGCGGCAACTCGTCCCTGGTCTTCCGGGGTGACGACGGCCTCGACGAGCTCACCACCACGGCCACGTCCCGGGTGTGGATCGTCCGGGACGGCGAGGTGGCCGAGGAGGCCTTCGACCCCCGGGACGTCGGCCTCCCCCTGGTCCCCGTGGAGGCCCTGCGCGGTGCGGACGCCTCCTACAACGCGGAGGTCGCGCGGCGGCTGCTGGACGGAGAGGCGGGGCCGGTGCGGGACGCGGTGGTGCTGAACTCGGCCGCGGCCCTGGTGGCTCTGGAGCCCACCACCGCGCCACTGGCCGAGCAGATCGGTGCCGCGATGGTGAAGGCGGCCGAGTCGATCGACTCCGGTGCGGCGAAGCGGACGCTGGAGCGCTGGGTGGCCGCGAGCAATACGTAGGGAAACCGGACGGTGTCCCGCGATCCGGACTCGGGTTGCGGGACGCCGATCATTTCGCGTACGTTCCTGGCAGGTCATGAGTGACAGTCATGAGGCCCCGGCCGACTGTCCGGCAACCCTCCGTCCGTGGCGGGGTGCCCCGGGTGAAGACCAGGCCGCAGGCAGCGAGGTCTGTGGCAAGCGCGTGACGAGGAGTCTCTCGTGAACCAGCGAATGCGATAGGGCCGCAGAGCCCCGCCTCCGCACCCCTCTTCCTTCACCCCCGCTTGTAGCCGTACGTGCTCGCGGGCGGATTCCACCTGCCTTCACGGGAGTTCACCCATGTCCGTCTCCACCGTTGCCGCCGATCAGTCCGTTTGTTCCCCGCTGCCCGTTCTGGGCCGGGATGTCACCGTCCCGCTCGTGACCGGTGGCGAGGTCACCTACGCCGCGCTCGACTACGCCGCTAGCGCCCCGGCGCTCCAGCGGGTCTGGGACGACGTGGCCGCCTACGCGCCCTACTACGGCAGCGTGCACCGCGGGGCCGGGTACCTGTCCCAGCTGTCGACCGACCTGTTCGAGAACGCCCGCCGGACCGTCGCGGAGTTCCTCGACTGCCGTGAGGACGACCAGGTGGTCTTCACCCGCTCCACCACCGACTCCCTCAACCTCCTTGCCACCGCGCTCCCCGCCGACTGCGAGGTCTTCGTCTTCGAGACCGAGCACCACGCCGCCCTGCTGCCCTGGCGCAAGGCCCGCGTGACGTACCTCGACGCCCCGCGCGGCCCCCGTGAGGCCGTCGAGACCCTGGAGCGCGCCCTGGCCGGCCGGACCGGGTCGGCCGAGGGGGGCCACGGGTCGGCCCTGGTCTGCGTCACCGGCGCCTCGAACGTCACCGGCGAGCTGTGGCCCGTACGGGAACTCGCCGCGGCGGCGCACGCCCATGGTGCGCGGATCGTGCTGGACGCCGCCCAGCTGGCCCCGCACCACCCGGTGTCCGTCGCCGGCCTCGGTGTCGACTGGGTCGCCTTCTCGGGGCACAAGCTGTACGCGCCCTTCGGCTCGGGTGTCCTGGCCGGACGGGCCGACTGGCTGCGCGCGGCCGAGCCGTATCTCGCGGGCGGCGGCGCCAGCCGCAAGGTCGGCCGGCGCCAGGACGGGGGAGTGGACGTGGAGTGGCACGACAGCGCCGCCCGCCACGAGGCCGGTTCGCCCAACGTCATCGGCGCCTACGCCGTCGCCTCGGCCTGCAAGGCGCTGACCGAGGCCGGTTTCGACACCCTCGTGGCCCGTGAGCAGTACCTGGTCCGCACGGTGCGCGAAGGTCTCGCCGACGTTCCCCGGGTGCGGTTCCTGTCCCTCTTCGGGGACGACGCGCCGCGGGTCGGGGTGCTCTCCTTCGTCGTCGAGGGCTGGAACAGCTCCCATTTCGCCGCCGCCCTGTCGGCCGAGTACGGCATCGGCGTGCGGGACGGGCTGTTCTGCGCCCATCCGCTGGTGCGCACGCTGCTCGGCGGCGACCCACAGACGCAGGGGGAGTGCGGGTCGCCGGAGGCGGCGCCCGGGGAGAAGTCGCTCAACGCCATCCGGGTCAGCTTCGGCGCGGGCACGCCCGACGAGCACGTGGAGCGGTTCGTGCGGGCGGTGAAGGAGCTCGTGACGGACGGGGCGCGGTGGAACTACCGCACCGAGGACGGGCGCTGTGTGCCGGACACCTCCGCCTGAGCCGGTGGGCGGCTGCCCGGGACGATCATCCGCCCGGCGGGTTCGAGGGCGTCCCTGAGTGGGTCACGCGCGGGCGGGACGCGACGGCCTCAGTTGTCCAGGCCGATCGAGAACGCCGCCTCCAGATCGTGCTGCGAGTACGTGCGGAACGCCACGTGCGTGTCGGTGCCCTCGACTCCGGGGATCTTGCTGATCCGGCCCGGGATGACCTCCGCCAGGTCCTCGTGCTCCTTCACCCGGACCATCGCGATCAGGTCGTAGGTGCCGGTGACGGAGAAGACCTCGCTGACGCTGTCCAGCGCCGCGATCGACTCGGCGATCTCGGGGATCCGGTCCACGCTGGTCTTGATCAGGACGATCGCGGTGATCACGGCTGGTTCTCTCCCTCGGGGGCCGGAGCAGGGGCGGCCTTCACTCTAGTAGGGCCGGTGGGGCGGCCGTAGCGGACCGACGCGTAGCCGAAGCCCAGACCGAACCCGATGAGGTGCGCGAGGTAGGCCACCCCCGGCCCGTCCGAGGCCCGCCCGGCCGCCAGCCACTGCAGCGCCGCCCAGAACGGCAGCACGACCCACGCCGGGAAGCGCACCGGCAGGAAGAAGAGGAACGGCAGGAGACTGGTGACCCGGGCGCGGGGGAACAGGTACAGGAACGCGCCGAGGACCGCCGAGATCGCCCCCGAGGCACCGACCAGGGACTGCTCGGAGTGCGCGTTGGCGACGGCGTAGCCCAGCAGGGCCAGATAGCCGCAGCCGACGTAGAACAGGGTGAACTGCACGCGGCCCATCCGTTCCTCGGTCATCGCCCCGAAGACGTAGAGGAAGAGCATGTTGCCGAGCAGGTGCACCCAGCTGCCGTGGACGAAGAGCGCCGTCGCGGGAGTGAGGGCCGACCCCGCGGACCCTTCGAACAGTTCTGCGGGAATCACCCCCCAGCGCCGGAAGTAGGCCCGCTGTACGGCGAGGAGCTCGTCGCCGGTGCCGTACGCGGGGTTCAGGCCCGAGGCGGGTCCGGCCAGGAAGGACAGACAGCACAGGGCGATCAGTGCGTACGTCACCGGCGCCGACGACCCCCTGACCGCTCTGCCGGCCCGGACGATCGACGCACTCCACTTGCGGATCATGAGCACAAAGCATGACGCAATCGGACGCAACCGCCCAGATCGCCTCGCCGCCGCGGACGGGCAGGCGGCGAGGACCCGCCAGGCCGTAGGGTTACGAGCCATACGCACCGGGGATGCCGGTCGCGTCACGGACACTAGAAGGAAAGAGAACAGGTCACGATGACGGTTCCCCTGCCGACCGCCGAGACGCGGTGGCGCTGCGCCCTCTGCGGCAACCTCACGAGGTTCGACGTGACCCGCTCGTCGAAGGTCGTCGAGTACGTCCACCTCGACCTGGCCGGAGAGCCGAAGGTCGAGGAGCGCGAGGTGCTCAGTGAGACCATCGAGTCGGTGCGCTGCCGCTGGTGCAACGCGGTGGACCAGGTGGAACTCGTGGACAGGCCGGGCGCCGGCTCCTGACGGGAGGCGGCCCCGCACAGGCATTGGGGTGTGACGGATGGTGGAGACCACAGGCGGGGGGCCGGGGGACGGCGCCGCCGAGGTGCTCGACCGCCCCCTGCCCGACGGTGTGCGCCGCAGGGTCGTGCAGATCGTCTCCGACGGCTTCGGCTCGCTGACGGTGGGCGAGCTGCCCGCCCAGCTCAGGCAGTACGCCAGGTTCGCCCCGAACCGCAGGGCCAAGTTCGCCGGCAACGCGATGGCCGCGGCGCTGGAGACCGATCCGCTGTTCCGGCAGCGCATCGGGGAGAAGCTCAGAGAGACCCAGCCGGAACTGACCGGCGCTCTCGACTCAGGCTCCCCGCCCCCGGCCGCGGACCCGCTCGACGTGGCGGCCGCGGCCTACGTACTGCGGCCGTCCGGCTGGGTGAAGCTGGTCACCACCGCCGGCGAGGAGGCCCAGCGGGCCGACGCCGAACGCGCCGACGAGGAGAGCCGGGCCGAGCTGGAACGGCTGCGAACCGAACTCGACCGGGCCCGCGATCACACCCGGACCGAGACCGAGCGGCTGCGCACGGAGCTGGAATCGGCCAAGAAGGAGACCGAGTCACTGCACCGCAAGCTGCGCGCCGCCCTCAGCGACGTCAAGCGCGGCGAGGCGGCCCTGCGCAAGGCGCACGGCGAGATCGAGGCCATCCGCACCGAGGGGCACGCCCAGGTGTCCGCCGCCGAGAGCGAGACCCGGCGGCTGAAGTCCCGGCTGGGCGAGACCGAGGCCGCCCTGGAGGCCGCGCGCCGGGCCGCCCGCGAGGGCCGCAGCGTCGAGGACATGCGGGTACGGCTGCTGCTGGACACCCTGCTGGACGCGACGCAGGGGCTCCGGCGCGAACTGGCCCTGCCGCCGGTGTCGGTGCGGCCCGCCGAGACCGTCGACGCCGTCGAGCCGGGCCGGATGACCCCCAAGGACATCGCCGCCCGCGCCCTGTCCGAGAACGACCCGCAGGTCCTCGACCAGCTGCTGGCGCTGCCGCAGGCCCATCTGGTCGTCGACGGCTACAACGTCACCAAAACGGGTTATCCGCAGATGCCGCTGGAGAAGCAGCGCCTCAGGCTGCTCGGACAGCTCTCCCAGCTGGCCGCGCAGAGCGGCGCGGAGGTGACCTGCGTCTTCGACGGCGCCGAACTCGCCGCACCGGTGCTGCTGGCCCCGCCGCGCGGGGTGCGCGTGCTGTTCTCGAAGCCGGGCGTCACCGCCGACGAGCTCATCCGCCAGCTGGTGCGGGCCGAACCGCCGGGCCGCCCGGTCATCGTGGCGTCCACCGACCGCGAGGTCGCCGACGGAGTCGCCCGGGCCGGTGCCCGCCCGGTGGCCTCGGCGATGCTCCTCAAGCGCCTTTCGCGGGCCTAGGGGGGCGTACGCCCCATGCGTAACGTCCGGGCGTGATGCCCGAATTGATGGTGCCTGTGAGCCACGGTGCGTCAAGTGGGCCTCACTGCCTGTGAGTCCCGGGGAAAAGTTGGCCTACCGTGACGCGATTTTTCATCTGAGGATTTGAACTGATCACAGGAAGGTCACTAGGGTCAGGCCGAACCTCCGCTCGGGTGATCACTCATCGGGAGAGACGGCGGAGGGGCCAGAAGGAGCTTTTCACCCGTGGCGTCCCACCGTCGTCCGAAGCAGCCGAGCCGTGCACGTGTGACCGTGCTGACCACCGCCGCCGCCGCTGCCGTCGCCTTCAGCTCGCAGGCCGCCAACGCGGCCCCCAGTGAGAAGCCGAGCAAGGACGAGGTCAAGGCCAAGGTCGACAAGCTCTACGAAGAGGCGGAGCAGGCCACCGAGAAGTACAACGGGGCCAAGGAGAAGCAGGAGAAGCTCCAGAAGGAGATCTCCACCATCCAGGACAACGTGGCCCGCGGCCAGGGGGAGCTCAACGAGCTCCGTGACAGCCTGGGCCTGGCCGCCGCGTCGCAGTACCGCACCGGCTCCATCGACCCCTCCGTCCAGCTGTTCCTCTCCGCGAACCCCGAGGACTACCTCGACAAGGCCTCCACGCTCGACCAGTTGAGCAGCCAGCAGGTCGAGGCGCTGAAGAAGGTCCAGGAGAAGCAGCGCGAACTCGCCCAGGAGCGCGCCGAGGCTTCCGAGAAGCTCAAGGATCTCGCCTCCACCCGGACCGAACTCGGCAAGAAGAAGAAGGAAGTCCAGGGCAAGCTCTCCTCCGCGCAGAAGCTGCTCAACAGTCTCACCGCCGCTCAGAAGGCCGAAATGGCCGCTGAGCAGAACCGCGCCAGCCGGACCGCCGAGCGCGACGCCCTGACCGCCGACGTGCCGCCCGGCTCCGGCCGCGCCGCCGCCGCCTTCGCCTTCGCCCAGAGCCAGCTCGGCAAGCCCTACGTCTACGGCGCCACCGGCATGAGCTCCTACGACTGCTCCGGCCTCACCTCCCGGGCCTACGCCGCGGCCGGCGTACAGATCCCGCGCACCTCCGAGGCCCAGACCGGGGCCGGCACCAAGATCTACTCGGTCAGCCAGCTCAAGGTCGGCGACCTGGTCTTCTTCTTCAACGACCTGCACCACGTGGGCCTCTACGCCGGCAACGGGCAGATCATCCACGCCCCGCGCACCGGCACGGTCGTCCGCTACGAGTCGATGAACACCATCGGCGGCCCGTTCATGTTCGGCGTCCGGGTCTGATCCTCGCGCCGCGAGGTCCCTCGAACTCTCCCCGGCGTCCCGAAGATCAGGACACCGTGTCGGCCGTTCGGGCGAATCACGACAGCTCCGAGTGAGCCCACGCCCCGCCATTGACCTGCGTCAGCGGCGGGGCGTCGTGCCGGACACCCACGGATGGTCGTTGGCGGCCCCCTGTCACGGGGCTACTGTCTGCCGCGTTCCAAGTCCGCCAGCGGAAGGAGAGCGGCTTCCCGTGGGGTCCCATCGCCGCCTTGCCACGTCCGGGTTCGACCGGGGCGCCATTGTCGCCGTCGGTTTCCTGTCCGTCGCCGCCGCCATCCTGGGGGCGGTACCGGCCGACGCCGCACCGTACGACGAAACCCGGGCCAAGGTGGACCGGCTCTACGAGCAGGCCGAGAAGGCGACCGAGGCCTACAACGCGGCCGACGAACGCGCCGACGAGCTGCGCGCCGAGGTCGGCACCGCCCGGGACCGCGTCGCCCGCCAGCAGCAGCGGATCAACTCCCTGCGGGAGTCCCTCGGTTCGCTCGCCGGCGCCCAGTACCGCTCGGGGGGCATCGACCCCTCCCTCGCCCTGCTGCTCTCCGACGACCCGGACGACTACCTCGACCACGCGTCCCGGCTCGACCGACTCACCGCCCACCAGGCCGGTGAACTGAGGGAGCTCCAGGACGCCATGCGCGAACTCGCCCAGGACCGCGAGGAGGCCGCCGGCAAGCTCCGCGAACTGGAGAAGAGCCGCAAGGCAGTCGCCGCCCACAAGAAGACCGTCGAGCGGAAGCTCGCCACGGCCCGGCGGCTGCTCGACTCCCTGCCCGACGACGAGCGCGACGCCTACGGCCGCGCCTCCCGCTCCGGCCGTGACGGCATGGCCGGGCTCGACGGCGCCACCGCCGCCTCGGGGCGCGGGTCCGCCGCCGTCGCCGCCGCCCGCAGCGCGCTCGGCAAGCCCTATGTCTGGGGCGCCAACGGGCCCTCGGGCTTCGACTGTTCGGGCCTGATGCAGTGGTCGTACGCGCAGGCCGGGGTCGCCCTGCCGCGCACCTCGCAGGCCCAGCGCCACGCCGGCCGGCAGGTCCCGCTGTCCGAGGCGCGCCCCGGTGATCTGGTCGTCTACCGGGGCGACGCCAGCCACGTCGGGATGTACATGGGCAACGGCCAGGTCATCCACGCGCCCTATCCCGGCGCGCCCGTGCGCTACGACCCGGTCGGGATGATGCCCGTCTCGTCGGTCACCAGGGTCTGACCCGCGTGGCCCGTCGCCCGTACGATCGGGAACGTGGCTGGTCGAAGGTCGGGATCCGGGGTGGCGGCGCTCGTCCTGCTGCTCGTGGCCCTGGTCGGGTGCGGCGGGCGGCCCGTCGCCGACCGTGCCACGGCCGAGGTCCAGCGGCTCCTGGACCGGCGGGCCGCCGCGGTCCTCGACCGCGACGAGCGGGCCTACGACCAAACGGGCCGGGGCACCGACTTCGCCCGGCTGCGCGCGGTGCCCGTGGCCGCCTGGTCGTACCGCGTCACCGGGCTGCGCCGCAGCGGTGACACGGCCACCGCCGAAGCCGAGCTGCGCTACCGCGTCGCCGGGTACGACCCGGCGCCGGTGACCGCCGGGCGCACCCTGCGGCTGAACCGTGACGCGGACGGGCAGTGGTCCGTCGACACCGACCGGCCCGCGAAGAAGGCCGCGCAGCAGCTCTGGGACCAGGGGACGGTGCAGCAAGTCCGGGGACGGCACAGCCTCGTCCTGGGCGTCGGGCAGTCCGGACGGTCGCTGCGCGACTTCGCGGACCTGGCCGACCGCGCGGTGCCCGCCGTGTCGGACGCGTGGGGCACGGACTGGAGCAGACGGGTCGTCGTGCTCGTGCCGAAGTCACTGGAGGGGATGGCGGGGCTGCTCGGCTCGCCCGCCTCCTCCTACCGCGGGATCGCGGCGGTCACCACCGGCGAGACGGGCGCGCGGCGACAGGCACCGGCGGACCGGGTCATCGTCAACCCGGACGCGTTCGCGCTCCTCGGCGGGCCGGGTGAGCAGGTCGTCATCACCCATGAGACCACCCACGTCGCCACCCGTGCCCGTACCACCGCCGCCACACCCCTGTGGCTGTCCGAGGGGTACGCCGACTGGGTCGGCTACCGCGCCGCCGGTCGCACCCCCGCCGAAGCCGCGCCCGAACTGTCCCGGGCGGTGACCGAGGGCCGGATCCCCGCCGCGCTGCCGGACGACGAGGACTTCGGTTTCACCGGCGACGCCGGCCGTCTGGCCCGCGCCTACGAGAGCGGCTGGACGGCGTGCCGGCTGATCGCCGACCGCTGGGGCGAGTCCCGGCTGCGCGCGTTCTACCGGGCCGTCGGGGCGCACGAGAAGCGGGCCGGGGCGGTGGAGGACGCCATGCGGGAGGTACTGGGGACGACACCGCAGGCCTTCACGACTCAGTGGCGGGAGTCCCTGCGGGAGCAGCTGGGCTGACCTGAGCCGGACCGTCCGTGGTCTCACACGGGCCGGTCACGGGCGGTGGGCGATCGGTCGGCGGGCCGTGCTTCCCGCCGGTGCTCCCGGGCGCACCGCGGCCGTTGCGCTGTCCGTCGCCGGTCCCTGGAGGGACGGCCGTCCGACTCGGACTCCTCACATGAACGGCCCGGCCGCCCCGGGGCTGCCCCGGGGCGCCGGCGACGGGTGGGCGGTGTCACCCGGCCGGATGGCTGCCGCGGTGGGTGCCGGCTCAGGGGGAGACGGGCGTCTCACCGGCGCGGGCGGGCCGCGGGGGCACGGGGGCGGGGGCAATGCCGGGGACCGTCGCCTTCCACAGGGCCCGGGCCGCGATCAGCGAGGCGGCCACCAGCAGACCGTTGCGCAGGAACAGCAGGGTCAGGCCGAGGCCGTCGCTGGCCACCACGCTGCCGAAGTAGAACGGGAACTCCAGCACCGTCACGAAGCTCGCCACCAGCACCAGGAGAACCGGCAGCCGCATCCGGCTCCCCGGGTGGTACAGGCACACCGCCGCCAGCCCGACCAGCCACACCATGTACTGCGGGCTGATCACCCGGCTGGTGGTGGTGAACATCAGCACCGCAACGAAGGCCGCGTCGGTGAGGGTGTGCTCCTCGAAGCGCCGGGCCAGCAGCCGCCACAGCACCAGCCAGCCGAAGGCCGCCCCGGTCAGGAACAGCGCGCCCGTGCTCACCTCGCTCACATACGGCCCGAGGAACTCGATGGAGCCGTAGTTCAGCTTCACCTCACCCTGCCAGCCGAAGTGCCGGGCGACATGGAAGACCAGCGCGCCCAGCGACTCCACCTCGGTGCCCCGGTCCCGCTGGAACGTCAGGAACGCGAACGCACCCGGCATGGCCAGGGCGAACACACCCGTCACCGCGATGCCCGTCACCAGGGCCGCCCCCCAGGCGCTGCGGCGGCGGGCGGCCAGCAGCAGCATCGCGGGCCAGACCTTCAGCAGGGCACCGAAGGCGGCCAGGGCCCCCATCGCCCGCGGGTGCCGGGCGCCCGCGAGCAGCGCGGCCATCGCCACCGCCGTGACCATCACGTCGTAGCGGGCGTACACCGTCGGTCCGAGCAGCGGCACGCCGATCACCCACACCCACGCGCCGCGCAGCGAGCGGCCCGGGCGGCGTCCGGCCCAGGTCATCAAGGCCAGTACGGCCGCGTCGGTGACGCAGATCAGCACGAAGAACGCGGTCGCGTAGTCCAGGAAGGGCAGCAGGCCGGGGGAGAGGATCGCCAGCGCGGCGGCGGGCGGGTACTGCCAGGTGACGTCGTTCAGCGGGAACGTTCCGCTGCTCAGGACGCCGTACCAGCCCTGGTAGATCACGTGCACGTCGCTGGTCACGTCCGGGCCGGGGAAGACGTACACCTTCAGGACGAACAGCAGCAGCAACAGCCTCGTGAGACACCAGACCACCGGCAGCCATGCCGGGGACCGCCTCAAGCCCGTCGTCTTCACGTGATCCCGCCCGTTCGCCCGCCGTGTCGAGGGGGCCATGATGGGCCCGCCGTCTGTGAGCGTGCCATACGTGCCGCGGCGCGAAGCCGTGCGGGGCGGTTCGGTAGGGTCGGCGGCGTGCGCAAGACCCTGATCGTGACCAACGACTTCCCGCCCCGGCCCGGTGGCATCCAGGCGTTCCTGCACAACATGGCGCTGCGGCTGGACCCGCAGCACCTGGTCGTCTACGCCTCGACCTGGAAGCGGAGCCGGGAGGGCGTCGAGGCGACCCGCGCCTTCGACGCGGAGCAGCCGTTCACCGTCGTACGGGACCGCACGACCATGCTGCTGCCGACGCCGGGTGCCACCCGGCGGGCCGTCGGGCTGCTGCGGGAGCACGGCTGCACCTCGGTGTGGTTCGGGGCGGCGGCCCCGCTCGGTCTGATGGCCCCGGCGCTGCGCGGCGCGGGCGCCGAGCGCCTGGTCGCCACCACGCACGGCCACGAGGCGGGCTGGGCCCAGCTGCCCGCCGCCCGGCGGCTGCTGCGGCGGATCGGCGACGCCACCGACACGATCACCTACCTCGGCGAGTACACCCGCTCGCGCATCGCCCCGGCCCTGACGCCCGAGGCCGCCGCGCGCATGGCGTGGCTGCCGCCCGGTGTCGACGAGAAGACCTTCCACCCCGCGTCGGGCGGTGACGAGGTGCGGGCCCGGCTGGGGCTGACGGACCGGCCGGTGGTGGTCTGCGTCTCCCGGCTGGTGCGGCGCAAGGGGCAGGACACCCTGATCCGGGCCATGCCCCGCATTCTCGCCGCCGAGCCCGACACCGTCCTGCTGATCGTCGGCGGCGGCCCCTACGAGAGCGACCTGCGGCGGCTCGCGCGCGAGACCGGGGTCTCCCCGGCCGTGCGCTTCACCGGCGCCGTGCCCTGGTCCGAGCTGCCCGCCCACTACGGCGCCGGTGACGTCTTCGCGATGCCCTGCCGCACGCGGCGCGGCGGCCTCGACGTCGAGGGCCTCGGCATCGTCTACCTGGAGGCGTCCGCGACGGGCCTCCCGGTCGTCGCCGGCGACTCGGGCGGCGCGCCGGACGCGGTCCTCGACGGCGAGACCGGCTGGGTGGTGAGAGGCGGCTCTCCGGAGGAGGCCGCCGACCGCATCACCGCCCTCCTGGGCGACGCCGAGCTGCGCCGCAGGATGGGCGAGCGGGGCAGGGAATGGGTCGAGGAGAAGTGGCGCTGGGACCTGCTCGCGGAGCAGCTGAGGGGCTTGCTGTAGGTGCCCTCAGCGGCGCGGGGAACTGCGCGACCGGCCACAGCGAACCCGCACCCGCCCATGACGAACCCGCACCCGCCCACGACGAATACGCGGCACCCCACGACGAATACGCGGCACCCCACGACGAATACGCGGCACCCCACTAGGCGGAACCCCGGATACCGCCGATGCTGCGCCTATGACAGCAAACCTGACACATCGTCATCTGACAAGACGTCAAATCCTCGGTATGGCAGCCCTGCAATCGGCAGCCGCCCTCGGCTTCACCCGCATCGGCCTCCAAAGCGCCCGAGCCGCCCAGCCCGAAGCGGTCGACACCGCCCCCGCCATCGTCGTCGGCTCCGGCTACGGCGGCGCCGTCGCCGCCCTGCGCCTCGCCCAGGCAGGCATCCGCACCCTCGTCCTGGAGATGGGCCGCCTCTGGAACACCCCCGGCCCCGACGGAAAGGTCTTCTGCACCACCAGCGCGCCCGACAGCCGCTCCATGTGGTTCCGCACCCGCACCGAGGCCCCCCTCGGCTCCTTCCTCTGGCTGGACGTCGTCAACCGGGACATCGGCCGCTACCCGGGCGTCCTGGACCGCGTGCACTTCGACCACATGTCGGTCTACGTCGGCCGCGGCGTCGGCGGCGGCTCCCTGGTCAACGGCAGCATGGCGGTCACCCCGCCCCGGTCGTACTTCGCCGAGCAGTTCCCCACCGTCGACGCCGACGAGATGTACGGCACGTACTTCCCGCGCGCCCGGGCCGCCCTCGGCGTGAACACCGTCGACCCCGCCTGGTTCGAGTCGACGGAGTGGTACCGCTTCACCCGTGTCTCCCGCAAGCACGCCGAGAAGACCGGCCTGCGGACCACCTTCGTGCCGAGCGTCTACGACTTCGGCCACATGCGGCGCGAGGCGGCCGGCACCGCCCCGAAGTCGGCGCTCGGCGGCGAGGTCATCTACGGCAACAACCACGGCAAGCGCAGCCTCGACAAGACCTACCTCGCCGCCGCGCTCGGCACCGGCAACGTCACCATCCACACCCTGGAGAAGGTGCGCGCCGTCAGCCGCGCGCCGGACGGGACCTGGGTCCTGACCGCCGACCGCGTCGACGAGACCGGCCGGGTCGTCGAGACCAGGCAGTACGGCTGCACCTACCTCTTCCTCGGCGGCGGCAGCCTCGGCACCACGGAACTGCTGCTGCGCGCCCGGGAGTCGGGCGCCCTGCCCGGCCTCGACGCCAGTGTCGGCGCCGGCTGGGGCACCAACGGCAACGTGATGCTGGGCCGGGCCAACCACCTGTGGGACACGGTCGGCGCGAACCAGTCGACCATGCCGGTCATGGGCATCGACGACTGGGCCAACACCGCCAACCCGGTGTTCGCGGAGATCGCCCCGCTGCCGACGGGACTGGAGCACTGGGTGAGCCTCTACCTGGCGATCACCAGGAACCCGGAGCGGGCGTCGTTCTCCTACGACACCGGCTCGGGCCGGCTGCGGCTCGGCTGGACGGCCGCACACTCGGCGGTCTCCGTCGCCATGGCCAAGAAGCTGTTCGACCGCATCAACGCGGCCAACGCGACGATCTACCGGTACGACCTGTTCGGTCCGAAGAGCAAGGTCTTCGCCGACGACTTCACCTACCACCCACTGGGCGGCTGTGTGCTGGGCAGGGCGACGGACGACTACGGGAGGGTCAAGGGGTATCCCCGGCTGTACGTCACCGACGGCTCGCTCGTGCCCGGGTCGCTCGGGGTGAACCCCTTCGTGACCATCACCGCGCTCGCCGAACGCACGATGGCGCGGGTCCTCGCCGAGGACACCGCGCCCTAGACGACCCGTGGGTCACTTCGCGTAGATCGCCTCGATCTCGTGCGCGTAGTCCTTCGCCACCACGTTCCGCTTCAGCTTCAGCGAGGGCGTCAGGTGGCCCGACTCCTCCGTGAACTGGGAGGACAGAATGCGGAACTTCCGCACCGATTCCGCCTTCGACACCGCGGTGTTGCCGTCGTCGACCGCCGCCTGGACCGCGGCCAGCAGGTCCGGATCCTGGCACAGCGACGCCGCGGTGGAACCCTCCGGCTTGCCGTGGTCGGCGCACCAACGGCCCAGGAACTCCTCGTCGATGGTGACCAGCGCGGCCACGAACGGCCGCCCGTCGCCCACCACCATGCACTCCGCGACCAGCGCGTGCGCCCGGATGCGGTCCTCGATCACGGCCGGGGCGACGTTCTTGCCGCCCGCGGTGACGATGATCTCCTTCTTGCGGCCGGTGATCCTGAGGTAGCCGTCCTCGTCGAGCGTGCCGATGTCGCCGGTGTGGAACCAGCCGTCGGCCAGCGCCTCCGCGGTCGCGCCGGGGTTGTTCCAGTACTCCTTGAAGATGTGCTCGCCGTGCAGCAGCACCTCGCCGTCGTCGGCGATCCGGATCACCGAACCGGGCAGCGGCTGGCCGACGGTGCCGATCTTCTGACGGTCCCAGGGGTTGAACGCGGTGGGGGCGCAGGACTCGGTCAGGCCGTAGCCCTCCAGGACCGTGAAGCCGATGCCGCGGAAGAAGTGACCCAGCCGCTCGCCCAGCGGGGCGCCCCCGGAGATCGCGTACTCGCCGCGACCGCCGAGGACCGCGCGCAGCTTGCTGTAGACGAGCTTGTCGAAGGTCTTGTGCTTGATCCTCAGGCCGAGCGACGGGCCCGAGGGGGTGTCCAGGGCCTTGCTGTACGCGATCGCCGTGTCGGCGGCCTTGTCGAAGATCTTGCCCTTGCCGTCGGCCTGCGCCTTGGCGCGCGCCGAGTTGTAGACCTTCTCGAAGACCCGCGGCACCCCGAGGATCAGCGTCGGGCGGAACGCGGCCAGCTCGTCGGTGAGGTCCTTGATGTCCGCGACGCAGCCCAGCTTGATCGGCGCCATCATCGGGGCGATCTGCACCAGCCGGCCGAAGACGTGCGCCAGCGGCAGGAAGAGCAGGACCGAGCACTCGCCGGTACGGAACAGGGGGCGCAGGCGCTCCACGACGTTCCCGCAGTCCGCGAAGAAGTTGCGGTGGGTGAGGACACAGCCCTTGGGGCGGCCCGTGGTGCCGGAGGTGTAGACGATGGTCGCCGGGTCGTCGGCCTTGGCGATCGAGCTGCGCTCCTCGACCGTCTCGTCCGTGACGTCCTGGCCGAGCCGTCCCAGCTCGTCGAGGCCGCCGCCCTCGATCTGCCACACGTGTTTCAGTTCCGGCAGCCGGTCGCGCACCGACTCGACGGCGGCCGTGTGGGCGTCCGACTCCACGACACAGGCCGTCGCGCCCGAGTCGCCGAGAATCCACTGCACCTGCTCCGGCGAACTGGTCTCGTACACCGGCACGGTCACCGCGCCCGCGCTCCAGATCGCGAAGTCCAGCAGCGTCCACTCGTAGCGGGTGCGGGACATCAGGCCCACCCGGTCACCCGGCTGGACCCCGGCGGCGATCAGCCCCTTGGCCGCCGTGTGCACCTCGGCGAGGAAGGTGGTGGCCGTGACGTCCTGCCAGCTGCCACCGATCTTGCGGGCGATGACGGCGACGTCCGGGTGCTGCGAGGCGTTTCTGCGGACGATGTCGGTCAGATTCCCGTCCGCAGGGACCTCGTACAAAGCCGGAAGGCTGAACTCGCGCAAGACTGCTGCTCCTCATAGGGCGCCGGCGCCACGACGTTGTGTGCTGCGACGGTGCGGTCCAAGGCTCGGGGAGGTGCTCAGGCATTCACTTGTTGAAATGCAGAGCACGACTGGACTGCCCGGACGTTACCCGCCGGTATGGCTTCTCCGACAGGGGGTCCCGTCGAGATGTTCGCTGCGTCACACAGTGGGGTATTCCTTCGCGCACAGTAGTCCACGGGCTAACTGACTGGCCAGTAACCGCAGGTAGGACCGCCACTGTTCACGTGTGCCGCACACGCTTACGCTTGATCGTCATGGCATCCACACCAGCCGGAAAGCACCGCACGCGCGTGCACGTGGTCAGCGACGTGCACGGCAACGCCCGCGACCTGGCCAGGGCCGGCGAGGGTGCCGACGCCCTGGTGTGCCTGGGCGACCTCGTCCTCTTCCTCGACTACGCCGACCACTCCCGCGGCATCTTCCCCGACCTGTTCGGCGTGGAGAACGCCGACCGCATCGTCGCGCTGCGCACCGCCCGCCGCTTCGAGGAGGCCCGGGTGCTCGGGGCCCGGCTGTGGGCCGGCCTCCAGGAGAACCGCGCCGCGGTGATCGAGGAGGCGGTGCGCAAGCAGTACGCCGAGCTGTTCGCCGCCTTCCCCTCTCCTACGTACGCCACCTACGGCAACGTCGACATGCCGCCGCTGTGGCGGGAGTACGCGGGCCCCGGCACGACCGTCCTGGACGGCGAGCGCGTCGAGATCGGCGGCCGGGTTTTCGGCTTCGTCGGCGGCGGCCTGCGCACCCCGATGCGGACGCCCTACGAGATCAGCGACGAGGAGTACGCGGCGAAGATCGAGGCCGTCGGCGAGGTCGACGTGCTCTGCACGCACATCCCGCCCGAGGTCCCCGAGCTGGTCTACGACACCGTCGCCCGCCGCTTCGAGCGCGGCAGCCGCGCCCTGCTGGACGCCATCCGTCGCACCCGCCCCCGCTACTCACTCTTCGGGCACGTGCACCAGCCGCTGGTGAAGAGGATGCGGATCGGGGCGACCGAGTGTGTGAACGTGGGGCACTTCGCGTCGACCGGAACGCCCTGGGCGCTGGAGTGGTGAGGGCGCCCCAGGTCGGATGAGATCGGCGGGGCCCGTGCGCGGTAGCCTTCACGCTGCACTCACGTGCGCACGACCTCATACTCGGCCCGTATCCGGAGGAGCCACGGCGATGGCGGAACACACCAGCTCGAGCATCACGATCGAGGCGGCCCCGGCCGACGTCATGGCGGTCATCGCCGATTTCGCCCGCTACCCGGACTGGACGGGCGAGGTGAAGGAGGCCGAGGTCCTGAAGACCGACGCCGAGGGCCGCGCCGAGCAGGTCCGCCTCGTCATGGACGCGGGCGCGATCAAGGACGACCAGGTCCTCGGCTACACCTGGACGAGCGAGAACGAGGTGTCCTGGACCCTGGTGAAGTCCCAGATGCTCCGGTCCCTCGACGGCTCGTACATCCTCAAGCCGTCCGGCGCGGGCGGCACCGAGGTCACCTACCTGCTGACCGTGGACGTCAAGATCCCCATGCTCGGCATGATCAAGCGCAAGGCGGAGAAGGTCATCATCGACCGGGCGCTGGCCGGCCTGAAGAAGAGGGTCGAAGCGGGTAAGTAGCCCCGGCCGCACACCCGGACGGCCCCGTCGGCGACACCGGGCGCCCGGCCGACGCCCGGTACCGTCACACCCATGCGCACCATCCTGATCACCGGGCCCGGCGGCAGCGGCCGTACCACCCTCGCGGCCGCGACCGCCCTGGCCGCGGCGGCCGAGGGCACCAGCACTCTCGTCCTCGGCACCGATCGCACGGACACGCTCGGTGCCGCCCTGGGGGTGACGACCGGCCCGGCCCCGGTGGAGGCGGCTCCCCACCTCACCGCCTGGCGCCCCGACGCCGCCCAGGACTTCCGCAGGGACCTCACCGCCCTCCAGGACCGCGCCTCCTCCGCCTTGGACCTCCTCGGCGCCTCCTGCCTCGACCCCGAGGAGCTCACGCCCCTGCCCGGCGCCGAGGAACTCGCCCTGCTGCGCGCCCTGCGCGACGCCGCGCTCTCGGAGACGTACGGCACCCTCGTCGTCGACCTCCCGCCGGCCCCGCAGGCCCTCGCCCTGCTCGCCCTGCCCGAGGAACTCCGCCGCTACCTGCGCCGCCTGCTCCCGCCGGAACGGCAGGCCGCCCGCGCCCTGCGCCCCGTCCTCGGCCGTCTCGCCGGCGTGCCCATGCCCGCCGAGTGGCTCTACGACGCGGCAGCACGCTGGGACCTGGAACTGGCCGCCGTCGAGGCGGTCGTCGCCGACCGCGACACCGTCGTACGGCTGGTCGCCGAGCCCGGACCGGCGGGCGCCGACGCGCTGCGCACCGCCGGCCTCGGTCTCGCCCTGCGCGGCCTGCGCACCGACGTCGTGGTCGCCAACCGCGTCCTGCCCGAGGCCTCCCCGGACGCCTGGCTCGCCGGCCCGGTCGCCCAGCAGCGCAAGACATTGGAGGAGTGGCGGGAGTCCTACGACGTCCGCACCGTGGCCCACCTCGGACGCGACCCGCGCGGCACCGACGACCTCACCGCCCTCGCCGTGCCCGGTGCCCTCGCCGTGCCCGGCGCAGAGCAGGCGGCCACCAAGGCCGACTGGCCGGTGACCGACCGGCTCGGCGAGGAGGGCGTGCTGGTCTGGCGGATCCCGCTGCCCGGCGCCATACGCGAGGAACTGGACCTCGTCCGGCGCGGCGACGAACTCCTCGTCACGGCGGGACCGTTCCGGCGGATCGTCTCGCTGCCCTCCGCGCTGCGCCGCTGCACCGTCGACGGGGCCGCCCTGCGCGACGGCGAGCTGCGCATCCGCTTCACGCCCGACCCGAAGCAGTGGCCGCAGGGCCGGTGACCCGGCGGGGCGGCCCGGGCGAACCCCAGCGGGAACCGGGCAGAGACAGCTCCGCCCGGCCCGTGAACCGGTCGCGCCCGTTCGGGTAACGTCGTAGGGACGAACCGTAGGCAGGAGTCCGTCATGAGCGAAGAGCTCCCCCCGTCCGACGCCGCCCGCGACGAGGCCGCGGACGAGACGCGGGCGACCGACGCCGACGCCTGGGCGACCGCGTGCGCCGAGGACCTCCAGGCGGAGAAGGCCCGCCGCCGTACCCAGTACGGCACGCCTCCCGGCTCCGCGGCCGAGGAGCTGAAGAAGCTCGTCGACGCCGTCGCGGAGAAACTGTCGGGTGTCCGGTCCCCGCTGCTCGGCGCGGTCGCGGGGCCCGCCGCCGAGCAGGTCGTCCGGCAGGTCGTCCAGCAGGCCAAGGACGCCGTGGAACCCGTCATCGAGCGCAATCCGGACGTCTTCGACCACCTCGCGGCGGCCGGGAACGAGCTGCTCGCCGCCTACCGCTCCGCCGTCCAGGCCCAGGAGCGGCGCTGGACCGGCCGGGAGGACCAGGACGACCCCCGCGACCAGGGCGGACGCCGGGACGGTGGCGACGACGCCGGTCCCGGGCAGCGCATCGACCTGGACTGAGGGGTCCTTTCACCATGAGCCCGCGGCCCCGGCCGCGGAGCGGCCCTCCGGGGTGCCCAGCGTGCGGACGACGGCGAACCCGACGGGGGGCCTCGGGTACCGTTGGCCGTAGCGGGGCTCGACCGAAACTGAGGGATTCATGGGACTCACCATCGGCGTCGACATCGGCGGCACGAAGATCGCGGCCGGCGTGGTCGATGAGGAAGGCAACATCCTCTCGACCCACAAGGTGCCGACCCCGGGCACGGCTGAGGGCATCGTGGACGCCATCGCCGCGGCGGTGGACGGCGCACGCGTCGGACACGACATCGTCGGCGTGGGCATCGGTGCCGCCGGCTACGTGAACCGGCAGCGCTCCGAGGTCTACTTCGCGCCCAACATCCACTGGCGCAACGAGCCGCTCAAGGAGAAGGTCGAGGCCCGCGTGGGCCTCCCGGTGGTCGTGGAGAACGACGCGAACGCCGCGGCGTGGGGCGAGTACAAGTTCGGTGCCGGCAAGGGCCACCGCAACGTCATCTGCATCACGCTGGGCACCGGCCTCGGCGGCGGCATCATCATCGGCAACAAGCTGCGCCGCGGGCACTTCGGCGTGGCCGCCGAGTTCGGCCACATCCGCATGGTGCCGGACGGCCTGCTGTGCGGCTGCGGCTCACAGGGCTGCTGGGAGCAGTACGCCTCGGGCCGCGCGCTGGTGAGGTACGCCAAGCAGCGTGCCAACGCCACCCCGGAGAACGCCGAGATCCTGCTCGGCCTCGGCAACGGCACCCCCGACGGCATCGAGGGCAAGCACATCTCCATGGCCGCCCGGCAGGGCGACCACGTGGCCGTCGACTCCTACCGCGAGCTGGCCCGCTGGGTCGGCGCGGGCCTCGCCGACCTCGCCTCCCTCTTCGACCCCTCGGCGTTCATCGTCGGCGGCGGCCTCTCCGACGAGGGCGAACTGGTCCTCGGCCCGATCCGCAAGTCGTACAAGCGCTGGCTGGTCGGCGGCAACTGGCGCCCGGTCGCCGCGGTCCGCGCGGCGGAACTGGGCAACAAGGCGGGTTTGGTGGGCGCGGCCGACCTGGCCCGCGAGCCCGACCCGATCATGTAACGCGCCGCGTTCTTCAGGGGCGCGGGGAACGGCGCGAACAGCCACGAACGACCGGCGATCGCGCACCGTCCCCGCGCCCCGAGCTGTCGGGCGTAGATTGATCACATGCCCCTGCTCCCCAACTCCCGTACCGAGCCCGACGGTTCCGCGGTCATCAGGGTCCTCAGCTACAACATCCGCAGCATGCGCGACGACACCGACGCCCTGGCCCGCGTCATCAAGGCCTGCGCACCCGACCTCGTCCTCATCCAAGAAGCCCCCCGCTTCTTCCGCTGGCGCAAGAAACTCGCCCGCCTGGCCCTCGCGTCCGACCTCGTGATCGTCACCGGCGGCGCCACCACCACAGGACCGGCGATCCTCAGCTCGCTCCGGGTGGGCGTCGAACGCACGGAGGACGTCCTCCTGCCGCCCACCCCCGGCCTGCACCGCCGCGGCTTCGCCACCGCGGTCGTCCGCATCGCCGGCACCCGCCTCGGCGTGCTCAGCTGCCACCTGTCCCTGCAGAAGGACGAGCGCTACGAGCAGTCCGGCATGCTTCTCGACCGGCTCGCGAGCATGGGTGTGGAGCACGCGATCGCCGGCGGCGACCTCAACGAACGCCCCGACGGGCCGGCCTTCCGCCGGCTGGCCGACGGCCTGACCGACTGCCGGGCCGCGGCTCCCTGGGGCGGCGAGCACACCTGGACGCCCACCGACCCCTACCAGCGCATCGACGCGATCTTCGCGACCGGAGGTATCGAGGTGCTGGGCTGCGGTGTGCCTCCCTCACTCTCGGCTCCGCTCGAACGGGACCCCCATGGACAGCCCGGGGTGTCCGAGGCGGATCTGAGGGCGGCCACGGACCACCTCCCGGTCCTGGCCGCCCTCAGAGTCCCGGCTTCCTAGACGACCGCGCCCCGGCCGGGGTCGTCGTCGTCCTCGTCGTCCGTGCGCATGCGCATCACCAGCGTCGCGAACCCGCCGACGAACCCGCCGATCCCCAGCGTGGCCAGCCACCACGTCATGTCCCAGCCGAACAGCACGGCCAGCAGGAGCAGCACCGGCCCGCCGAGCACACCCAGCCAGGCGAACTTGGCGGTGGGGTCGGCGTCGGGCAGCGGAGGCGGTTCCGGGGGGACGAAGTGGCCCTCGTCGTCCTCGTCGAAGTCGTCCTCGGTGGGCTCGCGCACGGAGTAGTCGCGCGGGCCGACACCGGGCGCGAAGGAGACGGAGCCGCCCAGCGGCTTCGCGGGTTTCGCCGGCTCCTCCCCTGGCCCCTCGGCCTGCTCCGGCTCGGCCGGCTTCACGGCGTCCCCGGACTTCACGGCCGTATCGCCCCGGTCGCCGTCCATCACGATGTCGTTGGTCCCGGCCGCGGGCAGGGCCAGGTCCTCGATCGACTTGAACGGCTTGGCGCCCGGCGGGTCCGGCGGCTCCTCGCCGTATCCGGCGACGATCGCCGCCCAGGCGGCTTCCTCGTCGATCGGGACGCCCTTCTCGTCCGGCTCCCGGCCCTCGCGGTCGGAGTCGTGCTCAGCCACCTGCGGTCGTCCCTTCCTTGCCGAGCCCGGGCTCCTTGGCGAGGCCGGACGCGATGCGGCGGATGAACGCGAGGCTCTCCTCGTGGATCCGGTCCGCGTCATGGTCCAACGTGGCGACGTGGTAGCTCTGTTCCAGGATGACCTCTTTCACGTCCGTCGAGGAGATGCGGCTGAGGATCCGGGCCGAGTCGGCGGGCGGCACCACATGGTCCTGCGGGCTGTGCAGCAGCAGCACCGGCTGGGTGACCTGCGGCAGCTCGCGGTCGGTGGCCTGGAAGAACCGGCGCAGCGAGTGCGCCGCGTGCAACGGCACCCGGTCGTAGCCGAGCTCCCTGCAGTCCGGCTTGGCGATGTCGCTGGCGATGCCCTTGGTCGCGGGGACGAGGTGGCGGACCACCGGGAGGGCGTGCGCGGCCAGGCCGTGCACCTTGTTGGCGGGGTTGACGACCATGACGCCGCGGACGGCGTCGCCGTGCTTCGCGGCCAGCCGCAGCGCCAGCGCGCCGCCCATCGACAGACCGGCCACGAAGACCGTCTCGCGGCGCTCGCACAGCAGGCGCAGCTCGCGATCCACCTCCGCGTACCAGTCCTGCCAGCCGGTGATCCGCAGGTCCTCCCAGCGCGTGCCGTGCCCGGGCAGCAGCGGCAGGGAGACGGTCATGCCGTGTTCGGCGAGGTGCTCCGCCCAGGGGCGCAGCGACTGCGGTGATCCGGTGAAGCCGTGGCAGAGGAGGACGGCGACCTCCCCGCCCTCGTGGTGAAACGGCTCGGCTCCGGCAAGGACCGGCACCTTCGGCCTCCTGGTCGTGAGAAGGGACTGACACGATCACGGGATGTCACGGAACGCCATGGAAGGGGTCGCACGCCGTTCGCGGGACCTTCACCGTACGCGACCGCACTGACACCGACCAGGGCCGTCGGCGCCTTTGACGGTGCTCCGGGTTAAGGTCTGACCGACACATACAGGAGGCACTCGGTTGTTGTACGGCGCGATGAAGGTCACCGTCGGGGGTCCGCTGAAGCTCGCCTTCAGACCCTGGGTGGAGGGCCTGGAGAACGTACCCGCCGAGGGCGCCGCGATCCTGGCGAGCAATCACCTGTCGTTCTCCGACTCGTTCTTCCTGCCCGCCGTCCTCGACCGCAAGGTCACCTTCATCGCGAAGGCCGAGTACTTCACCACGCCGGGCGTGAAGGGCCGGCTGACGGCCGCCTTCTTCAAGGGCGTCGGGCAGCTCCCCGTGGACCGCTCCGGTGCGCGCGGCGCGGGTGAGGCCGCCATCAAGAGCGGCATAGACGTGCTGGAGCGCGGTGAGCTGTTCGGGATCTACCCGGAGGGCACGCGCTCGCCCGACGGGCGGCTCTACCGGGGCAAGCCGGGCGGCCTCGCGCGCGTGGCGCTGGCCAGCGGCGCGCCCGTCCTCCCCGTAGCCATGATCGACACGGAGAAGATCCAGCCGCCCGGGAAGGTCGTGCCGAAGCTGATGCGGCCCGGCATCCGGATCGGCAAGCCCCTGGACTTCAGCCGTTACCAGGGCATGGAGCACGACCGGTTCGTGCTGCGCGCGGTGACCGACGAGGTCATGTACGAGATCATGAAGCTGTCCGGCCAGGAGTACGTCGACATGTACGCGACGGCCATGAAGCGGCAGCTCACCGAAGCGGCCAAGGCGCAGAAGGAAGCCGAGAAGGCGGCCAGGGCCGCACTCGCGCGGGCGGAGAAGGAACAGGCCGAGAAGGAAAAGCAGACGGAGCAGCGGCGGACCGAGCCCTAGTCGGGGCGTCGGACGGGGGGCGGGGAGATGGCCGAGCGCGAGCGTGTGATGAGGATGTCGGTCGAGCAGCCGCTGTGGCGTGCGCTCACCGCGTACCGGGTGCTCACGATGCTCTACGCGGTCGGCCTGTTCGCCACCGCCTACGAGGAGTTCCCCCGACCCTGGATCGCCGTCGCCTACTACGCCGTGCTCGGCACCTGGACCCTGGCCACCCTGCCCCGGGTCGCGAACGCGGCCCGCTGCACCAAGCGGTTCCTCGCCGCCGACCTCACCGTCGCCCTCACCGGCATCCTGCTCACGCCCGTCGCCGACGCGCACGAGCGGGTCCAGGCCGGCGGGCCGACCCTGCCGTCGATATGGACCGCCGGTGCCGTCCTCGCCTTCGCCATCAAGGGCGGCTGGCGCTGGGCGGCCCTCGCCTCCGGCCTGGTGGCCGTCGCCAACCTGATCGAGCGCGGCAGCCCGGCCCGCGACACCGTCCACAACGTCCTCCTGGTCTGCATCGCCTCCATCGCCATCGGCTACGTCGTCGAGGTCGCCCGCGCCTCCGAGCGCACCCTCGCCCGCGCCCTGGAGATCGAGGCCGCCACCCGGGAGCGCGAGCGGCTCGCCCGGGACATCCACGACAGCGTGCTCCAGGTGCTGGCCATGGTGCAGCGCCGCGGGGCCGTGATCGGGGGAGAGGCCGCCGAGCTGGGCAGGATGGCCGGCGAGCAGGAGGTGGCGCTGCGCACGCTGGTCTCCGGCGGGCTGGTGCCCGTCTCCCGCGTCTCGGACGACGCCGCCGAGGGCGCTCTCGTCCGGGCCGTCGACGAGGAGCCGGACGACAGCGGCCCCGTCGACCTGCGCACCCTGCTCGCACCGTACGCCGCGGCCCGGGTCAGCCTCGCCGAGCCCGGCGCGCCCGTGCCGCTGGCGCCGGCCGCCGCCCGGGAGGTGGCCGCGGCGGTGGGGACCGCCCTGGACAACGTCCGCCGGCACGCCGGTGAGGACGCGCGCGCGTGGATCCTGGTCGAGGACGAGCCGGACGAGGTCATCGTCACCGTGCGCGACGACGGCCCCGGCATCCCGGAGGGACGGCTCGTCCAGGCCGAGGGCGAGGGACGGCTCGGCGTCGCCCTGTCGATCCGCGGCCGGCTGCGCGACCTCGGCGGCAGCGCCGAGCTGGTCTCGGTTCCGGGCCAGGGCACGGAGGTCGAGCTGAAGGTGCCGAAGGACGTGACGAACACACGGGGGAAGGCGGAGCAGCGATGACGGAGAGCACCGAGGAGCGGCGGGACCCGATCAGGGTCATGGTCGTCGACGACCACCCCATGTGGCGCGACGCCGTCGCCCGCGACCTGGCCGAGTCGGGTTTCGAGGTGGTCGCCACCGCGGGCGACGGCGACCAGGCAGTGCGCCGCGCCAAGGCCGCCACGCCCGACGTCCTCGTGCTCGACCTGAACCTGCCCGCCAAGCCCGGCGTGCAGGTCTGCAAGGAGGTCGTCGCCGCGAACCCCGCGCTGCGGGTCCTCGTGCTGTCGGCGAGCGGCGAGCACGCCGACGTCCTGGAGGCGGTGAAGTCCGGCGCGACCGGCTACCTGCTGAAGTCCGCCTCCACCGAGGAACTGCGCGACGCGGTCCGCCGCACGGCCGTCGGCGACCCGGTCTTCACCCCCGGCCTCGCCGGGCTGGTCCTCGGCGAGTACCGCCGCCTGGCCTCCGAGCCCGGCCCCGCCCCGGACACCGACGCACCCAAGGCGCCCCGGCTCACCGACCGCGAGACCGAGGTGCTGCGCCTGGTCGCCAAGGGCCTGAGCTACAAGCAGATCGCCGAACGCCTGGTCATCTCCCACCGCACCGTGCAGAACCACGTCCAGAACACCCTCGGCAAGCTCCAGTTGCACAACCGCGTGGAGCTCGTGCGGTACGCGATCGAGCGCGGCCTCGACGACGAGTGAGGCGCACGTCACACTGACCCTTCGTCAGGCACCTGCGGCGAAGGGACTGTTCCATGCGCGTCGGAGTACTGACCGGAGGCGGCGACTGCCCCGGCCTCAACGCCGTCATCCGGGCCATCGTCCGCAAGGGCGTGCAGGAGTACGGCTATGACTTCACCGGCTTCCGGGACGGCTGGCGAGGACCCCTGGAGAACGCCACCGTCCGTCTGGACATCCCCGCCGTGCGCGGCATCCTGCCCCGCGGCGGCACCATCCTCGGTTCCTCGCGGACCAACCCCCTGAAGGTGGAGAACGGCATCCGCCGGATCCGGCAGACCCTCGCCGGGCTGGAGGTCGAGGCGCTCATCGCCATCGGCGGCGAGGACACCCTGGGCGTGGCCGCCCGCCTGTCCGACGAGCACGGCGTGCCCTGCGTGGGCGTCCCGAAGACGATCGACAACGACCTGTCCGCCACCGACTACACCTTCGGCTTCGACACCGCCGTCGGGATCGCGACCGAGGCCATCGACCGGCTGCACACCACCGCCGAGTCCCATATGCGTGTCCTGGTCGTGGAGGTGATGGGCCGGCACGCCGGCTGGATCGCCCTGCACTCGGGCCTGGCCGGCGGCGCCAACGTCATCCTCATCCCCGAGCAGCGCTTCGACGTCGAGCAGGTGTGCTCCTGGGTGACCTCCCGCTTCCGGGCGTCGTACGCGCCGATCGTGGTCGTCGCCGAGGGGGCGATGCCGAAGGACGGCGACATGGTCCTCAAGGACCAGTCGCTGGACTCCTTCGGGCACGTCCGGCTGTCCGGGGTCGGCGAGTGGCTCGCCAAGGAGATCGAGAAGCGCACGGGCAAGGAGGCCCGCACCACGGTCCTCGGGCATGTGCAGCGCGGCGGCACCCCCAGCGCCTTCGACCGCTGGCTCGCGACCCGCTTCGGGCTGCACGCCATCGACTGCGTCCGCGACCGCGACTTCGGCCGGATGGTCGCCCTGCGCGGCACGGACATCGTCCGTGTCCCCATCGCGGACGCCACGGCCCGGCTGAAGACGGTGGACCCGGCGCTGTACGAGGAGGTGGGGGTGTTCTTCGGCTGACCGCCCGCTCCCGGGTGCCGGTCGGGGCCGGGCGGCCCCGACCGGAGCCCTGTCAGAGCGAGGGCGCGCCCGCGCCCCGCAACCGCCCCACCAGTTCGCGCACGACCCGCGCCCCGTTCAGCGTCAGCACCGACTCGGGGTGGAACTGCACGCCGGCGAACCCGGCGGTGCGCAGCGCGTGCACCTCACCGTTCGCGGCGCGCGCGACCTCGACCCCGTGCGCCGCCAGCTCGGCCGCCGTCTCGTCGTCGCAGCGCGCCACGAAGCTGTTGTAGAAGCCGACGGTCTCCCGCCGCCCGAACAGCTCGATCTCCGTCTGTGCCCCCTGGTACGGCACCTCCTTGCGCACGATGTCCAGCCCCAGCTCCGCCGCGATCAGCTCGTGACCGAGGCAGACGCCCAGCACGCCCTGCCGTTCGCCTCTGATCACCTCGGCGGTCAGGGAGCGCAGGAACCGCATCTTGGGGTCCGCCAGGTCGGACGGGTCTCCCGGCCCGGGGCCGAGCACCACGGGTCCCTCGTGGGCGAGCACCGCCTCCCGCAGCCCCGGCTCGTCGTACCGCCGCACGCTCGCCTCCAGGCCGCTGGAGCGCAGCACGTGCGCGAGCATCGCCGTGAAGGTGTCCTCGCCGTCGACGACCAGGGCGTGGCCGGCCCGTTCGTCCGCGCGCTCCCGCATGCGCAGCCAGAAGGGCGCGAGCGAGGCCCGGCGTGCGTCCAGCGCGGCCCGCACGCGCGGGTCGTCGGCCAGGCGCGGGCGGGTGTGCTCCGCATGCGGCCGTGCCGGCCGTACTCCCAGTGCCGCCAGCACCCCCGCCGCCTTGGCGTGCGTCTCGGCCACCTCGCCCGCCGGGTCCGAGCCACGCACCAGGGTCGCACCCACCGGTACCCGCAGTCGCCCGCCCGCGTCGATGTCGGCGGTGCGGATGAGAATGGGGGAGTCCAGGGTCTGGACCCCGCCCGGGTCCCGGCCGACCAGCGCCAGCGCCCCGGCGTAGTACCCGCGGCCGCCGCTCTCGTGCCGCTCGATCACCCGGCAGGCGTTCTGCACCGGCGAGCCGGTGACCGTCGCCGCGAACATGGTCTCCTTCAGGACCTCCCGCACGTCCAGCGAGGACCTGCCGCGCAGTTCGTACTCGGTGTGCGCGAGGTGCGCCATCTCCTTCAGCCGGGGCCCGACCACGACCCCGCCCCGGTCGCCGACGGTGCACATCATCTTGAGCTCCTCGTCGACGACCATCGACAGCTCCTCGATCTCCTTGCCGTCGGCGAGGAAGTCCAGCAGGTGCTCGGCCGTCGGCCCCTCGGCGGGGTAGCGGTACGTCCCGCTGATCGGGTTCATGACGACCGTGCCCCCGGACATCCGCACGTGCACCTCGGGGCTCGCCCCGACCAGCGTGCGGTCCCCGGTGTGCACGACGAACGTCCAGTACGCCCCCCGCTCGCCCTCCAGCAGCCGCCGGAACAGCGCGAGGGCGTCGGCCCGACCGAATCCGGGGATCTCACCCTCGTACGTCCGCCGGATCACGAAGTTGGCGCCCTCGCCCCGGCCGATCTCCTCCTCCAGCACGCGCCCGACGATCCGCGCGTACTCCTCGTCGGGGACGTCGAAGCCCCCGCCGTCGACGCGGACGTCGTGCGCCGGGAGCTGCTCCAGCGCCTCGGCCAGCGGGACGGCGCAGGACTCCTCGGGCGTGAGTGCCAGCAGGGGGGTGCCGTCGTCGCGGACGTCGAAGCCGCGCTCGCGGATCTGCCGGAAGGGCACCAGCGCGAGGCATGTGTCGGGCAGGTCGGCGAGGCGGTCGTAACCGGCGACCGGGCCGATCAGGACGTCGATCCTGTCGTGGTCCCGGCCGGGCGTCCGGCGGTGGAGCAGGGCGAACGGACGGGGATCGTCCGACAGCTGTGTCAGGTCCATGGAGTGAGTTCCTCTTCCGTCGCATCACGTCGATGTCGAGGAGGAACGACCCCGGAAACACCGAAGGCCGCCCCTCGGGCGGCCTTCGCGAAGTGGTGAGTACGCGCAGTCAGCGGGCCGCCGGATGAGCGGTCCACCACCAGGTCTGGGTCGAGTGCGCGAACATGGCAGGCACCTTACCCCACGTCCGAGGGGTGTACGGGGTGTCTCAATTACTGGGCACGGCTCAGGACGCCCGAGACGACCCCGTAGTGTTGAGGTCGTGACCGTGAACGCTAAGACCAGCGCGAGTGCTGGCAACACCTGGCGAAACCTGCCCGCGGCGCAGCAGCCCGAGTACCCCGACACCGAGGCTCTGCGCGCAGTGATCGCGGACCTCGAGTCGTATCCGCCGCTCGTCTTCGCGGGCGAGTGCGACCAGCTGCGCGCCCGGATGGCGGCCGTCGCCAAGGGAGAGGCGTTCCTCCTCCAGGGCGGCGACTGCGCCGAGGCCTTCGACGCCGTGTCCGCGGACCACATCCGCAACAAGCTCAAGACGCTGCTCCAGATGGGCGCCGTGCTCACGTACGCCGCCTCGGTGCCGGTCGTGAAGGTCGGCCGCATCGCCGGCCAGTACTCCAAGCCGCGCTCCAAGGGGACCGAGACCCGCGACGGCGTGACGTTGCCGACGTACCGCGGCGACTCCGTCAACGGCTTCGAGTTCAACGAGAAGGCCCGCGTCCCGGACCCCGAGCGCCTGAAGCGGATGTACCACGCGTCCGCCTCCACGCTCAACCTGGTGCGCGCCTTCACCACCGGCGGCTACGCCGACCTGCGCCAGGTGCACGCCTGGAACCAGGACTTCGTCAAGTCGTCCCCGTCCGGCCAGCGCTACGAGCAGCTCGCCCGCGAGATCGACAACGCGCTGAACTTCATGCACGCCTGCGGGGCCGACCCCGAGGAGTTCAAGACCGTCGAGTTCTTCTCGTCGCACGAGGCGCTGCTGCTCGACTACGAGTCCGCCCTGACCAGGGTCGACTCCCGCACCGGGCAGCTGTACGACGTCTCGGCCCACATGGTGTGGATCGGTGAGCGCACCCGGCAGCTGGACCACGCGCACATCGAGTTCGCCTCGAGGATCCGCAACCCGATCGGCATCAAGCTGGGTCCGACGACCACCGCCGAGGACGCGCTGCAGTACATCGAGCGCCTCGACCCCGAGCGGGAGCCGGGCCGGCTGACCTTCATCGTCCGCATGGGCGCCGACAAGGTCCGCGACAAGCTCCCCGAGCTGGTCGAGAAGGTCACCGCCTCCGGTGCGACCGTGGCCTGGGTGACCGACCCGATGCACGGCAACACCTTCGAGGCGGCCTCCGGGCACAAGACCCGCCGCTTCGACGACGTGCTCGACGAGGTCAAGGGCTTCTTCGAGGTCCACAAGGCCCTCGGCACCCACCCGGGCGGCATCCACGTGGAGCTCACCGGCGACGATGTCACCGAGTGCGTGGGCGGCGGCGACGAGATCTTCGTCGACGACCTGCACCAGCGCTACGAGACGGCCTGCGACCCGCGGCTCAACCGCAGCCAGTCGCTCGACCTGGCGTTCCTCGTGGCCGAGATGTACAGGGACCAGTAACGGGTCCGCCTGTTACCGGGGCAAGGACTGGGGCGCGGATCACACGATCCGCGCCCCTCTCCACTTTTGCGCTCCGGACCCGCCGGGTAAGGTTAGGTTAGCCTCACCGATCACCGGGGACGGCGCCAGAGAACGACCCCGTCGGGAGGTGAACCGCGTGTACGTCTGCAGTTGCTTCGGGATCACCGAGCAGCAGGTCAAGCAGCACGCGGACGGCGGCGCCTGCACGCCCCGCCAGATTGCCTCCGCCTGCAAGGCGGGCACGGACTGCGGCTCGTGCGTGCGCCGCATCCAGGCGATCCTGGGCAGGGGATCCTGCCCTCGCCGCGACCTGGCCGACCGGGGCGATCCGGTGCTCGCCGAACTGGAAGACGCCGCCTAGGGCGACAGGCGCCGCTGGTGTCGCGACGGGGCGAACGCTGCCTGCTGCGGCACTAGCTCGGCTGCTCGATCTGCTGCGCGATGTACAGCGCCTCGCCGAGCTTGTCGATGAGCTCCAGCTGCGTGTCCAGGTAGTCGATGTGGTGCTCCTCGTCCTCCAGGATCGACTCGAAGAGGTTCGCGGACGTGACGTCGCCCTTGCTGCGCATCACCTCGATGCCGCGCCTGAGGCGGTCGATCGCCTCGACCTCCACCTGGCGGTCCGCCTGGAACATCTCGGTGACCGTCTGGCCGACCCGCACATGGAAGAGCCGCTGGTAGTTGGGCAGACCGTCCAGCATGAGGATGCGCTCGGTGATCTTGTCCGCGTGCTTCATCTCATCGATGGACTCTTCACGCGTGTACTTGGCGAGCTTGGTCCAGCCCTTGTTGTCCTGGATCCGGTAGTGCAGCCAGTACTGGTTGATCGCCGTCAGCTCGCCGGTCAACTGCTCGTTGAGAAATTCGAGAACCTCGGGGTCGCCCTGCATCGCAGAGGCTCCTTCCACGCGGGGGGAACTGACAGGTTGCGCCGCATGATTCCACTGGCGGAGAAGATCGTCCAGTAAGTCTTCACTTAGTAAGTAAGGGCATGCTTAGTCGAGTCTGTCCGGTTTCGGGGTGGCCCCGGTCAGGGGCATCACCCGAGGTCTGTCAGGATGGAGTCATGGGTCAGCCGCTGGAGCACGAATCGGGAGAAGGGCGCGACCCAGCAGGTGCGACGCAGCCCGACCTGCCCCCGGGGCAGCGGCTGCAACGCGGATGGCCGGTCACGCACTACGGGCCCGTCCCCAAGTTCCGGCCCGAGCGCTGGGAGTTCCGGGTCTTCGGAGCCACCGCCGACGGCGGCAAGCACTGCTGGACCCACGAGGAGTTCACCGCCCTGCCCCACACCACCGTCGTGGCCGATCTGCACTGTGTCACGAAGTTCAGCATGCTCGGCGCGGAGTGGGGCGGCATCCCCGCGCGCACGATCCTCGACCTCGCCCCGCCCGCGGACGACGTCACCCATGTGATGGTGTGGGCCGAGTACGGATTCAGCTCCAACCTCCGGCTGTCCGACTTCGCCGACGAGCGGGTCCTGTTCGCCACCCACAAGGGCGGGGAGCTGCTCACCGCCGAGCACGGCTTCCCGCTGCGCCTGATCGTGCCCCACCTGTACGCCTGGAAGGGCCCCAAGTGGGTGCGCGGTGTGGAGTACATGACCGCCGACCGGCGGGGCTTCTGGGAGGAGCGCGGCTACCACAACATCGGCGACCCCTGGCAGGAGCAGCGCTACTCCTACCAGGAGGAGCCCGGGGACGGCCCCGGCATCTGACGCCTCAGCCGTCGCGCAGCTTCTTCAGCCGCTCCACGTCCCCGGCGTGCCCCTGCCTGCCGCCCGGCGTCTCGATGATCAGCGGCACCCCCTCGGTCGCGGGGTGCGTCATCAGCGCCCGGAACGGGTCCTCCCCGATGTGGCCGACGCCGATGTTCTCGTGCCGGTCCTTGTGCGCGCCCACCACGTCCTTGGAGTCGTTGGCGTGGATCAGCTTCAGCCGGCCCTCGCCCACCGTGTCCACCAGCAGGTCCAGCGTCCGGTGCATGCCGCTCGGGCCGGTCAGGTCGTGACCGGCGGCGAAGATGTGGCAGGTGTCCAGGCACACGCCGAGCATCGGATGGGCGTCCAGCGCCTCGAAGTACGGGCCGAAGTCCCAGGTCCGTGAGCACAGGGAGGCGCCCTGGCCGGCCGTCGACTCCAGCAGCAGGAACGGGTCGTCGTCGTGGGTCAGCTCGTCCAGCAGCGGCAGGAGATGCTCCCGGACCTGCTTCAGCGCCACCGACCGCTCGCGGCCGCCGGTCGCGCTGCCGGTGTGCACGACCACGCCCAGCGCCCCGATCTCCCGCGCGCGCCGCAGCGAGTGCCGCAGGGACTCCACCGAGCGCTCCACGGTCGCCTCGGTGTGCGAGCCGAAGTTGATCAGGTAGGGGGCGTGCACATAGGCCGGGATCGACTCGGCCGCACAGGCCGCGCGGAAGGCCTCGTCCTGCCTCGGGTTTCCGGTCGGCGTGGCCCAGCCGCGCGGGTTGGCGACGAAGACCTGGACGGTCTCCGCCTTCAGGTCACGGGCGTACGACAGACCGACGGAGTGGAGGCCACCGGCCACGGGGACGTGGCCGCCCACGGGATTGCGGGAGGGACCGGACAGCTGACTGTTCACCCGTTCAGGGTGTCATGCGTCCGGCCCGGCTCCGCCCACGGGCCTCGGTCGTGCCCGTCACCTGATCTCGATGGTGATCGTCGAGCCCTTGGGCGCGGTCCGGCCGCCCTCGACGGACTGGCCCTTGACCTCGTCGCCGAACAGGCCCAACAGGCCCCGGTCCTCGTCGACCTCGAACCCGGCGCCCTCCAAAGCCTGCCTGGCGTCGTCGACGCTGTCGCCGACCACGTCCGGGACCTCGATCATCTCGGGGCCCTTGGACAGCGTCAGCGTCACGGTGTCGCCCTCGGCCGCCGGGCCACCGGACTTCGGCGTCTGCCGGACGACCTGGCCCGTGTCGTACTCGAAGGAGTTGACCTGCTCGGTGGCGATTCTCACCTTGAGGCCGGCGTCCTCCAGCTGCGCCCGGGCGTCCGCCTCGTCGTCACCCGTGACGTCGGGGACGTCGATGCGGGCGCCCTTGCTGACGACCAGCGCGACGGCCGTCCCCGCACGCACCTTGGTGCCGTCCGCCGGGCGCGCGGAGATCACCGAGCCCCGCGGTACCTCCTCGCCGAACTCCCGGGTGACCATGCCGGGCTCCAGCCCGTCCTGCCTCAGCAGGTCCCGCGCCTCCTCCAGCCTCAGACCCGCCAGGGCGGGCACCCGCACGGTCTCGGGGCCGTCGGAGATGGTGAACGACACGGAGTCGTTGACGCGGATACGGGCGCCCGTTTCGGGGTCGCTGCCGATGACCGTGCCGCGCTCGACGGTGTCGCTGTGGGCGTGGCTGACCTCGCCGACCTTGAGCCCCGCCTCCTCCAGCTGGTCCCTGGCCTGCGCCTCGGTCTTCGTCAGCAACGCCGGGACCTTGGTGAACTGTCCGGAGTTGATGTACCAGACGCCCGCGCCGACGCCGAGGACCAGCAGCAGGGCGACGACGATCGAGACCACGCCGCGCCGTGGCAGGCGCCGCCCGGGTGGTGGGGGAGGCGGTGTCGCCAGCCGGCTGGTGCGGAGCACCTCCGGCTCGGCGTCCTCGTCGACGGGCAGCAGGCGCGGCACCGTCAGCGAGCGCGGGATCACACTCGTACGGTCGTCGGCGTTGTCGTGTTCCAGGGTGACCGCCCGCGGCGGCAGCGCGTCCAGCTGGTCCGCGCCCAGCCCCTCGCGCGACTGACGGGTCTGCGCCAGCAGCGCCACGGCGTCGTACGGGCGCAGGCCGGGGTTGCGGGCGGTCGCCGACGCGACCAGCTCGTCCAGCTCGTACGCCAGCCCCGGCACCGACGCCGAGGGCGGCGGGACGTCCTCGTGGAGGTGCTTGTACAGGATGACGGCGGGGGAGTCCCCCTCGTGCGGCTTGTCGCCGGTCAGCATCTCGAAGAGCATCACGCCGCACGCGTACACGTCGACGCGGGGGTCGGCCGTGCCGTTCTCTATCTGCTCGGGGGCGAGGTACGAGACCGTGCCGAGGACGGTGCCGGTGGTGTTCGTCACCGTGTCCACGGCCCGGACGAGACCGAAGTCGGCGACCTTGACCCGGCCGTCGTCCCCTATCAGGACGTTCTCCGGCTTCATGTCGCGGTGCACGAACCCGGCGCGGTGCGCGGCGCCCAGCGCGGCCAGCACCGGCTCCAGGATGTCCAGGGCGGCCCGCGGCTGCAGGGCCCCGCGCTCGCGCAGCACGTCCCGCAGGGTGCAGCCCGCGACGTACTCCATCGCCAGGTACACGTACGAGCCGTCGGTGCCCTGGTCGAAGACCTGCACCACGTTCGGGTGCGCCAGCCGGGCCACGGACTTCGCCTCGCGGATGAACCGCTCGACGAACGAGGCGTCGACCGCGAGCGAGGGGTGCATCACCTTGAGCGCCAGGACCCGGTCGAGCCGGGTGTCCACGGCCCGGTAGACCGTGGCCATCCCGCCGACCGCGATCCGCGCGTCGATGCGATACCGGCCGTCGAGCACCTGCCCGACCAAGGGGTCCTGAAGGGTCGTGTCCACGCAGGCGAGTGTACGAGTCACCACCGACGGCCCCGGCCTCCCGCCGGTTTTCGAGGCGGGACTGCAGCCGACCTGTGACGTGTCTCCCACCGGCTACCGGAAGGCCGGCCGTTCCGGATCCAGCGCGGCCGTCCCCTCCACCGGAGACGACGCCTGCGCGAAGTGCCGCCGGGGGATCCGCCCCGCCCGGTACGCCAGCCGCCCCGCCTCCACGGCGTGCCGCATCGCGTCGGCCATCAGCACGGGCTCCCGCGCCCGGGTCACCGCCGAGGCGAGCATCACACCCGCGCACCCCAGCTCCATCGCCAGCGCCGCGTCCGAGGCCGTCCCCGCGCCCGCGTCCAGGATCACCGGCACGCGCGCGTGCTCCACGATCAGCTGGAAGTTGTGCGGGTTCCGGATGCCGAGCCCGGAGCCGATCGGCGAGCCCAGCGGCATGATCGCCGCGCACCCCACGTCCTCCAGCTTCCGCGCCAGCACCGGGTCGTCGTTGGTGTACGGCAGCACCGTGAACCCGTCGTCGACCAGGGTCTCGGCCGCGTCCAGCAGCTCGATCGGATCCGGCAGCAGGGTGCGCTCGTCGGCGATGACCTCCAGCTTGACCAGGTCGGTGCCGAGGGCCTCGCGGGCGAGGCGGGCCGTGAGGACGGCCTCCCCGGCGGTGAAGCAGCCCGCCGTGTTGGGCAGCACCCGGATGCCGAGTTCGTCCAGGACGGACAGCACCGAGCCGTGCACCGAGGCGTTCACCCGGCGCATCGCGACCGTCGTCAGCTCCGTCCCGGACGCCACCAGCGACCGCTCCAGCACATCGAGGCTGGGCGCCCCGCCCGTGCCCATGATCAGGCGGGACGTGAAGGACGTGCCCCCGAGGAGCAACGGATCGTCGGCCATGGTCAGCCTCCTTGGACGGCGGTGAGGACTTCCACGCGGTCTCCCTCGGCCAGGGGCGTCGAGGGCCACGCGGCGCGCGGGACGACGGTTTCGTTGAGGGCCGCGGCCACGCCCGAGGACGAGGCGGTGAGCGACCTCACGACGGTGTCGAGAGCCGTACCGGGCCGGACGTCCCGGGGCTCCCCGTTGACGGAGATGTTCATGCGGGCTGCTCCGTGAGTGCGGTGGCGGGACTGAAGCGCTTCGGCGTGAAGGGCCGGGCCTCCTCGGGCAGTTCGCCCGTCGTCAGGACGTGTGCCAGGGCGTCGCCGGTCACCGGCGTGAGCAGGACGCCGTTGCGGTAGTGCCCGGTGGCCAGCGACAGACCCTCCAGGCCGGTCGGGCCGAGCAGCGGCGCGTTGTCGGGGGAGCCGGGGCGCAGCCCGGCCCGGGTCTCGGTGAGCGGCAGCTCGGTGATGCCGGGAACCAGCTCGTGCGCGTCCCGCAGCAGTTCGTACACGCCGCCCGCGGTCACGGTGGTGTCCCAGCCCAGCTCCTCGCTGGTCGCCCCGACGACCAGCTCGCCGCTCTCGCGCGGCACGAGGTAGACGTGGCTGCCGCGCACCACCGCCCGCACCGTCCGGCTCAGGAACGGCCCGGGCCGCTGCGGCATCGTCAGCCGCACCACCTGCCCCTTCACCGGGCGCACAGGAGGCAGCACGTCCCGCGGAATCCCCGCGAGCCGCCCGCTGAGGCTGCCCCCGGCGAGCACCACCTGCCCGGCGGCCGGCGCGGTCCCGTCGGCCAGGACGGCACCCGCGGCCCGGTCCCGTACGACGGTCAGCCGCTGCGCCCACGCCCGGTGGAAGACCACGCCGGCCCGCTCGCACGCGGCCACCAGGGCCCCGGCCAGCCGCCGCGGGTCGATCTGGTGATCACCGTCGACCCGGAGCCCGCCGCGCACGCCCGGCGCGAGCATCGGCTCCAGGCGCCGGCACTCGCGCCCCGACAGCCACTGCGAGTCCAGCCCCGACTGCTGCTGCAGGGTGTGCAGTTCGCGCAGGTGGGCCCGGTCGTCGGCGTCCAGGGCCACGGCGAGCGTGCCGCAGCGGCGGTAGCCGAGGTCCTGGCCGGTCAGCTCGGTGAGCTCGGCGGCGAAGTCCGGGTAGCGCCGGGCCGAGGCGAGGTTCAGGCCGAGCAGGGTCTGCTCGCCGTAGTGCAGTTCTGTGACGGCGGCCAGCATGCCGGCCGCCACCTGTGCGGCTCCGCCGCCGGGCTCGGGGTCCACGACGGCCGTGGCGAGCCCGCGTTGCGCGGCCCGCCAGGCCGTGGCCAGGCCGATGATCCCGCCCCCGATGACCAGGACGTCTGATGTGGTGGACGTAGGCGACATGGGCGTCCAGCCCCTCCCTTCGCCGGCATGACCCGGATCAGGTTCGTACGGTCGGAGGCCGCCAGCCTCCCTCTCAGCCCGGTGCGTCCGGGCTCCCGCGAGTGCTTTACGTTGGCCACCCTAGCCCGATGCCGCACGCCGCAGTAAGGGAGCCTCCGCCCATGGCCCGATCCCTCGACGGTCTCGTCCTCGCCCCGGTCGCCGACCAGGCACCGGGTCAGGTGGGCACCCGCACCCGGTTCACGTACCACGAGCGACAGGGCGAGATCTGGGCCGAGTACAGCGGCGGCGACGTCGTACGGGGGCATCTCGTGGGTACCCGGGAAGGTGACCGGCTGGACTTCCGGTACGTCCAGCTCCAGCGGGACGGCACCACGTCCTCGGGGCACTGCGTCTCGGCGGTCGTGGAGCTGCCGGACGGGCGGGTGCGGCTGGAGGAGACCTGGGAGTGGGAGTCCCGGCGGGGCGACGGTACGAGCGTTGTGGAGCAGGTCACGGCGTATGAGCGCTGACTGACAATGCGTCAGGTGTCTATGGTGATCAGGTGAGCGAGCAGACGCAGGAACCAGGTTCACCCGCGCCCCGGCGCGTGGTCGTGGCGGGTGCGGGCATGGCCGGGGTGCAGACCGCCGTCGCGCTGCGCGAGCGGGGCTTCACCGGCGATGTGATCCTGATCGGCGCCGAGCCGCACCAGCCGTACGACCGGCCGCCGTTGTCCAAGGCCGTCCTGCTCGGCAAGTCCGAGGGCTCCGCCTTCGACGTCGACTTCGACGCCCTCGGCATCGAACTGCGGCTCGGCTGCGAGGTGCTGGGCCTGCGCCCCGCCGACCACGAGCTGGACACCGAGGACGGGCCCGTGCCCTACGACGCCCTGGTCGTCGCGACCGGCGCCGAACCGGTCCGGCTGCCCGGCGCGGAGGGCGTGCCCGGCGTGCATCTGCTGCGCACCCTGGACGACGCCGAGCGGCTGCGGCCGGTGCTGGCCCGGCGGCAGGACATCGTGGTCGTCGGCGCGGGCTGGATCGGCGCGGAGTTCGCCACCGCCGCGCGCGAGGCGGGCTGCGCGGTGACCGTCGTGGAGGCCGCCGAACGGCCGCTCGCCGGGGCGCTGCCCGCCGAAGTCGCCGCCCCGATGGCCGGCTGGTACGCCGACGCGGGAGCCGTACTGCGGACGCACGCGCGCGTGGAGCGCGTCGAGCCGGGTGCCGTGCTCCTCGACGACGGCACCCGGCTGCCCGCGGGCGCGGTCGTCGTCGGCATCGGCGCCCGGCCCGCCACGGCCTGGCTGGCCGGTTCCGGCATCGCGCTCGGCGCCCACGCCGAGGTCCTGGCCGACGAGCATCTGCGCACGTCCGTACCGGACGTGTACGCGGTCGGCGACTGCGCCTCCTTCCCCTCCGGGCGCTACGGCGAGCGCTTGCTGGTCCACCACTGGGACAACGCCCTCCAGGGGCCGCGCACGGTCGCCGTGAACATCGTCGGCCGGGCCACGGGGGAGACACCGGCGGTGTACGACCCGGTGCCCTACTTCTGGTCCGAGCAGTTCGGGCGCTTCGTCCAGTACACCGGGCACCACGCCGCCGCGGACACGACCCTGTGGCGGGGCGATTCCTCCGGGCCGGCCTGGACGGTGTGCTGGCTGCGTGGTGAACGGCTGGTCGCGCTGCTGGCGGTCGGCCGGCCGCGGGACCTGGCGCAGGGCCGGCGCCTGATCGCGTCGGGCGCGCGGATGAATCCGGTCCTGCTGGCGGATCCGGCCAGGCCCCTGAAGGCCGCGACGACGTAGGCGCCGGGGCTCGCGCGCGGGGCCGGGGCGGCGCTGCGGGACCCGGCGCGTCCGCCGGGTGGACGGGGCCGACTTCCGACTGTCAGTGGCAAATGGCAGGCTTGTCTCCGTGACCGAGATTGACGCAAAGATCGATGCTCTCGTCCCCGCCTGGCTCACCCTCCCCGACATCGCCGAACAGTTCGGCGTCGAGGTGACGCGTGTGCGGCAGCTGGTCAAGGACGGCCAGCTCATCGCCGTACGCCGCGGTGAGAACCGCGCGCTGCACGTTCCCGCCGCCTTCATCGACGGGGACAAGGTCGTCAAGGGCCTGTCCGGGACCTTGACGCTCCTGCGGGACGACGGCTTCACGGACGAAGAGATGCTGGAGTGGCTCTTCACCCCGGACCCCAGCCTGCCCGGCACCCCCGCGCAGGCGCTCAGCGAGAATCGCGGCACGGAGGTGAAGCGCCGCGCCCAGGCGCTCGCGGTCTGACCCGGCCGCGACGGACAACCGTCCGGTGTCGTGAGCGAGGCCGGAACCGTCCGGTGCCGTGAGCGGGGCCGGGCCTGAACAACCGCCCGACGCGGGGGCCGTGGCCCAGGGGGCACGGCCCGGGGCGAGTCGCGCCGCGTCCGGGGTGCTCGTACCCGGCGGGCCGGGGCGGGCGTAAGGTGCCCGGGGCGTTCGCCGCGGGCACCGTCGCCGGGCGGGGCGCTCCAGCGCCCCTCCCCGCCGACAGCCGTGCGGACGCACGCCCATGCCGCCGACGCGCGTACGGGCCCCTCCCGCACGCCACCGACACCCTGGGGGACACGCATGACCGGCACCGCCGCACGGGCCCAGCTCGCCGACGCCCGCGTCTACCTCTGCACCGACGCACGCAAGCGGCAGGGCGACCTCGGGGAGTTCCTCGACGCCGTGCTGGCCGGTGGGGTGGACATCGTGCAGTTGCGCGACAAGGGCATGGAGGCGGGCGAGGAGCTGGAGCACCTGGCCGTCTTCGCCGACGCCTGCGCCCGGCACGGCAAACTCCTCGCGGTCAACGACCGTGCGGACGTCGCCCACGCCGCCGGCTCCGACGTCCTGCACCTCGGCCAGGGAGATCTCCCGGTCCCCGCGGCCCGTGCGCTCCTCGGCGACGACATTCTGATCGGCCGCTCCACCCACGCCGAGACCGAGGCCGCCGCGGCCGCCGTCCAGCAGGGCGTGGACTACTTCTGCACCGGCCCGTGCTGGCCGACCCCCACCAAGCCCGGCCGCCACGCCCCCGGCCTGGATCTCGTCCGGTACACCGCCGCCCTCGGCACCGACCGCCCCTGGTTCGCCATCGGCGGCATCGACCTCGGCCGTCTCGACCAGGTCCTGGAAGCCGGGGCCCGGCGGGTCGTCGTCGTCCGGGCGATCACCGAGGCCGACGACCCGGGGGCCGCGGCGGCCGAGTTCGCGAAGCGGCTGCGGGGACGGTAGTCGGGACGGTTTGTCCAAGGGATGGACAACAAGTGGACAATCCGGGCAAATGTCGGCCACCGGTTGGGGGACCGACCGCCCCTGGCTAACCTGCCGGTATGGCCCTCGGCACCGCATCCATCAGGTCGGACCACGCGCGCACCGTCCGCGACATGCTCGCGGCCGGCAAGACGACGTACTCCTTCGAGTTCTACGCCCCCAAAACCCCGAAGGGCGAGCGGAACCTGTGGAACGCGCTGCGCCGGGTCGAGGCGGTGGCGCCCGACTTCGTCTCCGTGACCTACGGGGCGGGCGGTTCCACCAGGGCGGGCACGGTCAAGGCGACCGAGGCGATCGCCTCCGACACCACCCTCACCCCGATCGCCCACCTCACCGCGGTCGACCACTCGGTGGCCGACCTGCGCAACATCATCGGCCAGTACGCCGACGCCGGGATCCGCAACATGCTCGCCCTGCGCGGTGACCCGCCCGGCGACCCGATGGGTGACTGGGTCCCGCACCCGCGGGGCCTTGCCTACGCCGCCGAACTCGTCGAGCTGATCAAGGCGTCCGGCGACTTCTGCGTGGGCGTCGCCGCCTTCCCGGCGATGCACCCCCGCTCCGCCGACTGGGACACCGACGTCCGCCACTTCGTCGACAAGTGCCGAGCGGGCGCGGACTACGCCATCACGCAGATGTTCTTCCAGCCGGAGGACTACCTCCGGCTGCGCGACCGCGTATCGGCCGCCGGCTGCGACACCCCGATCATTCCCGAGGTCATGCCGATCGCGAGCGTGAAGACGCTGGAGCGGATCGGGTCCCTCACCAACGCCGCGTTCCCCGCCGCCCTGAAAGAGCGGATCCTCACAGCGAAGGACGATCCGGCCGCTGTACGCTCCATCGGGATCGAATTCGCCACGGAGTTCTGCGCGCGGCTGCTCGCCGAAGGCGTGCCCGGCTTGCACTTCATCACGCTCAACAACTCCACCGCGACACTGGAGATCTACGAGAACCTGGGCCTGCACCACTCATCGCAGGCCTAGACCGTTCGCACCGGTATACGACACACTGCGTAGCGGCCACTGGGAGAGGGGCGTACATGGGCTGGGCGGTCCTCTACATCGCGTTCGGCATCGTCGCGCTGTGGCTGCTGGGTGAGGTGCTGCTGCAGTACAAGGCGCGGCTGCGCTGGCGGCTGCTGGCCTTCGCCGGGTTCCTCGGTGTCGTCGTCGGTGTCCTGATCCCGTCGGTCGTCGTCATCGGCCTTGGCGCCGCCGCCTTCGCGGTCGGGCAGACCTACGTCACCCTGTCGTTCCGCAGCGGCTTCGCGTCCGGCTGGGCGATGAACGCGCCCGCGCTCGGCGGCAGCAAGCGCCGTCGTGGGGAGCGCGGCCGCCGGGAGCCGACCCTGGAGGTCTCCGGGCTGGAGGCCGAGGGCGGCTACGACGACGAGGCCGACCCCTACCGCCGCGACCCCGCCGCCTACGGCGAGGACGACGACTACGACCGCGACGACGTCTTCACCCCGGCCCGCCCGGCCCACCAGCCGACGTCCGCCGAGTCCACCGCCGTCTACGAGCCGCAGCCCATGCCCGACGACACCGGCTCCTACGGTGTCTACGACAACGGGTACCAGGCCGGGGGGCAGCAGCCCGCCGACCAGTACGCCGCTCAGGCCGCCGACCAGTCCTACGCCTACGACCACTCCGGCTACGGCCAGCAGCAGGGCTACGACGCCACCGGTCAGCAGCAGTACGCCGCCTACTCCGACCCGTACATCGGCTCGTCGAACTACGGCCAGGCCTCGTACGACACCTCGTACGGCGACCAGCAGTACTACGGCCAGCAGGGTTACGCCCAGGACCAGTACGCCGGCACCCACGGCGGCGAGACCCCGCCCGGCGGGGTGTGGGTCCCACAGCAGCGCGACACCGACGAGTACGGGCGGGAGCTGCCGCCCGAGCAGCCGTACCCCTATCAGGGGGGCGGGCAGCAGCCGCAGGGGAACGGGTTCGACGAGCAGTACCGTTTCTGAAGCGCGAACCCGGCAGGCGGCGGCGGGGTCACTGCGAGCCGCGGAACTCCGGGCCCTCCACGATCAGTCCCGCCACCAGCGCGCCCGACATGCCCGCGTGCGGCAGCCCGCCGCCCGGGTGTGCCCAGCCGCCCACGGTGAACAGGCCGGGCACCCGTGTGGTGTTGGACGGATGCAGCAGCCGTCCGTCGGCCGCGGCCAGGGCCGGGACGGGGACCGCCCCGCCCTGCGCTCCCGTCGCGTCCTCGATGTCGGCCGGGGTGCGCACCTCGCGCCACAGGAGCCGGTCGCGCAGACCGGGCACGGCGCGTTCGGCGACGGTGAGCATGCGGTCGGCGAGGTCGTCGTGAGGCCGGCCGGGCCGCGCGGGCACCACCGTCGTGAGGGTGACCGCCTCGTGGTCCGCCGGGGCCAGGCGCGGATCGTCGGGCCGTAGCACCGCGACCGTGGGGCTCGGACTCCCGGCCGCCGTGCCGAACAGGGCGTCCAGCTCGGCCTCCCGGTCCCCGGTGTGCACCACCGTGCGGTGCGCCGTACCCTCCGCGCGGGCCCCGCGCAGGGCCAGCAGAAGAGTCAGCCGGGCGGTCGCCGCGGGCTGCGGGGGCACCTCGCCCTCGCCCCGTACGGCGGTTCCCGCCGTCAACCGGTCCAGGATGCCGGGCGCGACGCCCGCGACCACGAAGTCAGCCTCCGCCACCGACCCGTCGGCGAGTCGCACCCCCGACGCCCGGCTGTCCTTCTCCAGCACGCCGGTGACGTCGGCACCGAAGCGGAACTCGACCCTCCGGGCCAGGCACCGCTCGTACACCGCCCGCGCCAGCTCGCGCAGGCCGCCGCGCACGTACCAGGTGCCGAAGGCGTGCTCCATGTACGGCAGTACGGCCGCGCTCGCCGGGGTGAGCCGGGGATCCAGGCCGTACAGGAGGGCGTGGCTCTCCAGGAGTGCCACGAGCCGGGGGTCGCGCAGCTCCCAGGCGCCGATCTCGGCGAGTGTGCCGGCCCGCCGGGTGCGCAGCAGCCGCCGGTGGGGGACCGACGGGTAGGGCTCGCGCTCGCCCAGCACCTGCCAGTCGCGCCACAGCGGCTCCTCCAGCAGCGGCCGACGGGTGCGGTCCCAGGCCTCGCGGGCCCGGACCAGGAAGTCGCCCCAGCGCTGCCCGGCACCCGCGCCGAGCCCCTCGTCCAGGGCGGCGACGACGCCCGCGCGCGAGGCGTTCGGCAGCGACACCTCGGTGCCGTCCGCGAACACGTGGCGGGACGACGGGTCGACCTGGACGAGGTCGACGCTGGACTCCAGGGGCTCCTTGCCGGTCTTGACGAACAGGTCGCGGTAGACGGCCGGCAGCGGGAGCAGGGCGGGGCCCGTGTCGAAGGAGAACCCGTCACGCTCGAAGCGGCGCAGGGCTCCGCCGTAGGTGTCCGTCCGTTCGTACACCGCCACCCGGTGGCCCGCGACGGCCAGCCGGGCGGCGGCCGTCAGCGCGCCCATCCCGGCGCCGATCACCGCAATCCGTGCCATGCCAGGGACTTTATCGGCCCCCTCAGACAGCCTCCGCCGACAGCCCCTGCGACGGACCTCTCGGCCGCCTCCGAGTACGGGCGCGGAGGTGATCGTGACCAGTCGGCCGCGCGGCGTTGTGGGGCCGCGTGCGCAGGACTGAGTATCCGTACCCATACGGGGAGTTGAGTACGGGCGCGGATGGGGGACGACCTGCGCGGACGAGAGAGTGGAGACACGGAGAGGGGCTCGGCTCCGGCACCGGCGACACGGGGCGCCGGAGCGGGAGCCGGCCCACGATCCGCTCCTTCCGCCGGCGGTGTCGGCGGGAGCGAGGCACGGGGGAGTACCGGGGGACGACCGAACGGGGGTTGTGCGGGGGGACGCACGGGGGAGCACGGAAGGCGCCGGTTCGGTATGGCCCGCAGGGGACGCGGCCACACCGAACCGGCGTCTTCATGTCCGCACGATCAGCGGCAGCCGCTCACCCGTCCCTGGAGCAGCCGGGACAGGGCCGCGTGGACGTCGTCCAGGGAGCGCTCCGCCTGGAAGGACTTCCAGTCGAGGGCCGCCACCAGAACCATGCCGACCAGCGCCGCCGCCGTCAGCGGAACGTCGATCTCCGCGCTGAACTCGCCGCCCGCCACGCCGTCGCGCAGGACGTCCTCCACCACCGCGACGGCCTGCTGCCGGACCACCATCAGCGTGGACTGCCAGGTCCGGTTGGTGCGCCACAGCTCGGCCACGTACAGCTGGGTGAAGGCCGGGTAGCGGTCGATGAAGACCAGCCCCGCGCGGATCATCGCGTCGAGGGCGTCGACCTTGGTGCCGCCCTCCCGCTCGGTCCGCTCGGCCGCTTCCCGCAGGGAGGCGGTCAGCAGACCCACTCCGTGCCGCAGCAGCTCCTCGAAGAGGCCGGACTTGCTCGCGAAGTTGTAATAGACCGTGCCCTTCGCGACCCCGGCACGTTCGGCGATCTCGTCCACGGTCGTGGCGGAGAACCCCTGCTCGGCTATGAGCGTGACGGCCGCTTCGTAGAGCTTCTGCCGGGTGGCCTCGCGGCGCGTGCTGCCGCCCGACGCGGCACTGCTGCTTTCCATGGCCCTGATTGTCACAGGAAGCTCTCCGGGGGGAGTGACGGCGGGGCTCACAGGGTCAGCTCCGGGTGCAGCCGGTCCAGTGTCCACACCTGGCGCCGGCGGGCCGCCACGGCGGTCAGGGCGAGGGCGCCGACGGTGAACGCCGTCAGCACCACGCACGCGTGCCACACCGGTTCGAGTCCACCGCCCGTGATGAGCCGCCTGAGCGCCTCGACGACGTAGCTCATCGGGAGGAACGGGTGGAGCGCGTTGAAGAACCCGGGGCTGGTCTGCACGGGGTAGGTGCCGCCCGCCGAGGTCAGCTGGAGCATCAGCAGCGCGAGGACGAGGATCCGGCCCGCCGCCCCGAAGCGCGCGTTCAGCCACTGCACGATCGCCGCGAAGCACGCCGTCACCAGGAACAGGAAACCCACCGTCCCGGCCGCTCGCGCCATCTCCAGGCCGACCGCCCAGTGCAGCACCGACATCAGCGCCACCGTCTGCAGCACCCCGATCGCCAGCACCGGCAGCCAGCCCGCCAGCGCGATCCGCCACGCCGGGGCGCCGGCCGCGAGCGCCCGCCGGTTCATGGGCGCGATCAGCATGTACGCCACCATCGCGCCGACCCACAGGGACAGCGGGATGAAGTACGGGGCGAACCCGGTGCCGTAGTTGGGTGCCTTGTGCAGGTCGTGGGAGGCGAGCCGCACGGGGTCGGCCATGACCTCGGTGCGCCGGTCGCGGTCCCGCTCGTCGTAGTCGGGGATCTGCTCCGCCCCGTCGTGCAGGCCGCCGGCGAGCTTCCCGGATCCGCCGACGAGCTTGAAGATGCCGCCGTTGAGGTCGTCCGCGCCCGTCTTCAGCGTGCCGACGCCCTTGTCCAGGTCGACGGCACCGGTCTTGGCCGCGCCGAGGCCCTTGTGCAGCTTCTTCGCGCCGGCGGCGACCTTCGCTGCCCCGTCGTTCAGCTTGTTGATCTTCTTGACGGCGTCGGCGAGGTCCTCGGAGAGGTGCGGTGCGCGGTCGGCGAGGGCCTGGGACTGCTTCTGGAGGGTGGCGAGGTTCTTGTCGAGTGTGTCCAGATCGCCGTCCTGGTCCGCGATCAGCGTGTTGAGGTCGTCCGCGATGGTGGTCACGTCGGCGGCGGCGTCCTTGGCCTTCTTCAGGTCGGAGCAGGCCGCGTCGGGCAGGACGGGATCGTCGCAGCGCCGGGCGTGGACGTCGTTCAGCGTGCCGGAGGCCGCACGGGCGCCCTTGGCGGCGGTCGGGGCCGTCCTCACCAGGGTGTCCAGGTGCTTGCGGATCACCCCGGAGGAGTCGGCCACCAGCTGGGCGGTGTCGCCGATGGTCTTCTCGTTGCCCTTGAGGAACGGGCCGACCTTGCCGGCGGTGCCGTTGACCCGGTCGGCGAGCGTCTGCGTGCCCTCCGCGACCCGCTTCGAGCCGTCCTCCAGGTCACCCGTTCCGCTGTGGAGCTTCTTCAGGACCGTGGAGAGCTTGCCGCTGCCGTCCTTGGCGTCCCTCAGGCCGTCGGCGAGGTCCTTGGAGCCCTTCTCGGCCTTGCCGATGCCGCCCTTGAGCCGGTCGGCCCCCTCCGCCGCCTTCACGGTCTTGCCGTGGATGTCGGAGAACGACACGAAGATCTTGTCCAGGAAGGACCGGGACGTCTTCGTGGACGCCGCCTGCCGCACCTCGCCGAAGACCGTCCGGGAGATCTGCCCGACGATGTAGTTGTTCGCGTCGTTCGTGCGTACCTGGAGGGCGCCGGTCTCCGGGGTGTTCCCCGAGCTGGAGGCGATCCGCTCGCTGAAGTCGGCGGGCATGGTGAGCGACAGGTAGTAGCTGCCGTCCTCGACGCCCCTGCGGGCCTCGGCGGCGCTCACCTCCCGCCAGTCGAAGGTCTTGCTGTCGCGCAGGCCCTTCGTGATGTCGTCGCCCGCCGTGATCTTCTTCCCGTCGGCGGTCGCCCCCTTGTCGTCGTTCACGAGCGCCACGGGAATCCGGTCCAGACGGCCGTACGGGTCCCAGAACGACCACAGGTACAGCGCGCCGTACAGCAGCGGCAGCACCAGCAGCGCCACCAGTGCGGCCCGCGGCAGTCTCCCCCGCCCGAAGCGGCGCAGCTCAAGCGCGGCCAGACTCGGCGAGCGCATCGGCCTTCCCCTCTCCCTGGTCGGCCTCGTCGCCCTCGGCGACCGGCTCCTCATGGCTCTGCGCGGTGGAGACCGCGACGGCACCCTCGGGGGCCTCGGCGCACACCGCCACGACCGTCGTCCCGGCGTCGGCCAGAGACCCGAGCAACGCCCAGACCTCCGCCCGCTCCCCGTCCGAGAGCTTGAGGTCGGTGTCGTCGATGCCCAGCAGCCGCGGCTCGGCGATCAGGGCGAGCGCGACCGACAGCCGCAGCGCCTCCAGACGCTCCAGATCCCGCACGGCCGTGCGCGGCCCCTTGGGCAGGGCCTGAAGGTCGAGCCCGGCGGTTTCGAGCGCCGCGTCGACGCGCTGCCCGGCCTCGGCCGCCCGCTCGGCGCGCGGACGCAGCAGTCCGCGCAGTGACGCGCCGAACCGCTGCTGGAGCAATGCCCGTTCCCGCAGGTGCTCCCCGACGGTCAGCGCCGGGTCGAGGTCGGTGACCCCGGGAACGTGCGCCAGCGCGCTGACGCCCCGTACCGCCGCCATCTGCTTCGGCAGTCTCGCGTCACCGACGGCGGCCGTGCCCTCAGCGACCTTCATCCGCCCCGTCAGCGCGAGCAGCAGGCACGTGCGGCCGGACCCGGACGGGCCCTCGACCGCGACGAGCGAACCCGGCCCCGCGTCGACGGAGATGCCGCGGACCGCCCACCCCCGTGGCCCCTTGATTCCGAGGCCGTCGGCGGCGATCCGCACCCCTCCCGGCAGTTCCCCCACGAGTCTCCCCTTTTTGAACTGACTGGTCAGTGCAAAAACTACTCCGAACCTACGATCGAGGCAAAACAGCAGGTCAGAACGGATTGTCAGTGCCATACCTCACGATGGGTCACATACGGCACTTCGTGACCGGACGTGCCGTCACACAGACGACAGGAGGTTCGTCATGGCCAGCTACCACGCAGCAGCCGCCCGTCGGCGCCGCGCCACCGGCCCTGCCCCCTCACTGACCGGACCGGCGAGCGACGTGCACCCCGTGCTGCGCCGGGCCACGGCCCCGCCCGCCGCCCTCGACCTTCTCGCCCAGGCGCGCGCGAGCCTCGACGAGGCCACCGCCCTGGAAACACCGAACGAGCGCTACGCGACGGCCCACCTCGCCGCCCTGCGCACCGCGGCCGCGGTGCTCGCCGCCCGGGGGCGGCCGGAGACCTCGCCGCGGGCCCGGGCCAAGATCCGGAGCGCCTGGGAAGTGCTCCCGGAGATCGCGCCCGAACTGACCGACTGGAGCGCCCTGTTCGCCTCCGGGGCCCGGCGCCGCGCCCGGGCCGAGGCGGGCATCCAGGGCGCCGCCACCGGCCGGGATGCCGACGACCTGATACGGGACGTGTCGATGTTCCTGCGCCTCGTCGAGCGGATGCTCGTCCTCCAGCCGGTCCTCCCGCAGCCCCGCCCGGACCAGGACCAGCCGGACCCCGGCACGGGGAGGGACATGCCGGACGCGGGCTGACCGGGCAGGGGGGAAGGGCCCGGGCCCACTCGCGGCCTGGCGGTGTGGGGTTCCGGCCCATTCGGGTTCCGGCGATGCCGGGTTCCGGCCCCATCGGTTCCCGCGGTGCCGTACCTCGGGTCCAGCCGGATTCCGGCGGTGCCGTGCTCCGGGCCCAGCCTGTACCGCCGGCCCAGGTGGATCCGACATCCGCGGTGTGGGGTCCCGGCAGGTCCGACCAGGGCGCGGGCCACCAGACCCTTGGGCGTCCCGGCACCGGGTCATCCGGACGCCGAGGCCGAGGCAATAGGGTGGGGGACGCCTGAAGTCTTCCCTCCCTGACGCGGGGCCGGGGAAGACGCCCCGTTCCGCCGCCGTGCAAGAGGCGGTGCCGCGCCGAGGAGTCAACTGCCGTGTCGGACCCGATGCGCCCCCGCGCCTCACTCCGTACCGCCGTGGTCTGGGAGGTCCTCCAGGACGCCCTGGACCGCCGGGTCAAGGCCACGGGTCGGGAGTCGCTGGACGTCCTCGACACCGGAGGCGGCAGCGGCAACTTCGCGGTGCCCGTCGCCCGCCTCGGCCACCGGGTCACCGTCGTCGACCCCAGTCCCAACGCGCTGTTCGCCCTGGAGCGCCGCGCCGCCGAGGCCGGCGTCGCCGACCGGGTCAAGGGTGTCCAGGGCGACGCCCACGGCCTCTTCGACGTGGCCGAGCGCGGCGGCTACGACGCGGTGCTGTGCCACGGCGTCCTGGAGTACGTGGACGACCCGGCCGAGGGCGTCCGCAACGCGGTGGCGGCCCTGCGCCCGGAGGGCGTGCTCAGCCTGCTCGCCGCCGGTCTCGGCGGCGCCGTACTGGCCCGGGCCCTGGCCGGGCACTTCAAGGAGGCCCGGCAGGCGCTCGACGACCCGAACGGACGATGGGGCACGGGTGACCCCGTTCCGCGCCGCTTCACCGCCGAGCAGCTCACCGGCCTGGTCGAGGGCGCGGGCCTGCGCGTCGGGGCCGTGCACGGTGTGCGGGTCTTCGCCGACCTCGTGCCCGGCGTCCTGGTGGACACCGAGCCCGGCGCCCTCGAAGCGCTGCTGAAGCTGGAGGAGGCCGCGGCCGAGCTCCCCGCCTTCCACTCGGTGGCCACACAGCTGCACGTGTTGGGTGAGACCACCGGTGTTACCGAGAACAGTGGGGCGGTCGAGACCGATGGGACGGTCGAGGCCTGAGCCATTTCGTGAGGCACCGCCGCTGATCAGCGGCTTGGCTGTGCATGGAGTACGCCACAGGCCCCCCGAATGGGGGCGGCGCGCCGTATGATCGAGGGAGACCGTTCCGGCATGACGGGTCGGCCGCCGGGGAATGGAAGCCTCAGCGAGCCGGGACGCCCATGGCGGGTTCCGGTTGGTCAATTGGCGCAGAGGGGCGGGTTTCACGGGGGCGATTCCCTGCCTATCCTGAAGAGACCCCCCCGGTCGCCCCGGCGACTGCACGATGAGGAGGACTCCGTGCCGCTCTCGGAGCACGAGCAGCGCATGCTCGAGCAGATGGAGCGAGCGCTGTACGCCGAAGATCCCAAGTTCGCGACAGCGCTTGAGGGAAGCGGGCTGCGTACGTACACCCGGCGACGGGTCTACCAGGCGGTCGCGGGCTTCCTCGTAGGTATCGCGCTCCTCATGGCTGGAATGGTCGCCAAGCAGGTCTGGCTCAGTGTCGTGGGCTTCCTCGTCATGCTGGGCTGTGCGGTGCTGGCCGTGACCGGCTGGCGCAAGGCCCCCAAGCCGGGCGAACAGGCGGCCGGTGCCGGTGCCGCCGGACCCCGCGCCCGTCGGCAGGGTCGGCAGCGCCGCTCGATGATGGACCGCATCGAGCAGCGCTGGCAGAAGCGCCGCGACGAGCAGGGCGGCCATTAGCGCCCTCCGCGCAGCCTCTCCAGGCTTACGTGAATGCGTACGTCAGGGGGTGACCACCGGCTCGGTGGTCACCCCCTGACGCATGCGTGTGCACTGCACGTGCGAGGTGCACGCGGAGCGCCCCGCACCGCCGACCGCCTCAGGACACTCGCTCTCCAGCAGGGCCTGCCGGTCGCAGGACCGGCCGGCGCACCCGCACGGCCGATGCACCCGATCCGGCTGGCCCGACCCGCTCCGGCCGCCTCAGCCCTGCTGTCCCGACGCCTTGCGCCACGTCGGCCGCAGTGCCACGGCGCGTTCCCGGACCCTCGTCCACCAGGCCGACGCCGCCCACACCACACGAACGGTGGAGCGGGGGGCCAGCAGCGCGCGGACCCTGGCCGGACGCCCGGCGGCCGCGCCGAGACGCGCCGTCACTCGGTGGACGTCGTCCGTGAGGCCCGCCGTCGGACGGGGGTGGGGTGCGTACAGGACCTGCTCCACCGCGTTCGCCACCCGGTGCACCGAGGCCGCGGCCGTCGCGTCGAGGTCGCCCAGCCGGACGATACGGTCGGCCGCCTTGCGCGGTGTCCGGGACTCGTCCGGCGTGATGCCGAAGTCCCACGCCGTGTCGGTCAGCTCCTGCCAGGCGGCCAGCGTGTACAGCGCCGCGTCCGCCTCACTGCGGCCGTGCGCCCCCAGCCGTGCCCTGCGCGTCCGCAGCCGCCACAGCATGGGCGCCGAGGGGAGTGCCAGGACGGCGAGACCGGCGAGGCCCCAGAGCGCGAAGGCGTACCACTTCGGGCCGTCGTCGTCCGTGGGCAGCGCCGCCTGCGGCGACTGGCTAGCGCAGCCGCCGTCCAGCTTCTTCTGCTCCGGCGTGCAGGTCTCGCTCGCCGAGGGCGTCGCGGACGGCGCGGCGGACGCCGACCGGGAGGGACGCACCTCGTCCGGCACCGAGCTGTCCGGGCTGTCCGGCACGGTGTACGCGGGGATCGAGCCGCGGGTCGGCGTAGGCTCGAAACGGGTCCAGCCCACGCCCTCGAAGTAGAGCTCGGGCCAGGCGTGCGCGTCCCGCAGCCCGACCGACACCGAACCGTCCGACTGCGGGGAACCGGGCGCGAAGCCCACCGCGACCCGGGCCGGTATGCCCAGGGAGCGGGCCATCGCCGCCATCGCGAAGGAGAAGTGCACGCAGAAGCCCTGCTTGTCCTTCAGGAAGCGGGCGATGGCCTGCGAGCCGCTGCCGACCTGCACCTGCGTGTCGTACTCGAAGCCGCCCGTCACGGCGAACCAGTCCTGCAACTTGACCGCCTGGCCGTACGGGTCGGCGGCCCCCGCGGTGACCTGGCGGGCGGTGCGGCCGACCACCGACGGCAGCGAGTCGGGCAACTCGGTGAAGTCACGCTCGATGTCCTCGGGCGGCGGTCCCGCCGAGGCCAGCTGCTCCGCCGTCGGCTGCACGTCCAGGCTCCTGACCTGGTACGTCAGGCCCCGCGTGTTCTGCCCGTGGTCGCCGACCAGCGTCATGCCCACCGGCTCGTACCGCCAGTTGCCGCTGATGCGCACGTCGCTCGGCGGGTAGGGCATGGGCAGCCAGTCCTGGGCGTACCAGTCCGCCGCGCTGATCGTGGTGTCGACCTCGGTGCGCTTGACGTCCGGGCTGAGGCCGACCGGATCCGGGAAGGCGCCGTCGGGCACGGCGGTGATGGACCGCCGGGACGGCTTCCAGGTGGTGCCGTCGAAGTCGTCCAGGGACACGATCCGCAGATACAGGTCCGAGACGTCTTCCATCTTGGTCCGCACGGACAGCACCTGCTGGTCCTCGTCCACGTTCAGGCTGTCCCGCAGCGACACCAGCGGGTTCACGGCGGAGATCGTGCCCCCGCCGCCGGGACCGCCGCCCGCGCCCGCTCCCACGGAGTCCAGCAGGCCGCCGTTCATCGCGGGCAGGCCCAGCGGCACCACCAGCGCGATGCCCAGCGCGACCACACCGATGCGCCGACCGGCGCGGACCGGGGCGACGGCGCCGCCCGGTTCCCCGCCGGATGTGCGCGGAGCGCCGCCGAAGACCCGGCCCCACTGGGAGAGCCGGTCCTGGCCCTCGGCCAGCAGCAGCATCAGATAGCCGGCCGCCGCCACCAGGAACCACAGCCAGTCCGTGCCCCCGTCGGACAGTCCCGCGGCCACGGAGTACAGCGCGAGCAGGGGCAGCCCGGCCGGGGCGGCGCTGCGGAAGGTCACCGCGAGGGCGTCCACCAGCAGGCCGATGATCAGGACCCCGCCGATGAGCATCAGTCGGATGCCGTCGGACTCCAGGGGGGCCGGGATCGCGTACCGCGCGATGTCGTTACCGCCCTGCTCGAACAGGAGCGCGAAGCGGTCGACGGCCTGCGGTCCCGGGATCACCCCGGCCAGGGCCTGGCCCCGGGCGAAGACGAAGGTCAGCAGCATCACGGTGACCACGGCCTGCGCCGCCACCGTCAGCGGCCGGGGCAGCGGCACCCTGCGGCCGAGGGCGCCCACGCCCGACTGCAGGGCCAGCAGGAAGGCCGCCTGCACGATCCACGTGGCCGGTCTGACCAGAGGCAGCAGGGCACACGCGGCCATCAGCGTGGCCGCCCACGCCCCCAGCGTCAGTCGTACCCGCCCGCTCATCACGGTCCCTCCCCGCCGCTCGCGGCGGCCAGGCCACTGCGCTCCCGGTCCGCCTGGCGCCACAACTCGTCCACCGAGGTGCCCTGCGGTACGCGCAGGGCCGTCCACCCCGCCTCGCGCAGCATGCGCAGCCGGTCGCCGCTCCTGTCCAACGGGCTGGGCACGTCGCCCGGTTCCCGCAGCCAGGTGTCGCTGTCCAGCAGGAAGGCGACCGCGCCCGGGCTGCGCTGCCGCATCCGGCCCAGCACGGCCGCCTGCTCCTCGTCCAGGTCGCCGAGGAAGGCCACGAGGAGCCCTTCGTTCCCGCCGCGCAGCACGTCGTAGGCCCGGGACAGGCCCGCGCCGTCCGAGTGGTCGATCACCGCGAGGGTGTCCATCATCTGGCCGGCCGCGTCGGCCGACTCCTGGCTCGCGCCCGCGAAGCCGTCCCCGCCCTCGCCGGGCACCGCGTTTCCGGTGTCCGTCAGCAGCCGTACCGAGTAGCCGCGTTCGAGCATGTGCACCAGCAGGGACGCGGCGCCCGACACGGCCCACTCGAAGGCCGAGTCCGGCCCCGCGCCCCGGTAGGCGATGGCGCGGGTGTCCAGCAGCACCGTGCAGCGGGCGCGCTGGGGCTGCTCCTCGCGGCGCACCATCAGCTCGCCGTAGCGGGCGGTGGAGCGCCAGTGCACGCGGCGCAGATCGTCGCCGTAGCGGTAGCCGCGCGGGATCATGTCGTCCTCGCCGGCCAGCGCGAGCGAACGCTGCCGTCCGTCGCCGTACCCCTTCGCCTCGCCGCTGAGGCGCACCGGCGCCAGCGGCTCCACCCGCGGGATGACCGTGAGGGTGTCGTGCGCCGAGAAGGAGCGGGTCAGCTCGCACATGCCGAACGGGTCGGTCAGGCGCAGCTGGAGCGGGCCCAGCGGGTAACGGCCGCGCAGGTCGGAGCGGACCCGGTAGGAGACCTCGCGCCGGCCCCCCGCCTCCACCCGGTCGAGCACGAAACGCGGCCGGGGGCCGAGCACGTACGGCACCCGGTCCTGGAGCATCAGCAGGCCCGTGGGCAGTCGCGAGACGTTGTCCATCCGCAGGTGGACCCTGGCCTCGCTGCCGGCGGGCACGCGCGCGGGGGAGAGCCGGCGGCTGCCTGCGACCCGGTAGCGCGTGCGGTACAGCACCGCCGCGCACACCAGCGGCAGCACCGCCAGCAGCAGCCCCACGCGCAGCAGGTCGCTCTGCCCGAGCACGTACGAACAGACGGCGGCCGCGACGCCGGCGGCCAGAAAGGAGCGTCCGCGGGTGGTCAGACCGGCCAGAGCGGTGCGGATGCCGCCCTTCTCGCCCCGGTCGGCTTCCGCGTGCCCCGTCCCCGCGGTGGTCATCACAGTCTCCGCGGCGGCTGCTGGGGATACGCCGGCGCCGGACGGCCGAGGCCGCCGAAGCCGCTCTGCTGCGGCGGCGCCGCCGGTACGGGCGTGCGCTGCAGGATTTCCTCGACGACCTGCTCGGCGGTGCGCCGGTTGAGCTGGGCCTGGGCGGTGGGCAGCAGACGGTGGGCCAGGACGGCGACGGCCAGGCCCTGCACGTCGTCCGGCAGCGCGTACTCCCGGCCGCTGAGGGCGGCGGACGCCTTCGCCGCGCGCAGCAGGTGCAGCGTGGCGCGCGGGGAGGCGCCCAGTCTCAGCTCGGGGTGCGTGCGCGTGGCGCCGACCAGGTCGACCGCGTAGCGCCGGATCGGCTCGGCGACATGGACCCCGCGCACCGCCTCGACCAGCTTGAGGATCTCGTGCGCGTGGGCCACGGGCTGGAGGTCCTCCAGCGGCGAGACGCCGCCGTGGACGTCCAGCATCTGCAGCTCGGCCTCGGCGCTCGGGTAACCGACCGAGACCCGGGCCATGAAGCGGTCGCGCTGGGCCTCCGGCAGCGGGTAGGTGCCCTCCATCTCGACCGGGTTCTGCGTCGCCACCACCATGAAGGGGCTGGGCAGCTCGTAGGTCTTGCCGTCGATGGTGACCTGGCGCTCCTCCATGGACTCCAGGAGCGCGGACTGCGTCTTGGGCGAGGCGCGGTTGATCTCGTCGCCGATCACCACCTGCGCGAAGATCGCGCCCGGCTTGAACTCGAAGTCGCGGCGCTGCTGGTCCCAGATGGACACACCGGTGATGTCCGACGGCAGCAGGTCCGGCGTGAACTGGATGCGCCGCACCGAGCAGTCGATGGACCGAGCCAGCGCCTTGGCCAGCATCGTCTTGCCGACACCCGGGACGTCCTCGATCAGCAGATGTCCCTCGGCCAGCAGCACGGTCAGCGAGAGCCGTACGACCTCGGGCTTGCCCTCGATCACGCCTTCCACCGACTCCCGCACGCGCTCCACCACGGCGGTCAGATCAGTGAGGCTCGCTCGATCGTCATAGGTCGTCACCCGGCCCTCCTCGGCCTTTCCCGTGCTCCCGGGGAGCACGGGATACCCCATTTTCCCGGGCCGACGCCGCATGACGCGGGCCGGCCCACCCCAACCACGGACACCCCGCGGGAATGGTTCCGCGCGACGTCACCCCCGCATTCTTGCTGCCGTTACCGATTCGTGTCACTCGACTGTGGACAACTGGCCGCGATATGTCGGTCTTACGATCATTCGAACACGCGACTGACAGGCTTTCGACAGCTGCGGCGGGTGGCCCTCCGGGGCGGGCGCCCCCCGGCGCCCGGGTCGGCGGGCGGGCATCAGGCGACCGGGTCGACCTCCCGCAGCAGGCCGGTCTTCACGTCGAACACGAATCCGCGCACGTCGTCGGTGTGCGGCACGAACGGCGAGGTGCGCACGCGCTGCATCGACTGCCGCACGTCCTGGTCGACGTCCCGGAAGGACTCCACGGCCCACGCCGGACGCTGGCCGACCTCGGCCTCCAGCTCGTTGCGGAAGTCCTCGGTGAGGCTCTCCAGGCCGCAGCCGGTGTGGTGGATGAGCACCACGCTGCGGGTGCCGAGCTTGCGCTGGCTGATGGTGAGGGAGCGGATCACGTCGTCGGTGACGACACCGCCCGCGTTGCGGATCGTGTGGCAGTCACCCAGCTCCAGGCCGAGCGCCGCGTGCAGGTCGAGACGGGCGTCCATGCAGGCCACGACGGCGACGTGCAGCACGGGCCGGGCGTCCATCCCCGGGTCCGTGAAGGCGTCCGCGTACCGGGCGTTGGCCTCCACGAGACGGTCGGTGACCGTGCCGCCGGCCTTCATGGCGCTCTCCGAACCTGTGGGAACCGATGCAGAAGTCGTCATAGCTATGACGTTACTGGTCACACCCTGTCCAGGCCTCCTGTGGAAGTGAACAAAGAATGCCGTCGAGTGAGGTGTGTGAGGTAACCCACAAGGGTGGTGCCCCGGTCTCCGCGTGAACGGCGGCGACGCGCAGGCCGGTTGATTGACCGGGCGACAGGGTGGACTAAAGTGACGCGAAGCGGGAGGCGAGACTCTCCCCGCTGGACTGATGTTCTTCACAAGACCCCGGCGACGACCGGTGATCTCCCCGCGTGCGCGGCGCGTACGCACGGCTCGGCCTCCTCCCGCTCCCGGTCGGCTGACGCTTCCGGCGACGGCGGGCCTCATGTTCACCAGCGGGCGGGGACCCGGCGGTGCGGACGACCGCGCCGGATCTGAGAGGGCCCCTTGAGCGAGAGTCGACACGTCCCGGTGATGCTCCAGCGGTGCCTGGACCTGCTGGCACCCGCCCTGGAGGGCCCGGACGCCGTGGTCGCCGACTGCACCCTCGGCCTCGGCGGCCACAGCGAGGCGCTCCTCGAGCGGTTCCCCGGCGTCCGGCTCGTCGCGCTCGACCGCGACAAGGAGGCCCTGCGGCTGTCCGGCGAGCGCCTCGCCCCCCACGGCGAGCGCGCGACCCTCGTCCACGCCGTCTACGACGAGCTCCCCGAGGTGCTCGACCGGCTCGGCATCGCGCGCGTGCAGGGCGTCCTGTTCGACCTGGGCGTCTCCTCCATGCAGCTCGACGAGGCCGAACGCGGCTTCGCCTACGCCCAGGACGCCCCGCTCGACATGCGCATGGACCAGACGACCGGCGTCAGCGCCGCCGAGGTCCTCAACACCTACCCGCCGGGCGAACTGGTGCGGATCCTCCGGGCGTACGGCGAGGAGAAGCAGGCCAAGCGGATCGTGAGCGCGATCGTGCGCGAGCGGGCGAAGGAGCCGTTCAGCAACAGCGCGCGGCTGGTGGAGCTGATCCGCGACGCCCTGCCGCAGGCCGCCAAGCGCACCGGCGGCAACCCGGCCAAGCGCACCTTCCAGGCCCTGCGCATCGAGGTCAACGGCGAGCTCTCCGTGCTGGAGCGCGCGATCCCCGCCGCCGTCAAGGCACTCGACGTGGGCGGGCGGATCGCGGTGCTGTCGTACCACTCGCTGGAGGACCGGCTGGTCAAGCAGGTCTTCGCGGCGGGCGCGGCCACCACCGCGCCGCCCGGACTGCCCGTCGTCCCCGAGCGCTACCAGCCGAGGCTCAAGCTGCTCACGCGCGGTGCCGAACTCCCCACGGAAGAGGAGATCGCCGAGAACCGACGGGCGGCACCGGCGCGGCTGCGCGGGGCCCAGCGCATCAGGGAGGACGTCGAGTGAGGCGTGTGCAGGCCGGACCGAGGGAGCGTGCGTGAGCGGCAAACCCGAACTGAAGGGGAGGGCGGCCCGCCTCGCGCGGCTCCTCCCGACCGGCCAGGGGCAGGCGGCCCGCACGCCCTTCGTCCTCCTGGTCGTCCTCCTGCTCGGCGGCGGTCTCATCTGCCTGCTCGTGCTGAACTCGGCCCTCAGTGAAGGCGCGTTCGAACTCGACGACCTCCAGCGCGGGACCAAGAGCCTCACCGACGAGGAGCAGGCCCTCCAGCGGGACATCGACGCCTACTCCGCCCCCGACGCCCTCCAGCGCCGCGCCCGCGAGCTCGGCATGGTGCCCGGCGGCGATCCCGCCTTCCTCGATCCCGACGGCACCGTCAAAGGTGTCCCCGGCGCGGCCACCGGTGCCGGGCAGACCTCCGTGTACACGCCCCTGGTCCTCGCCCCCGAGGCCATGACCGACGGCCCCACCCCGACCCCCGGCAGGTGACGGAAGTGTCCGACAGGGAACCGCCGCGTCGCCGCGTGCCCGCCCCCGCCAGGCCCGCTCGCCCCGACGCCCGGCGCCGTCCCGGCCCCGGTGCCCGTCCGGCCCGGCGGCCGGGGCAGGGCCGCCCCCCGGCGCCGCCCAAGCCGCTGAGGCTCGGCAGCCCCCGCCCCCGCCTGCGCCTGGTCGGACTCGCGCTCACCCTGGTCCTGACCGCCTTCGTCGTACGGCTGTTCCAGGTGCAGGCCGTCGACGCGAGCACGTACGCCGCCAAGGCCGAGCAGAACCGCTACGTCGGGCAGATCCTCGCCGCGGACCGGGGCGAGATCACCGACCGCTCCGGAGTGGCCCTCGCGACCAGTGAGGACGCCTACGACATCACCGCCGACCCCACGATGTTCGCCCCCCGCCAGCTGAAGATCGAGGACGGCCCGGAGCAGGCGGCCGCCCTCCTCGCGCCGATCCTCGGCCAGGAGCAGGACAGCCTGGTCGAGAAGCTGCGGCCGAAGAACACGGCCCTGCGCTACGTCAAACTGGCCTCCCGTCAGACCCCGCAGGTCTGGAAGCAGATCAAGGACCTCAAGTCGGCGCTCGCCAAGAAGGCGGAGACGGACAAGTCCACGCCGAACGTCCTCTCGGGCGTCTTCTCCGTCGCCACCAGCAAGCGTGTGTACCCCAACGGGGACCTCGCCGCCGGGATACTGGGCTGGGTCAACGCCGAGGGCAAGCCCGGCGGCGGCATCGAGTTGCAGCTGAACAAGCAGCTCGCCGGCAAGGACGGCAAGATCCGCTACGCGCAGTCCGGGGGCCGTCTCGTGCCCACCGCGGGCTCCACCGAGACACCCGCCGTCCCCGGCAGCGACATCGAGCTCACCATCGACCGCGACATCCAGTGGGCCGCCCAGAACGCCATCAGCGACCAGGTGAAGGAGTCCGCGGCCGACCGCGGCTACGTCATCGTCCAGGACACCCGCACCGGGCAGATCCTCGCCATGGCCAACTCGCCCGGCTTCGACCCGAACGACCTGTCCGACGCCGACCCGGCCGCCCTCGGCAACGCCGCCCTCCAGGACGCCTTCGAGCCCGGCTCCACCGCCAAGGTCATGTCGATGGCGGCCGTCCTCCAGGAGAACGTCGCCACACCGGGGACGCACGTGGTGGTGCCCAACCGGCTGCACCGCGGCGACCGGCTCTTCAAGGACGACATCGACCACCCGACCTGGTACCTGACCCTGAACGGCGTCCTCGCCAAGTCCAGCAACATCGGCACCATCCTCGCCACCGGCCAGCTCGGCACAACCCAGGCGCAGGCCAACAAGGTCCTCTACGACTACCTGCGCAAGTTCGGCCTCGGCAGCCACACGGGGCTCGGCTTCCCCGGCGAGACCAAGGGCATCCTCGCCCCGCCCGACAAGTGGTCCACCTCGCAGCAGTACACGATCCCTTTCGGCCAGGGCGTCTCCATCAACGCCATGCAGGCGGCTTCCGTGTACTCGACCATCGCCAACGGCGGCGTCCGTGTCGAACCCACCCTCGTGCGCGGCGCCAAGGGCCCCGACGGGCGCTTCACCCCCGCCCCGAAGCCCGCGAAGAACCGGGTCGTCAGCGCCGAGACGGCGAAGACCCTCGCCCAGATGCTGGAGTCCGTCGTGGACGACGAGGAGGGCACCGGCACCAAGGCGCGCATCCCCGGCTACCGCGTCGCGGGCAAGACGGGTACCGCCAACCGGGTGGATCCGGCCACCGGCAAGTACCACGGCTACACCTCGTCGTTCGCCGGATTCGCGCCCGCCGACCAGCCCCGCGTCACCGTCTACTGCGCCATTCAGAACGCCACCCAGGGCAGCTACTTCGGCGGCCAGATCTGCGGACCCGTCTACAAGAAGGTCATGGAGTTCGCGCTGAAGTCCCTCCAGGTCCCGCCGACCGGCGCCAAACCCGCGAAGCTGCCCGTCTCCTTCAAGCAGTGACCAGCGCGACGCACCCTGATCAGACCCAGCCCCACCGAGCCACCAGGACCGCCTCCGTGACAACGATCACCCCCGAGCCCGGTAACCAGGGCAGCCCCAGCCCCTCACTTCGCCCGGAGGCGGGTACGCCCGGTACGCTCACCGCCGTGCCACACGCTGATCAGTCCCAAACCACCCAGAAGGGCCATCCCGTGACATACCCCGGGCCGCCCAGGCCGGCGCAGGTCTCCGCCACACCCCTCGCGGAACTCGCCGATCAGCTGGGTGCTTCCGCGCCGGACAGCTCCCCGGGGGTCACGGGCATCACCCATGACTCCCGTGCCGTGCGCCCCGGCGACCTGTACGCCGCCCTCCCCGGTGCCCGGCTGCACGGCGCCGACTTCGTCAACCAGGCCGCGGGCCTCGGCGCGGCCGCCGTGCTGACCGACCCCACCGGCGCCGAGCGCTCCGCCGCGTCCGGTCTGCCGGTCCTGGTCGTCGACGACCCGCGCGGGCGGATGGGCGAGCTGGCCGCCACGATCTACGGCCACCCCGGCCGGGACCTGCTGCAGATCGGCATCACCGGCACCTCCGGCAAGACCACCACCGCCTATCTCGTCGAGGGCGGCCTGAAGACGGTCAGGTCCACCGGCCTGATCGGCACGGTCGAGATGCGCATCGGCGACGAGCGCATCAAGTCCGAGCGCACCACCCCCGAGGCCACCGACCTCCAGGCCCTGTTCGCCGTCATGCGCGAACGCGGCGTCGACGCGGTCGCCATGGAGGTCTCCAGCCACGCCCTGGTGCTCGGCCGGGTCGACGGCTGCGTCTTCGACATCGGCGTCTTCACCAACCTCAGCCCGGAGCACATGGAGTTCCACTCCGACATGGAGGACTACTTCCAGGCGAAGGCGCAGCTGTTCACCCCGAAACGGGGCAAGCTCGGCGTGGTCAACGTCGACGACGAGTACGGCCGCAGGCTGGCGAAGGAGGCCACCGTCCCGGTCGTCACCTACTCCGCCGAGGGCCACCCCGACGCCGACTGGCGTGCCGAGGACGTCCAGGTCGGCCGGCTGGACTCGACGTTCACCGTCGTCGGCCCCAAGGGCGAGCGGATCGACGCCACCTCGCCGCTGCCCGGGCCCTTCAACGTGGCCAACACCCTGGCCGCCATCGTCGCCCTCGCCGTCGCCGGCCTCGACCCGCAGGCCGCCGCCGACGGTGTCGCCGCCGTCCCCGGCGTCCCGGGCCGCCTGGAGCGCGTGGACGCCGGGCAGCCCTACCTGGCGGTCGTGGACTACGCGCACAAGACCGACGCCGTCGAGTCGGTGCTGCGCGCCCTGCGCAAGGTCACCGAGGGCAGGCTGCACATCGTCCTCGGCTGCGGTGGTGACCGGGACAAGACCAAGCGCGAGCCCATGGGCGCCGCCGCGGCGCGGCTCGCCGACACCGCCACACTGACCTCCGACAACCCCCGCTCCGAGGACCCCCTCGCGATCCTCGCCACGATGCTCCAGGGCGCGGCGTCCGTGCCGTCGCACGAGCGCGGCGAGGTGCAGGTCTTCGAGGACCGGGCCGCCGCGATCGCCGCGGCCGTCGCCCGAGCCGAACCCGGCGACACCGTGCTGGTCGCGGGCAAGGGCCACGAGCAGGGCCAGGACATCGCCGGGGTGGTCCGTCCCTTCGACGACCGCCAGGTGCTCCGCGAAGCCATCCAGAAGACCCAGGGATGAAAATCCAGAAGACCCAGGGGATGAACTTGTGATCGCCCTCTCCCTCGCCGAGATCGCAGAAGTCGTCGGCGGGCAGACGCACGACATACCGGATCCGTCCGTCCAGGTCACCGGACCGGTCGTCCGGGACTCCCGGGAGGCGGTGCCCGGCAGCCTCTTCGTCGCCTTCGCCGGGGAGCGCGTGGACGGCCACGACTTCGCGGCGGCGGTCGTCGAGTCCGGAGCGGCGGCCGTGCTCGGCACCCGGCCGGTCGGCGTGCCCGCGATCGTCGTGGACGACGTCCAGAGCGCGCTCGGCGCCCTCGCGCGGCACGTCGTACGACGTCTCGGTGCCACCCTCGTCGCCCTCACCGGCTCGGCGGGCAAGACCAGCACCAAGGACCTCATCGCGCAGGTGCTGCAGCGCAAGGCCCCCACGGTGTTCACGCCCGGCTCGCTCAACAACGAGATCGGGCTGCCGCTGACCGCGCTCAGCGCCACCGAGGAGACCAGGTTCCTCGTCCTGGAGATGGGCGCCCGCGGCATCGGGCACATCCGCTACCTCACCGGCCTGACACCCCCCAGGGTCGGTCTCGTCCTCAACGTCGGCAGCGCCCACATCGGCGAGTTCGGCGGTCGCGAGCAGATCGCGCAGGCCAAGGGCGAACTCGTCGAGGCCCTCCCCGCCGAGGCCGACGGCGGCACCGCGATCCTCAACGCCGACGACCCCTACGTGCGGGCCATGGCCTCCCGTACGAAGGCGAAGGTGCTCTTTTTCGGAGAGTCCGGCGAAGCGGACGTTCGTGCCGAGAACGTGCGACTCACGGACACCGGACAGCCCTCGTTCAGGCTTCACACACCCTCCGGTGCAAGTGATGTGACCATGCGCCTGTACGGTGAGCACCACGTGTCGAACGCGCTCGCCGCGGCCGCCGTCGCCCACGAGTTGGGCATGTCCGCTGACGAGATCGCCGTGGCGCTCTCCGAGGCGGGCTCCCTCTCCCGCTGGCGGATGGAGGTCACCGAGCGCCCGGACGGCGTGACGGTCGTCAACGACGCCTACAACGCGAACCCCGAGTCCATGAAGGCCGCGCTGCGCGCGCTCGTGGCCATCGGCAAGGGGCGTCGTACGTGGGCGGTGCTCGGCAAGATGGCCGAGCTCGGGGACGAGGCTCTCGCCGAGCACGACGCGGTCGGACGGCTCGCCGTCCGGCTCAACGTCAGCAAGCTCGTCGCGGTCGGTGGCAGGGAAGCCGCCTGGCTGCAACTGGGCGCATATAACGAGGGTTCGTGGGGTGAGGAGTCGGTGCACGTGTCCGACGCACAGGCGGCGGTCGACCTGTTGCGCAGCGAGCTGCGCCCGGGGGACGTCGTGCTCGTGAAGGCGTCCCGTTCGGTCGGGCTCGAGAACGTGGCGCAGGCGCTGCTCGAGACCGGTGCCGAGGGTGAGGTTTCCGCCCGATGATGAAGCAGATCCTGTTCGCAGGAGTCATTGGTCTCTTTCTCACGCTGGTCGGCACCCCGCTGCTGATCAAGCTGCTCGCGCGCAAGGGTTACGGCCAGTACATCCGCGACGACGGCCCGCGCGAGCACGCCAGCAAGCGCGGTACGCCGACCATGGGCGGTATCGCCTTCATCTTCGCGACGGTCGCCGCGTACTTCCTGGCCAAGGTGATCACGGGCTATGTGGACCCGGAGGCCGACGCGGCGCCGACCTTCTCGGGTCTGCTGGTGCTCGGCCTGATGGTGGGCATGGGCCTGGTCGGTTTCCTCGACGACTACATCAAGATCGTCAAGCGGCGTTCGCTCGGCCTGCGGGCCAAGGCCAAGATGGCCGGCCAGCTGATCGTGGGCATCACCTTCGCGGTGCTCTCGCTGCAGTTCGCGGACAACCGCGGCAACACCCCGGCGTCCACGAAGCTGTCGTTCATCACGGACTTCGGCTGGACGATCGGCCCCGTGCTGTTCGTGGTCTGGGCGCTGTTCATGATCCTGGCGATGTCCAACGGCGTGAACCTCACCGACGGTCTGGACGGTCTCGCCACCGGCGCCTCGGTGCTCGTCTTCGGCGCCTACACGTTCATCGGCGTCTGGCAGTTCCAGGAGTCCTGCGCCAACGCGCAGACCCTGACCAACCCGGGCGCCTGCTACGAGGTACGGGACCCCCTCGACCTGGCGGTGGTCGCCTCCGCGCTGATGGGTGCCTGCCTCGGCTTCCTGTGGTGGAACACCTCGCCGGCCAAGATCTTCATGGGCGACACCGGTTCGCTGGCGCTCGGCGGTGTGCTCGCCGGCCTCGCGATCTGCTCGCGCACCGAGCTGCTGCTCGCCATCCTCGGCGGCCTCTTCGTCCTGATCACCATGTCCGTGGTCATCCAGGTCGGTTCCTTCCGGCTCACCGGAAAGCGTGTCTTCCGGATGGCGCCACTCCAGCACCACTTCGAACTCAAGGGCTGGTCCGAAGTGCTCGTGGTGGTCCGCTTCTGGATCATCCAGGGCATTTGTGTGATCGTCGGACTCGGCCTCTTCTATGCGGGATGGGCAGCGGACAAGTGACCTCCTCGGAGCCCTTCGACTTCCAGGGCAAGCACGTCACCGTCGCCGGACTCGGCGTCTCGGGCGTCCCGGCGGCCAAGGTGCTGCACGGGCTCGGCGCGAGGGTCACCGTCGTCAACGACGGCGCCGACGAGCGCGCGCGGGCGCAGGCGGCCGAGCTGGAGGCGCTCGGCATCACCGTGCGCCTCGGTGACGGCGGCACTCTGCCCGAGGGCACCGAGCTCATCGTCACCGCGCCCGGCTGGATGCCGGACAAGCCGCTGTTCGCGGCGGCACGGCAGGCGGGGGTCCCCGTCTGGGGCGACGTCGAACTGGCCTGGCGCCTGCGCGGCCCCGACGCCGCCCCCTGGCTCGCCGTCACCGGCACCAACGGCAAGACCACCACCGTGCAGATGCTGGCCTCGATCCTGAAGGCGGCGGGCCTGCGCACGGCCGCCGTCGGCAACATCGGCGTCTCCCTGCTGGACGCGGTCCTCGGCGACGAGCGGTACGACGTGCTGGCCGTGGAGCTCTCCAGCTACCAGCTGCACTGGGCGCCCTCCCTGCGCGCCCACTCGGCCGTCGTGCTGAACCTCGCCCCGGACCACCTCGACTGGCACGGCTCCATGGAGGCCTACGCCGCCGACAAGGGCCGCATCTACGAGGGCAATCGCGTCGCCTGCGTCTACAACGTGGCCGACAAGGCCACCGAGGACCTGGTCCGCCGGGCCGACGTCGAGGAGGGCTGCCGGGCCGTCGGCTTCACCCTCGGCACCCCCGGCCCGTCCCAACTCGGCGTCGTGGAAGGCATCCTGGTCGACCGCGCCTTCGTCGAGAACCGGCAGAAGAACGCCCAGGAGCTCGCCGAGGTCGCCGACGTCGATCCGCCGGCCCCGCACAACATCGCCAACGCCCTCGCCGCCGCGGCCCTCGCCCGCGCCTACGGCGTGCCCGCCAGGGCCGTACGGGACGGCCTGCGGGCGTTCACCCCGGACGCCCACCGCATCGCGCACGTGGCGGACGTGGACGGGGTCGTCTGGGTCGACGACTCCAAAGCCACCAACACGCATGCGGCGGAAGCCTCGTTGGCGGCGTACGAGTCGATCGTGTGGATCGCGGGCGGACTCGCGAAGGGCGCGACCTTCGACGAACTGGTCGCCAAGTCGGCGAAGCGGCTGCGGGGTGCCGTGCTGATCGGCGCGGACCGCGCGCTCATCCGGGAAGCCCTCGCGCGACACGCCCCGCAGGTACCCGTCGTCGACCTCGACCGGACCGACACTGGGGCGATGCGCGCGGCGGTTCAGGAGGCGCGGCAACTCGCTCACCCGGGCGACACGGTGCTGCTGGCTCCGGCCTGTGCCTCCATGGACATGTTCGCCAACTACAACAAGCGCGGGGACGCTTTCGCGGACGCCGTTCGTGAGCTCGGCTCCGCCGACGGCTGACCCGGGTCCGCCTCGCCCGGCGGCGCGCCGGGCGAACCTGGGAGGGACGCGTGACACGGATGTGGCTGGTGCCCGAGCGGCCTGGGGGCGTGCACCGCGCGTTGTCCCCCTCCGGCACGGCAGGGTGAGCGGCGATGCCCACCAGCCGCACCGGACGGCCCCCGACCCCCCGCGCCCCCAAACGCCCCGTGGCGCCGCGGAACGCCCGTGAGAACGGCGTCCTCGGCCTCTACACCCGCGTGCGCAGGGGCTGGGACCGGCCGCTGACCGCCTACTACCTGATCCTCGGCGGCAGTGCGCTGATCACCGTGCTGGGGCTGGTGATGGTCTACTCGGCCTCCCAGATCACCGCGCTGCAGATGTCGCTGCCCGGTTCGTACTTCTTCCGCAAGCAGTTGCTCGCCGCGGGCATCGGCACCGTTCTGCTGCTGGCGGCCTCGCGGATGCCGGTGAAACTGCACCGGGCACTCGCCTACCCCATCCTCGCGGGCGCCGTCTTCCTCATGACCCTGGTGCAGGTCCCCGGCATAGGAGTGTCGGTCAACGGCAACCAGAACTGGATCGCCCTCGGTGGCTCCTTCCAGATCCAGCCCAGCGAGTTCGGCAAGCTCGCCCTCGTGCTGTGGGGCGCCGACCTGCTCGCCCGCAAACAGGACAGGAGGCTGCTGACCCAGTGGAAGCACATGCTCGTGCCGCTGGTGCCGGCCGCCTTCATGCTGCTCGGTCTGATCATGATCGGCGGCGACATGGGCACGGCGATCATCCTCACGGCCATCCTGTTCGGCCTGCTGTGGCTGGCCGGCGCCCCCACGCGGCTGTTCGCCGGGGTGCTGTCGATCGCCGCCGTCCTCGGCCTGATCCTCATCAAGACCAGCCCCAACCGCATGGCCCGCCTGCAGTGCCTGGGCGCCACCGAGCCCCAGTCGGGGCCCGTCGACTGCTGGCAGGCCGTGCACGGGATCTACGCCCTCGCCTCGGGCGGGATCTTCGGGTCCGGACTGGGTGCGAGTGTGGAGAAATGGGGTCAACTCCCCGAAGCTCACACCGACTTCATCTTCGCCGTCACCGGTGAGGAACTGGGTCTGGCGGGGACGCTGTCGGTACTCGCCCTCTTCGCGGCTCTAGGCTATGCGGGTATCCGCGTGGCCGGACGCACGGAAGATCCGTTCGTGAGGTATGCCGCGGGAGGCGTGACCACCTGGATCACGGCCCAGGCCGTGATCAACATCGGTGCGGTGCTCGGTCTGTTGCCGATCGCCGGCGTCCCCCTCCCGCTGTTCTCCTACGGAGGATCCGCCCTGCTGCCGACCATGTTCGCCATCGGGTTGCTGATCGCCTTCGCGCGTGACGACCCCGCTGCGCGGATGGCGCTTGCGATGCGACAACCCCGCTTTGGTAGAAAGCGGGGGGCGGGGGGCACCGCTCGGTCGGGCAGGCCGGCCGGAGTCTCCCGGAGATGGAACACGATGCGACGGCGTGCCTCGGCGGCACGCTCGTCCGGAGAGCGGTGAATTTCGGTGCATGTCGTACTCGCCGGCGGAGGAACCGCGGGCCACATCGAGCCCGCGCTCGCCCTCGCGGACGCCCTGCGCAGGCAGGACCCGAGCGTGGGCATCACGGCCCTGGGCACGGAGCGCGGCCTCGAGACCCGTCTCGTACCCGAGCGCGGGTACGAACTCGCGCTGATCCCGGCCGTTCCGCTGCCGCGCAAGCCCACCCCGGAACTGATCACCGTCCCGGGCCGGCTGCGCGGCACGATCAAGGCGACGGAGCAGATCCTGGAACGCACCAAGGCGGACGCCGTGGTCGGCTTCGGCGGCTACGTCGCCCTGCCCGGCTACCTCGCGGCCAAGCGCCTGGGCGTGCCGATCGTGATCCACGAGGCCAACGCCCGCCCGGGCCTGGCCAACAAGATCGGCTCGCGCTACGCCAGCCAGGTCGCCGTCTCCACGCCCGACAGCAAGCTGCGGGGCGCCCGTTACATCGGCATCCCGCTGCGCCGCTCTATCGCCACCCTCGACCGGGCCGCCGTACGCCCCGAGGCCCGGGCCGCGTTCGGGCTCGACCCGAACCTGCCCACGCTGCTGGTCACCGGCGGCTCCCAGGGCGCCCGCCGCCTGAACGAGGTCGTCCAGCAGGTCGCGCCCTGGCTCCAGCAGGCCGGAATCCAGATCCTGCACGCCGTCGGCCCGAAGAACGAACTGCCGCACGTCCAGCAGATGCCGGGGATGCCCCCCTACATCCCGGTAAGTTACCTGGACCGGATGGACCTCGCGTACGCCGCGGCCGACATGATGCTCTGCCGCGCGGGCGCGATGACCGTCGCCGAACTCTCCGCCGTCGGGCTCCCGGCCGCCTATGTCCCGCTGCCCATCGGCAATGGCGAACAGCGGCTCAACGCCCAGCCGGTGGTCAAGGCCGGCGGCGGACTGCTGGTCGACGACGCGGAGCTGACCCCCGAGTGGGTCCAGCAGAACGTCCTGCCCGTGCTCGCCGACCCGCACCGGCTGTACCAGATGTCCCGCGCCGCGGCCGAGTTCGGCCGCAGGGACGCCGACGAACTGCTCGTCGGCATGGTGTACGAGGCGATCGCCGCCAGCCGTGCACACCGATAGGACCGTATGACGGGAAGGCAGGGGAGCGTGGCCGGATCGACCACCGCCGAGCGCGGTGCACGCCAGCAGGAGTCGTCCGGCCCGCCGCCCCGCCTTCGCTCGAGGCGGGCCAGGATCCGCGCGCTCGTCCTCCTGGGCCTCGCCCTGGTCTTCCTCGGCATCCCGACGGTCTGGCTGTTCTACGGCTCCGACTGGCTGCGCGCGGAGCACGTCTCCGTGTCCGGCACCCGGGTCCTGACACCGGTTCAGGTCGAGGCGGCCGCCGAGGTTCCGCTCGGGAAGCCGCTGATTTCCGTCGACACCGATGCGATCGAGACGCGCCTGCGCCGGAAAGTGCCCCGAATTGACGCGGTTGACGTGGTCCGATCCTGGCCTCGGGGAATCGACCTGAAAGTGGTCGAGCGGACTCCGGTTCTGATTGTTCAAAAGGGCGGAAAGTTCGTCGAAGTGGACGACGAAGGTGTCCGTTTCGCCACGGTTTCCGAGGCGCCGAAAGGCGTCCCCGCACTGGAATTGACGCTCTCCCGCTCCAGCTCCGCCGCCGCGAGCCTGCGCCGCTTCGGCGAGTCCCGGCTGGTGCGTGAGGCGGTCGGCGTCGCGCGCGCGGTTCCGGCCGCCGTCGCGAGTGACACACGGACCGTCAAGGTCCGTTCCTACGACGACATCTCGCTGGAGTTGAAGGACGGCCGCACGGTGGTCTGGGGAAGCAGCGAGAAGGGTGCCGCGAAGGCCCGTACGCTCACCGCTCTGATGAAAGCCTCGCCCGATGCGCGGTACTTCGATGTGAGTGTCCCCACCGCGCCCGCGTCATCGCGGAGTTGACGCACATCCGCGCAGGCCAGCACCCTGGTTGGGCAGTGCTACGGCTGATCACATAGGGTGAAAAGAAAAACGGGAGGTTCGGCGTGTTCGTTGAACGTGCGCCACTTGTCGACTTAGTGTCCTGTTCAGAAGACTCCAAGGAACAGACACACTGGTAACCCTAAACTTCAGGGTTAGGGTTCGGGTCGGCGATACGGACCGTCCCATTCGGCATCAGTCGTCGGGTCGCGGGGCGCAGGGCGTCACGCTGATCCGTCGACACGTAACTCGAGGCGAGAGGCCTTCGACGTGGCAGCACCGCAGAACTACCTCGCAGTCATCAAAGTCATCGGTGTCGGCGGCGGTGGTGTCAATGCCATCAACCGGATGATCGAGGTCGGTCTCAAGGGCGTCGAGTTCATCGCCATCAACACCGACGCGCAAGCTCTGTTGATGAGCGACGCCGACGTCAAGCTGGACGTCGGCCGTGAACTCACCCGCGGACTCGGCGCCGGAGCCAACCCGGCCGTCGGCCGCAAGGCCGCCGAGGACCACCGCGAGGAGATCGAGGAGGTCCTCAAGGGGGCCGACATGGTCTTCGTGACAGCCGGTGAAGGCGGCGGCACCGGCACCGGCGGCGCGCCCGTCGTGGCCAACATCGCCCGCTCGCTCGGCGCCCTCACCATCGGTGTGGTGACGCGCCCGTTCACCTTCGAGGGACGGCGTCGCGCGAACCAGGCCGAGGACGGCATCGCCGAACTCCGCGAAGAGGTCGACACCCTCATCGTCATCCCGAACGACCGGCTGCTGTCCATCTCGGACCGCCAGGTCTCGGTACTGGACGCCTTCAAGTCGGCCGACCAGGTCCTGCTCTCCGGTGTCCAGGGCATCACCGACCTCATCACCACCCCGGGCCTGATCAACCTCGACTTCGCCGACGTCAAGTCGGTCATGTCGGAGGCCGGCTCGGCCCTGATGGGCATCGGCTCGGCCCGCGGCGACGACCGCGCGGTGGCCGCCGCGGAGATGGCGATCTCCTCGCCGCTGCTGGAGGCGTCCATCGACGGCGCCCGCGGCGTGCTCCTGTCCATCTCCGGTGGCTCCGACCTCGGCCTGTTCGAGATCAATGAGGCCGCCCAGCTGGTGAGCGAGGCCGCCCACCCCGAGGCCAACATCATCTTCGGCGCGGTGATCGACGACGCCCTCGGTGACGAGGTCCGGGTCACCGTGATCGCGGCCGGCTTCGACGGCGGCCAGCCGCCGGCCAAGCGGGACAATGTCCTCGGCTCGTCCTCGGCCAAGCGCGAGGAGCCGGCCCCGGTCCGGCAGACCGAAGGCCGGCCGTCCTTCGGATCACTCGGCAGCGTGACCCCGAAGGAGGACCCGGAGCCCGCGCCGGAGCCGGTCAAGGACATCCCGGTCGCCCCGCCGGTCCCGCCGGCGCCGCGGACCTACTCGGACAGCGCGGCCGAGGAACTGGACGTACCGGACTTTCTCAAGTGATCCTTCAGTCGTGATAGGACAGCGCGAAAGCGCGAGCGGCGCGCACTTCGGCTTCACCGACCGGTGGGGCGGGGTGAGCGCCGCTCCGTATGAGGAGCTCAACCTCGGCGGAGCGGTCGGTGACGATCCCGACGCCGTACGTACCAACCGGGAGCTGGCCGCCAAGTCCCTGGGCGTCGAGCCGGACCGGGTGGTCTGGATGAACCAGGTGCACGGGGCCGACGTGGCGGTGGTGGACGGGCCGTGGGGATCTTCCACCGCGATGTCGTCGGTCGACGCGATCGTCACCACGCGGCGGGGGCTCGCCCTCGCCGTGCTGACCGCCGACTGCGTGCCGGTGTTGCTCGCCGACCCCGTCGCCGGAGTCGCCGCCGCGGCCCACGCGGGCCGGCCCGGCATGATCGCCGGAGTCGTCCCGGCCGCGTTGCGCGCGATGACGGAACTGGGCGCCCAGCCCTCCCGGATCGTCGCCCGCACCGGGCCCAGCGTCTGCGGCCGGTGTTACGAGGTGCCCGAGGCGATGCGCGCCGAGGTGTCCGCCATCGAGCCGGCGGCGTACGCCGAGACCGGTTGGGGCACACCGGCGGTCGACGTGAGCGCCGGGGTGCACGCCCAGCTCGAACGGCTCGGGGTGCGCGACCGGGAGCAGTCGCCGGTGTGCACGCTGGAGTCACGCGATCACTTCTCATACCGCCGCGACCGCACCACCGGTCGGCTCGCGGGTTATGTGTGGCTGGACTGATAGGGCATGACGGACCGCAAAGACGAACTCGCCGCGAATCTGGCGAAGGTGGAACGGCGTATCGCCGAGGCGTGCGCCGCCGCGGGGCGATCACGCGACGAGGTGACCCTGATCGTGGTCACCAAGACCTACCCCGCGAGCGATGTGCGGATCCTCGCGGAACTCGGCGTGCGGCACGTCGCCGAGAACCGCGACCAGGACGCGGCCCCCAAGGCCGAGGCCTGCTCGGATCTGCCCCTCACCTGGCACTTCGTGGGTCAACTCCAGACCAACAAGGTGCGATCGGTGGTCGGTTACGCGAATTTCGTGCAGTCCGTCGATCGTTCCAAGCTCGTTGCCGCTCTGTCGAAGGAGGCCGTCCGGTCCGGGCGCGAACTGGGATGCCTGATCCAGGTCGCACTCGACGCCGGTGAGAGCGGCCGGGGCGAGCGCGGCGGTGTCGGACCCGGCGGCATCGGGGAGTTGGCCGGTCTCGTGGCCGGCGCGCCCGGGCTCCGGCTCGACGGACTGATGACCGTCGCGCCGCTCACCGGGGAGTACGCGGGCCGCGAACAGGCCGCCTTCGAGCGGTTGATGGATTTGTCGACCGACCTGCGCCGGAGTCATCCGGCTGCCACCATGGTCTCGGCAGGGATGAGTACGGACCTCGAACAGGCCGTGACGGCCGGAGCGACACATGTGCGCGTCGGCAGCGCGGTACTCGGAGTCCGCCCCAGGCTCGGGTAACGTCGCCAAGAAGTCGGACCACAGCAGAAAATATGGTCATTGCCGCCGATAGGCGGATTCAAGGACCACGTGGATCGCGGGCACTTGGAAGTCGTCAGCCGATCCACCACAGAGCGGAGGACTCAGAGCATGGCCGGCGCGATGCGCAAGATGGCGGTCTACCTCGGCCTCGTGGAGGACGATGGGTACGACGGCCGCGGATTCGACCCCGACGACGACTTCGAACCCGAGCTGGACCCGGAGCCCGAGCGGGACCACCGGCGGCACGAGCCGTCCCATCAGCCGCACGTCTCACATCAGTCCCAAAGGGACGAAGAGGTACGAGTCGTACAGCCGCCCGCGCCTCGCGAACCGGTCGCCCGTTCCGCTTCGCTCCCCGCGGAATCCAGCCGCCCGGCGCGCATCGCGCCCGTGGCATCCATCACACAAGAACGCGCAAATCTGGAGAAGAACGCACCGGTGATCATGCCCAAGGTCGTGTCGGAACGAGAGCCTTACCGGATCACCACACTTCACCCGCGGACCTACAACGAGGCCCGTACCATCGGGGAACACTTCCGTGAAGGCACCCCGGTGATCATGAATCTGACTGAGATGGATGACACAGATGCGAAGCGACTTGTCGACTTTGCGGCCGGTTTGGTGTTTGGTCTTCACGGCAGTATCGAGCGGGTGACGCAGAAGGTGTTCCTGTTGTCGCCTGCTAACGTCGATGTCACGGCGGAGGACAAGGCCCGCATCGCAGAGGGCGGGTTCTTCAACCAGAGCTGAGACGCACCACCGGAAACAGCAGTACCGAGCAGGGCACAGGGGAGAGGGAAGCAAGAGGTCATGAGCGTGGTTCTGGATGTCGTCTACATCGCGCTGATGTGCTTTCTCATCGTGCTCATCTTCCGGTTGGTCATGGACTATGTCTTCCAGTTCGCCCGCTCATGGCAACCCGGCAAGGCGATGGTGGTCGTTCTGGAGGCCACCTACACTGTCACTGATCCACCGCTCAAGCTTCTGCGGCGGTTCATTCCGCCGCTGCGTCTCGGGGGCGTGGCGCTCGACCTGTCCTTCTTCGTACTGATGATCATCGTCTACATCCTGATCTCGATCGTGAGCCGGCTGTGAGCGATGTGAACTACGGTCTTGCCGAATGCCGACGACTACGTTGAGGTGAAGAGATGCCGTTGACCCCCGAGGACGTGCGGAACAAGCAGTTCACGACCGTCCGCCTCCGAGAAGGCTATGACGAGGACGAGGTCGATGCCTTCCTCGATGAGGTCGAAGCCGAACTGACCCGCCTGCTCCGCGAGAACGAGGACCTGCGCGCCAAGCTGGCCGCGGCCACGCGTGCTGCCGCGCAGAACCAGCAGAACATGCGCAAACCGCCGGAGCAGCAGGATCAGCAACAGCCACCGCAGCACCAGCAGCAGGGCATGCGGGGTCCCGGTGGTCCCGTACCCGCCGGCATATCGGGCCCGCCGCAGCAGCAGATGGGTGGCCCCATGGGTGGTCCGCCCCAGCTGCCGAGCGGTGCCCCGCAGCTGCCCGCCGGTCCCGGTGGTCAGGGTGGACCCCAGGGTCCCGGTCCGATGGGCCAGGGTCCGGGTCCGATGGGCCAGCCCCCGATGCAGCAGCAGATGGGCGGCCCGATGGGCGGCCCCGGCCCCATGGGCGGTCCGATGGGCGGCCCCGGTCAGCAGGGTCCCGGTGGCGACAGCGCCGCTCGTGTCCTCTCGCTGGCCCAGCAGACCGCCGACCAGGCGATCGCGGAGGCCCGTTCCGAGGCCAACAAGATCGTCGGCGAGGCCCGTTCGCGTGCCGAGGGTCTGGAGCGTGACGCCCGTGCCAAGGCGGACGCCCTGGAGCGGGACGCGCAGGAGAAGCACCGCGTCGCGATGGGCTCCCTGGAGTCCGCCCGCGCCACGCTGGAGCGCAAGGTCGAGGACCTGCGCGGCTTCGAGCGCGAGTACCGCACGCGCCTGAAGTCGTACCTGGAGTCGCAGCTGCGTCAGCTGGAGACCCAGGCCGACGACTCGCTGGCCCCGCCGCGCACTCCGGCGACCGCGTCCCTCCCGCCGTCCCCGGCGCCTTCCATGGCTCCGGCCGGCGCGAGCGCCCCGTCCTACGGTGGCGGCAACCAGACGATGGGCGGCGGCCCGTCGCCGTCCGGTCCGTCCTACGGCGGTCAGCAGCAGATGTCGCCGGCGATGACCCAGCCGATGGCGCCGGTGCGCCCGCAGGGCCCGTCCCCGATGGGTCAGGCGCCCTCGCCGATGCGGGGCTTCCTGATCGACGAGGACGACAACTGACGGCCTGATGGCCGGTAGTACGGCATAGACGTCGGCAGCGTTCAGGGCGAGGCCCCGGGTTCCCACCCGGGGCCTCGCCCTTTTGCCACACGCGTTCGCCTCTGCGACATCGCGTTCGTGCGTACACGTTCGCGTGCGTGCGCACGCAACGCCGAAGGCCCGTACCCACCAAGATCTTTGGTGGGTACGGGCCTTCGGCCTGAGCGTTACGCCTTGCGCAGTCGGAACGTCAGGGACAGACCTTCGTCGGTGAAGGGCTCGCCGTAGGTGCCGTCCGCCTCGCCGCCGGCGAAGTCGGTGGCGAGGACCTCGTCGGCGATCAGGCCGGCGTGGTCGGTGAGGGCCTCTGCCGTCGCCTGGTCCGTGGCCGTCCAGCGCAGCGCGATGCGGTCGGCCACGTCGAGGCCGCTGTTCTTGCGGGCCTCCTGGATCAGGCGGATCGCGTCCCGGGCCAGACCCGCACGACGCAGCTCCTCCGTGATCTCCAGGTCCAGGGCGACCGTCGCCCCGGCGTCGGATGCCACCGACCAGCCCTCGCGCGGGGTCTCCGTGATGATGACCTCGTCGGGGGCCAGCGTGATGGTCTCGCCGTCGACCTCGACCGACGCCGTGCCCTCGCGCAGGGCCAGGGACAGGGCGGCCGCGTCCGCGCCGGCGACGGCCTTGGCCACGTCCTGGACGCGCTTGCCGAACCGCTTGCCCAGCGCACGGAAGTTGGCCTTCGCCGTGGTGTCGACCAGGCTCCCGCCGACCTCGCTCAGCGTCGCCAGGGACTCGACGTTGAGCTCCTCCGTGATCTGCGTGCGCAGTTCGGGGTCCAGGGCGTCGAAGCCCGCCGCCGCGATCAGCGCGCGGGACAGCGGCTGACGCGTCTTGACGCCCGACTCCGCGCGCGTGGCCCGGCCGAGCTCCACCAGCCGGCGCACCAGCACCATCTGCTTCGACAGCTCCGGGTCGATGGCGCCGAGGTCCGCCTCCGGCCAGGAGGACAGGTGGACCGACTCCGGGGCGCCCGGCGTGACCGGGACGATCAGGTCCTGCCACACCCGCTCGGTGATGAACGGGGTCAGCGGCGACATCAGCTGCGTGACCGTCTCGACGACCTCGTGCAGCGTGCGCAGCGCCGCCTTGTCGCCCTGCCAGAAGCGGCGGCGGGAGCGGCGCACGTACCAGTTGGACAGGTCGTCGACGAACGCGGACAGCAGCTTGCCGGCGCGCTGGGTGTCGTAGGCGTCCAGGGCCTTGGTGACCTGGTCGGTGAGGGCGTGCAGTTCGGACAGCAGCCAGCGGTCCAGGACCGGGCGGTCGGCCGGGGCCGGGTCCGCCCCGGACGGGGCCCAGCCCGTCGTACGGGCGTAGAGGGCCTGGAAGGCGACCGTGTTCCAGTACGTCAGGAGCGTCTTGCGGACGACCTCCTGGATCGTGCCGTGGCCCACGCGGCGGGCCGCCCACGGGGAGCCGCCGGCCGCCATGAACCAGCGGACGGCGTCGGCGCCGTGCCGGTCCATGAGCGGGATCGGCTCCAGGGTGTTGCCCAGGTGCTTGGACATCTTGCGGCCGTCCTCGGCCAGGATGTGACCGAGGCAGACGACGTTCTCGTACGACGACTTGTCGAAGACGAGCGTGCCGACCGCCATCAGCGTGTAGAACCAGCCGCGGGTCTGGTCGATGGCCTCGCAGATGAACTGTGCCGGGTAGCGGGCCTCGAACAGCTCCTTGTTCTTGTACGGGTAGCCCCACTGCGCGAACGGCATCGAGCCCGAGTCGTACCAGGCGTCGATGACCTCGGGCACGCGCGTGGCCGTCTTTCCGCAGCCGTCCTGCGGGCAGGGGAAGGTGACGTCGTCGATGAACGGGCGGTGCGGGTCCAGGCCCGACTGGTCCGTGCCGGTCAGCTCGGTCAGCTCCGCGAGGGATCCGGCGCAGGTGAGGTGGTCGTCCTCGCAGCGCCAGATGGGCAGCGGGGTGCCCCAGTAGCGGTTGCGGGACAGCGCCCAGTCGATGTTGTTGTTCAGCCAGTCGCCGTACCGGCCGTGCTTGACGGTGTCCGGGAACCAGTGGGTGCCCTCGTTCTCCGCGAGGAGACGGTCCTTGAGCGCCGTGGTGCGGATGTACCAGGACGGCTGGGCGTAGTAGAGCAGCGCGGTGTGGCAGCGCCAGCAGTGCGGGTAGCTGTGCTCGTACGGGATGTGCTTGAAGAGCAGGCCGCGGCTGTCGAGGTCCTCGGTGAGCTTCTCGTCGGCCTTCTTGAAGAAGACGCCGCCGACGAGGGGGACGTCCTCCTCGAAGGTGCCGTCGGGGCGGACCGGGTTCACGACCGGCAGACCGTAGGCGCGGCAGACCTTGAGGTCGTCCTCACCGAAGGCGGGGGACTGGTGGACCAGACCCGTGCCGTCCTCGGTGGTGACGTACTCGGCGTTGACCACGAAGTGGGCTTCGGCCGGGCTGTGCCCATTGGTTCCCTCGCTTGCGCTCGGGAACTCCACCAGCTCGAAGGGGCGCTGGTACGTCCAGCGCTCCATCTCGGCGCCGGTGAAGGTCTGACCGGTGACGTCCCAGCCCTCGCCGAGGGCCTTGGCGAGGAGCGGCTCGGCGACGACGAGCTTCTCCTCGCCGTCGGTGGCGACGACGTAGGTGACCTCGGGGTGGGCGGCGACGGCGGTGTTGGACACCAGGGTCCACGGGGTCGTCGTCCACACCAGGAGCGCGGCCTCACCGGCGAGCGGGCCGGAGGTGAGGGGGAAGCGGACGAAGACCGACGGGTCGACGACCGTCTCGTAGCCCTGCGCCAGCTCGTGGTCCGACAGGCCCGTGCCGCAGCGGGGGCACCAGGGGGCCACGCGGTGGTCCTGGACCAGCAGGCCCTTGTTGAAGATCTCCTTCAGCGACCACCAGACCGACTCGATGTACTCGGGGTCCATCGTGCGGTAGGGATCCTGGAGGTCGGTCCAGTAGCCCATGCGGGTCGTGAGCTCTTCGAAGGCGTCCGTGTGCCGGGTCACCGACTCGCGGCACTTCTCGTTGAACTCCGCGATGCCGTACGCCTCGATGTCCTGCTTTCCGGAGAAGCCGAGCTCCTTCTCGACGGCGAGCTCCACGGGGAGGCCGTGGCAGTCCCAGCCGGCCTTGCGGGCCACGTGGTAGCCGCGCATGGTGCGGAAGCGGGGGAAGACGTCCTTGAAGACGCGGGCCTCGATGTGGTGGGCACCGGGCATGCCGTTGGCGGTGGGCGGACCCTCGTAGAACACCCACTCGGGGCGGCCCTCGGACTGCTCCAGGCTCTTGGCGAAGATCTTCTGCTCGCGCCAGAAGTCGAGCACGGCGTGCTCGAGGGCGGGCAGGTCGACCTGGGCGGGCACCTGGCGGTACGTCGGCGATGTCATCAGCGGGCTTCCTCCGGCGGACTTGCTGCCTTCCGTCCGGAGGGACGAGAGCTAGGTCTGCCTGCGCCGTCTTCGGCGCGCTCCCGCGGTACCACCCTCCTTGGCCCTCCGGCACGGGGTGTGCGCCGGTGAGCCCCCTCATTGGGGTCGCGATGCCGGGTCTACTGGCCCTGGAGGGCGTTCTTCCGGCGGCTCCGGGGTGATCTTCGCGTCGCGCTCGCCCCCGGGCTTCCACCGTCCCCGGGTCGCTCTGGGCTGCCTACGCCGCTACTCGTCCCCATCCACGCTTTTCGCTCCGCCCAGTGTACGGCGCCGCGCGGACAGCGGCCGACCCGTTTTCGTGGCTGCCGGGAGGGGAGGGCCGAGCAGGGGGCGAAATGGGTTTGATGACCCGAATGGCGCGGTATAGGTGTTCGGATCCTGGGACGTCCCGCTCGGCGGATTACCGGGCGGGGAGCTGGGCACAACGGATGCAGGTTCGCCGCGTGGCGTGCGCGAGGCGGGCGAATCGGGCGGTGTGCCCCGTTGCCGCGGGACTCGAGTCGATTTATCGTCCCAGCACGATTCGCGAGCAAGATCACAATATGTGAAGGGGCCGCGGCCATGGTGGCGAAGAAGACCGCCGTACAGCATCCGGCGTCCGGCAGGTCCGCGGAGGCCTCCGGCGGTGCGGCCAAGGGCGTGGGCGGGAAGAAGTCCGCGCAGGGACCCCCGGCGGGGCGCGGGGCGAAGGAGAGCGGGGGGAAAGCGGCCGGGGGGACGCGGACGGCCGGGAAGAAGGTGACGGCCGAGAAGGCCGCGGCCGGGGAAGGGGCCGGCGAGGAAGCCGTGGCGAAGACGACGGCCACCAAGACGGCCACCAAGACGGCTACCAGGACGACGACCAAGAAGACGACCAGGATGGCGGGGGCCGGAACGGCGGCGGCCGAGAAAGCCGCGGCCGGGGACCCGGCGCCCGAGGCCCCGGCCGGGAAGGCGGCTGTGAAGAAGGCGACGGCCAAGACGACCGCCCCGGCCGAGAAGGCCGCGGCCAGGAAGAAGCCGACGGGCGCGAAGGCGGCCGCGAGGAAGACGGCGGCCAGGCAGGCCCCGGCCGAAAGGGCCACCGGCGGAAAGAGCACCACCAAGAGCGCGGCCGGGAAGGGCGCTGCCCCGACCGGCGCGGTCACACAGGAAACGGCCGCGCGCAGTGCGGCCACGAAGGCGGGTGCGGCCGAGGCCGCGCAGCAGACGGGAGCGACGACGGTGGTTGCGAAGAAGACTCCTGGCACGGCCACGGCGGCGAAGACCGCCGTTCCCAAGGCACGGGTCGCCGCGGCGGAGCCCGGTGAGCTCGCGGTACGCCCGGGCGAGGACCCCTGGACGGAGGAGGAGGTCGAGGAGGCGCGCTCCGAGCTGACGTCCGAGGAGACCCGGCTGCGTGAGGAGATCACATCGTCGGAGCGGTCGCTCGCCGGACTGATGCGGGACTCCGGGGACGGCGCGGGCGACGACCAGGCGGACACCGGCACCAAGAACATCACCCGCGAGCACGAGCTGGCCCTGGCCGCCAACGCGCGCGAGATGCTCCTCCAGACCGAGCGCGCCCTGGAACGTCTGCACGCGGGCACCTACGGTCTGTGCGAGAACTGCGGCAACGCCATCGGCAAGGCCCGCATGCAGGCCTTCCCCCGGGCCACGCTCTGCGTGGAGTGCAAGCAGAAGCAGGAGCGCCGTTACTGACCCGCCGCCGAATGCCTCCTGAGCACGTGCGACGTACGGGGTGTGCCGTACCCTCGTCCTCAGTCAGGCACCTAGGTTGAGGGACTCACGTGGCAGAGGCGGAGCGCATCATCGGTACGCCGGACACACCGGACGCGGCCGGCGGCAAGGAGCGGCCCGACTCCGAGGGCACCCCGGCCGGCGAGCCCGGCACCGGCCCGGCGGCCGGTGCCGACCAGCCGGAGACCGGCACCGGGCGGCCCCGGGGCAAGCGCCGGATGGCGGTGCTGTTCGCCGTCGCCACGTTCGCGTACGCCCTCGACCTGATCAGCAAGCTGATCGTGGTGGCCAAGCTGGAGCACCACCCGCCCGTCGAGATCATCGGGGACTGGCTGAAGTTCGAGGCGATCCGCAACGCGGGCGCGGCCTTCGGCTTCGGTGAGGCCTTCACCGTGATCTTCACGATGATCGCGGCGGCGGTGATCGTGGTGATCGCCCGCCTGGCCCGCAAGCTCTACAGCCTGCCCTGGGCGATCGCGCTGGGCCTGCTGCTCGGCGGGGCGCTGGGCAACCTCACCGACCGGATCTTCCGGGCGCCGGGCGTCTTCGAGGGCGCGGTCGTGGACTTCATCGCGCCCAAGCACTTCGCCGTCTTCAATCTGGCCGACTCGGCGATCGTGTGCGGCGGCATCCTGATCGTCGTGCTGTCGTTCAAGGGCCTCGACCCGGACGGCACCGTCCACAAGGACTGAGCGCGCGTGCGGCCCTGTCGGAGCCGTCCGGCATACTCGACGGGTGAGCACGATTCCCGAGATCCGAACCCTGCCCGTGCCCGACGGCCTGGAGGGCGAGCGTGTCGACGCCGCCATCTCCCGCATGTTCGGCTTCTCCCGTACCAAGGCGGCCGAGCTCGCCGCCGCGGGAAAGGTCACGGTCGACGGGTCGGTGGTCGGCAAGTCGGAGCGCGTGCACGGCGGCGCCTGGCTGGAGGTCGAGATGCCGCAGGCGCCCGCGCCGGTGCAGGTCGTGGCCGAGCCGGTCGAGGGCATGGAGATCGTGCACGACGACGATGACGTGGTCGTGATCGTCAAGCCGGTCGGCGTGGCCGCGCACCCGTCGCCGGGCTGGACCGGGCCGACCGTCATCGGAGGCCTCGCCGCCGCCGGGTACCGGATCTCCACCTCCGGCGCCGCCGAGCGCCAGGGCATCGTGCACCGGCTCGACGTGGGCACGTCGGGGCTGATGGTGGTCGCCAAGTCGGAGTACGCGTACACGTCGCTGAAGCGCCAGTTCAAGGAGCGCACGGTCGACAAGCGCTACCACACGCTCGTCCAGGGCCACCCCGACCCGACCAGCGGCACCATCGACGCGCCCATCGGCCGGCACCCGCAGCACGACTACAAGTGGGCCGTCACCGCCGAGGGCAAGCCGTCCGTCACGCACTACGACCTCATCGAGGCGTTCCGCGCGGCCTCCCTGCTCGACGTGAAGCTGGAGACCGGCCGCACGCACCAGATCCGCGTCCACATGGCCGCTCACCGGCACCCCTGCGTGGGCGACCTCACCTATGGAGCCGACCCGACGCTCGCCAAGCGCCTCGGGCTGACCCGCCAGTGGCTGCACGCGGTGCGGCTCGGCTTCGAGCACCCCGGGGACGGGCAGTGGGCGGAGTTCTCCTGCGACTACCCGGAGGACCTGCACGCGGCCCTGGAGCAGGTCCGCGAGGAGACGTACGCGTGAGCACCACCCCGTACCTGGTGCGGGTCGCCGAGGGCCCGGCCGACCGGGAGGCGTGCTTCGCGGTGCGCAAGGAGGTCTTCGTCGGCGAGCAGGGCGTGCCCGAGGACATCGAGTACGACGCGTACGACGCCGGCGCGGTCCATGTGCTGGCGGTCCGCGAGGACGGTGTGCCGCTCGGGACGGGGCGGCTGCTGCACGGGGCGGCGGCCGTGGCGCAGACCGGTGCCGGCCCTTTGGTGGGCTCCCTCGGCCGGCTCGCGGTCACGGGCGCCGCGCGGGGGCTCGGCGTCGGGGCCGCCCTGGTGCGGGCCATCGAGGACGCGGCTCGCGCGCGGGGTCTCACGGCCGTGGACCTGCACGCGCAGACACACGCGCTGGGCTTCTACGAGCGGCTCGGCTATGAGCCGTACGGGCCGGAGTACCTGGAGGCGGGCATTCCGCATCAGGGGATGCGGCGTTCGCTCTAGCCCCACGAGGCAGGTGCCGAAACGGTTTGTCCCTGCAGTCGCGTGGCAGGCTTGAGGTCAGTCGTGTGAATATGTGACCTCTCGGAGCGCTGACCGTGGATCAGTTGGCCCTGCTGTTCCTGCTGTTGCTCGGGGCCGTGATCAGTGTCCCCGTGGGCGACCGGTTCGCGGTACCCGCGCCGGTGCTGATGACGCTGCTGGGCATGGTCCTCGCACTGCTCCCGTTCGTGCCGAACGTCGAGATCCCGCCGGACCTGATTCTGCCGCTGCTGTTGCCGCCCCTGCTGTACGCCGCCGTGCGGCGCACGTCCTGGCGGCAGTTCGCGGCGAACAAGAGGCCGATCTTCCTGCTGGCCGTGGCGCTGGTGTTCGTCACCATGGCCTGTGTGGCCGCCGTCGCCGACGCGATCGTGCCGGGGCTGCCGCTCGCCGCGGCGTTCGCGCTGGGCGCGCTGGTGGCGCCGCCCGACCCGATCGCGGCGACCGCCGTGGCCGGACAGCTGGGACTGCCGCGCCGGCTCGTGTCGATCCTGGAGGGCGAAGGGCTGTTCAACGACGTGACGGCCATCGTCCTCTACCACGTGGCGATCGCCGCCGCCGTCAGCGGGACGTTCTCACCCTGGAAGGCCGGGCTCGACCTGGTGCTGTCGGCCGTGGTGGCGGTGGCCGTGGGCCTCGTCCTGGGCTGGGGTGCGAACAAGCTGATGGAGGTGCTCGGCGACGCGACCCTGCAGATCGGGCTGACCCTGCTCGTGCCCTACGCCGCGTACGTCATGGCCGAGGAACTGCACGGCTCGGGCGTGCTCGCCGTGCTCACCACCGCGCTGTTCCTCGCGGAGTACGGCTCGGACGCCGACAACGTCATGACGCGGCTGGCCGGGCACACCTTCTGGAACATCGTCGACACGCTCGTCACCGGCGTCGCGTTCGGGCTGGTCGGGCTGGAGTTGCACAACGCCATCCGCACGGCCTCCGGGCGGTGGGGCGAGCTGCTCTGGTGGGCGGCGGTGGTGGTGGTCGTCGTGGTGTTGGCACGGCTGCTGTGGCTGCTGCCGGCGACCTGGCTGACCAAGCGGCTGCACGCGCGGCGGGACTACGACGAGGACATCCCGGTGAGCTGGCGCGAGACCGTGGTGATGTGGTGGTCGGGGATGCGCGGGGTGGCCTCGGTCGCGCTGGTGCTGGCCATCCCGCTGGAGACCGACGCGGGCGCGCCGTTCCCCAGCCGGGACGAGATCATCTTCATCGCGTTCGGTGTGATCATGGCGACGCTGGTGCTCCAGGGACTCACCTTGCCGTGGCTGGTGCGGCGGCTCGGCGTCAAGGCCGACACGGACCAGGACAAGGAGCTCGCTAAGGCGCTGGCGATCCGGGCGGCCGAGGCGGCGAAGCACAGACTGCGGGAGATCGAGGAGAACGAGGAGCTGCCGGAGGAACTGTCCGAGCAGATGCTGCGGCGCGCCTACGACATCGGGGTGCGGATCAGTCCCGAACTGGCGGAGGACGAACGGCGCGAGGCGTACCGGGAGAGGGCCCGGCGGGTGAAGCGGGTCCGGCGCATCCAGCAGGAGATGCTGAGTGCGGCGCGGCACGAGGTGCTCGCGGCGCGCAGTGAACCGGGGGCCGACCCCGAGGTGGTGGACCGGGTGCTGCGGCACCTCGACGTCCGCAGCCTGCGCTGAGTCGCGTCGCGGCGGGCAGCCGGGGCGGCATAGGGTCGTTCACATGGCGCGGAATGTGGTCATCAGTGGTGGAGGTACGGGAGTCGGCCTCGCGGCGGCCCGGGTGTTCGCCGCCGACGGGGATCGGGTGCTGCTGCTCGGGCGGCGGGCCGAGGTGCTTCAGCGGGCCGGGGTGCCCGGCGCGCTGACGTACGCGGCCGATCTCGCCGAGCCGGCCGACGTGCGCGGTGTCGCCGCGTTCGTGCAGCGGGAGTTGGGGGCTGTGGACGTGCTCGTGCACAGCGCCGGGGGCAGCGGGCTGCTCGAACCGGACGCCCCGGGTGACGATCCGCTCGCGGCCGTCGCGCACACCTGGAACGTGAACTTCCGGCTCAACGTCCTCACCGCCGTCCTGCTCACCGAGGCGCTGAAGCCGCGGCTCGCCGAGCCCGGCGGCCGGGTGCTGTTCCTCGGCTCCATCGCCGCCTACCGGGGATCGGGGATCGGGGCGTACGCGGCGGCCAAGGCGGGGCTGCATCCCTACGCCCACGCTCTGGCGCGGGAACTGGGGCCGCGCGGCATCACCGTCAACGTGGTCGCGCCCGGGTACATCGAGGACACCGGGTTCTTCGGGGACACGATGGCCGAGGAGCGACGGGCGCGCCTCATCGCCGAGACCTCCAACGGGCGGGCGGGAACCCCGGGGGACGTCGCCGAGACCCTGCACTGGCTGGCCTCCCCGGGCGCCGGGCACATCACCTCGCAGATCATCCAGGTCAACGGCGGCGCCGAGCGCGGCCACTGATCCGGCGGACAGGGGGAGGGCCGGCCCTCCCCCTCGTCGTACGGGCGCGGGCCCGTCCCGATCGTCAGCGGTCCGGCCGTCCCGGGCCGTTCCCGTGGTAGCGGCGCTGCTGGGCCGGTACGGTCTGCGGGGCCGGGCGGTGGCCATTGCTGCCTCCCGGCGGCGCAAGGACCGCGTCCGCCGTGTTGACGCGGGGCAGGGCGTACGGGTGCTCGCGGGTCAGCCAGCGGATCATCTCCTCGCGGACCCTGACCCGCACCGTCCAGATGTCGTCCGCGTCCTTGGCCGTCACCAGGGCCCGCACCTGCATGGTGGTCGGGGTGGTGTCCGTGACGGACAGGTTGTAGGCGCGGCCGTCCCAGGCCGGGCACTCGCGCAGGATGTCGCGGAGCCTGTCGCGCATCGCCTCCAGGGGCGCCGAGTGGTCGAGGTGCCAGAAGACGATGCCGGTCATCTGCGGGGTGCCGCGCGACCAGTTCTCGAACGGCTTGGACGTGAAGTACGACACCGGCATGGTGATCCGGCGCTCGTCCCACGTGCGGACGGTCAGGAACGTCAGCGTGATCTCCTCGACCGTGCCCCACTCGCCGTCCACCACCACGGTGTCGCCGATGCGCACCATGTCACCGAAGGCGATCTGGAAGCCCGCGAACATGTTGCTCAGCGTGGACTGCGCGGCGACACCGGCGACGATGCCGAGGATGCCGGCCGAGGCCAGCAGCGAGGCACCGGCCGCCTTGAACGCCGGGAAGGTCAGCAGCATGCTCGCCGCGGCCACCACGCCGACGATCGCGGACAGGACCCGCATGATCAGCGTCACCTGGGTGCGCACCCGGCGGACCCGGGCCGGATCCCGGTGGACCCGGGCGTGGGCGTATCGGCTGTAGGACGTCTCGACGATCGCCGCCGCGATCCGGATGATCAGCCAGGCGGTCGACCCGATCAGCACCAGGGCCAGTACCCGGCCGACGGCCTCCTCGCGGCTCTGCAGCAGTTGCGCCTCGTCGTACGAGCCTCTCAGCAGGGCGGCGCCCAGCACGAGCTGGTAGGGGATGCGGGCACGGCGGAGCAGCCCCCACAGCGGGGTGTCGTGATGCCGTGCGTCGGCCTTGCGCAGAAGGAAGTCGGTGGCCCAGCCGATCACCAGCGTGAGCACGACCGAGCCACCGACCACGATCAGCGGTCGTAGCAGGTTTTCCATGCCTCCGAACCTAACCGGCTCCCGGGGGCATGAACCTGTGACTTCCGTTGCGTCCTGGGTAGTGCCGGGAACCCGGGCCGTCACACCCGGCTGGCACCATGGCCTCATGAACATCATGCTCTTTCACTCGACCCTCGGACTGCGGCCCGCTGTGCTCCAGGCCGCTGACCGGCTGCGATCGGCCGGACACGAGGTGTGGACGCCCGACCTCTTCGAGGGGCGCACCTTCGATGAGGTCGAGGAGAGCATGGAGCACAAGGAGAGGATCGGCAAGGACGAGCTGCTGAAGCGGGCCGTGCTGGCCGCCGCGCCCTACTCCGAGCGCGGGCTGGTGTACGCCGGGTTCTCGCTCGGCGCCTCCATCGCGCAGACGCTCGCCCTCGGCGACGACCGGGCGCGCGGACTGCTCCTGCTGCACGGCACGTCGGACATCGCGCCCGACGTCACGGCGGAGGACCTGCCCGTCCAGCTGCACGTGGCGGAGCCGGACCCCTTCGAGACGGACGACTGGCTCAGCGCCTGGTACCTCCAGATGGGCCGCACCGGCGCCGACGTCGAGGTGTACCGGTACGCCGGGGCCGGCCACCTCTACACCGACCCCGGCCTGCCGGACTACGACGAGGAGGCCGCCGAGGCCACCTGGCGGGTGGCGCTCGGCTTCCTCGACACCCTGTAGCGGCGGTTACACCGGGTCGTAGGAGCGCTCGACCTTCTGCGTTCCGCTGCGGGTGCGGTACGAGCGGGACCACGTGGCGGTCGCGTCGCGCTTCGTGCGGTCGGAGACGACGTAGTAGTCCATCTGCGCGCGCTCGGCCGTGATGTCCAGCACGCCGAAGCCGTGGCGGTCGGTGTCCACCCAGTGGACGTGCCGGTTGGCGGCGCGGATGACCGGCGCGGCGACCGCCGAGACCGTGCCCTCCGGGACCTTCACGATGTCGTCGAGGTTGTCCGAGGTGACCGAGGTGACGACGAACTCCGTGGCGGCCGACGGGGACAGCGGATACGTGCCGGCGTTCACCGGAACGTCGTTGGCCCAAGCCATGTGGATGTCGCCGGTGAGGAAGACCGTGTTGCGGATCGCGTTCGTCCGCAGGTGCGCCAGGATCTCGCGGCGGTCGTCGGTGTAGCCGTCCCACTGGTCGGTGTTGAGGGCGAGGCCCTCCTGCGGCAGGCCCAGCAGCTTGGCGAGGGGCTTCAGCAGGTCGGCGGAGAGCGAGCCGACGGCGAACGGCGAGATCATCACCGAATTGCCGACCAGCCGCCAGCTCGTGTCGGACGACTTCAGCCCCGCCTTGAGCCAGTCGAGCTGGGCGCGGCCGGTGAGCGTGCGCTCCGGGTCGTCGACGTCACCGTCGCCGACCTTGACCTGCTGCGAGCGGAAGGAGCGCAGGTCCAGCAGCGAGAGGTCGGCCAGCCTGCCGAAGCGCAGCCGGCGGTAGGTGGTGCCCTCGATCGCCGGGCGCACCGGCATCCACTCGAAGTAGGCCTGCCTCGCGGCGGCCTGGCGGGCGGACCAGGCGCCCTCCGCGCCCTCCGTGTGGTTCTCCGCGCCGCCCGACCAGGCGTCGTTGGCGATCTCGTGGTCGTCCCAGATCGCCACGACCGGGGCCGCGGCGTGCAGCGCCTGGAGGTCCGGGTCGGTCTTGTACCGCCCGTGCCGGGTGCGGTAGTCGGCGAGTGTGACGATCTCGTGGGCGGGCGCGTGCGGGCGGACGACCTTGTCGCGGGTGCCGTACGTGCCGGTGCCGTACTCGTAGATGTAGTCGCCGAGGTGCAGCCAGGCGTCCAGGTCGCCGCGGGCCGCGAGATGACGGTACGAGGAGAAGTAACCGGCTTCCCAGTTGGCGCAGGAGACCACGCCGAAGCGCAGGCCCGGGACGGCCGTGTCGTGCGCCGGGGCGGTGCGGGTGCGCGCGGCGGGGGAGTCGGTGCCGCCGGCGGAGAAGCGGAACCAGTAGTCGGTGCCGGGCCGCAGGCCGCGGATGTCGGCCTTCACGGTGTGGTCCGAGGCGGCCGTGGCGGTGGTGGAGCCCTTGGCGACGACGATGGTGAACGCCTTGTCCTCGGCGACGATCCAGCTCACTTCGGTGTCCGGGCCGACTCCGGAGCCGGGTATCGCCTCCGGCACCGGGGTGACGCGGGTCCACAGCAGGATGCCGTCCGGCAGCGGGTCACCGGAGGCCACGCCGTGCAGGAAGGCGGGTGCCTGCTCCACGGCACGCGCCGGCGGGGTCGCCGCCAGCGGCCCGGCCAGGACAGCGGTCGCCGCCGCGGCCTTGACGACCGTACGGCGGCGTGGTGTGAGGGAGTTGACGCCCTCTGACGTTTTCGATGATCTGTATCGACTGGTCACGACCGATCAGGTTACTGGTCGGTAGTGCAGGTGTGGGCAAACTCCAGACCTTTGCCCACACCCACCCACGCTGGCGCGCTCACCGAGCCCCTTGAGTCAAGCTCGATGTGGAGCCAGTAGATTCACGCCTTCCCGGTGGCCGTCTTCCTGTGCTTGGGTGACCCATCGGCTCCGTTCTGATGCCAGACCTGCAGAGTCACCTCCTCGCCTTCCGGTATGTTGTGGTTACCGGTGGCACAATCGCCCGTACCACCCGTGGCCGAGGTGTAAATGACGTGGTTGCCGTTGGAGTCGCTCCAGTAGACGGACATCTTGGCCCTGTCGCCGTCCGAGTATGTGTCGCACACCTTCCAGTGGTCCCCATTGTGATAGAACCAAGCTTCTGCGTGCTCGACCGTGATGCAGCTGATAACTCCGCAGCTTTCACTCTTTGACTGAGCGTGCGCATTTGAGCCAGCGAAAGCTGGAGCAGTACTGAGTGCCAATGCAGAAGCGGTTGCTGCCACCCCGGTGAGCGCGCGCCTAAGCGGAGTTGCCGAAAGCATTTTCTTCCCCCTGATCTGTGGGTTCAGTCTTTGATTGCGCTCCCCACGCATGGTCGGTGCGCGGGGGTGTGAGCTGACGTTATGCGCAGTCGAGATCAACACGCAAGCGTGTTCGGTAGGCGAAGCTTGTAGGGGGGCGCTTTCCAGCCAGAGACGAGCGAAACCAGACTCCGCTCGCCGCTGGCCATCGGAAACCTGCTGTGGTCTAGTAGTACTTCGTTACGTTGAGTGATCTCGGCTGGTCGTGGGTAGCTTCCTGGAGTGAGGTTGGGGGAAGTGGAGCGGCTCCGGGGTGAGTTGGCGGAGTTCGTTGCCGATGTGTTCGGGTCGCTGTCGCGGCGGGATCAGCGGCGGTGGGGCGAGTGCTATCTGCGGGGCCTGATGCTCGATGGCCGGCGCAAGTCGATCCAGCCGATGGCCGAGCGTCTGCCGGAGGGGAACATGCAGGCCCTGCAGCAGTTCGTGAACCAGTCGCCGTGGGATCCGCTGCCGGTCAGGCAGCGGATCGCCGCGCGGCTGTCCGAGGTGATCACGCCTGAGGTGTGGGTGATCGACGATGTGTCGTTCCCCAAGTGCGGCAAGGCGTCGGTGGGGGTGGCCCGCCAGTATTGCGGAGCGGTCGGCAAGCGGGCGAACTGCCAGGTCGCGGTCAGTGTCCATGCCGCCACCGACACTGCCTCGTGCCCGTTGGAGTGGCAGTTGTATCTGCCGCGTGAGTGGACGGATGAGCCGGACCGATGCCGCAGGGCAGGAGTCCCCGACGACGTGGTGCACCGGGAGAAGTGGCGTCTGGCGCTCGGTCTGCTGGACACACTCGCTCAGTGGCAGTTGAAGGCGCCGGTGGTGGTCGCCGATGCCGGCTACGGCGTCAGCACCCCGTTCCGGCTCGGTCTCGAGGAGCGAGGGCTGTCCTATGTCCTGGCCCTGACCGGGAAGGAAGTCGCCCACTTGGAGGATGCCGAGCCGTACCAGCCTGCTTATGGCGGACTCGGGCCGCCCACCCTTGCCCGCTACCGCACCCCACCGCGAGCCGTCTGTGTCCTCGCAGTGGAGGCGGGTGCGGAGCGGTTCACCGAGGTGACCTGGCGGCAGGGCAGCAAAGGCGCGATGACCTCACGGTTCGCGGTGCTGACAGTGCGGCCTGCGGGCAAGCAGTCCCTGGCCGCGGCCCAGGAGGCGGGCGGCGGCCGCAACCGGTGGGACGGCGTCCTGCCCACCCGGACCCTCCTGGTCGAATGGCCGGACGGCCAGGACACTCCGACGGGCTACTGGATATCGAACCTGCCCGCCACCACACCTACCGCTGACCTGGTGCGGTGGGCCAAGATGCGCTGGCGGATCGAGCACGACTACCGCGAGCTCAAACACGGCCTGGGACTGGGCCACTTCGAGGGCCGCACCTGGCGCGGCTGGCACCACCACGTCACCCTCGTCACCGCCGCCCAGGCATTCCTCACCCTCAGGCGGCTCTACCCAAAAGTCCGCACACCGGCCTGACCCTCTACCAGGTCCTCGACGTTCTTCAGGACCTGCTGAGGTGCTGGACCGGTACCTGCACTACCTGCGGCCGCCCCCTGCCCAGCACTCGAAGCAGCCGCAGACAGTCCAGAACCTAACGAAGCACTACTAGGTCCTGCGACCTACCTTCCTCAACCCTTAAGTGCAGTGTTGACCATGGAGTTGAAGTCCTCCACCGTCATGGGTGGATTGCCGGCCGATGTGGTGAGTTTCTTGCCGTCCATGACGAAGCTCGGGGTCCCCCTTACATCGTCCTTGTTGGTGTCGAAGCTCTTCGACATCGCCAACGCCCAGGCGTCGTAGGTGCCCTTCTCGACCGCGTCCTGGAACTTCTTGTTGTCCTTCAGCTCGGGGACGGTGTTCGCGACCTTGATGAGGTAGCTGTCGTCCTTGAACTTGTCGGTCGTCTCCTCCGGGTGGTACTTCGCCGAGTACAGCGCGGCCTTGTAGTCGAGGAACGCCGCGTCGCTCACGTTCAGCGCGGCGCCCAGGGCGCTCATGGCGTTCTTGGAGCCCTCGCCGTTGGACCCAATCTTGCCGTCACCCAGAGCATCGCCGTCGATGAAGGTGGCGCCGATGAACTGCATCTTGTACTTGCCGTCGTCGATGTCCTTCTTCACGGTCGGGCCGACGGTCTGCTCGAACTGGGCGCACACGGGACAGCGTGGGTCCTCGTAGATCTTCAGCGTCTTCTTCGCCGAGTCCTTGCCGATGACGACCGTGGTGCCGTCGGTGCCCGTGGTGTTGGCCGGCGTGACGACCTTCTCGTCCTTGACCGCCTCCCAGTGGGTGGGCTTGTTGGCCTGGACGACGGCGTAGCCGATGCCGCCGGCTATCGCCAGGACGCCGACGATCGAGCAGGCGACGATGACCTGCCGCTTCGTCTTCGCCCGCTTGGCCTCGCGCTCGCGCTCGATGCGCAGCCGCTCACGGGCCGCCGTCTTCGCCGACTGGCTGTTCCGCTTGCTCATGGTGATGTTCTCCGTGGGGGAGGCGCACAGCGGTGTGTGCGGGATACGTATGAAGGACTGCTGGTGCTCGAAAGGGCCGCGGGGGGGCGCAGGAGCCTCCCGCGACGGCGAGTGCCTTACGCGAAGGTGGACGAGCACGGCGGTCCGCGCCGCCCCAGGGAGTACGCGAGGATCCGGTCGCGGGCGGTAGGGGTGCGGTCGGCGGCCCGCGCCGGCAGGCGCCGCCCGGCCGGGGCCCGCTCCACCGCGACCGCGGCGGCCGCCAGCAGCAGCGGCCGGAACGTGGTCGCGGTCACCGCCCGCAGCAGCTGGGCCAGGGCCCGCTCGCCGCGGCGAAGCCAGCCGGCCGCGAGGAGCCCGACGCCGATGTGCGCGCCGAGCAGCAGCCAGGCGGTGGCCGGGTCGGCATGGACCACCGCGGCCGCGAGCCGGTCGGTGCCGGTGGCCCCTGCCATCCGGGCCAGGGGTGTGCCGACCTCACCGCCGCCGCAGAGCACGTCCAGGCCGACCGAGCGCAGGGGGCCGGTGACCGGGCCGCCCGCCCGGCCGTAACAGGCGTGCTGGCCCGTGGTGAAGACCGTGTCGGCGGCCAGTTCCAGCGGGATCAGCAGGGCCGCGATCCTCCCGAAGGAGCGCTCGGCGCCCGCCAGGGCGAACGCGATCACGAACACGGCGGCGGCGACCGCGGCCACCGGGCCCACCGGCAGCGGGGCCCGGGACAGCAGCACGTGCGACGCGGTGCTGAGTGTCACGACCACGGTCGTGAACAGCGCCGCGCGCGCGGCTCTGAGCTGGATCCCGGATATGTCCATAGCGAAACGAGTCTGTCATGGGGGCCCGTAAGGGACCCCTAAAGGATGCCAGTGAGAGGCCTTACCGTCACAGGCCCGGAATCCGTCCGTTGCGGAACAGGTCGACGAAGCTCTGGTGGTCGGCACGCGCGCGTGCGCCGTAGCGGTGCGCGAAGTCGACCAGCAGGGGGGCGAAGCCCTCCTCGTCGGCCGCGATCGCCGCGTCGATGGCCCGCTCCGTGGAGAACGGCACCAGGGACTCGCCGGACTGGTCGTCCGCCGCCGAGTGCATCGCGGCCGTCGCCCGTCCGAGGTCGGCCACCACCTGGGCGATCTCCTCCGCGTCGTCGATGTCGTCCCAGTCGAGGTCCACGGCGTACGGCGAGACCTCGGCGACCAGCTGGCCCGCACCGTCCAGCTCGGTCCAGCCCAGCCATGGGTCGGCGTGCGCCTGGAGGGCGCGCTGGGAGATGACCGTGCGGTGCCCCTCGTGCTGGAAGTAGTCGCGGATCGCCCGGTCGGTGATGTGCCGGGAGACGGCCGGGGTCTGGGCCTGCTTGATGTAGATCACGACATCGTTCTCCAGGGCGTCGCTGTGCCCCTCCAGCAGGATGTTGTACGACGGCAGCCCCGCCGAGCCGATGCCGATGCCGCGCCGGCCGACGACGTCCTTCACGCGGTAGGAGTCCGGGCGGGCCAGCGAGCTGTCCGGCAGCGTCTCCAGGTAACCGTCGAAAGCGGCGAGGACCTTGTAGCGCGTGGCCGCGTCCAGCTCGACGGAGCCGCCGCCCGCCGCGAAGCGGCGCTCGAAGTCGCGGATCTCCGTCATCGCGTCCAGCAGGCCGAAGCGGGTCAGGGAGCGGGCGTCACGCAGCGCGTCCAGCAGCGGGCCCTCGGCCGTGTCCAGCGTGAACGGCGGCACCTCGTCGCTCTTCGCGCCCGTCGCCAGGGCACGGATCCGCTCGCGGTACGCCACCGCGTAGATCGTCACCAGCTCGGAGATCTGCTCGTCGCTCAGCGCCTTCGCGTACCCGATCAGCGCGATGGAGGCGGCGAAGCGCTGCAGGTCCCAGGTGAAGGGGCCGACGTAGGCCTCGTCGAAGTCGTTGACGTTGAAGATCAGGCGGCCGTTGGCGTCCATGTAGGTGCCGAAGTTCTCCGCGTGCAGATCGCCGTGGATCCACACGCGGGACGTGCGCTCGTCCAGGTAGGGACCGCCGGGCGTCTTCCCGCCGTCCCGCCCGGCGGTCTCCTTGTCCATGTCGTGGTAGAAGAGGCACGCCGTCCCCCGGTAGAAGGCGAAGGCCGAGGCCGCCATCTTCCGGAACTTCACGCGGAACGCGGCGGGGTCGGCGGCCAGCAGCCGGCCGAACGCGGTGTCGAAGACGGCGAGGATCTCCTCACCGCGGTGCTCGTCGTCGAGCTGCGGGAACGACATCGCTGGGTGCCTCCTGGTGCATGCGTCGCAGGGCGGCTGGTCCGCCCTTCGCCTAACGTGCGGCGGCCCGCGGGAGTGCCCGCGAGGCCTCGCACGAAGGTACGCGGGTCAGGCCTCCCGGTGTCACTGCCGAGGCATAGACTTCGACGCTGTCCCCCAGACTGTCCGCAGCCTGTCGGGCCCCATTCGATCCATGTTTTCTCTGGAGGCCGCAGCCGTGTCAAAGCCGCCGTTCACGCACCTGCACGTCCACACCCAGTACTCGCTGCTGGACGGTGCCGCGCGGCTGAAGGACATGTTCAACGCGTGCAACGAGATGGGCATGACGCACATCGCCATGTCCGACCACGGCAACCTCCACGGGGCGTACGACTTCTTCCACACCGCCCAGAAGTCCGGAGTGACCCCGATCATCGGGATCGAGGCCTATGTCGCGCCGGAGTCCCGCCGCAACAAGCGCAAGATCCAGTGGGGCCAGCCGCACCAGAAGCGGGACGACGTATCCGGTTCCGGCGGTTACACCCACAAGACGATGTGGGCGGTGAGCTCGACCGGCCTGCACAACCTCTTCCGGCTGTCCTCCGACGCCTACGCCGAGGGCTGGCTGCAGAAGTGGCCCCGGATGGACAAGGAGACCATCGCCCAGTGGTCCGAGGGGATCGTCGCCTCCACCGGCTGCCCCTCGGGCGAGGTCCAGACGCGGCTGCGCCTCGGCCACTTCGACGAGGCCCTGAAGGCCGCCGCCGACTACCAGGACATCTTCGGCAAGGACCGCTACTTCCTGGAGCTGATGGACCACGGCATCGAGATCGAGCACCGGGTCCGCGACGGTCTGCTGGAGATCGGCAAGAAGCTCGGCATTCCCCCGCTGGTCACCAACGACTCGCACTACACGTACGCGCACGAGGCGACCGCCCACGACGCGCTGCTGTGCATCCAGACCGGCAAGAACCTCTCCGACCCCGACCGCTTCCGGTTCGACGGCACCGGCTACTACCTGAAGTCCACCGACGAGATGTACGCCATCGACTCCTCGGACGCCTGGCAGGAGGGCTGCGCCAACACCCGCCTGATCGCCGAGATGGTCGACACCACGGGCATGTTCGAGAAGCGCGACCTGATGCCGAAGTTCGACATCCCGGAGGGGTACACGGAGGTCAGCTGGTTCCGCGAGGAGACCCTGCGCGGCATGCACCGCCGCTTCCCGGACGGCATCCCGGACGACCGCATGAAGCAGGTCGAGTACGAGATGGACACCATCATCTCGATGGGCTTCCCGGGCTACTTCCTCGTGGTCGCCGACTTCATCATGTGGGCCAAGAAGCAGGGCATCGCGGTCGGCCCCGGCCGAGGCTCGGCGGCCGGCTCGATCGTCGCCTACGCCCTGGGCATCACCGACCTCGACCCCATCCCGCACGGCCTGATCTTCGAGCGGTTCCTCAACCCCGAGCGCATCTCCATGCCCGATGTCGACATCGACTTCGACGAGCGCCGGCGCGTCGAGGTGATCCGGTACGTGACGGAGAAGTACGGCGCCGACAAGGTCGCCATGATCGGCACGTACGGCACCATCAAGGCCAAGAACGCGATCAAGGACTCCGCGCGCGTGCTGGGCTACCCGTACGCGATGGGCGACCGCCTCACCAAGGCCATGCCCGCCGACGTCCTCGGCAAGGGCATCAACCTCGACGGCATCACCAACCCCGAGCACCCCCGCTACTCCGAGGCGGGCGAGATCCGGGCGATGTACGAGAACGAGCCGGACGTGAAGAAGGTCATCGACACCGCCAAGGGCGTCGAGGGCCTGGTCCGGCAGATGGGCGTGCACGCCGCCGGCGTGATCATGTCCAGCGAGACCATCACCGACCACGTGCCCGTCTGGGTCCGGCACACGGACAAGGTCACCATCACCCAGTGGGACTACCCGAGCTGCGAGTCGCTCGGTCTGCTGAAGATGGACTTCCTGGGCCTGCGCAACCTCACGATCATGGACGACGCCGTCAAGATGGTGAAGTCCAACAAGGGGATCGACATCGATCTCCTGAGCCTCCCGCTCGACGACCCCACGACCTTCGAACTGCTCCAGCGCGGCGACACCCTCGGCGTCTTCCAGTTCGACGGCGGCCCCATGCGCTCCCTGCTCCGGCTGATGAAGCCGGACAACTTCGAAGACATCTCCGCCGTGTCGGCCCTGTACCGCCCGGGCCCGATGGGAATGAACTCCCACACGAACTACGCACTGCGCAAGAACGGCCAGCAGGACATCACGCCGATCCACCCCGAGCTGGAGGAGCCGCTCAGGGAGGTCCTGGACGTCACCCACGGCCTGATCGTCTACCAGGAGCAGGTGCAGAAGGCCGCCCAGATCATCGCCGGCTACTCGCTCGGCGAGGCCGACATCCTCCGCCGCGTGATGGGCAAGAAGAAGCCCGAGGAACTGGCGAAGAACTTCGTCCTCTTCCAGGAGGGCGCCCGCAAGAAGGGCTTCAGCGACGAGGCCATCCAGGCCCTGTGGGACGTGCTGGTCCCCTTCGCCGGCTACGCGTTCAACAAGGCGCACTCCGCCGCCTACGGACTCGTCTCCTACTGGACCGCGTACCTGAAGGCGAACCACCCCGCCGAGTACATGGCCGCGCTGCTCACGTCCGTGAAGGACGACAAGGACAAGTCGGCCGTCTACCTCAACGAGTGCCGCCGCATGGGCATCAAGGTGCTCCCGCCGGACGTCAACGAGTCGATGTCCAACTTCGCGGCCCAGGGCGACGACGTGATCCTCTTCGGCCTCTCCGCCGTCCGCAACGTCGGTACGAACGTGGTCGAGTCGATCATCAGGTGCCGCAAGGCCAAGGGGAAGTACGTCTCCTTCCCGGACTACCTCGACAAGGTGGAGGCGGTGGTCTGCAACAAGCGCACCACCGAATCGCTGATCAAGGCCGGTGCCTTCGACGCGATGGGCCACACCCGCAAGGGCCTCACCGCGCACTACGAGCCGATGATCGACAACGTGGTCGCGGTCAAGCGCAAGGAGGCCGAGGGGCAGTTCGACCTCTTCGGCGGCATGGGCGAGGCGGAGACCAGCGAGCCGGGCTTCGGGCTCGACGTGGAGTTCTCCACCGACGAGTGGGACAAGACCTATCTGCTCGCCCAGGAGCGGGAGATGCTGGGTCTGTACGTCTCCGACCACCCGCTGTTCGGCCTGGAGCACATCCTGTCCGACAAGGCCGACGCCGGTATCTCCCAGCTGACCGGCGGTGAGCACTCCGACGGCGCGGTCGTCACCATCGGCGGCATCATCTCGGGCCTGCAGCGCAAGATGACCAAGCAGGGCAACGCCTGGGCCATCGCCACCGTCGAGGACCTCGCCGGCTCGATCGAGTGCATGTTCTTCCCCGCGACCTACCAGCTCGTCTCGACGCAACTCGTCGAGGACGCCGTGGTGTTCGTCAAGGGCCGCCTCGACAAGCGTGAGGACGTGCCGCGGCTCGTCGCGATGGAGCTGATGGTTCCCGACCTGTCCAACGCGGGCACCAACGCGCCCGTGGTCCTCACCATCCCGGCCACCCGGGTCACCCCGCCGCTGGTCAGCCGCCTGGGCGAAGTCCTCAGTCACCACAAGGGCGACAGCGAGGTGCGGATCAAGCTCCAGGGGCCGACCAAGACGACCGTGCTGCGGCTGGACCGGCACCGGGTCAAGCCCGACCCGGCGCTCTTCGGCGACTTGAAGGTGCTGCTCGGGCCGTCCTGCCTGGCCGGTTGACGCGGGGCTCTCGATGCGCTTGAGGGGCGTACCCGGCATCGGGTACGCCCCTCGTGCGGGTGCGTGAGCTCAACAGCCCGTCACGCGGATGTCAGTTGTGGCCGAAGCTGCGCTTTCGCTTGCCGGACGCCATCTCGCCGGGGGTCACCTCGACCTCGGGCTGGGGCTCCGTCTGCGAGGCGGGGCTGCGGTCGGCCCGCTGGCCACGCTCGGTCGGACGCTGCTGCTTACGGTCACGGTTCTTGTTCTTGGCCATGGTGATGCCTCCTGAGGGGGACTAGGGGCCAGGGCCGGGACCAGATTCACACAGCCCGACAACGATCGCATGTCGGACAATTACCGTGCGTGACAGGGCGGTCGGAGCGGAAAGTCCCGAAACGCCACGCCGAAGATCGAGTTCGGGCCGTTAACCTCCGCGCCGTCGGGCAGACTCGAAACAAGCCCGAAGCAAACCTCCTGGGAAGAGGGTGAGTCGCGTGGACCGCTGCATCGTCCTGGTGGACGCTGGGTATCTGCTGGGAGCCGCGGCGAGTCTCCTCGCCGGGGAGCCCTCACGGTCCCGCATCACCGTCGACCACACCGCCCTCATCCAGGGGCTGCGTGAGCGTGCCGAATCCGACACGCAGCAGCCGCTGCTGCGCATCTACTGGTTCGACGGCGCCCCCGACCGCGTTCCGCAACCCGAGCACCGCAGGCTGCGCGTGATGCCCCGGGTCACCGTCCGGCTCGGCGCGCTGACCCGCAGCGACGGCCGCTGGGCGCAGAAGGGCGTGGACGCCGCGATGCACGCCGAGCTCACCGAACTGGCCCGCAACCGCGCCTGCTCCGACGTCGTCCTCGTCACCGGCGACGGCGATCTGCTGCCCGGCATGATGGCCGCCAAGGAGCACGGCGTCGCCGTCCACCTGTGGGCCGTCCAGGCCGCCGACGGCGACTACAACCAGTCCGAGGACCTGGTCGCCGAGGCCGACGAGCGGCGCGTCCTGGACCGTACGTGGATCACCAGGGCCGTCCGCGCCAAGGACCACTCCGGGGTGTGCGCGCCCCAGCCCGCGCCCCGGCCGGAGATCGCCGCGATCCTCTCCGCGCCGCTGCCCGAGTCCGCCCTCGGCGCCGCGACCGAACGGCCCGCCCCGCAGCCCCGGCACCCGACGGCCGACCCCGGGCACAACGGCACCGAGGAGCGGCTGCCCGCCGCCAAAGGCGTCCCCACGCCCAAGGACCTCGCCGCCCTGCGCGCCCCCGGCCCCCAGCCCGCCCAGCCCCCCGCCTCCGCCACCCTCCGGTGGTCCTCCGACAAAGGCTGGGTCGACCGGCCCACGGCCGAGCCCCCCGAGGCCGCCTCGATGCCGACACTCGCCCAGCTGACCACGGCCGAGCAGCGGTGGGCCGACCGCGAGGAGGACATCACCACCGTCGGCGGCGACCCCTACGAGGTGGGGCAGGTCTTCGCCCGGCGCTGGGTGGAGCGCCTCGGCGACCAGGGCCACCTACCGAAACTGTCCGGGATGTACCCGCGCATCCCGCACCGCGTCGACGGGGAGCTGCTGCGCTACGCCGCCCGTTTCGGCCTGCTCGCCCACAAGGACGACCAGATCGACGAACGGGACCGGTACGCCATCCGGGCCGGGTTCTGGCGGGAGATCAGCGTGCGCACAGGCGTGGAGCACCCGCCCGTCGACGCCTGAGATCATCGACGACGGATTTCCCGTCGCGGACCGCCCCGAGAGCGGACCGGGGTCGCCGACCCCGTAGTCTCGTCCTTTGTGAGTAAGCGCGCGGCACAGGCATTTCGGCACGACGGTGACGTCGTGTGCGCGGTCCGCGGGCTGACCAAGACCTATCCGGCGGTGCGGGCCCGGCGCGGCGCCCCCGCGACACCCGAGGTCCGGGCCACCGACGACGTGACGCTGGACATCCGCCGCGGCGAGATCTTCGGCCTGCTCGGTCCGAACGGCGCCGGCAAGTCCACCCTCGTACGCCAGCTGACCGGGCTGATGCGGCCCGACCGCGGCGGCGTGGAGATCCTCGGCCACGACATCGTGCGCCACCCCGAACGGGCCGCGCGGATCCTCGCCTACCTCGGGCAGGAGTCGACCGCCCTGGACGAGCTCACCGTCTCCCTCGCCGCCGAGACCACCGGGCGGCTGCGCGGGCTGGACCTACGGCACGCGCGGGCCGAGCGGGACGCCGTCCTCGACGAGCTGGGCCTCACGGCGCTCGCCGGGCGGCCGCTGAAGAAGCTCTCCGGGGGCCAGCGGCGCCTGGCGTGCTTCGCCGCGGCCCTGGTGGGGGAGCGGCCGCTGCTCGTGCTGGACGAGCCGACCACCGGCATGGACCCGGTGGCGCGCCGGGCCGTGTGGTCCGCCGTCGACCGGCGGCGGGCCGAGCGCGGGACGACCGTGCTGCTCGTCACCCACAACGTCATCGAGGCCGAGACCGTGCTGGACCGGGTGGCCGTCCTCGACCGGGGGCGGGTCATCGCCTGCGACACCCCGGCCGGGCTCAAGGAGCAGGTCGCCGGTGAGGTGCGCGTCGACCTGGTGTGGCGGGACGCGGCTCCGCTGCACGTGCCCGAGGTGGCCGCGCTGCGGGACCGTGTCGTGGAGTCGGGCCGCCGCTGGACGCTGCGGCTCGGGCCCGAGGAGGCCCGGGCGGTCGTCGCGACCGTCACCGGCGGGGCCGCTTTCGCCGCCCTGGACGACTTCACGCTGGCCACGCCGAGCCTGGAGGACGTGTACCTGGCCCTCGGCGGTGCCGCGCAGCAGGGGCTGGTGAAGGTGTGAGCACCGGGGCGCGGGGCGCGCCGGTGGTGAGTGCACCGGCCGCCGTATCCGTATCGAACAGGCGACTGCCGCAGTGGACCCGAGCGAAGGGAAGCAGCACGACGTGAGTGTCGTACCCGCCGAAGTCCTGCCGGGCAGTGCCCTGGCCGTGGACGAGCCCGCCGTGTGCGCGGCCGAGCTCGGACCCCGGGCGCGGCTGTGGCCGTCGCTGGCGGCCGTGTACCGGGCACAGCTGTCCCGGGCGAGGGTGGCGCGGATCCCACTGCTGTTCGTGGCCACCTTCCAGTCGGTCGGGATCATGATCCTGATGCGCGGGGTCGTGGACGACGGGGTGGAGGCGCAGGCCGTCGTCGCCGGGTCGTCGGTCCTGGTGGTCGCCTTCGTCGCGCTGAACCTGCTCGCGCAGTACTTCGGGCAGCTGCGGGCCAGCGGCGGACTCGACCACTACGCGACGCTGCCGGTGCCGCCGGCGGCCGTGGTGCTGGGCGCGGCGGGCGCGTACGCCTCGTTCACGGTGCCCGGGACCGTCGTGACGGCGGTCTTCGGCTGTGTGCTGTTCGGGCTGCCGATGGCCCATCTGTGGATCCTCCTGGCCGTGATCCCGCTCGCGGGCGCGGCGCTCGCCGGGCTCGGGGCGGCGCTGGGGCTGCTCGCGCCCCGGCCGGAGCTGGCCACGCTGCTCGGGCAGCTGGGCATGTCGGCGGCACTGCTGCTGGGCGTGCTGCCCGCGGACCGGATGCCGGAGGTCGTGCGCTTCACGCGGGACCTGCTGCCCTCGACGTACGGCGTGGAGGCCTTCGCGCGGACGTTCGGGCCACACCCCGACTGGGCGTTCGTCCTCGGTGACCTCGCCGTGTGCGCGGCCGTCGGCGTCGTCTCGCTGGCCGTGGCCACGTGGGCCTACCGCCGGGCGGCCGTCCGGTGAGCGCGCGGGGGTCGTCCGGTGACGCGGCACGCGAACAGGCCTGGCACGATGGCAGGGTGACCGCACCATTGACTCCGCCACCGCCGCCGCATGAACACTCCGCACAGGGTTCGTGGCAGCCGCCGGCCGCCGGGCCGCAGGCTCCCGGGTCGCAGCACGCCGAGTACGCCGGGCACGGCTGGTACGGACAGGACGGCCCCGGGATGAAGACGGAACTGCGGGAGTCCGCCGTGATCGCGGTGGCCGTGGCGCTCGGCGGGGTGCTGCTCGGAGTGCTGTGGTGGTGGCTCGCGCCGCACGTGCCGCTGGTCGGTGACGTGGTGGAGAAGAACTGGGTCGTCTTCCTCAAGGACACCGAGGGCGAGCAGGCCATCGGCGTCGACGGCACGTTCACGCTGCTCGGGCTGGGCTTCGGCGTCGTGAGCGCGCTGGTCGTCTTTCTGCTGCGGCGGCGCGGGGGCGTGCCGCTCGTGGTGGGGCTCGCCCTCGGCGGGCTGCTCGGTTCGCTGCTCGCCTGGCGGGTCGGCGTGTGGCTCGGACCCGAGCAGGACGTGATCGCGCGGGCGCGGGAGGTGGGCCAGGGGGTGACGTTCTCCGCGCCGTTGAAGCTGGGCGCGAAGGGGGCGCTGCTGGCTTGGCCGCTGGCCGCGCTGGTGCTGCACCTCGGGCTCATGGGGCTGTTCGGGCCCCGGGACCCGGAGCCCGAGTTCCCGGCCGGGCCGTATCCGCAATCGCCCGCCTCTAGCGGCCGATAGGCGCCAGGACCGCCTCCGTCAGCTCGCGCAGGTCCTGAGGGGCGAGTTCCACCTCCAGGCCCCTCCGGCCCGCCGACACGCAGATCGTCGCGTGCGCCGACGCCGAGGCGTCGAGGACCGTCGGCAGTTTCTTGCGCTGCCCCAGGGGGGAGATGCCGCCCCGGACGTAGCCGGTCGTGCGTTCCGCCAGGGTCGGGTCGGCCATCGTGGCGCGTTTGCCGCCGACCGCCGCGGCGAGGGCCTTCAGATCCAGCTGGCCCGCCACCGGGACCACCGCGACCGTCAGCGTGCCGTCGACGTCCGCGACCAGGGTCTTGAAGACGCGGTCCGGGGAGACGCCCATCGCCTCGGCCGCCTCCTCGCCGTAGCTGGGGTGTGCCGGGTCGTGGTCGTAGGCGTGGACCGTGTAGGACGTGCCCGCCGCCGTGAGGGCCACCGTCGCGGGGGTGCCGCCCGCCTGTTGCTGCTTCTTCGACTTCTTCGCCATGCCGGTCCGCTCAGTTGAGGCTCATCGGGCCGCGCGTCAGATCCGACGCCGGCAACGACGGCAGACTACGGATGATCGCCGTCTCCGAGCGAAGGAGTTTCAGCTCGTCGCGCAGGCGGGACGCCGTGTCGGGCGCTTGGAGCAGGCGCTGCTTGGTCGGGGTGTCCAGCGTCATCGCCGCCGCCACCAGGTACGACACCACGCCCGGCTCGTCGGGCAGGTCGGTGCCGGTCGCGAGCGAGCGTTCCCGCGCCCCGGCCAGCCGCTTCTGGTACTGGCGGAAGGACCGCAGCACCCCCTCGGCCAGCGGCGCGGCCTCGTCCCCGGGCTCCTCCTCCAGCGGCTCCAGCTCGGCCGTCAGGAAGGGCCCGGACGCCTCGACCGACAGCAGCTTCACCCGGGTGGTGCCGGTCGCCAGCACCTCGAAGGAGCCGTCGGTGCGCTCGCGGATCGTCGCCGCGTCCGCGATGCAGCCCACCTTGTGGAACGCCTTGGCCGGGTGCGTGCCGAAACCGGCCGCCGGTCCCCGCTCGGGCACGGCTGTCGGGTCGGGCATGCCGGGCGCGGTGGGGGCGACCTCGTGGCCGTCCCGGATCGCCACGACGGCGAACCGGCGCGGCTCGTCCTCCGGCGTCTTCAGCAGTTCGCGCATCATGGCGCGATACCGCTCCTCGAAGACGTTGAGAGGGAGCACGAGCCCCGGGAACAGCACCGAGTTCAGGGGGAAGAGGGGGAGCCGGACGGTGGTCACGACGCAAAAGCCTAATGGTCGCCGGGACGGACCCGTCCGCCCCGTTCACTCCGTGGATGCCAGGAGGGGTCCGCGGCCGTCGCGGCCCGGATGTCGTCGCGTACGCGCAGGAAGTGGCCGAGCGGGTCGTCCGACACCCGGTCCCAGGGGAACGAGGTGGCGTACGGGCCGTTCAGGAGCAGCTGTTCGGTGGCGTCCTGCCAGCGCTCCAGGCGCACCAGGACGAAGATCAGCAGGTTCCGCATCCGGGCCGGCCAGGGATCGACCGCGGGCAGCAGCGGGGACAGCGCGATCGCCCGGTCCACGGCCGCGTCCAGCCGCTCCCGGGACACCTCGGGCCCGCAGCCGTCGGTGAGGTAGCCGAAGGCGGCCCGCAGCGGGAGCGCCTGGACGAGCGCGCCGGGGGGAGCGTCCTGGGCGGCCCGGTCGGCGAAGTCGAAGCACTCGTGGTGCGAGCCGTGCCAGTGGGTGGCCAGGTAGCGCAGCGCCGCCACATGGCAGCCGTAGTGGTGCGGGGCACGGCGTACGGCCGCCTCCCACAGCTCCTCGAAGTAGGTGTGCCCGGCCTGGGCGCCCCGGGCGTGGTCGAGCGCAAGCCGCCACGGCACAGGGTCCCGCTGGTCGCCCCGGGCCGCGGCCGTGATGAGCGGGCTCACCTCGCGCAGCAGCTCGGCCCGGGCCGGTGACCGCCGGGCGCGGTCCACCGCCAGCTGGGCCGCGACCAGCAGCGCGTCGGGGTCCTGCGGGGCGAGGGCGAGCCAGGCGTCCAGCCACTCGGGCCGTGAGTGCGCGAAGGCGGCCAGCCGGGTGACGTACCGGTCGCGCCGTTCCCATTCGGAGGCCGCGCGGGTGGCCAGGAGCAGGCCGGCGGCTGGCCCGTGCTCACCCCGGGCGGCGGCGACCAGCGCCGGACTCAGCCGGGCGTCCGGTGCGTCGAGCAGCACCTCGTCGTCGGCGCGGGGCTCGCCGACGGGGTGGGGGGAGGTCCTTGCCATCCGGCTCGGGCGGATGAACGGGAGCTGCATTGCCATGGTGCCGACCATTGAAAGTCGGGTGGTCATCGCGGCGCCAGACCGTTCATCAAACCTGCGGAAAGTTGTACATCCGATGGTCAAGAGAGCGTAAAGGTGTGACAGTTCAATAACTTTGGCCACAGCAGCATCATCAGTTGCGCCGCAGCACCCGTGTCGCCCCCGCCGCCACCGTCGTCGCCAGGACCCAGCCCAGCAGGATCATCGCCGTCGCCAGCCACTGCCAGGCGCCGCGCAGCTGCCAGAAGCCCACCTGGCCGAGGTCGATGACCGGCAGCAGCAGATCGAGGGCGAAGAGCGTGGGATTCCACTCCGGGTGTTCGCCCCGCCTCATCGGCGGACGGCCGGCCTGCGCGAAGGTGAGCGAGCCCGCCGCCCACAGCACCGCCATCCACACCGCGGCCCGGCCCGGCCGGTACCCGTAGGCGACCGTCCAGTCCTGCGCGTACCCCCACAGCTTGGCCGCGATCGGCAGGCTCTCGCGATGCCGGCGCTGCTTGGCGAGCAGCACCTCGCGGGCGTCCTCGTCCTCCCCGCAGGCCCGCAGCACGGCCGCGAGCCGCTCGTACGGTTCCGGGTTGTACTCGGCGGTCGCCGCCGCCACCCAGGCCAGCCGCTCGGCCGGCGGGAACGGTCCGCGCGGCACGAGGTTCTCGTAGGCGAAACCGCCCATGTGCAGCCGGCCCGGGCCCGGCCAGGCGTCCGCCCGGTCCATCAGGTTGACGACCTTCGCCCCGGACAGCACCACCCGCCCGCGCGCCGGCTGCTCCCCGAGGAAGCGCAGCTCGGGAGTCTGCACCCGGCGCAGCGACAGCTCCTGGTCGTCGGTGAGGGTGAACCGGGCCTGCTCGAAGTCGACCGCGTCGCCGAACCGCCCGTCGTCCAGCCGCATCCCGCCCTCGCACTCGAAGCGCTGGATCCGCGTCCCCTCGGCCGGCGTCATGCCGCTCATCGCCTGGGCGCCGACCCCCGCCGGGGTGAGGTACAGGCTGCGCTCGACGGTCAGCTGCGGCGCGTTCAGCGCGAGCCGGGCGTACGGGTTCGCCAGGCGGGCGCCGCGCAGGCTCAGGGAGACGCCGACGGTGGCCGCGCGCAGGCTCAGCTCGCCGTGCGACTCCAGCAGCTCGGCCTGTAAGTCCTGGCCGACGGTCAGGCCGTCCGCGGCGATCGACCGGCCGCTGTGGTCCCGGTGCACGATCGCCTGGTTCAGCATCAGGTCCGTGCCGATCTGCGCGTCGGTGAGCCGGATGCCGTGGTGGAAGCGGCAGCGCGGCAGATGCAGATCACCCTCGGTGTGCACCCGGGCCGCCTCGAGCCGCGGCACCGAGCAGTCCACCATCCGCAGGGTCGTGAAGCGGGCCTCCGGGAGCAGCACGTCCTGCTCGAACCGGCACCGGCGCAGCTCGACGTACGGCACCACCGTGCCGCCGGCGAGTTCCAGCGAGCCGCTGACCTGCACGCCGACCAGCTTCAGCGAGGACACGCGACCGGCCAGGGCGGGCGGGCCGTCCAGCAGCAACCAGCACACGATCCGGGCCCGCACGGTCCGCTCCGCGCCCCACGGACGACCGCCGTGCGGATCGTCCGCCACGGCGTCGCCGCTGCTCAGGTCGTACACGGTCCCGTTGCGGAAGGCCTGCCACATGCCGGCCTCGGCCGCGGTCAGGTCGTCGGGCAGATCCCCGGCACGGAGGCCGGCCCCCTCGGTCACGGCTCTTCCCTCCTCCCCGGGTACGCGCCGGTTGGTTTCTTCGTACAACTGTTCATGCCCGCTGTGTGACGCCCCGAAAGCAGGAGGTGAAGGGGATCTTCCGCCTTCCGGGGGCTTCTGTATCAGCCATTGATACGCGCGGACGGCGTCTCATCCGGGTCTGAGAGAATTGAGCCCGTGATCTCTCGAATCGATCTGCGCGGCGACGCCCTTCCCGAGGGCCCCGCCCTGCGTGACCTGCTGCCCCGAGCCGACTTCGACGTAGCGGCCGCCCTGGAGAAGGTGCGTCCGCTCTGCGAGGACGTGCATCATCGGGGCGACGCGGCGCTGATCGACGCCGCCGAGCGGTTCGACGGGGTCCGGCTCGACCAGGTGCGGGTGCCGGCCGCCGCACTCGCCCGCGCGCTGCGGGAGCTCGACCCGGCCGTGCGCGCGGCTCTGGAGGAGTCCATCCGCCGCGCCCGTACCGTCCACCGCGAGCAGCGCCGCTCCTCGCACACCACACAGGTCGTGCCCGGCGGCAGCGTGACCGAGAAGTGGGTCCCGGTCGACCGGGTGGGGCTGTACGCGCCCGGCGGCCGGTCCGTGTATCCGTCCTCCGTGATCATGAACGTGGTGCCCGCGCAGGAGGCCGGCGTCGAGTCCATCGCGCTCGCCTCGCCCGCCCAGGCCGACTTCGGCGGCCTGCCGCACCCGACGATCCTCGCCGCCTGCGCGCTGCTCGGCGTCGACGAGGTGTACGCGGCCGGCGGTGCCACCGCCGTCGCGATGTTCGCCCACGGCACCGAGTCCTGCCCGCCCGCGAACATGGTCACCGGCCCCGGCAACATCTGGGTCGCCGCCGCCAAGCGCTACTTCACCGGCAGGATCGGCATCGACGCCGAGGCCGGCCCGACCGAGATCGCCGTCCTCGCCGACGACACGGCCGACCCGGTGCACGTCGCCTCCGACCTGATCAGCCAGGCCGAGCACGACCCGCTGGCCGCCGCCGTCCTGGTCACCGACTCCGTCCGGCTCGCCGACGCCGTCGAGAAGGAGCTGGAGCCGCAGGTCGCGGCCACCCGGCACATCGACGACCGGATCGTCCCGGCCCTGTCCGGCCGGCAGTCCGCGATCGTCCTGGTCGACGGCATCGACGAGGGCCTGAGGGTGGTCGACGCGTACGGCGCCGAGCACCTGGAGATCCAGACGGCGGACGCCGCCGCCGTGGCCGACCGCGTCCGGAACGCCGGCGCGATCTTCGTCGGCCCCTGGGCCCCGGTCTCCCTCGGCGACTACGCGGCCGGCTCCAATCACGTCCTGCCCACCGGCGGCTGCGCCTGCCACTCCTCCGGCCTGTCCGTCCAGTCCTTCCTGCGCGGCATCCACATCGTCGACTACACCCAGGACGCCCTGGCCGAGGTCGCGCACCACGTGGTGACGCTGGCGGAGGCGGAGGACCTGCCGGCCCACGGTGCGGCGATCAAGGCCCGGTTCGGTTGGAAGGTACCCGCAAGCAAGTGACAGGCATCGACGATCTCCCCGTACGGGACGAGCTCCGCGGCACGTCCCCTTACGGCGCGCCCCAGCTGGACGTCCCGGTTCGGCTGAACACCAACGAGAACCCCTATCCGCTGCCCGAGCCGCTGGTCGAACGGATCGCCGAGCGCGTCCGTGAGGCGGCCCGCACGCTCAACCGCTACCCCGACCGGGACGCGGTCGAGCTGCGCACGCGGCTGGCCGAGTACCTGACGGACACCTCCGGCCACGAGGTCGGCGTGGCCGGCGTCTGGGCGGCCAACGGCTCCAACGAGGTCATCCAGCAGCTGCTGCAGACCTTCGGCGGACCGGGCCGCACCGCCATGGGCTTCGAGCCGTCCTACTCGATGCACGGCCTCATCTCGCGTGGCACCGGCACCGGCTGGATCTCCGGCCCCCGCAACGACGACTTCACGATCGACCTGGCGGCGGCGCGGAAGGCCATCGCCGAGCACCGGCCGGACGTCGTCTTCGTCACCACCCCCAACAACCCCACGGGCACCGCCGTGCCGCCCGAGACGGTCCTCGCGCTGTACGAGGCCGCACAGACGGCGAAACCGTCGATGGTCGTGATCGACGAGGCGTACATCGAGTTCAGCCACGGCGCCTCGCTGCTGCCGCTGCTGGAGGGGCGCCCGAACCTGGTCGTCTCCCGCACCATGTCGAAGGCGTTCGGCGCGGCGGGCCTGCGCCTCGGCTACCTCGCCGCGCACCCCGCCGTCGTCGACGCCGTCCAGCTGGTCCGGCTGCCCTACCACCTGTCGGCCGTCACCCAGGCGACCGCCCTGGCCGCCCTGGAGCACACCGACACGCTGCTGGGCTATGTCGAGCAGCTCAAGACCGAACGGGACCGCCTGGTCACCGAACTGCTCGCGATCGGCTACGAGGTGACCCCCTCGGACGCCAACTTCGTACAGTTCGGCCTGTTCGAGGACTCCCACGAGACATGGCGGAAGATCCTCGACCGGGGCGTCCTGGTCCGGGACAACGGCGTACCCGGCTGGCTCCGGGTCACCGCCGGAACCCCCGAAGAGAACGACGCGTTCCTCGACGCGGTCCGTGAACTGAAGAAGGAGCAGGAGCTATGAGCCGCGTAGGACGCGTCGAACGGACCACCAAGGAGACGTCCGTCCTCGTCGAGATCGACCTCGACGGCACGGGCAAGACGGAGATCTCCACCGGCGTCGGCTTCTACGACCACATGCTCGACCAGCTCGGCCGGCACGGTCTGTTCGACCTGACCGTGAAGACCGAGGGCGATCTGCACATCGACTCGCACCACACCATCGAGGACACCGCGCTCGCCCTCGGCGCCGCCTTCAAGCAGGCCCTCGGCGACAAGGTGGGCATCTACCGCTTCGGCAACTGCACGGTCCCGCTGGACGAGTCCCTCGCCCAGGTCACCGTCGACCTGTCCGGCCGCCCCTACCTCGTGCACACCGAGCCCGAGAAGATGGCGCCGATGATCGGCGAGTACGACACCACCATGACCCGGCACATCCTGGAGTCCTTCGTGGCCCAGGCACAGATCGCGCTGCACGTGCACGTGCCCTACGGCCGCAACGCGCACCACATCGTGGAGTGCCAGTTCAAGGCGCTCGCCCGGGCCCTGCGGTACGCGTCCGAGCGTGACCCGCGCGCGGCCGGCATCCTCCCCTCCACGAAGGGCGCCCTGTGAACGGCATCTCGACCCTGCTGATCGTCGTCGGCCTCTTCCTCGCCGGCGGGATCTACTCCTTCGTCAAGCAGAAGATGCCCAAGGGTCTGATCGTGCTGCTGTCCATCGGCGCCGCGATGTGCCTGGCGGCCGGTGTGGTGAGGCTGGAGGTGTGGAATTGAGCGCCCCGCAGAAGAAGGTCGTCGTCTTCGACTACGGATTCGGCAACGTCCGTTCCGCCGAGCGTGCCCTCGCCCGCGCCGGGGCCGACGTGGAGATCACGCGTGACTACGACAAGGCCCTGAACGCCGACGGCCTGCTGGTCCCCGGCGTCGGCGCCTTCGCCTCCTGTATGACGGGCCTGCGCGAGGCGCGTGGCGACTGGATCGTCGACCGCCGGCTGTCCGGCGGCCGCCCGGTCATGGGCATCTGCGTCGGCATGCAGATTCTCTTCGCGCGCGGCATCGAGCACGGCGTCCAGAGCGAGGGCCTCGACGAGTGGCCCGGCTCGGTCGAGCCGCTCCAGGCCGAGATCGTGCCCCACATGGGCTGGAACACCGTCGAGGCGGCGCCCGGTTCGCAGCTGTTCGCGGGCCTGGACGCGGACGCCCGCTTCTACTTCGTGCACTCCTACGCCGTCCACGACTGGTCGCTTCAGACGCACAACCCGGCGATGGCCGCCCCCAAGGTCACCTGGTCCACGCACGGCAAGCCGTTCGTCGCGGCCGTCGAGAACGGCGCCCTGTGGGCCACGCAGTTCCACCCCGAGAAGTCCGGCGACGCCGGAGCCCAGCTCCTCACCAACTGGATCGGAACACTGTGAGCAAGCTCGAACTCCTTCCCGCCGTCGACGTCCGCGACGGCCAGGCCGTCCGCCTGGTGCACGGCGAGTCCGGCACGGAGACCTCCTACGGCTCCCCGCTGGAAGCCGCCCTGGCCTGGCAGCGCTCCGGCGCCGAATGGCTGCACCTGGTCGACCTGGACGCCGCGTTCGGCACCGGGAACAACCGCGAGCTGATCGCCGAGGTCGCCCGGGCCATGGACATCAAGGTGGAGCTGTCCGGCGGCATCCGCGACGACGACACCCTCGCCGCCGCCCTCGCCACCGGCTGCAAGCGCGTCAACCTCGGCACGGCCGCCCTGGAGACCCCGGAGTGGGTCGCCGAGGTCATCGCCGAGCACGGCGACAAGATCGCGGTGGGTCTCGACGTCCGCGGCACGACCCTGCGCGGCCGGGGCTGGACCCGCGACGGCGGCGACCTCTACGAGACGCTGGAGCGCCTCGACAAGGAGGGCTGCGCGCGGTACGTCGTCACCGACATCGCCAAGGACGGCACCCTCCAGGGCCCCAACCTGGAACTGCTGCGCAACGTGTGCGCCGCCACCGACCGCCCGGTCGTGGCCTCCGGCGGGGTCTCCTCGCTCGACGACCTGCGGGCCATCGCCGACCTCGTCCCGCTCGGTGTCGAGGGGGCCATCGTAGGGAAGGCGCTGTACGCGAAGGCGTTCACCCTGGAAGAGGCCTTGGAGGCTGTGTCGTCATGACCGTGCGGCGTGTGCAGAGCGGAAGTCCCTGGGAAGAGTCCTTCGGTTTTGCACACGCCGTCGCGGCGGGCGACCGTGTGCTGGTCGCGGGCACGACCGCGTTCAAGGGCGACGTGCTCTACGGCGAGGGCGATCCGTACGAGCAGGCCAAGATCGCCTTCACCAGCGCCCTGGAGGCGATCGCCGAGTTCGGGCTCGCACCCGAGTCCGTGATCCGCACCCGGGTGTGCCTGGCGCACGCCCGGGACGTCGACGCCGTGGGCCGGGCGCACAAGGAGATGTTCGACGCCGTACGCCCGGTCACGACCCTGCTGATCGTGCAGGGCTTCATGGACTCCCGGGTCCTGGTGTCGGTGGAAGTGGAAGCATTCCGAGGGACCCCCTCACAGGAACACTAAGAGGAGCAGGATTCATGACCCTGGCGGTCCGAGTCATCCCCTGCCTGGACGTGGACAACGGCCGGGTCGTCAAGGGCGTCAACTTCCAGAACCTGCGCGACGCGGGCGACCCCGTCGAGATGGCCAAGGTGTACGACGCCGAGGGCGCCGACGAGCTGACGTTCCTGGACATCACCGCCTCGTCGGGCAACCGCGAGACCACGTACGACGTCGTGCGCCGCACGGCCGAACAGGTGTTCATCCCGCTCACGGTCGGCGGCGGCGTCCGCACGGCCGAGGACGTGGACAAGCTGCTGCGGGCCGGCGCGGACAAGGTCGGCGTCAACACGGCCGCCATCGCCCGCCCGGAGCTGATCCGCGAGATCGCCGAGCGCTTCGGCCGCCAGGTCCTGGTCCTGTCCGTGGACGCCCGCCGTACCGAGTCGGGCTCCTTCGAGGTGACCACCCACGGCGGACGCCGGGGCACCGGCATCGACGCCGTGGAGTGGGCGCACCGGGCCGCGGAGCTCGGCGCGGGCGAGATCCTGCTCAACTCGATGGACGCCGACGGCACCAAGGACGGCTACGACCTGGAGATGATCCGGGCCGTTCGGAAGCACGTCACGGTCCCCGTCATCGCCTCGGGCGGCGCGGGCAGGCTGACCGACTTCCCCCCGGCCGTCGAGGCGGGCGCGGACGCGGTCCTGGCCGCGTCGGTGTTCCACTTCGGCGACCTGCGCATCGGCCAGGTCAAGGAGACGCTGCGGGAGGCGGGGCACCCGGTGCGCTGACGCCCCGTCCGCCGAGAGCCCCGGCCGCGCCCCGCGGCCGGGGCCTTCTCAGATCCCGAGCTGCTTGGTCTCGTGCAGCTTCGCGATCGCGTTCTCGTCGCCGTCCAGGTCGACCTTGGCCGCGCTCCGGCGGCCATAGCAGAACAGGACCAGTTCGGACGGCTCGCCGGTCACCGTGACCACCGGGGTGCCGCGGTGGGCGACCGCCGTCTGGCCGTCGGGGCGGCGCAGGACCAGGCCCGTCGGCACGCCGCGGCCCATCAGGCGGGCCGTGCGCTCCAGACGGGACCACAGAGCGTTCTGGAAGACCAGGTCCAGGTCGCGGGGGGACCAGTCGGGCTGGGCGCGGCGGACGTCCTCGGTGTGGACGTAGAACTCGACGAGGTTCGACGCTTCGTCGACCGGCTTCAGGCTGAAGGGCGAAAAACGCGGCGGGCCCGTACGGATCAGCTGGATCAGCTCCTCGTACGGCTTGTCGGCGTACTCCGCCATCACCTTGTCCAGGCGTGACGCGAGTTGCTTGATCAGTATCCCGCCGGCGGCGTCCGGGCGGCGCTCGCGCACCACCACGTGCGCGGCGAGGTCCCGGGTCGTCCAGCCCTCGCACAGGGTGGGCGCGTCCGGGCCCGCGGTCTCCAACAGGTCGGCGAGGAGAAGTCGTTCACGCTTGGCATGGGTCGACATGCCGCCCAGCCTACGGCCGGTCCCCCGGTCAGCCCAGCAGACGTGCCGATTCCCCTCCGACGGGTGTTCCGCCCAGTGGACACTCCGCCTGGCCTGTCAGTGGCGCACGGCACAATGGTCGGCATGACCAGCAAGCCCGCCCGTCGCCCGGCCACCGCCCCTCACGGAGGCGCTTCGCGCCACAGTGCTCCATCCGGCCGCCTCGACGCGGAGATCGCCGCGCGCCTCAAGCGCAGTGCCGACGGCCTCCTGCCCGCCATCGCCCAGCAGTACGACACCGGCGAGGTGCTCATGCTCGGCTGGATGGACGACGAGGCGCTGCATCGCACCCTGACCACCGGCCGGTGCACCTACTGGTCGCGCAGCCGCCGGGAGTACTGGGTCAAGGGCGACACCTCCGGCCACTTCCAGTGGGTGAAGTCCGTCGCCCTCGACTGCGACGCGGACACCGTGCTCGTCAAGGTGGACCAGGTCGGCGCCGCCTGCCACACCGGCGCCCGCACCTGCTTCGACGAGGACGTGCTCCTCAAGGACGGCGGCTCCGCCCGCCCCGCCCCGGATCAGTAAGGTCAGCGGCCATGGACCTCGAGACCTTCCGCAAGCTCGCCACCGACCGGCGGGTCATCCCCGTCACCCGCAAGCTCCTCGCCGACGGCGACACCCCGGTCGCGCTCTACCGCAAGCTCGCCGCCGAGCGCCCCGGCACCTTCCTGCTGGAGTCCGCGGAGAACGGCCGCTCCTGGTCCCGGTACTCCTTCGTGGGGGTGCGGGCGGCGGCCACGCTCACCGCACGCGACGGGCAGGCCCACTGGCTCGGCGCCCCGCCCGTCGGCGTCCCCACGGACGGCGACCCCCTCGCCGCCCTGCGCGCCACCATCGAGGCCCTGCACACCCCCCACCAGGAGGGCATGCCGCCCTTCACCGGCGGCATGGTCGGCTATCTCGGCTACGACATCGTCCGCCGCCTGGAGAGGATCGGCCCCGGCGAGCGCGACGACCTGAAGCTGCCCGAGCTGACCATGCTCCTCACCAGCGACCTGGCCGTCATGGACCACTGGGAGGGCTCGGTCCTGCTGATCGCCAACGCGATCAACCACAACGACCTGGAGACGGGCGTCGACGAGGCCCACGCCGACGCCGTGGCCCGCCTCGACGCCATGGAGGCCGACCTCTCCCGCCCGGTCGCCCAGCCCCCGGCCGTGCTCCCGCCCTCCGAGCTCCCCGAGTACACCGCGCTGTGGGGCGGCCCCGACTTCCAGGTGGCCGTCGAGGACATCAAGGAGCGCATCCGGGCGGGCGAGGCCTTCCAGGTGGTCCCCTCCCAGCGCTTCGAGACGCCGTGCACGGCGAGCGCGCTGGACGTCTACCGGGTCCTGCGGGCCACCAACCCGTCCCCGTACATGTACCTGTTCCGCTTCGACGGCTTCGACGTCGTCGGCTCGTCCCCCGAGGCCCTGGTCAAGGTCGAGGACGGCCGGGCCATGGTCCACCCCATCGCCGGCACCCGCTGGCGCGGCGCCACCCCGCAGGAGGACCAGGCCCTCGCCGAGGAGCTGCTCGCCGACCCCAAGGAGCGCGCCGAGCACCTCATGCTCGTCGACCTCGGCCGCAACGACCTGGGGCGGGTCTGCGAGCCCGGCTCGGTCGAGGTCGTCGACTTCATGTCCGTCGAGCGGTACTCGCACGTGATGCACATCGTCTCGACGGTGACGGGCCGCGTCGCCCCGGGCCGCACCGCCTTCGACGTCCTCACCGCCTGCTTCCCGGCCGGCACCCTCTCCGGCGCCCCCAAGCCGCGCGCCATGCAGATCATCGACGAACTCGAACCGTCCCGGCGGGGCCTCTACGGCGGCTGCGTCGGCTACCTCGACTTCGCCGGCGACTCCGACACGGCCATCGCCATCCGCACCGCCCTGCTGCGCGACGGCACCGCGTACGTGCAGGCCGGCGCGGGCATCGTCGCCGACTCCGACCCGGTCGCCGAGGACACCGAGTGCCGCAACAAGGCGGCCGCGGTCCTGCGGGCCGTCCACACCGCGAACCGGCTCGGAAAGGCCTGAGATGAACCCCGGGTGACGGTTCGCCCGGGGTTCAGGCGATAGTGGGGTACGTGACTGCTGTACCTCACCCCCGTTCCGAAGCCCCCGGATCCGCCCGGGCCGGCCGCCTGAGCCTCGCCGTCGCGCTGCTGAGCGGCGCGCTCGGCGCGGCCGTGGCGCTGCTCGCCACCCGGCAGCAATGGTCGCAGGGCACCGCGACGGTGGCCGGTGGCGCCTTCCCCCTGACCGCCAAGGGCAGCGACGTCACGGGCGTTCCCGCGGCGCTCGCCATAGTGGGCCTCGCCGCGCTCGTCGCCGTCTTCGCCGTCCGCCGGGCCGGCCGCTTCGTCGTCGCCGGGCTGCTGGCGCTCTCCGGCGCCGGCATCGTCGTCGCGGCCCTGCTCGGCGCCTCCGACGGCTCCGCGCTCGACGAGCAGGCCGCCCGGGCCTCCGGCGACACCTCGGCCTCCGTCGACGCCCTCGGCCACACCGCGTGGCCGTACGTCGCGGTCGTCGGCGGTGCGCTGATCCTCCTGGCCGGGCTGCTCGCCCTGCGCTACGGACGGCTGTGGCCCGCCATGTCCGGCCGCTACGAACGCGGCGGCACGCCCCAGCCGCGCCGCAAGGCCCCCGCCGCCGACCCCGACCGGCCCGAGGACCTGTGGAAGGCACTCGACCGCGGCGAGGACCCGACCGGGGCCTGAGGGGTCCTTTCACTATGCCCCGTCCGGGTCGCGCGGCCTGGCACCGCACCTCGCCGCGTTGCCGGAAGGCCCTCGGAGCTCCTCCCCCACTCTCGGCTTCGCTCGAGCGGGGGGACCCCCATCGAGGGCCTTCCGGCGCCTTGCGATGCACGGCACCAGACCACGCGACCTGATCGGACGCTCATAGTGAAAGGACCCCTGAGCCCACACGGGGGACCGGGAGGCACCCCCGCTCACCCCGCGGGCGCGCGTGCGCGACAATGGCCCCGAGCGTCCTGCTCAGACACGCACACAGCAACGAGGAGCAAGCAATGGCGGGCAGCAGCCACGGTCACACCCCGGCCGCCTGGACCGGTGTCATCATCGCCTTCATCGGTTTCTGCGTCGCGGGCGCGTTCATGGTGATGGACCAGCCGGTGGGCTTCTGGGCGGGCATGGTGGTCGTGCTGCTCGGCGGTGTCGTCGGCGCCATCATGCGGATGATGGGCCTGGGCCAGCCCAAGGAGGCGCAGCAGCCGCACCGCACCACGGGCGACCGCGAGCCGGCCGGCGCCGGGAGCTGACCCCGCGGCACGATCCGCGGAGCACGTCCTCACGTGAGGGGCGGCCGGCACACGGGTGCCGGAGCCGCCCCTCACGCGTGTGCGGGGCACAATGCATACCGTGAACGCCGAGAGCCGAGGGGTGACGTCCAGCGTCCCGGGCCGGCTGGCCGTCCCCGCCGGGGTGCTCGGGGCCGTAGCCGCCGCCTTCGCCTACGTGGGCGCCGTGGACCCGAACGAACCCGGCCACTACCCCGCCTGCCCGCTGCTGCGCTACACCGGCCTCTACTGCCCCGGCTGCGGCGGACTGCGCAGCGCGCACGCCTTCGTCCACGGTGACGTCCTGACGGCGCTGCAGGCCAACGCGCTCGCGACCCTCGGCTTTCTGGGGTTCGCCGCGCTGTGGACCGTATGGGTGGTGTACGCGGCCCGCGGGCGCCCGCTGCGGATCGACCCCCGCCCAGGGTTGGTGTGGAGCCTCGGAGCGTTGCTGCTGGTCTTCACCGTTGTCCGGAACCTGCCCTTCGGTGGCTGGCTTCACCCTTGATCGTCTGGCGGATGTCCAGCTAGTGGGACCGGCGTCAACCGGATGTGAGGCCTGCGCCCGGCTGCGGATACCATCGCAGTGACCATCGGTTTTCGATCGGTCGCTGGAACTGTCAAGCGTCTGGAAGGGGGCCGCTCGCGTGAGTGTGCTCGACGAGATCATCGACGGAGTCCGTGCCGACCTCGCGGAGCGGCAGGCGCGCGTCAGCCTCGACGAGCTCAAGGAGCGCGCGGCGAAGGCTCCCGCGGCCAAGGACGGCGCGGCCGCACTGCGCGGCGACGGCGTCAAGGTCATCTGTGAGGTCAAGCGCTCCAGCCCGTCCAAGGGCGCGCTGGCCGCGATCGCCGACCCGGCCGGACTCGCCGCCGACTACGAGGCGGGCGGCGCGGCCGTCATCTCCGTCCTCACCGAGGAGCGCCGCTTCGGCGGTTCGCTCGCCGACCTCGAGGCGGTCCGCGCCCGGGTGGACATCCCCGTGCTGCGCAAGGACTTCATCGTCACGTCGTACCAGCTGTGGGAGGCCCGCGCCTACGGCGCCGACGTCGTGCTGCTGATCGTCGCCGCCCTGGACCAGCCCGCCCTGGAGTCCCTCATCGAGCGCGCCGAGTCCATCGGGCTCACACCGCTCGTGGAGGTCCACGACGAGGACGAGGTCGAGCGGGCGGTCGACGCCGGCGCCCGGGTGATCGGCGTCAACGCGCGCAACCTCAAGACCCTGGAGGTCGACCGCGGCACCTTCGAGCGGGTGGCGCCGGAGATCCCCGACCACATCATCAAGATCGCCGAGTCCGGCGTCCGCGGCCCGCACGACCTCATCGCGTACGCCAACGCCGGCGCCGACGCGGTCCTGGTCGGCGAGTCCCTCGTGACCGGCAAGGACCCCAGGACGGCGGTCTCCGACCTGGTGGCGGCCGGCGAGCACCCCGCGCTCCGGCACGGCCGGAGCTGATCACCCGCTAGGCTTGGCCCCGATGACTGCCACCCTGACGACCGTGGACCGGTACGCCCGCCTCGCGCGCGGCTGCCGCCCCCGCGGCTGCCGCGCCCCGGCCCGCCGGGTCCACGGCCGCCGTGTCCGGTACGTCATCGGTGACGAACCAGGGCAGGTCAACGGCATGCGATGGCAGCAGCGCCCCGTAGGGGGCGCGGGGAACTGCGCGACAAGCCACGAACGGCCCGCAGCCGCCTGACCATCCCCGCCCCCACGGCGACCGTGCATCCGACACACTCACCGTGAGGTATTCGCATGTCCAGTCAGTTCTTCATCCCCGACCCCGAGGGTCAGACGCCCGACCCCGAGGGCTACTTCGGGGCCTTCGGCGGCAAGTTCATCCCGGAGGCGCTCGTCGCAGCCGTCGACGAGGTGGCCGTCGAGTACGACAAGGCCAAGCACGACCCGGAGTTCGCCAGGGAACTCGACGACCTCCTGGTCAACTACACCGGCCGCCCCTCCGCGCTCACCGAGGTGCCCCGGTTTGCCGAGCACGCCGGAGGCGCCCGGGTCTTCCTCAAGCGCGAGGACCTGAACCACACCGGCTCCCACAAGATCAACAACGTCCTCGGCCAGGCCCTGCTCACCCGGCGCATGGGCAAGACCCGGGTCATCGCCGAGACCGGCGCCGGCCAGCACGGCGTGGCCACGGCCACCGCCTGTGCGCTCTTCGGTCTCGAGTGCACGATCTACATGGGCGAGATCGACACCCGTCGCCAGGCCCTCAACGTCGCCCGCATGCGCATGCTCGGCGCCGAGGTCATCGCCGTGAAGTCCGGCAGCCGCACGCTGAAGGACGCCATCAACGAGGCCTTCCGCGACTGGGTCGCCAACGTCGAGCACACGCACTACCTCTTCGGCACCGTCGCCGGACCGCACCCCTTCCCGGCGATGGTCCGCGACTTCCACCGGGTCATCGGCGTCGAGACCCGCCGCCAGCTCCTGGAGCGCGCCGGGCGCCTCCCCGACGCGGCCGTCGCCTGCGTCGGGGGCGGCTCCAACGCCATCGGCCTCTTCCACGCCTTCATCCCGGACACCGGCGTACGCCTCATCGGCTGCGAACCGGCCGGGCACGGCGTCGAGACCGGCGAGCACGCCGCGACCCTCACCGCCGGCGAGCCCGGCATCCTGCACGGCTCCCGCTCCTACGTCCTCCAGGACGAGGAGGGCCAGATCACCGAGCCGTACTCGATCTCGGCCGGTCTGGACTACCCGGGCATCGGCCCGGAGCACTCGTACCTGAAGGACTCCGGCCGCGGCGAGTACCGCGCGGTCACCGACGACGCGGCGATGCAGGCCCTGCGCCTGCTCTCGCGCACCGAGGGCATCATCCCGGCCATCGAGAGCGCCCACGCGCTGGCCGGCGCCCTGGAGGTCGGCAAGGAACTGGGCAAGGACGGGCTGATCGTGGTCAACCTCTCCGGCCGCGGTGACAAGGACATGGACACCGCCGCCCGCTACTTCGGCCTGTACGACACCGACGCCGAGGTCGCCGAGGACGCCTCCGGCACCGCCGAGATCGAAGGGGACGCCAAGTGAGCGGGAACATCCAGCTGTTGAGCGACACCCTCGCCGCGGCGAAGTCCGAAGGGCGCTCCGCCCTCATCGCCTACCTCCCGGCCGGGTTCCCGACCGTGGACGGCGGCATCGACGCGATCAAGGCCGTCATCGACGGCGGCGCCGACGTCGTCGAGGTCGGCCTGCCGCACAGCGACCCCGTCCTCGACGGTCCCGTCATCCAGACCGCCGACGACATCGCCCTGCGCGGCGGCGTGAAGATCGCCGACGTGATGCGCACGGTCCGCGAGGCCCACCGGGCCACCGGCAAGCCGATCCTCGTCATGACGTACTGGAACCCCATCGACCGCTACGGCGTCGAGCGGTTCACCGCCGAGCTCGCCGAGGCGGGCGGCGCCGGGTGCATCCTGCCCGACCTGCCCGTACAGGAGTCGGAGGGGTGGAGGGAGCACGCGGAGAAGCACGGTCTGGCCACCGTCTTCGTCGTGGCGCCCAGCAGCAAGGACGAACGGCTCGCGCGGATCACCGCGGCCGGCAGCGGATTCGTCTACGCCGCCTCCCTCATGGGCGTCACCGGCACCCGCGCCACCGTCAGCTCGCAGGCCCAGAACCTGGTGGAACGCACCCGGGCCACGGGAACGGAGCTGCCGGTCTGCGTCGGGCTCGGCGTCTCCACGCCCGCCCAGGCCGCCGAGGTCGCGGGCTTCGCCGACGGCGTGATCGTCGGCTCCGCCTTCGTCAAGGCGATGCTGGACGCACCGGACGACGCGGCCGGTGTCGAGGCCGTGCGCGCACTCGCGGGCGACCTCGCGAAGGGCGTGCGCGGACAGGTGTGAGGAACCCGGAAGTCATACAGGTCCCTCGTACGGGTGGACCTGGGGCCGGGGAGGCGCGGTGCGCCTCCCCGGTTCGTTTCCGGGGTGTGAGCGAGAAGAACCGTGAGGGAAAGCGCACCGCCCGGGAGAAGCTGGCGGTCGAGCGCGAGAAGCAGAAGTCCGCGGACAAGCGCCGGCGCGCGCTGATCGTGGGCGGGGCCGTCGTCGCCGTCCTGGGACTCGCGGCGGTGATCGGCGTCGTCGCGGCCAACGCCGGCAAGGACGACAGCGCGGCCTCGGGCCCGGTCGTGGCGCCCTCGGGAGCCCAGGGCAAGGACGGCCTGGCCATCCCGGTGGGCAAGGACAGCGCCAAGTCCACGCTCACGGTGTGGGAGGACTTCCGCTGCCCGGCCTGCAAGTCCTTCGAGACGGCGTACCGCCCGGTGATCCACGAGCTGACGAACGCGGGACAGCTGAGGACCGAGTACCACCTGGTCACCCTCATCGACGGCAACATGGGCGGCACCGGCTCCCGCAACGCGGCCAACGCCGCGGCCTGCGCCCAGGACGCCGGGAAGTTCCCCGCGTACCACGACGTGCTCTTCGACAACCAGCCCTCGGAGGTCGACGACGCCTACGCGGACAACGCCAGACTGATCGAGCTGGCCGGCAAGGTCGACGGCCTGGACACCCCCGCCTTCCGCGCCTGCGTCGAGAAGGGCACGCACAACGGCTGGGTCGCCAAGTCCGACCAGGCCTTCGACAAGGGCGACTTCTCGGGCACGCCGACCGTGCTGTTCGACGGCAAGAACATCTACCAGGACCAGACGATGACCCCGGCCAAGCTGAAGCAGATGGTGCTGGAGGCGAACCAGGGGTAAGAGCTGTTCTCACGCCCCCGTTATGGACCCGTAGCCGGGCTGCCCACCGCGCCCCCGGTGCGGCACGGTAGCGTCGACCTTGCCATGGAACTTGCCTTCATTCCCAGCCCGTCGCGCGGGGTGCTGTACCTCGGCCCCATTCCGCTGCGCGGTTACGCGTTCTGCATCATCATCGGCGTCTTCGTTGCCGTCTGGCTCGGCAACAAACGCTGGATCGCCCGAGGCGGGCGGACCGGCACGGTGGCCGACATCGCCGTCTGGGCCGTGCCCTTCGGTCTGGTCGGCGGCCGCCTCTATCACGTGATCACGGACTACGAGCTGTACTTCAGCGAGGGCCGTGACTGGGTGGACGCCTTCAAGATCTGGGAGGGCGGCCTCGGCATCTGGGGCGCCATCGCACTCGGCGCGGTGGGCGCGTGGATCGGCTGCCGCCGCCGCGGTATCCCGCTGCCCGCGTACGCCGACGCCATCGCACCCGGCATCGCCTTCGCCCAGGCGATCGGCCGCTGGGGCAACTGGTTCAACCAGGAGCTGTACGGCAAGCCCACCGACCTGCCGTGGGCCCTGGAGATCACCTCCTCCTCGGACGGCCGGGTGCCGGGCACATACCACCCGACGTTCCTGTACGAGTCGCTGTGGTGCGTCGGCGTGGCGTTCCTGGTCATCTGGGCGGACCGCCGCTTCCGCCTCGGACACGGCCGGGCGTTCGCGCTGTACGTCGCCGCGTACTGCGCCGGCCGGGCGTGGATCGAGTACATGCGGGTCGACGACGCCCACCACATCCTGGGTCTCCGGCTGAACGTGTGGACCGCGATCCTGGTGTTCCTGCTCGCGGTGACGTACCTCGTGGTGTCGTCGAAGAAGCGGCCCGGGCGGGAGGACGTCGTGGAGCCCGGCGCTTCGGCTTCCGGCGATGACGCCGACGGCGGCGGGACCTCCGATGAGACGGGCAAGGACGAGGCGGCCGCCGGCGAGGACGACCGGGTCGCGGACGAGGCCGAGGCGGACGCGGACAGGAACGAGGCCGGGTCGGGGAAGAAGACCTGACGGCCTGTCCTGTGTGACGGTGCGAGAGCGCCCGGGGGATGGTTCCCGGGCGCTCTCGGCGTGTCAGCGGCGGTCGGCCAGGGACAGGGTGCGCCGGGCCGCCGTCACCACCGCCGCGTCGATGAAGCGGCCGTCCGGGAGGGCCTGTGCGCCCCGCTCCTCGGCGGCCGCCTTCAGCACTGTCTCCGCCCGCTCGATCTCCGCCTCGGTGGGCAGATAGGCGCGTTCGATCACCGGGAGCTGCCGGGGGTGGATCGCGGCGCGGCCGAGGAAGCCCAGGGCGCGGCCGTGGGCGCAGGAGGCGGCCAGCCCGTCCAGGTCGCGGGTGTCCGGGTGGACGGACTGGGGCGGTGGGGGCAGCCCCGCGGCCCGGGCTGCCACGACCACCCGGGAGCGGGGCCAGTCGAGGCCGGTGTCGTCGCCTACGCCGAGGTCGGCCCGCAGGTCGGCCTCGCCGAGCGCGATGCCGCGCAGGTTCGGGTGGGCGCCGGCGATGGCGTACGCCTGTTCCACGGCGAGGGCCGTCTCCAGCAGGGCGTACAGGTCGGCGCGAGCGGCTCGGCGTGCGGCGCGGGTGATCTCGGCCGGTGAGGTGATCTTGGGGAGGCGGAGGCCGGAGAGCCCGGGTGCCGGGGCCAGTGCCGCCAGGTCCTGCTCGCCCCAGGGGCTGTCCAGGGCGTTGACGCGGACGTGCACCGGGACCGCCGGCGGGTTGCCGAGGAGGTCGGAGGTCGCGGCGCGGGCGTAGGCCTTGCGGTCGGGGGCGACCGCGTCCTCCAGGTCGATGACGACGACGTCGGCGCCGCAGGTGAGGGCCTTCGCCACCACGGCGGGACGGTCGCCCGGGGCGTACAGCCAGGTGAGCGGGAACGCCGTCACAGGGCGCCCTCCGCGCGCAGTGCCGTCAGGTCGTCCGGTGTCAGACCCAGTTCGGTGAGGACCTCGTCGGTGTCCGCGCCGTGCGGGCGGCCGGCCCAGCGGATCGCACCGGGCGTGGCGGAGAGCCGGAAGAGGACGTTCTGCATGCGCAGCGGGCCGAGCTCGGGGTCGTCGACGGTGGTGATGGTGTCCAGGGCCTGGTACTGAGGGTCCGCCATCACGTCCTGGACGTCCTGGACCGGGGCCACCGCCGCCTCCGCCTTCTCGAAGGCGGCCATGACGTCGGCGCGGGTGCGCGCGGCGATCCAGTCGCCGACCGCCGCGTCGAGGACATCGGCGTGCCGGGCGCGGTCGGCGCCCGAGGCGAACCAGGGCTCGTCGATCAGTTCCGGGCGGCCGACCAGGCGCATCACGCGTTCCGCGACCGACTGGGCCGACGTGGAGACGGCGACCCAGGTGCCGTCCGCCGTCCGGTAGACGCCGCGCGGAGCGTTGTTGGGGGAGCGGTTGCCGGTGCGGGGCTGGATGTGGCCGAGCTGGTCGTACCAGAGGGGCTGGGGGCCCAGCGCGGCCAGGATCGGTTCGATCAGGGCCAGGTCGACGACCTGGCCCTCGCCGGTGCGCTCGCGGGCGGCGAGCGCCGTCATCACGGCGTACGCCGTCGTCAGACCCGCGATGGAGTCGGCCAGGCCGAAGGGCGGGAGGGTCGGGGGCGCGTCCGGTTCGCCGGTGATCGCGGCGAAGCCGCTCATCGCCTCGGCGAGGGTCCCGAAGCCGGGGCGGTGCGCGGAGGGGCCGAACTGGCCGAAGCCGGTGACGCGGGCCAGGACCAGCCGGGGGTTGACGGCCGACAGCTCCGGCCAGCCGAGGTCCCACTTCTCCAGGGTGCCGGGGCGGAAGTTCTCGATGACCACGTCGGCGGTCTCGGCCAGGCGCAGGAGCGTGGTGCGGCCGCCGGGCTTGGACAGGTCGAGCGTCATGGTGCGCTTGTTGCGGCCGAGCATCTTCCACCACAGGCCCACGCCGTCCTTCGACGGGCCGTGGCCACGGGAGGGGTCCGGCTTCCTCGGGTGCTCGATCTTGACGACCTCGGCGCCGAAGTCGCCGAGCAGGGTGGCGGCCATCGGGCCGGCGAAGAGGGTGGCCAGGTCGAGGACGCGCAGGCCGCTGAGGGGCGTGGTCGTGGGCGCGGTCATGGGCGGAGGGTCTCCCGGTGCGTGAGGTGGGCGAGGGTGTCGAAGCCGATGCCGTTGAAGTCGCCGACGGATGTCGACAGCCGGTTCTTCAGGGGCGCCGTCCAGCGGTCGGGGAGCGCCCCGGGGTGCCCTGCCAGCAGTCCGGCGATGCCGCCGGCCGTCGCGCCGTTGGAGTCGGTGTCCCAGCCGCCGCTCACGACACGGCAGACGGAGCCGGCGAAGTCGCCGTTCGCGTGGGTGAGGGCGGCGGCGATCAGGGCGGTGTTGGGGACGGCGTGCACCCAGTGGTGGGTGTCGGCGTGGCGGGCGTGGAGTGCGTCGACGACCGTGTCGAAGTCTTCGTGCTCGTGCGCCAGCCGGACGGCCTCGCGAACGGCCCGGGCCAGGCGCGAGCGGGGTGGGACGACGGTGAGGCCGGTCCGCAGGCAGGTGTGGACGTCGTGTGCGCCGGTCGCCGCGGCGGCGATTCCGGCCGCCGCGAACATGGCCGCGTAGACGCCGTTGGCGGTGTGGGTCAAGGTGGCGTCCCGGTGGGCCTGTTCGGCGGCCGCGGCCGGGTCGCCGGGGTTGGTCCAGCCGTGGATGTCGGCGCGGATCAGGGCGCCGATCCATTCCCGGAACGGGTTGCGGTGGCGGGCGGTGTGCGGGGGTTCGAGGCCGCAGAGCAGGTTGCGGTAGGCGATGCGCTCGGCGGTGAAGGTGCGGCCGGCGGGGAGTTCGTCGAGCCAGGTCCGGGCCACGTCCGTGGAGGTGAAGGCCCTGCCGTGGCGTTGGAGGAGGACGAGGTTGAGCAGGGGGTAGTTGAGGTCGTCGTCCTCGGGCATGCCGTCGATGTTCTCGGCGAGGGAGGTGTGCGCCGAGCGGCGGTTCCAGGGGTGGCGTCTCAGGAGTTCCTCGGGGACGCCCCGGGCGGTGAAGTAGCCGGCGAGGGGCCAGTTTCCGGAGGCCCGGGCGAGTCGGCGGATGGCGTCGAGGGGGAGCTTCTCGACGGGTTTGCCCAGCAGGCAGCCGGTGGCGCGGCCGAGCCAGGCGGCTTCGAGGTGCTGCGGGGTCGTGGCCCCCGGGCCCGCGGGTCCGGGCCAGTCGGGGCAGGCGGCCTTGATCCTCGCCAGGTCGGTCGGTTCGTCGTCGGCCAACGCGCTGGGCAGGTCGGCCAGTTCGTCCAGGAGGTCCTTCGCCAGCCGGCGCAGGGAGCGGGAGGCCGGGGTGGGGGACGCGCCCGCTGCGGCCGGAGCCTGCGGGCCGCCTGCCGCTCGCCAGCGTGCTGCGACGTGCTTCGGCTCGCGTCCGTCCTGGGCCGCCTGGCGGAGTTCATGGCCGATCAGGTCCTCCGGCTGGATCCAGGTCAGTCGGAGCATTCCCGGCCTCCGAGGGACGCGAAGGCCTGCTCGTGGGCGCGGCGGCGAGCCACGTCGCGGGTGAAGATCTCGCGGGTCACGGCGGTGAGGGTGGCCGCCGGTTCCCACAGGTCCAGACGGCTCGCCTCCGCGACCGTCTTGGCCCAGTCCTCCGGGACCGGGGAGCCCAGGGCGCCGGCCAGGGCGCCGGCCATCGTGGCGATGGAGTCGCAGTCGCGGCCGTAGTTCACCGCGCCGAGGACCGTGTGGCGGTAGTCGCCGCGCGCCACGAGCAACAGGCCCAGCGCGACCGGGAGTTCCTCGATGGAGTGGAGGCGGGACGGCCGGCGGGCGCCGAGCGAGGGGGCGCGGTAGTCCGGGCCCACCGTGTCGTAGGGGGCCACGGCCTCGCGCAGCGGGCGCAGTGCCGACTCGAAGTCCGGGTGGCGGGACGCCTCCTCGCAGACCCGCTCGATCGCGGTCCGGGTGCCGTCCTTCGCCAGGGAGAGGCAGGCCGAGACCACCGAGTCCGGGGTCGCGCCGGGGGTGCACGCCGCCGCCACCGCGGCGGCCAGGACGCCCGCGGCCTCACGGCCGTACGACGACTGGTGTGCACCGGCGATGTCCAGGGCCTCGGCGTACGCCGCCCTCGGGTCGGCCGCGTTGACCAGGCCGACCGGGGCCGTGTACATCGCCGCGCCGCAGTTGACGATGTTGCCGGTGCCGGCCTCGCGCGGGTCGGCATGGCCGTAGTGGATCCGTGTCACCAGCCACTTCTCCGCCAGGAAGATCCGCTGCAGGGGCAGGGCCCGCGTCTCCAGTTCCGGGATCCAGCGCGGCTCGGTCATCAGGTCCGGGACCAGGTGGTCGGCGATCGCGTAGGCGTCGAGGTGGTCGCGGACCCGGGCGTAGACGCGGACCAGGGCGTGGGTCATCAAAGTGTCGTCGGTGACGTGGCCGTCGCCCTTGTGGTAGGGGGCGAGGGGGCGGGCCGTGCGCCAGTCGTCGCCGTGCCAGGGGCCGACGATGCCGTGGACGCGACCGCCGTGGCGTTCGAGGATCTGCTCGGGTGAGTAGCCCTCGACGGGACCGCCGAGCGCGTCGCCGACCGCTGCTCCTACCAGCGCTCCGGTGATCCGCTCGTCCAGAGTGGCGTTTTGGTGTGGTTTGGGCTGCATGGCCGCATCATCCACCCGGGCGGGCCGGTTGGACGGCTTCCAGGAGTTCGGCGAGTTCCACGAGGTCCGTGCCGGTCAGGCGGGGGAGGACGCAGCCGGAGAGGGTGCGGCAGGTGTCCCGCCAGGAGGCGGGGATCGACGCGCCGCCGCCCAGGGCGCCGGTGAGGGCACCCGCGAGGGCCGGGGCGGAGTCCGCGACGCGGGACAGGCAGGCCGCCGCGGGGAGCGCCTCCGCGATGCGGCCGCGGGCGGCGGTGGCCAGGGCGAGGGCGACCGGGACGGTTTCGGCGGCGGCGATGCCGTAGCTGTAGACGTGGTCGACGATCTGGTGCTCCAGGGGCGGGACCAGGGCGAAGGCGCCGTCCGCGGCAGTGGCGAGTTCCAGGGCGTGCCGGGCGTTGCGGCCGATCTCCGTCTCCTCGGGGAGTTCGGCCAGGGCCGCCGTGACACAGGCGTCGACGTCCGCGCCGGCCAGGGCGAGGGCGAGTGCCGCCGCCATGGCGCGGGCGCCGTGGACGCCGTCGCCGTCCTGGGTGTAGCGGGCGTCGAACTCGGCGAGGTCGGCGGCGGAGCGGGGGTCGCCGGGGTGGGCCACGGCCAGGACACAGGCGCGTACGCAGGCGGCGTCGTCGAAGTAGTGCGGGTTGTCGTGCCCGGTGGCGGGCGGGCGCAGGCCGGTGGCGAGGTTGCCCAGGCCGGCACGGACGGAGATGCGGGCGCGCAGAGGGAGGACGGCGGACTCGATCTCGGGGGCACGGTCCGCTGCCGCGGCGACCTCGCTCGCGAGCGCGTTCCAGGTGAGGTCGATCGCGGCGCGGGTGCGGCGTTCGCGGCTGAGGTCGTTCAGGACGGTGTCGTCGCCGGCGCGCAGGAGTGCTTCCGCGGCGAAGGCCGCCCATTCCGCGTCGTCGGAGGGGCCGAGGCGGAGGGGCTCCGGAGGCTGGTTCAGGGCGATGGGGACAGGGAGGGTGGTGGTGGCGTTCTGTTCGGCGAAGGTGTCCAGTTCGCGGGTGAGGCGGCGGGTCCAGTCGGGCATGCGGGCGGCTCTGTGGCGGGCGGCGGGCCAGCCCGCGGCGTCCCCGGCGGCCAGTCCGAGCAGGAGGCCTTCGGTCCTCTTCCCGGCTTCGGTGTCGCTTTCGGCGCTCTTGTCTGCCGCCCGTGCACCGCTCGTGACCGTTACCCGAAGGGCCCTGGTCTCCCGTGGGGCGGCCTCACCGTCGGCGGCCGGCGCTTCGTACGTCGTCATGAGAGAACCTCCGCAGGCGTCAGCAGGTCCGCCACGTCCAGGACGTGGTAGCCCGCCATCGCCGGGAGGCACCTGCCGTGGACCGGGCCGATGGGGGTCGCCCAGGCCCGCGGGATCGCCGACACGCCCTGTGTCGCACCCGCCAGGGCCCCCGCCACCGCCGCCGTGGTGTCGGCGTCGCGGCCCATGTTCACCGCGGTCAGGACCGCCTGCTCGAAGTCGCCGTCCGCCGCCGCGTACGCGCCGAAGGCCAGGGCGACCGCCTCGGGGGCCAGATCGGTCCAGGGGTAGCCGCCGATGACGACCGCGGAGCGGACCGCGCGTTCGCCGCGGTGGGCGACCGTCACCGCGCGGCGCAGGCTGCGGGCCGTCCAGGAGTCGTCGGGGACGACCGCGAGGGCCGCGGCCACCACCGCGGTCGAGGGGGCGCCGGCCATCGCCGCCGCGACCCCCGCCGCCACCGCCTGGCCGCCGTAGATGCCCTCGCCGTCATGGCTCACCGAGCCGTCGATCGCGACCAGTCGGGCCGCCTCCGCCGGGCGGCCCGCGGCGAACACCCCGAAGGGGGCCGCCCGCATGGCCAGCCCGTCGCTCCAGGCATGCCGGTGCTGGGCGGAGATCGGGGCGGCCAGGCCCCGGCGCAGGTTCTCCAGGGTGCCGCGTTCGCTGAAGCCGGCGCCCCGGAAGGGGCCCTCGTCGCGATCGGCGATCCACTCGTGCCAGGCCGCCTCCACGTGGGCCGCCATGAGTGCGGAGCCGTGCCGGGCCAGGAGGAGGCCGGAGAAGATCGCGTACTCGGTGTCGTCGGTGCCCGCCGGCTTCTCGGCGACGTACCCGGTGATCCGGCCCCACCGGGCCCGGATCTCGGAGGGCTTCATGTTCTCGGCCGGGGCGCCGAGCGCGTCACCGACGGCCAGGCCCAGCAGCGCTCCGCGCGCCCGTGCGCGGAGTCCGGCGGCGTCCCCGGGCGCCGGGACGGAGGGGATGCAGGCGATCGGTGCCATACGGCATGTGTCCCCCTCAGGTGACCCAGCCGAGCCTCATGCGCCTCAGCATCACCCGGTCGACATCTGCGCGCGACAATGATCAAGTGAGCGTTCAAGGGTAAAACCGCAGGTTAGCGCAGCCTTTCCTTGCTGGCGAGGGGGAAATTCGAGGCGTAGTTTGGGGGTTGTAGAACTCTGGAATCTGTCCAAAGAACGGGGAGTGGGGATCTTCCATGGCCATCATCGACACCGAGGCGACGCTGCACGAGGCGCACCGGGACAACCACACCCACCGGGATGTGAACGGCGGCTGGCTGCGTCCCGCGGTGTTCGGAGCGATGGACGGCCTCGTCTCCAACCTCGCACTGATGACGGGCGTCGCGGGCGGGGCGGTCGGTCAGCACACCATCGTCCTCAGCGGACTCGCGGGCCTGGCCGCCGGCGCCTTCTCGATGGCCGCCGGCGAGTACACCTCCGTCGCCTCGCAGCGCGAGCTCGTCGAGGCCGAGCTGGACGTGGAGCGGCGCCAGTTGCGCAAGCACCCCCAGGACGAGGAGGCCGAGCTCGCGGCGCTGTACGAGTCGAGGGGCGTCGAGCCGCGACTGGCCCGTGAGGTGGCCCGGCAGCTGTCGGAGGACCCCGAGCAGGCCCTGGAGATCCACGCCCGCGAGGAACTGGGCATCGATCCCGGCGATCTGCCCTCGCCCACCGTGGCCGCGGTGTCGAGCTTCGGCTCCTTCGCGCTGGGCGCGCTGATTCCCGTACTGCCGTATCTGCTGGGGGCGAGCAGCATGTGGCCGGCCGTGTTGCTGGCGCTGCTCGGGCTCTTCCTGTGCGGCGCGGTGGTGGCCAAGGTGACGGCGCGCACCTGGTGGTACAGCGGGCTGCGGCAACTGCTCCTGGGAGCGGCGGCGGCCGGTGTGACGTACGCCCTGGGCACCTTGTTCGGAACGGCCGTAGGATAGCGCGGCTCGGATCTATGCGAGGGGCCGCATAAGTAGCCGTTACTCGTGGGTTTCGGATGTGTGGCCACCGGGCATGAGCCCCAAGCGCTGCGGGCAACGACGCCCGCCGCGCGCCCCAGCGGGCGGGCGAAGCCGCCTGTCCCGCTCCCCGGGCCGACGGAAACCGATCTGACCCGGTCGTTCCGTGCGGTCCCTCCATGCTTCCGCTGCTGGTGCGGTACCCCCGCCGCGAACCCGCAGTGTCCGCATGCTGGAACGGATTATCCCGGTTCCCGAGAACCGCTCCATCATGTAACCTGCACGAAATTTTGCGATCACGCGAGGGCCAACGTCGTCCCTCGGCACATGCACATATGCCAGATGACGACGACGGGAGAGCCGATGCGTACGCCGCGCCAGCCGTCCCAGCATTCCGCGAATGGCCAGAACTGGTCCTTCATGGATGCTCGCCCTGCTGCGCAGGGTATGTACGACCCCCGCAACGAGCACGACGCCTGCGGCGTCGGCTTCGTCGCCACTCTTACCGGCGAGGCGTCCCACACCCTGGTCGAGCAGGCCCTGACCGTCCTGCGCAACCTCGAACACCGCGGCGCCACCGGCTCGGAGCCCGACTCCGGCGACGGCGCCGGCATCCTGTCGCAGGTCCCGGACGCCTTCTTCCGTGACGTGGCCGGATTCGAACTGCCCGAGGCCGGGGCCTACGCCGTCGGTATCGCCTTCCTGCCGGAGGACTCCACCGCCGACGCCGTCTCGCGGATCGAGTCGATCGCCTCGGACGAGAACCTCACCGTCCTCGGCTGGCGCGAGGTGCCGGTCGCCCCGCAGCTGCTGGGTGTCACCGCCCGGTCGACCATGCCGGTCTTCCGCCAGATCTTCGTCAGCGACGCCGCCGCCTCGCCCGCCACGGGCATCGACCTCGACCGCCGGGCCTTCGTGCTGCGCAAGCGGGCCGAGCGCGAGGCCGGCGTGTACTTTCCGTCGCTGTCCGCCCGGACCATCGTCTACAAGGGCATGCTGACCACCGGCCAGCTGGAGCCCTTCTTCCCCGACCTGTCCGACCGCCGCTTCGCCTCCGCGATCGCGCTCGTGCACTCCCGGTTCTCGACGAACACCTTCCCGTCGTGGCCGCTGGCCCACCCGTACCGCTTCGTCGCGCACAACGGTGAGATCAACACCGTCAAGGGCAACCGCAACTGGATGGTCGCCCGCGAGTCGCAGCTCGTCTCGGACCTGTTCGGGTCCGACAAGGCCATCGAGCGGATCTTCCCGGTCTGCACGCCGGACGCCTCCGACTCCGCCTCCTTCGACGAGGTCCTCGAACTCCTGCACCTGGGCGGCCGTTCCCTGCCGCACTCCGTGCTGATGATGATCCCGGAGGCGTGGGAGAACCACGACTCCATGGACCCCGCCCGGCGCGCCTTCTACCAGTTCCACTCCACGCTGATGGAGCCCTGGGACGGCCCCGCCTGCGTCACCTTCACCGACGGCACCCAGGTCGGCGCGGTCCTCGACCGCAACGGCCTGCGCCCCGGCCGCTACTGGGTCACCGACGACGGCCTCGTCGTGCTCGGCTCCGAGGTCGGCGTGCTCGACATCGACCCGGCCAAGGTCGTCCGCAAGGGCCGCCTCCAGCCCGGCCGCATGTTCCTCGTGGACACCGCCGAGCACCGCATCATCGAGGACGACGAGATCAAGGCCGAGCTCGCCGCCGAGAACCCCTACGCGGAGTGGGTCGAGGCCGGCGAGATCGAGCTGTCCGACCTGCCCGAGCGCGAGCACATCGTGCACACGCACGCCTCGGTCACCCGCCGCCAGCAGACCTTCGGCTACACCGAGGAGGAGCTGCGCGTCATCCTCGCGCCGATGGCCAAGGCCGGCGCCGAGCCGATCGGCTCGATGGGCACCGACTCGCCGATCGCCGCGCTGTCGGACCGCCCGCGTCTGCTCTTCGACTACTTCACGCAGCTGTTCGCGCAGGTCACCAACCCGCCGCTGGACGCCATCCGCGAAGAGCTGGTCACCTCCCTGCGCTCCTCGCTGGGCCCCCAGGGCAACCTGCTGGAGCCGTCGGCCGCGTCCTGCCGCAGCGTCCTGCTGCCCTTCCCGGTCATCGACAACGACGAGCTGGCCAAGCTCATCCACGTCAACGCCGACGGTGACATGCCGGGCTTCAAGGCCGCGACCCTGTCCGGCCTGTACCGGGTGCACGGCGGCGGTGACGCGCTGGCCGCGCGCATCGAGGAGATCTGCGCCGAGGCCGACGCCGCCATCGACAACGGCGCCCGCCTGATCGTCCTGTCGGACCGACACTCGGACGCCGAGCACGCGCCGATCCCCTCGCTGCTGCTCACCGCGGCCGTCCACCACCACCTCATCCGCACCAAGCAGCGCACCCAGGTGGGCCTGCTGGTCGAGGCCGGTGACGTCCGCGAGGTCCACCACGTCGCCCTGCTCATCGGCTACGGCGCCGCCGCCGTCAACCCGTACCTGGCGATGGAGTCCGTCGAGGACCTGGTCCGCGCCGGTACCTTCCTGCCCGGCATCGAGCCCGAGCAGGCCATCCGCAACCTCATCTACGCCCTCGGCAAGGGCGTGCTGAAGGTCATGTCCAAGATGGGCATCTCGACCGTCGCCTCCTACCGCGGCGCCCAGGTCTTCGAGGCCGTCGGTCTCGACGAGGCCTTCGTCGCGAAGTACTTCAACGGCACGGCCACCAAGATCGGCGGCGTCGGCATCGACGTCGTCGCCAAGGAGGTCGCCGCCCGCCACGCCAAGGCCTACCCGGCCTCCGGCATCGCCCCCGCCCACCGGGCGCTGGACATAGGCGGCGAGTACCAGTGGCGCCGCGAGGGCGAGCCGCACCTGTTCGACCCGGAGACGGTCTTCCGCCTCCAGCACTCCACGCGCTCCGGCAAGTACGACATCTTCAAGAAGTACACCGAGCGCGTGAACGAGCAGTCCGAGCGGCTGATGACGCTCCGCGGCCTCTTCGGCTTCAAGTCGGACCGGCAGCCGATCTCCATCGACGAGGTCGAGCCGGTCTCCGAGATCGTCAAGCGGTTCTCGACGGGCGCCATGTCGTACGGCTCCATCTCCCAGGAGGCGCACGAGACCCTCGCCATCGCCATGAACCAGCTGGGCGGCAAGTCCAACACCGGTGAGGGCGGCGAGGACCCGGAGCGCCTGTACGACCCGGCCCGCCGGTCGTCCATCAAGCAGGTCGCCTCCGGCCGCTTCGGTGTGACCTCCGAGTACCTGGTCAACTCCGACGACATCCAGATCAAGATGGCCCAGGGCGCCAAGCCCGGCGAGGGCGGCCAGCTGCCCGGCCACAAGGTCTACCCGTGGGTCGCCAAGACCCGTCACTCGACGCCGGGCGTCGGCCTCATCTCGCCGCCCCCGCACCACGACATCTACTCCATCGAGGACCTGGCCCAGCTGATCCACGACCTCAAGAACGCGAACCCGCAGGCGCGGATTCACGTCAAGCTGGTCTCCGAGGTCGGCGTCGGCACCGTCGCCGCGGGTGTCTCCAAGGCCCACGCGGACGTCGTGCTCATCTCCGGCCACGACGGCGGCACCGGTGCCTCGCCGCTCACCTCGCTCAAGCACGCCGGCGGTCCCTGGGAGCTCGGCCTCGCCGAAACCCAGCAGACGCTGCTGCTCAACGGCCTGCGCGACCGCATCGTCGTGCAGACCGACGGCCAGCTGAAGACCGGCCGCGACGTGGTCATCGCCGCGCTGCTCGGCGCCGAGGAGTTCGGCTTCGCGACCGCGCCGCTCGTCGTCTCCGGCTGCGTCATGATGCGCGTCTGCCACCTGGACACCTGCCCGGTCGGCATCGCCACGCAGAACCCGGTCCTGCGCGAGCGGTACGCCGGCAAGGCCGAGTACGTCGTGAACTTCTTCCAGTACATCGCCCAGGAGGTCCGCGAGATCCTCGCCGAGCTGGGCTTCCGCTCCATCGAGGAGGCCGTCGGCCACGCCGAGACGCTGGACGTCACGCGTGCCGTCGACCACTGGAAGGCACAGGGCCTGGACCTGGCGCCGCTGTTCCACGTGCCCGAGCTGCCCGAGGGCGCGGTGCGCCACCAGATCACCGTGCAGGACCACGGCCTGGAGAAGGCGCTGGACAACCAGCTCATCAAGCTGGCCGCCGACGCCCTGGCCGCGTCCGGCGCCACCGAGGCCCAGCCGGTCCGCGCCCAGGTGCAGATCCGCAACATCAACCGCACGGTCGGCACCATGCTCGGCCACGAGGTGACGAAGAAGTTCGGTGGCGCGGGCCTGCCCGACGACACCATCGACATCACCTTCACCGGCTCCGCGGGCCAGTCCTTCGGCGCGTTCGTGCCGCGCGGTGTCACGCTGCGCCTGGAGGGCGACGCCAACGACTACGTCGGCAAGGGCCTGTCCGGCGGCCGGATCGTGGTCCGCCCCGACCGCGCGGCCGACCACCTCGCCGAGTACAGCGTCATCGCCGGCAACACCATCGGCTACGGCGCCACCGGCGGCGAGATGTTCCTGCGCGGCAAGACCGGTGAGCGGTTCTGCGTGCGCAACTCCGGCGCGACGGTCGTCTCCGAGGGCGTGGGCGACCACGGCTGCGAGTACATGACCGGTGGCCACGCGGTGGTGCTCGGCGAGACCGGCCGCAACTTCGCGGCCGGCATGTCCGGCGGCATCGCCTACGTGATCGACCTGGACCGGGACAACGTCAACGCCGGCAACCTGGACGCGGTCGAGGCGCTGGACGACACCGACAAGCGGTGGCTGCACGACGTGGTCCGCCGCCACCAGGAGGAGACGGGCTCCACCGTCGCCGAGAAGCTCCTGGCCGAGTGGGACACCGCCGTCGAGCGCTTCAGCAAGATCATCCCCAGCACGTACAAGGCAGTGCTCGCCGCCAAGGACGCCGCCGAGCGAGCCGGTCTCTCCGAGACCGAGACCCACGAGAAGATGATGGAGGCGGCGATCAATGGCTGACCCGAAGGGCTTCCTGAACCACGGGCGCGAGCTCGCCAAGTCCCGCCCCGTCGAAGAGCGCGTCAAGGACTGGAACGAGGTCTACGTCCCCGGCTCCCTGCTGCCGATCATCAGCAAGCAGGCCAGCCGCTGCATGGACTGCGGCATCCCGTTCTGCCACAACGGCTGTCCGCTCGGGAACCTCATCCCCGAGTGGAACGACTACGCCTACCGCGAGGACTGGGCGGCAGCGCAGGAGCGCCTGCACGCCACCAACAACTTCCCGGAGTTCACGGGCCGCCTGTGCCCCGCTCCGTGCGAGTCGGCGTGCGTGCTCGGCATCAACCAGCCGCCGGTCACCATCAAGAACGTCGAGGTCTCGATCATCGACAAGGCGTGGGAGACCGGGGACGTCGCCCCGCAGATCCCGGAGCGCCTGTCCGGCAAGACCGTCGCGGTCATCGGCTCGGGCCCGGCCGGTCTGGCCGCCGCCCAGCAGCTCACCCGCGCCGGTCACACCGTCGCCGTCTACGAGCGCGCGGACCGCATCGGAGGCCTCCTCCGCTACGGCATCCCCGAGTTCAAGATGGAGAAGCGGCACATCAACCGCCGCATCGAGCAGATGCGCGCCGAGGGCACCCGCTTCCGCACGGGCATCGAGATCGGCCGCGACCTGAAGGCCACGGACCTGAAGAAGCGCTACGACGCGGTCGTCCTGGCCGTCGGCGCCACCACGGCCCGCGACCTGCCGGTGCCGGGCCGTGAGCTCAAGGGCGTCTACCAGGCCATGGAGTACCTGCCGCTGGCCAACAAGGTGCAGGAGGGCGACTTCGTGGCGCCCCCCATCACGGCCGAGGGCAAGCACGTCGTGGTCATCGGCGGCGGCGACACCGGCGCGGACTGCGTGGGCACGGCCCACCGCCAGGGCGCGGCCTCCGTCACGCAGCTGGAGATCATGCCCCGCCCGAGCGACGAGCGGCACCCGACCAACCAGCCGTGGCCGACCTTCCCCATGCTGTACAAGGTCACCTCGGCCCACGAAGAGGGCGGCGAGCGCGTCTACTCGGTCTCCACGACCCACTTCGAGGGCGACGAGGACGGCAACGTCCAGTGGCTGCACCTCACCGAGGTGGAGTTCATCGACGGCAAGCTGACCCAGAAGCCGGGCACCGAGCGCAAGATCCCCGCCCAGCTGGTCACCCTCGCCATGGGCTTCACCGGCACCGACCGTGAGAACGGCCTGGTCGAGCAGTTCGGCCTGGAGCTCGACGAGCGCGGCAACATCGCCCGCGACGCCGACTTCCAGACCAACGTGCCGGGCGTGTTCGTCGCCGGTGACGCCGGACGCGGCCAGTCGCTCATCGTCTGGGCGATCGCGGAGGGCCGCTCGGCGGCACGCGGCGTGGACCGTGCCCTCACGGGCGCGAGCGAGCTGCCGGCGCCGATCCGCCCCACGGACCGCGCGCTGATGGTCTGACCGCACCACGCCACACCGCACCGCACCGCACAAAAGACGTCCCGCACAACGGCGTGCGGAACACTGACAGCGCCTGCCCATCAGTCCCCGACCGGACGACCGGGCAGGCGCTGTCGCATGTCCTCAGCCGGTGCGGTCGCCGAGTCCGCCCCGTCGGTCGGCTCGTCGGCGAGCAGGGTCACGGGGCGCACGCGAGGGCGTCACGGCCCTCGTCGCCACCCACGAGACCCTCAACTCCTCGGCCTGGCCGACCGGGTGCTGGAACTGAGCGACGGAGTGGCCGTCGAGGAGTGAGAGGATGCGGGCCATGGTCGCGATCAGCCTCAGCAAGGTCCAGGAGACCGCTCCCGCACTGGTGAACCTCTACAAGAGCGCCGGGGTGTCCCTCGCGAAGCACGGCCTCGACGGGCTGCGGGCCGCGGTCTATCTCGTGGTCGACTACTCGGGCTCGATGAAGCCGTACTACAAGGACGGCAGTGTGCAGGCGCTGGCCGAGCGGGTGCTCGGGCTGTCGGCGCATCTGGACGACGACGGCAGCGTGCCGGTCGTGTTCTTCTCCACCGACGTCGACGCCGTCACCGACATCGCCCTCGCCGATCACCGGGGCAGGGTCGAGCGGATCGTCGCCGGGCTCGGGCACATGGGGAAGACCAGCTACCACCTGGCGATGGACGCCGTCATCGACCACTACCTGGACAGCGGGTCGGCCGAGCCCGCCCTCGTGGTGTTCCAGACCGACGGCGGGCCCATCAACAAGCTCGCCGCGGAGCGGTACCTCTGCAAGGCGGCCAAGCTGCCGCTGTTCTGGCAGTTCATCGGCTTCGGCGACCCGGGCAGCAAGCAGTTCGACTTCCTGCGCAAGCTGGACGAGCTGGCCGTGCCCGGCAAGCGGATCGTCGACAACGCCGGGTTCTTCCACGCGGGGGCGGATCCGCGCAGGGTCCCGGACACCGAGCTGTACGACCGGCTGGTGGGCGAGTTCCCGAAGTGGCTGCTGGCCGCGCGGGCGCGGGGGATCGTGAGGGACTCCGGCAGCCGCTGAGCCGGGCCGCTCCTCCCCTTGGCCCAACCGCCCCCACGCCCCGTTTGCACGCCCGCGACGCCGTGCCACGCTGGGAAGGATCCGACGGGGAGGCGACGACGTATGGGCGACGACGGCGCACGACGGGTGTACGGGACGGACTCCCTCCGCAGGGGATCGCCCGCGGGCAGGGGCGAAAAGCTCGCCGACTGGGCGGACGGGCGGCTCGGGCTGTTCGCCCTGGCCAGGGCCAACATGCGCAAGGTCTTCCCGGACCACTGGTCCTTCATGCTGGGCGAGGTCACCCTCTACAGCTTCGTCGTGCTGATCCTCACCGGCGTCTACCTCACCCTGTTCTTCGAGCCGAGCATGCAGGAGGTCGTCTACAACGGCTCCTACACCGAGCTCAACGGCGTCCTCATGAGCAGGGCGTTCGAGTCCACGCTGGACATCAGCTTCGATGTGCGCGGCGGGCTGCTGATCCGGCAGATCCACCACTGGGCGGCGCTGGTCTTCATCGCCGGCATGCTGGTGCACATGATGCGGGTGTTCTTCACGGGCGCCTTCCGCAAGCCGCGCGAGCTGAACTGGCTCTTCGGCTGGACCCTGCTGATGCTCGGCATCATCACGGGCCTGACCGGCTACTCCCTCCCCGACGACCTGCTGTCCGGCACCGGCCTCCGCTTCGCCCAGGGTGCGATCCTGTCCATCCCGATCGTCGGGACGTACCTGTCGTTCTTCCTGTTCGGCGGGGAGTTCCCGGGCGAGGACATCATCTCGCGGCTGTACCCCGTCCACATCCTGCTGCTGCCCGGGATCATGCTGGGCCTGGTGACCGCCCATCTGATCCTGGTCTTCTACCACAAGCACACCCAGTTCCCGGGCCCCGGCCGCCGGGAGCGGTCGGTCGTCGGGATGCCCTTCCTGCCGGTCTACATGGCCAAGGCCGGCGGCTTCTTCTTCCTCGTCTTCGGCGTGCTGACGGTGATGGGCGCGATCGCCCAGATCAACCCCGTGTGGGCCTTCGGCCCCTACCGGCCCGACCTGGTCACCACCGGCGCCCAGCCCGACTGGTACCTCGGCTTCTCCGAAGGCCTCATCCGGGTGATGCCGGGATGGGAGATCAACCTCTGGGGGCACACCCTCGTCCTCGGCGTGTTCATCCCGTTCGCGCTCTTCCCGCTGATCCTGCTCGCCCTCGGCGTCTACCCCTTCATCGAGGCGTGGATCACCGGCGACAAACGCGAGCACCACATCCTGGACCGGCCGCGCAACGCGCCCGTGCGCACCGGTCTCGGCGTGGCCTGGCTGACTCTGTACGCGGTGCTGCTGATCGGCGGCGGCAACGACATCGTCGCCACCCATCTGCATCTGTCCATCAACGCGATCACCTGGTTCGTGCGGATCGGCGTCTTCGTGCTGCCGGTGGCCGCCTTCATCGTCACGAAGAAGATCTGCATGGGCCTGCAGCGCCGCGACCGCGCCAAGGTGCTGCACGGGCAGGAGACCGGCACCGTCAAGCGGCTCCCGACCGGCGAGTACATCGAGGTCCACGAACCCCTCACCCAGGCCGATCTGTTCACGCTCACCCAGCACGAGCAGCACCCGCCCTTCGAGGCCGGGCGCGAGATCGACGCGAGGGGAGTCCGCCGCAGGGTCAAGCGGTCCGAGCGGCTGCGCGCCCGGCTCGCCAAGGCCATGTTCGGGCCCGACGCGCGTATCGAGAAACCGACGGTGGAGGAGTACCGGGAGATCACCAGCGGCGATCACCGGCACTGACGACCAGGGCCCGGCACGTCTCGGGGTCACCCCAGGCCGTGCGCAGGGCCCGGGCCTTGGTCAGCCACAGCCCCAGGCCGTACTCCGCGGTGTAGCCGATCGCCCCGTGCAGGTGCAGCGCGGTGCGGGCCGTGGCGTACGCCGCCTCGCACGCGGCCGCCTTGGCGGCGGCGACCTCGGCCGGACGCATGCTCAGCGCGGCGCCGAACAGCAGGGGACGCGCGAACTCCAGGGCCGTCTTCGCGTCGGCCAGCCGGTGCTTGACCGCCTGGAACGAGCCGACGGGCACGCCGAACTGGGTGCGCTGCCTGACGTATCCGACGGTTCTGTCGAGGAGTGCGAGGCCCACGCCGAGGGCTTGGGCGGCGGTGGCGAGGCGGGCCCAGGTGAGGGCCTGCTCCACGGGCGGGCCGAGGAGCTCCCCGCCGGGGGTGAGGGGGGTGAGGCGGCGCGCCGGGTCGAGGGAGGGGCGGAGGGGGCCGTGGCCGGGGGAGAGGCGGATGCCGTCAGGGGTGCAGGCGAGCCGGAGGGCCGCCGCGTCGCCGTCCAGGGCGTACGCGCCCTCGGGGGCCACCGTCGCCATCGTCTCCCCGGACGCGAGGGCCGGCAGCAGCCGCTCGGCGGCACCCGGGTCGGCCCCGGTGAGGAGCACCGCCGCCGTGACCGTCTCGACCAGCGGGCCGGGTACCGCGTGGCGGCCCAGTTCGACGAAGGCCACGGCCAGTTCGACGGGGCGCGGTCCCAGGCCCTCGTACGCCTCCGGCACCGCCAGCGCGAACACGCCCGCCCGAGCCGCACGGGACCACAGCGCCCGCCCGCTCGCGTGGTCGCCCCGGCTCCAGTCCCGGATCACCGCCGGTGTGTCCGCCGCCGTCAGCAGGGCGTCCAGCGACGCCGCGAAGGCACGTTGCTCGGGATCGAGGAGGAAGCGCATCACAACCGGCCCTCCGGCCGAGCGCCCGGCATCAGCGGCGTCCCTTCGGCAGGCCGAGCAGGCGCTCGGCGATGATGTCGCGCTGGATCTCGTTCGTGCCCGCGTACAGGGGCCCGGCGAGGGCGAAGACGTACCGCTCCGCCCAGTCGGTGTCCGCTGCCTCGCCCTCGGGGCCGAGCAGGTCGAGGGCCGTCTCGTGCAGCGCGAGGTCCAGCTCCGACCAGAAGACCTTGTTCAGGCTCGACTCGGGGCCGACGGCCTCGCCCTCCAGGAAGCGGGAGGCGGCCGCGTACGTGAACAGCTGGTAGGCGCGGGCACCGGTCAGGGCGTCGGCCACCCGGCCCCGCATCGACACCGGGCAGCCCCGCTCGCGCCACAGCTCCTCCAGCCGGCGCGCGGCGGCCAGGAAGCGGCCGGGGGAGCGGAGCAACAGCCCGCGTTCGTTGCCGGCCGTCGACATCGCGATGCGCCAGCCCTGGCCCGGGGCGCCGATCACGTCCTCGTCGGGCACGAAGACCTCGTCGAGGAACAGCTCCGCGAAGGCGGGCCTGCCGTCGAGGCGGCCGATCGGGCGGACCGTGACACCGGGGGCGCGCAGGCCGAACATCAGGTACGTCAGGCCCTGGTGGGGCTTGGCGGTGTCCGGGTCGCTGCGGAACAGCCCGAAGGCGCGGTCGGCGAACGCGGCCCGCGAGGACCAGGTCTTCTGGCCGGTCAGCAGCCATCCGCCGTCCGTGCGCACGGCCCTCGCCCGCAGGGACGCCAGGTCGGAACCGGCCTCGGGCTCCGACCAGGCCTGCGCCCAGACCACCTCGCCGCAGGCCATCGGGGGCAGGACCCGGGCCCGCTGCTCCTCGGTGCCGTGGTCGAGGAGGGTCGGGGCGAGCAACTGGATGCCGTTCTGGCCGACGCGGCCCGGGGCGCCCGCGGCCCAGTACTCCTCCTCGAAGAGCAGCCACCGCACCAGCCCCGCGTCCCGCCCGCCGTAGCGCGAGGGCCAGTTGACGACCGACCAGCGCTCCGCGGCCAGCTCCGCCTCCCAGGCGCGGTGCGCGGCGAAGCCCTCCTCGGTCTCCAGGGAGGGCAGCGGATCGCGTGGCACGTGCGTGTGCAGCCACTCCCGCGCCTCGGCGCGGAACCGCTCGTCCGCAGGGGAGAACACCAGGTCCACGACCGCTCCCTCCTTCCCTAACAAGTGTTTGGTAGGTTAGCGTGAGCTCATGACAGACGTCGAGAGTCCGTCGTACGTGCCGGGTCACGGCCTGCTGAAAGGGCGGACCGCCGTCGTCACGGCGGCGGCCGGCGCGGGGATCGGCGCAGCGACCGCGCGGCGCTTCCTCGAAGAGGGCGCGCGCGTGCTGATCAGCGACGCGCACCCACGGCGGCTCACGGAACACCGGGCGCGGCTGGCGGCCGAGTTCGGCGCGGCGTCGATCACCGCCGTGCCCTGCGACGTCACGGACGAGACGCAGGTGCGCGTGCTTTTCGAGACGGCCGCGGCGGAGCACGGCCGGCTCGACGTCGTGGTCAACAACGCCGGTCTCGGCGGCACGGCGGACCTCCTCGACATGACCGACGAGCAGTGGTCCCGCGTCCTGGACGTGACGCTCACCGGCACATTCCGGTGCGTGCGGGCCGCGCTGCGGCACATGAAGGGCACCGGCGGCGGGGTGATCGTCAACAACGCCTCCGTCGTCGGCTGGCGCGCCCAGGCCGGACAGGCCCACTACGCCGCCGCCAAAGCGGGCGTGATGGCGCTGACCCGGTGTGCCGCCATCGAGGCGGCCGGGCACGGGGTGCGGGTCAACGCCGTGGCGCCCAGCCTCGCCATGCACCCCCACCTGGTGAAGGTGACCACACCCGAGCTGCTCGCCGAGCTGACCGCCCGCGAGGCCTACGGCCGCTGGGCCGAACCCTGGGAGGTGGCCAACGTGATCGTCTTCCTGGCCTCCGGCTACTCCTCGTACATGACCGGAGAAGTGGTCTCCGTCAGCAGCAGGCATCCCTAGGACGACAATGGACCCGTGCCTCCTACGAAGAAGAACCCCCAGGTGACCGCCACCGAGCCCGCCCTGGGCGCCGCGGCCGGCGACCGCCGCGCCGAACTCCTCGGCACCGCCGCCGAGGTCTTCGCCGAGCAGGGCTACAACGCCACCACCGTCCGCAAGATCGCGGACCACGCGGGGATGCTCGCCGGCAGCCTTTACTACCACTTCGACTCCAAGGAGTCGATGCTGGAGGAGATCCTGCGCACCTTCCTCGACGAGCTGTGGGACGGCTACGACACCGTCCTGGCCGCCGGGCTCGGCCCGCGCGAGACGCTTCAGGCCCTGGTCACCGAGTCGTTCCGGGAGATCGACCGGCATCGTGCGGCCGTCGCGATCTACCAGAAGGAGAGCAGGCAGCTCGTGGCGCAGGAGCGGTTCGCCTTCCTCGCCGAGTCGCAGCGCAGATTCGAGAAGGCCTGGCTGTCCACCCTGGAGCGCGGCGTCGCCGAGCGGGCCTTCCGCGACGACCTCGACGTTCGGCTCACCTACCGGTTCGTGCGCGACACCGTGTGGGTCGCCGCGTCCTGGTACCGGCCGGGCGGACAGCACAGCCCGGACGAGATCGCTCGGCAGTACCTGTCGATGGTGCTGGACGGGATCGCCGTACGCGCACAGCCCCTACCCGCGGAGGAGTCGTCATGGCCGAGGCCTACATCGTCGAAGCGGTGCGCACACCCGTCGGGCGGCGCGGGGGAGGGCTGAGCGCGGTCCACCCCGCCGACCTCGGCGCGCACGTCCTGGGGGAGCTGATGAGCCGCTCGGGCGCCGACCCGGCCGCCGTGGAGGACGTCGTCCTCGGCTGTCTGGACGCGGTGGGCCCGCAGGCCGGGGACATCGCGCGGACCTGCTGGCTGGCGGCCGGGCTGCCGGAGGAGGTGCCGGGTGTGACCGTCGACCGGCAGTGCGGCTCCTCGCAGCAGGCCGTGCACTTCGCGGCGCAGGCCGTGCTGTCCGGCACCCAGGACCTGGTGGTCGCCGGCGGGGTGCAGAACATGTCGATGATCCCCATCGCCTTCGCCACCCGGCAGGCCGCCGAACCGCTCGGGCTCACCCAGGGGCCGTTCGCGGGCAGCACCGGCTGGCGGTCACGGTACGGGGACAAGCCCGTCAACCAGTTCGTGGGTGCCGAGATGATCGCCGCCAAGTGGGGGATCAGCCGGCAGGACCAGGAGGAGTTCGCCCTGCGCTCCCATCAGCGGGCCGTGCGGGCGATCGACGAGGGCCGCTTCGGCCGGGAGACCGTCCCGTACGCGGAGGTCACCGCCGACGAGGGGCCACGCCGGGACACCTCCCTGGAGAAGATGGCCGGCCTCAAGCCGGTCCTCGACGGCGGAACCGTCACCGCCGCCTGCTCCTCCCAGGTCTCCGACGGGGCGGCGGCGATGCTGCTGGCCTCCGAACGGGCCGTGCGCGACCACGGGCTCACCCCTCGCGCACGCGTGCACCACCTCTCCGTACGCGGCGAGGACCCGATCCGGATGCTCACCGCCCCCATCCCCGCCACCGCCCACGCCCTGAAGAAGACCGGCCTGACCATCGACGACATCGACCTCGTCGAGATCAATGAGGCCTTCGCCCCGGTCGTTCTGGCCTGGCTGAAGGAGACCGGCGCCGACCCGGACCGGGTCAACGTCAACGGCGGCGCGATCGCCCTGGGGCACCCCCTCGGCGCGACCGGCGTCAAACTCATGACGACCCTGCTGCACGAACTGGAGCGCACCGGCGGCCGGTTCGGCCTGCAGACCATGTGCGAGGGCGGCGGCCAGGCCAATGTGACGATCATCGAACGGCTGTGAGCCGCGCCAGCGTCTCGTCGGCCTCCCGCATGATCCGCTCCACCAGCTCCGCACACGAGGGCAGGTCGCCGATCACCCCGGCGACCTGCCCGGACGCCATCACGCCCAGGTCCGTGCGGCCGTCCACCATCGCCGACTTCAGCAGCATCGGCGTGTTCGCGGCGAGCAGCACCTGGCTCCAGGACAGGTCCCTGCCGCGTCTGAGGGCCAGCCCGTCCCGGACCAGCTGCCGCCAGGTCAGCCCGGACAGCCTGCGGAATCCGGCCGCCGCGCGCAGGGCCCGCGCGAGCGCCACGGCCCGGCCGGATTCCTCCAGGGCGGCCACCTGTTCCGTACGCAGCATGCGGTGCGGGAGCCCGTCGACCGCCCGGGTCACCGTCACGTCCTTCACGGCCGCCGCGAGATACCTCGCCTTCACCGCGTCCGGCACGGTCGAGTCCGAGGTCAGCAGGAACCGGGTGCCCATCGCCACGCCCGCCGCCCCGTAGGCCAGGGCCGCGGCCAGCCCGCGCCCGTCGAAGAAGCCGCCCGCCGCGACGACGGGTATCGGCACCGCGTCCACCACCTGCGGCAGCAGCACGGTCGTGGCCACCTCCCCGGTGTGCCCGCCGCCCTCCGCCCCCTGCACGAGCACCGCGTCCGCGCCCCACGCCGCGACCTTCTCGGCATGCCGCCGCGCCCCCACGGTCGGCATGACGACCACACCGGCCTCCTTGAGCTCGCCGATCAGCTCCCGGGAGGGGGCGAGGGCGAAGGAGGCGACCCGGACGCCCTCCTCGATCAGGATCCGGACGCGGTCGCCCGCGTCGGCCGCGTCGGCCCGCAGGTTCACCCCGAACGGCGCGTCGGTGCGCGCCTTCACCTCCCGCACGGCCTCCCGCAGCCGGCCGGGCGTCATCGTGGCGGAGGCCAGGATGCCGAGAGCGCCCGCGTTCGCCGTGGCGGAGACCAGACGGGGTCCGGCCACCCAGCCCATCCCGGTCTGCACGACCGGATGGCGGACACCGGTCAGCCGGGTGAGCGCCGTCCCCTTCATGCGGCGACCTCCCCGGTTCGGGTCCTGGTCGGGTCGGCGGCCTCGTGGGCATGGGGCAGCGGGGTGGGGGCTGTCCCTCTCATGTGGTGGCCTTCTCGGTTCGGGTCCTGGTCGGGTCGGCGGCCTCGTGGGCATGGGGCAGCGGGGTGGGGGCTGTCCCTCTCATGTGGTGGCCTTCTCGGTTCGGGTCCTGGTCGGGTCGGCGGCCTCGTGGGCATGGGGCAGCGGGGTGGGGGCTGTCCCTCTCATGTGGTGGCCTTCTCGGTTCGGGTCCTGGTCGGGTCGGCGGCCTCGTGGGCATCGGTCAGC
>NZ_JASKMS010000005.1:268020-378981 GCF_030124145.1 Streptomyces sp. 378
CGGTTCGGGTCCTGGTCGGGTCGGCGGCCTCGTGGGCATGGGGCAGCGGGGTGGGGGCTGTCCCTCTCATGTGGTGGCCTTCTCGGTTCGGGTCCTGGTCGGGTCGGCGGCCTCGTGGGCATGGGGCAGCGGGGTGGGGGCTGTCCCTCTCATGTGGTGGCCTTCTCGGTTCGGGTCCTGGTCGGGTCGGCGGCCTCGTGGGCATGGGGCAGCGGGGTGGGGGCTGTCCCTCTCATGTGGTGGCCTTCTCGGTTCGGGTCCTGGTCGGGTCGGCGGCCTCGTGGGCATGGGGCAGCGGGGTGGGGGCTGTCCCTCTCATGTGGTGGCCTTCTCGGTTCGGGTCCTGGTCGGGTCGGCGGCCTCGTGGGCATCGGTCAGCGGGGTGAGGGCCGTCCCTCTCATGTGGTGGCCTTCTCGGTTCGGGTCCTGGTCGGGTCGGCGGCCTCGTGGGCATCGGTCAGCAGGGTGAGCGCCGCCCCCCCTCACGCGGCGACCTCCAAGGTCCGGGCCCCCGTCGGGTCGACGACCTCGCGGATCAGGCGGAGCTCCTCACCGGTCGGCTCCCGGGTCACCGGGATCTCGTCCGGCACGGTCAGTTCGAAGCCCGTCGCCTCCTTGACCTGCTCCATCGTGACGCCCGGGTGCAGCGAGGCCAGCCGCATCGAGCGGTCGGGGGTGGCGAAGTCGAAGACGCCCAGGTCCGAGACGACCCGCGGGATCCGGTGGTAGCGCGCCCCGGCCGCCCGGTCGTAGCCGACCCCGCAGACCATGTCGACCCGCTCGACGAAGACCCGCCGGGAGTGCCTCGGGATCCAGTAACTGGTCGGATTGTTCAGGGTGTTGACCGGCGCGCCGCGCACCCCGAGCAACTGCCGCTTCGGCCGCTCCCAGTCGCCGATGCAGGCGATGTTCTGGTTGCCGAACCGGTCGATCTGACTCGCGCCCATCATCACGTGCCGCCGCCCCGCGGTGACCCAGGCCAGATGCTCGCGGTAGGGCAGCCAGCCCTCGGGTGTCCCGTCCGGGCGGACGAGCATCGCCTCGCCGTCGGTCAGCAGCAGGTCCGGTGCGAAGGTGAGCCGGGCCAGCCGGGCGCCGATCGAGGGGATCAGCCCCATGGGGCTCGCCAGCACCTCGCCGTCGTCCCGCCAGGCCTCGGCGCAGGCGATCACGCAGTACTCGGCGCGGGTGGGCCCGGTCATGTGCCCTCCCGCACGGCCGCCTGGTACGCCTGCTCGTCCCCACCGAGGTACCCGGCCTCGAAAGCGGGCCAGGACGTGGTGGCGTACCGCTTCTGGAAGGCCTCGTCCCGGCCGTAGTCGGGCGCGCAGGAGGTGAAGTGCGCCCCGTTCGGGGACTCGACGACACCGGTGACCGTGTGCCGCTTGATCAGCAGGGTCTGCGGCGGGCCCTGCTTCGTCAGCTCGGCCGTGCCGACGATCCGCTCGCAGCTCACGTACGCCGTGTCGGCGGCCGCGCAGAACAGGTCGTCGAAGTACGGGTCCGGCCCCAGGTACTGCCCGTTGCCCGAGCGGTCCGCGCGGTTGACGTGCACCAGGGCCGCGTCCAGCCGCAGGGCGGGCACGGCCACGAACGTCTCCCCGTCCTCGTACGGCGATGTGACCGTCCGCAGCCCCGGGTTGACCCGCATCACGTCCGAGCCGAACCCGGCCCGCACCGGCAGGAACGGCAGCCGGTTCGCCGCCGCCCGCAGGCCCCACAGGAACATCGCCTCGTCGATCTCCGTCAGGGCGAAGGCACCCCGTTCACGAGCCGCCCGGTAGTGCGGCTCCAGGGGGATCGAGTCGAGGGTGACGAAGGCCGTCACCAGCCGCCGGATCCGCCCGGCCGCGGCCAGCATGCCCACGTCCGGGCCGCCGTACGACACGAGGGTGAGGTCGGTGATCCGCGACCTGAGCAGCGCTCTCACCAGGGCCATCGGCTTGCGGCGCGAGCCCCAGCCGCCGATGCCGAGGGTCATGCCGCTGGACAGCCGGGACACGGCCTCGTCCGCCGACATCGTCTTGTCCCTCATCGCGCTCCCTCCTGCCCGAACCGGTCGCGCACTCGCGCGCCCACCCCGCTGAGACCCGCCTCGAAGGTGAAGCCCTGCTCGAAGCGGTAGCTGCGGCGCACGTCCACGGGATCGATGCCGTTGAGCGCGGCCTTGGCCAGGCGGAGCAGCCGGCCGTCCTTCGCGGCGATCTCGCGCGCCAGTTCCAGGGCGGCGGAGCGCAGTGCGCCGCGCGGTACCACCCGCCAGACCGACCCGTGCGCGTGCAGGTCGGCCGCGCTCGCCGTACGCGCCGTGTAGTACAGCGCCCGCATCAGGTGCTGGGGGACCAGCCGGGCCAGATGTGTGGCCGCGCCGAGCGCGCCGCGGTCCAGCTCGGGCAGTCCGAACACCGCGTCCTCGCTCGCCACGATCGCGTCCGCGTTCCCCACCAGGCCGACGCCGCCGCCCAGACAGAAGCCCTGCACCGCCGCCACGACCGGCACCTCGCACTCGTAGACCGCCGCGAACGCCTGCGCGCAGCCGCTGTTCACACCGAGCAGCGCGCTGTGCTCCCGGTCGTCCGCCCGCAGCTCCTTGATGTCCACACCCGCGTTGAACCCGCGCCCCTCGGCGGCCAGCACCACGCACCGGACCTCCGGGTCGCGTCCGGCCGCGCGCACCGCGTCGGCCAGGGCGAACCAGCCCGCCACCGGCAGGGCGTTCACCGGCGGGAAGTCGACCGTGACGACGGCGATGCCCTTTTCCCCGCACGAGGTGGAGACACCCATGGCCGCATCAGCTACCTTTCCACCAAACGTTTGTTAGGTCGAAAGGTAGCAGCGCATGGAGCTGGACGGGAAGGTCGCCGTCGTCACCGGCGGGACCCGGGGCGTCGGCGCCGGCATCGCGCGTGCCTTCGTACGGGCGGGCGCCGAGGTCGTGGTCTGCGCCCGCCGGCCACCGGACGTCCCGCTCCCCGGTACCGAGTTCGTACCGCTGGACGTTCGGGACACCGACGCCGCCGGGCGCCTGTTCGCCCGCCTCCCCCGGCTGGACGTGCTCGTCAACAACGCGGGCGGCGCACCCCACCGGCTGCTCACCGAGGCCGGACCGGAACGGCACGCGCGCGTGGTGCAGCTCAACCTGCTCGCGCCGCTGACCGTGTCCCTCGCCGCGTACGACCGGTTGCGGCACTCCCAGGGCTCGATCGTCATGATCGGCAGTGTCAGCGGCGGACGCCCCTCGCCCGGCACCGCCGCCTACGGCGCCGCCAAGGCGGGCCTGGAGAACCTCGCCCGCTCCATGGCCGTGGAGTGGGCGCCCGAGATCCGTGTCAACACCCTCGTCGTGGGCATGGTCCGCACCGAACGGTCCCACCTCCACTACGGCGACCGGGACGGCATCGCCGCCGTCGCCCGCACGGTCCCGCTCGGCCGTCTCGCCGAACCGTCCGACGTGGGCCGCGCGGCGGTGTTCCTGGCGTCCGACGCCGCCGCGTACATCAGCGGAGCGAGCCTTCAGGTGCACGGGGGCGGGGAACGGCCGGCGTTCCTGGACGCGGCCGGCGCCGGCCCCCCGCCCACCGCGGACAAGGAGAGCTGACATGAGCGGAATCTGCGCGGGCCGGGTCGTCGTCGTCACGGGCGCGGGCCGCGGGCTCGGCCGGGCCCACGCCCTCGCGTTCGCCGCCGAGGGGGCACGGCTGGTCGTCAACGACCTCGGAGTGGGCCTCGACGGCACCCCCGGACCCGACGGTCCCGCCGCCCGGGTCGTGCAGGAGATCCGCGCGGCGGGCGGCGAGGCGGTGGCGCACGGCGGCGACATCGCCACGACCGAGGGCGCCGCCTCGCTGGTCCGCACGGCCCTGCAGACGTACGGCCGGCTCGACACCCTCGTCAACAACGCGGGCTTCCTGCGCGACCGGATGCTGGTCAACCTCGACGAGGACGACTTCGACGCCGTCGTGCGCGTCCACCTCAAAGGCCACTTCCTGCCCCTGCGGCACGCGGCCGCGCACTGGCGCCGCGAGGCCAAGGCGGGCCGCCGGCCCGAGGCCCGGATCGTCAACACCGGCAGCGGAGCCGGACTGCTGGGCTCGGTCGGACAGGGCAACTACAGCGCCGCCAAGGCCGGCATCATCGCCCTGACCCTGGTCGCGGCGGCCGAACTGCGTCGCTACGGCGTCCAGGTCAACGCCATCGCCCCCGCCGCCCGCACCCGGATGACGGAACGCGCCTTCGCCGACACCATGACCGCCCCCGGCTCGGGCTTCGACGCGATGGCCCCCGAAAACGTCTCCCCCCTCGTCGTCTGGCTGGGCTCGGCGGCGAGCACCGGCGTGACGGGCCGGGTCTTCGAGGCGGAGGGCGGCCGGATCACGGTCATGGACGGATGGAGGGCGGGACCGAGCGCGGACAAGGGCGGGCGCTGGAGCCCGGCCGAGGCGGGGGAGCAGACCCGGAAACTCCTGGCGGAGGCGTCCGAACCCGGGCCGGTGTACGGCACCTGAGACCTGTCGTTCGCATCGGGCCGCGGACGCGGGGCCCGCCCCACGCATCCGCGGCGCCGTCGTCGGTCACCGACGCTCCGCGTCGACTCCCTCACCGCCCCGCACCCGCACCCACCAGGCCCCGCTCACCGGCACCGGAGGCCACCGCCGATGGTGCTGCCGGCCGGGTCGTTCGCCGGGTCGTTCGCCGGGTCGTGGACGACGAGGTGCTCCCCGCGACCCGATCCGAACGACAGGCCCCAGGGACGTTCACGTGTCGCACTCCAGGACGCTCCGGCACAACGCGCACCGCGCCCGGATCCGACCCCGCACCGGCACCCTGATCCGCTGATGACACGTCGGGCAGGGAAACGACACCCGCAACCGCCCGCCCCCGTCGGGTGAGAACGCGTACCGCACCCCCGGCGGCGGCGGACCCTCCGGGGCCTGCCGCCGGTCCCGGGCGTACCGGCGCCGCCCCGCCCACCCCGCCGCCGTCAACGGCGGCTCCCGCCCGTCACGGCGGGCCAGCTCCATCCCCTTCTCGTACGCCGTGTACGCCTGCGCGCTGGTGAACCACACCGACGGGTCCTCCCCGAAGGCCAGCGCCCGCTTGGCCAGCACGTACCCGAACTCCTCCGGCGTGAGATACCCCAGCTTCTGCGACGACGCCCCGTCCTCCCGGTACGCGTCCAGCAGCAGCCACCCCGCCCCCAGGTACGTCGTCGCCGTGTCCGTGAGGATCTCGTTGTCCCGCACGCCCGGGAACGACAGGTCCAGCCGGTGCAGATACACGTGCATCACCTCGTGCGCCAAGGCCGCCCCGATGTCCCGCCGATGCGTACGGAACCGGTCGTTCAGCTCCACGAAGTACTCCGGCCCGGCCGCGAGCTCGACGTTCGCCGCGTGCCGCATCTCCCGGAAGCTCACGATCAGCCGGGCGTCCGGCAGCCGGTAGTGCCGCACCAGCTCCCGCGCCACCCGCTGCACCCCCGGATACAGGTCGTCGGTGTCGCAGAACGCCACGTCGGCGGGGACCACACTGGTCGCGAACGTCCGCACGGTGTCGTACGACAACCGCCTGTACAGCGCTGTGACGGCGGCCCGCACCGTCTCCAGATGCGGGTAGCCGTGCTCGACCGGCCCGTCGTTCGCCACGCCTCACCCCCAAGACGCCCCGGAACCCGGTTCCACTGTACGAGGAAGCGACCCACCGCGGGCCCGTGCCCTGGCGAGAACCCGCCGGAGCCACCCGGCGCCTCCGGCAGAATCCGGACCGTGACCAGCGAACAGCACACCATCGCCGCCTCGCTCCGGGTGGGCGGCCGGGACGACGACCTCGAGACACGGCTCGACGAGGAGCTGACCGCCTTCAACACCGCCGCCGCCGACGGCGCCGTCACCGAGCCCCTCTCCGTCCGCGTCACCGACGCGTCCGGCACACTGATCGGCGGGCTCACCGCCTGGACCTGGGGCACCCTGTGCTCCGTGGACATGCTCTGGGTGCGCGCGGACCGGCGGCACGCCGGCTGGGGCGGCCGGCTGATGGACGCCGCGCAGGCCGAGGCCGCCCGGCGCGGCTGCACCGACATGATCGTCTCCACGTACAGCTTCCAGGCCCCCGGCTTCTACCCGAAGCTCGGTTTCCGGGAACGGGCCCGCATCCAGGGCGTCCCCGGCGGTCACGAGGACGTCTACTTCCACCAGCGGCTCTCGCCGCCGAAGGATGAGACGGCCGGCGGCCACCCGGCGTGATCCCCGTAGGCTGACGAACCATGACCACCAGCGACACCGGTTCCCGCGACGTCGACCCCGCCGTCCGCGAAGAGCTCACCCGGCTGCGCGACAGCATCGACAACATCGACGCGGCCGTCGTCCACATGCTCGCCGAGCGCTTCAAGTGCACCCAGCAGGTCGGCCACCTCAAGGCAGAGCACCAGCTGCCGCCCGCCGACCCGGCTCGCGAGGCCCGCCAGATCGCCCGGCTGCGCGCCCTCGCCGAGAACGCCAAGCTGGACCCGGCCTTCGCCGAGAAGTTCCTGAACTTCATCGTCGGCGAGGTCATCCGCCACCACGAGCGCATCGCGGACCAGACGCTCAACGGCACCACCACCGGCGGCAACTGACCCCCCCGCGCGCCCCGGGGAGTGACACGGCGGCCCGCCGGGTGCATGCTGCGCTGTGCACAGCATGTCAACCGATGAGCACTACGCGTCAGTGTCCCGGACTACTCTGGTCCTCCACGAGGGAGGGGCGTCGGGCCATGCCGTCGGATACCAGGATCCTCATCGTCGACGACCACGAGGACACGCTGTACGCGCTGGAGAGCGCGCTGGCCCCGCTGGGCTACCGGCTCGACCGGGCCACCAGCGGCGACGAGGCACTCAAACAGGTGCTTCGCGGCCACGTCGGCCTGCTCCTGCTCGACGTGCGCATGCCCGGCGTCAGCGGACTGGAGGTCGTGCGCTACATGCGACGCGTCGAGCAGACCCAGCACATCCCCGTGATCCTGCTCACCGGCTTCGGCGCCGACCACGAACTGACCACCACCGCCTTCCGGCTCGGCGTCGCCGACCTCGTTCTGAAGCCCGTGGACCCCTGGGCCCTGCGCACCAAGGTCCGCTACCTCTTCGACACCCACCGGCGCCACCTCGCCCTGGAACACGAAGTGCACCGCCTGCGCGCCCTCGCGCGGGAGCACACCGAGACACCCGCACACCCCCCGCGCCCCGCCCTGCCCCATCCCGACGCGCGCGTGCCGACACAACGGCCCATGGGGGCGCACGCCGGAGAGCTCGAAAAGGACCGCACCTAGACCGGACATTGGGCACGTACCGATCCGCCTCTGTGCCATGCCGACGCCATCAGGCAGCATGTCTCGCATGTCCGTACTGACGCGCGACGAAGCGCAGACCCGAGCCGAGCTCCTCGATGTCCACCGCTACACGATCGAACTCGACCTGACCGGCGGCGACGAGACCTTCGACTCCCGCACCCTGATCAGGTTCGCTGCCCGCGTGGACGGGGACACCTTCGTCGAGCTCAAGCCCGCCGAGCTGCGCTCCGTCACCCTCGACGGACACCCCCTGGACCCGGAAGCCCTGGACGGCAACCGGCTCGCCCTGCCGAACCTCACCGCCGGCGAGCACGAACTGCGCGTGGACGCGCGGATGCGCTACTCCCGCACCGGCGAGGGCATGCACCGCTTCACCGACCCCACCGACGGCGAGACCTACGTCTACACCCAGCTGTTCATGGACGACGTCCAGCGGGTCTTCGCCGCCTTCGACCAGCCCGACCTGAAGGCCGTCTTCGAGCTGTCGGTGCAAGCCCCGCAGGACTGGACCGTCCTCGCCAACGGCATCACCGAACACACCGACGGCGTATGGAAGGCGGCCCCCACACCGCTCATCTCCACCTACCTCGTCGCCGTCGCCGCCGGTCCCTGGCACTCCGTGCGCACCGAGCACCGCGGCCTGCCCTTCGGACTGCACTGCCGCCGCTCCCTCGCCCCCCACCTGGACGCCGACTGCGACGAACTCCTCGACGTCACACGCGCCTGCTTCGACCGCTACCACGAGAAGTTCGACGAGCCCTACCCGTTCGACTCCTACGACCAGGCCTTCGTCCCCGAGTTCAACGCCGGCGCCATGGAGAACCCCGGCCTGGTCACCTTCCGCGACGAGTTCGTCTACCGCTCCGCCGTCACCGACACCGAACGCCAGACCCGCGCCATGGTCATCGCCCACGAGATGGCCCACATGTGGTTCGGCGACCTCGTCACCCTCAAGTGGTGGGACGACATCTGGCTGAACGAGTCCTTCGCCGAGTACATGGGTTACCAGACCCTCACCGAAGCCACCCGCTTCAGCGACACCTGGACCGACTTCGGCGTCACCCGCAAGTCCTGGGGCTACGACGCCGACCAGCGCCCCTCCACCCACCCCGTCGCCCCGGAGGCCGTCGACGACACCGCCTCCGCGCTGCTCAACTTCGACGGCATCTCCTACGCCAAGGGCGCCAGCGCGCTGCGACAGCTGGTCGCCTGGCTCGGCGAGAAGGACTTCCTCGCCGGCATCAACACCCACTTCGCCCGGCACAAGTTCGCCAACGCCACCCTCGCCGACTTCATCGACAACCTCGCCGGCGCCACCGACCGCGACGTCCACGCCTGGGCCGACGCCTGGCTGCGCACCACCGGCGTCGACACCCTCACCCCGCGGATCGCCCCCGGCGAGCACGGCACCTGCGCCCTCACCGTCGACCGCGCCGGCAACCGCCCGCACCGCATCGCCGCCGGCCTCTACGACCGGGACCTCGGCGACGACGGCGGGCAGCTCGTCCTGCGCGAACGCCTCCACCTGGACCTCCCGCAGACCGACGCCCACCCCATCGGCAAGCGCCCCGCGCTGCTCCTCCTCAACGACGGCGACCTCACCTACGCCAAGGTCCGCTTCGACCCCGAGTCCTTCGAGACCGTCCGCAAGGACCTGTCCGGCCTGCCCGAACCGCTCACCCGCGCGGTCGTCTGGAACGCCCTGCGCGACGCCGTCCGCGACGGCGAACTCGCCCCCGGCGCCTACCTGGAGACCGCCAGGACCCACCTCCCGCTGGAGACGGACCTCGCCATCGTCCAGGGCGTGCTCGCCTTCGCCTCCACGTACGTCACCGACCGCTACCTCACCCCCGAGGAGCGGCCCGCCGCACTCGCCACCCTCTCCGAACTGTGCCGCGACCTCATCCGCCGCACCGAGGACGGCGACAACCCCGGCCTGCGCCTGATCGCCGTACGCCACCGCATCGACGTGGCCGCCCACCCCGACACCATCGCCGCGTGGCTCGCCGACGGCACCGTCCCCGGCGGCCCCGAACTCGACCCCGAACTGCGCTGGCGCGTCCTCGCCCGGCTCGCCGTCCTCGGCGCGACCGACGAGGCCGCCATCGCCGCCGAACTGGAACGCGACCCGAGCGCCACCGGCCGGGAGGGCGCCGCCCGCTGCCGGGCCGCCCTGCCCGACCCGGAGACCAAGGCCCGCGCCTGGCAGGCGATGTTCGGCTCGGACGACCTGTCCAACTACCTCTTCACCGCCACCGCCCGGGGCTTCTGGCAGCCCGAACAGGCCGACCTGGTACGCGCCTACGTCGAGCGCTACTACGCCGACGCGGTCGCCGTCGCCGACCGCCGCGGCCCCGCCATCGCCGACGCGGCCGGCCGCTGGGCCTTCCCCGCGCACGCCGTCGACGCCGACACCCTCCGCCTCGGCCGGGAATGCCTGCGCGACGCCGACCCGATCCCCGCCCTGCGCCGCAAGCTCGTCGACCAACTCGACGACCTGACACGGGCGTTGCGGGTCCAGGGCGGCCAGGAGAACTAGGACCGGCGATGTAGGGCACTCACGGGGCGGCCGACCTCTTCCACCGATACGACGGACCGGCCGCCCTTACCGACTTCAAGGACTGAGCCTCCGAGGGGCACCCGACCCGACCGGTTTTCCGTCGCGGAGGTACCTCCACCCGGGTTGGGTCGTTGGTCCCTTCGGGCGCGCCGCCCCGCGCCCCGGAGGACAGCCCCATGAGCCACCCGCCCCTCGCCTCAGGACCAGAAGGCCCCCGCGCCCTGCGGCCGATGCTCGACACCGTCCTCCGAGCGCTGGACACCGGTGCCCGGGCGCGGGGCGGACCGCTCCCGGCAGGCGGCCCGCAGGCGGTCACCGCCCGGATCCGGCAGGCGGCCGGCGACATCCTCCCGGACCAGGGCGACCCGCACGCCCTGCGCACCCTGGTCCACGCCTTCACCGAGACCGCCGCCGACCCCGCCCACCCCCGGTGCGCCGCCCACCTGCACTGCCCCCCACTCGCCGTCGCCGCGGCCGCCGACCTCGCCGCCACCGCCCTCAACCCGTCCCTGGACTCCTGGGACCAGGCGCCCGGGGCATCGGCACTGGAGCAACTGGTCGCACAGGCACTGTCCCGGCAGATCCACGGAACCGGGCAGCCCACCGCCCCCGACTCCCTCATCACCACCGGCGGCACCGAATCCAACCAGCTCGCCCTGCTCCTCGCCCGAGAAGCCCACGGCGGAACCGTCCGACTCGTGTGCGGGGCCAACGCCCACCACTCCCTGCCCCGCGCCGCCTGGCTGCTCGGGCTGCCCGACTCCGTCGTCGTACCCACCCCGCGCGGGACGCTCGACCCCTCCGCACTCGACGACGCCCTCACCGCACAGCCCGGCCCCGTGCTCGTCGCCGCCACCGCCGGCACCACCGACGCCGGATACATCGACCCGCTGCCCGAGATCGCCGCCCGCTGCACCACCCACGGCGCCCGCCTGCACGTGGACGCCGCCTACGGCGGAGGCCTCCTCTTCAGCGACCGGCACCGCCCACGGCTCACCGGACTCGACGCCGCCGACACCGTCACCCTCGACCTGCACAAACTCGGCTGGCAGCCGGTCGCCGCGGGCCTCCTCGCCGTCCGGGACGCCCGCGACCTCGCCGCCCTGGGACAGCGCGCCGACTACCTCAACGCCGCCGACGACACCGAGGCCGGGCTGCCCGACCTGCTCGGCCGGTCCCTGCGCACCACCCGCCGCCCCGACGTCCTCAAACTCGCCGTCACCCTCAAGACCCTGGGGCGCGAAGGACTCGGCGCACTCGTCGACCAGGTCTGCGCCCGCGCCCGCGACTTCGCCGCACTCGTCGCCGAACACCCCGGCTTCGAACTGCACGCCCCGCCCGTCATCAGCACGGTGCTGTTCCGGCCCGCGGACGCCACCGACGCCACCGTGGCCGCCGTACGCCGCTCACTGCTCACCGCCGGCCGCGCCGTCCTCGGCCGGGCCCGCCTCGACGGCCGGCTCTGGCTCAAGGCCACCCTCCTCAACCCCGCCACCGGGCCCGACGACCTGGCCGCCCTGCTGCGCCTCGCGGCAGCGAGCCGAGCGACACTCGTGGAAGGACACACCCCCCGATGAACCCCCCGATGAACCCCCCGATGAACCCCTCGATGAACCCCCTGATGAACCCCGCGCCGACCCCCGGCCCCGACACCCCGCCGCACCCCGACCCCGACGCCCCCCGCGACCTCGTCGGCATCGGAGTCGGACCCGCCAACCTCTCCCTCGCCGCGCTCGCCCACCCCCTCGGCGGCCTCGACACCGTCTTCTACGAGCAGCGCCCCGCCTTCGCCTGGCACCCCGGCCTACTCATCGAGGGCGCCACCATCCAGGTGCCGTTCCTCGCCGACCTGGTGTCCCTCGCCGACCCCACCAGCCCCTGGACCTTCCTCAACTACCTCCGGACCCGCGAGCGGCTCTTCCCCTTCTACTTCGCCGAGCGCTTCCACATCCAGCGCGCCGAGTACGACGCCTACTGCCGCTGGGTCTGCGAGAACCTCCCGGGGCTCCACTTCGGCCACCAGGTCGACGCCGTCCACTGGAACCCCGAACGCGACCTCTTCGAGGTCGACTTCACCCAGCTCGACGCCGACGGAGAAGCCGAGGCCCTCGGCCGGACCTACACCCACGACGTCGTCCTCGGCATCGGCACCGAGCCCTACGTCCCCGATCCCCTCAAACCCCTCGTCGAGGCCCCCGGCGTGCCCGTCGTGCACGCCGCCGACTACCTCGACCACCGCGCCGCCCTCCTCGCCGCCGGGCACGTCACGATCGTGGGCATCGGACAGTCCGGCGCCGAGGTCTTCCTCGACCTGCTGCGGGGCAGGCCGGCCGGACAGGAGAAGCTGCACTGGCTGGGCCGCACCGAGGCCTTCGCCCCCATGGAGTACTCCAAGCTCGGCCTGGAACAATTCACCCCCGACCACACCCGCTACTTCCACGCCCTGCCCGAGTCCGCCCGCGACCGGCTCGTCGACGGACAGTGGCAGCTCCACAAGGGCATCGACGCCGCCACCGTCGCCGCCATCCACGACGAGCTCTACCGCCGCAGCCTGCACGGCGGCTGGCCCGACGCCGTCCTCACCCCCGGCGTCCGCGTCCGCACCGCCGGCCGCGTCGCCACGACCCAGGTGGAACTGCACCTGGAACACGGCCGGCAGGACAGCCGCTCCCGCCTCACCACCGACGCCGTCGTCCTCGCCACCGGCTACCGCGAACGCCCCCTCGACCGGATCCTCGCCGGCCTCGACCCCTACATGCGCCGCGACAACCGGGAACGGCCGCGCGTCGACGAGGAGTACCGGCTCGTCCTCGACCCGTCCGTCACCGGCACGGTGTACGTCCAGAACGCCGAGACCCACACCCACGGTGTCGGCGCCCCCGACCTCGGCCTCGCCGCCTGGCGCAGCGCGATCATCCTCAACTCCCTGACGGGCGAGGAGGCCTACGCACTCCCCGCCCGCACCGCCTTCACCACCTTCGGCCTCACCCAGCGCAGGCACGTCCCGCCGCCCCGCGAGGCACCGGCACTGACGCCGCTGGTCGACGACCGAAGGTGAGCGAGAAGGCGGCTCAGAACACGGGCGTGCCCTCGCGCGTGAGCTTCCAGTCCACCGCGGCGAACTCGGCCGGGTCGATCGCCCCCTTCGCCTTCACCCAGGCGATCATGGTGTTGCGGATCTCCTCCGAGTTCGACCACAGCACCGGGGCGGCGGCGACATGCGGGAAGTTCCCGCCGCCGTTGGCCCGGTAGTTGTTCACCGCGAACACGAACCTCGCGTCGTCGGCGAGCGGCCGCCCCTCGAAGCGCACGTTCGTCACCCGCGACCCGGCCGGCTTCGCGATGTCGATCTCGTACGACAGGCCGCTCACCACGTCGTAGTTGTAGTCCGGCGTGCCGTTCGCGTTGGTCAGCTTCGCCGGGTCCACCGCCGCGTCCGGCGCCGTCTGCGCGAAGTAGTTCGCCGAGAACTCCAGATACGCCTTCATCTGCGCACCCGTCATCAAACGCGCCTCCAGCGTGTTCTCGAAGACGTACAGACCGGCCACGTCCCGGATCGTCACCCGTCCCGCCGGGATGCGCGCACTGCGCGAGAAGCACGCCGCCTGCGACAGCACCGGCAGCGCGGCGTGCTCCGTGCCCGCCAGCGCCTGCCTCACCGTGTCGGCCTGGATGCGGTTGATCAGGTCGATGATCGGCACGTCCTTGTACGGCGCCTCGGCCGACGTCATCTCCGCCGCGTTGGTGCCGATGACCTGGTTGACGTACGCCACGACCTTCTCGTGCTCGTCCAGGAGCAGCTTCGTGATCTTCGGGTCCTCCTCCACCGTGTTGGAGTTGAGGACCTTCGCACCCACCTTCTCGACCTTCCAGCAGCCCTTCTCCCACACCAGCTCGAAGTCGAACAGCGTCAGCCGCTGCCCCCACTTCAGCGGCTCCGACAGCACGACCCGCTTGCCCGTCTTCTTGTTCGCGACGAAGTACTCGGGGATCTCCGTGTGCGCGTGCCCGACCAGGATCGCGTCGATCCCCGGCACCTGCTCGGCCACCAGAGCGGCCGCGTTCTCGATGTACGGCAGCTGGTCACCGTAGGAGGACGTCCCCGACGAACCGCTGTGCGCCGACACGATGACGACGTCCGCGCCCATCGACCGCAGCTTCGGCACCCACTTCGCCGCCTGCTCCTCCAGACCCGGGAACGTCATCTTGCCCTGCACGTTCGCCTTGTCCCAGATCGCGATGCCCGGGTTGGTCAGACCCAGCACGGCCACCTTCACGTCCCGCCCGTGCGGGGTGCGCAGCCGGTGCATGCTGTACGGCGCGAACGCCGGCCGCAGCGTCTTCGCGTCCAGAGCGTTGGCGCCCAGCAGCGGGAAACGGCACTGCTGCTCGAACTTCCGCAGCACCGGGATGCCGTAGTTGAACTCGTGGTTGCCGAGTGCCGCCGCGTCATAGTCCATGGCGTTCATCGCCTGCGCCATCGGGTGCACCGGGCCGCCCTCGGCGGTGATCGGGTCGACCTTGGCGTAGTAGTACGACAGCTGCGTGCCCTGAATGGTGTCGCCCGCGTCGATCAGCAGGGTGTTGCGGCGGCCCTTCTCCTCACGCACCCGGTTGACCAGGGTGGAGACCTTCGCGAGACCGACGTCGTTGTGGTCCCTGTCGTCGAACTCCTTGTCCGTGAAGTAGTCCCAGTTGAAGACGTTGCCGTGCAGGTCCGTCGTCCCCAGCACGGTGAACGCGTACCGCTTGGTGCCGCGCTTCGCCTCGGCCGCCCGCGCACCCGGCGCTCCGACCGCACCGGTCGCCAGCGCCACCCCCGCCCCGGTCACGGCGGACTTCTCCAGGAACTTCCGGCGGTTCAACGGCATGTCTGGCTCCTCGCGGAATCTGTGGAACGACGCGCGTAGATAACGCGCGTAGATTCTGACCCGCCCACGACCGGCCGCAACAGACCCGGCAGGTTGCGATCTGATGACTCGAACCCCCCGACCCAGGCCGCCAACCAGCCCAGACATGACAGAGTGGGGCGTATGACCGCGGCCACCCCAGACGCCTCCCAGCCCGCCGTCCCCTACGGAACGCCCGAGGCCCCCCGCATCGCCGTCCGCGGCGAAGCCCGCCTCGAGGTCGACCCGGAAATCGCCCGCATCGGCATCACCGTCGCCGCCCGCGGCCGCGACCGCCGCTCCGCCCTCGACGACCTCACCCGCCGCAACGCCGGCGTCCTCGACCTCGTCAAGACCTACGGCGACGCCGTGGAACGCCTGGAGACCGGCGCCTTCTCCATCACACCCGAACTCACCAAACACGGCCGCGGCGAACGCGTCCGCACCTACCACGGCAGCGTCCGCGTCACCGCCGAACTCACCGACTTCACCGCCCTCGGCGAACTCACCACCCGCCTCGCCGACCTCGACCTCACCCGCGTCGACGGCCCCTGGTGGGCCCTGCGCCCCGACTCACCCGCCCACCGCGAAGCCCGCAAGAAGGCCGTACGAGAAGCCGTCCAGCGCGCCCGCGAGTACGCCGAAGCCCTCGGCACCACCCTTTCCGCCCTGGTCGAACTGGCCGACATCGGCGCCGAAAGCGCCCCACCGGACTACCCCCAGGCCCCCGGCCGCATGCGCTCCGCCGCCTTCGCCGGAGCGGCCGAGGACACCCCCGCCCCCCTCGACCTGGAACCCCAGCGCCAACGCGTCCACGCCCAGATCAACGCCCGCTTCACCATGGTGCCGCCGCGGCTGTAATCCCCGCCGCGCGATTATCCGAAAGCGCGACCGAATTTCACCAGGGTGCTCATCGGAGCGCCCCGCCGCACAATTCTCCACTTGTCAATAACGCTTCACGTAAAGTCTGTTGGACAGTCACGCTCGACCAATTCTCTACCAGTCGGTAACTCATAGGCTCGTTTCATGCGCCGAGCAAAAATCGTCTGCACCCTTGGACCCGCCACCGACTCGTACGACCAGATCAAAGACCTGGTCGACGCCGGAATGGACGTAGCCCGCTTCAACCTCAGCCACGGCGGCCACGCCGAACACGAGGAGCGTTACCACCGGGTGCGCAAAGCCGCCGACGAGACCGGCCGCAGCGTCGGCCTCCTCGCCGACCTTCAAGGCCCGAAGATCAGACTCGGCCGCTTCACCGAAGGACCCGTACTCCTCGAACGCGGCGACACCTTCACCATCACCGTCGAAGAAGGCGTCGAAGGCGACGGCCACACCTGTGGCACCACCTACGCCGGCCTCGCCGACGACGTCACCACCGGTGAACGCATCCTCATCGACGACGGCAAGGTCTGCCTCGGAGTCACCGGCGTCGACGGCCCCCGCGTCCACACCACCGTCGTCGAAGGCGGCGTGATCTCCGACCACAAGGGCCTCAACCTCCCCGGCGCCGCGGTCTCCGTCCCCGCCCTCTCCAAAAAGGACGAGGACGACCTCCGCTGGGCCCTGCACACCGGCTTCGACGTCATCGCCCTCTCCTTCGTCCGCTCCGGCCGCGACATCCACGACGTCCACCGCATCATGGACGAAGAAGGCCGCCGCCTCCCCGTCATCGCCAAAGTCGAAAAACCCCAAGCCGTCGAGAACATCGACGACATCGTCGCCGCTTTCGACGGCATCATGGTCGCCCGCGGAGACCTCGGCGTCGAAATGCCCCTGGAACAGGTCCCGATCGTCCAAAAGCGCGCCATCAAACTCGCCAAACGCAACGCCAAGCCGGTCATCGTCGCCACCCAGATGCTCGACTCGATGATCGACAACGCCCGCCCGACGCGCGCGGAGGCCTCCGACGTCGCCAACGCCGTCATCGACGGCACCGACGCCGTCATGCTGTCCGGCGAGACCAGCGTCGGCAAGCACGCGATCGACACGGTCCGCACGATGGCCCGCATCGTCGAAGCCGCGGAAGAGGACATCCTCGCCAAAGGCCTCCCGCCCCTGACGGAACGCAACAAGCCCCGCACCCAAGGCGGCGCCGTCGCCCGAGCGGCGGCGGAAATCGGCGACTTCCTCGGCGCGAAATTCCTGGTCGCCTTCACCCGGTCCGGCGACACCGCCCGCCGCCTCTCCCGCTACCGCTCCCCGATCCCCCTCCTCGCCTTCACCCCCGACCAGGCCACCCGCTCCCAGCTCGCCCTGACCTGGGGCGTGGAGACATTCCTCGGCCCCTGCGTCGACTCCACGGACGCGATGGTCGACCAGGTCGACGAGCTGCTGCTGCGCTACGGCCGTTGCCGCCCGGGCGACACGGTCGTCATCACGGCCGGCTCCCCACCCGGAGTCTCCGGCTCGACGAACATGGTCCGGGTCCACCACATCGCGGAATAGCCGCGTCAGTACTTGGGACCTACATGGGCGTCCACGAGGGCGACTGAGGCTTTGCGGGCGATGGAGATGTTGAACGGGTCGCTCCCGCGGGCCAGCGTGCTCCATTCGACGCCCACCGTGTCGCATGTGTCAGTGAAGAGTCTCCGGATGTCGTCCGACTTGTTCGAGAAGAAGTAGCGCGGGTATTCGTAGCGCTTACGCTCGCCGCCGACCATGCGTGTCGTCCAGTTGGTGATGCGGCAGCCGTCTGAGTGGATGAGTCCGCGGATGAACTCCCAGGGGTGGGCGTCGACGATGGCCTGTTGCCAGGGGTCTAGGGCGATGCGACGTTCGTGTTTCTTGCCGGGGCCGTGCTGTGGAAACAGGCAGTGGAGGTGCTTCGAGTAAACCTTGACGTTGCTGCAGCCCGTTTTGCGGACGCGGCGGATGGAGTTATCGGGGAAGACCGCATGCACGGCCGCTTCGCACTCGTCCATCAGGCCCGGCCAAGACTCCGCGCAGGTGATCACGAGGTTGGGTACGCGGTGCTGGGAGTAGTGGCTGATATGCCCATCCCCGAGATATAGGCCCAGCACATAGGCGTAGGCGGACTCGTCGAGGTCTCGTCCGTCACACTGCGGGCACTTCGGATTGGGGCGACCGGGACACTCGTTGCGTTTCGCCCGGTCCAGATGTTTCCAGTAGCCGACCGTCCCCAGCGGTACGTTGAGGCTGCGGGCCACGTCCGCGTTCCTCGCGCCGCCGCGGAGCAGGGTGAGAGCTTTCTGTTGCACGCCAGTGCCATGGAAGTTCATGCGACCACTGTGTGTCACTGGCGGTTACCGTGGGCAGCAAAAAGCGGAGAACCACGCGAACGTGATCCTCCGCTTCTGATCTTGTGGTGCCCGGTGTGGGATTCGAACCCACATGCCCAAAGGGCACGGCATTTTGAGTGCCGCGAGTCTGACCAGTTCCTCCAACCGGGCAAGTCAGGGGACCGATGAGCAGTGTACCGGTTCACCGTGTGGCCTTGCTGCTAGGTACGCTCTTGGGAGCAGTACCGGCCTGCCCCTACCAAGGAGCCCACGTGAGTGCCCCCGAGTCGCCCCAGCCTGTTGACGTGCCTGAAGACGACAAGTCGCACGTGCCTCCGATGACGACGCGGGTCGTCATCGCCGAGGACGAGGCGCTGATCCGGCTCGATCTCAAAGAGATGCTGGAGGAGGAGGGGTACACCGTCGTCGGTGAGGCCGGTGACGGTGAGCAGGCGGTGGAGCTGGCCCGTGAGCACCGGCCGGATCTGGTGATCCTGGACGTGAAGATGCCGAAGCTGGACGGTATCTCGGCGGCGGAGAAGATCGCGGAGGAGAGCATCGCGCCGGTGCTGATGCTGACGGCGTTCTCGCAGCGTGACCTCGTCGAGCGGGCACGGGACGCCGGTGCGATGGCCTACCTGGTGAAGCCGTTCAGCAAGACCGACGTCGTGCCGGCGATCGAGATGGCCGTTTCGCGGTTCACGGAGTTGAAGGAACTGGAGAAGGAGGTCGCCGACCTCACGCTCCGGCTGGAGACGCGCAAGCTGGTGGACCGGGCGAAGTCGATTCTGCAGACCGAGTACGGGCTGTCGGAGCCGGCTGCTTTCCGGTGGATCCAGAAGACGTCGATGGACCGTCGGATGTCGATGCAGCAGGTGGCGGAGGCGGTCATCCAGGACGCCGACGAGAAGAAGGCCAACAAGGGCTGAGAGCTCGACGTGAGAGGCCCGCTTCCCTTCGTTTCCGGAAGGGGAGCGGGCCTCTCTGCGTGTGGGGGGATCTCAGTCCTCGCCCAGGTAGGCCTTGCGTACCGACTCGTCGTGCAACAGGTCCTGCCCGGTTCCGGAGAGGACGACGTTGCCGACCTCCATGACGTGGCCCTGGTCGGCGAGGGAGAGCGCGGCCTGGGCGTTCTGTTCGACGAGGAGGATCGTCGTGCCCTGGGACTTCAGCTCCGAGATCGTCGCCATGATCTTCTGCATCATGATCGGGGAGAGTCCCATGGACGGCTCGTCGAGCATGAGGAGCTTGGGCTGGGACATGAGGGCGCGGCCCATGGCGAGCATCTGCTGTTCGCCGCCGGAGAGGGTTCCTGCGGCCTGCTTGCGGCGTTCCCCGAGGATGGGGAAGAGGTCGTAGGCGCGCTGGATGTCCTTCTCGATGCCTTCTTTGTCCTTGCGGAGGAATGCTCCGAGCTGGAGGTTCTCCGCGATGGTGAGGCGGGGGAAGATGTGCCGGCCTTCGGGGGAGTGGGCGAGGCCGAGGGCGACGATCTTGTGGGCGGGGACGCCGTTGAGAGGCTTGCCGTCGAAGAGGATCTTCCCGGATGTCGGCTTGAGCAGGCCCGACAGGGTGCGCAGGGTGGTCGTCTTGCCGGCGCCGTTGGTGCCGATGAGGGTGACGACCTGGCCGGCGTCGACGCTGAAGGAGATGCCTTTGACGGCTTCGATCTTGCCGTAGGAGACCCGGAGGTCCTCGACTTCGAGGAGTGCGGTCACTTGGCTTCTCCCTTGGTGCTGCTGGTGGTGCTGGTCGCGTCGGCGGCGGCTTCGGCGGCCTCGACCTCGGCGGCTTCGGCCTGGCCGGGGTCGCCTTCGAAGGGTTCGCCGAGGTAGGCGGCGACGACGCGTTCGTCGGCCTGGACGACGTCGGCGGTGCCTTCGACGAGCTTCTCGCCCTGGACGAGGACGGCGACGCGGTCGGAGAGGTTGAAGACGAAGCGCATGTCGTGCTCGATGAGGAGGACGGCGATGCCCTTGTCGCGGATGGCGAAGACGAGTTCCTCGGTGGCGCGCGTCTCCTGGGGGTTCATGCCGGCGGTGGGCTCGTCGAGCAGTAGCAGGCCGGGCTCGGAGGCCATGGCGCGGGCGATCTCGAGTTTGCGCTGTTCGCCGTAGGGGAGGTTGCGGGCGAGGTGGTCGCGCTTGTGGGCGAGGCCGATGAACTCCAGGAGTTCCATGGCGCGTTCCTCGCTGGCGCGTTCGGCCTTCTTGAAGCCGGGGCCGCGCAGGAGGGCGGACCAGAGGCCTTCCTTGGTGCGGGTGTGGCGTCCGACGAGGACGTTTTCCAGGACCGTCATGTTGGCGAACAGGCGGATGTTCTGGAAGGTCCGGGCGATGCCGGCCTGGGTGACCAGGTGGGGCTTGGGCGGGAGCACGGTGCCCTTGTAGGAGACGGTGCCCTCGGTGGGGACGTAGAGGCCGGTCAGGCAGTTGAAGAAGGTGGTCTTGCCGGCGCCGTTGGGGCCGATGAGGCCGACGATCTCGCCGGCGTTGACCGTGAAGTCGACGGAGCGGACGGCGGTGAGGCCGCCGAAGCGCATCGTGACGCCGCGGGCTTCGAGTACAGGTGTCGTCATGGTGGTTACGCCCCCGCCTTGGTGACGGCCGGTTCGTCGGTCAGCGTGGTCTGTTTGGGTACGTCGAGTTGGCCGGTCTCGTGGAATTCGAGCTGGCGCCGGCGGTTGGCGATGATGCCTTCGGGGCGGAAGCGCATCAGCAGGACGAGTGCGATGCCGAAGGCGAGGAGCGACTTGTCCTGGAGGAAGACGAGCTTTTCGGGGAGCAGGTAGAGCAGGGCCGCGCCGAGGAGCGGTCCGGCGACCGTGCCCATGCCGCCGAGGACGACCGCGGCCAGGAGGAACGCGGAGTTGGGCGGGGTGGAGCCGGCGAACTGGTAGGGGGTGGGGACGACGCTGTAGGTGACGTGGGCGCTGACGGTGCCGGCGAGGCCGGCGAGGGCGGCGCCGAGGGCGAAGGCGACGAGTTTGACGCGGAAGCCGTTGATGCCCATGGCTGTGGCGGCGGTCTCGTCCTCGCGGATGGCGATCCAGGAGCGGCCGATGCGGGAGTCGGCGGCGCGGGTGTAGACGAGGACGACGATGGCCATGATGAGGACCATCAGCAGGTAGTAGTTGGCGAAACGGCCGAGGGTGAATCCGCCGATGTCGTGGGCCTGGCCGAAGTTGAAGCCGAGGAGGTTCAGGTCGGGGATGTTGGAGATGCCGTTGGGGCCGTTGGTGACGTCGGGTCCGGAGTCGCCGTCCATGTTGTTGACGGCGATGCGGAAGATCTCGCCGAAGCCGAGGGTGACGATGGCGAGGTAGTCGCCGCGCAGCCGCAGGGTCGGGGCGCCGATGAGGACGCCGAAGACGAGTGAGGCGGCGGCGCCGGCCAGGGCGGAGGCCCAGAAGGGCAGGTGGAAGCCGGAGATGGTGGAGAACTCGGAGCCGGAGACGAGGGCGGCGGTGTAGGCGCCGACGCCGAGGAAGGCGACGTATCCGAGGTCGAGGAGTCCGGCGAGGCCGACGACGATGTTGAGGCCGAGGGCGACCGTCCCGAAGATCAGGATGTTGACGCCGATGTTGGCGTAGTGGTCGTCGGTCTGGGTGAAGGGGAAGGCGATGGCCGCGGCGAAGCCCATGGCGAGGGTGAAGCTGCGGTTGGCGGCGACCAGTGCCGAGAAGCGGTCGAGGAGGCCGGCGGTGTGGACGGCCCACATCGCGAAGGTGACGACGAAGAGGTAGCCGATGAAGAGCTGGCCGTACTCGGTGTCGATGCCGTAGGTGAAGACGCCGAGGCCGATGATGGTGACCACGGTGATGACGGCTCGCTGGATCCAGGGCGCGATGGCCTGGGGGGCGGCGATGCGGTCGGGTTTGGCGACGTAGGCCTTGAGGGCTGCCTTGGTGCCGCCGGTGTCGGGCCGCTCCTGCGGGAGGGCGAAGGCGCCGAGGACGGGCAGGAGTGAGGCGATGGCCGCGATCCAGCCGCCGGGTTCGAGGTTGACGACTCCGCCGAGTTCGACGCTGATGGCGATGACGGTGAACCAGGTGACGCTGAAGCCGCCGAGGGCGGTGAGGACGAGCGGCGCGTTGTTGCGGGCGGGCAGGAGCCAGCCGAGGCCGCGGACGCCGTAGCCGGCGAGGGCGAACAGTGCGGTGAGGACGCCGGCGGTGAAGGTCAGCCACTGCAGGCCGCCGGGGTAGCCGTTGATGGTGAGGTCGCCGGGGAACTGGGCGGTCCAGGTCCAGGCGAGGAACGCGGAGGCGGCGGTGGCGACGCCGCCGGCGAGCAGCAGGGCGCGGGCGGCCGCGACGGGCAGGGGTATGAGACCGCGCGGGGCGGGCGTCGGGGTGGGGGCGGCGTCCGGCGCTGGGGTCTTCTGGGTCGTCTCGGTCATGTGATCACGCCCTGTCCGCGACGCGCTCGCCGAGCAGGCCCTGTGGTCTGAAGAGGAGCACGAGGATGAGGAGGCAGAAGGCCCAGACGTTCGCCCAGCTCTGGCCGCCGAGCTGCTGCATGCCGGGGATCTCGTCGATGTAGGCGGAGGCGAGGGTTTCGGCGATGCCGAGGACGACGCCGCCGAGCATGGCGCCGTAGATGTTGCCGATGCCGCCGAGGACGGCCGCGGTGAAGGCCTTGAGGCCCATGAGGAAGCCCATGCGGTAGTCGACGTTGCCGTACTTGAGTCCGTAGGCGACGGCGGCGACGGCGGCGAAGAAGCCGCCGATGGCGAAGGCGATGACGATGATGCGGTTGGTGTCGATGCCCATGAGCTGTGCGGTGTCGGGGTCCTGCGCGGTGGCCTGCATGGCGCGGCCGGTGCGGCTGCGGCGCACGAAGAAGGCGAGGGCGGCCATGCAGCCGATGGCGGCGAGGATGAGGAAGATGTCGGCGTCCTTGATGGTGACGGAGCCGATTTCGTGGGTGGCGTCGAGGCCGGGGAAGGCGCGGGCGCGGTCGGCGCCGGGGTAGAAGTTGCGCACGACCTCCTGGAGGGCCAGGGAGAGGCCGATGGCCGTGATGAGCGGTGCCAGGCGTGGTGCTCCGCGCAGTGGTCGGTAGGCGAACCGTTCCGCCCCGACGGCGATGAGGATGGCCACGAGTGCTCCGCCGAGGAGCATGAGGGGTACGGCGATGGCCATCGAGGTGCCGTTGGGCAGGATGTAGAAATAGACCGTGAGGGCGCCGAAGGCGCCGGTCATGAAGATCTCGCCGTGCGCGAAGTTGATGAGCTGGACGATGCCGTACACCATCGTGTAGCCGATGGCGATCAGCCCGTACATCGAGCCGAGAAGCAGCCCGTTGGCCAGCTGCTGCGGCAGGGTGTTCACCGCATGGCCTCCATGTCGCTGGTGGTCGTGTGCACTGGATGTGTGCGTGGTCGTGTGCTGTGTGGGGGTGTGGAAACGGGCCGCGCGGTCGGGGTCCCCTCCCGCGCGGCCCGTGGTGGGGCGTTGTGGCGGGCCGGGCTACTGCAGGTCGGCGGTGCCGGTCTCCACGTCCTTCCAGGCACCCTTCTCGACCTGGTAGACCGTCAGCTGCTTGTTGGTGGTGTCGCCGTACTCGTCGAAGGAGATCTTGCCGGTGAGGCCTTCGAAGTCGGACTTCTGGACACCGTCGACGACCTTGGAGCGCAGGTCGTTGATGTCGGTGGGAACCTTGCCGCCGTTGGCGTCGGCCGCGGCCTTGACGGCCTTGATGATGGCGGTGGTGGCGTCGTAGGCGTAGGCGCCGTACGCGCCGTAGTCGCCCTTGTAACCCTTGTCCTTGTACGTCTGGATGAACGTCTTGGCGGCGGGCAGGGTGTCGGCGGGGACGCCGATGGCGGTGGCGAGGTCGCCTTCGGAGGACTTGCCGGCGGCCTCGATGTAGGTGGAGGCGAACATGCCGTCGCCGCCGAACAGCGGGATCTTGACGCCGGCGTCCTTGAGCTGCTTGGTGATCAGCGCGGACTCGTCGTACTGGCCGCCGTAGTAGAGCAGGTCGGCACCGGAGTTCTTGATCTTGGTGACGAGGGAGCCGAAGTCCTTGTCGCCGGTGTTGACGTGGTCGGTGCCGACGACCTTGCCGCCGAGCTTCTTGTACTGCTCGTTGAAGATCTTCGCGAGGCCGGCGCCGTAGGTCTGCTTGTCGTCGACGACGAAGGCCTTCTTCTTCTTGAGGCCGTTGTACGCGTAGCCGGCGGCGAAGCTGCCCTGGAGTTCGTCGGTGGTGGCGGTACGGAAGTACGTCTTGAACGGACGCTTCTTGTCCGTCTGCCAGTTCTTGCCCTGGGTGAGCTCGGGGGCGGTGTTCGCGGGGGAGATCTGGACCATGTCGGCCGAGGCGAACACCTGCTGCATCGTCTGGGCGACGCCGGAGTTCAGCGGGCCGACGGCGCCGACGACCGTCTTGTCGCCGGTCAGGGCGGTGGCGTTGGACTGGCCGGTGGCGGGCTGCGCCTTGTCGTCCAGGGCCTTGAGCTTGAACTTCACGCCCGGGACCCAGTTGTTCTTGTTGGCGTCGTCGACGGCTATCTGGGCGCCGTACTGGATGCCGAGGCCGGTGGTCGAGTTCTCACCGGAGAGCGGGGCGTCGACGCCGATGGTCAGCGTGGTACCGCTCCCGTTGTCTCCGCCCTTGTCACCGCTGTCGTCTCGGGAACCGCAGGCGGTGAGAGTCAGAGCTCCGGTCGTGAGAACGGAGGTAAGAATCACCAAGGAACGCTGTCGCACAATCAGTCCTTTCACAGGCAGGCCCCGCCCTGGTCGGGGGGTGAGTGCCGCGCTGGTACCGAACTCCCGATGGAGCGGTGACTGGCCGTGACTCTAAGCCCGGGGTCAGGGCGGGGACAGCGGCGTGGGCTGGCTTGTGACTTTCTTGTTATGACGCCGTGGATGTCGGGTGCCGGACCGGGGCCCTCTCGGCGGGTTTGGCCGATTTTCGCCGAGGTCCGCATTCTGAGAACCCGCACTTCCGGTTGGCCGTGGCCGAGATCATGCGCTGGTCGGGTCGCGCGTGGCCCGAAAGAGATCGAAAAGGTCCCGGGCGCGGGCGCGGCCGAAGAAGAAACCGTGGCGTCGTATTGCGCGTATGTTACGGAGCGTTACGCCGAGAAAAGGGGCGCTTGGCGCGCGGGCGCGGTTTCGGGCAAGGGGAAACGGAGATTTCCGCGGTGTTGGCCGGGGGTGTGCCGCCCGGCGCGGGCGGTGAGCCCGGCGGTGCAGGCGCCGGTGGCCCGGAGAGTGATGGCGTCGGTGATCCGGAGGGTAGTGGTGGGGCCGCGGTCGTGGAGGTGCCGGTGATCCGGAGGGTGATGGCGGGGCCGCGGTCGTGGAGGCGCCGGTGACCCGGGGGGCGACGGCGGGGCTCCCGGTGGTGGAGGGCGCCGGTGGCCCGGAGGGTGGTGGGGCCGCGTCGCCGGCAGGCGGCGGCGTGCACGACGGCCGTCACGGTGGACCGAACGAGGCTGACCACTCGGGGAGTTGGGGAGTGAGAGCGGCGGGCGGGTGGCGGGGCGGCCGGTTCCGCGGTTCGCGGATCGGCTGCTCGGGCGCGGTGCGCCGGTGCCGGTGACGTAGGCGACTTCGTCGCTCGTGGGCCGAGTCGGCGGTCGCGCGGGGCCCGGCCGCAGGTCGGACGGTGCCCCGCCGCTCGGTGCGTGCGGCGGGGCTGTCGGCCTTCCGTGCGACCGGTGGCCGCCGGTGGGGTCGGGTGGGGGTCGGGCGGGTGAGGCCGCCCGGGGGTTACGGCAGCTTCACGAACGGCGAGAGGAAGGCGCGGGCGCCGGGCGTGTCCAGGCGGTACGTCACGTTGGTCGCGTAGCAGGGGGTGTCGCCGGTGATGGTGGTGGCGGCGAGGACCCTCTTGCCGCCGAGCACGGCGAAGTTGGGGCCGCCGGAGTCGCCGTAGCAGGCGCCCCCGTTGCCCTGGGGCGCGGTCATCGCGAGCCGGGCCCAGGATTCGTTGAGGGCGTTGAAGGTGACGGGTGCCTTCATCCGGACACCGCCGCCGGGGTGGGTCTGGCCGCCGGGGCCGTTGACGGCCTCCTGGGTGCCGTACCCGGCGACGAGCCAGTCGGTGGCGTTCAGGCCCTGCGGGCCGAGCTTGCCGAGCTGGTTCGCGGTGGGCAGGGTCGCCGGCGTGAAGCTCCAGCGGGCCTTGACCTCGGCGGCGGGCAGCTGGATCACCGCGATGTCGTGGGTGTCGGAGGCGGGCCCCGGGTAGTCGGGGTGCGTGTGGGCGGTGCCCCGCATGGCGACGGCGGCTGCCTGTGCGGCCGGGTCGCCCGGGTACTTCTTCGCCGCCGCGTCGAGCCCGGACTGCACGTCCTGGTCGAGGGAGACGTAGAACCGCACGTTCTCGGGCCAGTCCGAGGTGCAGTGGGCGGCGGTCAGGAAGGTGTCCGCGTCGATCATGGTGCCGGAACAGACCCAGTCGGCCCGGTCGGGGGTCGCGGGGTCGCCGTCGTCGTCCCAGGTGGCCACGAGCGCGCCCACCTCGGTGCGTTCGGGGGCGGGCGCGGCGTTGTAGGAGTTGATGGCGGAGGACGGCAGCGTGGTGGCGAGCACGGTGGCACAGGCCGCGGCGGTGACGGCGAAGGCGCGTACGGAGGTCAAGAGAAACCCTTCTGGGGGTGGGGCGGGTCTTCTCCTGTGGGGGGGAGCGCCAGTGAAGCGCCCGGAGGGGGCCGCGACAAGAGCGCGCCCGCCCCTCCAGGGTTTTCCCTACGTCGGCCGGATCGCCGGGCTCAGTTCGCGGCGCGTATGAGCTCCTCGTCGGCCGGCTTCACGTCGCGCAGGAGGCAGGTCAGCCGGGCCGTGCACACCCTTTTGTCGCTTTCATCCGTGATGACGATGTCGTAGGTGGTGGTCGACCGCCCCCGGTGCACGGGCGTGGCCACACCGGTGACGAGCCCGGAGCGCACCCCGCGGTGATGGGTGCAGTTCAGATCGACACCCACGGCGATCTTGGAGCTGCCGCCGTGCAGCATCGACCCGATGGAGCCGAGCGTCTCGGCCAGCACCGCGGAGGCCCCGCCGTGCAGCAGTCCGTAGGGCTGGGTGTTGCCCTCCACCGGCATCGTCCCGACGACCCGGTCCGCCGACGCCTCGGAGATCTGGACGCCCATCCGGTTCCCCAGGTGGCCCGCGGAGAACAGGGCCAGGAGGTCCACGCCGAGCGCGGCGTACTCGTCGATGACCTCTTGCGGGAACTTCACATGCTGCTGCTCACCCATCGGGCCCGGCTCCGTTCGTCCTCGTCACTCGGTTGCCTGTGTCACTGAGCGAACGCTCAGTCGGTCGCCGATTGTTCCAGACGCACCACCACGGACTTGCTGGCCGGGGTGTTACTGGTGTCCGCCGTGGCATCCAGCGGCACCAGCACGTTGGTCTCCGGGTAGTAGGCGGCGGCGCAGCCCCGGGCCGTCGGGTAGTGCACGACGCGGAAACCGGGTGCCCGCCGCTCCACGCCGTCCCGCCACTCGCCGACCAGGTCGACGTAGACGCCGTCGGCCAGCTTCAGGGCCCGCGCGTCCTCGGGGTTGACCAGCACCACCCGGCGGCCGTTGCGGATGCCCCGGTAACGGTCGTCGAGGCCGTAGATCGTGGTGTTGTACTGGTCGTGCGAGCGCAGCGTCTGCAGCAGCAGACGGCCCTCGGGCAGCCGTGGGTACTCCACGGGTGCGGCGGTGAAGTTGGCCTTGCCGGTGGCCGTGGGGAAGCGGCGCTCGTCGCGTGGGGCGTGGGGGAGCGCGAAGCCGCCGGGCCGCGCCACCCGCGCGTTGAAGTCCTCGAAGCCGGGGATCACGCGCGCGATACGGTCTCGGATCGTCGCGTAGTCCTTCTCGAACTCCTCCCACGGCGTACGGCTGTTCTCACCCAGCACGCGGCGGGCCAGGCGGCTGACGACGGCCGGCTCCGACAGCAGGTGCGGGCTCGCCGGCTCCAGCCGCCCCCGGGAGGCGTGCACCATGCCCATCGAGTCCTCGACCGTCACGAACTGCTCACCGCCACCCCGCAGATCGCGCTCGGTGCGGCCCAGCGTCGGCAGGATCAGGGCCCGCGCGCCCGTGACCACGTGCGAACGGTTCAGCTTCGTCGACACGTGCACGGTCAGCCGCGCCCGCCGCATGGCCGCCTCGGTGACCTCCGTGTCGGGCGACGCCGAGACGAAGTTGCCGCCCATGGCGAAGAAGACCTTCGCCTCGCCGTCGCGCAGCGCGCGGATGGCCCGTACGACGTCGTAGCCGTGCTCGCGGGGCGGCGCGAAGCCGAACTCCCGCTCCAGGGCGTCCAGGAACGCCGGGGCGGGGCGTTCGAAGATGCCCATCGTGCGGTCGCCCTGCACGTTCGAATGCCCGCGCACCGGGCACACGCCCGCGCCCGGGCGGCCGATGTTGCCGCGCAGCAGCAGGAAGTTGACGACTTCCCTGATCGTGGGGACGGAGTGTTTGTGCTGCGTGAGGCCCATCGCCCAGCACACGATGGTGCGCCGGGAGGCGAGGACCATGCGGAGGGCCTTCTCGATGTCCTCGCGGGCCAGACCGGTCGCCGTGAGCGTCTCGTCCCAGTCGGCGGCGCGGGCGGCCTCGGCGAATTCCTCGAAGCCGTGCGTGTGCTCCCGCACGAACGCCTCGTCGACCGCGCCGTCCGTCTGGAGGATCAGCTTGTTCAGGAGGCGGAACAGGGCCTGGTCGCCGCCGAGACGGATCTGCAGGAACAGGTCGGTGAGCGTGGCGCCCCTGACCATGCCCTGCGGGGTCTGCGGATTCTTGAAGCGCTCCAGGCCCGCCTCGGGCAGCGGGTTGACGCTGATGATCTTCGCGCCGTTGTCCTTGGCGTTCTCCAGCGCGGACAGCATGCGCGGGTGGTTCGTCCCCGGGTTCTGCCCGGCGACGATGATCAGGTCGGCCTTGTGGAGGTCCTCCAGCAGGACGCTGCCCTTGCCGATGCCGATCGTCTCCGACAGGGCCGAGCCGGAGGACTCGTGGCACATGTTCGAGCAGTCGGGCAGGTTGTTCGTGCCGAACTCGCGGGCGAACAGCTGGAAGAGGAACGCGGCCTCGTTGCTGGTGCGGCCGGAGGTGTAGAAGACCGCCTCGTCCGGGGAGCCGAGCGCGGCGATCTCCTCGCCGATGATGTCGAAGGCGCGCTCCCAGGTGACCGGCTCGTAGCGCGTGCCCCCCTCCGGGAGGTACACGGGGTGGGTCAGCCGCCCCTGCTGCCCCAGCCAGTAGCCGCTGCGGCCGGCCAGGTCGGCGACCGGGTGCGCGGCGAAGAACTCGGGCGTGACCCGGCGCAGGGTGGCCTCCTCGGCCACCGCCTTCGCGCCGTTCTCGCAGAACTCCGCCTTGTGCCGGTGCTCCGGCTCCGGCCAGGCGCAGCCCGGGCAGTCGAAGCCGTCCTTCTGGTTCACGCTCAGCAGCGTCAGCGCGGTGCGCTTCACACCCATCTGCCGCTGGGCGACCCGCAGCGTGTGCCCGATCGCCGGGAGCCCCGCGGCCGCGTGCTTCGGCCCGGTGACCTGCGGCGCGTCCTGAACCGGATCACCCTTCGGCGGCTTCGACGCCATCACACGCTCCTCTTCGACTGCGCTGTGAGGTACGTCTCCGATCCTCGCACGGGGCGGTGACACCGGGCGGGGGAGGCCCGGGGGAAAGGCGGTGTCCGGTGTCCCCGGCGGGGCGCGCCCGATCCCGGCACCCGCGGGGCCGGGGCCGAGTGTCAGTGGGGCGTGGCAGGATCGGGGGCGTGGCAGAGACAGCATCGAAGACGACCGACCAGACCTCCGGCGGCAGCCGGCCGCGACTGATGCTCATGGACGGGCACTCGCTGGCCTACCGTGCGTTCTTCGCGCTGCCCGCGGAGAACTTCACCACCGCGACGGGCCAGCCGACCAACGCGATCTACGGCTTCGCGTCGATGCTGGCCAATACGCTGCGCGACGAGGCGCCCACGCACTTCGCGGTCGCCTTCGACGTCTCCCGCAAGACCTGGCGCTCCCAGGAGTTCACGGAGTACAAGGCGAACCGCTCCAAGACACCGGACGAGTTCAAGGGCCAGGTCGAGCTGATCGGCGAGCTCCTGGACGCGATGGGCGCCGTCCGCTTCGCGGTCGACGGGTTCGAGGCGGACGACGTCATCGCCACACTCGCCACCCAGGCCGAGGCCGAGGGCTTCGAGGTGCTGATCGTCACCGGCGACCGGGATTCGTTCCAGCTGGTCAGCGAGCACACCACCGTGCTGTACCCGACCAAGGGCGTCTCCGAGCTGACCCGCTTCACCCCGGAGAAGGTATTCGAGAAGTACGGGTTGACGCCCGCGCAGTACCCCGACTTCGCGGCCCTGCGCGGCGACCCCTCCGACAACCTCCCCGGGATTCCCGGCGTCGGCGAGAAGACCGCCGCGAAGTGGATCAACCAGTTCGGCTCCTTCGCCGAGCTCGTCCAGCGCGTCGACGAGGTCAAGGGCAAGGCCGGCCAGAACCTCCGCGACCACCTGGAATCCGTCAAGCTCAACCGCCGGCTCACCGAGCTGGAGCGCCGGGTGGAACTCCCCAAGGGCGTCACCGACCTGGAGCGTACGGCCTACGACCGCAAGGCCGTCGCGATGATCCTGGACACCCTGGAGATCCGCAACCCGTCGCTGCGCGAGCGGCTCTTCGCCGTCGACCCCGGCGCCGAGGAGGCCGAGACCACCCCGATCAGCACCGAGGGCGTGCAGCTGGACGGCACGGTGCTCTCCACCGGCGAGCTGCCCGCCTGGCTCACCGAGCACGGCACGCAGCCCCTCGCTGTCGCCACGGTCGACACCTGGGCCCTCGGCACCGGCTCGGTCGCCGAGGTCGCCCTCGCCGCGCCCGGCGGCCCCGCCGCCTGGTTCGACCCCTCCCAGCTGGACGAGGCCGACGAGAGGGCCTTCGCGGCCTGGCTCGCCGACGCCGACCGGCCCAAGGTCTTCCACAACGCCAAGAGCGCCATGCGCGTCTTCGCCGGGCACGGCTGGAGCGTCGAGGGCGTGCGCATGGACACCGCGCTCGCCGCCTACCTGGTCAAGCCGGGCCGCCGCTCCTTCGACCTGGACGCGCTGTCCATGGAGTACCTGCACCGCGAGCTGACCCCCGCCGCCGCTGCCGACGGCCAGCTCGCCTTCGGCGCGGACGACGCCGCCGAGGCCGAGGCCCTGATGATCCAGGCCCGGACCGTTCTCGACCTGGGTGAGGCCTTCGAGAGCCGCCTGGAGGACGTCGGCGCCGCCGACCTGCTGCGCGACATGGAGCTGCCCACCTCGGCGCTGCTCGCCCGCATGGAGCGGCACGGCATCGCGGCCGACCGGCCCCACCTGGAGGCCATGGAGCAGATGTTCGCCGGCGCCGTCCAGCAGGCGGTCAAGGAGGCCCACGCGGCAGCCGGGCACGAGTTCAACCTGGGCTCGCCCAAGCAGCTCCAGGAGGTCCTCTTCGGCGAGCTGGCCCTGCCCAAGACCAAGCGGACCAAGACCGGTTACACCACGGACGCCGACGCCCTCGCCTGGCTGGCCGGCCAGACGGACAACGAGCTTCCGGTGATCATGCTCCGCCACCGCGAGCAGGCCAAGCTCCGCGTGACCGTCGAGGGCCTGATCAAGACCATCGCCGCGGACGGCCGGATCCACACCACGTTCAACCAGACCGTCGCCGCCACCGGCCGTCTGTCCTCGACCGACCCGAACCTGCAGAACATCCCGGTCCGCACCGACGAGGGTCGCGCGATCCGCCGCGGCTTCGTCGTCGGCGAGGGATTCGAATCGCTGATGACGGCCGACTACAGCCAGATCGAGCTGCGTGTGATGGCGCACCTCTCCGAGGACGCCGGCCTGATCGAGGCGTTCACCTCGGGCGAGGACCTGCACACCACGGCCGCCGCCCAGGTCTTCGCGGTCGAGCCGACCGCGGTCGACGCCGAGATGCGCCGCAAGATCAAGGCCATGTCGTACGGCCTGGCCTACGGACTGTCCGCCTTCGGCCTCTCCCAGCAGCTGAACATCGAGGCGGCCGAGGCCCGCGCCCTGATGGACGCGTACTTCGAGCGGTTCGGCGGCGTGCGGGACTACCTGCGCCGGGCGGTCGACGAGGCCCGGGCCACGGGATACACGGCGACGCTCTTCGGGCGCCGCCGCTACCTCCCCGACCTCAACAGCGACAACCGCCAGCGCCGCGAGGCCGCCGAGCGGATGGCCCTCAACGCCCCGATCCAGGGCACGGCGGCCGACATCGTCAAGATCGCCATGCTCAAGGTGGACGACGCCCTGAGGGAAGCCGGCCTCGCCTCCCGCATGCTCCTCCAGGTCCACGACGAAATCGTGCTGGAGATCGCCCCCGGAGAGCGGGCCGCCGCCGAGGAACTGGTCCGCCGCCAGATGGCGAACGCCGTCCAGCTCCGCGTCCCGCTGGGCGTCTCGGTGGGCGCGGGGCCGGACTGGGAGTCTGCGGCCCACTAGGCCGTTTCTGACGGATCTCCGCGGCGTCGCGACGCCCGGCACGCACTCTCGCCGCACCGCGCGAAAGCCCAAGTAGCTCCGCTACGAGGGCTTCCACGCGGCACGCCGAGAGCACGCACCGAACGCCGCTCCTTCTCCCGCGGAGATCCATCAGAAGCGGCCTAGACGCCGCGCGGCTGGGCCGGGACGGGCTCCGAGGGCGTGGGGACCGACGCGGGTGAGTGTTCAGACGCCGAGGTCCTGCCTCGCCCGGGGCGTCGGCCCCGCCTCAGCCGGGCGCTGTGGCCCTCCCTGCCGGGGCACCCGGACGTCCCGCTCCCGGCCTGGCCGACACCGGCGGAACCGTCACTCGCGTGGCCCCCGAGAAGGCGCCCCCGTCCCCGGCGGTCGTAAAGATGCGGGGCATGGGTATACGCACGTTCCTCAGCCGCACGGCACCCGGCGTGGCGCTCCCGCCGGTCCCGGCGTTCGAGGCCGCCGCGAGCACGGTTCGCGTCCCCGTCCCCTTCACCACGGCCCTGCGCCACGCGGCGGCGGACCTGCGGCAGCGTCTCACCGCATGCGGTCGGCGGCCCGCCGGTTCCGCCGGTAGCGGTGGCCTCTCCGCCGTCGTGACGGCCCTCCCCGGTGCCGTCGACCCGGCCACCGTCCTGGCCCTCGGCGACACCGAGGTCTGGTCCGCCCTCACCGGCACCGACGATCTGCCCAGCCTCCTCGGCCTCCCCGGCGCCGACACCATGCCGTCCGGCACCCATGGGGCTTCCGGCACCTATGAGGGCTCCAGCACTCATGGGGCATCCGGCGCCTATGAAGGCTCCGGCGCCCATGGCGCTCCCCGCGCCCCTGAAAGGCCCGGCAAACCCTCGCGTCCGTGGGCCCGGCTGGCCCGGGATTACCTGACGCTCGTCCTCACCCTGCTGCCGCGCCCCCGCCCCGGGCACACCACCATCACGGTGTACATCGCGACGACCGACAGGGTGCTCAGCGAGCGGCCGGGCGGCTCCGCTCCGTCTCGGCGGCCGGGGCCCGACCGGCGGGGACCGGAACCGGACGCCGCACCCTGACGCCCACGGCGTAGAGCAGCAGCGCCGGGACGAGCCCCGCGCCCGCGCCGAAGCAGACCGTCGGGATGATCTCCCACGGCTTGGCCTGCGAGCCCCAGTACGCCCACCACCGCGACGCCCGCTGCACCGCACCGGCCAGTGCGAAGCCGCAGATGACAGCGGCGGCAGCCCACCGGTCCCGCACCGCGAGCACGGGGATTCCCACCGGCTCCCGCAGAGGCGCCCTGCGCAGCGCGTGCGCCAGGAACACGGCGATCACGACCGCGGCCACCGCCGAACCGCCGTACTGCAGGTACCAGTACAGCGGTGAGCCCGCCACCTCCCGGCCCAGCACCGGAAACAGCCGGATCCCCCACCGGTCGAGATGCGTGAACGCGTCCCACACCACATGGGTCGCCGCACCGAGCACCGCGGACACGTACCACCGCGCCACCAGTGAGGGCCGCACCCGCGCACGGGGCACACCGCAACGCAGCAGGGCCGACACGCGCCCCTGGCGGGCCCGCGGCAGCAACGCCACGAGCGGTTCACGCACCAGCAGCCAGAGCCCCACCAGCGCCCAGGCGATGAGCACATCAACCGTGAGGACGCCCGCGAACGCGTGCGTGACGTCACCGAACTCCATCGCCCCGGACACCACACTCGCCGCGTAATAGGTCATGTCGGGCGCGAAGGAACCCGCCACGAGCACGGCGGGCACCAGCGGGCCCCGGCCGGTGCCGTCCGTACGGACGGCGGGCAGCACGGCTGCCGCATGGCTCAGCGTGAACGGCAACTCGGCTCCTCGCGGGGATCGTTGCACCAGGTCGGGCGTACCCGGCGACCAGTGGCCCAGTATGCGGGATGCCAACCCGTCGACGGCGTCACGCTCGCGCACGACCCACGGGTGAAAAACGGTCACGAACGGCTGCCCGAGCAAAGAGAGTTGCCGTAGGGTCGCCAGAGTCACCGCGCGGGGAGCGCGTCGCACTCGTGACCGCGGTGAAGCGCAGAGCACTGGAGAAAACAGAGTTGTGACCGTCGGAGGGCAACCTCTCGGGCGGTTGGATCGTCACAACAGGGCGAACACTGCAGACGTAGAACACTGCAGACGTAGACCGGACGCTCGGGCGTTCACGGGAGGGGTTCACTCTATGGCGGCGCAATTCGGCAGGAGGCTGTGCAAGGGGGCGGCGACCACCGCCGTGGCCGCGGTCGCGGTCGCGGCACTGTCCGCCTCCCAGGCTCCGGGCGTGAACGACCACCGCAGGCAGACCGCCGCCGGCGCCACGCCCTCACCCGAAGCGAGTGCCTCCGACGGCAGCGCCACCGGCAACTCGCCGTACTACACGGACCTGCCCCCGCTCAAGAGCCCGAACCCGTCACCGTCCACGGGCCCCGGCCCGGGCGGCACGAGCCCCACGGAATCAGGCATTCCCGCGACCGTCCTCGACGCCTACAAGAAGGCCGAGAGCGCGCTGCGCGAGGCCAAGCCCGGCTGCAACCTGCCCTGGCAACTCCTCGCGGCCATCGGCCGGGTGGAGTCGGGACAGGCTCGTGGCGGCCAGGTCAGGGCCGACGGCACCACCATCAAGCCGATCCTGGGCCCGCAGCTCGACGGCAACGGCTTCGCCCTCATCAGGGACACCGACGACGGCGCCTACGACGGCAACAGCTCGTACGACCAGGCCGTCGGCCCCATGCAGTTCATCCCCTCCACGTGGGCCTGGGCGGGGCGCGACGGCAACGGCGACGGCAAGCAGGACCCCAACAACATCTACGACGCCGCCCTCGCCGCCGGCCACTACCTGTGCCGCAACAACTGGGACCTGTCCCAGCAGGGCGACCTCGACCGGGCGATCCTCAGCTACAACAACTCGCGGGAGTACCTGAACCTCGTCATGAGGTGGCTGGAGTACTACCGCAAGGGCACGCACGAGGTTCCGGACGGCACCGGCACGCTGCCCGACAACCGCAGCGACCACGGCGGGGGCGCGGGCACGAACCCGGCACCCACCACACCCGGCGCCACCGCTCCGGGCCACTCGACGCCGAAGCCCGGCCCCAAGCCGACCAAGCCCGAAAAGCCCGCGAAGCCCGGCGACGGTACGACCGCTCCGAAGCCGCCCACGACCCCGCCCACCACCACCCCGCCCGGTACGCCGCCCAAGCCCTCCCCGCCGCCTACGAAGCCCCCCACCCCCACCGACACGGTGGACCACCTGGAGGACGCCGGAACCGCGAAGCTGACCGCCATGGCCGGTGACGCGTTCGACCGGCGGATCAGCACCCGCGCCGAGACGGCGGCCGGCAAGGCCGTCGCCAAGGTCAGAGTCCGCTTCACGATCGTCGGCGACACGGACACCACCTTCACCGGCGGCGAGAGCGTGGCCACGGTCGCCACCAACAGCTCCGGCGTCGCCGTGGCGCCCGCTTTGCGGGCGGGGGAGAAGACCGGCGCCGTCACGATCCGCGCCACCGTGGTGGGCCGTGTCGTCCCGGGCCTCGACTACAAGGCCACCGTCACCGAGCGGGCCGCCGACGCCCTCGCCCGCACCGGTGACGCCGCGCTGACCTGCGTCCCCGGCGGCGAGTTCGCCGACCAGGTCGAGGTGAAGGCCACGTACAAGGGCGCCGTCGCCGACGGTGTCGCGGCCACCGCCACGCTGGTCAAGTCCGACGAGGACCCGGCCGCCGACGACAAGGGCCCCTACTTCAAGGACGCCGACGGCAAGACCGTCCGCACCCTGACGGGTCTGAAGACGGACGCGAAGGGCCTGCTGAAGCTGCCCGAGCTGTACGCGGACGACACGACCGGCACGTTCCTGCTGCGCGTCACCACGGCGGGCGGCGCGACGCTCACCGTCGAACTGACGGTGGCGGCGGCGGAGACGTCCTCGCCGAGCCCCTCGGCCAGTCCGGGCGCGTAGCTCTCCGGTACGACGGACGACGCCCCTCTTACAAGAGACGCCCCCTTGTAAGAGGGGCGTCGTTGTGTGTGCAACGTGTTCTCATCTCCGGCGCGCGTTGCTACGGTGCCGAGCACCTGACGGTGTATCAGCTCCACCGTCACGACCCGTGGGGAGGCTCCGTATGCGCGCCTTCATCGCCGCCGCCACCGGTCTCGCCCTCGCGTTCGCCGTCGTCCTGACGCTGACCGCCCTCGGCTCCCCCTCGGGCGGGACGTCACCGAAGCCCTTGCTGACGACGGTGCCCGCACACCCCTGACCGCCCGCCCGGGAGGGAGGCCGAGATGCGCCGCAAGGCCGGCCTGGTCCTGCTCGCCCTCGCCGTGTTCTTCGCGGCCCTGTCCCCGCTGCTGCGCTGGTACGCCTTCCCGCGCCTCGCCAAGGTCCCGGCGCACCAGTACCAGGAGATGGTCCTGGAGGCGAAGGACGCCACCCTCCTCGACTACGCCACGATGCGGGCGAAGAAGGTCCCCAAGGTGACCATCGTGCAGACCCTCAAGGGCAACGTGGAGGCCTCCGAACGGATCGAGGAGTCGGCCGGCCGGGACGTCGTCGTCTGGGACGGCCTGTCCTACGTCGTCGGCCCGGACGGCAAGATGGTGTCGAAGATCCCCGAGCGCTACATCTTCGACGCCCACACCCAGGACCCCGTGCACGCCACCGGCGAGATGGTCGACGGGGACCCGGTACGCCGCCGGGGCATCGAGTTCAAGTGGCCGTTCCTCACGGAGAAGCGGGACTACGCGTACTTCGACGCCCAGGCCCGTATCACCGCGCCCATCGAGTACAAGGGCACCGAGGACTTCCGGGGTCTGGAGGTCTACTACTTCGAGCAGACCATCCCCTGGACCAAGGTGAAGTTCCCCAGGACCCTGCCCGTGCAGGGCCTCACCCCCGAGTCGGTCGCCCGGACCGGCACCACCCGCTGGTACACCACGGTCCGCAAGTTCTGGGTCGAACCCCTCACCGGCGCCCCCGTCTACGGAGAGGAGATCCACCGGGAAGAACTGCGCGGCGGTGCCCTCCTCGGCGACCGCGACAAGGTGACCGCTTTCGCCGGCCACGTGAAGATGCGCGAGGACTACCTCACGCACACGGTCGACCTGGTGAAGTCCCAGCGTCTGCTCATCCTGCTGATGACCTCCTACCTGCCATGGGGCTTCCTGACCCTGGGTGCCCTCCTGCTGGCGCTCGCGCTGTACCTGGAGGCCCGCGGACGCCGCTCCTCGGGCCCGGCCCCCACGGCGGCCGAGGAACCGTCGTCGGTCAGCGCTTGAGCCGCGCGTTGGTGTGCCGGGTCGGCTCGGCGCCCGCCGGGTCCTCGGGCCACGGATGCTTCGGATACCGGCCCCGCAGCTCCGCCCGCACGCCCTGGTAGCCGTCCCGCCAGAACGACGCGAGATCGGCGGTGACGGCGGCCGGCCGGCCGGCCGGCGACAGCAGATGCACCAGCAGCGGCACCCCGGCGACCCGCGGCGACTCCTGGAGCCCGAACATCTCCTGCACCTTCACCGCCAGTACGGGCAGCTCGGGCCGCGAGTAGTCGATCCGGACCTTCGACCCGCTCGGCACGGTCATCCGCTCCGGAGCCAGCTCGTCGAGCCGCCCGGCCTCCCCACCGGCCCAGGGCAGCAGCCGGGTGAGCGCCTGCCCGGCATCGATCCGCGCCAGATCGGCCCGCCGCCGCGCCCGGCCGAGTTCCGGCTCCAGCCACTCCTCCACGCGCGCGTGGAGAGCCTCGTCGGAGACGTCCGGCCAGGGGTCCCCGAGACGCAGACGCAGGAACGCCAGCCGCTGCCGCAGGACACCGGCCTGCGCCGACCACCGCAGCAGCCCGAACCCCTCCCGCCGCAGCCCGTCCAGCAGCGCGTCGCGCACGAGCCCGGGGTCGGCGTCCCTCAGCGCCCGCACCGCCAGCTCCACGGCCCCGAGCCGCTCCACCCTCCGCGCCACGACGTCCCCGTCGTCCCACCCGACCTCGTCCCGCTCCTCCAGCAAGGCGCCGGCCGCGAGGCGGGCCGTCTCCTCGTCGACGGCGGCCCCGAGCCGCACGCGCGCGTGCCCCCTGCCGACGGGCCGGTCGGCCATGGCCACGGCGATCCAGGGGGAACCGTGCAGCGCGCTCCCGTCGCCGGTCTCGGCGCGCGTTCCGGACGCCATGAGATACGACCCGCCGTCGGCCTTGGCGACCCGTTCGGGAAAGGCGAGAGCGGCGACGAGCCCGACCTGCTGTTCTTCGGACCGGCTCCCCGGTCCCGCATCCTGTGCCCCAGCCTGGTGGGAATCACCGGAATCGACGGCCCGCAGCCGCCGCACCTCACCGCGCCACCGTGCGGCATAGGCGTCACCCCCACGCCGGGCACGACGCAACGCACCGGCCAGATCGTCGCCGTACTCCCGCGGGGCCTCCTCACTCAACAGCGCCACGACCTCCGCGGCCCTCCCGGCCCCCAGCAGCGGGACGGAGTCGAGCAGCGCCCGCCCCAGCCGGGGATGCACCCCCACCCGGCTCAGCCGGACTCCCCGCCCGGTGGCCCGTCCGGCGGAGTCCAGCGCCCCCACCGCCGTCAGGACGTCCCGCGCAGCCGCCATGGCCCCGCTCGGCGGCCCGTCCAGCAGCGCCATCCCGGACGCGTCCGGATCGCCCCAGCACGCCACCTGCAACGCGAACGCCGTCAGGTCGGCCACCTTGATCTCCGGCGACGGATACCGCGGCAGACGCGCGTCCTCGGCCGCCGCCCAGCAGCGGTACACCGCCCCCGGCGCCTCACGCCCGGCCCGGCCCGCCCGCTGCCGGCCGGCCGCCTGCGACGCCCGCACGGTCGTCAGCGCGCTCAGCCCGCGCGCGTGGTCCACCCGCGGCTCGCGCGCCAGCCCCGAATCCACGACGACCCGCACCCCCGGCACCGTCAGGGAGGACTCCGCGACGGACGTGGCCAGCACGATCCGGCGCCGCTCCCCGGGCCGCAGCACCGCGTCCTGCACGGCCGCCGGCGCCCGCCCGTGCACCTGGAGCACCTCGACGTCCCCGAGCCCTCCGAGCTGCCCGGCGACCCGGGCGATCTCGCCCACGCCCGGCAGGAAGCACAGCACGTCCCCGTCCCGCTCGGCCAGCGCCCGCCGGACCACGGACGCCACATGCGTCAGCAGCGCCGGATCGACCCGCATCCCGTGCGGCGGCCGTACGGGACGCACCGGCGGCGCCCACACGGTCTCGACCGGATACGCCGCCCCGTGCGCCTCGATCACCGGCGCCCCGCCCAGCAGCTCCGCCCACCCCTGGGCGTCGGTCGTCGCCGAGGCCGCCACCAGCCGCAGCTCGGGCCTGAGCGTCTGCCGCACGTCCCACAGGAACGCCGCCGCCGTGTCCGCGTCCAGGTGCCGCTCATGGCACTCGTCGAGCACCACCACGTCCACGCCGGCCAGCTCCTGGTCCCGCTGGAGCCGCTGCACCAGCACACCGGTCGTGACGACCTCCACGCGCGTGTGCCGTCCGACGACCCGCTCGCCGCGCACCGTGTAGCCGACGCTCTCCCCGGGCTTCTCGCCCAGCAGCCAGGCCATCCGGCGTGCCGCGGCCCGGGCCGCGATCCGCCGCGGCTCGGCCACGGTCACCCGCCGCTCGGGCCCCTCGCCCAGCAGCCCCGCCAGCGCCAAGGGCACCAGGGTCGTCTTGCCGGTTCCCGGCGGCGCCACGAGGACGGCCGTGCCGTGCCCCTGAAGGGCGTCGTCCAGGGCGGGCAGGGCATCGCGTACGGGCAGGGAGTCCAGGGCGTCGTAACGGATCACGCCCTCAGTGTCGTACGCCCGGGAGGGCCGCTCCCACGCGCGCGTGCCTCATTCCCGCTCGCACACGAAGATCGCCGTGCCGGGGATGAGGTTCCCGCGCAGGGGCGACCAGCCGCCCCACTCGGAGGTGTTCCAGGCCGGCCACTCCGGCTCCACCAGGTCGACCAGCCGGAAGCCGGACGCCACGACGTCCCGGACCCGGTCGCCGAGGGTGCGGTGGTGCTCGACGTACACCGCGCGGCCCTCGTCGTCCTGCTCGACGTAGGGCGTGCGGTCGAAGTACGACCCCGACACCGACAGCCCCTCCGGCCCCGGCTCGTCCGGGAAGGCCCAGCGGATCGGATGCGTCACCGAGAAGACGAGCCGGCCCCCGGGCCGCAGCACCCGGCGCACCTCCCGCAGGACCTGGCGCGGGTCGGCGACGAAGGGCAGCGCCCCGTACGCCGAGCAGGCCAGGTCGAACGAGCCGTCCGCGAAGGGGAGCGCACCGGCGTCGGCGCACACCAGGGGGAAGGCAACGCCGATGCGCAGCGCGTGCTGGAGCTGCCGGTGCGAGATGTCGAGGGCGACCGGGCGCGCACCCTGGGCGGTCAACCACCGCGAGCACTGGGCGGCGCCGGCGCCGATCTCCAGGACGTCCCGGCCCTTCAGCCCCTCCGGAGGGCCGAGCAGTTCGGCCTCCACCTCGTCGAGACCCTCGGGGCCCCACACGAAGCGGTCGTCGCCGAGGAACGTGCCGTGCTCGATCTGGTACTCGTCCGCGTTGCGGTCCCACCAGCCACGATTGGCCCGGGAGCTTTCCGTGACATCGGCATCGCGCCGGGTGGCCTCGGGTTCGGACGCTTCGGACTCTTGGATGATCGGCTCCCTCGTCGTACTCTTCCGTCCAGCCGGTCCCGGCGGTGGCACAAAGGGGGCGTCGTACGGCCCGCGTGGCCTCGGACGACAGGACTTGTGCCGGGTATGCGGCGATCCGCCCCGCGTGGGCGGCTTCGCGCATTGACCCTGCCCGGCTGCCCCCGTATGCTACAAGTTGCGCTGCGGGCCTGCGCACCTCAGACGTAGCAGGCTGCGCTCGCATCTGTATGTATGTCCCCTCGGTTGTCGAGGCGCCACCGTTTTTGAGTGGCGCTTCCTTGGCTGTCCGGCTTCTGCAGAGCGAAACGGGCTCCCGGCGTAGCAGTACCTACGACTTCAATGTCCGTACCGGAGCCCTTTCCCACATGACGAGCAGCACCGAGACCACCGCAACCACCCCGCAGGTAGCGGTCAACGACATCGGTAACGAGGAAGCCTTCCTCGCCGCGATCGACGAGACGATCAAGTACTTCAACGACGGCGACATCGTCGACGGCGTCATCGTGAAGGTCGACCGGGACGAGGTCCTGCTCGACATCGGTTACAAGACCGAAGGCGTGATCCCGAGCCGCGAACTCTCGATCAAGCACGACGTCGACCCCAACGAGGTCGTCGCCGTCGGTGACGAGATCGAGGCCCTTGTTCTCCAGAAGGAGGACAAGGAAGGCCGCCTGATCCTCTCGAAGAAGCGCGCCCAGTACGAGCGCGCCTGGGGCACCATCGAGAAGATCAAGGAAGAGGACGGGATCGTCACCGGTACCGTCATCGAGGTCGTCAAGGGTGGTCTCATCCTCGACATCGGCCTCCGTGGCTTCCTTCCGGCCTCCCTGGTCGAGATGCGCCGCGTCCGCGACCTCCAGCCCTACGTGGGCAAGGAGCTCGAGGCCAAGATCATCGAGCTGGACAAGAACCGCAACAACGTGGTCCTGTCCCGCCGTGCCTGGCTGGAGCAGACCCAGTCCGAGGTCCGCCAGACGTTCCTCACCACCCTCCAGAAGGGTCAGGTCCGTTCCGGCGTCGTCTCCTCGATCGTCAACTTCGGTGCCTTCGTGGACCTGGGTGGCGTCGACGGCCTGGTCCACGTCTCCGAGCTCTCCTGGAAGCACATCGACCACCCGTCCGAGGTTGTCGAGGTCGGCCAGGAAGTCACCGTCGAGGTCCTCGACGTCGACATGGACCGCGAGCGTGTCTCCCTGTCGCTGAAGGCGACGCAGGAAGACCCGTGGCAGCAGTTCGCCCGCACCCACCAGATCGGCCAGGTCGTGCCCGGCAAGGTCACGAAGCTGGTTCCGTTCGGTGCGTTCGTCCGCGTGGACGAGGGCATCGAGGGTCTGGTCCACATCTCCGAGCTGGCCGAGCGCCACGTGGAGATCCCGGAGCAGGTCGTCCAGGTCAACGACGAGATCTTCGTCAAGGTCATCGACATCGACCTCGAGCGCCGTCGCATCAGCCTCTCGCTGAAGCAGGCCAACGAGTCCTTCGGTTCGGACCCGGCCTCGGTCGAGTTCGACCCGACGCTCTACGGCATGGCCGCGTCGTACGACGACCAGGGCAACTACATCTACCCCGAGGGCTTCGACCCCGAGACCAACGACTGGCTCGAGGGCTACGAGACCCAGCGCGAGGCGTGGGAGACCCAGTACGCCGAGGCGCAGCAGCGCTTCGAGCAGCACCAGGCGCAGGTCATCAAGTCCCGCGAGGCGGACGAGAAGGCCGCTGCCGAGGGTGGCGAGGCTGCCGCTCCGGCCGCGTCCGGCGGTGGCGGTTCGTACTCCTCCGAGGGCCCGGACAACTCCGGCGCGCTGGCCTCGGACGAGGCGCTGGCCGCGCTGCGCGAGAAGCTGGCCGGTGGGCAGAGCTGAACGCCCACTGAGCTGTAGCTCCTGACCGAGGGGCCGTACCTTTCGAGGTGCGGCCCCTCGGCGTTTTCCGGCCGTCGTTCGGTTGCGGGCCGTGGGGGTCGGTCGCGCAGTTCCCCGCGCCCCTGACGGTGCGTTGCCCTCGCCGCCAAGATCACGAATCTCCTCCAGCGGGAATGCCCACACCCGCAACGGTGTTGTGGAGTGTGAACACGAGGAGGAGCGGTCACTGTGCTTGATCCGCAGGGTTTGTACGCATGGGAGCCGAAGGGCCTGGCCGTCGTCGACATGGCGCTCGCCCAGGAGTCGGCCGGACTTGTCATGCTCTACCACTTCGACGGATACATCGACGCGGGCGAGACGGGCGACCAGATCGTCGACCGGGTGCTCGACTCCCTGCCCCACCAGGTCGTCGCGCGCTTCGACCACGACCGGCTCGTGGACTACCGTGCCCGCCGCCCGCTGCTGACGTTCAAGCGCGACCGCTGGGCCGACTACGAGGACCCCGCCCTTGAGGTGCGGCTCGTGCAGGACGCCACCGGGGCGCCCTTCCTGCTGCTGTCCGGCCCCGAGCCGGACGTGGAGTGGGAGCGCTTCGCCGCCGCCGTGAAGCAGATCGTGGAGCGGCTCGGCGTCCGCCTCTCGGTCAACTTCCACGGCATCCCCATGGGCGTCCCGCACACCCGGCCCGTCGGCCTCACCCCGCACGGCAACCGCACCGACCTCGTACCGGGCCACCCCAGCCCGTTCGAGGAGGCGCAGGTGCCCGGCAGCGCCGAGTCCCTCGTCGAGTACCGACTGCTCCAGGCCGGGCACGACGTCCTGGGCGTCGCCGCCCATGTCCCGCACTACATCGCCCGCTCCCCGTATCCGGACGCGGCCCTGACGGTCCTGGAGGCCATCACGGGGGCGACCGGACTGGTGCTGCCCGGCATCGCCCACGCCCTGCGCTCGGACGCCCACCGTACCCAGACGGAGATCGACCGGCAGATCCGCGAGGGCGACGAGGACCTCACCGCGCTCATCGAGGGCCTGGAGCACCAGTACGACGCCGTCGCGGGCGCCGAGACCCGGGGCAACATGCTCGCCGAGCCGGTGGACATCCCATCGGCCGACGAGATCGGCCAGGAGTTCGAGAAGTTCCTGGCGGAACGAGAAGGCGATAACTGATCCCCGGAGCACCTGGGCGAGGCCCCTGTCGGAGGCAGGGCCTAAGCTGCGGGGCATGCTGAAGGTGGGCCTGACCGGTGGCATCGGTGCCGGCAAGAGTGAGGTGTCACGGCTGCTCGTGGAGTGCGGGGCCGTGCTGATCGACGCCGACCGCATCGCGCGGGAGGTCGTCGCACCGGGGACGCCGGGGCTCGCTTCGGTCGTCGAGGCCTTCGGCGAGGAGATCCTCGCCGAGGACGGCAGCCTGGACCGGCCCCGCCTCGGCGCCATCGTCTTCGCCGACGCGCAGAAGCTCGCCACCCTCAACGCGATCGTCCATCCCCTGGTCGGCGCCCGCTCCCGCGAGCTCGAGGAGGCCGCCGCCGAGGACGCGGTCGTCGTCCACGACGTCCCGCTCCTCACCGAGACCGGTCTGGCGCCGCTCTACGACCTGGTGATCGTCGTCGACGCGGCCCCCGAGACCCAGCTCGACCGGCTGGCGCGGCTGCGCGGCATGACCGAGGAGGACGCCCGGGCGCGGATGGCCGCCCAGGCGACGCGTGAGCGGCGCCGGGAGATCGCCGACATCGTCATCGACAACGACGTCCCGCTCCGGGAGCTGGAGCAGCGCGTGACGGACGTGTGGGCCGAGCTGGTGCGCAGGTCGCGGGCGTCCCGGCCGTCTCCCACGGAATAGCGGCGCCCTCGGGGGGCGTTGAACCCGTGCAGTGAGGGAAGGACTGTGCCGTGCCCGAGACCAGCGGTTCGACCGGACGTACCCCGGAGACGCATGTCATCGACTTCCGTGCCGCCGAGCAACTCCTCGCGGCGCGGGACCCGCGGGGCGCGGTGAAGCTCCTCGACGGCGTCATCGCCACGCACCCCGAGAACACCGCCGCGCGGCTGCTGCGGGCGCGTGCCTTCTTCGCGGCGGCGCAGCTGAGGCCGGCGGAGCTCGAGTTCCAGATCGTCCTGGAGCGGGAGCCGGACAACGCCTTCGCACACTTCGCGCTCGCCCGTACATATGAGCGGCAGGGCCGTCCCGACCAGGCGAAACGCCACTTCCGCCTGGCGGCCGCGCTGGACCCGAACCCTGAGTTCCTGAAGGCCGCGCGCTTCGACTCGTGACCGGCCGCCCCGCCCTCCTCAGGGGCGATCGTCCGGCGGCCGGTAGGGCGGGACGCCGGGGCCCGGCTGGTAGTGCGGGCCCTGACGGATGCGCCGCAGGACGACGGCCAGGTCGATCGTGACGATCACCAGCAGCACACCGCAGGCGATGGCCCAGCCGGTCCGCCCGGTGATCACGAAAGCCACCGTCCCGAAGAGTGCCCAGAGCAGCCCCCACAGGCTCAGCCAGAAGCGCGCCCGCAGGGCACTGCGCGCGGTCCGCGGTTCACTGCCTGTACGCATCGCCGATCACCACTCCTGCTTGCAACGTACTCTTCGTGGCGAGGCTCCCCAAGGTCCACCGAAGTCCACCAAGGTCCACGGGGGAGCCGCGCACATCGCCGGACACCCACCACACTGCCCGAGATCCTGCTCGATCACGCGGTGCCGCACGAGGCCATCGACGACCTCCACGGATCCGGGCGGTGTCGGCGGTCTGGGTGACGGTGTCGGCGGAAAAGGCGTTGCGGCCGAAGTCGCCCTGCACCGGGCGATGAGTCCGGGACCTTGGGGCGGTCTACCCCTCCGACAGCAGCACGGACCGCTTCCCGCAGGAGACCGCCATGTCCAAGGCCACCGCTTCCGTCCCCGTCGTCGGCTCCACCCCGGCGGGCGCCGTCATCGCCGAGTCCGCGACCGCCCGCGGGCGGCGTGCCCGGATCGCGCTGCGCACGCTGCAGGTGCTGCTCGCCCTCTTCTACGCGATTCCGAGCGCCCTGCCCAAGCTGATCGGCCACGCGTCGGCCGCCGAGTCCTTCGAGCGGCTCGGCTGGGGCAGCGCGGGGATGTACACCATCGGCCTGCTCGAACTGGCCGGAGCCGTCGCCCTGTTGATCCCGGTGCTCCAGTCGGTGGCGGCGATGGCGCTGGGCGCGTTGATGGTGGGCGCGTTCATCGTGCAGACAGCCGTCTTCGACGGGCAGTACGCGGCGACGCCGCTCGTCCTGCTCGTGCCGCTCGCCCTCATCGCCTGGGCGAGGCGGGGGCACAACGCCGACCTGGTGCGGCTGCTGAGGCGACAGGCCTGACCGCGTCTCGCGTGCGGCTGCGGCTGTGGGCTGCGGCGGCGTCCGGGAGGCCGAGGGGCGCCTCCCGGGCGCCGTCGCGCCGCTCGCTGTCAGGGCTTAGGTCCGCCGAAGCCGGGGCCGGCGCCAGGACCTGGGACCGGGCCGGGTCCGCCCAGACCGCGCAGACGTTCCAGCTCGCGGCGGTCCCGCTTCGTCGGGCGGCCCGCGCCGCGGTCGCGGATGCCGGCCGGTGCGACGGCCTCGCGGGGCGGGGGCGGCGGGGAGTTGTCGATGTAGCACTGGGCGGCCACGGGGGCCCCGACCCGCTTGCGGATCAACCGTGTGACGACGACGACCCGCTCGTGCCCCTCGTGCCGTAGACGTACCTCGTCACCGACGCGGACGGCGTGTGCGGGCTTCACGCGCTCGCCGTTGACCCGGACGTGGCCGCCCCGGCAGGCGGTCGCTCCCATGGAGCGGGTCTTCACGAGGCGGACGGACCAGATCCAGCTGTCGACGCGCACGGTCGTGACGCCCTGCGGGCCCGCGGCCTCGGCCGCGGCGATCGCCGCGGCGACCTTGGGATCCAGGGGCTTGGTGTCGCTGTCGCCGGTGCCGCCTGCGGCCTCGGGGGACTCGGGCGTCGACCCCTCGGGCCCGTCCGTCCTCTCGTACTCCGCACCTTGAGAAGCCATGTCTCCGACCCTAGCTCTCCGGGGCGCCTTGCCGGGCGGAATATCGCCCTGCGAACCGAGCCTGCCAAACTAGTTTTGCAAAAACTCTTTTGGCAACTGCCCCGGGCGACCTACCCTCCCGGCATGGACAGCGACGAGCACAAGCGCGTACTCGATCCCGAGCAGGACACCGCCGCCCTGAAGGCCCTCACCCACCCTCTGCGCATCCAGTTGCTCGGGCTGCTGCGGCAGGACGGGCCCGCCACGGCGAGTGAGCTGGCCGCGCGGACGGGGGAGTCGTCGGCGTCGGCCAGCTATCACCTGCGGGTGCTGGCGAAGTACGCGTTCATCACCGAGGCCGAGCACCGCGACGGCCGGGAGCGGCGCTGGCGGGCCGTACACACGGTGACCTCCTGGAGCAACGAGACGATGGAGTCCACCGCGGCGGGCCGGGCCTTCGTCAGCCTGGCGCGGCGGCGGCAGATCGAGCACCTGGAGAGGTCCCTGGCCCGGCACGAGGTGGACATGGCCGCCGGGCGGCTCGGCCAGGAATGGGTGGAGCCGTCCGGGATCAGCGACCTCATGCCCCGTCTGACGGCCGAGTCGCTCACCGAGCTCTTCGGTACCGTCTCGGCGAAGCTGGAGGAGCTGACGGTCCGGGACGCGGACGATCCGCGCGCCGAGCAGGTCGTGTTCCTCGCCGCCGGACTGCCGCTCGCGGCGCACGGCCCCACGGGTTTGGGTCCCAGGGACGCCGAGGTGACTGAGAACCCCGAGGCCGTCGAGAGCGGCGAGGCCGAGAACCCCGAGGCTTAGAACGGGGCGGCGTGCCCCAACGCGAACGACCTGCTGCACCGCAGGTCGCCGGTGCGGGGCGTGCCACCGCTCTGTCCGTCCAGTCCCTCGCCCAGCAACTGGTCGGCGCGCTCACGGGCCTGGCCGTCGGGGTGCTGCGCCCGGGCCCGTCGCCCTGGCTGCTCACGGGTGCCGTACTGCTGTCCGGGGCCCTGCTCTGGCTGCGCCGGAGCGACGCACCCCGGATCGACGAAGGGCCCGTGCGGGCCACCGGCGTCTGAGGCGGCGCAGCGGCGTGTCCGGGCCGCTCCCGGTGATCTCGCCCCGGTGCCGACTCTGCTCCCACCTGCGCCTACCGTGGAGTGATGGATGCGAGCGGCCTTCCCCTCCTCGACCGGCGGATCGCGGACTGCCGGGCCTGCCCGCGGCTGGTGTCCTGGCGCGAGGAGGTGGCCCGCGCCAAACGAGCCGCCTTCGCGGACTGGACGTACTGGGGCCGGCCGGTGCCCGGCTTCGGGCCCGCGGACGCCCGGCTGCTGATCGTGGGGCTCGCTCCCGCGGCCCACGGCGGCAACCGCACCGGCCGGATGTTCACCGGCGACCGCTCCGGGGACGTTCTCTTCGAGGCGCTGTACGACGTCGGTCTCGCCTCCCAGCCGACCGCCGTGCACGCCCAGGACGGTCTGGAACTGTACGGCGTGCGCGTCACCTCGCCCGTGCACTGTGCCCCGCCCGCCAACAAGCCCACCCCCGAGGAGCGGAACACCTGCCGTCCCTGGCTCGTGCGGGAACTGCGGCTGCTGCGGCCGACGCTGCGGGCCGTGGTCGTGCTCGGCGGCTTCGGCTGGCAGGCCGCGCTGCCCGCGTTCGCCGAGGCCGGCTGGCCCGTGCCCCGGCCGCGTCCGGTCTTCGCCCACGGCGCCCGGTACCACCTCGACGGCCTGGAGCTGTTCGGCTGCTTCCACGTCAGTCAGCGCAACACCTTCACCGGTCGGCTCACTCCCGCCATGCTGCGGGACGTCCTGCGGACGGCCGGGCGGGCGGCGGGGCTGCCGACCGAAGGCGGCTAGCTGTATTGACCTGGAGCGTTGTTCACGCGGCTGATGGGTGGGTGGCCGCCGAGTGCGGTGTGGCAGCGGTGGTGGTCGTAGGTGTGCAGGAAGTCTGACAGGGCGGCGGTGCGTTCTCCATGACCACGACGTCCGACCGGGCCCGCACTCCCGTCCTCCGCGGTGAGCACGGCCCCGTGCAGCACCCGGCCGTGCTCACCGAGGACGACGGCCCCGCACAGGGCGGCCGTCGGGGCGGCGTACGCGGACTCGGGGACGACGCCCGTGTGCTCGATCAGCAGGGGACTCTCCTCAAGAGGACGACCCCTCGGGCACGACGGCGGTCGCGGTGATCTCCACCAGTTGTCCCGTGTACCCCAGACACGCCACGCCGATCAGCGTCGACGAGTGCGGACCCGCACTGAGGCCGGACGCCTCGACCACACTCCACACGGCGGACAGCACGGCCGGTTCACCGCTCACCACGTACACCTCGGTCGCCACGACGTGCGCCAGATCGCTGCCGACGGCGGCCAGTTGCTCCCGCAGGTTGTCGATGACCTGCTCGGCCTGCCGCACCGGATCTCCGGCCCCGACGAGCGAGCCGTCGGGGCCCAGCGGTACGGACCCGGCGAGGAACGCCAGCCGTGTGCCGGCCTCCACCACGGACACATGGGAGTAGGCGGGCGGCGGGAAGAGGCTCGGCACGGTGACGCGGCGGATCACGTGAGGTCTCCGATCTGCGGGCGGCGACAGGACAACCCACCGATCATGAGGGGCCCGGCACGCGCCCGCACAGGTATTTCGGTTCCCGGCGGCCGGGCCGTCCCCCTACGCTGCACCCGGATCCACGCCTGCCCAGGAGCCCACCGTGCCCGTGCCCGTCCCGGACCGCACGTTCCTCGACACCACCGCCGACCGCCTCGCCGCTCTGCCCGCCGTGGAAGCCGTCACCCTCGGCGGCTCCCGTGCCCAGGGCACCGAACGGCCCGACAGCGACTGGGACCTGGCGGTCTACTACCGCGGTGTCTTCGACCCGGCCGATCTCCGCGCGGTCGGCTGGGAGGGCGAGGTCTGCGAGATCGGCGCCTGGGGCGGTGGCGTCTTCAACGGAGGCGCCTGGCTGACGATCGAGGGCCGCCGCGTGGACGTCCACTACCGCGATCTGGACGTGGTCGCACACGAGGTGGCCGAGGCTGAGCAGGGCCGTTTCCGCGTCGAGCCGCTGATGTTCCACTTGGCGGGCATCCCGACGTACCTGCTCGTCGCCGAACTCGCCATCAACGAGGTGCTGCGCGGCGACCTGCCCCGTCCGGGCGCCTATCCGCCGGCACTGCGGGCGAGCGCCCCGGCGCGCTGGCACGGCATGGCCACGGCGACCCTCTCCTACGCCAAGGCCGGACACGCTCCCAGGGGCGCCGTCACACAGGTCGCGGGGGCGATCGCCCTGGCCGCGACACAGACGGCGCACGCCGTGCTGGCGGCGCGCGGAGAATGGGTCACCAACGACAAGGGGCTGCTGGCCCGCGCGGGGCTGGGGGAGGTGGACGCGATCCTGCGCGCCCTCACGGAGGATCCGGCCGCACTCGCCAGGACCGTCACCGACGCCGAGGAACTCCTCGCCCGGGCCGTGACCGCCGTCACCGCCGGGTGAACTGGACACGGGTCGGCTGGACGACGTCCGGGCGCAGCGCGATGCCGTCGACGGTGAGCTGTTCGCCGTAGATGTCGGTGAGCCTGAGGGGGCCGCCACAGCCGGTGCCGTCGGGGGAGAGGAAGTAGTTGTACTCGGTGCGCGTCAGCCGGCTCCAGCCGCTGCCGGTCCTGACCTCCAGCCGGGCCAGCGGATTGCGGTGGCCGAGTGCCTGGATGCCGCACCAGTGGCTGCTGGAGCCGGTCTTGTAGCGGATCGAGAGCGTCTCTGACGTGCCGGGGCTCAGCAGACTCCAGGTGACGGGTATCCGGCCCGCGGAGAGACCGGCGAGCTTCGCGAAGGCCTCCTTGCTGAGGTCGAGCTGGCCGGGGGCGCAGGGCAGCGGGCACTCGTTGGTGACACGGACGGTGACGGAGGCGCCACTCGCCGCGCGGACCAGGATGTACGCCCCGCACGCCCGGGACGTCTCGTAGTCGGTGTGGTTCATCGCCGCGACCATCAGGTCGGGGCTCGGGCCGTACAGACAGGCGCCGTCACCGTCCTTGGCGTCGTAGTGGGTGGCGACGCCGTCGTAGTCGGTCCCGGGCCTGATCCGGCCTGCCAGGGGCGCCGTGCCGGACGCCGGACGCGGGGCGGAGGACTTGGTGGCGGCGGGCGAGGGCCGCGCCGACGCGGTGGTCGGAGCGGGCGCCGGGGTGGAGGAGGCCGAGGCGGACGGGGAGGCCGTCGAGTGCTTCGGCGCCGGGGGCGTGGGCCCGTCGCTCGTCGGCGGGGCGCTCGGCCGGGTGCTGCCGGTCGCCGTCCGCACCGTCTCCGGTTCGCCGCCGGGGCGCAGGGCGATCACCAGGGACACGAGCAGCCCTGCGGCTGCCACGGCGACGGCCCAGACGAGGGCCGTGCGCCGCTTGCGGAGGGGACGGCGGTGGGATGCGGATGCCACGGATCAGTCCTTCGGGTCCTTGCGTGGTTCGGGAGAACGCGCGCTCACGACTCACCAGTGGCCGCCGGGCCCGGAAAGGTTGCCGGGGCCGGCTCTTGATTGCGTACATAAAGAACGCCGGTTTCGAGCCGCCCGACACGTTCCGGAAACCTATCCTCCAGGAACCCCGCCTACCGTGGGCAGCCACACCCCGCCCCGGCCACCGTCGCCCGAAGGCTCACCCCTGCCCTCGTCGAGACGACAGGAGCCCCGTGTCCCGCCGCATCACCCCGCACCTTCCGCCCTGGCTCGCGCACGCCCTGCGCGCTCAGCGGGGGCCCGTGCCCTGGAGCGCGGTGACGCGGGGTGCCCTGTCCGCCGGGCCCTTGCTGCTCCTGGCCGTCCGGACCGGCCTCGTCTCCCTCGGTGTCGTCGCCGCCGTCGCCGCCATGCTCGCCGGCATCAACGACCGGCCCGGGAGCCGGCGCGTCTCGGTCAAGCGGATCGGAGTACCCGCCCTGGGCGGTGCGGCGGGAGTCGTGATCGGGACGTACACCGGGCAGGGGACCGGGGCGGTCGTGCTCACCGTCGTGCTCACCGCCGTCGGGCTGGTCGCCGGGGGGATGAGCGCCGTCGGGCCCGTGGCGTCCGCCGTCGGGACACAGCTGCTCGTCGGCGCCGCCATCGGCGCCGGGATGCCCCTGCCGGAGCCCGGGTGGGAGCGGGCGCTCGCCTACCTCGCCGGAGCGGGATGGCTGCTCGTGCTGCGGCTCGTCCTGCCCACGCCCGGCTCCCTGGCCGGTGACTTCCGCTTCGACGGGGAGCGGGAGGCCGTCGCCGGTGTCTACGAGGCCGTCGCCGAACTGCTCGACGCCGCTGGAGGGCCGGACGCCATCCGCCGCCGGGCCGCGCTGACCGCCGCCCTCGACCACGCCCAGGACGCCCTCGCCGGGCCCCGGCTGCGGAGGTACGCCTCCTCCTCCACCGAGCGGCGGCTGCACGCGCAGTACGCCGCCGCCCTGCCCCTCGCCGAGGCCGCCACCGCGCTCGCCTGGGCCGAGGAGACCGTCGCCGAGCGGGCCTCCGAAGGCCCCCGGCGGCTCGCCGCCGCCGTACGCGGCAACACCCACACCGGGCCGCTGCCCGCCCCCTCCCGTGCGGCGCCCGCCCTGCGCGCCCTCGACGACGCCCTCCTGCACGCCGCAGAGGTGTTCGACCAGGGCGGGGGCGGCGATCTGCACACCCGGCCCCGCAGCGCCGGGGACCGGCTGCGCGCCGCCCTCGGCAGTGCCGGACGTGAGTACGGGCTGCGCGTCGCCCTCTGCTTCGGGGCCAGCGCGGCGGTCGCCCAGGCCCTGCACCGGAGCCAGTGGTACGGGCAGCACGAGCACTGGTACTGGCTGCCCGCCACGGCCGTGTTCCTCGTCAAGCCCGACCTGGGGCCGCTGGCCTCGCGGGTGCTGAACCGGGCCGCCGGGACCGTCCTCGGGGCGCTGCTCTTCGCCGGGTTCGCCGCCGTCCTGCCCCGCCCGGAAGGGCTCATCGCACTCGTCGCCCTCAGCGGCGCGCTCATCCCCGTCGCCACCCGGCACTTCGCCGCCCAGACGGCCGTCGTCACCGTCCTCGTCCTCGCGCTCGTCATGGTCGGTGGCGAGCCCCAGGCCTCCGCCGGCCGGATCGGAGAGACGCTGCTGGCCTGCGCGATCGTGCTGATCGCCGGGCACCTGCCCATGCCCGGCCAGCGCGGCGGGGGAGTGCGGGCCCGGCTCAGCACGGCGAGCGAGGCCGCCTACGCCTACCTCACGCACGTTCTGGACGAGGCCGACGCCCCGCGCGTCGGGACCTCGGGCACCCCGTCCGATCACCGCGCCACCCGCTGGACGCTGCGCCGCGAGGCCTATCGCACCCTCGCCGAGGCCCGTTCGGCCATCTCTCTCGCCGCGCACGAACTCCCCGCACTCGCCCGGCACACCGAGGGCGCGGACGAGGTCGCCCGCCTCCTCGAACGCCTCGTCGACACCACGACCGCCTGTGCCGTGCACCTCGACGACACGGGTCGCATCGGGCCCCACCACAAGGAACGCCTCACGGCAGTCCTCGCCGAACTCGCCGGGCGGGGAGAACGGGTGGGGCTACGGCCGCCCCGGACGCCCCTCGCCGGATAGCGCGCCCGCCCGCGGGACCGCCCCCGGGCTGGGATCCGCCCCCCGGGCCGGGGCCCCTGCGGGCCGGGGTCCGCCACCCGGGCCGGGGTCCGCTTCCCCGCGCCTGCCCGCGGGACCGCCCCTGTGGCCGGGGTCCGCCCCCAGGGCCGGGACCACCCCACTGGCCGGGGCTCACCCCCGGGCCGGAGTCCGTCCCACTGGCCGGGGACCGAACCCGGGCCCGGTCTGGGTCCGCCACCCCAGGGCTGGGATCCGCCCCTGGGCCGGGACCACCCCACTGGCCGGGGCTCACCCCCGGGCCGGAGTCCGTCCCACTGGCCGGGGACCGAACCCGGGCCCGGTCTGGGTCCGCCACCCCAGGGCTGGGATCCGCCCCTGGGCCGGGACCACCCCACTGGCCGGGGCTCACCCCCGGGCCGGAGTCCGTCCCACTGGCCGGGGACCGAACCCGGGCTGGGATCCGCCCCCGGGCTGGGACCACCCCTCGGGCTGGGCCCCCCGAGCCGGGACCGCCCCCCGGGTTGGGATCCGCCCCTCAGGCCGGGACCGCCCCCCGGGTTGGGATCCGCCCCTCGGGCCGGGGACCGCCCCGGGCTGGGATCCGCCCCCGGGCCGGGATCCGCCCCCGGGCCCGGATCGCTCCGGCAGCGGTGGCGTGTCAGCCGCCGACCCGTACCCACACCGGAGCGTGATCCGAGCCGGGCTCACCCCGGCGCTCCGCCGGATCCGCACCGACCGACGGCAGGCGGGGCGGGCCCTCGCCGGGCAGGCCCGTGCCCGCCGCCGTCGCCCGGCGCACCAGGCGGTGGCTCAGCAGCACGTGGTCGATCAGCTCGCGCCGCCCGGCGTGCACCCGGGACCAGCGCTGCCCGGGCGGGATGAGCGGGGCCACGTCCCACAGCCGGGTCGCGTCGCCGCGGTCGGCACGGTCGTAGCCCGGTGTGCCGATCTCCGAGCCGGGCGGGCCCAGCAGGATCTGCGTGGTCGCCGCCTGCACCTCGTCGTTCAGGTCGCCCAGGACGGCGACGTCCCGGGCCCGGCCGTCACCGGCCAGCAGTTCGTCCGCGAGGGCGCGCAGGGCCGTCGCCTCGGCCGCCCGCCGGTACAGGGCGTAGGCGCCGTAGCGGGCCCGTTCGCCCTCGTCGCGCGGCTGGAACCGGCCGTCCGGATACGACAGCAGCTTCGACTTGAGGTGGCAGACGGCCACCCGCAGCGGCCCGTCCCCGCCCTCCACCTCCACCGACAGGACGCCCCGCCCCGCCTGGCCCGCCGTCAGCCCCGCGTCGTCCGCCTGGACGGGACGCAGCTCCGTCGGGAACGCCCGTGTGTCCGCGACCACCGTCACGGCCGTACGGCTCAGGAACCCGACGCGTATGCCCCGGCCGTCCGCATGCTCGGACAGGGCGACGTGCCAGTCGTCGTCGAGCATCCCGGCCAGGTCCTTCAGGGCCTCGGGGTCCCCGACCTCCTGCACGCCGAGCAGGGTCGGACCGAGTTCCGTGATCACGGCGGCGAGCGCGGCGAGCTTCAGCCCGTACCCGGCCTCGTCCTTCGGGCCGTACGGGCCGCCGGGCCGGTAGAGATTCTCCAGATTCCAGGTGCCGATGAGCATGCCGGGCTCCTTTCAGAAGCCGACAGTCGGGGTGGTGAGGCCAGGGTGCGCGCCCGGCCCGCCCCGCGACAGAGCCGTGACGGGATGTGCGGTTCGGCTCATGCCGCCCTACGACGCCGTCGTACGTTGGCGTGGTGACGCCTTCTGCCGCGGACCGTCCCGCCGACCTCATCATCAGCGCATGTACCGTCCTCGTGCACGACGATCAAGAGGGGATCGGGTTCGCGCGCCACGCCGCGATCGTCGTGCGGGACGGCGCCGTCGAGGCGGTCACGACCACCGCCGAGGCCGCGATTCTGCCCGCCGCCGAGCGCATCGACGCCTCCGGCCAGGTCGCCCTGCCCGGCCTGATCAACTGTCACACGCACGCGCCGATGGTCGCGCTGCGCGGCCTCGCCGAGGACCTCCCCACCGAGGAGTGGTTCAACGACGTCGTCTGGCCGGTCGAGTCCAACCTCACGGCGACGGACGTCGAGCTGGGGGCCCGGCTCGCCTGCGCCGAGATGATCCGTGCGGGCGTCACCTGCTTCGCCGACCACTACTTCGCCATGGACGCCGTCGCCCGGGTGGTCGCGGAATCCGGCCTGCGGGCGCTGCTGGGCGAGGCGTTCTTCTCCTCGCAGGGCCCCGAAGGCCGGGAACGGTCACTGGAGTTCGCGCTGCGGCACCGCGGCACGGCCGACGGCCGGATCACCACCGCGCTCGCACCCCACGCTCCCTACACGGTCGACGACACCGACCTCGCCGCCACCGCCGAGCTCGCCCGCACGCACGGCCTGCCCGTGCACCTCCACGCCGCCGAGAACCGCGACCAGACCGAGACCAGCCTGGCCCGCCGCGGCGTCACCCCGGTCGAGGTCCTGGAACGCACCGGCATCCTCCACACGGACCTGCTCCTCGCCCACGGCACCGGGATCGCCGACAGCGACCTCCCCCTGCTGGAGCGGTCCCACGGCCGTACGGCCGTCGCCAGCGCGCCCCGCGGCTACCTCAAGTTCGCCTGGCCCGACACCACGCCCGTCCGCGCCCTGCGCGACATCGGCGTCGACGTGGGTCTCGCCACCGACGGCGCCGCCTCCAACAACTCCCTCGACGTGTGGGAGTCCATGGCCCTCACCTCACTGGTGCAGAAGTCGGCCGAGGGCGACCCCCGCTGGCTGACCTCCCGCCAGGCCCTGCACCACGCCACACTGCAGAGCGCCCGTGCCGTGGGCCTCGGGGACAGCGTCGGCAGCATCGCCCCCGGGCGGCGGGCCGACCTCGTCCTGGTAGACCTCACCGGCCCGCACACCCAGCCCGTCCACGACCTGGCCGCCACCCTCGTGCACAGCGCCCGCTCCGCCGACGTCCGCACCACGATCGTCGACGGACGGATCCTCATGCGCGACCGGGAACTGCTGACGATCGACGTGGCGGCGGTGCTGCGGGAGCTGGAGGAGCGGCTGCCCGCCCTCGTCGAACGGGGCCACGGCCGGCGCGTCCAGCACTACGACACCTGACGGCACGCGAAGACATCGCGGAAAATCTCCCCGGCGGCGGTGAGTTCCGACCCTCCCGCCGCCGGTCACCACCCTTCCTGGATCAAATCGGGCATCTCGCCCGTCTCGTGGCTCGTGACACCTCACCGCACTGGGTCGGCGGAAGGGGAGGGAGGAGCCCAGGGGGCGCGCGTCGGCCTTTGGTGCGCCTGCGGGACGTGAGCGCATCCGGTATCACGACGAGTGCGACGACTGATACGGAAAGTGAACACATACGCCAAGAGGCTGAGAGCTTGGTCACACTTGGCGGTGAACGCGTGTCAACTACGTCTCAGAACCGTCACTTCGCGAGCCGTTCACCCCATGGTTGGCGTTTAACTCTACGAGTACAGCGCTACATGGAGGTGCAGGGTGAACGGGCGAACGGTGCTCGAACGCTTTCCCGCCGGTGGGCCGCGTGGCTCCTGGCCTGCGGAGGAGTTCGCGCAGGCGCGGCGTCGGGAAGGCCTGCCCGCCGAGGTCGTCATGGACCTCGCCACGGACATGTTCCTGGTGATCGTGCGCAGCGGGGACGTGGCCGACGCCACCGCCTGACGTGTGCCCTCAGCCCGCCTTCGGCGCCGGCACCTTCGGGACCGGCGCGGGCGACGAGGCGAACTGCTCCGCCTGGAGCGCGTACAGCTCGGCGTAGAGCCCGCCGGTGGCCAGCAGCTCGTCCGGCGTCCCGGACTCCACGAGCCGGCCCTGGTCCAAGACGTGCACCAGATCCGCGTGCCGTACGGACGCCAGCCGGTGCGTGATCAGCACGACCGTCTGGCCGCTGTCGGCCAGGGCGCGGATCCGCTCGAAGACCTCCAGTTCGGCCCGGGCGTCCAGGGCCGCCGTGGGCTCGTCCACGATGAGGATGCGACCCCTGCGGTAGGCCGCCCGGGCGATGCCCAGCCGCTGCCACTGACCGCCCGACAGTTCGTGCCCGCCGCTGAAATTGCGGGCGAGTAGCGTGTCCAGCCCGCGCGGCAGGTCCGCGATCACGGCCTGTGCCCCGGCCTCGGCGACCGACGCGGCCAGCCGGTCCTCGCACACGGGCACCGAGGGACGCCCCAGGGCGACGTTCACCCGGGCCGTGAACGGCCAGCGCTTGAAGTCCTGCGCCACCATCGCGATCCGCTCGGCCAGCCGGTGCCGGTCGGCGGTCGCCGCGTCCACGTCGTCCCACAGGATCCGGCCCCGCTCCGGCGTGTAGAGCCCGGCCAGCAGCTTGACCAGGGTCGTCTTGCCGGAACCGTTCTCACCGACCAGCGCCACGATCCGGCCCAGCGGCAGGCTGAGCGTCACGTCGTCGAGGGCCGGCCGGGCCGAGTCGCCCGGATAGCGGAACGTGACGTTCTCGAAGCGGATCTCGCGCGGATCCTCCGGCAGCGACGCGCCGCCCGCCGGGATCGCCCACCGGTCCGCCTCGGTGTACAGCCGATGCAGATCACCGACGAAGAGGGCCTCCTCGTGCAGCGCGTTGACCTCCACGACGAGCGTGTCCAGGCTCTGCGAGCCGGTCCGGATCGCGATCACGGCCGTACCCGCGACGGACAGGGCCATCGACCCCGTCAGCAGCAGCCCGCCCAGCGTCGCGTACGTCGCCACCGTCGCCAGGCCCGTCCACGCCGCCGCGATCAGGCCCGTGCGCGCCGCGAGCCCGGCGAGGCGCGCCTGCTCGGTCTCGGCCGTCTCCGACATCGCGCGGAAGTGCCGCAGCAGGAAGGAGCCCACCCCGTGCACCCTGATCTCGGGGGCCGCCTCGGGCTCGATCAGCAGATTGCCGAGCAGCCGGCCCGCGCGGGCGTGCTGCACCCAGGCGTGGAAGGACTCGTAACGCCGCCGGGCGACGGTCAGCGCGCTCCAGGCGCTCGGCAGGGTCATCGTGACCAGCAGCGGCAGCAGGGCCGGGTGCAGTACGGTCAGCACTCCCGCCGCCGCGACCAGCGAGATCATCGCGTTGATCACGCGGGTGCCGTAGGAGATCATCCGGCGGGCGGAGGCGGCGCCGTACTGCGCGGTGTCCAGCAGTTTGTGGAAGGCGTGGTCCTCGATCGCGGCCAGCTCCACGGCCGCGGCCCGCTCCAGGTACCGCTCGGTCGCCACCCGCTCCACCTTGGGCTCCAGCCGACCGGTGGCGTAGGTGCTCGCGGCTCGCAGCAGCGCCGCGAGGAACATCACGACGGCCACCGTGACCAGGGCGGGGACGGCTCCGCGCAACCGGTCGTCGATCGGGCCGCCGCCCATCAGCCGGGCCAGCACACTGTTCACCGCGAGCAGGCTGACCGCCTGCGCCACGCCCCGGCCCGCCTCGGCGGCCAGCACGGTCCGCGCGGCGCCCCGGTCGGCCTCTCGCGCGAGCCGCAGGCTGGACGCCAGCAGGGATGGCAGCCGGGTGATCATGGCACGGAAGTTCAGCTCCAGGAACGCGTCGGCGTGCTGGTTCCAGCCCATGTCGTAGCGCAGCGGCCCGCCGAAGAGCAGCCGCTCCGACTCGGACACCTCCGGCGCGGTCCGCTTCTTCCCCACCGTCGACCGACCTCCCCGCCTCGTGCCAGCCCGTGAGCGGCCCACTATCGCGGGGCGGGTCCGGGCCCGGGCAGGGCGCACCCCGGGGCGCCGGAAGCGCGCGGGCGCACGACCCGACCCGGGGAGGCGGAGGGGCGGCGCGGAGGTGCGGGGTGGTGCGGCGCAGCGGTCTGCCGGTCCCGGCTACGCGCTGACCGGGCGGGACCAGGACGGCGCCGTCCCCGTGGCGCGGCACAGCGCCAGGTAGAGGGGGATGGGCGGGGTGTACGGAAGCGTGCCGTCGGGGCGGTGGATCAGGTCGGGGATCTCCAACAGGTCCGGGACGACCGCGCCGGTGGCGTAGCGCGCCGGGGAGGGCCATTCCAGGGCGTGGTCGGAGTCGGACGGCACCAGCCACCACCAGTGCGTCTCGTCGGCGTAGACGCAGCCCACGCGGGGCAGCCGGGGCATCACCAGCGGGCCGACGTGGGCGGGGACCGCGACCGCGTCGCAGCCGAGCGGGTCGGTCATGCCGTCGGGCACGGGCAGGCGCAGGGCCGGGCCGGGCGTGCGCAGTCCGCGCCCGACGCGGACCAGGGTGTCCAGGTTCAGCACGCGGCCCGCGTGCGCGGGGCTCATGTGCGTCCCAGGTCTCGGTGGCGCCCCTGCGGGGGGACCTCCGGGGCGTCCCGCAGGTGGTGGCGTGTCTGGTGGGTGCCGTCGCCGTCGCCCGGGTCGTCGGACGGGCCCCGCTTCGGGCGGGTGCCCCAGCCCAGGTCGCCGCGGGGGCCGGCCGGCTCGGGCGGGGCGTCGGCCGTGCGCGGCAGCTCGGCCCAGACCAGCAGCCCGGGGCCGTCCTCGTGGGCACCCCAGGCATGGCAGAGGGCGTCGACGAGGAGCAGTCCCCTCCCGTGCTCCTCCTCGGGCCGGGTCCGGCTGGCGGCGTGGGGCTGGCCCGGGGCGCAGCCCTCGTCCCGCACGGCTATCCGCACCAGGTCGTCGCCGTCGTGCAGCTCGCACACTATGTGGGTGCTCGCCGTGTGCACGATGGCGTTGGTGACCAGCTCGGAGACCACCAAGGCCGCGCTGTCGCACGTGTCCTCGCACACCGACCAGCCGGTGAGCCGGGCCTGCGTCAGGCGTCTGGCCTGGGCGGGAGAACCCGGATGTGCGGCCAGCTCGAAACGGAACCTGCGCTCGGCAGCGACCCCGAGAGGGGCCTCTCCCGTGGCGGCGCCATGCCCGAGAGGGCTTGCGGCGGCATCTGTTCCTAAGGGCGCGGACGGAATCACGCTTGCCACTATCGCCCCGCCGCGAACACTTGGCAAGTGTCACTCTGAAAATTGCAGAGTGCTGTGTGACGGTCTGGATGGCCGTGGCACACTGCTCGCAACAGCACCATGCGCGGCGCCAATTGAGACCGTCGAAGATTCGTTTGAGATGCCTGTTCGAATCGGCTCTTCGAAAGGGTTTTCGAATGGCGCCGCCGGGCTGTCAGCGTTCTTTTGTGGCCGGCTCGTCAGAACTCTTCGTGGAGGTGGAGCGTGAGTGAACCGCGGTCCGCGCCGACGGTCGGTCAGGTCGTACTCGGCCGACGCCTGTTGGACCTGAGGGAACGCGCCGGGATGAACCGCGAGGAGGCCGCGCGTATCCTGCGCGTCGCCCCCGCCACCGTCCGCCGTATGGAGATGGCCGAGGTCGCGCTCAAAATCCCGTACCTGCAACTGCTCCTCAAGGCATACGGAATCTCCGACGAGGAGGCCGAAGCCTTCGTCCGGCTGGCCGAGGACGCCAACAAGCCCGGCTGGTGGCAGCGTTTCCACGACATCCTGCCCGGCTGGTTCTCGATGTACGTCAGCCTGGAGGGCGCCGCCGGCGTCATCCGCAGCTACGAGCCCCATTTCGTCCCCGGGCTGCTCCAGACCGAGGACTACGCGCGCGCGGTGCTCCGCTCCGGCGCCATCGGCCAGACCCGGCCCGAGGACATCGAGGGCCACGTCGCCCTGCGGATGCGGCGCCAGGACCTGCTCACCCGCGAGGACGCGCCCCGGCTGTGGGTCGTGATGGAAGAGACCGCGCTGCGGCGCCCGGCCGGTGGCCCGGAGGTGATGCGTGCCCAGATCGACAAACTGCTCGACGCCACGAAGCTGCCCAACGTGACGCTCCAGATCGCCCCGTTCGCCAATGGACCGCACCCGGGCACCTACGGGCCGTTCGTGCTGTTCCGATTCGCCGTGCCCGAACTGCCGGACATGGTCTACAGCGAGTACCTGACCGGCGCGGTCTATCTCGACGCGCGCAGCGAGGTGGCGACCCACCTCGAGGTCATGGACCGCATGGCGGCGCAGGCCGCTACGGCACATCGCACGAAGGAGATCCTCCGGGACCTCCGCAAGGAGCTGTGAATGGATCGCATCAAGCCGCGCAAACACGTCTACAACGGCATGCCCGCGCGTGACTTGGGCAGCGAAGGCTGGCACAAGCCGTGGAGCGGCGGAAACGGAGGGAACTGCCTGGAGGCGATGAAACTCGCCGACGGCCGGATCGCCCTCCGCCAGTCCACCGACCCGGACGGTCCCGCGCTGATCTACACCACGGACGAGATGACGGCCTTCATCGAGGGAGCGAAGGCGGGGGCGGCGGACTTCCTGCTGTCCTAGGGTGATGGCCGTTGCCCCTTGCCGTCGCTCGACTCTCACGTTTCTTGCGTTGTCACGGAATCGCAGGTGCTGAATTGACCACCCTCTGCGCCTTACGGAGTGCCACATGACCGGGCAGGACCCCACGTCGGCCGTCCACATCGACACGACCAGACCCCATCCCGCGCGGATGTACGACTGGTACCTCGGCGGCAAGGACAACTATCCGGTCGACGAGGAGATGGGCCGGCAGATGCTCACCCTCGATCCGAGGGTGCCGGTGATGGCACGGGTCAACCGCGCGTTCATGCACCGCACCACGCGCTGGCTGGCCCGGAGCGGTGTCCGGCAGTTCCTGGACATCGGCACCGGCATCCCGACCGAACCCAACCTCCACCAGATCGCCCAGGAGACCGCCCCCGAGGCCAGGGTCGTGTACTGCGACAACGACCCCATCGTGCTGGCCCACGCGGCGGCCCTGCTGCGGGGCACGGACGAGGGCGTGACCGAGTACCTCCAGGCCGACGTGCGTGACCCGGACGCCATCCTGGAGGGCGCGAGGAAGGTCCTGGACCTCACCCGGCCCGTCGCCCTGTCCCTCGTCGCGCTGCTGCACTTCGTCTCCGACGAGGACGGCGCCCACGACCTGGTCCGCCGGCTGGTCGCCGAACTGCCCTCCGGCAGCTACCTGGTGATGACCCACGCGACCGCCGACTTCACCCCGGAGGAGTCGAAGGCGGCCACCGAGAAGCTGCGGGCCGCCGGGGTCACCCTGGCCCTGCGCTCCCGCGAGGAGTTCACCCGCTTCTTCGACGGCCTCGACCTCGTCGAACCCGGCGTCGAGGTCCCCCACCGCTGGCACCCCGAGCTCGGCGAGCCCGTGCCCGGGCAGGACGACGGGGTGATCCCGGGGTACGGGGCGGTGGCACACAAGGCCTGAGCACCTCGGGGTTGGGCGGGGCGCGGGCCGCTGGTTTCCCGGGGCCCCGGTTCGGCTTCGGGCCGGTTACGGAGGCAGGGGCGTGGGCTGCCGGTTTCCAGGGTCCCCGCCGCGAGCGGCTGTTCCGCTTCAAGCCGGTCATGGAGGCGGCGGCGCGGGCCGCTGGTTTCCCGGGCCCCGGGTTCCGCTTCGGGCCGGTCACGGAGGCGGCGGCGCGGGCCGCTGGTTTCCCGGACGCCCGGGTTCCGCTTCGGGCCGGTCACGGAGGCGGCAGCGCACCGCACAGTGCCTCCAAGGCCGGTCCGTAGGCGTGCTCGGAGGGGGTCGCGTACCCCACGACGAGACCGTCGCCCGTCGGCATGTCCGTCTCCGGGTGCCGGAACGCGGCGAGGCCGTCGAGGGCGATGCCCTGCCACACGGCGGCCTTGACCGCGGACGCCTCGGTGCCGGGCGGCAGTCGCAGCACCGCGTGCAGCCCGGCCGCGATGCCGGTGACCTCGATGTGCGGCGCGTGTTCGGCGAGCGCCGCGACCAGCCGGTCCCGGCGGCTGCGGTACCGCAGCCGCATCCGGCGTACATGCCGGTCGTACGACCCCGAAGCGATGAAGTCCGCCAGACTCAACTGGTCGAGGACGCTCGCCCACGCCTCGCGCTCCCCCTTGGCGGCCACGACGGCGCCCGTATACCGCTCCGGGAGCACCATCCAGCCCAGCCGCACCGCCGGCGAGAGGCTCTTGCTGACCGAGCCGATGTGAATCACCCGCTCGGGGTCGAGCCCCTGGACGGCACCGACCGGCTTGCGGTCGTAGCGGAACTCCCCGTCGTAGTCGTCCTCCAGGACCAGTCCGTCATGCGCGCGGGCCCAGTCGATCACGGCGGCCCGGCGCGCCGGATGCAGCGGGCCGCCGGTCGGAAACTGGTGCGCCGGCGTGAGCAGCACCGCCCGCTGCCGCCCCAACCGGTCGACGCGCGCGCCGTGTTCGTCGAGGGGGAGCGGCACGGTGCGCACGCCGGCGGCGGCCAGGACCTCCCGGTGGAACCCCAGCCCGTACGCCTCCACCGCCAGCGGCCCGCGCAGAACACCGCCTCCGAACAGCAGCCGCAAGGCGTGCGCGAAGCCGGAGCAGATCACGATCAGGCCCGGCTCGGTCCGCACCCCACGCGCGCGTGCCAGGTACTCCGTGAGTGCCTGGCGCAGTTCCGGCCGGCCGGCGGGGTCGCCCGGACCGAACACCTCGTTGGGCGCCTGCTGGAGGGCCCGCCGGTAGGAGGCCAGCCAGGCGGTGCGCGGGAACGCCGAGGCGTCCGATGTGCCCTGGGCGAGGTCGTGCCGGGGACCACGCGCGCGTGGCGGTGCCTTCTTGGGCACGCGCGCGGCGGGCCGCAGCGGCTCCGCCCTCCCCCATTGCCTGAAGGGCATGGCCGCTACCCCCATCGCGACCCGGGTCCCCGAGCCCTGCCGTGCCGTGAGCCAGCCCTCCGCGACGAGCTCCGCGTACGCGTCCGCCACCGTGTTGCGGGCGACGCCGAGGTCTGCCGCGAGCGAGCGGTACGGGGGCAGCCGCGTGCCCGGAGCGAGCCGCCCGCTGCGCACGGCCTCCCGCAGGGCCCGGGTCAGCGCCGCCCGCCGGCCGCCCGGCCCGGTCAGCTCCAGATGCAGATCGGACCCGATCCGCTGCGCGGAATTGACCCACGATGATGCCATGGAAATGCACCCTACAGCGGGTCTTTCCGGCTCGTAGATTCGAGGGCATGACGACGAACACGAGCACGCACCGCACCCATCTGGCCCCGAAGCGGCTGGACTTCGGCACGTCCGCCCCGAAGGCCTTCCGGGCCCTCATCGCCTTCGACGCCGCCGCCCGCGAGGGCCTCGACCCGGCCCTCGTCGAACTGATCCAGATCCGCTCCTCGCATCTCAACCACTGCGCGTACTGCCTGCACATGCACACCAACGACGCCCGCAAAGCCGGCGAGAGCGAGGACCGCCTCCACATGGTCGCCGTGTGGCGCGAGGCCCGCCCCTTCTTCACCGAGCGGGAGCAGGCGGCCCTCGCCCTCACGGACGCGATGACCCTCGTCGCCGACGCCGGAGTCCCGGACGACGTCTACGCGCAGGCCGCCGCACAGTTCGACGACCGCGAACTGGCCCAGGTGCTCGCCCTGATCTGCACGATCAACACGTGGAACCGGGTGGCGCTGTCGACGGGGAAGGTGGCGGGGACGGACGAGCGGTGATCGTCCCGCGGGTGGGCGGTGGCCGGTCGTTTCGGTGGGCGGTGGCCGTTCGGTCGGGGCGGGCGGTGATCGGTCGTTCAGGTGGATGGTGGCCGTCTTCGGGCGGGCAGGTGGGCGGCGTGGTCGAGCGGGCCGACGGTCTACACCGCCATGGGCCGGTCGTACGGCCCGATCGGCGCCGGCAACCGTGAACTGCCCGTCAGATGACGGTCGACGGCTGCCGCCACCGCCCGCCCCTCGGCGATCGCCCACACGATCAGCGACTGCCCCCGGGCCGCGTCCCCCGCGGCGAACACCCCGGGCACGTTCGTGGCGAAAGCGGAGTCCCGCGCGATCGTCCCGCGGGGCTCCATCTCCAGCCCCAGCTGATCGACGAGCCCGTCCTCCCGGTCCGGCCCGGAGAAACCGAGGGCGAGCAGCACGAGGTCGGCGGGGAGAGTGCGCCCGGTGCCTTCCACGGGGCGGCGCCGCGCGTCCACCTCGACCAGGTGCAGCGACCGCACCCGCCCCTGCGCGTCACCGTCGAAGCGCAGCGTGGACGCCGCGAACAGGCGTGCGTCCGCGTCCGCCACCGGGGCGGTGCGCAGGTCTCGGGCCTCTTCGTGCGCAGCGGACAGTCGATAGACCCGCATCGGGTAGGTCGGCCACGGCTCGGCGTCCTCGTCGCGCTCCGTGTCCGGCAGCGCGTAGATGTCCAACTGGGTCACGGACGCGGCACCCTCCCGGACGGCCGTCCCCAGACAGTCCGCCGCGGTGTCGCCGCCACCGACGATGACGACGTGCTGTGCGGCGGCCGACAGCGGGGACGTCTCCAGATCGCCCTCGCACACCCGGTTGGCCAACGGCAGGTACTCCATCGCCTGGTGAATGCCCGTCAGCTCGCGCCCCGGCACCGGGAGCTCACGCCAGGCGGTCGCCCCGGTGGCGAGCACCACGGCGTCGTAGCGGGAGCGCAGTTCGGCGGCCCCGACGTCCGAGCCGACCGCCGTAGACGTCCGGAACTTCGTCCCCTCGGCCCGCATCTGCTCCAGCCGCCGCTCCAGATGGTGCTTCTCCATCTTGAACGCCGGGATGCCGTACCGCATCAGACCGCCGAGCCGGTCGTCCCTCTCGTACACGGCGACCGTGTGTCCGGCCCGGGTCAGCTGCTGGGCCGCGGCCAGCCCGGTCGGTCCCGAACCGATCACCGCGACCGTCCTGCCGGACAGCCGCTCCGGCGGCCTCGGCGGCGCGAAGCCCTCCTCCCAGGCACGGTCGGCGATCGCGCACTCCACGTTCTTGATGGTGACGGCCGGCTGGTTGATCGCCAGCACACAGCCCGCCTCGCACGGAGCGGGGCACAACCGGCCGGTGAACTCCGGGAAGTTGTTGGTGGCGTGCAGCCGGTCGGCGGCCCCCCGCCAGTCCTCCCTGGACACCAGGTCGTTCCATTCCGGGATCAGGTTTCCCAGCGGACAGGCGTCGTGACAGAAGGGAATGCCGCAATCCATGCACCGGTCGGCCTGCTTGCTGATGATCGGCAGCAGCGCCCCGGGGACATGAACCTCGTCCCAGTCGCGGGCCCGTTCCTCGACCGGCCTGCGTGGCCAGTCCTGGCGGGGCGTGGTCATGAAACCCTTGGGATCGGCCATGGCCGTCTTCCTTGCGTGCGCGTGAGACAGGCCGTGCGTCGTGGGGCGGCACTGGTCCCACTCTGGCGGCACTCCTTTTCGCCACGATACGTCCGCCTCCCGGCCGATGCCTGTCGCCCCAGGGCGCGGGTGTCAGGTGAGCGCCAGCACGTACGCCAGTGCCGCTCCGGCCGAGGCCGCCGTACGGACGTGGTTCCACAGCGTCCACTCGCGCACATACACCGGCCAGTACGCCGCCGCCTCCGGTGTGCCCGGCTCCAGACCGGCCAGCGCGTCGTTGCGCGGCACGTTCGCGACCATGGTCGGCCCGAACGTGCCGAACAGGTACAGCACGCTGCCCACCAGCAGTTCCACCGTCCCCTCCTCCGGCCACAGCACGAACGTCACCACCGCGATCACCGCACACAGCACGGCCGACCCCAGGAACACGATCATGAACGGCGGCGTCACCGCCGCCACGTTGATCGCGTTCATCGCGGCGACCCCCTGCGCGGGCGGCAGCATGCCGAGGCCGCGCATGACGAAGGTCGAGAACCCGCAGAACACACCGGCCACCAGGCCGGTCCCGAGCACGCCCAGCACCGTGAGCACGAAGTACGGTCCGTCGATCATTTCTCTCTCCCGCCCGTCGCGCCGGAACACCGCCCGGCACCCCTTTCTCGACCCCAGTGAATTCCCGAACAGGCGCAGTGACCATGGCCGAGCGCCGCGACGCCATAAGCGAACGTCCACGGCCCGCCGAACGGCCGCGTCGACGGCATGACGGCCGACGGCACCATGGGACCACGTCATGCCGTCATGCCGTCATGACGGCCGACGGCACCACGGCACCACGGCACCACGGCATGACGAAACCATTGCCGACGGCCGACGTGCACGACGGCCGACGACATGACGGCTCAGAGCCCCGGCGCTCTTGTGTCACCCCGCGGAACCGAGCCGTGCCTCCGTCCACCCCCTCATTACCGTCGCCACCGCCGCCGCGATCCGCCGCCGGGCCTCGTGTCTCGGCACCCCGCTCATCAGCAGCCGGTCGTACGGCGTGTCCAGATGCCGTACGGACGCCACGACCGCCGAGGTCACCGCGGACTCCGTCAGTGCACGCCCCGCCGCGCTGCGGCCGACCCGTCCGCTGCCCCGCTCCGAGGCGTGCAGGGCGATGGCCCGTGCCCGATCGGCCGGGCACCCGGGAAACAGCAGCAGGATCTCGGTCGCGAACGCCTCGGCGAACAGAGCGTCATGAGCCGCTCGCCGCCGCGCGTCCCGCACCCGGCGCCGTCGTCTCGCCTCGGCGTCCGCCAGACACCGCTGCTCCGCCCTGGCCAGTGCCGCTTCCTCGACCAGCACGCCCTGCCGCTCGTACCGGCCCTTTCTCCGGTTGAACCGCACGACCACCGCCGACAGCGTGCTCTCCTCCCGTGATCTGCGGGTGAGCGCGGTGTCACCGCTGGGCAGGAACACCAGATGCCCGAGGTCGGCACAGTCGAGACAGCGCGGGGCGCCGTCCTCGAGGGCGAGCAGCGGCAACGGCCCCCGTCGGCACTCGGCGCAGTAGCGCCGCTTGAGGGGCTGGAAGGCGAGAAGTCCGGTGAAGGGCTGGAGCGTCGCGCGGGGGACCATAGGGGGTTCATTCCCGTTGACGGAGGCGTGAACTACGCAGCCCGCCACAGACCCTGGCGATCCGGGCACCGTCCTCGCCACGGCGCCTCAGGGCCGGACGCTTCCCGCGGTGGGCTGACGCATCATGGGTCGTGTGCGACTCGAAGCGATCACCTGGGAACGGCTCGGCGACCTGCTCGCCGAGCATCTCCTCGATCTGAAGCCCGCCGACGGCTCTCCCTGGCTTCGCATCGCCCTCGACGGCGCCCCGGCAGCCCGCCCGGGAGACCTCGCCGACCGGATCTCCCAGGCGCTGCGCGTCCGCGGCCGTTCCTCGCTCGTGGTGGGCACGGAGGGTTTTCTGCGGCCCGCCTCGGTACGGCTGGAGTACGGCCATCAGGATGTCGAGGCGTACTACAGCGGCTGGTACGACACCGGCGCCCTGTGGCGTGAGGTGTTCGGTCCGCTCGAAGCCGACGGCGACGGTCGCGTCCTGCCCGACCTGTGGGACCCCGCCGCCGACCGAGCCACCCGCAGTCCCTACACCGAACTCCCGCCCGGCGGTGTGCTGTTGCTGCACGGACCCTTCCTCCTTCGGCACTGGTTCCCCTTCGATCTGAGCGTCCATGTCCTCCTCTCGCCGGGCGCCCTGCGCCGTCGCACACCCGAGGCCGTGCACTGGACCCTCCCGGCGTTCGAGCGCTACGAGCAGGAGACCGACCCGGTGGCCACGGCCGATGTCCTGGTGCGGGCCGATGACCCCCGCCACCCCGCCTGGAGCGGTCGGAGCGACTGAGCCAGGAGCCGGGGTGCCGGCGCCCGGGTGAGGTGGCGGCGGACGAGGTGGCGCCGGGGTCCGGTATCCGGCGGAGGCGGCAGGATCCGGCCCCGGGCGTAAGTCGCAGAGACCGGCCCCGGGCGGAGGCGGCAGAGGTCGGCACCGGGCGGCAGCGCTGAGGCGGCAGGGCCCGGCAACGGGCCGTGGGGCCGAGTTCCGTGTGCGGGCGTCCGGTGACGCGGCGAGAATGAAGGGCGCCGGGACTCGCGGTGCGTCCGGCGCCGCGCCGGCCGTCCGGCACCGGGAGGTACTCCATGACCACCGCCGGAGACATCATGCACCGCGGCGCCCAGTGGATCCCCGCGCACGAAAACCTCGACCGCGCCGCCCAGCTCATGCGCGAGCTGAACGTCGGCGCCCTGCCCATCAGCGACGAGAACGAGCGGCTCTGCGGCATCCTCACCGACCGCGACATCGTCGTCGGCTGCGTCGCCATGGGTCACGACCCCGCCAGGGTCACCGCGGGCGACATGGCGAAGGGCACGCCCCGCTGGATCGACGCGGACGCCGATGTCGGCGACGTGCTCCGCGAGATGCGGGAGCACCAGATCCGCCGACTGCCGGTGATCCATGACAAGCGCCTGGTCGGCATGATCAGCGAAGCCGACCTGGTCCGGCATCTCGCGAAGGACCAGATCGCCTCCTGGGCGGAGGGCGTCTACGCCACGACCGCGTCGCACTGACCCCGACGTTCACCCCCCCCGGGTGGTTCAGGCGGGCCCTCCGGGGGGGGCACGGGGCCGGTTCAGAGCCAGCCGCTGCGCCGGAACCCCCGGTACAGGGCGAGACACGCGGCGGATATCACGCCGATGACCATGCCGTAGCCGTACCGCCACTGCAGCTCCGGCATGTGTTCGAAGTTCATGCCGTACACGCCGCACACCATCGTCGGCACGGCGACGATCGCGGCCCACGCCGTGATCTTCCGCATGTCCTCGTTCTGCGCGACGGTGACCTGCGCGAGGTGCGCCTGGAGAATGGAGTTGAGCAGTTCGTCGAAGGCCGCGATCTGCTCCTTCGCCCGCAGCAGATGGTCCGAGACGTCGCGGAAGTACGCCTGTATCTCCGGGTCCACCACGCGGATCGGCCGGGTGGCGAGATCCTCCAGCGGCCTGCTGAGCGGCACCACCGCCCGCTTCAGTTCCAGCAGTTCACGCTTGAGCTGGTAGATGCGCCCGGGGTCGGCCCGCGCGCCGGCCTCGGAGAAGACATCCGTCTCGACGTGGTCGATGTCCGCCTGCACCGAGTCCGTGACCGTCAGGTAGTCGTCGACCACGTGGTCCGCGATCGCGTGCAGCACCGCCGACGGCCCCTTGGCGAGCTGACCCGGGTCGGACTCCAGCTCCTCGCGCAGCGGTCCCAGCGAACCGTGCCGGCCGTGTCGCACCGTGATCACGAAGTCCGCGCCGACGAACACCATGATCTCGCCGGTGTTCACCACCTCGCTGGTGGCCGTGAGTTCCTCGTGCTCGACGTAGCAGACCGTCTTGAACACCGCGAAGAGTGTCTCGCCGTAGCGTTCCAGCTTGGGGCGCTGGTGGGCCTCGATCGCGTCCTCGACGGCCAGCGGGTGCAGGTCGAAGAGCTCGGCGATGCCCGCGAACTCGCTGTCCGTGGGCTCGTGCAGACCGAGCCAGACGAAGCCGTCCCGGCTCTTGCGTACCCGCTCCACGGCGTCCACCAGGTCACCGCGCGCGTCGGTGCGCACGCCGTCTTGGTATGTCACGCAGTTCACCACAGAGGAGCCCAGGGGAGACCGGGCCGGGTGACTCAGGTCGACGCGCGGACGCCGTCGGGCCAGCCGGGCCACTCTGCGAAGGCCGCCGACCCCGCCGAGGCTCGTCACCTTCCGCAGATTCCCTGCCATGGACATCCGGATCTCCTTGCGTGGAACTTCTCGCGCCGTTCCTGCGCCTTGGCGCGTCAGTCTGCCAGGCCTGTGTGAGCTGCGGGTGAGCCTGTGGATACGCCCCATTCCGCTTGGTTCCCGGCTGTGGACGAACGGCGAGCCGACGTCGTCGTCCTGACGCATCGACGCCTGCCCGCGCCGAACGGTTCTGGCGTGCGGCGGCGTCCGACGCGGTACTACGCGCCGGAGCGTCGACAATTACGGATATGTCGGACAAATGGGATGATCGCGGCATGACGCGAACCGATGGGCATCTCCTCGACAACCGGCAGACCCAGGCGGCCGAGCGCTTCAGCGCCTTCGCCGCCCTCTTCGACCCCACGACGTTCCGGCACCTCGAAGAGCTCGGCGTCGGATCCGGCTGGCGGTGCTGGGAGGTCGGCGCCGGCACCACCGTGGTGTCCTGGCTGGCCAAGAAGGTGGGTCCGACCGGACGTGTCGTCGCGACCGACACCGACACCTCACGGCTCGCCTCCGCCGCCCGGCCACCCGTCGAGGTGCGGGCCCACGAGCTCGGCTCGCCGGAACCCCCGGGGGAGGGCTTCGACCTCGTGCACGCCCGCCTCGCTCTCGTCCATGTGACCGACCGGCAACAGGCGCTGCGCTCCATGGTCATGTCCCTGCGCCCCGGCGGACGCCTCCTGGTCGAGGACGCCGACCCCACTCTGCAACCCCTGCTCTGCCCCGACGAGTACGGCCCCGAGCAGCAGCTCGCCAACCGGCTGCGGCAGGGCTTCCGCACACTGCTCGCCGACCGCGGGACCGACCTCCCCTGTGGCCGCATCCTGCCGCGACTGCTCCGGGAGGCCGGACTGACCCGGGTCCAGGCCGACGCCTACTTCCCCCTCACGTCGCCGGCCTGCGCGGCCCTGGAGTCCGTCACGACCCGCCAAGTCCGCGACCAGCTCGTCGGCGCGGGCCTCGCGACCGACCAGGACATCGACCGGCATCTCGTGAACGTCACGTCGGGTGCGCTCGATCTGACGACGGCCCCGATGATCTCGGCGTGGGGGCGCAAGCAGTAGGCGACGGTGCCGAGGGGGCGTGCCGCGCGGTGGGAACGGGGCGAGGCACGAAGGGGGCGGGGCCCGCAGGCCCGGCCAGGTTCGTCAGCTCGGCAGGGGCGGTCTGCCGCCCACCTTCTCCACCGCTCGCGCACCCGCCCGGCAGCCCTCCGCCGCGGCGTCCTGCGGCCCGGCACCCGCGAGCAGGGCGGCGAGGAAAGCGCCGGTGAAGGCGTCACCGGCGCCGGTCGTGTCCCGTGCTGTCGCCGACGCGGCCGGAACGCGAGCGCACACCTTCCCGGCGCGAGCCAGGACGGCCCCCTCATGACCCTGCTTGACGACGACCAGCGGCACGCGCAGGCTCAGCTGGGCCGCCGCCTCGGCCGCGTCCGCCGGTCCCGCCAGCAGGCACGCCTCGTCCCGGCTGGGCAGCAGGACGTCCACTCCGTCGACGAGCGCCAGGAACCGCTCCGCCCCCAGCTCCGCGAGGAAACCGGCCGATGCCGGGTCCAGGCTCACCGGTACGCCACGCGCGCGTGCGGCTTTCAGGGCCACGGTCACCAGGGCCCGGCTCGGCTCGGAGAACAGGAGGTAGCCCGACAGGTGCAGCCGGGCCACTCCGTCGAGCAGCGCGTCCGACCAGTCGGCGGGTTCGAGCCGCAACGACGCGCCGCTGTCCGTGAGGAACGTCCGCTCCGCCGAAGCGCCCCCGTCGACCATGCAGACCACCGTGCCGGTCGGCACCAGCGGGTCCACGACGAGCCGCGGACGCACGCCCTGGGCGACGAGCTCCCGCTCGTGCCAGTCGGCCGCCTCCGCTCCCACGCGCCCGAGCAGCCGCACGTCCGGCGCTCCCCGGTGAGCCGCCCAGCAGGCGACGTTCGCGCCCGCCCCGCCCGCCACGGTCCGGATCGCGGCAGGCGTGTCCGTACCGGCCGCGAGGGGCCCTCGGTAGCGCGCGACGACATCGGTGATGACATCCCCGACGACCAGCAGCCCACGCCCCGTCGCCGAGCCCGCGTCCCCGGAGCCCGGTTCCACTCCCGGCCCCGCGCCGCCGGCCGCCGTCATCCCCGGGTCCAGGCCGCCGCGATCCGTGCCGCCAGGCGTACGTTGCCCCGCACCGCCGCAAGGTTGGCGCTCAGGGAGGCGCCGTCCGTGTGCCGCACCAGATGATCGAGCAGGAACGGCGTGACCGCCTGGCCGGTGATCCCCTCCTCCGCGCACGCGTGCAGCGCGTCCGCCAGCACGCGTGCGTGCAAATCCGGATCGAGCTGCTCCTCTTCGGGGACGGGGTTGGCGACGATCAGCGCCGACTCCGGCCCGTCGAGCGTGTCCTGCGCCCGCATGACGCCCGCCACCTCCTCCGGCGTCCCCAGCGTCCAGTCCACGGCGTGCCCCGAGTCGGAGAGGTAGAAGCCGGGGAACCGGCCGGTGCCGTAACCGGCCACGGCGACACCCAGCGTCTCCAGCCGCTGCAGGGTCGCCGGCACGTCCAGGATCGACTTCACCCCGGCACACACCACCGTGATGCGCGTGCGCGCCAGCAGCCCCAGATCGGCCGACTCGTCCTGCGTCACGGTCCATTCCCGGTGCACCCCGCCGAGCCCACCCGTCGCGAAGACCCGTACACCCGCCCGCGCCGCGAGCAGCGCGGTCGCCGACACCGTGGTCGCCCCGCTCGCCCCGGACGCCACCGCGAGCGGCAGGTCACGGTGGCCCAGTTTGCGGATCCCGTCCTCGTTCGCGACCCGTTCCAGCTGCTCCTTGTCCAGGCCGACGTGCGGCCGCCCGTCCAGTACCGCGATCGTGGCGGGCACCGCCCCCTCCTGCCGTACGGCCGTCTCCAGCTCCAGCGCCACCCGGAGGTTGCGCGGGCGCGGCAGCCCGTGGGCGATGATCGTGGACTCCAGGGCCACGACGGGCCGGCGCGCGTCGATCGCCTCCCGCACTTCTTCGGACACCACCAGCACCACGCGCCCGCCTCCTGCCGTCGGTCAGTCGTCTTCCCTCATCTCTGGCGGGCGGCGCGCCGGGCCAAACCCTTGCGGGCCGCCGGAGTCGTCACGAGCCTGGGGTGCATGACGGACCACACGCCACGTCTCGACCACGTCGTCCTCTGGGTGCGCGACCCGCTGGCCGCCGCCGACTTCTACGCGAAGGCCGTCGGTCTGGAGGCGGTCAGGCTCGCGGAGTTCGCCGCGGGCGAGGCACCCTTCCCGTCCGTGCGCGTCAACGACGAGACCATCCTGGACCTCATGCCGCTGACCTACGCCGAGCGCATGACGATGCTGCCCGGCTCGGCCGACAGCGCGGGGCACCCGGTGAACCACGTCTGCCTGTCGCTGTCCCGTGGCGGCTTCGACGCCCTCCTCGGCCGCCTGGAAGAACACTCCGTACCGATGTCGGACCTCTCCCACGACGCCTTCGGAGCCCGCGGCGCGGCCACCCGCAGCTTCTACTTCCGCGACCCGGACGGCAACGTCTTCGAGGCCCGGCACTACGACTGACCGGGCCCGGGTGTCAGAAGAGCGGCTCGGGAAGGACACCCTCCAAGGCGAGCAGCCGCCGCTTCGTCTCCAGGCCGCCCCCGAAGCCGCCGATGCCGCCGCCGCTCTCGACCACCCGGTGACAAGGCACCACCACGGGCAGCGGATTGGCGCCCATCGCCATGCCCACGGCCTGGGCCGCGCCCGGCTGACCGACCCGCGCGGCCAGATCGCCGTATCCGACAACCGTGCCGTACGGCACGCCCGAGGTCAGTTCGCGCAGGACCTCCCGGTTGAAGCCGGAGATCAGCGACCAGTCCAGCGGCAGGTCGAACTCGCGTCGCGCCCCCGCGAAGTAGGCCTCGACCTGCCGTATCGCCTCGGCGAGCAGGGGGGAGCCGGGTGCCTCGACGGGCTCGGCGCCCAGCCGCGACGCCAGTCGCTCGACGGCCCGCTCCCGCACCGCGTCCGTGGCGTGGAACACGACGTTGACCAGGCCGTCCCGGCTCGCGGCCAGCAGCAGCGGCCCGATCCCGCTCTCCACGACCGCCCACACGACCCGCGGCTCGTCCTGCCCTTCGCTGTCCATGGGCCCACCGTAGGACCCGCCACTGACAACGCGCCCGGCGGAACACCGGATCAGCCGCCCACGGCCTTCCGCACCACATCCGGCCTGTTGGTGATGATCCCGTCGACGCCGTACGCGGCGACCCGCCGGGCCGTCCTCGCGTCGTCGACCGTCCAGGCGAAGACCTCCATCGGCCTGCCGTGCGGCCCGTCGAACGCCTGCACGGAGGAGACGTATGCGGGGGAGAGCGAGCTGTACGAGGGGTTGATCTGGTCGACGAACTCCGCGCAGGCGAGCAGCTCCGACACCGGTGGCGTCCCGAGCAGGCCCGTCTTCACCCCCGGCTTCAGCTCGTGCACCGTCCGCACGCTGTCCGCGCTGAAGCTCTGCACGATCAGCCGGCCCGCCCGATGCGGCCGGTCCAGCCAGCCCTCGTTGCTGAGGACCTTCAGCGTCTGCCGCTCGATGCCCGGGTACAGCTCCGGGTTCTTGATCTCCAGCAGAAGCTTCTGGTGATGACGCTCCAGGCGGTGCACGAACTGCTCCAGGGTCGGCACGCGCGCGCCCGCGTAGGCGGGTGAGAACCAGCTGCCCGCGTCCAGCCGGGCGATCTCGGCGGCGGTGAAGTCCTTCACGTTCCAGGGGGCCCGGTCGGGGAAGACCTCCTCGGCGTCGGTGGTGCGCCGCAGGTTGTCGTCGTGGATGACGACCAGTTCCCCGTCCCGGGTCCGCTGCACGTCGTTCTCCACCCAGCGGATGCCCAGCTCCGCCGCTCTGTCCACGGACGCCAGGGTGTTCTCGGGCGCGTAGGCGGAAGCACCCCGGTGCGCGATGACCACCGGGGACGGGCCGCTACCCGCGGCCCGCGCGGCGGAGGCGGGGAACAGGAGAGCGGCGGTCCCCAGGAGCGCGGTGGTCGAGGCGGCGACAGCGCGCGCATGCATGCGTACTCCTCGCGACGAGTGATCGGTGACATCACGGACAGCACAACTGTGACAGCAGAGGGTCAACGCGAGAGGGGTACGGGATGGCCACACGTTGAACGGAGTCGGCCCAACTCCGCTCACTGGTACCGCACAACTGCGGCAGGGCCGTGTTTCTTTGCCGGAAAGTCGTTCGACCATTCCGGTGGGGGTCATACTCTCTGCGTCAACCCTGACCGCTCGTGCGGTCCTGGGAGGGGGCGCACATCAGGAATTCCGGGACGTACGAGGGCGGGAAGGCAGCCGCATGCAAGGCACGGTCGACGGATTCAGCTATGGCCTGGTCACACCCCTGGTGGCGTATTTCATGGCCTGTCTGGGCGGCGCACTGGGCCTGCGATGCACCACGAGATCCATGCTCGTCGCCCAGTCCTGGCGCCCCGGCTGGCTCGCCCTCGGCTCCGCCGCCATCGGCTCCGGCATATGGACCATGCACTTCGTCGCGATGATGGGGTTCACGATCCGAGGGACCCCGATCCACTACGACAAGGCGATGACCTTCGCCAGCCTCGCCGTCGCGATCATCATGGTGGGCATCGGCATCTTCATCGTCGGCTACAGGGGAGCCCGCGGTACGGCCCTGTTCACCGGCGGCACCATCACCGGCCTGGGCATCGCGTCGATGCACTACCTCGGCATGGCCAGCATGAGCCTGGACGGGAGGCTGCAGTACAACACCGTCACCGTCGCCGTCTCCGTCGTGATCGCCATGTGCGCCGCCACCGCCGCCCTGTGGGCCGCCGGCCAGGTCAGGGGCTTCCTCTGGAGCGTGGGCGCCAGCCTCGTCATGGGACTCGCCGTCAGCGGCATGCACTACACCGGCATGGCCGCCCTCACCGTCCACCTGCACGGCACGGCCGAACCCGCCACGGGGGAGTCGCCCGCGAACCTGCTCGCCCCCATGCTGGTCGGCCCGCTCGCCTTCCTGCTCCTGGCCGGCGTCGTCGTCATGTTCGACCCGCTCATGGTCATGGGGAAGCCCACCGTCGTCCCCGTCGAGCGCAAGCCCGGCATCCCCGCCCACACCCACGTCCAGCACTCCGCCCACCGCCTGCGGCTCCGCCCCCGCCGCACCGTGGAGCACCGAGAGTCCCGCACCCCGCAGAACCGCTGATCAGAGCCCATTGTCAGTGCGGAGTCGTACGGTGGATGCCATGCGGCCCGTTTCAAAGATCGAACGCACGGTGGCGCCCTTCGAGGTCGTCAGCCCCTACCAGCCGAACGGCGACCAGCCGACGGCCATCGCCGAGCTCGCCCGGCGCATCGAGGCCGGCGAGAAGGACGTCGTGCTGCTCGGCGCGACCGGCACCGGCAAGTCCGCCACCACCGCGTGGATGATCGAAAAGCTCCAGCGCCCCACGCTCGTGATGGCGCCGAACAAGACCCTGGCCGCCCAGCTGGCGAACGAGTTCCGTGAGCTGCTCCCGAACAACGCCGTCGAGTACTTCGTCTCGTACTACGACTACTACCAGCCCGAGGCGTACGTCCCGCAGTCGGACACCTACATCGAGAAGGACTCCTCGATCAACGAGGAGGTCGAGCGCCTGCGCCACTCCGCGACCAACTCGCTGCTCACCCGCCGCGACGTCGTCGTGGTCGCCTCGGTCTCCTGCATCTACGGCCTGGGCACCCCGCAGGAGTACGTGGACCGGATGGTCCCCCTCCGCGTCGGCGAGGAGATCGACCGCGACCAGCTGCTGCGCCGCTTCGTGGACATCCAGTACACGCGCAACGACATGGCCTTCACTCGCGGCACCTTCCGCGTCCGCGGCGACACCATCGAGATCTTCCCGGTCTACGAGGAGCTGGCCGTCCGCATCGAGATGTTCGGCGACGAGATCGAGGCGCTGTCCACCCTGCACCCGCTCACCGGCGAGATCATCAGCGACGACGAGCATCTCTACGTCTTCCCGGCCTCCCACTACGTCGCCGGACCCGAGCGCCTGGAGCGGGCCGTCAACGACATCGAGAAGGAACTGGGCGAGCGCCTGACGGAGCTGGAGAAGCAGGGCAAGCTGCTCGAGGCCCAGCGCCTGCGCATGCGGACCACGTACGACATCGAGATGCTGCGCCAGATCGGCAGCTGCTCCGGCGTCGAGAACTACTCGATGCACTTCGACGGCCGCTCGCCCGGCTCCCCGCCCAACACCCTGCTGGACTACTTCCCGGACGACTTGCTGCTCGTCATCGACGAGTCGCACGTCACCGTCCCGCAGATCGGTGCCATGTACGAGGGCGACGCCTCCCGCAAGCGCACCCTCGTCGACCACGGTTTCCGGCTGCCCTCCGCCCTGGACAACCGCCCCCTGAAGTGGGAGGAGTTCCAGGAGCGCACAGGCCAGACGGTCTACCTGTCGGCCACCCCCGGGAAGTACGAGATGTCCCGCTCGGACGGCTTCGTCGAGCAGATCATCCGCCCCACCGGCCTCGTCGACCCGGAGGTCGTCGTCAAGCCCACCGAGGGCCAGATCGACGACCTGGTGCACGAGATCCGGCAGCGCACCGAGAAGGACGAGCGCGTCCTGGTCACCACGCTCACCAAGAAGATGGCCGAGGACCTCACGGACTACTTCCTCGAACTGGGCATCCAGGTCCGCTATCTGCACAGCGACGTCGACACCCTGCGCCGCGTCGAACTGCTGCGCGAACTGCGCGCGGGCGAGTACGACGTGCTGGTCGGCATCAACCTGCTGCGCGAGGGACTCGACCTGCCCGAGGTGTCCCTCGTGGCGATCCTGGACGCCGACAAGGAGGGCTTCCTGCGCTCCGGCACCTCCCTGATCCAGACCATCGGCCGCGCCGCGCGCAACGTCTCCGGCCAGGTCCACATGTACGCCGACAAGATCACCCCGGCGATGGAGAAGGCCATCGACGAGACCAACCGGCGCCGCGAGAAGCAGATCGCGTACAACACGGAACGGGGCATCGACCCCCAGCCGCTGCGCAAGAAGATCAACGACATCGTCGCCCAGATCGCCCGCGAGGACATCGACACCGAGCAGCTGCTCGGCTCGGGCTACCGCAAGGCGAAGAAGGACGGCGGAGGAACCAAGGCTCCCGTGCCCTCCCTCGGCAAGGCGGCCAAGGGCAAGGGCAAGGCCGAGGAGACGGTGCCGACCGACCGCCCCGCGGCCGAACTGGCCGGGCAGATCGAGGAGCTGACCGCGCGGATGAGGGCCGCCGCGGCGGAGCTGCAGTTCGAGATCGCGGCCCGGCTGCGCGACGAGGTCTCCGAGATGAAGAAGGAACTGCGCCAGATGAAGGAGGCCGGCCTGGCCTGACAGCGTGCCGCGTACGCGCAGTGTTGCAAGACCGACACAAATGGCGGACCGGGGTACGTCACTGTCAGTGCCCCTGCGTAGGGTTCTGGTCAACCGCGAGCACGCGGCAACAGGGGACGTTCGAGAGGGGAATCAGCGCGTGACCGTCAACATGACCAAGGGTCAGGCCATCAGTCTGCAGAAGAACGACGGTGGCAGCCTGACTGCGGTTCGCATGGGTCTCGGCTGGCAGGCGGCTCCTCGGCGCGGCCTGTTCGGCTCGCGCACACGGGAGGTCGACCTCGACGCCTCCGCCGTCCTGTTCGCGGACAAGCAGCCGGTCGACGTCGTCTTCTTCCGTCACCTGGTGAGCGACGACGGCTCGGTGCGCCACACCGGCGACAACCTCGTCGGCGGTGTCGGCCAGGGCGGCGACGACGAGGCGATCCTCGTCGACCTCGCACGGGTACCGGTCCACATCGACCAGATCGTCTTCACCGTGAACTCCTTCACGGGCCAAACCTTCCAGGAGGTGCAGAACGCGTTCTGCCGCCTCGTCGACGAGACCAACGGCCAGGAACTCGCCCGCTACACCCTCGCGGGCGGCGGGCAGTACACGGCTCAGATCATGGCCAAGGTCCACCGCTCGGGCCCCGGCTGGAACATGACGGCCCTCGGCAACCCCGCCAACGGCCGTACTTTCCAGGACCTGATGCCGGCGATCCTGCCGGTGCTCTGACGCACCCCGGGCCCGGGACCGGCGGGCCCGGCGGGCAGCACACGACACCACACAACGACACAGGGGGACGAGGGCGATGACGGCCGAGCTGGTGCGGGGGCAGAACCATCCGCTCTCCCAGGCCCGTCTCGAGATCCGGATCTCGGCCGGTACGCCGATCATGGCCGTGGCCGCGCTCGGTGACGAGAACGGCCGGATCCACGGCGTGGAGTGGGTGGCCCACCCGGGCGCACCCACCCAGCCGGGTCTCGAGGTCTCCCGGCAGGCCGCCGCCGACCACCGCCTCGCGGTGGACCTGGACGCCGTGGCGGAGACCGTCCACCGTGTCAGTGTGCTGCTCGCCCTGCCCGTCGGCGGGACGGGCCCGGTCCGTTTCGGTGCGGTGGCGGCCCCCTTCGTCGCCGTCACCGGCCTCGACGGGGAAGAGGTCGCCAGCTACACCGTCACCGGCCTGGAGGCCGAGTCGGCCGTCGTCGCCCTGGAGCTCTACCGTCGGCAGGGCGCCTGGAAGGTGCGCGCCGTCGGCCAGGGTTACGCCGGCGGCCTCGCCGAACTCCTCACCGATCAGGGTCTGCCACAGGCCCACCAGCTGGCCGGCAGCATCAACGACGCGGTGGCCCGGGGAGTGGCCCGTTCGGTGCAGGCGCCCCCGCCCCGCACGGCCGACGGCGACCGCTCCCGGCAGGCGGCGGCCCCAGCCCTCGGCCCGGACCATGGCGGTACGGCACCTCAGCGCGGTCCTGCGCCACCCACGTCCCCGTACGGCGACCAGACGCCCGGCGGCCCGGGGCAGCCCGCCCCGCAGCAGCCGTCGTACCCCGGCGGCGCACCCGACTCCAACGCCGTCACCCAGCCGTCCGCGGCCACGGCCGGCGGCCCGATCGACTACAGCCACCCGCGCCGCCAGAACGCCGCTCCGCCCCCGCCTCCGCCGACCGCGCCCCCGGCCGCACCCGGACAGCCCGCCCAGCCCGTCGCGGGCGACGCGACCGGCTGGTCCATGGAGGAGCGGCTCTACAACCAGGTGTGGGGCATGTTCGAGGACCTGGCCCGCACCACCGCCGCCTACCGCAGCGCCGTCGACTTCGCCGAGTCACGCATGGACAAGGAGCTGGAGCAGGTCCTCTCCGACCCGCGCAGCCGGATCGGTGGACAGGGTGACGCCGCCCGCGAGGCGGCCCGGGCCCGGCACGCCCAGCTCGTCGACCAGGCCCGCGAGGCCCTCGACCGGGACCTCGCCCAGCTCGCGGCCGAGGCCGACGTCGTCGAACCGGCCCTTCCGGTGGCATACGCCCGCTGGGACACCCCCGTCTGGCACGCCTACCGGGTGCCGATGGAGATCCCCATGGCCCTGCGCCTGGGCGATCTGCATCTCCCCGAGGCGGAGCGGATCCGCATCCCGATGCTGGTCCGGCTGCCGCTGGAGCGCGGCCTGTGGATCGACAGCGGAGCGGCCGGTTCGTCCGACGGTTCGTTCACCGACTCCCACGCCATGAGCCGTCTCGCCATGGAGACGGCGGTCGCGCACGCCGCCAGGCTGCTGGCCGTTTATCCGGCCGGTGAGTTCACCGTCCATGTCATCGACCCGGCCGGCTCGGGAGCGCAGCCGCTGGCGCCCCTCGTGCAGGCCGGCGTGCTCGCGGCCCCGCCCGCGCGCGGCGCCGCCGGGGTGGCCGACGTGCTGGGCCGGCTCACCCAGCGGGTCGACCTGGTGCAGATGGCGGTCCGGGGCGGCGCCGCCGACTCCCTGCCGCCCGGCTTCGACACCTCCCAGCAGCTCCTGATCGTCAACGACTTTCCGCACGGCTTCGACGACCGGGCGGTGAACCAGCTGCGTTACCTCGCCGACGAGGGCCCCGCCTTCGGCGTCCACCTGATGATGGTCGCCGACCGGGAGGAGTCCTCCGGGTACGGTCCTCTGCTCGATCCGTTGTGGCGTTCGCTGCTCCGACTGACCCCGGTGGCCGACGACCACCTCGCCGACCCGTGGGTCGGCCATGCCTGGACGTACGAGCCGACGCTGGTGCCGCCCGGCAGCCAAGTCCTCCAGCAGGTGCTCGCCCAGGTCGCCGCCGCCCGTACCAAGTTCACGTAAAGGGCAGTGACCAGGGGATTTGGTCTTTCTTTTGCCAAGCGCTTTACCTGTTCTTGGTGTTTGGGTACTGTTGGCGGCACGGAGGGGAGTACTCCCTGTCTGCTGCGGCGTACCCGTCAATACGGATCAGGCCAGATCCCGGGGCGCCGGCCCATCGTTGGGTGGAAGAGACCTCCGGCAGCGACGACGCTGACACTTGCCGTTACGACTGCCGGAGGCGCAGTAGTGGATGTTTCCGCGACCCTATGGGTCCTGACGATCGTGGGCCTTGCCGCCCTTATCGCCGTCGACTTCTTCATCGGCCGCAAGCCGCACGACGTGTCGATCAAGGAAGCCGGGATCTGGACGGTCGTCTGGATCGTGCTGGCCGCCCTCTTCGGGTTCGGTCTGCTTCTCTTCGCCGGCGGTCAGCCCGCCGGTGAGTTCTTCGCCGGCTTCATCACCGAGAAGTCGCTCAGCGTCGACAACCTCTTCGTCTTCGTCCTGATCATGGCGAAGTTCGCGGTGCCGTCGCAGTACCAGCAGCGTGTGCTGCTGATCGGTGTCCTCATCGCCCTGGTCCTCAGGGCGATCTTCATCGCCGCCGGTGCGGCGATCCTCGCCAGCTTCTCCTGGGTCTTCTACCTCTTCGGCGCCTTCCTCATCTGGACCGCCTGGAAGCTCATCCAGGAGGCCCGGGCCGACGAGCAGGACGAGGACTGGGAGGAGAACAAGCTGCTCAAGGCCGCCGAGCGCCGCTTCGGTGTAGCCGACCGCTACCACGGCACCAAGCTGTGGATCCAGGAGAACGGCAAGCGGGTCATGACCCCGATGCTGGTCGTGATGCTGGCCATCGGCACCACCGATGTGCTCTTCGCGCTCGACTCCATCCCCGCGATCTTCGGCCTGACCCAGGACCCGTACATCGTCTTCACGGCCAACGCGTTCGCCCTGATGGGTCTGCGCCAGCTGTACTTCCTCATCGGGGGACTGCTGAGGAAGCTGGTCCACCTCAGCTACGGCCTGTCGATCATCCTCGGCTTCATCGGCGTGAAGCTGGTGCTGCACGCACTGCACGAGTCGGGCGTCCACGTCCCCGAGATCAGCATTCCGGTCTCTCTCGGCGTGATCTGCGGCGTCCTGGTCATCACCACGATCACCAGCCTGCGCGCTTCCAAGAAGCAGGCGGCGGCCGAGGCGGCGCAGGGCAAGAGCGGAGACGCTCCGAAGGACACCATCGACGTCTGACGCGTCGGACGCAGGAACAACCAACACCGGGACCGGTGGTCGGCGCATTGCCGACACCGGTCCCGGTGCTTGCTTGGTTACCGCGTACCCGGAACTCGCGATCAACCTGTAGGCGGTCGCCCGCATCGGCGCGCGTACACGCTCACGCCAGCCTGTACGCACACTGTCGCGCGAGCGGCACGGCCACCGGGCGTCGTCGCGGCGGGTGCACCCGCCGCACCCCCGGTCTCATCCGGCGGCGGTCCCCGCGACCGCCCCGGCCGGCATGGGACGTGTCTCCGGCAGCAACGCGAAACACCCGAGGCTGCACAGCGCGATCGCCGTCAGATAGGCGGCCACGCCCCACGGCACCCGTCCGCCCTGCTCGGCCAGGGCCGTCGCCACGATCGGTGTGAGCGCGCCTCCGAGGACCCCGCCGAGGTTGTAGCCCACGGCGGCGCCGGTGCAGCGCACCCGTGGCTCGTACAGCTCCGGCAGGTACGCGGCGATCACGGCGAACATCGTGATGAACGCCAGCATCGCCCCGAGGAAGCCCAGGAACATCGGCAGCGGCGCCCCGGTGGCCAGCAACGCGATCATCGGGAACATCCACAGAGCGGCGGCCGCACAACCGGCCAGACACAGCGGCCGCCGGCCACAGCGGTCGCCGAGCAGCGCCATCAGCGGGGTGAGCGCGCCCTTCACCAGCACCGCGCCCATGATGCAGGTGAGCATGACGGAGCGGCTCACCCCGAGCCGCTCCGTCCCGTAGGCGAGGGACCAGGTCGTCACCGCGTAGAAGATGGCGTAGCCGATCGCGAGTCCTCCGCCGGTCAGCAGGAGAAGCCGCCAGTGGTCGCGGACGACTTCGGCGAAGGGCACGCGCGCGTGGTCGCCGATCGCGAGGAAGCTGGGGCTCTCGGTGAGCGACGAGCGCAGCCACAGTCCGGCCACGGCCAGCACACCCGCCGCCCAGAACGGCACCCGCCACCCCCACGCGGCGAACTGCGCGTCGGTCAGCGTCGAGGACAGCCCGAGCACCACACCGTTGGCGAGAAGGAACCCCAGCGCGGGCCCGACCTGGGGGAAGCTCGACCACAGCACGCGTCGTTCGGCCGGCGCGTGCTCCACGGCCAGCAGGACCGCCCCGCCCCACTCCCCGCCGAGCCCCAGCCCCTGGAGGAAGCGCAGCACCAGGAGCAGCAGAGGAGCGGCCACGCCGATCGTGTCGTACGTCGGCACGCAGCCGACCGCGACGGTGGAGGCCCCGGTCAGCAACAGAGAGGCGAGGAGCACCGGCCGTCGCCCGCGCCGGTCCCCGATGTGCCCGAACAGCACCGATCCGAGCGGCCGGGCCACGAAGCCGACACCGAAGGTGGCGAAGGCGGCCAGCGTCCCGGCCACCGGGGAGAAGGTCGGGAAGAACAACGGCCCCAGGATCAGAGCCGCCGCGGTGCCGTAGACGAAGAAGTCGTAGAACTCGATGGCGGTGCCGGCGAGGGAGGCGGCCGCGAGGCGCGGCATGGAGGGTGCCCTTACGGTGTGTACGTCGTGCATGCCGCGTCAACTACCCACCGTGACCGGCGGTTACGGGGGCGCGCGGAGGGCTCGGGGGCCCTCAGTACGTGACCGTGATGCGCCGGGCGGGGCCGTCCACGCGCACGATTCCTCCGTACGGGATCACCAGTTGCGGATCGGTGTGCCCGAAGTCCACGTCGAAGACGATCGTGGTCCCGGGGGCGTAGGTCCGCATGGCGCGCAGGACGGCCTCGCGTTGGTCGGCCGCGTAACGGGCGCCCTCCTCAGGGGGGTTGGGCTGCTCGAAGGACCAGGTCTTCGGCCGGCCCATGAGCAGGGCCGAGAAGCGCCCCAGCAGGCCGCGCTCGCCCATGTTCCGCAGGGTGCAGAAGACCTCCGTGGCGCTCGGCATGCCCTCGGAGGTCTCCAGGAGCAGCACGTCGCCGTCGTACTCGGACAGGTCGCGTGCGATCTCCCGGTCGGCCATCAGGAGCCAGCCGAGAATCTCCAGGCAGCCGCCCCAACTGCGGCCCTCGATCACCCGGTCGGGGTTCACCCAGGTCCAGCCGGTCCCGGGCCGGGTCTCCGGCTCCGCGTCGAAGGTCGCCGGGTCGGCCCAGTCCCGGTCGACGTCGCGCCACCGCTCGGCGGGCCTCAACTCGTACGGACCGGAGGTGAACAGGGCCGCCCGCAGGGACTCGGCGGTCTGCGGGTGCATGGCCCCGGGGCGGCCCAGCTCGCACATCACGCTCCCGCCGTGGAAGGCCACGATGCCGCAGGTGCGCAGGAACGCGAGCAGGTTCGTGTTGTCGCTCATCCCGAAGAACGGCTTCGGGTTCGCCCGGATCAACTCCCGGTCCAGATACGGCAGCACGGTGATCTGGTCGTCCCCGCCGATCGACGCGACGACCGCCTTGATGCCGGGGTCGGAGAAGGCGGCGTGGATGTCGTCGGCCCGTTCCCGGGGCGTGGAACCCATCACGCGGGTCGCCGGGTACTCGACCGGTTCCAGCCCGTATTCCTTGCGCAGCCGATCGAGGCCCAACTCGTAGGGGAGCGGGAAGAGGGCCGGCAGGCCGGAGGAAGGGGAGATCACCGCGATGCGGTCACCGGGCGACGGCTTGGGCGGACACGTCGGGCTGGTCAGGCTCGTCATGCCGGGAGACTACGACCCGCCGGTCTGCGGCGCACTGCGATAAACCGGCGGTGAGGGCGGAGGGGGGGCGGCTGCGGCGCACCGCGATGAGGGGTGGTGAGGGCGGAGGGGGGACGGCTGCGGCGCACCGCGATGAGGGGTGGTGAGGGCGGAGGGGGGACGGTCGCGGCGCACCGCCCTAAACGGCGTTGAGCGCGGAGAGGGGCCGGCCACGGCACACCGCGAGAAGCCGGTGTCGAGCGCGGAGGGGGATCGGCCGCGCGCCCCGTGATAGACCGGCTGTGAGCAGCGGTCCGTCACGGGCCGCGACCCTGAACGGACCGGAGGAACCGTGCCCCGCACCCTGGCCAACGCCCCGATCATGATCCTCAACGGCCCCAACCTGAACCTGCTCGGCCAGCGTCAGCCGGAGATCTACGGCTCCGACACCCTCGCCGACGTCGAGGCCCTGTGCGCCAAGGCGGCGGCCGCGCACGGCGGTACGGTCGACTTCCGCCAGTCCAACCACGAGGGCGAGCTGGTCGACTGGATCCACGAGGCGCGGCTGAACCACTGCGGCATCGTGATCAACCCGGGGGCCTACTCCCACACCTCCGTCGCCATCCTGGACGCCCTCAACACCTGTGACGGCCTGCCGGTGCTGGAGGTCCACATCTCCAACATCCACCAGCGCGAGACGTTCCGGCACCACTCCTACGTCTCGCTGCGCGCCGACGGGGTCATCGCGGGCTGCGGCGTGCAGGGGTACGTCTTCGGGGTGGAGCGTGTCGTGGCGCTGACCGGGGCGGCGCGGGCGGACGCGTAGGCGGCAGCCGACGATGTAAGCCCCGCCGGGCATGGCGAGCGCCGCTTACCGACGGCGGCGGCATGTGCCGGGGCCGCCGGCCGAGGGCGGGGATCGACAGGCCGGCGGCCCATCCGCCCAGGAGCCGTCATCCTGCGCGGGGCTGATACCAGTTGACTGCGCAACCAAGGGGGAGGGGGAGCGTCTGTGCGGCGCCGGTGTGTGCGAACGATTCACACGGGGCGCGTGCGCGGCTCACCACTCCACACGTTCGCGCCCCGCGCAGTCACGCACCACTCCGACGCGTCCGTCACCACCCGTGCGTGCCACTCCGACGCGTCCGTCACCACCCGCGCGCGTGCCACTCCGGCAGGTGCGGGCGCTCGGCGCCGAGGGACGTGTCGTTGCCGTGCCCCGGGTAGACCCAGGTCTCGTCCGGAAGGGCGCCGAAGATCTTGGTCTCGACATCGTGGATGAGGCTGGCGAACGCCTCGGGGTCCTTGTGGGTGTTGCCCACACCGCCCGGGAAGAGGCAGTCCCCTGTGAACACATGAGGGTGCCCGTGCGGGTCGTCGTAGACGAGGGCGATCGAACCGGGCGTGTGCCCGACCAGGTGGCGCGCGGTGAGCTCCACGCGCCCCACCCGGATGGTGTCGCCGTCGTCGACCAGCACGTCGGTGCGTACGGGGATGCCCTCGGCGTCCTCCCGGCCCGCGTACGTGCGGGCGCCGGTGGCCGCCACGACCTCGGCGAGCGCCTGCCAGTGGTCGCCGTGCCGGTGGGTCGTGACGACGGACGCGACGCCGTCGCGGCCGATCATGCCGAGCAGTGTCCCGGCCTCGTTCGCGGCGTCGATCAGCAACTGCTCGTCCGTGGCCCGACAGCGCAGCAGATAGGCGTTGTTGTTCATCGGGCCGACCGCGATCTTCGTGATCATCAGGTCCTTGAGCTCGTGCACATCGGCCGGTCCGCCGACCGTCACCTCTCCGCTGTACGTCATGTCCGCCAGCCTATAGCGGGGGAGCGGCCACGGTCCCGCACCCGGGAAGCGGCCCTACAGCGGGGGCAACGCCGGGAGCGGACCCCCGTCCACCTTGAGCGCGGTCCCGGTACGGCGGCCGGCGAGCCAGCCCAGCAGGTCCGCCGGAGAGCCCGTGACGGTCACCTCCGGACGGCCTTCGGCCTGCCGTCCCGTGCTCCACGCGCGCGTGCCGTCCGTGAGGCGCGTGGGCGGCACGTCCGGGTGTCCGGCGAACCGGTCGGCGAGGAAGCCGATCTCCCGCTCGGTGAAGTCCGCCGGAAGATCCTCCAGCTCGTACCCGATGTCCAGGTCCACGTGGTGCAGCTCCACCTCGACCCATCGCCGGAACGGCACCCGGGACGCGGAGTCCGTGACGCCGTTGCGCAGCTCCACCGTGCGCGCCCAGTCCGCGGGGGCGCCCCCGGCCTCCTGGAAGCGGGCCGCGCTCTCCCGTAGGTCGGCGAGCTGGACGGCGAGGCCGCGCGGGGCGTCCCGCTCGATGTCGGCGTCCCGGGCCTCGCCGGAGACGTACATGGGACGCCCTTCGAGCACGTTCACCAGGGCGTCCGCGTTGCGGGCGAGGTGGGCCAGGACATGACCGCGGCTCCAGCCGGGCAGCCGTGACGGGTGGGTCACAGCCGCGTTGTCCAGTGTGCCGACTGCGGTCAGCAGCCGTTCCGTCGCGTCACGTACAGACGCCAGGTCATGAGCGTGATCAATCATGCTGCTGACCTTAGCTCCGCCACTCCTTCGGGTGAAGGTGGTGAAGCAGTGCCGTAAATCGAAAGCACGTGCTATATGGTCGGACGTGGCGTCGGGCATGCTGGAGAGCCGGGGTTTGTTGACAACCCGTGAATCCGTCCGGCGTTGTCAGTGGCTCCCCCTAGTCTGAGAAAGACGGGGGCCCCGCCCCTGTCACTTCTCTCAAGAAAGGTGCGGACCGGCGTGGCCGACCGTCTCATCGTCCGTGGAGCGCGCGAGCACAACCTCAAGAACGTCTCGCTCGACCTCCCGCGCGACTCGCTCATCGTCTTCACGGGCCTGTCGGGGTCGGGCAAGTCCTCGCTGGCCTTCGACACCATCTTCGCCGAGGGCCAGCGGCGCTACGTCGAGTCGCTCTCCTCGTACGCCCGGCAGTTCCTCGGCCAGATGGACAAGCCGGACGTCGACTTCATCGAGGGCCTGTCCCCGGCCGTCTCGATCGACCAGAAGTCGACCTCGCGCAACCCGCGCTCCACGGTCGGCACCATCACCGAGGTCTACGACTACCTGCGCCTGCTCTTCGCGCGCATCGGCAAGCCGCACTGCCCGCAGTGCCGCCGCCCGATCACCCGCCAATCGCCGCAGGCCATCGTCGACCGGGTCCTGGAGCTGCCCGAGGGCAGCCGCTTCCAGGTGCTGTCGCCGCTGGTGCGCGAGCGCAAGGGCGAGTTCGTCGACCTCTTCGCCGACCTCCAGACCAAGGGCTACTCCCGCGCGCGGGTCGACGGCGAGACGATCCAGCTGTCGAACCCGCCCACGCTGAAGAAGCAGGAGAAGCACACCATCGAGGTGGTCGTCGACCGCCTCACGGTGAAGGACGGCGCCAAGCGCCGCCTCACCGACTCCGTCGAGACCGCCCTCGGTCTGTCCGGCGGCATGGTCGTGCTCGACTTCGTCGACCTTCCCGAGGACGACCCCGAGCGCGAGCGCATGTTCTCGGAGCACCTGTACTGCCCGTACGACGACCTGTCCTTCGAGGAGCTGGAGCCCCGCTCCTTCTCCTTCAACTCGCCCTTCGGCGCCTGCCCCGACTGCACCGGCATCGGCACGCGCATGGAGGTCGACCCGGAGCTGATCGTCCCGGACCCGGACAAGAGCCTGGACGAGGGCGCCATCCACCCCTGGTCCCACGGCCACACCAAGGACTACTTCGGCCGCCTGATCGGCGCCCTCGCCGACGCGCTGGGCTTCCGCACCGACATCCCCTTCGCGGGACTGCCGCAGCGCGCCAGGAAGGCCCTCCTCCACGGCCACAAGACCCAGGTCGAGGTCCGCTACCGCAACCGCTACGGCCGTGAGCGCCGGTACACCACGGCCTTCGAGGGCGCCGTCCCGTTCGTCAAGCGCCGGCACAGCGAGGCGGAGAGCGACTCCAGCCGCGAGCGCTTCGAGGGCTACATGCGCGAGGTGCCCTGCCCGACCTGTGAGGGCACGCGCCTGAAGCCGATCGTCCTCGCGGTCACGATCATGGACAAGTCCATCGCCGAGGTCTCCGCGATGTCGATCAGCGACTGCGCGGACTTCCTGGGTGAGCTGAGGCTCACCGCCCGCGACAAGAAGATCGCCGAGCGCGTGCTGAAGGAGGTCAACGAACGGCTGCGCTTCCTGGTCGACGTCGGCCTGGACTACCTCTCGCTGAACCGCGCGGCCGGCACCCTGTCCGGCGGCGAGGCCCAGCGCATCCGCCTGGCCACCCAGATCGGCTCCGGCCTGGTCGGAGTGCTGTACGTGCTGGACGAGCCGTCCATCGGCCTGCACCAGCGCGACAACCACCGGTTGATCGAGACCCTGGTCCGGCTGCGCGACATGGGCAACACGCTCATCGTCGTCGAGCACGACGAGGACACGATCAAGATGGCCGACTGGATCGTCGACATCGGCCCCGGCGCCGGTGAGCACGGCGGCAGGGTCGTGCACAGCGGCTCCCTGAAGGAGCTGCTGGCCAACGACGAGTCGCAGACCGGGCAGTACCTGTCCGGCAGGAAGGCCATCCCGCTGCCCGACATCCGGCGCCCGCTGGACCCGTCCCGGCAGCTCACGGTGCACGGTGCCCGGGAGAACAACCTCCAGGACATCGACGTCTCGTTCCCCCTGGGCGTCTTCACCGCCGTCACCGGTGTCTCCGGCTCCGGCAAGTCGACGCTGGTCAACGACATCCTGTACACCCACCTGGCCCGCGAGCTCAACGGCGCCCGGAGCGTGCCCGGGCGGCACACGCGCGTGGACGGCGACGACCTCGTCGACAAGGTCGTGCACGTGGACCAGTCGCCCATCGGCCGCACCCCGCGCTCCAACCCGGCCACGTACACCGGCGTCTTCGATCACATCCGCAGGCTGTTCGCCGAGACCACCGAGGCGAAGGTCCGCGGCTACCTGCCCGGCCGCTTCTCCTTCAACGTCAAGGGCGGCCGCTGCGAGAACTGCGCGGGCGACGGCACCATCAAGATCGAGATGAACTTCCTCCCGGACGTCTACGTCCCGTGCGAGGTCTGCCACGGCGCCCGGTACAACCGGGAGACCCTGGAGGTCCACTACAAGGGCAAGTCCATCGCCGAGGTCCTGAACATGCCGATCGAGGAGGCCACGGAGTTCTTCGAGGCGGTCCCCGCGATCGCCCGGCACCTCAACACGCTGAAGGACGTCGGTCTCGGCTACGTCCGCCTCGGCCAGGCCGCGACCACCCTGTCCGGTGGCGAGGCACAGCGTGTGAAGCTCGCCAGCGAGCTGCAGAAGCGCTCCACCGGCCGTACGGTCTACGTCCTGGACGAGCCGACCACCGGTCTGCACTTCGAGGACATCAGCAAGCTGCTGACGGTGCTGTCCGGACTGGTCGACAAGGGCAACACGGTCATCGTCATCGAGCACAACCTCGACGTGATCAAGACCGCCGACTGGGTCGTCGACATGGGCCCCGAAGGCGGCGCCGGCGGTGGCCTGGTCGTCGCCGAGGGCACGCCCGAGCAGGTGGCGGGGGTCCCGGCCAGCCACACCGGCAAGTTCCTGCGGGAGATCCTCGGCGCCGACCGCGTCAGTGACGCGTCCTCGGTGAAGGCACCCCGCAGGACGACGGCCCGCAAGACCGTCGCGGCCAAGACGGCCTCGACCCGCAAGACCGCCACCAGGACGGTCGGCGGCGCGGCCGCCAAGAAGACGACGGCCAAGACCACCCAGGCCGCAGCGAAGAAGACGACCCGGACCAGCAAGGGCTGACGTCCCGGCCGAACGCGCCGTGTCCCACAGGCAATGTCCTGTGGGACACGGCGCGTTCCGCGTGCGGTCAGGGGTCCTTCAGGCGTCCTTCGGCTCCACGAACTGCATGTCGAGCTGGATCTTGACCACCTCGCCGAGCAGACCGGGGGCGAAGTCGAGGCCGAACTCGCTGCGCCGGATCTCACCCGTCGCCTCGAACCCGGCATGCCGGCTGCCGTCCATCGGCACCTCGACCAGCCCACCGAACTCCACGGCGAGCGTCACCGGGCGGGTCACGCCGCCGATCGTCAGCTCGCCAACCGACCGGTTCGCCGACCTGGCCATGACACCGCGGCGGACGGGTTGCCAGGACATCGAACACCCCGAGGCCGGTTCCCTGCGGCTGCTGGTCGAGACGCTCACGCTTCCCGACGACGGGCAGCAGGTCGTCATCCACCTCCCCGCGGACGACGCCACGGCCGCCGCCCTGGACCGCCTCAACGGCCGCCGCCCCGGCGCCCTGCGGGCCGTCGCGACGGGGGAGACCGGCTGAGGCCCCTCGGCCCGCCGCGAGTCCTTCTGCCCGGGTCAGTCCGTCAGCTCGTGCGCGTAGGGCGGCTCCGCCCCGGCCCGTGAGCAGGTGACGGCCGCCGCGCGGGCCGCGAAGCCCAGCAGTTCCCTCCAGCCGTCGGGGCCCAGGGCGGCCGTCGCGTGCCTGCTGAGGGCGTCGCGCACCGCGAGTCCGTGCAGCAGCGCCGCGTTGACCGTGTCGCCCGCGCCGATCGTGTCCACGACCGCCACACGTTCGCCCGGCACCGCGTGCACGCCGCCGTCGGCGGTGAACACGGTCAGACCGTCCCCGCCCCGGGTGATCACGACCGCCGCCGGGCCGGCCGCCAGCCACTCCTGGGGCGTCCCGCCCAGCCACTCGGCGTCCTCCTGGGACAGCTTCAGCAGGGACACCGACGGCAGCCAGCTCTTGAACCGCGCCCGGTAGGCGTCCGCGTCCGGGATCAGCCCGGGCCTGATGTTCGGGTCCAGCGCGGTGAACACGCCCTGCGCGGACGCCCGGCGCATCAGCTCCTCGTATGCGCTCGCTCCCGGCTCCAGCACCAGGGAGCAGGTGCCGAAGGACACCGCCCGGGTGCCGGACGGCAGCGCCGAGGGCGCCGAGAACAGCCGGTCCGCCGTCCCGTCGACGTAGAAGGAGTACGCCGCCGAACCGTCCGTGCCGATCGTGGCGACGGCGAGGGTCGTCGGCTCGGTGCCCCGCTGCACCGCGGACACATCGACCCCGGTCTCGCGCAGCCGGTCCAGCAGGGCCTCCCCGAAGGCGTCGGCCGACACCCGGGAGCAGAAGGCGGCGGAGGAGCCGAGGCGCCCCAGCGCCACGGCCGTGTTGAACGGGCCGCCGCCGAGCGCCGGCTGCAGCGCCGCCAGGGCACCCGTGCCCTGCGGTACCAGGTCGATCAGTGCCTCACCGGCGACGACGATCACGACGGTGTTCCTTCCTCGGACGGGCTGGGGCAGCCGCAGGACGTGCGGTGGACGAAGGCGCAGGGCAGGCGCACGGTCCGGGCGGGCCGGTCCGGTTCGGCGAGGCGCTCCAGGAGCACGCCCACGGCCCGGGCGCCGATGTCCTTGCCGGGCTGCGCGATGGCGGTGAGCCGGGGCGAGAACAGATCCGCCCAGGCGAAGTCGTCGAAGCAGCACAGCGCGATGTCACCCGGTACGGACAGGCCGTGCGCGCTCAGGGTACGCAGCACGCCGATGGTCATGGCGTTGTTGCCGGTGACCAGGGCGGTGGGCGGCACACCCAGGGACAGCAGGGCCTCCGTGGCCTGCTCGGCGCCGGCCGACTCCGAGTCGCCGTGCACCAGCAGCCGCCCGTCGTACGCCAGCCCCGCGAACGCCAGACCACTGCGGTAGCCGGTGATCCGCTCGCTCGTGGTGCTGAGCCCGGGCCGCCCCGCCACCAACCCGATCCGCCGGTGACCGAGGTCGGCGAGATGGGTGACCAGCCGGGACATCGGTTCGGCGTTGTCGGCGCACACCTGGTCGAAACCCGGACCGGCGGCGGCCCCCGGCGCGTCCACCAGCCGGTCCAGGAACACGGCCGGTACGTCGTGCCGCCCCAGGTAGGCGAGCAGCCCGCGGGGGTCGGCCGAGGGTGCGACGATCATGCCGTCCACCCGGCGCTCGTGCAGCAGTTGGACCACCTTGCGCTCGTGCTCCGGGTCGTCGTGCGGATCTGCGATCAGCAGGCTGTAACCGGCCTCCAGTGCGGCGGCCTCGACGCCCTGGAGGATCTCCGTGAAGTACGGGTTGCTGATCGCCGACACCGCCAGCCCGAACGACCGGGTGCGGGACGTCACCAGGGAACGGGCCAGCGTGTTGGTGGTGTAGCCGAGCTCCTCCACGGCGTCGAGGACCGCCTGGCGGGTGTGCGGCAGTACGGGCCGGGTGCCGTTCAGCACGTGTGAGACGGTCGCCACGGAGACACCGGCGCTCCGTGCGACGTCGGCCATCGTCGCCATGCCGCTCCCGCCTCCTCGATCAGGTCCCGGCGGGGAACGTACCCCATCGGAGCAGCCGACGTAAACGCTTACGCAATCGTTTACGCAGGATCGAGGCCCACAGCGCCGACCGCGGGCCGCCGCTGCCCCGCGAGCCGCTACTCCCAGTCCCAGCCGATCCCCAGGAACCCCGCCCGCACCCGCGGCTCGACCAGGTGCACCGACCGGTGCCGGCTGCTCAGCGCCAGGTCCTGGCATCCGCTGCGCGGCGCCGCCGCCGAGTGCTGGGCGAAGCGGTGGCAGCGCACCGGGACGGCCGCCGCGTCGAAGCAGATCTGGAGGGCGTACTGGCCGCCGGGGGAGTCGAAGCCGCGGACGTACTCGCGGGACACGCCCGCCGTGCCGTCCTCGACGCCGTAGCGGAACAGGAAGGTGTCCCCGGCCCGCAGCCGGGTGTCGAAGAGCAGCTCGGCCGCGAGCACGCCTGTGTCGCGGTGCCAACGGACCCGCCCGGTACGGCAGTTCTCCAGGGCGTGCACCCGCATGCGCTCGGGCGCGGCTCCCCGGTCGCCGTGGTGGACGGCCACGAAGCGGTCGACGCCGTCCCGATGGGCGCGCACGATGTGGTGCGACTCGCGCTCGGCCAGTTCGCGCCGGGCCCCGATCCGGAGCCGCTCGTGGTGGCCGAGGGTGTGCAGGCCCCCGTCCGGCGGGCAGCCCAGCTCGGCCAGCAACTGGTCCAGGACCCCGGAGGCCTCGACGAGCGAGCGATAGGAGCGGGCGGCCGGCCGCAGACCGGACGGGCTCTGCCCGGACTCCGCGAGCAGCCGGATCAGCGACTCCTCGGGAAGCTCCAGGATCTCCTCCAGCGCGCGCACGGCCCGCAGCGACTCCGGGCGCTGTGGGCGCCGGGCCCCCTGCTGCCAGTAACTGAGACTCGTGACGCCGACCTTCACACCGTGACGGGACAGATGGTGCTGCACGCGTTGCAGGGGCAGGCCGCGGGCGGCGATCGCGGCGCGCAGGGCGACGTGGAAGGGGCCTCCTCGCAGGGCCGAGTCCAGTTCCGCGGTGGCGACGTCCGCGTGCTGTGGGGCGTGCGGCATGCAGGGGCCTCTCTGTGAGTCGGCGACGGCTGGTCAGACCGTCGGCGCGGGCCGCCCGGGGCCGTTCCGTCTCGACGTCAGGGAGGTCTTCACATCCGTACGCCGTCGTTCAGGGCCCCGAGTTCCCCCGCATTGAAGCGTGTTGACCTGGTCCCGACAACACCTGATGCCGGACAGTGACGTACCCGCTCCGGTCGGCTCCGTCCGGACATGCGAACGCCCGGGGCGTGCGCCCCGGGCGTTCGCAGTGGACGTGGGCTTCTAGGCGCGGTCGCTTCCACCCTGTTCCCGCAGGGCCAGGCGCTTGGCCCGCGCGATGTCGGGATCGCGCGGGTCCAGGGCGTCGCGCAGCGCCAACGGCTCGTCCGGGTACCTGCGGGCACGGACCGCCCGCCGGGTTTTCTCGATCCGCATCCGCTTCATGTGCGCAGCCCTCCGACCCGTGGCCCGCCCGCTCCGCACCGGGAACGACGGTCCGCACCGACAACCTGTGCCTGCACCGGGACCGGCTCCGTCCGCCGGACGTCGCCTTGTCCCGTGGGTGAGCCCCATTCCCGCTCCCGGGGGGCCGTAACCCCGGGGCGGGGCATGCCGTTGGAAACCGCCCTGCCGCCGGGGCGCGACCGCGCCCCGGCGGCAGGGCCGGACTGTCGGTGCTCGCCAGTAGGGTGTGAGACATGGCCGACCCCTCCAGCTACCGCCCCAAACCGGGTGAGATCCCCGACTCACCGGGGGTGTACAGGTTCCGTGACGAGCACCGCCGGGTGATCTACGTCGGAAAGGCCAAGAGCCTGCGCCAGCGCCTGGCGAACTACTTCCAGGACCTGGCGGGCCTGCACCCGCGCACCCGCTCCATGGTCACCACGGCCGCGTCCGTGGAGTGGACGGTGGTGTCCACGGAGGTCGAGGCGCTCCAGCTGGAGTACTCGTGGATCAAGGAGTACGACCCCCGGTTCAACGTCAAGTACCGCGACGACAAGAGCTACCCGTACCTCGCGGTGACGATGAACGAGGAGTACCCACGCGTGCAGGTGATGCGCGGTCACAAGAAGAAAGGCGTCCGCTATTTCGGGCCGTACGCGCACGCGTGGGCGATCCGCGACACGGTCGACCTCCTGCTGCGCGTCTTTCCCGTGCGTACGTGCTCCGCGGGCGTGTTCAAGAACGCCGCCCGCACCGGCCGCCCCTGCCTCCTCGGTTACATCGGCAAGTGCTCGGCCCCCTGTGTGGACCGCGTCTCCGCCGACGAGCACCGGGAACTGGCCGACGAGTTCTGCGATTTCATGACCGGCCGCACGAACACGTACATCCGCCGCCTGGAGAAGCAGATGGGCGAAGCGGCCGAGGACATGGAGTACGAGCGGGCGGCCCGGCTGCGTGACGACATCGAGGCCCTGAAGAGGGCCATGGAGAAGAACGCGGTCGTGCTCGCCGACGCGACCGACGCCGACCTGATCGCGGTCGCCGAGGACGAGCTGGAGGCGGCCGTCCAGATCTTCCACGTGCGCGGCGGGCGGGTGCGCGGCCAGCGCGGCTGGGTCACCGACAAGGTGGAGGAGATCACCACCGGCGCCCTCGTGGAGCACGCGCTGCAGCAGCTGTACGGCGAGGAGACGGGGGACGCCGTCCCCAAGGAAGTCCTGGTCCCGGCCCTGCCCGACCCCGTCGAGCCCGTCCAGGAGTGGCTCACCACGCGGCGCGGCTCGGGCGTCTCCCTGCGCATCCCGCAGCGTGGCGACAAGAAGGCGCTCATGGAGACCGTGCAGCGCAACGCCCAGCAGGCGCTCGTGCTGCACAAGACCAAGCGCGCCTCCGACCTGACCACGCGCTCACGCGCCCTGGAGGAGATCGCCGACGCCCTCGAACTGGACAGCGCCCCGCTCAGGATCGAGTGCTACGACATCTCCCACCTCCAGGGTGACGACGTCGTGGCCTCCATGGTCGTCTTCGAGGACGGGCTCGCCCGCAAGAGCGAGTACCGCCGCTTCCAGATCAGGGGCTTCGCCGGGCAGGACGACGTTCGCTCGATGCACGAGGTGATCACCCGCCGCTTCCGGCGCTATCTCGCCGAGAAGGAGAAGACGGGCGAGTGGGCCGACGGCGAGGCCGCCGGGAGCGCCGCGAGCACCGGGAACGGTGAGGCCGCCGGGCACGAGGGCTCCCTCACGAGTGGGGACACCCTCGCCGGTACGGACGCAGTCACCGGTACGGACACCCTCACCAGCGCGAACACCCTCACCGAGGACGACGGCCGTCCCAAGAAGTTCGCCTACCCGCCCCAGCTCGTGGTCGTGGACGGCGGCGCCCCCCAGGTCGCCGCCGCCCGGCGCGCCCTGGACGAGCTCGGCATCGACGACATCGCCGTCTGCGGCCTCGCCAAGCGCCTGGAGGAGGTCTGGCTGCCCGGCGACGACGACCCGGTGGTCCTGCCCCGCACCAGCGAGGGCCTGTATCTCCTCCAGCGCGTGCGTGACGAGGCCCACAGGTTCGCGATCAGCTACCAGCGCACGAAGCGGTCCAAGCGCTTCCGCTCCAGCCCCCTGGACGACGTCCCCGGTCTCGGGGACACGCGCAAGCAGGCACTGCTGAAGCACTTCGGCTCGTTGAAGAAACTGCGATCCGCCACCATCGACCAGATCTGCGAGGTCCCCGGCATAGGCCGCAAGACGGCCGAGACGATCGCCGTGGCACTCGCCCGGTCGGCCCCGGCCGCACCCGCCGTCAACACGGCGACTGGAGAGATCATGGAGGAGGAACCCGGCACCATGGGTTCCAGTGGGGAACCCGTGACGACGGGAGCCCCGGACGAACGACGGGGGCAGGAGACATGAATGTGAACGAGCACCACGGGCAGCAAGAACAAACCGGAGACGGAGCACAGGTGAGTACGGGCACGCCCAACGAGAAGGCCCCGGTCCCGGAAGCGGCCATCCCCGAGTTGGTGATCATCTCCGGCATGTCCGGAGCCGGGCGGTCCACGGCGGCGAAGTGCCTGGAGGACCTCGGCTGGTTCGTCGTCGACAACCTGCCGCCCGCGCTGATCCCCACCATGGTGGAGCTCGGCGCCCGCTCCCAGGGCAATGTGGCGCGGATCGCCGTCGTCGTCGACGTGCGCGGCCGCCGCTTCTTCGACAACCTCCGCGAGTCCCTCGCCGACCTGGAGGCGAAGAACGTCACCCGGAGGATCGTCTTCCTGGAGTCCTCCGACGAGGCCCTGGTCCGCCGCTTCGAGTCGGTCCGCCGCCCGCACCCCCTCCAGGGCGACGGCCGCATCGTCGACGGCATCGCCGCCGAACGCGAGCTGCTGCGCGAGCTGCGCGGGGACGCCGACCTGGTGATCGACACCTCCAGCCTGAACGTGCACGAGCTGCGCGCCAAGATGGACGCCCAGTTCGCCGGCGAGGAGGAGCCGGAGCTGCGGGCCACGGTGATGTCGTTCGGCTACAAGTACGGCCTGCCGGTCGACGCCGACCTCGTCGTCGACTGCCGCTTCCTGCCGAACCCGCACTGGGTCCCGGAGCTGCGCCCCTACACAGGCCTGAACGAGGAGGTGTCGGGCTACGTCTTCAACCAGCCCGGCGCCAAGGAGTTCCTCGACCGCTACACGGAGCTCCTCCAGCTCGTCGCCACCGGCTATCGCCGTGAGGGCAAGCGCTATGTGACCATCGCCGTGGGCTGCACGGGCGGCAAGCACCGCTCGGTCGCCATGTCGGAGAGGCTCGCCGCCCGGCTCGCCGCCGAGGGTGTGGAGACGGTGGTCGTACACCGGGACATGGGACGCGAATGACACGACGTACTCCGCGGCTGAGCCGGCTGCGCCGGGTGGTGCCCGAGGGCAACACGGGCGGCAAGGGCGGCCGGCCCGCCGAGGCCCGGGGCGGCAGACCGCGCCGCCGGGGCACCCAGCCCAAGGTCGTCGCCCTCGGCGGCGGCATGGGCCTGTCCGCCTCGCTCGCCGCGCTGCGCCGGATCACCGGTGACCTCACCGCCGTCGTCACCGTGGCCGACGACGGCGGCTCCAGCGGCCGGCTGCGCGACGAGCTCGGCGTGCTGCCGCCCGGCGACCTGCGCAAGGCGCTGGCCGCGCTGTGCGGCGACGACGACTGGGGCCAGACCTGGGCCCGGGTCATCCAGCACCGCTTCCAGTCCAAGGGCGACCTGCACGAGCACGCGGTCGGCAATCTGCTGATCGTCGCCCTGTGGGAGCAGCTCGGCGACCATGTCCAAGCCCTCGACCTGGTCGGGCGGCTGCTGGGCGCCCAGGGGCGGGTGCTGCCGATGTCCGCCGTGCCGCTGGAGCTCCAGGCCCTGGTCAAGGGCCACGACCCGGCCCGCCCGGAGGAGGTCGACACGGTCCGCGGCCAGGCGACCGTCGCCCTCACCCCGGGTGAGGTGCAGTCCGTGCACCTGGTGCCGTGCGACCCGCCGGCCGTGCCCGAGGCGGTCCAGGCCGTCCTCGACGCGGACTGGGTGGTGCTCGGCCCCGGCTCCTGGTTCTCCTCGGTCATTCCGCACCTGCTCGTACCCCAGTTGCTGGACGCGCTCTCGCAGACGAAGGCCCGCCGGGTACTCTCCCTGAACCTCGCGCCGCAGCCCGGAGAAACCGAGGGCTTCTCCCCGCAGCGTCATTTGGAGGTTTTGGGACGACACGCCCCTAAACTCGCCCTGGACGTGGTGCTGGCCGACGAGGCCGCCGTGCCCGACCGCGACTCCCTGACCGATGCCGCCAAGCGGTTCGGGGCCGCGGTCGAGCTGGCGCCGGTGGCCCGGCCCGACGGCACCCCGAGGCACGACCCGGAGCTGTTGGCCGCCGCGTACGACCGTATTTTTCGGATGCATGGAAGGATCGGCCCATGGCGATGACGGCAGCGGTGAAGGACGAGATCTCCCGGCTCCCCGTCACCCGTACCTGCTGCAGAAAGGCGGAGGTCTCCGCCATTCTGCGGTTCGCCGGCGGCCTTCACCTGGTGAGCGGTCGGATCGTGATCGAGGCGGAGCTGGACACGGCGATGGCGGCCCGCCGGCTCAAGCGGGACATCCTGGAGATCTTCGGACACAGTTCCGAGCTGATCGTGATGGCCCCGGGCGGGCTGCGCCGCGGTTCGCGCTACGTGGTGCGTGTGGTGGCGGGCGGCGACCAGCTCGCTCGCCAGACCGGCCTGGTCGACGGGCGGGGCCGCCCGATCCGCGGTCTGCCCCCGCAGGTGGTCTCGGGGGCCACCTGCGACGCCGAGGCCGCCTGGCGTGGCGCGTTCCTGGCGCACGGCTCGCTCACCGAGCCCGGCCGCTCCTCCTCCCTGGAGGTGACCTGTCCGGGCCCCGAGGCCGCGCTGGCCCTGGTCGGTGCCGCCCGCCGGCTGTCGATCCCCGCCAAGGCCCGCGAGGTGCGCGGCGTGGACCGGGTCGTCGTCCGGGACGGTGACGCGATCGGCGCCCTGTTGACCCGCCTCGGCGCGCACGAGTCGGTGCTGGCCTGGGAGGAGCGCCGGATGCGCCGCGAGGTGCGCGCCACGGCGAACCGGCTCGCCAACTTCGACGACGCCAACCTGCGCCGCTCGGCCCGCGCGGCCGTTGCCGCCGGTGCCCGGGTGCAGCGCGCCCTGGAGATCCTCGCCGACGACGTGCCCGAGCACCTCGCCGCCGCCGGCCGGCTGCGGATGGAGCACAAGCAGGCCTCCCTGGAGGAGCTGGGCGCGCTCGCCGACCCGCCGCTGACCAAGGACGCCGTCGCCGGCCGGATCCGCCGCCTGCTGGCCATGGCCGACAAGCGTGCCTCCGACCTCGGCATCCCGGGTACGGAGGCCAACCTCAGCGAGGACCTGGCCGACCATCTCGTGGGCTGACGCCGACGGCCTGACCTCACGAGCCGTCAGCACACCGGTGCCGACGCCCACTTGGGTGGTCGTCACCGGTGTTCGCGTGTCGGTGAGGCACCCTTGACTCGATCATGGACTGTCATGAGCCTGGCATCTGTTCGCTGCTGTGGCGGACCCACGCTAGGGGGGTTCATGAGACGTAGAGCGAGATCGATCCTCGCTGTCGGCGCGCTCCTGATCGGCGGAGCGAGCTTCGCACCCATCGCCCAGGCGGAACCGGGTGGTTCGACCCCGTCCGATCCGGACGAAGTCAAGGTCTTCCGCGCCGACGTCACCCGCAAGCAGGTACCCCTGCTGCTGGCGGCCGGCCAGGACGGTCACGAACTGAGCGAGCGCGTCCCCGAGAAGGGCGCCGCGACCGTCGAGGTCTACCTGACGGACCAGCAGGCGAAGAAGCTGGAGAAGCAGGGCGTCGACCTCACCGTGCACGAGCTCTCCGCCCGGGCCGAGGCCCGGGTCGAGGACGCTGCCGAGGGCGTGTTCCGCCCGTACAGCGGCAAGGGCGGTCTGCGGGAGGAACTCCTGCGCACCGCACAGGAGAACCCGGACCTCACCAAGGTCGTCTCCATCGGCAAGACCATCAAGGGGCAGGACATCCTCGCGCTGAAGCTCACCAAGGGCGCGAAGAGGACGAAGGACGGCTCCAAGCCCTCCGTCCTCTACATGTCCGCCCAGCACGCGCGCGAGTGGATCACGCCGGAGATGACACGGCGTCTGATGCACCACTACCTGGACAACTACAAGAAGGACCGGCGCGTCAAGAAGATCGTCGACTCCACCGAGTTGTGGTTCCTGCTGTCGGCCAACCCCGACGGCTACGACTTCACCTTCGCGGACCCGGCGAACCGCCAGTGGCGCAAGAACCTGCGGGACGTCAACGGCGACGGCACCATCACCACCGGTGACGGCGTCGACCTCAACCGCAACTTCGCCTACAAGTGGGGCTACGACAACGAGGGGTCGTCCCCCAATCCCACCAGCCAGACCTACCGCGGCGGGGGCCCGAACTCCGAACCGGAGACCCAGGCCCTGGACGCCTTCCAGAAGCGGATCGGCTTCACCTACGGCATCAACTACCACTCCGCCGCCGAACTCCTCCTCTACGGAGTCGGCTGGCAGGTGGCCACGCACACCCCGGACGACGTCCTGTACGAGGCGCTGGCCGGCACGCCCGACAACTCAGCGATCCCCGGCTACCACCCGCAGCTGTCCTCCGAGCTGTACACCACCAACGGCGAGGCGGACGGCCACGCGGCGAACGTCAACGGGCTGGCCATGTTCACCCCAGAGATGTCGACCTGCCAGACCGTCTCGGACCTCGACCCGAACGACGCGTGGAAGGCGGCCGACTGCCAGTCGGTCTTCACCTTCCCGGACGACGAGAGGCTGATCCGGCAGGAGTTCGCCAAGAACGTCCCGTTCGCGCTCTCCGTCGCCGAGTCCGCCGCCCGTCCCGACCGGCCCTCCTCGTCGGTCGGCCTGAACGCCGCCGACTTCACCCCGGCCGCGTTCCCCACGTCGTACTCCCGCGGTGCCGACCAGGAGGTCTCCGTCGTCGTACGCAAGTCGGTGCGCGACAAGGAGCTCAAGTACCGCGTCAACGGCGGCCGCACCCTGGACATGGCGCTCAAGCCCTGGAAGGGCGGCGAGACCTACGGCGGTGAGGACAACCTCTACTTCGACGAGTACCGGGCCAAGGTCAAGGACGGCGAGCCGGGCGACAAGGTCGAGGTCTGGTTCACCGGCGAGGCGAAGAACGGCAGGAAGCTCGCCAGCGAGCGCTTCACCTACACCGTCGCCGAGCGCCCCCGGGCGAACACCCTCGTCGTCGCCGAGGAGGGCGCGGCCGCCACGCAGGCGCAGACGTACGTGGACGCGCTCAAGGCGAGCGGCCGCAAGGCGATCGTCTGGGACGTCTCCCAGCGGGGCGCACCCGACGCGCTGGGCGTGCTGAGCCACTTCGACACCGTCGTCCACTACACGGGCGAGGGCGTCCCGGGCGTCGCCACCCAGCTCCAGCTGCGGGCCTTCCTCAACGAGGGGGGCCGGCTCATCGAGGCCGGTGAGCAGGCCGGCGGCCATGTGGACCTCGGCGGTGGCACGCTGTCGAACGACTTCAGCCAGTACTACCTGGGCGCCTACACCCGTACCGCCACCCCCGGGGCGACCGGCTTCACCGGCTCCGGCGAGCTGGGCGGCGTCACCAGCCCGCTCGGCGCGGCCCCCGGCAACCCGCTGGACAAGGCCGGCACCTACAGCGTGACCTCGGACGAGCTCGGGACCGACGAGTTCCCGCAGTTCGCCAGCGAGGGCGCCGGGCAGTTCGCCGGCACCGTCAACCCGTACGGCCCGTTCGCGGGCTCGTCGATGGCCGCCGCCGTCCACACCGACGACGCCTACAAGCGCCTCACCCGCACCGTGGACCTCACCGGCATCACGGCGGCCGACAAGCCCACCTTGCGCACCCAGCTGCTGTGGGACACGGAGGCCGGCTACGACCACGCCGTCGTCGAGGCCCACACCACGGGTGCCGACGACTGGACGACCCTTCCCGAGGCGGGCGGCGCCACCAGGAGCGCCGTGCCCACGGAGTGCGAGGGCGGGTTCTACGTCAACGAGCACCCCTGGCTGAAGCACTACCTGACCGTGGCGGCCGACGGCTGCACCGCGACCGGCACCACCGGCACGTGGAACAGCCTCACCGGCGCCTCCAGCGGCTGGCAGCAGGTGAACTTCGACCTGAGCGCCTACGCCGGCAAGACGGTGGAGGTCTCGATCGCCTACGTCACCGACCCGGGCAGCGGCGGGCACGGCGTCCTCGCCGACGACGCCTCGCTCGTCGTCGGCGGCACGGCGAAGGAGACCGAGGGCTTCGAGACCTCGCTCGGCGCCTGGAAGGTGACCGGGCCGCCCGAGGGCAGCCCGGCCGTCCTGAAGGACTGGGCACGCACCGGCGCCCTGTTCCAGACGTACGGCGCCGTCACCACGGACGACACCGTGCTGCTGGGCTTCGGCCTGGAGCACGTCGGCGGCGCTGCCGACCGGGCGGCACTGATGAGGAAGGCGCTCGCTTCCCTGGACGGGTGATTTCCCTGGTCGCCAGGGAAACACGTCCCCTGGCCGAACCGAGTGGTCCCGCTCTCGGTGGTGGGCGGTCCGTACCCCTACTGGCGGGTACGGACCGCCCTGCCGTGTATGAGGCATCTGGATGTCACTACCAGGGCTTACGAGAGGTAGGGTCGTAGGCGGTCGGGGACATCCCAAACAGAGCTCGCCGGCACCTCGTGGCCGGCGTACCAACGAGGAGATCGGTTCGTGACGATCCGCGTAGGCATCAACGGCTTCGGTCGTATCGGTCGCAACTACTTCCGCGCGCTGCTGGAGCAGGGTGCAGACATCGAGATCGTGGCTGTCAACGACCTGGGTGACACCGCGACCACCGCCCACCTGCTGAAGTACGACACCATCCTGGGCCGTCTCAAGCAGGAGGTCACCCACACCGCCGACACCATCACGGTCGACGGCAAGACCATCAAGGTGCTCGCCGAGCGCAACCCCGCCGACATCCCGTGGGGCGAGCTGGGCGTCGACGTCGTCATCGAGTCGACCGGCATCTTCACCAAGAAGGCCGACGCCGAGAAGCACATCGCCGGTGGCGCGAAGAAGGTCCTCATCTCGGCTCCGGCCAAGGACGAGGACGTCACCATCGTGATGGGCGTCAACCAGGACACGTACGACCCGGCGAACCACCACGTCATCTCCAACGCCTCCTGCACCACCAACTGTGTGGCGCCGATGGCGAAGGTCCTCGACGAGAACTTCGGCATCGTCAAGGGCCTGATGACGACGGTGCACGCGTACACCAACGACCAGCGCATCCTGGACTTCCCGCACAAGGACCTGCGTCGCGCGCGGGCCGCCGCCGAGAACATCATTCCGACCACCACGGGTGCCGCCAAGGCGACCGCGCTGGTCCTGCCGCAGCTCAAGGGCAAGCTGGACGGCATGGCCATGCGCGTCCCGGTCCCGACCGGCTCGGTCACCGACCTGGTGCTGGAGCTCGGCCGCGAGGTCACCAAGGAAGAGGTCAACGCCGCCTTCCAGAAGGCCGCGGAGGGCGAGCTCAAGGGCATCCTCGAGTACACCGAGGACCCGATCGTCTCCTCCGACATCGTGAACGCCCCGGCGTCCTGCACCTTCGACTCCTCCCTGACCATGGTCCAGGAGGGCAAGAACGTGAAGGTCATCGGCTGGTACGACAACGAGTGGGGCTACTCCAACCGCCTCGTCGACCTTACGGTCTTCGTCGGCAACCAGCTCTGATCAACCGAGCAGGCACGGCCGTGTGACAGCAGGGCTCGGGCGGCGCGAGGACGCGCCGCCCGAGCCCTGCGTCACGTACAGATCAGAGCTGTTCGATCAAGAGCGCTTTCGAGCGTTCACGAGCTCTTTCAGGAGAGTCCCCTCATGAAGACGATCGACGAACTCCTCACCGAAGGGGTCGCGGGCAAGCGGGTCTTCGTCCGCGCCGATCTGAACGTGCCGCTGGACGGCACGCGCATCACCGACGACGGCCGCATCCGCGCCGTGCTGCCCACGGTCAAGGCCCTCGCCGACGCGGGCGCCCGGGTGGTCGTCGCCTCCCACCTGGGCCGCCCCAAGGGCGCCCCGGACCCGGCCTTCTCCCTCGCCCCGGCCGCCGCGCGCCTCGGTGAACTCCTCGGGGCGGACGTGGCCTTCGCGACCGACACGATCGGCGAGTCCGCCCGTGCCACCGTCGCCGGTCTCGCCGACGGCCGGGTCGCGGTCGTCGAGAACCTGCGCTTCAACGCCGGTGAGACGAGCAAGGACGACGCCGAGCGCGGCACCTTCGCCGACGAGCTCGCCGCCCTCGCCGACGTCTACGTCGGTGACGGCTTCGGCGCGGTGCACCGCAAGCACGCGTCCGTGTACGACCTCCCGGCCCGCCTGCCGCACTACGCCGGCCACCTCATCGCCACCGAGGTCGGCGTGCTGAGGAAGCTGACCGACGACGTCAAGCGGCCCTACGTGGTCGTCCTGGGCGGCGCCAAGGTGTCCGACAAGCTCGCCGTCATCGACCAGCTGCTCGGCAAGGCCGACCGCCTGCTCATCGGCGGCGGCATGGTCTTCACCTTCCTCAAGGCCAAGGGCCACGAGATCGGCACGTCCCTGGTGCAGGAGGACCAGCTCCCGGTCGTCCGGGAGTACATCGAGCGCGCCGAGAAGAACGGCGTCGAACTGGTCCTGCCCGTGGACGTCGTGGTCGCGCCGGAGTTCCCGGACCTCAAGACCAAGGCCCCCGCCCGGCCCGGCACCGTCGCCGCGGACGCCATGCCGGCCGGTCAGATGGGGCTGGACATCGGCCCCGAGTCCCGCACGCTGTACGCCTCGAAGATCGCCGACGCCGCCACCGTCTTCTGGAACGGCCCCATGGGCGTCTTCGAGCACCCCGATTTCGCCGAGGGCACCAAGGCGGTCGCCCAGGCCCTCCTCGACTCCCAGGCCTTCACCGTGGTCGGTGGTGGCGACTCCGCCGCGGCCGTCCGCATCCTGGGATTCGACGAGAACGCATTCGGCCACATCTCGACCGGTGGCGGCGCCTCCCTCGAATACCTCGAGGGCAAGACGCTCCCCGGCCTCGCCGCACTGGAGGACTGAACTCAATGAGCACGCGCACGCCGCTGATGGCGGGCAACTGGAAGATGAACCTCAACCACCTCGAGGCCATCGCGCACGTCCAGAAGCTCGCCTTCGCCCTGGCCGACAAGGACTACGAGGCCGTCGAGGTCGCCGTCCTGCCGCCCTTCACCGACCTGCGCTCCGTGCAGACCCTGGTCGACGGCGACAAGCTCAAGATCAAGTACGGCGCCCAGGACATCTCGGCGCACGACGGCGGTGCCTTCACCGGCGAGATCTCCGGCCCCATGCTCGCCAAGCTGAAGTGCACGTATGTCGCCATCGGCCACAGCGAGCGCCGCCAGTACCACGCCGAGACCGATGAGCTGGTGAACGCCAAGGTCAAGGCCGCCTACAAGCACGGTCTGACGCCGATCCTGTGCGTCGGGGAGGAACTGGAGGTCCGCGAGGCGGGCAACCACGTCTCCCACACCCTCGCCCAGGTCGAGGGCGGTCTGAAGGACCTCCCGGCCGAGCAGGCCGAGACCGTCGTGATCGCCTACGAGCCCGTCTGGGCCATCGGCACCGGCAAGGTCTGCGGCGCCGAGGACGCCCAGGAGGTCTGCGCGGCGATCCGCGGCAAGATCGCCGAGCTGTACTCGCAGGAGCTGGCCGACAAGATCCGTATCCAGTACGGCGGCTCGGTCAAGGCCGGCAACGTCGCGGAGATCATGGCCCAGGCCGACATCGACGGTGCCCTGGTCGGCGGCGCCTCACTGGACGCCGACGAGTTCGTCAAGATCGTGCGCTTCCGCGACCAGTGAGCGCCCCGGAGGCGACCCGGCGCATCGCGAGTATGCCGTAGCGACGATCCGTCGTACCCTTGCGGGGTCCAGCGCTGTGCTGGACCCCGCGTCGTCCGTCCGAATCCGAGGAAGTTGGTCCAGCCGTGGTTTTGGGGTTCTCGATCGCCCTGATCTTCTTCAGCCTGCTGCTGATGCTGCTGGTGCTGATGCACAAGGGGAAGGGCGGCGGCCTCTCCGACATGTTCGGTGGCGGCATGCAGTCCTCCGTCGGCGGCTCCTCGGTCGCCGAGCGCAACCTCGACCGGATCACCGTCGTGATCGGTCTGCTGTGGTTCGCGTGCATCGTCGTGCTCGGCATCCTGATGAAGGTGAACAACTGACCGAGCCGCAATCCGCACGGAACTCGTACGTAAGGCCCCATGTCCGGTACGCGCAGCTGAGCGCGGCCTATCATGGGGCTTGCGTCTAGGTGTGAGGGTTGTAACTCCAATCACTGGACGCGCGTTGGGCCTTACGTAGACTGAGGCGCTCGCAGCGAAGCGGAACGCCGACTCGCTTCGCGGCACCATCACGCAGGGAGTTACGACCGTGGCAAGTGGCAACGCGATCCGGGGAAGCCGGGTCGGGGCGGGGCCGATGGGCGAGGCCGAGCGCGGCGAGTCCGCGCCGCGGCTGCGCATCTCCTTCTGGTGCTCCAACGGACACGAGACCCAGCCGAGCTTCGCCAGCGACGCGCAGGTGCCCGATACCTGGGACTGTCCCCGCTGCGGCTTTCCGGCAGGCCAGGACCGGGACAACCCGCCGGACCCGCCGCGCACCGAGCCCTACAAGACGCACCTGGCGTACGTACGGGAGCGGCGCAGCGACGCGGACGGCGAGGCGATCCTCGCCGAGGCGCTCGCCAAACTCCGGGGCGAGATCTAGAGGGTCTTCGAAAGTCCCGCACAGCACCCACGGCACCCGGACTTTCGGAACACCCCCTGGACGTCACACCGGCCGGGCACCATCGGGTGCCCGGCCGGAGCCGCCTCCCGGCCTTCGCCGCCGACCGATTGTCAGTGGTGCCCCCTACGGTTTGTGCATCGGACGAACCGTGGAGGGGGAGCGGTGGCGGCGGTCGAGGTGGGTGGGGCGGCGTGCGCGCCCGCGTGGCGCGGGGGCTTCGGACGGCTGTGGAGCGCCGCCGTGCTGTCCAGCTTCGGCGACGCGCTGCGGACGGCCGCGCTGCCCCTGCTGGCCGTCACCCTGACCGACGATCCGCTCCTCATCGCCTCCGTCACGGCCTGTGGCTATCTGCCCTGGATCGTCTTCGGCCTGCTCGGCGGGGCGGTTGCCGACCGCGTGGACCAGCGGCGGGCCATGTGGAGGGTGGACGCCCTGCGCGGGCTGCTGGTCGCCGCCTTCGCGCTGGCCGTCGCACTCGGACACGCCTCGATCGGCCTCCTCATCGTGCTGGCCGTCGCCCTCACCACCCTCCAGACCGTGTTCGACAACGCCGCCACGGCACTGCTGCCCGCCCTGGTCGACCGGGAGGCGCTCGGCAGCGCCAACGCCCGGCTGATGACCGGTCAGCGCATCGTGGGCGGCCTCGTCGGCGGCCCCGCCGTGCCGCTGCTGCTGGCAGCCGGGACGGCCGTGCCGTTCGCGGTCGACGCCGTGACCTTCCTCGTGGCCGCCGCACTGATCGCCGCCCTGCCGGCGGCCGCCTCCGACCCGACGCCGCGACCGGCGGGCAGCACCCTGCGCCGGGAGATCGCGGAGGGCCTGCGCACCCTGTGGCGGGACCGCGCCCTGCGCGCCCTGTGCACCGCCACGGCCCTGTGCAACGTGGGCATGGGCACCCAGCTCGCCATGCTCGTCCTCCTCGTCACCGACTGGCTCCGGGCGGGCCCGGCCGGATACGCGGCGGCGGGCACCGCCTTCACCCTGGGCAGCCTGGCCGGGGGAGCGGTGAACGGCCGCATGGTGGCGCGGCTCGGCCGGCTGCGGTCGGTGCTGCTCGCCGGCTCGGTGCAGACCGTGCTCCTCGTCGTCATGGGCACGGTACGCAGCCTGGCCGTGCTGGTGGGCGCGCTGGCCGTGTTCGGGCTTCTGGGCATGGTGTGGAACGTCAACACGACGACGCTCATGCAGGAGCGCAGCCCGGCCGGGCTGCTGGGCCGGGTCAGCTCGGCCTTCCGGACCCTGGCCTTCGCCGGGGTGCCCGTCGGCGCCCTGCTCGGCGGAGCCGTCGCCGCCGCCTGGGGGCCGAACACGCCGCCGCTGCTCACGGCCGCCTTCTTCGTCCTCGCCGTGGTCGCGCTGATACCCGTGCGCAAGGTGAACGTATCTGTTGTCGAGCCGGTGGACGGCGCCGCGGCAGCCGATGTCACGGGCGGCTCCATTAGGTTGGGACCGGCAGCGGGGCAAGGTACGCAGGCAGCACAGGAAAGAAGGCTGAAGTCCGAGATGAACGCAGACGGCCGCACCAGGCTCAACCAGACGTCCGAGTGGGCGGCACTGGCCAAGCACCGCGAGGAACTGGGCGAAGTCGGGTTGCGTGAGCTGTTCGCCGCCGACTCCGGCCGCGGCACCGCGTACACCCTCCGGGTCGGCGACCTGTACGTCGACTACTCCAAGCACCTCGTCACCGACGACACACTGCGGCTGCTGCGCGAACTGGCCGCCGCCACCGACGTCTTCGGCCTCCGGGACGCCATGTTCCGCGGCGAGAAGATCAACACCACCGAGAACCGGGCCGTGCTGCACACCGCGCTGCGCGCCCCGCGGGACGCCGTCATCGAGGTCGACGGCGAGAACGTGGTGCCGGAAGTGCACGCCGTGCTCGACAAGATGGCGGACTTCGCGAACCGGGTGCGCTCGGGCGAGTGGACCGGCCACACCGGCAAGCGGATCCGGAACATCGTCAACGTCGGCATCGGCGGTTCCGACCTCGGGCCGGCGATGGCGTACGAGGTGCTGCGCGCCTTCACCGACCGCTCGCTGACGGTGCGTTTCGTGTCCAACGTGGACGGCGCCGACCTGCACGAGGCGATCCGGGACCTGGACCCGGCACAGACGCTGTTCGTCATCGCCTCCAAGACGTTCACCACCATCGAGACGGTCACCAACGCCACCTCGGCCCGCTCCTGGCTGCTGGACGCGCTCGGTGACGACGCCGCCGTCGCCCAGCACTTCGTGGCGCTGTCGACGAACGCCGAGAAGGTCGCGGACTTCGGCATCGACGTCGACAACATGTTCGAGTTCTGGGAC
>NZ_JASKMS010000050.1 GCF_030124145.1 Streptomyces sp. 378
TTTGCCGACGTCCAGGCCGAGGAACACGCCCACGTCTTCGGTGTCGAACATCGCGCCCTTCCCGGGGAGTTGAACGTGCCGGCCTTGGCGGTGGTGTCGTACGCGCGCATCCACGTTATGCAGACCTGCCGCCCGCGAACTGTCCGGCATTGCGCCGGACCGGATGGCGGCCGGGCCTCTCATCAGCGTCTCCGACGGCACCTCCCGGGCCCGGTGACACCACCCCCCAGGTCATCCGTTCGACAGGGGGCAACAGTCATGCCGGGCCCGGAGGCCAGCGGTCCCGTTGCGGAACCGCGGAAAACATAACGGGGCGGCGTCCTCGTTGCTGTGCGGACGTCCCTCTTTCTCGCTCATGGAACTCGTTGTTTCTTCGAGTGCCCCATTACCACAGCAGCTCTCTCCTCTGTGGCGGGCAGCGGTGGCTCAAGCCTCGATTCGTGCGAGCGAGAGGGTGAAGCTGCGCGGTGTTCGGTGTGTTCGCCGACCAGCCGGGCTGTGGTGCGCTGGGCACTGATGCGCTGGGATCGCAGTCCTGGCACCTTCGCCTCAGCGCCCCAGCCATGGGCTGAGGCGGGCAGCGGGGCCGGGGCTGGGTGGGGTGGCTTCAGCCGTGGAAGTTGATGTAGCCGTTGCCGTCGGGGTCGTCGTTGCGGTTGGTGTAGGCGTGGACGTCGGCGCGGCTGCCCGAGGGCTTGTGCAGGTAGATGGTGTCCTTGTCGTTGTTCCACAGGAAGTTGCAGTTGTCGCGGTAGACGACGTTGTGGGTGTCGGAGTCGGTGCCGTGGCCGCCGCGCAGCTTCACATAGTCACCGGGCTGCAGGTAGTGGTGGGCGGTGACTATGTGAAGCGGTTGCCGGTGGCGTCTTCGACGACGTAGCCCTTGAGGTTGATCGTCGAGCGGGAGGAGTAGTTCTTGACCGTCAGGTACTCCTCGTCGGTGTTGCCCGAGGAGCAGCTGTTGGAGTCGCGGCCCGGCGCGTCGTACTGAACTCCGCGGATCTTCAACGCCGAGCTGTACTCGGCAGCGTGTGCGGGAACGAAGGACAGAGCGGTCAGCGCGCCGGCCGCGACAGCGGCCGCCGTGACGAGGTTCTTGCGCAAGAGCGGGCTCCCCCTGGTTGAGCGGGTGGTGTTGCCTGTGCAGGACAAGCACCCGGGCCCGGGGGTTGCGCAGAGATGAGGACCTTCACCCGTTCGAAGGACGGAGAGGCACTTCGCCTGCGGTGACCCCGACGACGGTGAGGCCCCCGACACGGTCGACCTCATCGGCACCGTCCAGATCGACTTCGGTGCCCAGCGCTCCCTGGATCAGCACTGGCCCGACGAGAACTCCACGTTGACGAGCAGTTCAGGGCTTGTTCGCGTACAGGGCCTCGATGACGTCCGCGTATGCCGCCGTCGCCGCCTGGCGCTTGACCTTCAGGGACGGGGTCAGCAGCCCGTTCTCCTCGGTGAAGTCGCCCTCGACGAGGGTGAACGCGCGGATCGACTCGGCGCGCGAGACGGCCTCGTTGGCGTGGTCGACCGCCTTCTGCACGTCGGCGCGCAGGCGTTCGTCGTGGACCAGCTCGGACAGCGGGGTGTCGGCGGGGAGTTTGCGGACCGCCAGCCAGTGGGCGAGGGCTTCCGGGTCGAGGGTGATCAGGGCGGCGACGTAGGGGCGGTTGTCGCCGACGACGAGGCACTGGCCAACGGGCGGGCGGCTGCGCAGGCGGTCCTCCAGGACGGCCGGGGAGACGTTCTTGCCGCCGGTGGTGACGAGGATGTCCTTCTTGCGGCCGGTGATGGTGAGGTAGCCGTCCTCGTCGAGTGAGCCGAGGTCGCCGGTGGCGAACCAGCCGTCGTCCAGCACCTCCCCGGTCGCGGCCGGGTTGTTCCAGTAGGCGCCGAAGACGATGCCGCCCTTGATGAGGACCTCGCCGTCGTCGGCGATGCGGACGGCGGTGCCGGGGACCGGGAGGCCGACCGTGCCGGGGCGGGGGTCCAGGGGCGGGACGATGGTGGCGGCGGCGGTGGTCTCGGTGAGGCCGTAGCCCTCGTAGATGAGGATGCCGGCCGCGTAGAAGAAGAGGTTCAGGTCGCGGTCGAGAGGGCTGCCGCCGCTGATGGCGTAGCGCACGCGGCCGCCGAGTTCCTTGCGGATGCGGCGGTAGACCAGCAGGTCGTAGAGGGCCCAGGCGGCGCGGAGGCCGGGGCCGGGTCCGGGGCCCTTGCCCAGGAACCGGTTCATGTGGGCCGCGCCGAAGCGGACCGCGATGCGGTGGGCGCGGTCGAAGGAGGCTCCCCGGCCCAGCTTCTCGGCGGTGGCGCGGCCGGTGTCGTGGATCTTCTCGAATAGGTACGGGACGCCGACCAGGAAGGTCGGGCGGAACGCCCTGAGGGCCGGGCGGAGTTCGTCGGGCTTGATGCTCGGGCAGTGGCCGATCTCGATGCGGCCCATCAGGCAGGCGATCTGCAGGGTACGGCCGAGGATGTGCGCGAGCGGGAGGAAGAGGAGCGTCGAGGCGGTCTCGCCGGTGACCTCCTTGAACAGCGGGTGCAGCAGTTCGACGGTGTTGGCGGCCTCGGCGTGCAGGTTGGCGTGGGTGAGGACGCAGCCCTTGGGGCGGCCGGTGGTGCCGGAGGTGTAGCAGAGGGTCGCGGTGACGTCCGGGGTCAGGGCGGTGCGGCGCTTGGTGACCTCCTCGTCGGGGACGTCCCGGCCGAGGGCGGTGAGCTCGTCGAGCGCGCCGGCGTCCAACTGCCAGACGCGCGGGGGCTCGGGGTGGGCGGCCGTGCCGGTCAGGACGGTGTCCGCGTTCGCGGCGGTCTCGGTGACCACGTGGCGGGCGCCCGAGTCGCGGACGATCCACTCCACCTGGTCGGCCGAGGAGGTGGCGTAGACCGGAACGGTCTGGCCGCCCGCCGACCAGATCGCGAAATCCAGGACCGTCCACTCGTAGCGGGTGCGGGACATCACGGCGACGCGGCCGCCGGGTTCGAGGCCGGCCGCGATCAGGCCCTTGGCCACGGCGGTGACCTCGCGGGCGAAGGCCGCCGCCGTGACGGGCTGCCAGCCGCCGTGCCGCTCGCGGCGCAGGACCACGGCGTCGGGGGCCTCGGCCGCGTTGGTGTAGGGGAGGTCGGCGATGCTGCCGGTCGTCGGGCGGGGTGCGAGGGGAGCCGTGCGGGTCTCGCGGACGACGCCCCGCTCGTCCCTGACGGTCTCGGCCTTCGTGCGGATCGCCAGGTCGGTGCGGTGTTTCGCCCGTTGCAGATCCTTGCGTACGCCCATGACGGCTCCCGGTCGCGGATGAGACTGACGTGCTGCCGTACCTACTTACTCTGGAGTCAACTTACTCATAAGTAAGCCTGGGTCAATGGGCGCGGGGGTCACATCATGCGTTTCGCGGTGTCGATTGCCTCGGCGAGCCCGCGAATCTCCTCACTCTCCGTGCTGTCGGCCAAGTCGTCGGCGTGGTCGGCGAGTTCGTCCAGCCGTGGCGCGTCGGGCAGGTCGTGGTCACCGTGGCCGAGGGCGTCGGCGAAGTAGGCGGCCGTGGCGGCGGTCCGCAGGCCGCGGTTCGCGCTCCAGACGGAGTCGTCGAGGGCGTCGGCCTCCAGGTCGCCGGTCTCCTCGTGCGGGTCGCGGGTCTCGGGGTCGAGCCAGCGGACGGTGGCGGTGGCGAGGTGGCCCCGGGCGCCGGGCTCGGTGCGCACGGCGTACAGGGCGGTGACGGTGTGGCCAGGGCCGACCTCGCCTCCGTCGACCCGGTCGTCGCGGAAGTCCTCGTCGGCGACCCGGCGGTTGTCGTAGCCGATGAGGCGGAACTCCTCGACCGTCTCGGGGTCGAAGGCGACCTGGGCCTTGGCGTCACGGGCGGTGAGGTCGACGTTGCGCGGGAGCTGCTCGGAGAAGACCTTGCGGGCCTCGCCGGAGTCGGACACGTAGACGGTGTGGCCGTCGCCCTTGTCGGCGAGCCGCTCCATCAGGGCGTCGCCGTAGTCGCTGCCGACGCCGACGCCGAAGAGGGTGATGCCGTGCTCGCGGCGCTCGCCGGAGATGCGCTCCAGGATGCTGTCCGCGTCGGTGTCGCCGGTGTTGGCGAGGGCGTCGGAGATGAGGACGACCCGGTTGGTGGCGCCCTCGCGCAGGCCCTCGACGGCCGTTTCGTAGCCGGTCTCGACGCCGGCGCCGAGGTTGGTGGAGTCCTGGGTGTCCAGGTCGGAGATGGCGTCCTGGATCTTGTCGCGGTTGCCGTCGAGACGGGTCATGGGCAGGACGGTCTCGGCCTCGTCGCTGAAGGTGACGAGCGCGACCGAGTCGTCGTCGCGCAGCCGGTCCGTCATCACGGACAGGGACTCCCGGGCGAGGTCCAGACGGCCCGGTTCGTCCATGGATCCCGAGACGTCGATGACGAAGGTCAGGGCCGCGGGCGGGCGTTCGCCGCCGCGTTCCGTAGTGCGGGTGGCGAGGCCGACGCGGACCAGGGACCAGTCCTCGTCGTCGGTGCGGGCGCCGTCGACGGTGACCGAGAAGCCGTCGCCGTCGGGGCGTTCGTAGTCCTGGCGGAAGCTGTTGACGAACTCCTCGGGGCGGACCGTCGACGGGTCGGGCAGCCGGCCGTCGGCGAGGGCGCGGCGAGCGTAGTCGTAGGAGGCGGTGTCGACGTCCAGGGCGAAGGTGGAGAGGTGGTCCGGGTCTTCGCGGAGGTCGTCCCGCTCGCTCGTGCCGTCCTCGTCGCCGTGGGCGGGTGCGGGCTCGCGCGCGCCGTACCCGGGGCGGTCGGCGGCCTTGCTGCCGTCGCCGCCCCCGCTGCACGCGGTGAGCAGCAGTCCGCTCGCGGCCATGAGCGCGAGCAGCGCTTTTCGTGTCCGGAACCGCTCCATCGTCCCTGCCCCCTACATCCGTTGGCGTCGGCTTCCTGCAACTGTGACGGCGCGGGGGGCCCGAACGTGCGGTACGGGGCGTTGCGGAAGTGTCTCGAAGCGGCCACGGGCAGCGGCCTTCGAGACCGGTGGGAGATCCTCCGTTGACCTAGGAGACGACGTCCTTGCGGGCGAGCACCGCATGGTTCGTCCGCTACAACGGCGCCGACGGCGACGAAATCCACCGCCGCACCCCCCGCACCCCCACCGGCGCACAAGCAGCCGACCTGTTGAAGACCTCACAGAACGCCTGCTGCCGGTGCCAAACTCGCGGGCCTTGAAGACGCCCCGGTCTAGTGACCTGAGCCAGAGATTCGTCGGCAGTAGGCGGCGACTTTGTCGAGGATCTCGTCGGCGGTCTTCGTCCAGACGAACGGTCGTGGATTGTCGTTCCAGTCGGCGAGCCAGCCGCGAATGTCGCGTTCGAGGGCCTGGACGGAGCGGTGGACGCCCCGCTTGAGCTTCTTCTGCGTGAACTCGGCGAACCATCGCTCCACCAGGTTCAGCCAGGATGAACTTGTCGGTGTGAAGTGGAGACGGAAGCGCGGGTGAGCCAGCAGCCACTGCTTGATCGCGGGGGTTTTGTGGGTGACGTAGTTGTCCAGGATCAGATGGACATCGAGGTCAGCGGGGACTTCCTTGTCGAGCTTGGTCAGGAACTTCTTGAACTCGATGGCCCGATGGCGGCGGTGCAGGGAGCCGATCAGGCGCGCACCACCACAACCGCCTTGTCACGTTGTTGAGTGTGGGGTCGTCTGACGGTGTGCCGGGGCGTGGTGGAGTCGGGTTCCGGCTGTGTGCTCACGGCGCGGTGGGCAGGCCGGCGGCTCCGGTGATCTGCTCCCAGATTGCGAAGCGGATGGTCATCTCGGTGCGGTAGTCGGATGTGGGGATCAGATGACGGCGGGGCCGGAAGTGGGGTGAGATGCCGCTGAACGTGGACAGGAACCGCTGCGCCCCGCCCATGGAGCGGAAGCCTTTCATCGCGCGTTCGCGCTGTCTGGTGGGCTGGTGGCTGTTCTCCGCCCCGTTGTTCAGGTACTTCGACTGCCGGTGCTCGACGGAGGGCATGACCTCTCGGTGGGCCGCGCCGTAGGAGCGGAGCTTGTCGGTGACGATCACCCGCGGCACCGCACCCGTGTTCTTCAGCAGGCGGCGGAAGAAGCGTTTGGCCGCGGCGGTGTCCCGCCGGTTCTGTACGGGGATGTCGAGCAGCATCCCGTCCTGGTCGACGGCCCGCCACAGGTACCGCAACCGCCCGTTGATCTTGATGAAGACCTCGTCCAGGTGCCATTTGTCACCAGGCCGGGGCTGCCTGCGTCGCAGGGCGTTGGCGTAGGCCTGCCCGAACTTGGCGCACCAGCGACGGATGGTCTCGTACGAGACGACGATCCCGCGCTCGAGCATGAGCTCCTCGACCTCGCGAAACGACAGTGGGAAACGGAAGTACAGCCCCACACAGTGGGAGATCACCTCGACCGGGTACCGGTGCCCCTTGTACGACAGCGCCGACACGGCCCCCACGAACAGCCCCCTCCAGCACGATCCAACCAGAAGATCATCCCACCCGATCAACCAACGTGACAGCGCCAGTTGGCGAGGTCGGCGGTCGCGGAGACCTGCATGGCACCGAGCACGGCGGTGTCGATGTGGCCGCCGCGGATCATTCCGAAGGACAGGGCGGAGTCGAAGAAGGCTGCTCCCGGGAGCACGGTGACGGATTCCTTGCCGGCGTTGATGAGGTCGGGGTCGACGTCGTGTTCGCTGGGGTAGGGCCCGGTGCCGAGGATGCCGTTCTCGGAGTGGAGGACGACGTGGACGCCGGGCGGGAGGTGGCCCGGTATGAGGGTGGGCAGGCCGATGCCGAGGTTGACGTAGGAGCCGTCGGTGAGTTCGGCGGCGGCACGGGCGGCCATCTGGTCGCGGGTCCAGGGCATCAGCTGTGCACCGTCTCTCGTGCCTCGGGCGCGGAAATCGTACGCCGTTCGATCGGTTCGTCGGCGGCCTGCGCGGGCGTGAGGGCGAGGACCCGCTGGACGAAGACGCCGGGCAGATGGATCGCGTCGGGGGGCAGCTCGCCGGGCTCTACGAGTTCCTCGACCTCGGCGATCGTGATGCGGCCGGCCATGGCGGCCAGCGGGTTGAAGTTGGCGGCGGCCTTGTTGAAGACCAGGTTGCCGTGAGTGTCGCCGCGCCAGGCGCGGACGAGCGCGTACTCGGTGGTGATGCCGTGTTCGAGGACATGCACGCGGCCGCCGAAGGACCGCTTCTCCTTTGCTGGGGAAGCGAGGGCGATGCTGCCGTCCGCCGCGTATCGCCAGGGCAGGCCGCCGTCTGCGACCTGCGTGCCCACGCCTGCCGGTGTGTAGAAGGCCGGGATGCCGGCCCCGCCAGCCCGTAGCCGCTCGGCCAGGGTGCCTTGCGATACGAGTTCGACCTCCAGCTCGCCGCTGAGGTACTGGCGGGCGAACTCCTTGTTCTCGCCGACGTAACTGCCGGTCACGCGGCTGATGCGGCCGTCGGCGAGCAGGAGGCCGAGTCCCCGGCCGTCCACGCCGCAGTTGTTGGAGACGACCTCCAGGCCGGTGGCGCCCTGGGCGTGCAAGGCGCCGATGAGGGCGGCCGGTATGCCAGACCGAAGCCACCAACGGCGAGCGAGGCCCCGTCGGAGATGTCGCCGACCGCCTCGGTGGCGCTCGCGCTGACCTTGTTCACGTGCGGAGTCCTTTCAGCCGGAGGCCGGCCGGGGGTCAACGGAGGAGCCGGGCAGCACAGTCGCCCAGTCGCCGTCGAGGCTGGCGCCGGTGAAGTACGAGGCCTCGTCAGGGAGGCAGGCCCGGCGGAGTGGGATGTGGCGGCCGATGGCGCGCATCGGGGTGGTCGCCGGCGAGCAGCGCGCGTGGCCTCCGGCGTCGATCATTCTGGGGGTGACGTAGTGGGCCGGGTGCCTGTGTCACATCGGTGGCGGTCGCGGTCGCTCCCGTCCGTGCCGGCGCCTCGACCGTGTCGTGCTCGGGCGCGGCTCCTGGTGACGACGGCCTTGTCGGCCGGCTGCGCTACGCCGCGTGGTTCATGGGCGCGTTCGCGGACGCGTACGGGCGCGAGGGACGGCCACCGGTTCGGCACCGGGTACCACGGTGTTGGAGACGGTGCCGATGCCCTCGACGGTGAGGGTGACGGTGTCGCCCGGCTTGAGCGGCGTCGGGTCCTGGCGGCCGCGTACCCCCCAGAGTTCGGCGAGGCAGCCGCCGTTGCCGCAGGTGCCCGAGCCGAGTACGTCGCCGGGGCGGACCCAGGTGCCGCGGGAGGCGTAGGCGGTCATCTCCTCGAAGGTCCAGCTCATGTTGGACAGCAGGTCCTTGCCGACGACCTCGCCGTTGATCTCGGCGGTCAGCGCCAGGCGCAGGAAGCCGTCGCTGTCGCGGTAAGGCTCCAGCTCGTCCGCGGTGACGAGGTAGGGGCCGAGGGTGGTGGCGGTGTCCTTGCCCTTGCAGGGGCCGAGGCTGACCTGCATCTCGCGGGACTGGAGGTCGCGGGCGGACCAGTCGTTGTAGATGGTGTAGCCGATGATGTGGTCGCGGGCCTGCTCGGGGCTGAGGTCGCGGCCCTCACGGCCGATGACCGCGGCGACTTCGAGCTCGAAGTCCAGCACCTGGCTGCCGGGCGGCACGGGTACGTCTTCGTGAGCGCCGATGACCGCGTAGGGGTTGGTGAAGTAGAAGGTGGGCGCGTCGTACCAGGCGTCCGGGGCGCACGGGATCCCGTCGATGCTGCGCCGTACACCCTCGACGTGCTCCTCGAACGTGACGAAGTCGCGTACGGACGGCGGTTGGAGCGGCGGCAGTAGTCGCACCTGGGAGACGTGCGGGCCGCGCGGCACGTCCAGGCTTGCGTCGCCCGCCTCGCGCAGTGCCTCGGGACCGGCCTGGATCAGGTCGAGCAGCGTCCCAGTGCCGGGGCAGGGGTAGAGGGCGCCGTTGATCTCGACGGTGGCGAGACGGCTGCGGCCCTGCTGTTCGTACGTGGCGAAACGCATGGCATTCCTAGGGAGCTTGGTGGGTTGACACTGACCGGGGGCGCCGACGGCACGTCAGGGCCTGGCGGCTCGCGACGCCCCCTGAGGAGGTGGCGTCAGACCGGCGGAGCGACGAAGACGCCGCGGTCGACGTCGTTGAGCATCTCCTTGGCGACCATCTCGTTCATCGGGTTGGACGTGCCCCACTGGTCGGCGTTCTCGGGCTTCGTCAGGTCGTAGATGTGCGGGTGCCAGGTGTCCTCGTCAAGCTTTTCGAGCTCGGTGGTGTACTCCACGGTGTTGCCGTGCGGGTCGAGGAAGTACGTGAAGGTGTTGTCGCCCGCCATGTGTCGCCCGGGGCCCCAGATCTTGCGGGCGCCGGAGCGCATCACGCGGCCGGAGCCGCGCATGTACTCGTCGATGCCGCGCATCTCGAAGGAGAGGTGCTGCAGGGAGGTGTGCGGACCGCTGGCGATGGCCATGGAGTGGTGCTGGTTGCTGATCCGCATGAAGTGCATGACCTCGCCCATGTGCGGCAAGGCCATCGTGTCGGACAGCCGGAAGTCGAGGTGCTGCTCGTACCAGGCGCGGGTGGCGTTGATGTCGGGGGAGTTCAGGACGACGTGCGAGAGACGGACGGGAATGGACTCCTTCTCCTCGATACGACGGTGCCGGCGTGCCTCGACGTCGGCCGAGACCTCGATGGTGCGGCCGTCGATGTCGAAGAAGCGGAAGCCGTAGCCGCCGCCGGGGGTGTCGATCTTGCCCGGCTGGGAGATCAACCGCACTCCACCCGCGAGCAGTTGCTCGGCGAGTGTGTCCACGTCGGCGGGGTTCGCGGCGCCGTAGGAGATAAGGTCGAGGCGCTTCTCCTCGGCCTTGCGGAGCCGGACGATGTACTGCTCGGGGGAGCCCTCGGCGGCCAGGAAGGAGATGCCGGAGTCTTCGGCGACCTTGGTCAGGCCCCAGACGCCGGCGTAGAAGTCGAGCTGCTTGTCGTAGTCCGGCACGGCGAGGTCGACGTGCCGCAGGTGGGTGAGCAGACGGTTGGTCATGTCGGGCTCCTCAGGTGAGACGCAGCAGCGCTGCCGCGTTGCCGCCGCGTACGGCGTGGAAGTGGAGGGCGGGCAGGTCCGTGACGTCGCGCAGAGCGCCGAGCGGGTCGTCGGTGCCCATGTCGAAGGGGAAGTCGGAGCCGAGCAGCACCCGGTCGGGGCCGGCCACCCGGATCAGTTCGCGCAGGACGTCCGGGTCGTGGACGAGGGAGTCGAAGTACAGCTGCTTGAGATAGCTGCTGGGCGGGTGCGCGCAGCCGCGGGTGTCGGTGCGGGCGCGCCAGGCGTGGTCGGAGCGGCCGATGTGGGTGGGCAGATAGCCGCCGCCGTGGGCGGCGACGATCCGCAACCCCGGGTGCCGGTCCAGGACTCCAGAGAAGATCAGCTGGGACAGCGCGACGGCGTTCTCGGTCGGTTGGCCGACGGTGTTGGACAGGTACCACCGGTTGAGGCGCTCGTCGAGCGTGCAGCCGAAGGGGTGCAGGAAGAGGATCGCGCCGGTTTCCTCGGCCCGTGCCCAGAAAGGTTCGTACGCGGGGTCCGACAGTTCGAGTCCCGGTGCGTGGCTGGAGACCTCGACACCGCGCAGGCCCAGGCCGAGGGCGTGATCGAGGGCTTCGACGGCGAGGCCCGGGTGCTGGAGCGGGACGAGGCCGAGGCCGTGCAACCGCGGCGGGGCCTGGGCGACGTGCGCGGCGGTGCCCTCGTTGGCCAGTTCGCACACCGTGCGGGCCAGGTCCTCGTCGGCCCAGTAGTGGTAGTGCGACGGAGACGGCGAGACCAGCTGGACGTCGACCCCGGAGGCGTCCATCGCGGCGAGCCGGGCCTTGACGTCGGTCAGCATCGGGAAGCGGTCCCGGAACATCGGGCCGCTGACGGCGATGGCCTCGGGGCCGTTGCGGCGGGCGTCGAGATCGCGGGCCGCGGCCAGCCCGGGGTGTCCGGCGACGGCGTCCTCGACCTGAGGGAGCAGGACGTGCGCGTGGACGTCGATCGTGGGTGCGCTGTTCTGGGAACTCACGGGGTTCACGGAGTTCACGGGGTCTCCTTCAGGACTGACATCGTGCGGCCCATCAGACCGGGTGCGTCGGCGTCACGAACGCCGTCCAACTGCCACTGACCGAGTTGCACGGATGCTTCGACCACCATGCGGACACGGTCGATCCGGCGTTCGTAGAAGCCGGTCAGCAGGGCGTCGAGGGAACTCCAGTCCTGCTCCTCGCTCAGCATCTCGGCCAGTACGGAGGCGTCCTCCAGCGACATGGCCGCGCCCTGGGCGAGCGTGGGGGGACAGACGTGGGCCGCGTCACCGATCAGGACGACCCGGCCGCGGTGCCAGGAGCCCTCGACGAGCAGCCGGTCGAACCAGGTGTAGTTGACCTTGGCGGGGTCGGTGATGCTCGCGGCGATCTCCGGCCACGCACCCCCGTAGGGCGCGGCCAGCCGCCGCATCTCGTCCGCGTACGAGGCCGGGTCGATCACGGCGCGTTCGCGGTTGGCCTCGACGAGGTAGGCGTAGATGGTGTGTTTGCTGGTGGGGCAGTAGCCGGCGATGTAGCACGGTCCGCCGTAGGACAGCTGCATGCGCTCCACGCCCTCGGGGCGGGGCGCGGGGACGCGCCAGATGGCCATGCCGGTCGGTTCGGGCTTGTCGCTGATGCCGATCATCGCGCGCGTGCGAGAGCTGACGCCGTCGGCGGCGATGACGAGGTCGTAGCGGCCCTCTGTGCCGTCGCTGAACCGGGCGGTGACGCCGGACGTGTCCTGGACCAGTTCCTCGGCGGTGGTGCCGAGGCGTACCGTCGCGCCGCTCTCGAGGACGGCCTCACACAGGATCTCCTGGAGCCGGGGCCGCTGCATGCCGAAGATCGGGGGCAGGTCGTCCCCACCGGTGCGGATGTCCTGCTGGACGTGGAACACGGTCCCGTCGGGCGCGGCCAGGCCGACGGTGTCGACGGCGTAGCCGCTCTCCCGGACCTTGTCCCATACGCCCACTTCGCGCAGCACGCGCAGCGCGTTGCCCTGGAGGGTGATGCCGGAGCCGAGCACGTTCCAGTCGGGTTTGGCCTCGATCAGGTCCACGGCGATGCCCGCCCGCCGCAGCAGCACGGTCACGGCGTTGCCGGACGCGCCGCCGCCTATGACGAGGACGGTGCGGGGACGGGGGTCGTTCATGGGTTCTCCCTGAGATGGTGCCGTTCAACTTCGAGCGACAGAGGGGGTGTTGCGGCCCTGGCGGGCAGGGTGGCGTAGCCGTCCGGGCGCGGCCCGCCCGGCAGTCCAGGGCGTTACTTGACGGCGATGGGATTCACCGGTGAGCCGACGGACCCGGTGATGGGCAGTGGCGCGGCGGTGAGCCAGAACTCGTACCGGCCGTCGGCGGCGCAATGTGCGGCGAGGGCGTCGAGGTCCCACATCTCACCGATGAGCAGACCGATGTGAGGGATGGCGACCTGGTGCAGCGGCTGGAAGGCGTGGTCGAACTCGTTGGGCCGCACCTCGAAGCCCCAGGTGTCGGTGGCGATCCCGGCGATCTCACTCCGGTGCAGCCAGCCGGCCGTACTGAAGCTCAGCCCCGGCGCCGGCCCGCCCGCGTAGTCGCCCCAGCCTTCGCGACGGGCGCGGGCCAGCCGCCCGGTGAGCACGAGGACCAGGTCGCCGCGACCGACGGTCACGCCGTGCGAGGCGGCGGTCGCGGTCAGGTGCTCCTCGGTGATGGCGAAGCCGTCGGGCAGTTCGCCGTCCTGGCCGATGACCAGGCCCACGTCGAGCAGGACGCCCCGCCCGGCGACGTGCGGAGCCATGTGCTCGATGCCGGTGACCAGGTCGCCCTCGGAGGTGACGACCTTCTCCGCCGGGCGGCCGTTCCACGCCATGCCGTGATCGAAGATGTGCCCGAGCCCGTCCCATTGGGTGGAGCACTGCAGGGGCATGGCGATCACGTCGTCGGCCCCACCGAAACCGTGCGGAAAGCCCTGACCGCCCAGAGCGGCGTCGGTGCCGGTGGCGAGCATGGTGTGCACCGGGTTCGTACGCCGCCGCCAGCCTTTCTGCGGGCCGTCCATGTCGAAGGCCTGTGACAAGGAGAAGCTGACACCGTCGCGGATCAGGGCCGCGCCCTCGCGGCGCTTGGCCTCGTCGAGGAAGTTGAGCGTGCCGAGCACGTCGTCCTCGCCCCAGCGGCCCCAGTTCGAGTACGCCTTCGCGGCCTCGGCGATCGCCCCCTCGGGATCCGTACGGTCGATACGACCGGCGCTCATCCGGTCTCCTCCGCGACACAGCGGGTGCGCTGGGCGCCCAGCCCGGTGACCGAGCCGTCCATCACGTCGCCGTCGCGCAGCAGCCGGCCCCAGTGGATGCCGTTGCCGGCCGGACTGCCGGTCAGAACCAGGTCGCCGGGAAGCAGTCGGGCGGTCTGGGAAATGTACGAGACCAACCGTGCGACGCCGAAGATCATGTCGTTGGTGGACTCGTCCTGCATGGTCTCGCCGTTGAGTTTCAGGGTGACCCGCAGATCGGAGGGGTCGGCGATGGAGCCGGCCGGGACGATCCACGGGCCGAGCGGGGTGAAGCCGGGGGCGTTCTTGCTGCGCAGCCAGTCGGTGCCGATCGGGGGCATGTCCCGGCGGAAGACGCTCGCGCGGTCGGTGAGGTCGTTGGCGATGGTGTAACCCACGACGTACTCCAGGGCTTCCTCCACGGTGACCCGGTAGGCGGGGCGGGAGATCACCGCGGCCAGTTCCAGTTCCCAGTCGGGCTTCTGGGCCCAGGCGGGCAGTACCACGTCGTCGTAGGGACCGCTGATCGTGGTCGGCAGGCCGATGAAGACGTACGGGAGGTCCTTGGCGGCCCGCTTGTCCATGACCGCCGCGACCTCGGCGCGGGCCTCCTCGACGGTGCCCGGGGCGTCCGGGGCGCGGTGTGCGACCGCCAGGTCGATCACGTGCTGCCGGTAGTTGGCGCCGGACTGGAAGATCTGCCGGGGCTCGACGGGCTCGTGCACCCGCAGGTCATCGAGCGACAGCCATGCGCCGGCCGGATCCGTCGCGAGAGCGTGCAGGCGGGGCAACGTCTCGTCCCAGCGCTCCAGGAGCGTAAGGGTCGTCAGCGCGGGTTCACCCAGTGCCGTACGCAGGTCGAGCACCTGGCCGTCCGGAGCCACGAGGCCGGGGAACCTGGTCGCGCCCGGTGCCGAAAGGGTGCCGATGGCGAACGGTCCGGAGAAGGGGGTGAAGAGTGGCGACGTGGCTGCGGATGTCACAGAGAGTTCCTCCCGATTGCGGTGCCACTAACCTGGCCCGTAGATTGCAATCAGGGAAATCGATTTCCTGTATATAGGAATCCAGCCGGTGAATACCGATGGTGCCGGCTCCGGAATTGGGATGCTTCGTGAACTTGGCCAGCCTGGACCTCAACCTCGTCGTTGCCCTGCGCGCCCTCCTGCAGGAGCGCAACGTCACCAGGGCCGGCCAGCGCATCGGGCTCAGTCAACCCGCGATGAGCGCGGCCCTGGCCCGGCTGCGCCGCCACTTCGACGACGACCTGCTCGCCCGGGTGGGCGGAGGGTACGAACTGACCGCCCTCGGGCAGGCCCTCCTCGACCGAACCACCACCGCATGCGACCTGCTGGAGCGCGTCTTCGCCAGTCAGGCCGAATTCGACCCCTCCCGCGAGGAACATGAGTTCACGCTGATCGCCTCGGACTATGCGGTTGCCGTCTTCGGCGCCGAGCTCGCCCGCACCATCCAAACCGAGGCACCAGGCATCCGGCTCAGGTTCAAACAGGTACCGAACGAAATCATCGACAGTACCGGGTCTCTGCTCAGCACCGTGGACGGGCTACTGCTGCCCCACGGCATCATTCGCGGCTTCCCCACGGTCGAGCTCTACCAGGACAGCTGGGTCTTCCTCGTCGCCGACGACAACCCCGAGGTCGGCGAGCAACTCACCCTCGACGACCTGGCCCGACTGCCATGGGTGACGTACCAACGAGCCTACGACGCCCCCGCCGCCCGCCAGATTGCCACGCTCGGCATCGAGCCGCGCGTGGCGGTCTCCGTCGACAGTTTCCAGCTGATGCCACTCCTGGTCGCGGGCACCCGCCGGGTAGCTCTCCTTCAGAGGCGTCTCGCCGACGAGCTGGACGGACTCGCACACGTCCGCATCATGGAACCGCCCTATGACGCCGTGCCGATCCAGCAGGCCATGTGGTGGCATCCGGTCCACATGCACGACGCGGCGCACATGTGGCTGAGGGAGACGACGGCCCAGGTCGCCGAGGCCGTGGAGGCAGGGCGGCCCACGATCTCCAGTCCGCCGAGTTGAGGACGGGTTGGGCCCTTGCGAGGGCGAAGACGCTGCCGCGTTCCGGCCCTGCCCTCCCGCCGCGGTGAGGGTACCCCGGCGTCCTCGGCGTGATCAGCCACCTTGAGGTCGGCTGCCCTCGTACGAACTACGGCGGGTACCCGGTCCCCGCCGCAGCGGCTGCGTGCCGCCCGGGGAGCGGTTTGTACGACGTACTCGCAGATGCGGAGCAGCGTGGCTTCTCCTACCGGTCGGCGCGCAGTTGGACGAGATCGCACACCGTGTGGCATCGCTTCCACCCGGCCGCACTGCGCGCCCACCGAGGTACTACCCGTAGCCGGGCCCCTGATCTGCTATGTGCCGGACGGAAGGCCGGTGCCGGCAGCACTGCCACTGACGCCGCTCATGATGGCGTTGATGATGCCCTGCTGAGTCACCGTGAGGGAGCGCCGGTTGAAGAGTCCGAACCCGTACCGTTCGGTTGTGCCATTGTCCCAGTAGATGGTGGCCGCCCCGTATTTCTTGGACGTGGCCACGACGGCCCGTGCGAAGTCCGCGCGATACCTGTTGTTCGACGAATCGAACGACGACTTGTCGATCGCACCGTACTCGCCGACAACCACCGGATACCCCTTCGTGACGAAGGTGTCATACATCTTTTTGAGCTGCGAATCCAGATAATCTTCCTGTCCCCAGGTCGACGTTCGCGATGGATTGGTCGCCGCTCGCCCCCACTGCGTGATGGTGCCGCTTTCCTCTCCGGCGAAGTCCCACGGGCTGTAGTGATGGACGGAAATCATGATGCGGCGCTCGTTGGCGGGAATGGAGGGGGATCGATACTGGTCGGACGGAAGCTTGAAGCCGTAATTCCCCGCGGTGTAATCGATGTTCGTGTTCCAGCCGGCGATGAGCAGCCACCTCGAACTGTTGTTGCCGCCGGTTTTCCGCACGGTGTCCACGAAGATCTGGTTGTAGCTGTTGATGTTCGAGTAGCACGGCTGGGTCGGGTTGCCGTACTGCCCGTCGAACTCCTCGTTCATGGACTCCAGGATCAGGCGCTGGTCGTAGTTCTTGAACCTGTTCGCGATCTGCTGCCAAGCCTTCTCGTACTTGGCCTTGATCGTCGTCTGGGAGGGCGAATCGCAGATCAGCCAGGAGCCGTTGATGTTCTTGTAGCCGTCGCCATGCATGTTGATCACTACATGCAGGCCCCTGTTGTAGGCGTAGTTAACGACTTCTTGGATTCGGTTCAACCAGGAGGGATTGATCGTGTGATTCGGGCCGGATCCTATGTATCCCAGGTAGGAGACCGGGATCCGGATCGTCTTGAACCCTGCCGCCCTGACTTTGTCGATGAGGGCTTGCGTTACGGTCGGCTGGCCCCACGCCGTTTCGCTGGGGTATCCGTTGGTGGTGGCTTCGAGCTGGTTCCCCAAATTCCATCCCGCGCCCATGTCGGCCACGATCTGCGAAGCGCTCGACTGCGCCACGGTGTCGGCCGATGCCTGATGTGCCGCTCCGTACACGGATGCGGCAACCGTCAACAGGACGGCAAGGAAAACGGCTCTGATCTTCCCTGCTAGTGAAACCATGAGCTTTCCTCTCTTCTTCCAGCCTCGAGGGTGTCGGCCCTCAAGCGGACCTGTGCCCGAGTGCGAGCGGCCGGAGCCGCCGGGTATTCGGGGGTGTGGTTCCGGCGCCCAGCCTGGGAACGTACACAGCCAATGCGCGCCACGGCCGGGCGCCGGGCGTGGTTGCTCCTCAGCTCAGGACGGATTCCCAGGTGGTGGTGCTGGAAGTGGCGTCGGAGCTAAGGCGGTCGCGGGCCACGGTGTTGATGTGGCCGGCCAGCGGAACCCCGGCCGTGTTCAGGGCGAGGGTCCGACCTCGGAGACGTCCTTGGACGGGTTGCCGTTGTGGACGTCCTGGCCACTGAGGTTGCGTCCGTGGTTCACCAGCGTCCGCCGCGGCTCCAGGCGTACTGGCGCACGCCGACCGCGAACCGCTGGGCCGGAGCGCCGGCCCTCGCGGTGGCACCTGCTTGTCCCGTGCCGAGCAGGGACATGCCCACGCCCGCGGCTCCGGCCGCGCTCAGGGTCAGGAAACTACGCCGTTGCATGGTCATGAAGACTCCTGCTGTGGGGGGGGTGCGGAGCGCTGCGCGGGCAGGTGCCGGGAAGGGGGCATGGGCGATGCTGCGCCGGTGACGCTGACCGAGGTGGTCGGGGGAGCAGCCGTGGGGGTGGTCAGGTCGGCGTGTCGCGCAGGGTGGAGGACGTACCGGTCTTGCCCGTGGGCGGCGCCGTGGTGGTGATCGATGAGGCGTGGTCCTGCGAGCAGAGACACGGCGCGTCGCGCCCACCTGCTCGCCAGGAGATGGGAATTCCGCGGAGGCGTCGCAGCGCTGCCTCTCCTTCCACTCGTCGTGCGCCGGCGCCTCTGGGAGCGTTCCCACGTGGTCTTGCAACAGTCAGATTCCCGATCGGGTGCCGATCTGTCAATCTTCGGCGCCCAACTCTGTTGCCTTCGACGCGCATTCGACAGATCGCAGGGGCGGGAGGCGCTGTGTGGCGTCTGCGCGGTCCGTCCGGTCACGCTCGCGGTGGTCCGTCGTCAGCCGTGGCCGATACCCGCACTCATGCCGGCGATCGTATGGGCCCTGATGTCGAGATGCGGCCCCTCAGCGAATCGGGTCACCACAGGGCGGACATGGTCCTGGGCCGGCTGGAGGTGACCGTCGTACACCGCGACGCAGACTTCCCACGCCCGTGACCGGGGCCAGCCGGGCGGCAGCAGCCCGATGGGGAGCAACGGGTCCAGGATGGGGAAGTGCCGGTAGGCGTGCATGACCTCGGTCCGGGCGCGCACCGCATCGGCACCGGAGACGTCGTCGGCGCTGATGTGCGGAAGCAAGCCGCTCCAACGGCTGATGAAAGCCTGGTAGTGCTCGGCGATGCCGGACAGGTCCCACGCCTGGACCGGGTTGCGGTCAGCCTCGGTGTCCAGATCCTCCTGCCGGCACCGCCTACAGCGATCACGATCTGGTGGTGTTCCTCGAAGGCGCGGGCGTCCAGGACGCCGACAGCATCATGGACGACGACCGGTGGATCGAGTGGCGCGGCGCCGCGCGCACCAGTGGAGTGCTGCCTGAAGAGCTGTCCTGCTTTGCGGTCAGGCCGCAGGAGCCGTGGCCACAGACGGATGGCACCCCGCTCGCCCGGCCGTGTGGCCGTCGGCTGTCGGTTGTCGGCGAGGGCGCGCCGGGTGTTGGCAAACGGGTGCTCCGAAGGCGGCCCTGGGGGCTGTTGCGCTGCGGCGGGGAACCGATGGTCGGTGATGCCGGAATCGGCCGGCACACCGTGAGAGAGGAACCGCACGATGGAACAGTCGGAGCTGGAGAGCAAGGTCCAGAAGCTGGAGACGGGCCTGGCCGTCCAGGAAGCGTCCATGGCCGGGGCGCAGGCCACGCAGGCGGCGGCGCAGGCGGGAATGACCTCGACGTTCACCGCGACGCAGACCGGGACGTGGGCGGCGATGGCCACCGGCAGTGTCGCCCTGCTGGTCGGGATCTTCCTCGGCATGGCGATCGCCAAGGACTGACAGTCGGCCCCGCCCTACCGGGAGCCGCCCGTCTGGTTTTTGCCGCCCCCGTCTGACTTTGTGGTCCGGCGGGGGCGGCCCGTTGCGGGGCTGCCGTGGTCTTTGCAGAGGATCCCGGCGTTCACCTCACGTGGTGAATGTTCCCCATGTGCGCGCGGGGGGCGACCATGACGGTCCTGCGATCACTCGTTTGCCGGTGGGTGCCGGGCGCCCGCCACTGGGCCGGTGTCACGGATTGTCGTGGCCGCGCCTTGACGCTCTGTTTAGATCGCCACATATGGGCACTCAGTAGGGCAGGCGATCTTGACGCCTGCCAGTCCGCGGAGCGCATCAGGGTGCTCCGCACGACAAGAAGAGGTGCCTTCCATGAGCGCTGCGAACCCGGTTGGCAACGCCGGCCCCCACACGGGTGACGGTGCGGCCGCTCACCGGCCGCGCCGACGGTCGACGGAGACGAAGGCGGCCTTCAAGACCACCGAGTTCTTCGTCTATATCGCCGCGGTCGTCGCGGTGCTGATCGCCTCTATGGTCGTGGGAGACGACGAGGGCCACGCCGACTACTTCCGCGCCGACAAGGCGTGGCTGTACATCGTGATCCTCACCGTCGGCTACATGATCAGCCGAGGCCTGGCCAAGTCCGGCAGCCGCGACCCGTACGACGACTGAGCACCGCTGCGACAGCGTGTCGGGGACGTACCACATCGGCACCGCAGCCGCCACGACACTCCTACCTGCTCCGGCCGGTCGTGCCGGGAAACCGTGCCGATGGAAGCCCTGGAAGGCATCCCTGTGCTGCGATTCGTCCCGTCTTCCAGGCTGCGGATGTCCCTGGTGCGTCATGAAGCCGGTGGCGGACGTCTGGAGATGGTGGCGCCTTTGGATCGTCGCCGATCGGTGTCCGTGCCGGGCTGCGGTGGCCGCAATCCGGTCGTTGATGAGTGAGGCGGGCGAAAGCGGAGAGTCGCAAGGTAGCGGGTGCCACTGCCACGAGTCCGCTTGGCCAGCGGGCACCGTCTCCGTCTTCAATGGGCCTTCTGGCCGGGCGGCGCCGCTCCATCCTGGAGGTCTCGCATGCCTGTTTCCGCTTCGCCCGATCCGCTTGCCCAGCTGTCCGCCGCGGGGGTGTCGGTCTGGCTGGACGACCTGTCCCGTGAGCTGCTGGCCGGCGGGAAACTGAAGGAGCTGATCACGGACAAGCACGTGGTGGGGGTCACCACGAACCCCACGATCTTCGCCTCGGCGCTGTCCAAGGGAGACCGCTACAGCGACCAGCTGCGCCGGCTGGGCGGTGAGGGGGCGGGCGTCGATGACGCGGTCTTCGCGCTGACCACCGACGATGTGCGGGAGGGCTGCCGGGCGTTCCGCGACGTCTACCGGCGCACCGGAGGGCGGGACGGGCGGGTGTCGATCGAGGTCGATCCGCGGCTGGCCCGTGATGCGCAGGCCACGATCGCCCAGGCGGTGACGCTGTGGGAGAAGGTGGCGGAGCCGAACCTGTTCGTGAAGATTCCGGCGACCCGCGAGGGGCTGGCGGCGGTCACCGCCGCCATCGCCCGGGGTATCAGCGTCAACGTCACGCTGATTTTCTCGCTGGAGCGCTACCGGGATGTGATGGACGCCTACCAGACTGGTCTGGAGCAGGCCCTGGCCGCGGGACGCGATCTGTCGGACATTCACTCGGTCGCCTCGTTCTTCGTCTCCCGTGTCGACTCCGAGGTCGACCGCCGTCTCGAGGCCCTGGGCACCTCACAGGCCCGGGCGCTCAAGGGCAGGGCTGCCATCGCCAATGCCCGGCTGGCATACCAGGCGTACGAGCAGGTGGTGGCCGAGCCGCGCTGGCAGATCCTGGCCGCGGCGGGGGCGCGTGCTCAGCGCCCGCTGTGGGCGTCCACCGGGGTCAAGAACCCGGCGTACCGGGACACGATGTATGTCAGCGAGCTGGCCATCGCGGGCACGGTGAACACCATGCCGGGCACCACGCTGGCCGCGTTCGCCGACCACGGCACCCTTCCTGACCATGCGCCGACCGCCCAGGACTACACCGCGGCCGCAGCCCACCTGGAGGCGCTGGAGCACGCCGGCGTCGACTTCGCGGACGTGACCGACACCCTGGAACGCGAGGGACTGGACAAGTTCGAGAGCAGCTGGTCGCAGCTCGGCGCCTCGGTCGACAAGGAGATGCGCTCCGAAGCCGGCAAGGCGGCCGGGAACGGATCCGCGAAGCATGGTCCCGGCAGCGCCGGTCTGCTGTCGATCTATCTCAACGACCACTATTCCGGTGCGACCGGTGGCCTGGAGCTCTTCCGGCGAGCCGCCCAGGCACAGCAGGGCGAAGAACGGGAAGCGTCCCTTGCCGATCTGGCCCGTCAGGTGGAGGCAGACCGCGACGCGCTGGCACAGATCATGGCCGACCTGGAGGTGTCCGTCGACCACACCAAGGTCGCTCTGGGCTGGTTGGCGGAAAAGGCCGGCCGCCTCAAGACCAACGGCCATCTCTTCTCCCGCTCCCCGCTCAGCGACGTGCTGGAGGCCGAGGCGATGCTCCTGGGCGTTCAGGGCAAGGCGGCGTGCTGGCGCACCCTGCGTGCCCTGTCCGAAACCGACCGGCGCTTGGACACCGCGCACCTGGACACCCTGCTGGAACGTGCCGAGCGCCAGAGCACGGCTCTGGAGGAGATACGGATCGCGGCAGTCACCCGAACACTCCGCCCCCAGCCCACCCCCGCACAGTGATCCGGGTCGTGGCCGCTCCCGGGCATGAGCCCGACAGTGTCTCCACCGCGGTCTCACCGCTCGCCCTCCGCGGCCGTAGGGGACGCCTTGACGCTGGGGGGTGTGCACCAGCGTCAAGCTTCGTGTTCAGCCCGGCCACCGCCGGTCAGCACGGCGTAGTTATCAGGGGTGCCGTAGGCGGGGACGGCGACCGGTGAGGATGCCCGTCATGGGCACGGGTAAAAACCTTGCTCCCATACGTTCGACGCATTCAACGCCCCTGGTGTTCGGTGCGGGAGCGGGTATCGCCGTTCTGGGCGGGATGATCGGTTTGGGTGGTGCGGAGTTCCGTCTGCCGCTGCTAATTCTGTTCGGGTTCGCCGCGCGCTCTGCGGTCATCTTGAACAAGGCGATGAGCCTGGTCGTGGTCCTGGTCGCGCTGCCAGCCCGCCTGGCGGCGGTCCCGACCTCCGAGGTGGCCGCACACTGGCCTGTCGTGGTCAACCTGTGGCCGGGAACCTGCTGGGTGCCTGGGCCGGTGCGGCGTGGGCAGTGCGCATGCGCAGCTCCACCCTCTACCAGGTGCTGGCCGCCTTGATGGTGCTCATGGCCGCGCTCTACTGGTCACCCACGTGACCACCGTCGGGACGCTGTCGCTGCCGCTGTGGGCGCAAGCGCCCCTGGGTATGGTCGCCGGATTCGGCAACGGGGTGGTCGCCGCGATCACGGGCGTGGCCGGCGGTGAGCTGCTGATCCCGACGATCGTGTTGCTGTTCGCCGTGGGAGCGGGGGCGGTGGCGGACCGGCGGCAGCCAAGTCTTGCCGGTGAAGGCGTCCAGGGGGTTGACCGTGTGTTTGGTCGCGGTCGCCAGGGGCCCGGGTGCGAGGCTCGATTGGAGCTTCGCGCGCGGGCAGCAGACCGGGGTAGTGCGCGAACAGGGCCTGCGTCCGTTCGCGGCTGATCCGCCGGCCGTCGTCCCAGAAAAGTCCTGGCGCACCCTCGGCGCCTGAAGATCACCGACAGAGTCAAGCTAATCGCATTGCCTACATGTACGGCTTGTCGGGGGCGATGATGAGACGCTTATTACCGCCACCGGTGCTGGGGCCAGATACGGGCGGGGCGACGTCGTAGACGCCGGTACCGGTGTACTTGACCTGGTCGTTCGGCTGCCAGTAATCCTGAAAGATATAGTAGAGATGAAATTTGTGTGGGCGGCAAGGTTCACTGGGCGGACAGGTAATGCCGTCCTTATAGACCCTGATGCTCTTACCCATCTCGGCTGAGTCGCCGACCCATGGAACCCGAATGTCGCTGGTTTTTGTGCTGTGGGCGTCGATTGGACCGAACCAGGAGTTATTCTCTCCGATATAAAGCCATGCTGGATAGTCCATTGCGTTCTGTACTTCCGTGATGACGGTGACATTCGCCCTGGCCATGGTCGCGGTTTTGGTGCCGTGCAGGGATCCGGGCGTGGCGGCGTCGGCGGGCGGGAGGGCGGTGAAGGCGCCGCCAACCGCAAGAGCTCCTGCTACGGCGGCTGAGCGGATACGGGAGATTCGCATTGCGATCCTTTACTTTCCGAGCCATACGAGCCATACGGAGAGTAATGCCATGGATGCACAGAGTCAAAAAGCTTCCTGCGTGTCACCTGGTTTGCAGACCCACACGGCGACGGACCTGATGGCGTGGGTGTCCGAGCGGCTGCTCGCGCACGAGGACTGGCGGCGCGATCTGCCGCTGCTCGCCGCGCCGGACGTTCAGGCCGACGCCGTGGACGGGATGCGCAAGCGGCTCGCGGAACTGCTGGACGACCCGACGCTGCTGGCCCGCTACCGGGCCGCGATGGACGGCCAGGCCGTCGGCCGGATGGTGCCGAGCCTGCCGTACATCGACGGCATCCCGGTCGACGGCGGCCTGCGGGTCCGGCTGACGACCGCCCGCGCGGTGCTGGAGGTCGGTGAGGACGCGGTGACGCTGTCCGCCGCCGGGAGCACGTTCGAGTTCGCGCCCGAGGCGGAGGCGGTGCTGCGCCCGCTGGTCGACGGCCGCACCGTGGATCTGGCCGCGCTCGCGGAAACAGCCGGCCTCGCCCTGGAGGACGTCGTCGGGCTGGTCCACGAGCTCGTTGCCGGGCAGGCCGCGACGGTGGGGGCTGTGACGGCACAGCTCGCTCTGGGCACCTACCGGTGCCGGGCGATCCCGGAGGCGGCCGTCCGTGCGGCCGCCTCCGGCGCGCAGTGGATCGACACCGCCCCCAACTACGCCACCGGCCAGGCGCAGACCCTGCTGGCCCCGGCCCTGGCCGCTCACCCGTCCCTGCGGATCGCAACGAAGGCCGGCTACTTCACCGCGGCCACCGGTGCCGATGCCGTGAACGCCGGTGTCCTCACCGAGGACCAGGCGGTGGTCGGGCACAGCCTCACCCCGGACTATGTGCGCGGGCAGATGGGCCGCAACCGTGCCCAGCTGGGGCGCGAGCGGCTGGACCTGGTCCTGCTGCACAACCCGGAGCGCGCCCACCCCGGCGACCGCCTGGCCCTGCACCGCGCGATGCGGGAGGCGTTCGTCATCCTCGAGGAAGCCGTGGCAGCCGGGCACGTGGCCGGGTACGGCATCGCCACGTGGGCTGGTCTGGAAGAGGAGGCGTTCACGGTGAGGGAGCTGCTCGCCCTGGCCGCCGAAGCCGCGGGCGGCCGGCACCACCTGGTCGCGGTCCAGATGCCGGTGAGCCTGGTGATGATGACGCCGATCGCGCAGGCCCTTCACGGCCGTGGCCCGCTCCCGGCCGCAGCCGGGGCGGGGCTGCGGGTGATGGCCTCCGCGCCGCTGCACGGCGGTGAGCCCCCCGGCATCGTCGACCAGGAGCTCGCCGACCTCATCCGGCCGGGCCTGACCCCCGCACAGGCGTGCGTCCTCGCGGTCGCGTCAAGCCCAGGAGTGACGGACGTCCTTCTGGCCACCTCCGGTGCGTCACACTGGAGTCAGGCGGCCGACGCCGTCGCCCACCCCTCCCTGACCGCCGCCAAGTTGCGGGAGATCACTGGTGTACTCACCTCCCCCTGACCCGGACACCGAACAGCGCATGCGCGCCCATCACGTCCGCGCCGCCCAGGCGCTGGACGTACGAGTCGAGCCGGGCGGGGAGTTCTGGGGTTGGGCCGGGCGCACCCTGGGTGCCCCGGCCCGCACCGCCACCGGGCAACCGGCGTGGCTGCGGCTCGTGTCCTCCCCGCAGGACAAGGCATCGGGGAAGCTGTGGGACGGAGCCCTCGACGCGCAGCACGTCTTCGGGGACCTCGACGGGCGCCGGCCCGCGCTCCTGGCGGTCCACGACGCCGTCGACGTACCGGGCGGAGTTGTCGGCCCGCGTCGACCAGCCGGTCCTGTCCGACGACCCGGTCCTCCAGCGCGACCTCCAGCTGCCGGACTCCTGGTGGACCGACCTCGCCGGGACGCTGGCGAAGGTCGCGGCCGTCGACACCGACCGCGTCGCCGTGCGACAGCAGTACATGGACCGGGCGATCCTCGAGTTCGTGGGCATCCCGGCCCCGGCCGTGACCCGCTGGACCGCCGCCCACTCCGACCTGCACTGGGCTAATGCCTGGCACCACGCGCTGTCGCCCGCTGAGGTTCTCCCGCCGCCTCGTTTTCACCCGACCGGGTACGCCCCCGGAGGGGTGTGGGCAGAAGCCGGTGAAGGCGGTGAAGGCGGTGGTGGCGCCGCTGTGGAAGCACAGGCCGCGGTCCCGCACGCTTCGTGTGTTCCAGGCCAGGGGCGTGTCACGTTGGGGCGGTCCGGGGTGGAGCACGGTGTGCAGTGCGGTGCAACGCGTGCTCCAGATCGAGCAGCGGCGCGCCCTGCAGCGCCTCTTCGCAGTCCGGTGCGTGCAGAACACCTTGGGCAGGGCCGCGCCCGCCGCTCATCTTCTGCAGCACCCACCCCGAAGGCCGGCGCTCCCCGAGCACCTCGCGGACCGCCGACTGGTGCGACGATTCCAGGCGCTCGGTGGCGACATGGTCGTAGTCGACGCCTTCGACCGGTCGCACATGGTCGGGCGCGCGAACCCACACCCAGTACTCCGCCGCTTCCACGCCGCCGTCCAACTGGTGGAGAGGCACTATTCGGAGGATGAGGTCGAGAAAGCGCGGACGCTACTGCGCTTCGGCGGCGGCGAATGCGCCGATGTCGTCAGCCTGCTCGTGGGCCGTGTACCGCCGCCTGGTGTAGCGATCCGCGCCGGGTGGGTGCGAGCTGTGGTGTTCCACGGATGGGGGATGGCGTGGCTGGCTCGGCTGGCTGGCACAGGGTGCGGCTTGGAGGATGAGGCGCGGGGCGCTGCCCTTGGCTTGGGTCCGGCTTTGGATCATCGTGGAGGTCGGTGGCGTGCTGTGTACGGCTGGCAGAGCAGTATCGATGCTTGTTCATCTCCGGCCCCGTCAGGGTCTGTGCCGTGGGTGATGCCCCGATGGTGCAGGTCGGCGCCCGAACACCGGCTCCACCGCAGCTGCACGACAGGCAGCTGTCCCTGGGTGTACGGCCTGTCAGCGTCGATGCGGACGGCGTCACGCTGTCTGGTCTGATGAGTGAGCCCGCAGATGGTTCTGCTCGTGCGGTGATCGTTGCGCTGCACGGCGGGGGGATGAACGCCGGGTATTTCGATGGTCAGGCGCACCCGGATATGTCCTTGCTGGCGTTGGGTGCGCGCTTGGGGTACACGGTGCTGGCGCTGGACCGTCCCGGCTACGGTGCGTCAGCCGGCCGCTTTCCGCGCGGGCAGAGACTGACCGCGCAAGCAGCTACTGTGCGGGCCGCAATAGCCGCCTTCACTGCCCGGCACGCACCCAGTGCAGGCACCTTGCTGCTGGGACATTCCTTCGGAGCCAAGGTCGCCTTCGCCGCCGCCGCTGACTGGAGCGTGCGGGAGTTACTGGGCGTGGACGTCTCGGGGTGCGGCCGCAGGCTCGCGGTGAACCCCGGCCTGGTCGGCTGTGAGGCGGGTCTTGGCCTGCGGCGGTTGAACTGGGGGCCGCTGGGCTTGTATCCAGTGGGGACATTCCAGGTGAGCCAGCCGGTGGTGGCGCCTACGCCTGCGCACGAGGTCGGCACGGTGGCGGGCTGGACGCGGCTGTCGGCTGTGATCCTGCCGCGCGTCCGCGTCCCCGTCCGGCTGACCTTCGCCGAGCATGAGGCCTGGTGGCGCCACGACGATGAGGAGATCGCGGATCTGACCGCGCGGCTGTCCGCAGCCCCGCGCGTCGTCGTTGATCGCCTGCCTCGTGCCGGCCACAACATCAGCCTCGGCTGGACCGCCCGCGCCTACCATCTCAAGGTTCTGGCGTTCGCAGAGGAATGCCTTGCCTATGCGCGGCACACGGCCCTGCGGGAATCCTGACCGCGGCAACCGCAGCACCACACCCCAGAGCGGGGCCAGGCGAGCCAACGATGCTGCAGGCGGTCGCGGTGCGCGCTGCTGGTGGAGGTCCTCTCCCGGACCAACCTCGTGGCCATGGCCAAGGTCGCGATCCGCAGCCGCGAACGCCAGGCGGTAGTCCGGCCGTACGCCGGAATGCTGCTGTTGCAGACCCTGCGCTGGCGCGATGAGATCCGCGACCCCGGGGACCTCGCCCACCTGGTCCCCGCCGTCCCGCTCAGTGACCGCGAGCGCCGACTGGCGGAGGTGCTGGTGCGGGAAATGATCGGCGTGGACGACAGCGTGGATCATGACCGGTACGCCCACGCCCTGGAGCAGCTGGTCGACGCTGTCGTCGCGGGAGACGAGTCGGCCGAACCGCCTCAGCCCGAACCTGCCGTCGATCTCATGACCGCGCTGCAGCAGAGCGTTGAGGAGGCACGATTCTTTCGCCTTCGCCAGCAGCAATGTGGGCGCGCTGCGGTCACATTGCTGCAGAAAGAGTCGAAAAGCGGCAAAGCCTCCGTATAACTCATTCCGCTCATAGGATCACGCGACGCTCCATCGACGTATGCCACTTGGAGGTTTCGCGTGCTGCACCCGCCCCCCGAGGACGAGCACCAGCTCGTCCTACCCGTCGGCTTCGACGAGATCGTCCGGGTGATCGACCGTTACGTCGCCGACCGGCGGGCTGGTCTGCCGCGCCTGTCACGATCCCGCGGACGCCGACCGCCGGCCCTGCTGCTGGCCCGCGAGCCGGACAGCGACGCGGCCGCGAGCCCTGGCGATCCGGACCCGGGGCTCACCGCACTCGTGCGGGCATACGGGCAGCGCCTTGTGTCCTCTGCCGGGAATGCCGCGACGCGGCATCGGACCAGCCTCGCGCCGCACGCCGTCATCCACGACGTGCGGCTCATCCGGGGCGGCGCGCGGGAGGACGCCATGGGCGGGCCGCACGTGCTGCTGCTGGAGGATGTGGCACGGCAACTGCGCACCTCCATGCCGGAGGGGGCCGGGGCCCTGCGGCTACCCGAGTTCGACACGTGCCTGGCGGTACTGCGCGCTGACCTCCCGCCCGGGGACGCGGAGGAGGAGCGACAGGCCCTGCGGGTCATGCTCTGCGACAGGTACACCCGGCGGTTCCAGCCGGCCGCCGAGACCGCGCAGCTCGGCGAGGCCGTGGGCGGAAAGTGGGGCGCAGTCCTGCAACTGCTGACCGCCCTCCCCAGCTGGCTGTGGCGCCTGTGGTACGGCATGCGCCTCGACCGACGCCACCCGTGGGTGGGCCGCATGCTGGGCCAGACCGGCCGGAGCTTCCTCAACGCGGCGGCGGAACTGCGCGCGGCGCACCAGCACACCCTGGCCCAGAACGCGGCGGAGACCCGGCATCCGGAGGCGGCTTCTCTGGTGGCCCGCGACGAGGCGGTGGTCCGCCAGGTCCTCCTCACCGCGCTGATCCGCGACCTGGCCAGGGCGGCACGGCCCCGGGTGTGGAGTCGCCTCCGCCCGCGGCGCAGATGGGCCTTCGTCCTGCTCCTGCCGACCGTGGGCGGCGAGGAATCCGCCTGCCGCAAGTTCCTGGACACGTACGCCGCCGTCGCCCGCGACACCGGCTCCAGTCCGCTGCTGGTGCTGGGCGCTGCCACGGACGAACTACCCTCGTACGCTGCCGATCTGCCGCGACAGACCATGCAGGGCGGCGCCCCCGACGCCCGCCGAGCCGGCCGGGCGGTGGCCGCGCTGTTCTCGGCGGCGATCGCCGGCCGGGCCGCCGATGCCGTGCACGTGCTGCCCCTGCCACGCACGCCCGACGACGGCACCGCGGCGGAACGGCTGGCCTCGCACCGCGCCGTCCACCTCCGTCACCCCCGCCGCCTCGACTGGGCGCGTCCGGTGGCAGCCGGCACCGCTGCGGCGGTGCTGTGCGCCGGCGGCGTCGCCTTGTCCAGGGAGCTGGTGGGGCTCTTCTTCGACGAGCACCCCACCGCTGTCGGACACCCCACCGCCTCCTGTCGGCAGGTGCCGACCGGAGAGGTTGTCGGCCTCACCGACGGCATCGACGGCTGCGACCTCGCCCATGGCCTGTACGCGCCGGACCTCAGAAGGCTGGTACGGACCCTCGGCCGCCAGAACGAGCAGGTGGACATGGACCGGCCCTATCGAACTCTCGTCTTCTTCGCGCCGCTGAGCGTCGGCTCGGAGTCGAAGCGCACCGTGCCCACGGGCTTCCAGATGCTTCGCGGCGCGCTGCTCGCCCAGAAGCAGGTCAACGACCGCCATCTGAAGTCCCAGGTGCCCGTGCGGTTGCTCGTCGCCAACGCCGGCGAGTACTTCCGCTACGGCTCACGCGGCGGCCTCAACACCACCAACCGCAGTGACGTGGACGTCACGCAGATGATCATCGACCGGGCGGACAAGGACCATATCGCGGCGGTCATCGGCCTGGCCCAGAGCCGTCCGGAGTCCCAGCAGGCCGCGATCGAACTGGGGACCCGGGGAATCACCGTTCTTGGAACGGGCGTTTCCGGCCAGCGCATGGTCGAGGGCAACTCACCCGTGTCCTACTTCCAGCTCTCACCGCCCAACGCGCGCATCGCCAAGGTCATGGCCGCCTTTGCTCGCCACTCGCCGCGGCTGCGGACCCTGGCGGAGCCGGCCTCCGGCCATTCCGGTCCGGCCGCCGTCGTCGTGTTCGATCCTCGGGATGAGTACTTCAGCGCCGACCTTGCCCACCGCTTCGACGCCGCCTACCGCTCGACCGGGCCGGTGCACCTCGTGCCGTACGGCGAGATGGAAGACGGGCGCCCCACGAGCGACGTCGCCGACACCGTCTGCACGCTGGTCCACCGCACCAACGGCTTCGTCCTCTACGCGGGCCGCTCCGGCGTCATGGAAGACCTGTTCCACTCCATGCAGGGCGACCGGGAATGCCGCGCCCGCCGGGGCCGCGTGGCGGTGCTGGCTGAAAGCCCTGCCCCGGGCCTGACCATGTATCCAAGGCTGATGCCGCAGAGGTACGGCGCGCTGACCCTCTTCTACAGCCAGTTCAGCCGGCCGACCCCCGGCGGGCCGTTCGCCAGATCCTTCCGGGAGGCGTTCCACCTGTCCGCGGAGAACGACGCCGCGGTGGGCTACGACGCCGTCAACATCCTCTCCGAGGCCATGAACGCCATCTTCACCACAGACCGCTTCTTCTCACCCAGTGCGCTCGTCACCTACCTGCAGGATCCCGGCGTCCGCGAGTACGTCGGGGAATCCGGGGTCATCACACTGGACAGCAGTCACAACTACCCGCCGAACAAGGAGATCCACATCCGCGAGATAACCCCCGAGGGCACGCAGGTCACAGACCTGACATGCGGCGTGCTCGCCGAGGGCGCGCGATCCGTCACCCACTGGGGGCCCGGCAGCCGCTTCGCCTGCCCGGTGGACGACGTCTCCTGACGACGCTCAGGCCGGGAGCATGACGAAGCCCACGGTAAAGCCTCGTACCGCGCGGACAAGGCAGAGTCAGGTACAGACGTAGCAAGGGCCCCGGGGGATCAGCTATGACTCCCCGGGGCTGCCCAAGCAAGGTGGGCAGGTACAGACGCCGGTCGATCAGTGTCCGTCCGCGGTCGGTGGCACAGGCGAGGAAGACGCCGACCTGGCAGTTCTCCGTCCGGTGCTGGAGTACTGCCGCTGCACCCCTGCCGACCGCGTCCCCTTCTTCAAGAAGCCCGTGTCGTCCACGACCAGGACGGCGTCGGGGTCGCCGAGGTTGTCGACCACGTACTGACGCACGTCGTCGAGTGCCTCATCGGCGTCTCACTCGATGCGATTCAGCATCCGGTGAATACGGTCCGGGCCTGCGTGGCCAGCTTCCTCTGTCAGCATCCAGCCGTTCTTCTGTTGCAGCCGAGGTACGGGAGTTCCTGGACGGCCACCTCTGAGCGGCCGCTGCGGCACGTGGCCGCGACGCCCGTCACGTCTCGTCTATGGGAGCTGCGCCTGAGCTTGGCGTTTATCCTCGCTGAGCTCGGTGCTCCTTGATCGATTCAGCGCGTTTGGCTGTCT
>NZ_JASKMS010000051.1 GCF_030124145.1 Streptomyces sp. 378
ACCCTCCCGCCACCAACCCCGACCCCGAGTCCCCCTCAGGCGGCGTCCACCGCAGCGCGCCACACCGCGACCGCCTCGGCCGCCACCGGCTCGTCCCACCCCCGTGGCCGAGCCGCCCCGCCGATGTGGAACCCGTCGACCCCGGCCTTCAGCAGCACCGGCACGTGATCGAGTCGCAGCCCACCCCCGACCAGCAGCCGCTGCTCGTACCCCGGCTCGCCGGCCCGCCCGGCCTCGGCGAGCAGCACGGGCAATCCGTCGTCGACGCCCTCCGCCGACCCGGCCGTCAGGTACGTGTCGAGTCCCGGCATCCCGTCCAGCTGCTTGCGCAGGGCGTCCCGGTCGGCGGCCCGGTCGATGGCCCGGTGGAAGGTCCAGGGGCAGCCGTCCAGCACCTCCACGACCCGCTCCACGGCCGTCAGGTCCACCGCACCCCCGGCGTCGAGGAACCCCAGCACGAATTCCTCGGCCCCGGCCTCCCGCAGCTCGCCCGCCACCCGCACCAGCCGGTCCGCGTCCCCGGCCGCGAAACCGTCGGCCGGCCGGATCATCACCCGCAGCGAGATGTCGACCGCCCGGCGGATCCCGGCGACGGTGGCGGCCGAGGGCGTGAGCCCGTCGGCCGCCATGTCGGTGACCAGCTCAAGGCGGTCCGCGCCTCCCGCCTGGGCGGCGACCGCGTCCTCGACGCCGAGGGCGATCACCTCCAGGACTGCACGCTTGCTCATGGGGCCCCTTCGTCGGATGGGCGTCGACGTGCGACAACAGGTCTAGTCCAATCACAGACTACGCTGCCCAGTCGCGCGGAATCCCAAGCCCCCGGAGCCGTGCCTCAGCCGAAGATGTTCAGCTCCTTCGCCTCCACCCCGGCCAGCTCGAACGCCGGCGCCCCGTCGACCGGCCGCCCCGTGTACAGCCGTACGAGGGTCGGCCCGTCCCCGATGAAGCGGCCCGGGGGCCGCTCCCCGCCGCCCTCCCCGAGCCGCAGCGGCTCGTCCAGGTCGTCGAGGTCGGCGTGCAGCGGCACGTGCCCCTGCTCGCGGGTGATCCGGGCGAGCAGCGCGAGCGCGTCCGGCAGCCCGGCCCCGCCGTACGCGCCCGGCTCACCGAAGGCCTCGCGCACGTCACCGGCGTGCACCCACTCGCCCAGGGCGAGCGCGTCCAGCTCCCCGCCCGCCCCGGCGATCACGGGCCCCGCCTCGGTCATCCCGCGCTCCAGCTCGTCCACGATCCGCGCGTCGCTCCAGGCGGACCGTTCGGCGATGTCCCGGTCGTCGGACTCGGGCGAGAACACGCCCGGCTCGAACCTGCCCTCCACCGCCCGGGACAGCACGGCCGAACAGTGGGCCAGCACGTCCCGTACCGTCCAGCCCGGACACGCGGCGACGGGCAGCGCGAAGTCCTCCCCGCTCCGGCCCCGCAGCAGCGGGATCAGCGCGTCACGCTCGATCGTCAGCAGCCGGCCGGGCTGCTCGGGGTCCCGTACGTCATGCACATCAGCAGGAGTCGTCATGCACCCACGCTAGGTGCCCGGCCCCGCTCGGCGGGAGAATGCCCCCCATGGCCGACCTCGATTCCCTGCGCACCCGTTTCGCCCGCACCCTGGAGGCGGCCCGGGGCCCGGGCGGCGGCCCGGACCCGGCGCCGTACGCCGACAACCTGCTCACCCGCTGGCAGGAGCCCCAGCGGCGCTACCACACGGTCGAGCACCTCACGGCGGTCCTCGACCGCGTCGACGTGCTGGAGCGGTACGCGCGCGACCCGGACGTGGTCCGGCTGGCCGCCTGGTTCCACGACGCCGTCTACCTGCCCGACCGCTCCGAGAACGAGGAGCGCTCGGCCCGCCTCGCCGAACGCGCCCTCGCGGAAGCCGGGCTTCCCGACGCGAGGACCGCCGAGGTGGCCCGCCTGGTCCGGCTCACCGTCACCCACGACCCGGCCGACGACGACCCCGACGGCCAGGTCCTGTGCGACGCCGATCTCGCGGTCCTCGCCTCGCCCCCGTCGGCGTACGCCGCGTACACGACGGCCGTCCGCGAGGAGTACCACTTCGTCCCGAACGACGCCTTCCGCACCGGCCGCGCCGCGGTTCTGCGCCAACTCCTGGACCTCCCGCACCTCTTCAGGACGCCGTACGGTGCGAGTGAGTGGGAGGCGACGGCCCGCTACAACCTGACCGCCGAGCTGGAAATGCTGTCGCTTCCGGCCTCCGGCCCCTCGTAGCCTGCCCACCATGTGGACAACGGGAGCGGAACAGGTGGAGCAGGCCGTCGCCGAGTGCGTGGGCCTGCTGGGGGCGGTCACCGACCGGGACTGGGAAGGCGTACGGGCCGGGCGGCTGGAGTGGGACTGCCGTGAGACGGCGGTGCACATCGCCGAGGACCTCATCGCTTACGCGGGACAGCTGGCCGGGCGGGAGCAGGACGCGTACACGCCGTTCGAGCTGTCGCTGGAGGAGGGGGCCGGCAACGCGGGCGCCCTGCGGGTGATCAGCACGATGGGCGCCCTGTTCGCCGCCGCGATCCGCACCGCCCCGCGCGAGGTGCGGGCCTTCCATCCGTACCCGTTCCGCAGCGCGAACCGTGAGGGGTTCGCCGCGATGGGCGTGACCGAGGTGCTGCTGCACACGCACGACGTCTCCGAAGGGCTGGGCCTGTCGTACGACCCGGCGCCCGAGCTGTGCGACTTCGTGCTCACCCGGATCTTCCCGCACGTCCAGCCCGGGCCCACCCCGTGGTCGACCCTGCTGTGGGCGACGGGCCGCGGTGAGCTGCCCGGCCGGGCGCCGGTCACCCAATGGCGCTGGAGCAACAACCTGGTGATCGGCACCGACCGGCTCACCCTCCAGGGCGTCACCCCGGCGGCGGCCACCGATCTGTCGACGGTCGGCGAGGGCGGCTTCGCGTGGATCGAGGGCGGCCCGGTCGAGGGCACCCGGGTCGGCGCCGGGCTGGTGTACAAGCAGTACGAGGACGGGGCCCACCGGCCGGAGTGGGGCATGTACGTGCTGGTCCGGCGCGAGGACGGCCGCGCGATCGGCGCCATGGGGTTCCACGGCGTCCCGGACGCGACGGGACGGGTCGAGGTCGGCTACGACCTGGTCGAAGGGGCCCGCGGCCACGGCTACGCCACCGAGGCGCTGCGCGCGCTGTCGGCCCGGGCGCTGGGCCGGCAGGAGGCGCGGACCGTGGTGGCGAACGTCGAGCGGGACAATCTGCCGTCGCAGCGCGTGCTCGCCCGGGCCGGATTCACCCGGGTGCCCGCCGAGGACCCCGAGCACCTGGCCTACGAGCTGCGCGAACCCGGCGAGGGATAGCGCCCCTTGGGCCGCCGCAGGCCCGCCCCGTACAGCAGCCGCACCACCTCGCGGCTGCTGACCTCCACGGCCCCGGCCTCCACCGCGTCGGCGTACCGCTGGGCGGGGATGTCGTAGTGGTCGCGCTCGAAGGCCCGGCGGGGGACGCCGAGGCGGGCGGCGAAGGTGTGCAGTTCGTCGTAGGAGACGTCGCTGACGAGGTGGGACCACATGCGGCCGTGGCCGGGCCAGGTCGGCGGGTCGATGTAGATCGTCACCGGAACCTCATGAGGACGCCGGGCCGCCGATGGCCTCGCCCAGTGCTCCCACCGCGGCGACCTTCACGCCCGCCTCGCTGCACACCCAGTGCGGGTCGGGCCCCAACTCCGGTTCCACGTCCAGCGCGTGCGGCTCGCCGGTGCCGCACACCGGGCACAGCGGCCAGCGGCCGTACCGCTCCAGCAGGGCGTCCTGGACGTCCTGCGCGACCAGTCCGGCCACGTAGCCGGCGCCCTCGGGCCACTGCTCGACCCACCAGCGCCGCTGCGTGATGGAGTCCTCGACCAGGGAGACGACGTCCGCCTCGGCGACGCGTCCCGCGACGAGGTCGGCCAGCACGAGGGCGCGCGCGGCGTGCAGTGCCTGCTCAAGAGGGCTGATGGGGTCCATGCCCCCATTGTGCGCACTCTTGACCCCGGCGCCGAGCCGAAAATACCTTTCACGGGTGACCCGAGACGTGAAGGAAATTTTCGCGAGCGAGCGCGGCGGGCTCCCGGGGACCGGCGGCGCTCCGCCCGCCCCGGCCGCCCTCGCGGCCAAGGTCCGCACGCTGGGACCGTCGATGACGCGCTCCATGCAGCGCGTCGCCGAGGCCGTCGCGGGCGACCCGGCCGGCTGCGCGGCCCTCACGGTCACCGGCCTCGCCGAACTCACCGGCACCAGCGAGGCGACCGTCGTACGCACCGCCCGCCTGCTGGGCTATCCGGGTTACCGGGATCTGCGCCTGGCCCTCGCCGGTCTCGCCGCGCAGCAGCAGTCGGGCCGCGCCCCGGCCATCACGACGGACATCGCGGTGGACGACCCGATCGCCGACGTGGTCGCCAAGCTCGCCCACGACGAGCAGCAGACCCTCGCCGACACGGCCGCCGGGCTCGACACCGTCCAACTGGCCGCGGCCGTCACCGCTCTGGCCACGGCCCGGCGCACCGATGTGTACGGCGTCGGCGCGTCCGGCCTGGTCGCCCAGGACCTCACCCAGAAGCTGCTGCGCATAGGGCTGATGGCGCACGCCCACAGCGACCCGCACCTCGCCGTCACCAACGCCGTGCAACTGCGCGCGGGCGATGTCGCGATCGCCATCACACACTCCGGGTCGACCGGTGACGTCATCGAACCGCTGCGGGTCGCCTTCGAGCGCGGCGCGACGACCGTGGCGATCACCGGCCGCCCGACCGGCCCCGTCACGCAGTACGCCGACCACGTCCTGACCACCTCCACCGCCCGCGAGAGCGAGCTGCGCCCCGCGGCCATGTCGTCCCGGACCGGACAGCTCCTCGTGGTGGACTGCCTGTTCGTGGGGGTGGCGCAGCGGACGTACGAGACGGCGGCGCCCGCGCTGTCGGCGTCGTACGAGGCGCTGGCCCACCGGCACCGTTCCTGAGCCGGCCGCCCCGCCCAGCACCAGCACCGAAAGACACGGAAAGAGCCGTTCATGACCTCCACCTCCGACCCCCGTCACCTCAGGACCGCGCTGGAGTCCCTGACCACCGAGGCCTTCCGACCGGAACTCGCGGAGATCGACCGGCTGCCCACCCTCGACATCGCGCGGCTGATGAACGGCGAGGACGCCACCGTGGCCGGGGCGGTCGCGGCCCGGCTGCCCCGGATCGCCGCCGCGATCGACGCCGTCGCCGAGCGGATGGCACGCGGCGGGCGCCTGGTCTACGCGGGCGCGGGCACCGCGGGGCGGATGGGCGTCCTGGACGCCTCCGAGTGCCCGCCCACCTTCAACACCGACCCCTCCCGGGTCGTCGGCCTGATCGCGGGCGGCCCGGGCGCCGTGGTCACCTCGGTCGAGGGCGCCGAGGACTCCCGGGAGCTGGCCCGGGCGGATCTGGAGCCCCTCGAGCTGACCCCCGAGGACACGGTGGTGGGCATCTCCGCCTCCGGCCGCACCCCGTACGCCATCGGCGCGGTCGAGCACGCCCGCGCCCGCCGCTCCCTCACCATCGGCCTCGCCTGCAACGCCGGAAGCCCGCTCGCGGCCGCCGCCGACCACGGCATCGAGATCGTCGTGGGCCCCGAACTGCTCACCGGCTCCACCCGCCTGAAGGCCGGCACGGCCCAGAAGCTCGTCCTCAACATGCTGTCGACGATCACGATGATCCGGCTGGGCAAGACCTACGGGAACCTGATGGTCGACGTCCGCGCCTCCAACGACAAGCTCCGCGCCCGCTCCCACCGCATCGTCGCCCTCGCCACGGGCGCCGAGGACAAGGAGATCGAGGAGGCCCTCACCGCCACGGACGGCGAGGTGAAGAACGCGATCCTGACCATCCTGGCCGGTGTGGACGGCCCGACGGCCGCACGCCTCCTGGCGGAGTCGGACGGTCACCTGCGGGCGGCCCTGGCGGCGAGCGGCTGAGCCGTCACGCCCGCGTGTGCAGCACCTCGTCCCACCGCGGGCCACCACTTCACCGTGACTTCGGCTCCCGGTTGACCTGCCTCACACGAGCCCGCAGCGTCTCACCCACGGGAAGCGAGCGGAGCACGTCGGTCAGGTGCTCGGCCGTCCGGACGTTGCACCGCCCAAGATCGACCAGGGCGAACGGCTCGTCGCTCGCGCCGGTCACCGGATCGACGCCCAGCGACGGCAGCACGACCCCGACTCCGGCGAGGGCGTCCCGCAGCGACTCCACGATCTCTTCGGTCGAGCGCACTTCCTCTTACCTCCACGCTGAGTTTGTGATTCACCACACAGCGTGGCCGACGCGTCTCTAACCTGGCCAGACATGGCGGTCCAACAACCCGATCTGTACGACAGGGAGTTGCCCATGCCCGGTTCCAGGGACCTCGACCCGTCCGCCTCCCCGCGAGCCCTCCTGGGCGCCGAACTCCGCCACGCCCGCGAGAAGGCCGGCCTGAGCCAGGAGGAACTCGGCCAACGGCTGTTCGTCAGCGGGTCGTTCATCGGCCAGTTGGAGGCGGGGACGCGGAGGTTGCAGGCGGAGTACGCCCGCTTGTTGGACGCGGAGTTGAGGACGGGCGACTTCTTCCTGCGGAACTGTGGGGCGGCGGCGAAGTCGAAGTATCCGGAGCACTTCGCGGAGGCGGCGGAGGCGGAGGCTGCGGCTACGGAGATCCGGCAGTTCGCGCCACTCCTGATTCCCGGGCTGCTGCAAACTCCCGCCTATGCGCGGGCCGTCTTCCGGGCGTACCGGCCCACGGCACCCGAGGAGGTGATCGAGGAGTTGGTGACGGCCCGGACGGACAGGGCCCGCCTCCTCGACGATCCAACAAGCCCTTTGTTGTGGATGGTGGTTGACGAGGCTGCGATCCGTCGCCAGACGGGCGGGCGGAAGGTCATGGCGGAGGCACTCCGGCACGTCGCGGCCCTGATCCGCCGGAACCGGATCATCGCGCAGGTGCTGCCTTTCGGCGCGGGCGCCCACGCGTCGATGGAGGGCTCCATGAAGCTCATGCACTTCGAGGACGCCCCTCCACTGCTCTACTTCGAGGGAGTCGGCACGGGGCGGCTGGAGGATGACCCGACCACTGTCCGATATCAGGGCCGCACCTTCCAGCTCCTCACAGCGTGCGCCCTCTCACCGGATGAATCCCTGGCCCTCATCGAGGACGTCGCACAGGATTACGGCCATGAGGAGCATCCCTGAGCACGACCTGGACAGCGCGACCTGGCACAAGTCCAGCCACAGCGGCGGCAGTGGTGGCGACTGCCTGGAGATAGCCGACGGCCACCCCTCCCTCATCCCCGTCCGCGACTCCAAGACCCCCCACGGCCCGAAGCTCGTGTTCCGGGCCACCGCCTGGGCCGCGTTCGTCGAAAACCTCAAGGACGGAACGGCCTGAGCTTCGGGACCCGGGCTTCGAGCCCTCTTTTCAAGGAACGGGTGGAGGGCCTCAACCCACCCTCCCACCCGGCGAGTTGACGCGGCGCATCCGGTTTGCCACGGACAGTCATATGCCTCTACCGTTCCTGGACAAGCAACAGCCCCCGCCCGGTGCGCCAACACCTGCGGGGGCTTAACCAGAGATCGACGGCTGAAAGACCGATCCCATGGCTGAGTCCAAGCTTAGTGCCGCCTCCCCGCCCGCGCATCCAATGGCGAACCCCGGCTACGGCAAACGCACGACCCCCGACCAACGCGCTGGCACGAACAGCGACTTCGCACACCTCCCACCCCGCGAAGCCGCCATCGCCGCCTACCTGGACCGGCTCCCCGACGGCGCCGACATCTCCGTAAAGACGCTGGCCAAGCAACTGCCCTACGGACAATGCGCCCTCGGCACGGCCCTTAACCGCATCCAGCAGGCCGGCCACCTGCGTCGGGGCCGGGAGTGCATCACGGCCGACGACGGCAGCTCCCGCTGGATCACCCGATCGTGGTGGTCCCGTACCGCCCGGGACGACGACTGGTGGGCCGCCTTCACCCGCGGCGACGCACCGCGGCAGGCAGCCCGCCCCACCCGCTCAAGAGCCCACATCCTCCTGGCCGCCCTCGGCCGCACGGCTCCAGTCCTGTCCCTCTCGGAGGCGGACTGCGCGACGCTCGCCCCACTCGTGACGGACTGGTTCGAGCGGGGTGCCACGGAGGACGACGTACTACGCGCGCTCACCGCCGGCCTGCCGACGCCCGTCCATCACGCCGCCGCCCTGGTCCACAACCGCCTGACCAGCAAACTCCCGCCACCACCCGCTCCACGCCCACCCCTACGGGTCCTGGAGTGCGCGAACTGCGGCGCCCCGGGGCGTCCGGAAACCCTGCCAGGGGGGCGTTGCAGCGCCTGCCGGGGCGAACGCGCCCCCGCGCAACCCCCCGCACCTCTGCCCGCCCCGACGGTCCACGCCCACGCGGCCGAGATCCGCGCCGAGATGTCCCGACGACGGCAAGAGAAGGCACCACCATGACCCCTGGTACCGCTGACCGCCCGCTGATGCCCGTCGAGGACTTCGAGGACCTGGCCGAGGTGGCCCCGAAGGGCGTGCGACTACGCCGACTGACGACAATGGACCCATGAACCACGCCCAGCTCACCGCCCTAGGCCGTGCACTCCGTCTTCTCGGTGAGCACGGGGAAGCCCTCGGCTCCGACACACCGGACGCCAAACTGCACGAGGTCAAGGCCGACCTCAAGCGCGCCCTGGACCTGCTGGAGGACAGCGTCGCGACCGCGGCGCCCACCACGCGCTGCCCGGAACACCCCACCGGCCCGGTCGACGAGAGCGCCCCGGACCGGTGCCTGCTGTGCGAGACCCGGCGCAGGGCGGCCCGCCGGAACGAGTTCAACGGCCCCGCCCCCCAGTACCAGCCCACCGAACCCGTCCAGTCCCGCTACGGCGTACGCGGCGACCGCCCCCAGCCCCAGCAGCGCTGGCTGGCGGAGCTGTGGAACGGTCAGGCGTGGCAGCTGTGCGGCACGCCGCGCCGCGACCGGCGTGAGGCCGAGCTGTTCATCAACGCCCAGCGCAAGGCTCCCCGGGCCGCCATGGCGTACCGGCTGGTGCACGAGTTCACCGACTACGAGGTGCTGCGGGTGTGGGGGACGCCCGTGCGGATCGACATCGAGCCGATGGGCAACCTGTAGGCCCTACAGCAGCGGCAGGGGCAGGAACTCGTACCCCTCCCACAGCCGCCGCGACCGCTCCTCCGGGTACGCCGTGACGACAGACTCCGCGTCCAGCACCTGCACCAGCCGCCGCTCGTCGTCGTAGGCCGGCCAGCCCGGGTCGCCCGTCCTCGCGAAGGACGTCCAGGACGAGCGGAAGCGGGACGACAGTGCCTTGGCCTCGGCGGACGGCTCCGCGCCCGCGAACAGCAGCAGCCCCAGGTCCGCCCCGTACGTGCCGAACAGCAGCGGGATGTCCAGGCCGTGGCAGGCGCCGAGCGCGCCGCCGTTGCCCGGGGCCGGCCAGGTGAGTTCGTAGACGTGCGCGCTGCCGCCGCCCGCGCGCTGGGCCTGCGCCAGGTGCAGGGACGGCATGGTGAACAGCCAGTCCGTCTGGACGCGTTCGTAGAGTTCGCTCGGGGAGGCGTCGGGGAAGGCCGTGCGGTAGGCCTGTTCGCCGTCGGGTCCGGGAGCGAAGAGGCGGAGGGCCGAGGCCGCCCTCTCCTCGCTGATCTGGCCCAGTTGACCCGCCATGGTGATGAACAGGCGGTACTCGTCGCGGTTGTGGCCGACGAGCAGGTCGACGTCCTTCGCGGAACCGGCCGCCAGCGCCTGCCACGGCGTGGTCGGCAGGACGTCCCCGTCGACCACCGGGGAGAAGGGCGTGACCGTGGGTGCCGCCTGGCCCCAGCGGTCGACACGCTGGAGCATCTTGGCGCTCAGCGTCTCGCCCGCCGAGGTCAGTCGGTGCGGAGCGATCGTCGAGAGGTCGGCGACGGTGGGGCGCAGGCCCAGCTCGGCGGCGAGGGCGGTACCGATGTCCCGGGCCAGGGCGTCGGAGAAGAAGGTCCCCGGCACGCTCTGGGCGATCGCCCGCCGGAACAGTCCGGCCGCGTTCGGCATGGAGAGCAGCGAGGCGATCGAACCCGCGCCCGCGGACTCCCCGAAGACCGTGACCTGGCCGGGGTCGCCGCCGAAGGACGCGATGTTGTCCCGCACCCATTCCAGGGCGGCCACCTGGTCGAGCAGCCCTCGGTTGGCGGGAGCGCCCTCGATGGACGCGAAACCCTCCATGCCCAGGCGGTAGTTGAGGGACACGACCACCACGTCGCCCTCGGCGGCGATGTGCCGGGCGTCGTAGCCGGGGCTGCCGGAGTGGCCGAGCTTGTAGGCGCCGCCGTAGATCCACACCATCACCGGCCGGTGGGCGCCCGGGTCGGGCTCGGGTGTCCAGACGTTGACGGTGAGCCATTCATCGCCGTCGGGTACGTCGAGCAGACCCGGGCCTCCCAGGTTGCCGAGGTCCTGCGGGGGCGGCGGGCCGAAGGCGTATGCGTCGCGTATGCCGTCCCAGGGGTGAGCGGGTCGGGGGGCCATGAAGCGGGCCTCGCCCACCGGGGGTGCGGCGAAGGGGATGCCGCGGAAGACCGCGAGTCCCTCCTCCCTCCGTCCGCGCACCGCACCGGCGGTCGTACGGACCACCGGTGCGGGCTCCTCCGAAGGGCCGCCCGCCGACGGACGGGACTCGGTCGTCGTCATCTGGATCTCCTCGCTCAATGCCGGTGAACAGGCGTTCCGGCCAGTGTCCTTGGCTGACGCAAGTAGATCCAGAGGCTCTGGTGACGGGTATCAGCTGAGGGTCTTGAGCGACGCCGGGTGGTACGGGGCGAGGTCCTCGAAGCGGCCGTCGAGGACCTTGCGGGCCCACTCGGGGTCCTGGAGCAGGGCGCGGCCGACGGCGACCAGGTCGAACTCGTCGCGCTCGAAGCGGTCGAGGAGGTTGTCGAGGTCGCCCACTTCGGCGCTCTGGCCCTGGAAGGCCTTGATGAAGTCGCCGTTCAGGCCGACCGAGCCGACGGTGATGGCGGGCTTGCCGGTGAGCTTCTTGGTCCAGCCGGCCAGGTTGAGGTCGGAGTCGTCGAACTCGGGGACCCAGTAGCGGCGGGTGGAGGCGTGGAAGGCGTCGACACCGGCGGCGGCCAGCGGCGTCAGGATGGCCTCCAGCTCCTCGGGCGTCTCGGCGAGGCGGGCGTCGTAGGCCTCCTGCTTCCACTGCGAGTAGCGGAAGATGATGGGGAAGTCGGCGGAGACGCTCGCGCGGACGGCCGCGACGATCTCCTCCGAGAGCTTGGCACGGGCGACCCGGTCGCCGCCGTAGGCGTCGGTGCGGCGGTTGGTGCCTGCCCAGAGGAACTGGTCGAGCAGGTAGCCGTGGGCGCCGTGGATCTCGACGCCGTCGAAGCCGATACGCTCGGCGGCGGCCGCGGCCTCGGCGAACGCTCCGATGACGGCGTCGATGTCGGTCTGCGTCATGGCCTTGCCGGTGGGCTCCGTCGCGCCGATGCGCAGGCCGGAGGGGCCGACGGCCGGGGCGTCGGCGACCGGCGGTTCGCCCTGGTTGCGGACCATGCCGATGTGCCACAGCTGCGGCACGATCGCGCCGCCGGCGGCGTGCACCGCCTCGGCGACCTTCGCCCAGCCGGCGAGCTGCTCTTCGCCGTGGAACCGGGGCACCCGGTCGCTCTGCCCGGCCGACTCGTGGCCGACGTAGGTGCCCTCGGTGACGATCAGGCCGACTCCGGCGGCGGCGCGGCGCGCGTAGTACGAGACGACGTCCTCGCCGGGCACACCGCCCGGGGAGAACATGCGGGTCATCGGGGCCATCACGATCCGGTTCGGGACGGTCAGGCCGCCCAGCGATACGGGCCGGGACAGGATTGCGGCGGCGCGGGAAGCGGAGGCGGCGACAGTCATGTGGGGGGGCTCCCTTGTGGATACCGAAGGGTATGTGCATACGCATAGGACTTACGTTCCAACCCCTCGACCCCGCTCCCGCCATCCCGCCCCGACTGTGATGCCGGTCACGCCCCGTCGTCCGGGCGCGCACCGGACACGCCCGAGGGCGGCACCTCCCGTGGAACAGGAGGTGCCGCCCTCGGTCAAGGACGTCGATCAACCCTCAGGTCGATCAGAAGTCCATGTCACCGCCCGGCATGCCGCCACCGGCGGGCGCGGCGGCCTTCTCCGGCTTGTCGGCGATGACGGCCTCGGTGGTGAGGAACAGCGCGGCGATGGAGGCGGCGTTCTGCAGAGCGGAGCGCGTCACCTTCGCCGGGTCGATGATGCCTTCGGCGATCATGTCGACGTAGTCACCGGTCGCGGCGTTCAGGCCGTGACCGACCGGCAGGTTGCGCACCTTCTCGACGATGACGCCACCCTCGAGACCACCGTTGACGGCGATCTGCTTGAGCGGGGCCTCCAGGGCCAGCTTCACGGCGTTGGCGCCGGTCAGCTCGTCGCCCTCCAGGTCCAGCTTCTCGAAGACCGAGGAGGCCTGCAGCAGGGCCACGCCACCACCGGCGACGATGCCCTCCTCGACGGCCGCCTTGGCGTTGCGCACGGCGTCCTCGATGCGGTGCTTGCGCTCCTTGAGCTCCACCTCGGTGGCGGCACCGGCCTTGATGACCGCGACACCGCCGGCGAGCTTCGCCAGGCGCTCCTGCAGCTTCTCGCGGTCGTAGTCCGAGTCGCTGTTCTCGATCTCGGCGCGGATCTGGTTGACCCGGCCCTGGACCTGCTCGGCGGAGCCGGCACCGTCGACGATGGTGGTCTCGTCCTTGGTGATGACGACCTTGCGGGCCTTGCCCAGGAGGTCGATCGTGGCGTTCTCCAGCTTGAGGCCGACCTCCTCGGAGATCACCTCGCCGCCGGTGAGGATGCCGATGTCCTGCAGCATCGCCTTGCGGCGGTCGCCGAAGCCCGGGGCCTTGACGGCGACGGACTTGAAGGTGCCGCGGATCTTGTTGACGACCAGGGTCGACAGGGCCTCGCCCTCGACGTCCTCGGCGATGATCAGCAGCGGCTTGCCCGACTGCATGACCTTCTCCAGGAGCGGGAGCAGGTCCTTGACGTTGGAGATCTTGGAGTTCGCGATCAGGATGTACGGGTCGTCGAGGACGGCCTCCATACGCTCCATGTCGGTGGCGAAGTACGCCGAGATGTAGCCCTTGTCGAAGCGCATACCCTCGGTGAGCTCCAGCTCCAGACCGAAGGTCTGGGACTCCTCGACGGTGATGACGCCTTCCTTGCCGACCTTGTCCATGGCCTCGGCGATGAGCTCGCCGATCTGGGTGTCGGCGGCGGAGATGGAGGCCGTGGAGGCGATCTGCTCCTTGGTCTCGACGTCCTTGGCCTGCTCGAGCAGGGCGGCGGAGACGGCCTCGACGGCCTTCTCGATACCGCGCTTGAGGGCCATCGGGTTGGCGCCGGCGGCTACGTTGCGCAGGCCCTCCTTGACCAGGGCCTGGGCGAGCACGGTCGCGGTGGTCGTACCGTCACCGGCGACGTCGTCCGTCTTCTTGGCGACTTCCTTGACCAGCTCGGCGCCGATCTTCTCGTACGGGTCCTCGAGCTCGATCTCCTTGGCGATGGACACACCATCGTTGGTGATCGTGGGCGCGCCCCACTTCTTCTCGAGGACGACGTTGCGGCCCTTGGGGCCGAGCGTCACCTTCACGGCGTCCGCGAGCTGGTTCATGCCGCGCTCGAGGCCGCGCCGCGCCTCCTCGTCGAACGCGATGATCTTGGCCATGTGAAGTGGTCCCTCCAGGACTGGGGGTGATTACTTCGGACCGCGCCCGCGCCCGCGACGGACGGCCCCCGACCGGTTGGTTCCTTGCCCCATCCGGTCCGTGGGCCTCACCGACCCGGTCCTTACGTTGTCACTCTCACCTTCAGAGTGCTAACGCAATGATTAGCACTCGACCCCCGAGAGTGCAAGGCGCGCTCGCGTAGCGAGCGCTCCTCGGGGGTGGCGGTCGGGTGACGGGCGGGCGCGAGCGCCTCCCGGGTCGGGCAAGGGCGCCGGCCGCCCTCGAACACCGTCCGGCACCCCTTCGAACAGGCCGAAGGGCCCGTACCCCGGGGGGTACGGGCCCTTCTGAGAAGACCGGTCGCTTGAGCGTTGGTCGTGGTGCGCGTTCAGGCAGAGACGCGAACCATGTCGGCCTGCGGCCCCTTCTGACCCTGCGAGATCTCGAACTCGACCCGCTGGCCCTCTTCAAGGGTGCGGTAGCCGTCCATCTGGATCGCGCTGTAGTGGACGAAAACATCCGCACCACCGTCGACCGCGATGAAGCCGTACCCCTTCTCCGCGTTGAACCACTTGACGGTGCCCTGAGCCATGCCTAACTCCCCTATTACTGGCCCTTGCACAGATCCACACTTCGCGGATCCGGGTCAGACCTCACCCCCCACGGTTGGGGGCGTGCGCCGGAACGCGTCGACCGCGGCTGAATGTATCTGTCCAACTGCCGTCTGCAACAGGTCAATCGGACGAGAATTCTGGACGCACACGGTCCGGAATGTAGGGAGAATTCGCCCGAATTCAGGGCAAGTCGGGCTCCACAAAGGGAACAAAAGCCGCAAAAGATGCGCACACTTTGGCTACATCTTGTCGGGCTCGCAGCAGGAATTCAGGGTTCCGATCAGAGGATCTGGATCGCGTTCCCCAACTGTACCGCGCTCAATCACACAGAATTGCCCCCTCCGCTTCTCTCACGGAGGGGGCAATTCGATGAACTCACAGTAACGGCGGTTACCGAAGGTAATAAACGGGTCGGTCGACCGGTTTCAGCCGCCGGCGACGGCGGGAATGATCGATACCCCGGCGCCGTCGGGCGTCGCCGTCTCCAGCCCCTGTTCGAACCGCACGTCGTCGTCGTTGACGTACACATTGACGAACCGGCGCAGCTTGCCCTGGTCGTCCAGAACCCGGGCGGCGATCCCGGTGTGGTTCTTCTCCAGATCGGCGATGACCTCGCCGAGATTCGCCCCCTCGGCGGCGACCTCGGCCCGACCGCCGGTGTAGGTGCGCAGGATGGTGGGGATGCGAACGGTGACGCTCATGACTTCAAAACCTCCGGTTGGGTGTCGTGGCTAGGGACGCGGGGCTGTGTCGCTGTGCGGCTCCGCCGCGTGGGCGCGATCAGCCCCCACCGGCCCGCAGCGAACAACGATCAGGCGAGCCCGGCGTCCCGGAACGAGTCGAGGCTGGGGCGGATCGTCGCGGTGAGCCCGGTCCCGGCAACCGCGTCAAGCGTCTTGAGACCGTCGCCCGTGTTCAGCACCACCGTCGTCAGCGACGGGTCGAGCGCACCGCTCTCGATCAGCTTCTTCGTCACACCCACCGTCACACCACCGGCGGTCTCCGCGAAGATGCCCTCGGTCCGGGCGAGGATCTTGATCGCGTCCACGACCTGCTCGTCGTTCACGTCCTCCACGGCACCGCCGGTGCGGCGCGCGATGTCCAGCACGTACGGCCCGTCCGCCGGGTTGCCGATGGCGAGGGACTTGGCGATGGTGTCGGGCTTCTGCGGGCGGACCACGTCGTGACCGGCCTTGTACGCCGTCGACACCGGCGAGCAGCCCTCGGCCTGCGCGCCGAAGATCTTGTACGGCTTGTCCTCGACCAGACCGAGCTTGATCAGCTCCTGCAGGCCCTTGTCGATCTTCGTGAGCTGCGAGCCGGAGGCGATCGGCACGACGAGCTGGTCGGGCAGCCGCCAGCCGAGCTGCTCGCAGATCTCGTACGCGAGGGTCTTGGAGCCCTCGGCGTAGTACGGCCGCAGGTTGACGTTGACGAAGCCCCAGCCCTCTCCGGCCGGGTCGCCGATCAGCTCGGAGCAGAAGCGGTTCACGTCGTCGTAGTTGCCCTCGATGCCGACGAGCTCGCCGCCGTAGACCGCGGCCATGACGACCTTGCCCTGCTCCAGGTCGTGCGGGATGAACACGCAGGAGCGGAAGCCGGCGCGGGCCGCGGCGGCACCCACCGCACCGGCGAGGTTGCCGGTGGAGGAGCAGGAGAGCGTGGTGAAGCCGAAGGCGCGGGCGGCCTCCAGGGCCTGGGCGACGACGCGGTCCTTGAAGGAGTGCGTCGGGTTGCCCGAGTCGTCCTTGACGAAGAGCTTGCCCGGGTCGACACCCAGCTCGCGGGCGAGGTTGTCGGCCTTGACGAGCTTGGTCCAGCCCGGGTTGATGTTCGGCTTGTCCGCCACGTCGGCCGGAACCGGCAGCAGCGGGGCGTAGCGCCAGATGTTCGCGGGTCCCGCCTCGATCTTCTTCCGCAGTTCCTCGGTGTCGTAGGCCGAGAAGTCGTAGGCGATCTCCAGCGGGCCGAAACACTCCGCGCACGCGAAGACCGGGCCGAGGGGGACGCGGTGACCGCACTCGCGGCAGCTGAGCGCCGCGGCGGGACCGAGGTCTACGGTGGAGTCAGTGGTGCTTGCAACAGTCTGCACAGCCATGTGAGGCGAGGCCCTTCCTCATCTTCCTCACGACGCGTTTCGCCGTGAGACGGATTTGGCACCTTCCCTAGCCGGGAGCCTCGCGATGTGGTCGCCAGTGACCTACGAGAACCGACTGGAGGGTTGCCGGGGCTTCATCGGGCCGTATCCCTCTGCCCCTCTGGATGAGCTGTATGTGGTTGTAGGCGGCGGGTGACCCCGGACATGCGATGGTCATCCGCGTTGTTCAAGACTGTAACCGACGACCAGGACAGTTGAGATAGTCGTCCGAACCGCGAGATGGATCACAGTCCGTCCCGCCTGAAGTACGCAGAGGAGCCGCCACGGTGCTGGAAGAAGTCGAGCGGTGGCTGAGCACCCGTTCCTGGTCCGCGAACGATCGCCCGCTCCACCGGATCCTGGCCGCCAAGCAGCGCACGGGCCAGACGGTCAGCGTCGTGCTGCCCGCGCTCAACGAGGAGGCGACGGTCGGTGACATCGTCGCCGTCATCCGCCACGACCTGATGCGGCAGGTCCCGCTCGTCGACGAGCTGGTCGTCGTCGACTCGGGATCGACCGACCGCACGTCCGAGGTGGCCGCGGCCGCGGGCGCGCGGGTGGTGCACCGGGACGGGATACTCCCGCGCCTGCCCGCCGCGCCCGGCAAGGGCGAGGTGCTGTGGCGCTCCCTGCTCGTCACCCGCGGGGACATCGTCTGCTTCGTCGACGCGGACCTCAGGGACTTCTCGTCCGACTTCGTCTCCGGGATCGTGGGCCCGCTGCTCACCGAGCCGGACGTGGACCTGGTGAAGGCCATGTACGACCGTCCGCTGGCCGGTGCGGCCGGGCAGGGCGGCCGGGTCACCGAACTGATGGCGCGCCCGCTGCTCAACATGCACTGGCCGCGGCTGGCCGGCTTCGTGCAGCCGCTCGGCGGCGAGTACGCGGCCCGCCGCTCCCTGCTGGAGCGGCTGCCGTTCCCCGTCGGCTACGGCGTGGAGCTGGGCATGCTCGTCGACGCCCTGCACCTGGCGGGCCTGGACGCCCTCGCCCAGGTGGACGTCGGGATGCGCAAGCACCGGCACCAGGACGGGCAGGCGCTGGGCCGGATGGCCGCCGCGATCTACCGCACGGCCCAGCTGCGGCTGGCTCGCGGGCACATGATCCGGCCGTCCCTCACGCAGTTCGAGCGCGGCGAGGACGGCTTCGAGCCCCGGACGTACCGCGTGGACACCGAGGAACGTCCGCCGATGGTGGAGATCGCCGAATACCAGGCGCGGAGAGCGGCCTGACCGGGCCCCTTTTCGGCCGCGCGCGGCAGATCCGTACGTTTGAGCGTTTCCGGGCCGGGCTAGGTTGAGGTCTATGGCTTCAACGTACGGTGCTGCGCAGGTTCTGGTGGCCTCCAACCGCGGTCCGGTCTCGTACACGGTGGGCGAGGACGGTTCGCTGGACGCCAAACGGGGTGGCGGCGGCCTGGTCTCCGGGCTCTCCGCGATCGGTTCGGACGCGGACGCGCTGTGGGTGTGCTCGGCGCTGTCCGACGGCGACCGGGAGGCGGTGCGGCGCGGCGTCGGCGCGGACGGCGTGCGGATGCTGGACATCCCGGCCGACGTGCACGCCGACGCGTACAACGGCATCGCCAACTCGGTCCTGTGGTTCGTCCACCACATGCTGTACCAGACGCCCCTGGAGCCGGTCTTCGACGCGGAGTTCCGGCGCCAGTGGGCGTCCTACGAGACGTACAACCGGGCGTTCGCCGAGGCGCTGGCCGAGGAGGCGGCGCGGGGCGCGGCGGTCGTGGTGCAGGACTACCACCTGACGCTGGTGCCGGGCATGCTCCGCGAACTGCGCCCTGACCTGAGGATCGGCCACTTCTCGCACACGCCGTGGGCGCCGCCGGAGTACTTCCGGATGCTGCCGGACGACGTGGCCGGGCAGGTGCTGCGCGGCATGCTCGGCGCGGACCGGCTGGGCTTCCTCACCGAACGCTGGGCGGAGGCGTTCACCGCGTGCGCCGAGAAGTTCGCCGGCGGGCTCGGCGGCACGCTGGTCGGGGTGCACGGACTGGGGGCCGACGCGGACTTCCTGCGCAAGCGGGCGCACGAGCCGGACGTCGAGAAGCGGATGGCCGCGCTGCGGCAGGAGATCGGCGAGGGCCGCCGCGCCATCGTCCGGGTCGACCGCACCGAGCTGTCCAAGAACATCGTGCGCGGCCTGCTGGCGTACCGGCAGCTGCTCGACGACCACCCCGAGTGGCGCGAGCGCGTGGTGCACGTGGCGTTCGCGTATCCGTCGCGGCAGGACCTCGCGGTGTACCGGGAGTACACGGCCGAGGTGCAGCGGGTCTCGGACGAGATCAACGCCGCGTACGGGACGCCGGGGTGGACCCCGGTCGTACTCAACCTCAAGGACGACTTCGCGCGCTCCCTGGCCGCCTACCGGCTGGCCGACGTGGCCCTCGTCAACCCGATCCGCGACGGCATGAACCTCGTCGCCAAGGAGGTCCCGCTCCTCTCCGACGCGGGCTGCGCGCTGGTGCTGTCGCGGGAGGCCGGGGCGCACGAGGAGCTGGGCGAGGACGCGATCACGGTGAATCCCTACGACGTCACGGGCACGGCGGCGGCCCTGCACGAGGCCCTGTCGATGCGCCCGGAGGAACGCGCCGAGCGCTGCAAGCGCCTGGCCGCGGCGGCGACGGCGCTGCCGCCGGCGCAGTGGTTCGTGGACCAGCTCGAAGCGTTGAGGGGCTGAGGGGCGGATGAGCAGCCAGACGAGCGGAGGCGCCACGCCCCGGCCGGGTGGGTCGGACGCTCCCATCCGGCCGGGCGGGCCGGACGCTCCCACCCCGCCGAACGGACCGGACGCTTCCACCCCGCCGGGCGGGTCGGACGCCCCCACCCCGCCGAACGGACCGGACGCCCCCACCCCGCCGAACGGACCGGACGCCCCCACCCCGCCGAACGGACCGGACGCCTCCATCCCGCCGGGCGGGTCGGACGCTTACGGTGACGAGCCCCTGCCCACGCCCGTTACGCGGGCCGGGCAGGAAGGGCTCGCCGCTCTCCTCGCGCGCCCGGACAAGGCGCTGATCGCGCTCGACTTCGACGGGACGCTCGCGCCGATCGTGGCCGACCCGGAACAGGCCCGGGCCCACCCGGGGGCGCTGCCCGCGCTGGCCGCGCTCGCGCCGAAAGTGGCCGCCGTGGCGGTGATCACCGGCCGGCCGGCCGCGGTCGCGGTGCGCAACGGCGGCTTCGCGGGCGCACCGGGGCTGGAGCGCCTCGTCGTCCTCGGCCACTACGGCGCCGAGCGGTGGGACGCCCGCAGCGGCAAGGTCACCGCACCCGACCCGCACCCCGGCGTCCACGCCGTCCGCGCCGAGCTGCCCGTGCTCCTCGAAGGGACCGGGACCTGGGTGGAGGACAAGGGCCGGGCCGTGGCCGTGCACACCCGCCGGGCCCCCGACCCGCAGGCCGCCTTCGAGGCCCTGCGCGTGCCGCTCACCGCCCTGGCGACCCGGCACGGCCTGATCGTGGAGCCCGGCCGCATGGTCCTCGAGCTGCGCCCGCCCGGCATCGACAAGGGCGTCGCCCTGACCGGGTTCGCACGCGAGATCGGCGCCGGGTCCGTCCTCTACGGCGGGGACGACCTGGGCGACCTGCCCGCCTACGCCGCCGTCGACAGCCTGCGCGCGGACGGCACCCCGGGCCTGCTGGTGTGCAGCGGCAGCGATGAGGTGACCGAGCTCAGGAAGCGGGCGGACTTGGTGGTGAACGGCCCGGAGGGCGTCGTACGACTGCTGGCCGCGCTGGCGAACCGGACCGACTGAACCGGCACGCACCCCAGGGGCGCGGGGAACCGCGCGAACGACCACACCCCACCCGCACCCCGCCACGGCCGCAAGCCCCCATACGGCCGCTGACCGCCCCGGCGAACCGGACCGACTGAACCGGCACGCACCCCAGGGGCGCGGGGAACCGCGCGAACGACCACACCCCACCCGCACCCCGCCACGGCCGCAAGCCCCCATACGGCCGCTGACCGCCCCGGCGAACCGGACCGACTGAACCGGCACGCACCCCAGGGGCGCGGGGAACCGCGCGAACGACCACACCGCAGCCGCACCCCGCAAGGGGGCGCAAGCCCGCCGACCCTCAGCGTTCCGACCGGCGCGTCTCCCGTATCCGCCGCAGCCGGTTCACCGTCACCGGGTCGTGGGACAGGGCCCGGGGGTCGTCCAGCAGGGCGTTGAGGAGCTGGTAGTAGCGCACGGGGGCCAGGCCCAGTTCCTCGCGTATGGCCCGCTCCTTCGCGCCGGGCCCGGAGAAGCCGCGGCGTTCCAGCGCGAGGATGTCCTGCTCCCTGCGCCCGAGCCGCGTCCCGTCGTACTCCTCGTCCATGCCCGGCACGGTAGCGCCCGCCACCGACAGCACCTACTCCGTGCTCTCCGCCCGGGTCGCCGACGCCTGGAGGTGGCCCAGGACGCCCGAGGGACTGGCGCCGGGCGCGACGGCCTTGCCGATCTGCTGCTTCACCTGGGAACTCACGGCGGCCCAGGACGTCTTGCCGACCGGGTAGAGCTCGGAGGCCAGCAGTTCCTCCAGGAACGGCCTGAGGTGCCGGTCCTCGTCGGAGGAGGCCATGGTGCCGGACGCGGACGTGGTGACCGGCAGCAGGTCGTACTCGCGGGAGAAGGCCAGCACGTTCTTCTCGCTGTAGACGAAGTCGAGGAACTCGCCCACCTGGTCGCGGTGGCCGTTCTTGCGGAACGCCGTCATCCAGTCGGTGACCCCGAGGGTGGACCTGCTGGGGCCCTCCTTGCCCGGCGTGGGCACCATCCCGTACTTGACGCCGTTCTTGGCAGCGATCCTCATCAGCGAGGGGTGGCCGTTGAGCATGCCGACCTCGCCCTTGGCGAAGGCGGCGAACGCCGCGGCCCGGTTCAGCTCACCCGGGGCGACCGGCCCGGTCAGGTCCTCGCCGACCAGGTCCTCCTTCAGCCAGGAGAAGGTGTCGATGTTCTCCGGGGAGTCGATGCCGTAGCTGTCGGCGCCGTCGGTGTAGCCGCCCCCGCCGCTGAGCATCCACTGCATGGTCTCGGCCTGCGCCTCCTCCGGGCCGAGGGGCAGCGCGTACGGGTACTTCACACCCTTCGCCTTCAGCGCCTCGGCGTCCTCGGCCAGGTCGTCCCAGGACTCGGGCGGGGTGATGCCGGCCTTGGCGAAGAGGGTCTTGTTGTAGAAGAGAACGCGCGTGGAGGCGGCGAACGGCAGGCCGTACTGCACGCCCTTCACCTGGCCCGCGGAGGCCAGCTGCCCGACGAAGTCGGCCTGCGTCCGTATGGAGAGCAGGTCGTCGGCCTTGTAGAGCTGGTCCTGGGCGGCGTAGTCGGCGTACGCGCCGATCTGCGCCATGTCCGGCGGGTCACCGGCGGCGACCATCTCCCTGACCTTGCGGTCGACGTCGTTCCAGGAGTAGACGCTGACGTCGACGGTGACGTCGGGGTGGTCGGCCTCGTACTCCTCGGCGAGCTTGTCCCAGTATTTCTTCGAGCTGTTGGCCGCGCTGTCGCCGTAGTCGGCGGCGACCAGCTTCAGGGTCACGTCGCCCGAGCCGTCCGTGACTCCGCAGCCGCCGAGGACCGCCGTCATGCCCAGTGCGGACACCACCGCGATCGTTCCTGCCATCCGCCGCCGCTGCACTGCTGTTCTTCCCCTACCCCGGCCTCACTCGCCACACTCGGGCAAGTTCCGCCGCCGAAACATTTCGATATCCGGAACAAGGTCTACACCACGTGAGTGGACTAGACCTCTTGCGGGTCCCCGGGTCACACTGTTCCCCGTGAGACATGTCATCGCCCTGGACGTGGGCGGCACCGGAATGAAGGCCGCGCTGGCCGGGCCCGGGGGTGAGGTCCTGCACCGGGCCCGCCGGGCCACCGGGCGCGCCCAGGGCCCGGACGCCGTCGTCGCGGGCATCCTCGACTTCGCCGCCGAGCTGCGCGCGTACGGCGCCGAGCGGTTCGGCACGCCCGCGTGCGCCGCCGGTGTGGCCGTCCCCGGCATCGTCGACGAGGCGCGCGGCGTCGCGCTCTACGCGGCCAACCTCGGCTGGCGCGACGTCCCCCTGCGCGACCTGCTGGCGCAGCGGCTGGGCGCCCCGGTCGCCCTCGGCCACGACGTGCGCACCGGCGGCCTCGCCGAGGGCCGCCTCGGCGCGGGCCGGGGCACGGACCGGTTCCTGTTCGTGGCCCTGGGCACCGGCATCGCGGGCGCCATCGGCGTCGACGGCCGCGTCGAGGCGGGCGCGCACGGCTTCGCGGGCGAGATCGGCCACATCGTCGTACGCCCCGGCGGGGCGCCCTGCCCGTGCGGGCAGCACGGCTGCCTGGAGCGCTTCGCCTCGGCGGCCGCCGTCAGCGAGGCCTGGGCCGCCGCCTCGGGCGATCCGCACGCGGACGCGGCGCACTGCGCGAAGGCGGTGGACTCCGGCGACCCGAAGGCCGCGGCGGTCTGGCAGCAGGCGGTCGACGCCCTGGCCGACGGCCTGGTCACGGCCCTGACTCTGCTCGATCCCCGCACCGTGATCATCGGTGGCGGCCTGGCGGAAGCGGGGGAAACGCTGTTCACACCCCTGCGGGAGGCCATCCGCGGTCGCATCACCTTCCAGAAGCAGCCGTCGATCGTCCCCGCGGCGCTGGGCGACACAGCCGGATGTCTCGGCGCCGGGCTCCTGGCGTGGGATCTCCTCGACCACACCGACCGTACGGAGGTAACGCCCTGATGGCAGCGGACTCAGGGGTGCGGGACAGCGCCGATGTGCGGCTGCGCCGCGGGGCGCGACCAGTCACGACGCACCCGCACCCCGCGACGGCCGGACACCCGACGGTCCTGACCGGCGCGACAGTGGTACTCCCCACAGGAACCGTCGAAAACGGCCGGCTGGTGATCGACGGCACCCGCATCGCCGCCGCAACCCCCGAAAACGCCCACGTCATCGACGTGACCGGCCACTACGTCATCCCCGGTTTCGTCGACCTCCACAACCACGGCGGCGGCGGAGCCTCCTTCACCTCCGGCTCGGCCGAGGACATCCTCAAGGGCATCCACACCCACCGCGTGCACGGCACGACCACCCTCGTCGCCTCCACCGTCACCGGCGACATGGACTTCCTCACCCGGCGCGCGGGCCTGCTGAGCGAACTGGCCGAGCAGGGCGAGATCGCCGGCGTCCACTTCGAGGGCCCGTTCATCTCCCCCTGCCGCAAGGGCGCCCACTCCGAGGCCCTGCTGCGCGACCCGGACCCCGCGGAGGTCCGCAAGCTGATCGACGCGGCCCGGGGCCAGGCGAAAATGGTCACCCTGGCCACCGAACTGCCCGGCGGCCTCGACTCCGTACGTCTCCTCGCCGACCACGGCGTGATCGCGGCGATCGGCCACACGGACGCCAGCTACGAGCAGACGGTGGAGGCCATCGACGCGGGCGCCACGGTCGCCACCCACCTCTTCAACGCGATGCCCCCGCTCGGCCACCGCTCCCCCGGCCCGGTCACCGCGCTCCTGGAGGACGAAAGGATCACGGTCGAGCTGATCAACGACGGCACCCATCTGCACCCCGCCGCGCTCCGGATGGCGTTCCACCACGCGGGCGCCCACCGGGTCGCGTTCATCACCGACGCGATGGACGCGGCCGGTTTCGGCGACGGACGCTACTGGCTGGGCCCGCTGGAGGTGGAGGTCGCGGACGGCGTGGCCCGTCTCGTGGAGGACGGCACGATCGCCGGCTCCACGCTCACCCTGGACCGGGCCTTCCAGCGGGCGGTCACCGTCGACGGACTGTCCGTCGAGGACGCCGTGACGGCCCTGTCCGCCAACCCGGCCCGCCTGCTCGGCATGGACGACACGATCGGCTCACTGGAGCCCGGGAAGTACGCCGACCTGCTGCTCCTGGACGCCGATCACGAGCTGAAGGGCGTCATGCGCCGGGGGGAATGGGTGGTCGGTCCGCAACTGGGCTGATCCATCCCGCAGTCGAGAGCCGGCGGCCGACTCCAGGACTGGGCCGACCGCCGTCTCTTTGGCATGATCGGACTATCCGCACATTCACGTCGGCAAGCACATCGGGGGAGGTCGGCCCAGGTGATCCTCACGGTCACGCTGAACACCGCTCTCGACATCACCTACCGCGTGGGGTCGCTCAGGCCGCACGCCTCCCACCGCGTCTCCGAGGTGATCGAACGCCCCGGCGGCAAGGGCGTGAACGTGGCCCGGGTGCTGGCGGCCCTCGGGCACGAGGTGGCGGTCACGGGGTTCACCGGCGGGGCGACGGGCCGGGTCGTGCGGGAGAGGCTCGCGGCGGTGCCGGGGGTGGTGGACGCGCTCGTCCCGATCTCCGGCGCGACCCGCCGCACCATCGCCGTGGTCGACGAGCGCACCGGCGACACGACGCAACTCAACGAGCCGGGCCCCCTGGTCACACCCACCGAGTGGTCGTCCTTCCAGGAGGCCTACGCGGACCTGCTCCCCTCGGCGTCGGCGGTGGCCCTGTGCGGCAGCCTGCCGCCGGGCGTCCCGGTGGGCGCCTACGCGGGCCTGGTCCGGACGGCCAGGGCGGCCGGGGTCCCGGTCCTCCTGGACACGAGCGGCGAAGCCCTGCGCCGCGGCGTCGCGGCCCGCCCCGACATGATCAAGCCGAACACCGACGAACTGGCGGAGCTCACGGGCTCCCACGAGCCCCTGCGCGCCACCCAGGACGCCCGCCGCCGGGGCGCCCGCGCGGTGGTCGCGACCCTCGGCGCCGAGGGCCTGCTCGCGGTCACCCCCGAGGGCCGCTGGCGAGCCGTCCCGCCCACCCCGGTACGCGGCAACCCGACGGGCGCCGGTGACGCGGTGGTAGCCGGCCTGCTGTCCGCCCTGACCGAACACCTCCCCTGGCCAACCCGCCTCACCCGGGCCACGGCCCTGGCAGCGGCGACGGTGACGGCCCCGGTCGCCGGGGAGTTCGACCGGGGGGTGTACGAGGAGTCGCTGGGGCGGGTGACGGTGTCGGGGGAGGTCAGCGCCGCCTAGGCCGCGCTCAGTCCTTGACCTGGCCCGCCTTCAGCCACAGCTGGTCCAGCAGGACGTTGCACTTGTCGCCGTCCTCGCAGGACAGCGTGATCGTGTTGGTGCCCTTGTTCAGGGTCGGCCAGGCGTAGGTCTTCGTCCAGCCCTTGGCGAAGTCGCCGTCCGAGGTGTGCGTGAAGTTGCCCAGGTTGAGCTTGTTGCCGAACGGCTTGCCGTTGACGGTGAGGGTCATCTTCTGGTCCTCGTCCACCGTGCTGTAGCGGGCGAAGACGGTGTAGGCACCGGCCTTCGGGACACTGTTGACGGTCCAGGTGACGGAGGAGCCGACCTGGTTGAGGTTCCCCACGTAGATGCCGCCGTCGGCCTGGGCGCCCTTGACGTCCTGGGCGAGGGTCGCGCCGCCGCCGAGTCGCAGCGCCTTGGCGTCGATCGCGGGCAGGTCGACCTTGCTCTCGCCGGCCTTGCTGGGCGAAGGGCTCGGCTTCGACTCCTCGGACTGGGTCGGGTTCGTGCCCACCTTGTCGGACGCGTCGTTCTTGTCCTTGTCGCCGCCCAGCATGGCCACGCCGATGCCGATGACGACCGCGGCGACCACCGCGATCGCGCCGATCAGCAGGCCCTTGGTGTTGGGGCCGCGGCCGCCCCGGCCGCCACCGCCGCCGGCCGGCATCTGGTGCTGTGCGGTCTGCGCACCACCCGGCAGCGTCTCCGGCGCCGCGTAGTGCGCGTTCGGCCGGTTGTAGCCACCCTGCTGCTGCGGGACCTGGCCGTAGGGCGCGGCCTGCGACTGCTGCTGGCCGTAGGGGCGCGTGCCGACCGCTCGCACTCGGTTGACGGAGTTCGGGTAGCCGTAGCCCCCGGACGGCGGCTGGGCTCCGTTGGCCTGCCCGTCGGCGTAGAGATAGCCGAACGGGTCGTCGTCCTCGGGCGTGCTCGCGCCGTTGTTGCCGGGCGTCATCCCTTGGTCTCCTCAGTCAGGTGCGGTGCATGCGGTACACGGGTGAGTAAGCGAGCCTACCCGCTCCCGGACACCCAAAAGGGTGACTCAGACCGCATCAACTCACTGACCTGGGCTTCACCCGGCGCGTCTGTGTTGTTTGGGACGAGATCGTTTCTCGACGTACATCCGCTCGTCAGCGGATTTCAACACTTCGTCCGCCGTCATTCCACAGTGTGCCCATCCGATGCCGAAGCTGGCGCCCACCCGGACGGCCCGCCCCTCGGCGCGGATGGGCTGGATGATCTCGTTGCGCAGCCGGACCGCGAGGTCCTGGGCGTCGGCGCGGCCGAGCCCGTCGGCGAGGATGACGAATTCGTCACCACCGAGCCGGGCGACCGTGTCACCGTCGCGGACGCCGTTGCTCAGCCGCCGGGCGACCTCGATGAGCACCGCGTCACCCGCGTTGTGCCCGAACCGGTCGTTGATCGACTTGAAGCCGTCGAGGTCGCAGAAGAGCACGGCGAGGCCCTTGGTGCCGTCGTCGTGGTCCCCGTCCGGGGCGACGGTGTGCACATGGTGGTCGTAGGCGTCGAACGTCTCGGCGCCCTGCCGGAAGTCGAAGCCGGGCCCGACCACGTCGAACGTGGAATGGCCGTAGGCCGCGTCGACGGACTCCACGACCGAGTGCGGGGCCGTCGCGCGCTGACAGAGCCGGGCGGACAGGCGGGAGCGAAGCTCCGCGGAGTTCGGCAGGCCGGTGAGCGAGTCGTGCGAGGCGCGGTGGGCGAGCTGGAGCTCGCGGCGCTTGCGCTCCTCGATGTCCTCGACGTGGGTGAGGAGGAAGCGCGGCCCGTCGGCGGCGTCCGCGACCACGCTGTTGCGCAGGCTGACCCAGACGTAGGTGCCGTCCCGGCGGCCGAGGCGGAGCTCCGCGCGTCCGCCCTCCGCCGAGGTGCGCAGCAGGGTGCCTATGTCCTCGGGGTGGACCAGGTCGGAGAACGAGTAGCGGCGCATCGCGGAGGCCGGGCGGCCCAGCAGCCGGCACAGGGCGTCGTTGGTGCGCAGGATCCGGCCGTGCTGGTCGCCGCCCATCTCGGCGATGGCCATGCCGGACGGTGCGTACTCGAAGGCCTGCCGGAAGCTTTCCTCGCTCGCCCGCAGCGCCTGCTGCTCGCGCTCCAGGCGGACCAGCGCGCGCTGCATGTTGGCGCGCAGCCGGGCGTTGCTGATCGCGATGGCGGCCTGGAAGGCGTACATCTGGAGCGCCTCGCGGCCCCATGCTCCGGGCCGACGGCCATTGCGCGGCCGGTCCACGGAGAGCACGCCGATCAGTTCGCCGCAGGCCGCGCTGCCCTGCGGGCCCGGCGCGTACATGGGGGCGAAGAGCCGGTCGGCCGGGTGCCACTCGTCCTCGAAGCGGGGGGCGGGGCCGTCGGTGTACCACTGCGGGACGTCGTCGTCGTCGAGGACCCAGCCCTCGGTGTGCGGTATGAACACCAGGTCGCCCCAGTGCTCACCCATGCCGAGGCGGCGTTCCCAGGAGTCGCGCGAGCCGACCCGGCCGGTGATGAGGGCCTCGGCGGCGGGGTTCCCGGCGAAGGCGGCGACGACGAGGTCGCCGTCCGGCCGTACGAGGTTCACGCACGCCAGCTCGTACCCGAGGGCCGCCACGACGCCCTCCGCGACGGTCTGCAGTGTGTCCGCCAGGCTGCGGGCCGTGTTCATGTCGGCCATGACCTGGTGCAGTTGTCGCAGGGACGCAAGACGGACGTAGGGCTCCGACTCGGTCTCCATGCTCGCCCTCCCCCCGAGTACTCGCAGCGATTCAAGGGTCTCGTCGGCGTATCGTCCTGGCAGCTTCCCCGCCACTGAATCACAGCGCGCTGCTCACTCGGTACACAGGGTCAACAATTCCTGCCCCTTGTGACTCAAGTCACAGGCAAAGCTGAACAATTGAGTGGAGTTTCTGCGTTCTTCACATGCGGTCACCGAACGCGGACTTTGTCGGGTTGCGCACCCGTATTCCTGTCGTGCCCGTCGTGCCCGTCGCCGGACCGCCGATGTCCGTCGCGAGTCCTAAGACCCTGATCGGGCGGGAGCCCGATGCGGGGCGCGCACGGCGGAGATTAGCGTTTGACCGTGCCGAAAACTCCCGCCGCCACGTCCCCGATCATTCCGTCGCCCCTCTCCGGGCATGCTGAGGGGGTGAGCAACGACGAGTTCCGCGCCGCCATGTCCCGGCTGGCCTCGGGCGTGGTCCTGGTGACCGCGCAGGAGCCCTCGCTCGACCCGGACGACCCCTCGGCGCCGGATGTCGAGGACGTGGGCATGACGGCCACGGCCTTCATGTCGGTGTCGCTGGATCCGCCCCTGGTGCTGGTGAGCCTGCGTGACGGCTCCCGCATGGACGAGCTGCTGGAGGAGCAGGAGCTGTGGGCGGTCTCGGTCCTCTCCGAGAGCCAGCGGCACATCGCGGGCCGTTTCGCGATGAAGGGCCGCCTCAGCGACCGTCTGCTGTTCGCGGACATCCCGTACATACGCGGCGAGTACAGCCACGCCCCGCTGGTCGGCGGCGCCCTGGCCGTCCTGGAGTGCCGCACCGAGCAGCGCGTCCGGGCGGGCGACCACACCCTGGTCATCGGCCGCGTCCTGACCGCCCGGGCCCCGAGCGCGGAAGGCGGCCCCCTGGCGTACTTCCGGGGCCGGTACCGACAGTTGGGCTGAGCACATCACCCGGCGACCGGCCGCCGGCTGGAGGAAATCAGCCCCGCGAACCTCACATCGCGGCCGAGGAGCAGGGCAGGGGGACGGCCGGTTCGCCGTCGAGTCCTGGGCGTCAGGGCACCGGCCTAGGCCCCTTCTGATGGATCTCCGTGGGAGAAGGAGCGGCGTTCGGTGCGTGCTCTGGGGGTCCCCCCTG
>NZ_JASKMS010000052.1 GCF_030124145.1 Streptomyces sp. 378
AGGCACCAGCCGCTCAACGATCCCCACGGGCGATAGCCTACCGAGTCAGCCAAATGAGATGACGTCTAAATGTCATCGCTCTCCGGCAGCCGTCACATCACGACCCGGACGACACCGACAAGCACCACTGAGCACTACCGAGCGCCAAGGAACGAGCACCGCCAAGGAAGCACCGCCTACAGCAGCCCCCGGCAGCCGCCGGGGGCTTCGTCGTGCTGCCCGGAGGAGACCGCCGCGCCCACCTTCGAGACCCTCTCCCGCTTCACCACCGGCCTACAGCACCTCACCCCCTCCACCGGTATACCCAGGTCCCTCCTCGTCGGGTCGATCACGTAGGCCAGGCCGTCGGCCAAGCGCCCCAAACGCACTCTGTCTCACCGGGCGGCTTGCCGCCCGGGTGCACAACCGATGGCGGGGGAGGTCCAGGAGGCGGTCCCCGAGCAAGCGCGCGGTCCTGACAGATCCGGTCTTGCCCGCCGTGCGTGCACGGCTGACGGAGGTCGCGCAGGCGGTGAGGACGGCAGACGTTCTTGCCGCGGTCGCCGCCCGGCGCGAGTTGACCTCTGCTGAGTCGGTCGCCGAGGTGCTTACATGGCGCCTGGACAGATGACGACGGCAGCGCGGGCCGGCGGCGGCCGCCTCCGCAAAGAGCGCGGAGACGACGACCGTGGGCGGCACGCATCGTGATCAAGGTCGACGGCGCCCACCACTACGGCACCAAACGACATCTCCGCCGTCTTGTCCGGGTGCCTGTTGTCGTTCAGGTACCGGACCCCCCAATGAGTTGGAGGCCGTCCTCACTCCGCTCGCCGCGGCCGGTGTCGACGCCTTCCACGCCTCCACTGGCTACCCGAGTTCGGGCTCCGAACCTCAACCTGGTCGGCTGGGCCAGGAACCTCACCGGCAAGCAGACCGTCACCGTCGGCTCGGTCGGCCTCGGCGGCGACTTCGACCGGGCCTTCGTGTGCGCGGGTGCCGCGGTCGGCAACATCGACAACCTCCTCGACCCGCTGGAGTGCGACGAGTTCGCCCTCGTCGCCGTCGGCCGGGCGCTGCTCCAGGACCCGCAGTGGGCGGCGAAGGTGCTGGCGGGCCGCTTCTACGAGCTGAGGCCGTACGACGCGGCTGCAGTGCGGACGCTGAGCTGAGCGACCCTCACAGCCGTTCCCTCAGGGCCGGGGCGTGGACGCGGATGTGATCCTGGATCAGCCGGTGCGGGAAGCGGAAGCCGCTGCCGCTGCGGCGCACCAGGATGCGACGCTCGGCGTCGCCCAGGAAGCGGCCGTAGCGGTAGGGGACGGCGCGGTCCCGGGCCAGGACGAAGCGAACCGTCCAGTAGTACACGCAGGCGGCGCCGCCGAGCCGGTAGGCGTTGGACGCGCTCAGCAGTGTGCCCGCGAACAGCGCCGTCAGCAGCGCCGTCCGCACCCCGGCGTCCGTCGTGGCGCGAACCGCCGGGAAGCCGACGCCGACGGTCAGCAGCAGGGTCACCCCGCCGAACAGCAGCGCGTGCCGGGCGGAACGGCGGATGCCCTCGTTGGGGCGGCGGCGGGTGTCCTTCAGGTCGGCCCGCATCCCGTCGCCCACGAAGAGATACAGGAACAGGAGGACGAACGCGGCGACCGCGAGGCCCATGGTCTGGTGCGTACCGGTCAGGAGGACTCCGGCGCCGGTGGTCAGCAGTACGGACAGCAGGATGATGGCGAGGTACCCGATCCCCATTTGAACGCGGTCCAGACGGGGGGCCGCCAGCGTGCCGAGCCAGGTCGGCACCCAGGCCCAGCGCAGCTGTTCGCTCGGACGGTAGGAGCCGACGTTGTATCCCTTGCGCACTTCGATGTCGGCCCAGAACCAAGTCAGCACCAGCAGACCCGGCAGGGTGGTGCCGTCGGGTGTGAAGTCGCCTGCGGACAGGGGCAGCGCCAGCGGCAGGGCGGGCGTGGCGCGCCGGGCCGCGTTGCTCAGGTTGGTCCGGTCGGACACGTACAAGACCAGGAGGAAGGTGACGAAGGTCGTCGTGAGCAGGACGGTGGAGTCGTCGGGGCGGATGAGGTCCAGGGCCGTGAACGTCCACAACCACGGCAGCATGATGAGCAGCAGGACGGCGTACTGGAAGGCCCGTCTGGGCACCGTGTTCAGGTGCGGGCGCAGCCAGGCGGGCACCCAGCTGCCGTCGATCCGGTCGAGGTGCAGCACCTCCTCACCCCGCTGGTGCAGCCGCTCCGCCAGCGCGGCCAGCCAGTGCAGGGTCACCGGAGCGTCGTACGCGCCAGGGCGGCGCAGCATGTGCAGGACGTAGGCGTCGAAGACGCGGTCCCGGCGCTGCTCGACGGTGAGGCCGGGCACGCGCAGTTCAGCGGCGGCTCGGTCCGCGTACGTGGTGCGGATGACGTTCAGCATGAGGGGGGAGCGCAGCAGCGTCCACAGCTCGGGGTCCGCGTCGAGGGCGTCGCGTACCTCGCGGTAGGCGTCGCCCTGGTCCGGTGGGCCAGCCAGGTACTCCTGGACCTGGCGGCGGGTGGGGGCGCACAGCGCGGCCAGCTCGCCGCCGATCTCCAGGGACAGGACGAGGTCGCGGTCGCGGCAGGCGATGACGACGCCCGCGCAGGCGCGGCGGTAGCGGCGGAGCTGTGTCGCGCACTCTCGGCGGTGGCGTGCGGCCACCTGGTCGAGGCCATCCAGCAGCGGCAGCAGCAGCCCCGCCCCGAGCCACTGGCGGCTCAACTGCGGGGCGACGTCGTAGACCTGCTCGATCTGCTGGACGATCCACTCCTCCAACGGCTGGCCGGTGTAGGGCGCGAGGCTGAGCAGCACGGGAATCGGCGGTTCTGCATGCTCGCCGGAGCGCAGCGCCTCGTCGGTCAACGTGTCAGCCAGGATAGCCAGTTGGACCGACTTGCCGATGCCGGCGTCCCCGACGAGGACCAGTTCGTGGGCGGCGTCCTCGAACAGGGCGCGGATGCCGTCCCCGGCGAAGGGCCGGGTGACCAGTCTCGGTTTCCGGGCGCGGCGGCGGCCGGGCGTCGGCGCCTTGGCGAAGCGGACGAACGCGGGGGTGAGGTACGGCCCCGTGACGGTCTTGTCGATGTGTTCGCGGGCGTGTCTGCGGACCTTGCGCAGCATCACCTCGTGTCGGCGGCGGGCCGGTCTGTGCCGGAGCAGGGACAGCCAGGCCGTCAGCGCGTCCCACAGCGCCGCCGGGAGGAAGCGCAGCCGGGCCAGCCGCGCCCAGGCCCGGCCGAGCGGTGACCAGCCGTCCCAGTCGCCGACGGCGCGGGTCGCCGGGGGCTGGTCCGGGTCGGGTTCGTCGAGCCAGGGCAGCGGCGGGAATCCGCCCGTGCGTTCGCGCTCGTGCTGGCTCCGCTCCGCGTCGCTCCAGTGTTCGGCCCAGTGGGCCGGATCGCCACCGAGGAAGCCGACCAGGGCCAGTCCCATGGGGTCGAAGCGGGAACGGCCGCTGCCCGTCAGCATCTTGTGGAGGTGGCCCGCCGATATGCCGGTGCGGCTCGCCATCCGCTGCACCGAGGGGCGCCCCGCGGGGACGTACAGCTCGTCGTGCAGGGCGCAGGCCAGTTCCGCCCAGGGGCCCTCCTCCGGGTTCGGGCGCCGGATCCCCGGTTCTCGCCGCCCACCTCGTGCCGCCGCCATCGGCGTCGCCCCCCTTGTTTTCATTCACTGGCATTCACCGCAGGTCACAGCGGCTTCTGGCGGTCTCTCTCGCGGCCTAGAACGGAGGTACCGGCCGGTGTCCGTCCCTCTTCCTCCGACTCTCAGCGGGAGACCAACCATGGAGTTGTTGCATCAACTGGAGGCTCACGTACTGCTCATGGCGGTGGTGAGTGTGGTCCGTGTTGTCGTGGTGCGGGTGCTGGAGCTGGCCGCCCTGGTGGTCGTGCTGCGTGGCAGCCGGGCCGAGCAGCGGGCGGGGCTGCTGTACACCTTTGCCTCCTATGTGCGGGACAGGTCGTCGTCCTTCCCGCTGCCCGTTCGTTTCAATCGCCGCGCACGCCGGTGACGCGAGGGCCGCCCTGTCTCGACGGGGCGGCCCTTCGCATATGGCGCCCTGCCCGCCCTGATCACGGGCGCGGTCGACCCCTCCCAGACTGGCGCGGCCAACAGCCTCAACACCCTGATGCGCTCCCTCGGCACGTTGAGGTTCCCCCGGCGTGCGGGAGGTGCTGATCAGCTGGTCAGGGTGGGTTGACGGGGCTTCAGGTTCGTTCGTTCGGCCGTTGCCTGGTCGGCGTAGTGCTTCTCCTCGAACTCGATCGGGCTGAGGTAGCCGAGCCGCTTCTGGATGCGCCGGGAGTTGTAGAAGCCGTCGATGTACTCGAACAGTGCGACATTCGCCTCGGCCCGGGTGGCGAAGACGCGGCCGCGGATGCACTCCGTCTTGACGATCATCGACAGGTTCTCCGCGAGAGCGTTGTCGTAGCTGTCCCCGACCGAGCCCATGGATGCTTCAACTCCCGCTCTCAGCAGTCGGGTTGTGAGCTTCACGGATGTGTATTGACAGCCGTGGTCCGCGTGGTGGATCAGCTTGCCCGGTTCGACTTCCCGGCTCGCGAGGGCGTACTCGAGGGTGGTCAGGACCAGGTCGGCGTCCGCGCGGGCGGAGGTCTCCCAAGCGACCACCCGGCGGGAGAAACGCGTCCCGGATCGCCGAGAGCCACAAGGGCCCCTCGCTGGTGGTGATCATGGTGAGGTCGGTGACCCACAGCCGGTTCGGCGCGGGTGCGGTGAAGTCCCGCTCGACCAGGTCCGGGGCGAGTGTGGCCTTGGGATCGCGGCGCGTGAAGCCGCCCCGGCGTGGGCTGATCCCCGCGATCTCGGCCTCGCGCATCAACCGCTCGACCCGTTTGCGGCCCACGTGGACGCCCTCGCGCTTGAGCACGGCGTGCACGCGCGGTGAGCCGTAGATCCCGCCCGAGTCGGCGTGGATCTCCTTGATCTGCTCGGTGAGTTCCACGTCGCGGCGCCGGCGTTCGCACGGCTCGCGCTCGGCACGACGCCAGCGGTAGTACGTCGAGGAGGCGATGGAGAGTTCCCGCAGGACGCACTCGACTCCCAGGTGCGGGTGCTCGTCAAACGAGCGCCGTCACCTGGGCCGGGTCGGGTCGAGCTGCGCCGCGAAAAAAGCCGAGGCCGTCCGCAGTACCTCGTTCGCCCGCTTGAGCTGGACGTTCTCCTTGCGCAGCGCGGCGAGCTCGGCACGCTCGTCGGTGGTCAGCCGGTCATCGCGCTCGCCGGCATCCGCCTCGGCCTGGCGGATCCAGCCGCGCAGGGCCTCCGGATGCACGCCGAGGTCGACGGCGAGCTTCTTGATCTGCGGCTTCGGCTCGGCGGTGCGATACATCCGTACCGCACGCTCACGCAACTCCAACGAGTACTTTCTGGGAGCAGCCATGGTCGATGTTCCTCTCATGAGTCCCATCTGACCCTCTGTCAACACACTCCGCATCTCGGGGGAATCTCACAGGTCCAGGGTGTCTTGGTCTTGACCCGGGCCCGGTTGGCGTTGTCCTCACGGTGGCAGATGTGCACGTGCGGCCCCCGGCACTGACCGCACGCGGCCTGCTCACGCAGGTGCAGATCGACCAAACGCAGCCCACACAGCTCACCGACCCGGAAACCGCCGTCGGCCAGCCACGTGACCACCATCCGGTCCCGCGCGCACGACACCGCCCCCAGCAGCACCTCCCGGGCGCCCTCGGGCAGCATCTTCGGATGCCGACGCACCCGCTCCGCCGGAGCCAAGGGGTTCGCGGGCATGCTGTGCAGGACGTGCCCGAGCATCGCCCGCCGCCGGTCCGCCCGCGTCGGCAGCCGCGTCACACGCAGCGCCTCCGCCAGCGGCGGGTTCACTCCCCGGATGCCCAAGTGGAGGTAGAAGCCCTTCAGACAAGCCGCCGCGGTCTTCAACGCACTGTGCCCGTACGGGCGTTTGTTCTCCCGCCACGGCAACCCGAACGGCCCCGGATAATCCGCCCCCAAAGCCGCCATGTAGTGCCGCAGATCCTCCAGCGACACCGACTCCACCGTCAGGCCCGCGAACCGCAGCCACCGCAGATGATCCACCAACACATACGCGTACGTCCGGTCCGTACCCGCCGCGCAGGTACGCAGGAACCCGTCCGCCTCCGCCATCACCGAGCAGTCCGTGTCCACGACCGTGTAGGAAACCCGCCCGCCAGCACGGACGATCTCCTGCACCCGTAACTCCCCCACCACCAACCGGCCACCCACTATGTGCCGCCTCTCTCCAGACCCAGGACCGCCCCCCTGGCGGCCCTCTCGGCCCCGAGTCCACACCCCTCCCCACCCCCACGGACCACTCCACGCGAACGTCCCACACACCCAGGTGACAGTTGGTAAAGTCCGTCACCCTCACACGCCAGAACGCCCCCTCAGGTCGCGTTGACGGCAGGCATCCTCAGAGGCAGTTCCGGTGTTCGATCCGGTGTCGCATCCACACGACCACGTCGCACACCCGCAACGCGCTCACCGTCTCCGGCAGCCCTGCGGCCTGCCTCAGCTCAAGCAGCTGACGGTGCAACGCGGCGCCGTCCTCGCGCAGCGCGGCCTGCAGTGTCAGCCAGAAATCGGTGGGGTGTCCCAAGCGCAGCGCACGACGTCGTCGTAGACGGGCAGCAGCCGGGGACGCTTGCGGGCAAGGAGTTTGCCCGCTGTAACCCACCCGACGCCGTGCTGGCCGAAGAGCAGCTCCCAGGCCCTATAAGCCGGCGAGCCCGGTTTTAGGTGGACCGTATCGGCCTGGGCCATGTCCAGATCAGCGGGAACCACACGCAGCAGGTCGGACAGGTGAGCGCCGAGGTGGCCTTCCAGAAGGTCCAGCGCAACTGGCGCCGGAACGGTGACCGACAAGGTCTGCACCGCGACCAGGTCCTCCGCCGTGATCCGATCGGCGACCTCCGGCCGGTCACCCCCACCGGCCAGATGCTCGAACCGACTGCCGGTGAACGCCCTCGTGCCGGGCGGCAGATCGATACCGAAGTACCCCCGCAGGTCACCGACGACACGCTCTGCACTCAGCAGCACGCGCAACCGTTGCCCCAACGGCGACAACACTCTATCGGGAACACCGGACGCTGTGGTGGAAGCGGCCATGAGAACTCCGTCCTTCATCGAGATCATGAGCGGGTGAGCGGCGCCATAGAGTCCTGTCCGAGAAGCATCCGGCGAACCGGTCGGCGGGTCGCGCAGGGGCACCGACCATCAGCTCGTGGATGGGCTCTGATGCGGCTGCGGCAGGGCGTTGACGAGTGGCTTGAGGGCGATGTCCAGCAGCCCAGCGTGCCGGGCTGCTGCATCAGGCTGTACTCGCATGACGTGCAGGATGTGGTCGCGTACGGCGGCGTTGCGCAAGCTGCCGGACTGCTTGCTGCGCAGGATGTCGAGGAGGCTGGGGCCGGAGGCTTCCTGCAGGGCCTCGATCATCTCCAGTTCTTCGATGTCGACGATCTCCACGGGGTCCGTGTCCGGTGTCGTGAACAGCCCTTTCCTCCGGGCGCGTTCACGGATCACGGTCAGGGTGATGGGGTTGACGGGGAAGCCCTCCGGTAGCACGAGCAGCGGCAGGAAGCGACGGTCGCCGGCTGCAGGTGCACCAGTGAGGGCGGCCTCGTCGCCGCGCAGCACGGTGATGGTCGCGTCGATCTGGTCGAGTTCCTCGACGAGCTTGTCGATGTCCTGGATCTGTGATTCACCGGGGACGGCGGTGCGGGCTTCGAGGCGCAGCTGGGTGGTGGTGACCTCGATGACGATCCAGGTGCCTGGATAGTCGATCGCGGCGTCGGCGATGCGCTGGCCTGGGGCGGTGTAGGCGGCCTTGAGGTCGGCGTCGTCGTAGACCCGGCGCGTGGTCCCTTCGTCGCAGGTGATCGTGTGCAGGACCTCGCTGACGTAGACCTCACTGCAGTGGCGCAGGGTCTGTTTGGCCCGGGCGGCCATCTTGCGGTGGCCTGTGGGCTTGGTGCGCCCCGGCGGCGGGCACTCGATGTCCCAGATCGGCAGCCACCCGAAGGCCCGGCTGATCAGGTGGCGGGGATCGAGGATCAGCAGCCGGTCTTCGGGCAGGCGGATCACGGGCCACCGCTGGAAGGGGTCGAAGGACCATTCGGTGCGCTGTTCGGGGCGTTCTCCGTGTACAGCCTCCCGCATGCCGGGCAGGTCGTTGGTGATCAGCGCCAGGACCGACTCGACCCGCTGCGCGGGCAGGGTCAGGCCGGCCAGTTCGCCCGGCTCGATGACGAACCGTCCCATCGTGGTGCGCAGCCACAGGTAGCCGGCGACGGCCGCCAGGTCCTCCAGGCGGGCGCCAGTGCAGTCCTGGTAGGTCTTGCTGAGGTCGACCATTCCCGGCTCGCCGTGGTGTTCGGCGGGCAGTTGCAGCCAGCGCCGCGCGTAGCGGGCGAGGACGCCTGGGACGGACCAGCTGCGGTGGAAGTGCTGGTTGGCGATGAGTTCGCGGCCCAGTGTGCCGGGCCGGTCCGTGATGACGCTCGGGCCGGGATCGGGATGGTGGCCCATGACCTGGGTGAGACTGAACAGAGCGCCGACGATGTCGCCGTCGGGGAGGTCGTCCGGCACCGTGTCCGGGGAGACCTCCATGGCCCTGCGTGCCAGCAGCATGAGGGCCTGGGGCACGAGCAGCCTGCGGGTCTCGTCCCGGAGCAGGTTCCGGACACGGCTGCGGACCGGCTCATCCAGCCACTCGCCGGCGAAGTGCGCCTCGACGGCCTGCACGGACACACCGGGAAGCTCCAGGGCGTTGAGCACCAGGGCGCAGAACCGTATGACGCCTTCAAGAGGAAGGCGCTCCAGCTGACGCACGGCGTAGTCGGCAGGCAGCTCGAACCCGAAGATCTCATCGGGCGTGAGGTACGCCGCTCCCAGGTCGATCGGCGCGGGCGGGACAGCGGTGGCGGGCACCAGCAGGCCGCTGGGATGCTCGTTCCAGCGGGGCACGAGAGCCGTCGCGGTGGATCCCTGCAGCACCGGGTGCCCGGACGAGGGATCGGCCAGATAGCCGGTACGCAGCGACGCGGGCTCGGCATCCGTGAACATCCTGCTCAGCGTTTCGATCTTCTGGACGAGGCGCTCTGCGGCGTCCATCGGCACTCCCGTCGTGCGTGTAACCGCCGACCCGTGAACTACCGGCTGCCGGTGTCACGTTGTTGCGGATTTCAGTGTTGGTCTTTTGGGCCGGGCGGGCCAAGCGCGAATGCGTGGTCGCCCGGCGCTTCTGGCCGGGGGTTTCAGCGGAATCGGTGCAGGAGGTCGTCGACAGCGCGCCGGGCGCGGAGCGGCCAGCGGCGTACCGCACGGGCACGAGCAGCGCGCGCCTGTTCAGCAGCTGGGTGCCGTCCCGTGACGGTGACGGGAGCGTCGTCGCCGAGCGTCCGCAGCATGCCGTCGTAGGGGCAGCCCGTCTCGCAGCCGTCCTCGCGGTGGTCGAGGGTGGCGGTGGTCAGGTGGTACAGGTGGGCGCCGGTGTCGGCGATCCCGCCCGGCGCGGTCGTCATAGTGACGAACTGATTCAGCTGCGCGGCCGCGGCGCTGTTGGAGAAGACGAAGACGTTCTCCTTGCGGCGCAGCGGATGGTCGGCGGGCAGGCCGGTGATGTAGGCCGGGTCGTCGAGAGAGCCGTCACGTTCGGCTTGGACGTGGGCAGGGTCGTACTGACCCAGGCATTCCATGCAGGCGCGACCGGGGGCGGCGATGTGGGCGCGCCATTCGGCGCCGCGCAGGCGTCCGCCGCGGGCGTCGACCGCGATGCCGCCGTCGACGACGGGGATGAGGTGGGCGTAGGCGAGAAAGTTGAGGACGGCGCGGGGCCAGGGCCGGTCGACGCAGGAGAAGATCACGTCGCAGTCGGCCGCGGCGGCGAACCCGGCCGGCTCGACCACGCTCAGCTCGTACGGCGTCGCCCGGAAGTTGACGGCGGTGGCCGCGCGGCGAGAGGTGCGGGCGGCGAGGCGGGCCTTGGCCCGGTGCAGGCGCACATCACGGATGGCGGCGTGCAGGAGCCGGTCGAGGTTGAGCTCCTCGACGGTGTCGAAGTCGAACAGGCTCAGGTCCTGGATGCCGGTGCGGGCCAGGGCTTCGACGACGAGCATGCCGACCGAGCCGCATCCGACGACACCGACGTGCAGACGGGCCAGGTCGTCCTGGGTTGTCTGTCCCCAGGCGGAGACGGTGCGCAGTTGCCGGTTCGTGGCCGGCGGCGCGGGGAGGAGACGGTTGTTGAAGGTGACCGTCAGGCGGCCGCCGACCACTCGGACGCTCTCCGCCTCGGTGGGGGCATAGCGGCGGGGGACCTGCTGCTGCCAGATGCGGGCACCGAAGCCGGCATCCGCGCCCGCGAAGGTCAGTCCAACCAGCGGACGGCCGGTGATCACCTGGGTCTGCGCGGCAAAGGACGCCTCGGCCGTGTGGTCGATGGTGTTCAGTCGCTGCCATCCCCGGCCTTGGGGGTGGGCGTGGATGAAGCCGAGCCCGCAGCCGTGCTCGGCCGCGAGGGCGGCGGCGCGCAGGAAGTAGGCGCTGGTGAAGTCCACCGTGCCGTGCACGATCCGCTCGCCGTCCTGCGGCAGCACCACCTCGGTAAGCAGGGCGGTGGTGCGGCTGGCACCGGTGCTCGGACGCCACAGCACGAAAGTGCAGTCCTCCTGCCCGTCCGCACGGCGCAGGTGATCGGTCAGGTGCTGGGCGGTGTCGCTGGTCATGGCGACCGAGAAGCGGGTGATCACGCGGAGGGTCCGTTCTCCAACTGCGCGAACAGGGTGCGCAGGTGCCGCAGATAGCCACGGACCGTACGGTCATGTGCCCAGTCGGCGGGCGGCCGACTCCAGTGTTCCCACTCCTGCCCCAGCGGAGACGTGTGCACCGCGCCGTGCGGGTGTCCCAGGCGGGGGGTGACGTGCGGGCCGTGCGGGGCCGACAGCGGCCAGTCCGGCACCAGTTCCAGCCCGATGCGCACCGTCGTCCCGGCCTGCGGGCCGACCTCGACGAGGTAGTCGAAAACGGCGAAGTTGCCGCTCTGCTCCACCGTGAAGCCGGCCCGACGCAGGCCCGCGAGCATGCCCGCGGGCCCCGTCTCCGGCATCACCGCAGTCATGCGGTCGGGGTCGGGCCGGTGGAGACCGACACGAACGTCTCCCGCTCATGCACGATGATCTCTTCCTCCCCACGGCCGGCGAACGAGTGCTGATGCCGACCGGTGATCCGGACCAGGTAGTGCGTGCCCGCGTCGATACCAGCCAGGCCCAGGACCGCGTTCGGCGTCGTGCGCTTCGGCACCTCCACCGGCTCGCCATCCACCGTGACGGTCACCGTCTTGCCACTGGTCTCCTCGTGCTGCATGTCTGCCGTCGTCATGACGACCACCTCCCCTTCCTCCGGCCCGCCCACGGCGGGCCGGGATATGCGAAAGGCGGGCCCGAAGCCCGCCTACTTGCTCTTCTTCGAGCCGCGCGACGCGCGCTCGTTCACCGTCGTCGACGGGTGCCTACGCACCGTCGACTGCTTCACAAACCGGCCCGTGACCGCACTGCGACCACGCTTCCCACCAGACCCACTCGCCTTACTGACCTTGCCCGGCATGACGTACCTCCTTCGAGAGGGATCGATCTGACCTGCAAAGGTGCTCCATCGCGCGCGAAGTTTCATGCACCTAGCAAGCCAATGAAACTTTCCTTGATCGAGAGAGTAGCATGGAAGCAACAGGTATACGCAAGAGGTTTCTGGGGCTGCCGGTGAATATCGCCTTCGACGACGCGGAGCTCGCCCGCGTCTGCAACAGCGACGCGGCCCGCCGGGCCCGCTTCGGGCCGGAGGCCGCCGCCACGCTCCACAGACGCCTCGGCCAGATGGCCGCCGCCGACCACCTGGCCGACCTGCATCGCCTCGCTGCCGCCCGACTACGGCCTGATCCGGCTGACAGCGGCGTCAGCCGGATCGTCTCGCTCGGGGACCACGGCCACCTCGTCGTTCGCCCCCGCGACGACCCGCCCACCGCCCACCGTGACGGCACCCTTGACGAACACTCCGTACGCGCCCTGATAGTCACCGCGATCACCATCACGCGATAACTGCCCCCGCCACCCCGCCTCCCCGACCTCAGAGAGGCACCACCCGTGACCCCGCCTCCCGCCCCGCACTTCGTCTACGCGCCCGACTCCGCCCAGCCGCCCGGCGAGACCCTCAAAGAACAGCTGGAAGCACTCGGCATCCCACAGGCCGACCTCGCCCGGCGAACCGGCCTGTCCACCAAGCACATCAACCAGATCGTCCAGGGCACCGCGGTCCTCACCCCCGAGACCGCGCTCCTCCTCGAGCGTGCGACCGACATCCCGGCTTCCATGTGGAACCAGCTAGAAGCCGCCTGGCGTACCCACGTCACCCGCCAGCAGGAGCTCCAGCGGCTCAGCAAGCGCATCGATTGGCTCGACAACTTCTCACTGCCCGAGCTCGTCAGGCGCAGCATCCTGCCGAACAAGGACAGGAACGTCGACAACCTCCAGCGTCTGCTGGCGTTCTTCGGCGTCGCCGACCCAGCCGTCGCCGAAGACCTCTGGCGCAGCTACCGCACTGCCTTCCGTCGCTCCACCGTCTTGAAGACCGACGACTACGCCACCGCGGTATGGCTGCGGCAGGCAGAACTCAAGGCCCGCGACCTGCCCTGCCAGCCGTTCGACCGCGCCACCCTCACCGCCCTCATGCCCAGCCTGCGCGCCCTCACCCTGGAAGAACCGGCAACCTGGCCCGACCGCATCACCCATCTATGCGCCCAGGCCGGCGTAGCCGTCGTCTTCCTCCCCGCCCCTCCCCTGACCAGCGTCTCCGGCGTTACCCGCTGGCTCACCCCCGACAAAGTCGGCATCGCCCTCAGCGACCGGTTCAAAAAGGACGACCACTTCTGGTTCACCGTCTTCCACGAGATCGGCCACACCCTCCTGCACGGCAAGAGACTGACCTTCCTCGACAACACCGACCGCGCCGACGAACGCACACCCGAAGGCGACCGCAGCGAAGAAGAAGCCGACGCCTTCGCAGCCCAGACCCTCATCCCGCCCGAGCACAACGCCGCATACCGCCGCCTCGCCCGCAGGCCCATGCCCTTTGACAACATCAAAGCCTTCGCCCGCCAGGCTGGTATCGCCCCCGGCATCGTCGTCGGCCGCCTCCAGCACGACGGCGCCCTGCCCTGGACCCATGGCAACAACCTCAAACGCCCCGTCCGCTTCCCCCACAACGGCCCCGCCGAGGACCAGCCACAGTGACCGACCACCCCCGCAAAGGCACCGTCGCAGCACCGGGCTCTCCCGACTTCGCCCTGCACACCCTGGGCTGGCGCGCATTCCAGGACCTGTGCGCTGCCGTACTCCGCGAAGTGTGGGCGCAGTCTGTGCACACCTTCGCCGACTCCAACGACGGCGGACGCGACGGCGCCTTCTACGGCACCTGGCAACAACCACCGGACCCGATCGGCGTCCAGGACGTCCCCGACGGCCCCTTCGTCCTGCAGTGCAAACACACCAAGAAAGCCGACACCACCCTCACGCCCTCGGAGCTCAGCGATGAGTTCGCCAAGGCCCAGGCGCTGGTGGACCAGGGTCTGTGCGGCAGCTACGTCCTGCTCACCAACGCACGAGTCAGCGGAACCTCGGAAGCCAACATCCGACAACGGCTCCGCAGTGTCGGCGTCGGACACGTGCAGGTTCTCGACGGCCAGTGGATCTGCGACACCATCGCCAGCCGCCAGCGCCTGCGGACCTTCGTCCCCCGCGTCTACGGACTCGGCGACCTCTCCCAGATCCTCGACGAACGCGCCTATACACAAGCCCAGTATCTGCTCTCCTACCTGCGCGAAGAACTGGCCACCTTCGTTGTCACGGACGCCTACCGACGCGCCGCACAGGCAGTCCAACAACACGGCTTCGTCCTCCTGCTCGGCGAACCCGCTGTCGGCAAATCCGTCATCGCAGCCACCCTGGCCATGACCGCCCTCGACGCCTGGGGCTGCCTCACCGTCAACGCCCACGACGCCGCCGAACTCGTACGCCACTGGAACCCCAACGAGCCTAACCAGTTCTTCTGGATCGATGACGCCTTCGGCGCTGTCCGCCACGAACCGCAGCTCACCGACAGCTGGGCCCGCCACATGCGCCAGGTCATGACCGCAGTCCACGGCGGAGCCAAAATCGTTCTCACCTCACGCGACTACATCTACCGCGATGCACGCCCGCACCTGAAGGAATACGCCTACCCCCTGCTGCACGAACAGCAAGTAGTTGTCGACGTCGCCCAACTGCCCCTTGAGGAACGCCGACAGATCCTCTACAACCACATCAGCCTCGGTGACCAGCCCACAGAAGTACGCGGCAAGATGAAACCCCATCTGGAAGAGGCGGCAGCACAGAACCCCTTCCACCCCGAAGTAGCTCGACGCCTAGGCCGGCAGGCCTTCACCCGTCACCTGAAATCGAGCAAACACGGCATCACCGACTTCATGCGCCGCCCCACAGCGTTCCTGCGCGACCTCTACACGGAGCTCGGACCAGACGAAAAGGCCGCCCTCGCGCTGACCTACCAGTCAGGGGAATTCCTGCCTGCACCGCTCGCCCTGGACGCCGCACAACGGGACGTCATCATCCGCTTCGGCAGCTCCCCCGCAGGCATTGATCGCGCACTCAACGCCCTCACCGGAACCTTCCTGCGATTCTCATCCTCGCCAGAAAATGGAACCACAACAGGGTGGTCATTCCGTCACCCCACCCTCCAAGAGGGCTTCGCCGAACTCTTGGCCGCCAGCCCCAACCTCCTCGGAATGCTCCTCTCCGGGTTACCTCTAGAGGAAATGCTAACTAAACTCGATTGCGGAAGTGAAAAGCAGCGCGGAACCCTCATTAAAATCCCACCAACGCTCTACCCCGTCGTCGCCGAGCGACTCCAATACCTAGAACGAGATCATTTGGATCACTGGGAAGATTTCCTATGGTGCAATTTCTTCACCACTCGATGCTCCGATGCATTCCTTGAGCACTACACCGAGACTGATCCGGGTTTCGTCCCAGGCATGATGAACTTCGGAGCATACCTGGGCTCCGACCGAAAACCTGAAGTACTGGCGCGCCTGCACCAGGCAGGCCTCATCAGCGAAGACGAGCACGAAGAGATAGTTCAGACCCTAACCGATTATGCCGTCTCGGTCCCTGATGCAGGCTGGGTAGACACCTCGCACTGGAATATCATCCTTTCCGAAGGAGAGAGGAAAGGCATTTTGGAGGAAGTCAGGGAAGAGCTACTCTCACCAACTTCCACCCTGCTATCGGACTGGAGTTCTAACCGTTATGGAAATATAGACCGAACCCCAGAAGAGTACTACGACCCACTTCGAGAGGCCTTGGAGACCTATCGCGACTCACTCGCGGACCAGCCAGATATCGCCGCGGAGTTCAGCGGGCTACTCACCAGAATAGAAGAACTCATCGCGTACGAAAACGCAGAGGCCGATGAAGAGCAAGAGGTCAAGTCTCAACCTAATACCCCGCCTGTCAAAATCCCCACGACTCAGCTGGATCCTGCCATCAATTACCAACGAAGCATTTTCGACGACATCGACGACTACTGATTCCGTCGGAGGCTGCATGCCGTACGTGTGTACACGACGCATCCTCGCTGGTCAGCAGCAACGAAAGCAGTCAGAGCGTAGGTAAAACGGACGAGGCCCACCGGGTTTCTGGCCGGATCGGGAAGCCGTGGGCGGTCGTCCATGACAACCAGAAGATCCCGTTCCTGCGCCGTCTGTACATGACGGCCACGCCCCGGCTGTGGCAGCTCGGGGACGAGGACGAGGCCGGCGCACCGGGCGAGCTGGTCGCGAGCATGGAAGACGACCCCGACGGGCCCTTTGGCAGCAGGGCGTTCACTTTGACGCTCTCGGAGGCCATCGACAGGGGAATTTGTGCCCCCTACCAGGTTGTATGCGTGGACGTCACCGACACCGTGCTCCAGGCCGCGCAGCTCCTGGGCGCGGAAGGCCGGTCGGCCGAGGTCCGTGGGGCACGGCTCGCTGCCCTGCAGACCGCGCTGGTGAAGGCGTCGGCCGAGGAGGGCTTTGGCCGCACGCTGGTCTTCCACCACCAGGTCCGCGAGGCCGAAGCGTTCGCGGCTGGCCTTCCCGACGTCGCCGCGCAGCTGCACGCATCCGACCCCGAGCTGTACCCCAAGAGGATCTGGGCGGACTGGCTGTTCGGGGATCACAAGCCGCTGCACCGGCGGCGTCTGCTGGGCGAGTTCGCCGCGGGGATCGCCCCGGACGGCGCGGTCGTGGAGAAGTGCTTCCTGTGCTCGGTGAAGGTCTTGGGTGAGGGGGTCGACACCAAAAGTTGCGACTCCGTGTACTGGGCGGACGTACGCGGGTCGATGCCGGACCTGGTCCAGGCGGTGGGCCGGGCGCTGCGGATGCAGCCGGGCGAGGGCAAGGTGGCAAGCCTGGTGGTGCCGGTGCTGCTCGGGCCCGGGGAGACGGCGGACAACATGCTCACGTCCCGGGCGTTCGGCGGGCTGGCCAAGCTGTTGGAGGCGCTGCGGGCGCACGACGCGAGGATCGTGGAGAGCCTCGCGGAGCAGCAGGCCCCGAGCAGCTATAAGCCCGTAGCCAAGGACGAGAGCGGGAAGAGCACGGGCGGGAGCGGCGAGGGCTCCGGGGGCGTCAGTGCCCCTGCCAAGGCCCTGCTGAAGTTCTCCACGCCCCGCGACCCGGCCGCCCTCGCCGCGTTCATCAACCTGCGGGTCCTCAACCCGGAGCACGAGCACTGGCGGCGCGGTGTGGAGGCGGCCGTCATCTACGCCCGCGTGCATGGCGACTTGAAGGTGCCGTTCACGTTCCGCGTCCCTGCCGGGGATGAGGCCGACACCGAAGGCGAGGGGTGGCCGGCCTCGCTCGCCGGGTTCCCGCTGGGGCAGTGGACCGCCGACGCTCGCCGCTTCTACGCCCGCGGGGACATGGACGAGGACCGAGTCGCCCAGCTGGAGAAGCTGGGCATGATCTGGTCGCACTTCGACGTCGCGTGGGAGGAGGGCCTGTCCGCCGCGCGGGTGGGCCGCCGAACACGGGCACCTCCTGGCCCCGCTGGACGCCACCTTCCAGGGGTACCGGGTGGGCATCTTTTTGAAGAACGCGCGGGCCGCCGCCCGGAAGCCTCAGGAGATCGAGCAGCGGCGTGCCGAGGGGCTGCCGGTCGGGTCGTCGGCCGGCGCGCTGTCCGACGACCGGCGCGAGCAGCTGGAGGAGATCGACCCCTCGTGGTGCCCCACGTGGCCGGTGGAGTGGCAGCGGGCCTTCCACCTCACCCGACTGCACCTGGACGGCGGCGGCGAGCTGCCGACCGAGCCTGGCGGCGTCATGCGCCAGGGCGAGGACTCGGGCGGTGGGTGCAGGCGCAGCGGCTGGGCTGGGAGAAGCTGACGACCGTACAGCAGTGGATGCTGGAGCAGGTCCTCGGGATCGAGCCCGCCACCGAGAAAGAGAAGCCCAAGCCGCGCCGTACGCAGGCCGACAAGTGGGCCGCCAACCTGGCCGCCGCGAAGCAGTTCTACGAGCGTGAGGGGCATCTGAACGTCCCTCGCAAGCACGTGGAGACGGTGCTCTCGAACGAGGGATGGGAACTGCAGTTCCGTCTCGGGGCATGGATCGGCAACCAGCGCTCGCGTGCGGCGACGCTGCCGGAGGACCGGCGCGAGCAGCTGTCCGCGATCGGAATGCGGTGGACGTAGTTCGACACGTCCAGGGTGGGGAGGAGCGAGGTGAGTGCAGATATGGCCCCGTTGCAGGCGGACCGGCATCTCCTCGCCCGTACTACTGATCTACAGCGGTCTGGGTCGCACGTTCAGCGTGCCGCCACGGGTAGCTGTCCCAGCCCGCATCCAAGATCGCATTGCGTCCGAGGTTCTTGCCGACGAGGACCGTGTTGAGGGAGTAGGTCGACGCCAGAGGGTCTTCCTGGCGTTTGTAGAGGAGCTGGCTTACCGACATGTCGCGCAGCGTTACAAGGTGCTCCAGTTCTGTGGCGCTGCAGACGGTCACGGGGATGTCCGTGTCCGGCTGCATCGCTTTCTGGAAGGGGGCGTTGGCGGTGTGGAAGGGCTCCATGGTCACGACGAGACCGTGCACAGGCCGGTCTGCGGGTATGTGCCTGAAGCTCGGATCCCTGTCGGTGATCAGTGCTGCCGTGGTTTCCAGCTGCTTGTAGGCGTGCTTGATCTGGCACAGGGCTGCGCTGGTGCGGTCCAGCACGCCAAGACGTAGCTGTTGGGGAGGGCGCGTGGACTTCACTTCTACGAGCAGGACCAAGTCGTCGAAGACGACGATCCAGTCGACGCTGCGTCGCTCGTCCCGATAGATGATCTCGGGGTAGACCTCGGCATCGGCAAGTTGGCCAAGCTGGCGTCCTACGTACTGCTCGAAGAGGTCCCCGAGTTCCTTGGCGAAGTCGTTCCCGAAGTGGGCGATGCCCATGTAGTACAGACCGAGGGGGCTGCCCTTGGGAATGATCAGGTGGGATGAGGGAGCGAGGTAGCCGGTGCCGAAGCCGGACAAGAAGGGGCGGCCGCGCAGTGGGTTGTACTCAAAGCGGCGCAGGTGGGGGTCCCGGCTCAGCCGGCCCTTTTCGTTTTCGGCCTTGAACGTCTTGAGATCGATAACGAAGTGACGTTCAGTTACGTCTCGTATGGTGCGCGCGGGAATGATGGAGCAGATCTGCTCCATCTGGGGCTGGCTCAGCCACGCTGGGTCGAAGCGCCCTTCGTTCCGCAGCGCGGCTACCTGCAGAAGTTGGGTGACGCCAACGTAGTCGGACAGGGAGCAGCCGAGAAGCTGTTCGGCCCATCCGTCGATGAGGCACGTGGGGGTGTGGGCAGGCGTCGTCTGGCCGAACAGGGCGGCGGTGCGAGCGAGATCGTTGAAGCCGGACTCCTGGTAGGTGAACTGTTCGCCCGACGTACGCAGGAGCCAGCTGGCGACGGATTCAGCGCTGCCGTTGTGACGGACCAGGGGATCGGTCAACGCCGCGTACGCGGCGAGCATTGCCATCAGATCGTTCTCGGTGCAGTTGCCGTCCCCGCGGTACTCGTTCCCGTAGGCGAGGCTGGTACGCGCGACATCGGCGAGCGCCCACGGCGTGTACTTGCGGTATGGGCTGTTCCACCACGTGTCGCTGTGCCAGCGGGCTGAGGCAGCGGCGATCACAGGCAGGAGGGCGCTGGGGCGCTGCTGCCTGACTCGCTGTACGTACTCGTGATCCGTGACCAACCGGTCGTAGAGGAATGCCGCCATGGATCAAGCGTGACTGACCGGACGGAGCGCTGTCGCTGGAATTATGCTGCCCCCTGCCGCTTGTCGAGCAAGGTCAATCACGTGCTCACCTCGGTGATGGCGTCCGCGATCAGGACGGGCAGGTGGTTGATCGCCCGCTCCAGGAGCCGCTCGATCGGGACGGCGTACTGGCTGTTGTCGACGCTGATGAGCTTGCCCCAGACTGCGGGCTCGTAGCGGGCGAGCATGGACAGGGCGTACAGCACGGCCCACCAGGCCGTCAGGGGGTGCAGTTCCCGCTTCATTGAGCCCAGGACGGGCAGGAAGTACCGACCGCCGGCGTAGCCGCGGGTCAGGGTCCGCAGGTGCGCCAGCCGTTCGGGGCCGGTCGCCATTCCGTCGAATCCGGTGCCTGCGCCCTCGGGCATGAGCCAGTTGATCGTCATTCGCCGCCGCCGTGGTTGTAGCGGGTGTAGTCCGGAGGCGCTTCCGGACCGAGGCTGAGGGCGTGGGTGATCTCGTAGCTCTCGTGCTGGGCGGCGGCCGGGTACGAGGCCAGGAAGTCGGCGAGCGCCTCGCGGGTGCCGGCGTTGATGACCCGGTCAGGGATGTCGCACACGGGGGCGCTTAGGGACCGTATTGAGTTCCGATCAATGGGTGGCTCGGGTGAGGTCCTTGAGCCAGATCATCGAGGCGCGTAGGTGGAGGCCGGCGAGGTAGCTGTCGGGAGACTTGTCGTACCGGGTGGCGATGCCACGCCAGGCCTTCACCTTGTTGATCAGCCGCTCGACGGTGTTCCTCTCCTTAGCACGTCAGAGGGCCATGCCTCCCGTTGCGTCGATGACCTGGCCGGTTACCCAGCGTGCGTCGTCGGAGGCGAGGAAGGCCACGATGTCGGCCATGTCTTCCGGCCGCCCGATCCGGCCGAGGGCGGCAAGAGACGCCGCTTGCGCCTCGGCATGCGGATCGCCCAGCAGGGTGGCCGCGCTGGCATCGGTGAGGACGGTTCCGGGGGCCACCGAGTTGACCGTGATGCCCCGGGGGCCCAGCTCCTTGGCGAGGGCGAGACTGAAGTTGTCCAGGGCTCCCTTGGTGGCGCCGTAGGCGATCATTCCCGGCGTGGCCAGGCGGGCCACGGAGCTGGAGATGTTGATGATCCGGCCCCCGTCGCGCAGGCGCGGCAGTCCCTGCTGCGTGACGAAGAACGGTGCACGCACGTTCACGGCGAAGACCTTGTCGAAGGCGTCCTCGGTCAACGACTCCAGGGATGCGAAATCCCCGATGCCGACGTTGTTGACGATGATGTCGAGCTTCCCGTCGGGCACGTGCTCCGTGCCCGCGGCGTCGAAGGCGGCCCAGAGGCGGGCCGCGTCGCCGCGTTCGCCCAGCCCCGCCTGGAGTGCGAAGGCCCGTCCTCCGTTCTTGCGGATGTTTTCGACGGTCTCGCTCGCCGCCGTCTCGTCGCGGGCGTAGGTGACGCCGACGGCGGCGCCGTCCTGGGCGAGCCGCTCCGCGATCGCCCGGCCGATGCCCCGGCTGCCGCCGGTGACCAGTGCGACCTTGTCCTCGAGTGCTCTTGCAGACATGGCGGAAGACCGCCTCCCGTTCATCGAATCGTCTCTTGAGTGCTATGGAGCGCCTAGACCAGCGGCTTGTGTTCGGGCCACCACCGCTGGACGGCTTCGACAGCCGTCGTCGGGCTGACGTTGAAGCAGAGCTTCGCGCCGGGTGCCAGCTCGTGGGTGGTGTTGACCAGCACCTCCAACAGCGGGGTCAGCTCCGGGTCCAGCCGGACGCCGGCGCCGATCAGCACGATGTCGTAGTCCTTGGCGGTCAACGCGGCGCGAAAGACCGCCTCGGCCGTGCGGCCGTAGTCGAGCAGGCAGACATCGACACTGAGGCCGAGCTCCTCGAGCCGAGCCCGGCCCGCGGCCATTCCGGCCCGGACCGCCTCGGCGTCGATTTCAGGGAACGCCGCCCGTGACGAGGGCGCGTCGTCCACCAGCGCTGGATCTAGTCCGACGTTGAGCATGGACGGGGACATGTCGGTGTACCTCCGGTGACCTGGGGTTTCTCGGACCCACGGTAGGCGCCTGGAGGTCGGGCGGCCCTCCCACATTTCTGGGATACCGTGGCAAGGGTGAGTTCCCCGATGGTCCGGCGCGAGACCGTGCGCGGCATCGAGGCGATCTGCCGTCTCGACCTCGACTCCCGAATACTGCGCCGCCGGATCGCCGACCGGCTGACACGCCTCATCCCGGCCGACTCCTACTGCTTCAGCACGATCGACCCGATGACGCTGCTGACCGCCGACCAAGTCAGCGCCGGGCTCGTACCGGAGGCGGCCGCGGCCGCCGCGCACAACGAGTACCTGGTGGACGACGTCCTGAAGTTCGCGGCGCTGGCCCGCTCCGAGGTGTCCGCAGGCACGCTCGGTGCGGCCACCGGCGGTGATCCGGAATCCAGCCACCGCTACCGGACCGTGCTGCCGATGATCGACGCACGGCACGAGCTGCGGGCGGGCTTCGTGGTGGACGGCCGCTGCTGGGGCGTCGTCGCCCTCTTCCGCGGCGGCCGGCGGCCCGACTTCACCCCGGCCGACGTCGGCGTCCTGCGGCGGCTGTCCGCCCCGGTCGGTGCGGCCCTGCGCCGGGCCGCCCACCGGGCACCCGACGACACCGCTGCGGGCCCGTCCGAGGCCGGAGTGCTCCTGCTCGACCAGGACTTGCGGCTGTTTTCGGAGAACCTGGCCGCGAAACTCTGGCGGGACGAGCTGGGCCCGTCGCAGGCGGAACTGCCGTCCGCGATCCTGGAGGTGGCCGCACGGGGAAGAGGCGCTGAGCTGCCGGCGTACGGACGCATCCGCGGCCGCTCGGGCCGGTGGCTCTCCGTCCAGGCCTCGCCGCTGAGTGGTGGCCCGCACCCGGCGGCCATCGCCGTGACGGTACATCCGGCGCCGGCCGCCGACGTGGCCGAGATACTGCTGCTCGCGTACAGGCTTACACCGCGCGAGCGGGACGTGCTGGCGCGAGTCGTCGCCGGTCTGCCGTCGCGGACCATCGCCGTGGAACTGCACATCACCGCGGCGACCGTGCAGGACCATCTGAAGAGTGTGTTCGCGAAGACCGGTGTCCGCAGCCGCAGCGAACTGGTGGCGACGGTCCTGGGCCTGTGACCGGACGAGTGATTACTGAGTTTTTCGTTAGGAACCGTATCCAGTTGTGATCAATCTGCGGGATTCGACCTCGCGGCACGGCGTGAGCCGGTAGACCTGGTGTCATGACGCAGGTGCAACTGAGCGACGCTGAATGGGAGTTCATCGAGTCCTATCTGCCGATCGGCCGGTTCGGTCCGTATCCCGAGCGGTTGCGGCAGCAGTTCGAGGGGGTGATCTGGCGGTTCAGGACCGGTGGGCAGTGGCGGGAGATGCCGGCTGAGTTCGGTGCCTGGCCCACCGTGCACAACCGCTTTAGGCAGTGGCGCGACGCGGGCGTCTTCCAGGCCCTGCTGGAGGGGCTGATCGCGGAGGTGGCCCGGCGGGACGAGGTGGACCTGTCCCTGGTCAGTATCGACTCCACCACCGTGCGCGCCCACCAGGACGCGGCCGGCATGCACCTGAGCCCAGACGTCCTCACCGCGCTGGAGAAGGCCGCGGCCGAAGAAAAAGCCAGGTCAAAGGGGGCGACAACAACGGACGAACCGGACAGGACATCGACACCGACCCCGGACGGCAGGAGCGGCGCCGCGTCCGGCGCCGGCACCGGCTGCGGCTGAAGGCCGCTTCGCTGGGCCGCTCCCGGGGCGGGCAGACAAGCAAGATCCACCTCGTCGGCGACCGCAGGTGCCGCCCGCTGGTGCTGCTCCTGACCGCCGGGCAGGCCGCCGACAGCCCTCAGTTCATCCCCGTCCTGAACCAGATGCGCGTCCGTCTGCCCGTGGGCCGTCCGCGCACCCGGCCGGACGCCGTGGCGGGCGACAAGGCCTATTCCTCCCGTGCCAACCGCGCCCACCTGCGCAAACGCCGCATCCGTGCGGTCATCCCGGAGAAGAAGGACCAGCTGGCCAACCGCAAGAAGAAGGGCTCCCAGGGCGGTAGGCCCGTCGACTTCGACGCCGAGCTCTACAAGGAGAGGAACACCGTCGAGCGGCTGATCAACAAGATGAAGGCCTGGCGTGGCATCGCCACCCGGTACGACAAGTCTCCCGACAGCTACCTCGCCGGCCTCCACCTACGCGCCTCGATGATCTGGCTCAAGGACCTCACCCGAGCCACCCATTGATCGGAACTCAATACGGTCCCTAGGAGGGGGTGCTCGTGCGCGCCGATGCTGACCTCGTCGACGTACAGCGGGGTGAGCCGGTCCCTGGTCGTGAGCGGGTAGCGGAGGTTCGGCGGTAGCAGATCCCACACGTCTTCCAGGCGAAGCGGGTCCATATCCCACACCGGTGAGTCGAGGACCTCGCTGACCTTCACGAAGCTGCCCTGGGTGCCGGGCGGATCAGTGCGGATCTCGATGTCGGGGAAGGACCGGTCGAACCCCGTGGCCTTGATCCCGTGGGTGTCGAGGCGCCAGTCCTCTCCCTTGAGGGACCAGGCGGCGGCCGTGATGGCACGGCCGGCCTGGCTGAGGCCGTAGAAGACCAGGACCGGGCTCGTGGCCGGGCCCACGACGGCGGCGGCGCGGAACAGCTGCTGAGCCTGCTCCAGGGCGGACGCGTACGTCTTGCGGCGGGAGCCGGTGTCGGCTCTGGCAGGTGGATTGGAGCGGCTGGCCCGTAGCCGCTCCCACGCCTTATCGGCGTCGCGATCGCTCATGGCCGGGACGCTACCCCCTGTCGAGTTGACGCCGCAGGGTGAATTTTCCTCTTGCGTACGCGGGCGCGGATCGTCAAGGTCGATGGCCACCGGACCGTGCTGTGGCGGACCGAGGACAGCGTCCGGCTACAGTCGCGGACCGGCCGCGACGTCACCGCGCTCTGGATAAATCTGGCCGTGGCCGCCATGAGCCTGCCGCCCGGCGTGATCCTGGACGGGGTTATGTGACCTGCACAGGTGTCTCAGCCCCGGGGAGTCTCAGCCGCGCCGCGACATATGCGTCACGTCTCCGCATGCCAGGGGAAGCCATCCGGGTCCGCGGCGGCACGGGTCCAGACGCGCTCGTCGTCATGGCCGCGGATCTGGTCCAGGAACGGGAAGTCCTCCGGCTGCACGGCCAGTTTGGCGACAGGGGTTACTGGTACGGGACTTGCCCATTGGGCTGGCTGCACCGCGACATCGCCGACCCGCATCGGCGGCTGCAGCTCGAAGGTGCTGGCGGGCAGCAGGTAAACCGTGCCGGGACGCCACGGCTGCTGCTTCAGCGCCCGCGCGCTGATGGAGAAGTAGTAGTGCGGCTCGCCGAGCCGCTCGCTGCCGTTGGCGGGGCGGGCGCAGCCATTGATCAACGACATCGGGTGGTGGTCCCGGTCCAGGATCGCGTAGTACATGGGCCAGAGCCCGTCGCCGGCGGCGAAGACCGCGCGCCGGTTGCCGAACTCGCTGCTGTCGTCCGGCTGCCGGGGTTCGAAGCGGCTGATCGCCGGGTCGCCCGAGCCGTGCAACAGCAGTCTGCCGCGGTCTGCGGCATGGCAGAGGAACTGCCATTTCGGCGCGTCAAGCCGGTAGTCGATGGGCTCATCGGGACCGTTCGCGAGCGCTTGCTCCAGCAGTCGGTCGAAGGATGCCCACATTCTGCGGTCCGGGGGTGGAGCGGGACGCGTCATCCAGTACGCAGGCAGCTTCATCAGAGCAACCTATCCAGCGCACCGCTCGGGACACCATGAATCCGGCTGGAAACGCTCCCCGGGTCAGCGGCGAGGCAGACCGACCATCAGCAAGCTCCAGCACATCGCCGTCCCGCTGTGCATGACACTCGATCCCCCGCTCGCACCAATGATGCCGACGGACAGGGGCTGTCGATGAGACAGGCGTGATAGCCCCCATAAACGGCGAGGTGATCATCTACCGGCAGGACCGGCTGGACTTCGGAGCCCTGCAGCAGCGGATCAACCGCCGCCCCGCCACCACCGCGCGCCTGGCGCGTGAATACCCGGCTCACCTGATCGCCTTCGACCTGCTCCACCGCGCCGGCACCGACCTCCTCCGTCAGCCATACGGCGGGGCCGGCCGGGTTCAGCAGGCCGACGACCTCACGGCGCAGAGGCAGCCCAACCACTCAGTCCCCTTTCCGTGGCCTCTTGCCATCTCCTGGCTTGATGGGCAGAACGCCTGTTGCTGAGGACGCAGCAACCTGTGGTTTTGCGTTGCCAGGTCGCGCGGCCTGCGACCTCCAGTTACACAGGAACCATGAGCGATGAGTCCTACCGCCCCGGCGAAAAGGTCCCCGAAAGCGGCATCTACCAGTGCGACTGCGGCCAGAGCCACGAATACAGCACGGATGTGAAAGGTCATCCTTTCCCGCCACTGCCGCAAGGCTGTTCAGGAATAGGCTGGACCCTCAAGACCGCGACCCACCAGTAGCCCTGTAAAAGGCCTGCTACCGCTTCCCTGATCGGCTACAGGAACGCACACGGCCCGCTACATTGTGGAGCGGTGCGTCGAAAGGCCTTCCGGCTCGCCCAGCGGTCGTCCAGCCCGCGCACGGCAAGACGTGCCTTCGGGGCCGTCAGACGCGGTCCCAGCCGAGAGGGTGTCGCAGCGGTCGGTGGTTGCGGCGGTCGGCGTGCTCACTGGTGTTGCCTCCCACGAACTACTGCTACTGCTGGTCAGCGACGCACGCGGCCCGTCGGGGACGGAAGTGCGCCGCAGTATGCAGCTCGGGGATGCATCGGGGCTACTCCCTGCGGACGAAGACCAGGCCCCGTACGGCGCTGTCAGTCCGCCCCTTACTCACCCGGGAGGGAAGCCTTCATGGCTCAACCACCAGAGCCCCGGGAGATCTACCACCGCGCCAAGGAGGAAGGCGAGCGCCGGCTGGCCATGCCTGCGCTGGAGAAGTCATCCACCGGGTTCATCGCCGGCATCACCATCGTGTTCGGCATCGTGGCGCTCGCGATGGCGGAAGAACTTGCCAGGCCCCTACTGGGGCCTTCTCTGGCCCATCTCGTAGGTGCGCTCGCCTTCGGGATCGGCGTGGTATTCGTTGTGGTGGGCCGATCCGAGCTGTTCACCGAGAACTTCTTCGGCCCGGTCGCAGCAGCGATCGACCGGCACCAGCGCTCGGTATGGAACTGGGCCAGCTGTGGACCGTCGTACTGGTGCTCAACCTTGTCGGCGGAGCCGTCATGGCCGCGATCTTCTCAGTAGAAGGAACGCTCCCCACGGGAGCGCACCATGCCCTCGCCGAAGCGGCAAAAGAAATCTCCACGAAGAGCGGTCTGGCCACCTTCACCCGCGGAGTCGCGGCCGGAACGCTGCTGACCCTGCTGTCGTATCTGCTGCACGCAGCAGACTCGACCGGGAGCCGCATCGTCCTCGCCTACGTGGTCGGCTTCTTCCTCGCCCTCGGGCCGTTCGACCACGTCGTCGTCTCAGGCCTGCACCTGTTGTTCGGCGTATGGCTGGGCGACACGGTCTCCTACGCCGATGTCGGCTTCAACATCCTCCTGGCCGGCGCGGGGAACCTCGCCGGAGGGCTACTGCTCATGACCCTGACACACACCGCTCAGGTCAAAGGAGCCCGCAGGGACAAGCACGGGTAACCCAGCAGCGGACAGTCGGCGCGGCACCCTTCGTTGGCACTCCCCCTGCAGATTCGGGCCTGGTGCTTCGGCTGTCTCCCCAAAGCTTGGGCACGCGGACACGGCCGACATCATCCGCGGGATCCGGCTCCCCCGTCAGCCCGCACACGCGGTGCACGCGAAGCACAGGCAGCCTTCCTGTCGGGGGACCTCGGTCCCAGCGGCCCGCCAGGCCGCCGACGCGAAGCTCGCTGCCCGGATACGCACGGTTCATCGGGCCTCGGACGGCACCTACGGCGTCCCCAGGATCACCGCCGAGCTCCGGGAGAACGGCGAGGTGGTGAATCACAAGCGCGTCGCCCGGATCATGCAGACGATCGGGCCGGCAGGGCTCCGCCTGCGCTGCAGGCACCGCACCACCGTCCCCGACCCGGCCGCGGCGAAGGTCCCGGACCTGATCGGCCGCGACTTCACCGCGGGCCAGGCGATTGCCAAGTGCGTCGGCGACATCACCTGCCTTCCCCTGGCCGGCGGAAAGTTCCGCTATCTCGTGGATTGGGACGAGGAGCGTTACATCGTTGCCTCTTCCGTCGACACCTCGGTGGACGAGCAGGACGATGCCTCCCCCAGCCCGACGTAATGACCCGTGGCGCAGGCAGCAGCGCTACGGCCGGCGTCCCCTCCCGGCGGGCGACGACTCACCGCAGGTGTCCGGTAGACGCCAGCAGTGTGCCGCGGCGCACGTGGAGCGGCCGTCGCTCAGAGGGTCTTCACTGGGAGATGTTTTCGTCGATGTCTTCGGCCTTGAGGTAGGGCTCGCCCCGAAACTTCTCGTACAGCGTTTCCGCGAGGTCGACGTTCAGGTCATCCTGGACTTCAGCGAAGTCGAACTCGTGCACGGTGCCCGTTACGCGGACCAGATCGTCCTGGTCCGGCGCCGGCAGGTCCTTTTCCACCACCAGCAGCGGCTGGACATCGCTGAACTCGTCACCGCCGATGGTGAACGCCCATGGAGAGATCACGTCCTTCACGTGACCGCTGAAGGTCGCCCTTTCACCGGTCACGGAGTCGGCGTCACCGCGGTCGAACGCCTCCTGCACCCCGCGGATGTCCAGGCCCCGTTCACCGCCTCCGGAGTCGTCTCCGCATCCGGACAACGCTGTGAGACTCAGCAGCAAAGCTGCGGGCCAGACGTGTACGCGCGGGCGGGGCCCGTGGCCGTTCCGGGCACTTCTCATCAGGGCCTCCTAGCGTCGCCGGGCTGTGCTCCTCAAGAGCCCTTCAGGTGTTCCGGTGAGGGCAATCGCACGTCGCCGTCGACGGAATCCGGCCCCTGACCACGCGCCCAGCGCGCTCGGCCGGCCGGGCGGGCGGGCCGGCCCGATGTGCCCTGCGCGGCCCCGGGCGAGTACCCACCCGGCAGGGCTGTCACGCAGAGCGGGACCTCTCACACCGCTCGGTCGAACGCCGGTCGGCGACAGTCCGGGAATCGCCCCCTTCACGCCAGGTGCGGCCCGGGCAGGTGCACGCGTGGAGGCTGGCCGACAGCGGGACTGTTTGCACGGTTTCACCGCCTTGGGAGTCGGTCACTCGGAGCGAAACGGTGACCGGCCAGGGTGGAGGGACAGCGGTATGTACGGCATGGAAAAGGGTCGGCCGCGCCGCAGGGCTACGGCTTTGTTGTTCGCCTTCGCTCTCGGCATTGCGGGCCTGATGGGCTGTGGAGACGACACCGCAGGTTCGGAGACCGGGGCGGATGTGGAGGAGGTCCAGGAGGACGCGTTCTGGAGGGACCCCGACCGGTGGGCGGGGGAGGAAGTCACCGTGAGTGCGGAGGTGAAGGAGGTTGTCAACGAGGACGCATTCACCATCGCCGGCACCGCGGAGGCGGACGTGGACGAACTGCTCGTCGTCTCGGCCGACACGACGGGAGTCGAGGAAGGCGACTTGGCGAAGGTCACTGGAACTGTCAAGGAGAACTTCAACCCCGCTGATGCGGAAGAGGACGTCGGCGCGGACTGGGAGAACGAGATCTTCGCCGACTGGGTGAACGAGCACTACATCCAAGCCATCAGCGTCGAAACGGACCCCCGACAGAACTGTGTGGACGTTAAGTCCGTTTCTGGTAGCGGCCTCGTCCTGGCTGGGTGAGGAAGCCTTGGCGGG
>NZ_JASKMS010000053.1 GCF_030124145.1 Streptomyces sp. 378
CCTTCACCAGCATCGCCTGCACCCTCATCTGCTACCGCAGACTCACCAAATGAGACGACTTCTAAGATCCCCGGCAAGACCCAGGGCAAGAAGAAGCCGGAGCTACGACAACAATCGGCTGGCCAGGACCTCTGCCGCCACCCACGATGAGCCCATGGACCGGTTGCAGTTCAGCGCTTGGCAGTACGTGGCGGAGATCCTCCCTGCCGAGGAACTCCCGATGCTCGCTGCGCATGCGCTTGTCGATGGACGTGATTCCCCTGCACTGCGCGAGCTGGCCGGTCTGCCGCGCCGGAGCGACCCAGCCGAAGCCCGGGAACTCTACGTTCTAGCCCTGTGCGAACTCGGCATGCCCCTTCCCGACGAGGAGACAGCTGGCCGATGTCTCCTGGTGAGACTCGCGTTCGGCCTCGCCCATGGCGAGCTGAGCCCCCAGGATGTGGGCAATGGACTGTCGATGACGGTCACAGCCCGCACCCGGGAGGAGACACGGTTCCTGTCCGTCGCAGCGGACTACAGCGAATGGCTCGGCCCCGATGAGCTTCCGGGATGGGAGAAGGAGCTGAGAACCGCGGCCCACTCGTTGGCCGCCGCCACTGATCTCGGCCCCAGCATCGGTGTCCCATGTGGGCGGTCCGACTGACCAAGCCGCGGTGAGTCATCGCCGACACCGCCGGCCATGCAGGCAGCGGCCCGTCTCAGCCCTCAGCCGGTCTGAGGCACCGTGCGGCGGCCACAATGACCCCTGGTGACTCGTCCGGGTAGGCGTCGGCAGAGCTCAGCAGGGCTTGCTACCTGGCAATATCCTTCGCAAGGGCGACAACCACTGCAAGAACGGCATCTAGGGGGCAACTATGGGCGTCTTCGACAATTCCGCGAGCAGCAACAGTGGCTTGGGGCGAGCGTGTCCTGACTGCGGGGAAGTTTTGTGGGCCGACTCAGACGAACTTGCTGGCCGGTACGAATGCCACAACGACAGTTGCTTTGGGTTCAGGGTCTACTTCGACGTAGATGGCATGCTTCTTGACCCGCCGACCCGTGCCAAGAACCGCGGCGGTGGCACCTGCCAGTGGTGTCAGTCATCGCTCTCGGGTGGAGCGAGCTACTTGCCCTATGAAGATGGCAGCAACTCACACGCTTACATCGTTTGCCCATCCTGCAAGCAGGAGAACATCCGATACGGCTTCGGCGAGGATGACTGAGGACAGGCTCTCTGTAGGAGCCACGCCAACCTGAGGGGCGGGTCTAACTGCGTGACAACGCCCACGAACAACCGCGAACAACCGCGGACCATCAGCCCAGGTGAGAACGCACCAGCCCAAGGCAGCGGCCCCGTCCAAGTTGCTTCGGGACGCAGGGGTCGCCGTGCAAGACGCACCGGGTGTAGCCGACGTAGCCGTCTCGCGGTCTAGGTCGCCTGGCGTCCGCGTCCATGCCACGATTCTCGTGTAATTCGGATCCGGGCTACCAATTGTCCCTACTCTTGAATTCAACCTTTCCGGTGCTCATCCGGAAGTTCCCGTTCGAGTACAGCGTGGGACGAGCCTCGACGTGGTTCCCGCTGTACTTTTCTACATGTCTGACCTGAGCGCCGCCGGGAACTGTGAAGTCAATGAGGGCAATTGCTACCCAGTAGGACAAGTTGCGGTTATTGAACAGCGGCACGGTGACGGTGGAACCTCTTCCGTCGGTGACGACTGCTCGGGCCCCGTAGGACTTGAACGATCCAGTGCCGTTCTCCAAGGCGCTGTAAGCGCATAGGAGCACGTAGCCCTGAAGGTCGGGGCGACGGATGGTGATGGTCTCTCGACCTGGCACCTTGGAGTCACCGTCCAAAGCAATGTACGGCGGCGCAACGGAGGAGCCGAGCTGTCGGTAGTAGACGACCTCGTCAGACTTGGTTGGACGCTTCCCCTGCGGGGTTACGACACTCTTGGGAACGTAGAGAGCGTAGAGGTCAAGGTCGGCGCCAGCTTGCCGTCGCTCCAGGCTGCCGCCGTTCCACTCAAGCATGGCCGTAACAACCAGGCTCGGGTCGTCCTTTCGCATGTCAATCGTCGCCTCACCGGACTTGGTGAGAGCGACCTTGCCCAGAGGGCGAGGCGTTGCCATCTGAAGGACTGGTGCAGTCCGTGGTGGGCTGCTCGGTACGTAGGTGGAGCGCGGTGGGTGAGTCGGCCGTAGGCGGGTTTGAGCGGCCCTGGCTGCAACTGGCGTCTGAGCTGGGCTTGGTCCTGGATCATCCACGACAATGCCAACGTCCCTGGCCAGGCCAGCTAGTCCCGTATCCCAGCCCTGACCCACCGCCCGTGCCTTCCAACCGCCGGCACGTCTGTACAGCTCGATCAGGATGGCTACCGTCTCCCGATCCGTAAGGGGAGGCGGAACAAAAGTGATCTGTGTGCTGCCGCAGTCGACGACCGCGGCGGGGGTGCTGCCTGCGTCGAAGTGCGTGGCCCGCAGTTCGGGGTCGATGCTGGCCACGATGGCGATGCGGTCAACCGCCGCCGGTACCTCGGCCAGGTTCGCGACGATCGTCTGGCCTTTCAGGGCAACCCCGTCCTGAAACGGATGGTTGTAGAAGACGAGATCGTCGTCCCCCCTCACCTTGCCGTCCTGCTTGAGCAGGACAGCCGAGACGTCGATACCTGTGGTGCCCGAGGTAAGGGTTACGCGGCAGGTGCCGAATGGCAGTGGCGCGTTGCCGCCTTTTGTGAGAGTAGTCGTCATGTGTGGCCCCTCGTGTGTTATGTACATCGTGGGGCCTCCGTCCGGCTCATGTACGCCAAACGCCGATGACGGATGGTTGGTTGGAAGCATCGGCTAGGCGGCATGCCTCGATGACACCAGCGGTGGGAGATTGTGGTGGTCTTACGCGCCTTGGCAGGGACGACGCGCTCCTACAGCTCCGGTTCCGCGCCGAACGTTGATCGAACTTTCGTGTGCTCACCCGATCGTGGCCTATCTGTGGACTCGTCCCGCTCGATCTAACGTGGGCAGCGCCATGACCTGCCGCATCGCCCGGCTCTCACGGGGCCTCCGGAGCCGTGCCCGGTACAGCAACTATGGCGACTGGCACCGACCGCCGGTGTCTCTGACAGACGATCTGTTCAGTGCGTCAGACCTCAGCGACCTTGCTGCTAGTAGTTCGCATCGAGGCGCACGCACGGCCACTGAGCTCAGGCCAGGCTCTAGATGTATTGACCCGCGTCAACAACGCTGCGGGTCAATACATCTAGAGCCGCCCCGTCTGCCAGATCGGGTCGTCCGGTGCGGGGCGTCCGTCAAGGCGCTGGAGGGGTTCTCCGGTGAGCGAGAGATGCCGACGAGCGACGGCTATGAAGTGCCCCTGTGCGGCAACGACTCTCCCTCTGAGCTCCATCCAGTTCTCTTCGGGAGTCAGACCCCGCCGAATGGCAATGTGAAACCGCCAGATCTGCTCATCAATGGCGTGCGCGGCTGCTGCAATGTCCCTGCTGGCAACGAGATTGACGCTGCCGAGGGCCTCGCCCCAGGGGCGCCAGTCGACTGTCGTCGGGGCCAGCACGCCCTGAGGGATGTCGTCAGGCCGGTTGCGGTCCATGTCGCTGAGGTCTACAAGCACTGAGGATGATTCCCGCAGTACGCGGACGCACGCTGCCGCCTGCTGCTCCCTGATCCAGTGGCGATCTTGCGCTCTTCTGCTGACGATGCTCCCAACGAATACGCCAATCAGTGTGGTCAGCACGGCCCCGACCGGAGCCGCCAGTAAGGCCAGCAACGACGTCATATCAGTCATTCTGGCGACGATGCGGTGGCTTGAGTAGCCGCTCATCTCAGCTCGCTGCGGTCGGCCAGTGGGCACTGCCGGGCCCAGTGCCGAAGCCGTTCAGGAACCCGGAGACCGCAGCCCACTCGTTGACCACCTCTACCGGCCTCGGCTCCGGCGGCCGGATCTGCGGCGCTGCTGACTCACCCTCTGAACATGCCCTCGTGCCAAACCCGTGCCGAATAGTGCGGGGAACCACAGGGAAAGGCGGTCATCCATCCAGCACGCCCTCAGGTCATGAGTCCGCTCCGCAGCAGGTCAGCAAGCCCATCGGCCCCGTAGAACCCAAGCTTCCCAAGCTGAGAGCATGGGCTCGGCTCCACTCCTTGCGGACATCCAACCAGCGTTCCGGCAAGAACTGTCGACAGCCGATGTACAGGCGCCCACGCTTCGCCGGCCTGGCAGACTGCGACGCATGAAGCGGTCTGCTCATCTGCCTTTAACCCCGCGTACCATGCCCCCGCTCCGCGGCGACGAGTCAATCGTCGGCGTCCCGGACGCGACCGTGGTCGACTTCTGGCGGTTCGCCATGCCGGACCTCCGCGTGAACAACACACGCGGCCTGTTCGCAGAGTTCTTGGTCCACCAGGCGGTTGGCTCCCACAAGCCCCGTGTGGAATGGGCAAGTCACGATGTCGAGACCGACGACGGACTGCGCATCGAAGTCAAGGCCGGCGCTTACCTGCAGGCCTGGGATCAACGAGCACCCTCCCCGCTCCGCTTCAGTGGGCTCCGCGCTCGCACATGGTCACCTGGTAGTGGTTACTCGCAGGCGAAGTCGTACAACGCCGACGTCTACGTTTTCGCCGTCCAGACTGCCCGCGAACACGCTGACTACAACCCGCTCGACACGGCCCAGTGGGAGTTCTACGTACTCCCCCACCCAGTGGTCGCCACCCTGAACACGGACAGCGCCAGCCTGAGCACGGTTCGCGCGGCGGCTGGCCCACCAGTGCCCTTTGCTGCCCTCGGTGACTGCATCCGGTCGGTTGGCCCCCGCCACGGCGAGACCGGCACAACCACCGGCTGATAAGTGAAGCCTGTGCCACAACCGTGCCAGATACAGGGGTCAGCCACGGTCAATACGGGCGACCGGCGAACGCACCTGCCGCCCTAGCTCCACGAACAGAGCTGCAGATCACCGGCCAAACACCCCAGCCTCTCTCCTAAAGCGGGTGTCGCAGGTTCGAATCCTGCCGGGGGCACCAGCCAAAAGGCCCCGGACCGATCATGGTCCGGGGCCTTTGGACGTTTTCGGGTCGTCAGCAAGTTCCTTGACCGCCGGAATGTAGATCACTTCAGGCAAGAGTGCCTGAATGGACCTCTCCATTCCAGTGGGAAGGTCCACGTCACCCTTAGTGCGCTCAGACCGCGTTTGAGATCTGGTCTTTACTCGACGTCGTAGCTGATGCCGAAGACGCGCGTGATGCAGGCGTCGAGTAGGGAGGCGAACGCCTGAGGTCGGACCGCGCTGCGGACGCCTGCACTCAACTGACCGGGCTGATCCGCTCCCCTCCTGGTCAGCCTCCCTCTCAAGAATTTTTGATCCGATCCTGTCCAGCGCTATCGCTCTTCGCTGGCCTCCTCTGATCCGAATCTGGCTGACGCGCGGCGCACCCCTCCTCTTGGGTCTGACAGTCTCATGCCAGACCCGTGCCAGATCCTGCGGGGAACAACGGGGAACAGCAGGGGCTGACCGCAGGGGCAACCAGAGCTCCATCACCACGCCCCGCAGGTCAGCGCATCATCTGCCGCAAAAGGACCCGAGCTTCCCAAGCTGAGAGCGCGAGTTCGATTCTCGTCACCCGCTCCAATGAAAACCCCAGGTCAGCGACCTGGGGTTCATTGTTGAAGAACGTTGATCGAAACGCTGCCTGCCACCACCGCGCCAACGGAAGGTGCGGCGCCGGAATCCTCCGGTGCCGCACCTTGCCGGACGTCTGTCCACGTGCTCTGCAGGGCACCGCCGACACCGGCGGCGCCCTCCCAGGTTCGAACAGCGGACCACGGCGATCTACGAATCCCTCGACAAGACCCGCGACAGCATCGCGGACTCCAACGGCGTCTGGAAGAGTCGCGCGGCCAGTACCCCGAGGTGAACCGCGCCCTACACGGTCTCGGCGTAATCGCCCCGCGCCCGGACGAACCCAAGTGCGATCCCCCACCCTGCGCTACCCGGCTCTTGGCCACCCGGCTCCGTCACCGTCGACGACGCTTCTCGGTTCCTGTGCGGCGTGCGATGTGGCATGCCGTCTACGCCACTTCGATCACCCCTGGCGGTGATGCGACCGGCTCTCCGGCAACGCAAACGCGCCACATTCGAGCGCATGCCCACGTCAGTCATGTCCATGCCTTCCGCGTCGAGGGGTGCTCCCTTAGGCTCCTCCGCCGGACCGCAGGCGTTACCGACGGTAGGGGAGACCGGTCATGGGGCGAACGGGAAGCACGCGACGCACCTTTGTCGTGGGGGCCGCGGCCGCAAGCGGAGCGGTGGCGCTGGGCACCGGCACGGCGGCTTCAGCGGCACCGGCGCAGGGACGGCAGCAGGCCGTCGCCGTGCTCGGCGGTGGCGTCGCCGGACTGACGGCGGCGCATGAACTCGCCGAGCGGGGCTTCGCGGTGACCGTCTACGAGCGCCGGGCGCTCGGCGGCAAGGCCCGCTCCATGGACGTACCGGACAGCGCGAAGGGAAGCCGCAAGCCACTGCCCGCGGAGCACGGGTTCCGCTTCATCCCGGGGATTTACCACAACCTCCCCGACACGATGCGGCGCATCCCCTTTCCCGGGAACGCAGGCGGCGTCTGGGACAACCTGATCGCACCCAAGGAGATGATGTTCGCGCGGAACAACGGCCGCGAGGATCTGCGGATACCCATCCCCGGGGAGAAGGAGCCCGCCGAGCTCACCCTCGACGACATTAGACGCGCCCTCACCGGTCTCCTGGAGACGGGATTCCATCTTCCTCTCCATGAGATCGCGTACTTCGTGAACCGCGCCGTCGTTTTCCTGACCAGTTGCGACGCGCGCCGCAACTCCACCTGGGAAGCCACCCCTTGGTGGACTTTCGTACGCGCCGGGCAGATGTCGAAGGAGTACCAGCGCATCCTCGCGGTCGGCGTCACCCGCAACATCGTCGCCACCAAGGCTGAGGAGGCCAGCACCCGCACGGTCGGCACCCTCGGCGAGGCCTTCGTTTTCAACGCGCTCGGACGGGGTGCGGACGGCCCACCCGACCGGATCCTCAACGCACCCACCAATGAGGCCTGGATCGACCCCTGGGTGGCTCATCTCACCTCCCTGGGCGTGGAGTTCCGTATCGGCTGGACCGTGCAGGAGGTGAGGCTGGGCGGAGACGGGCGGGTCTCCGAGGCCGTCATCGAGGATGCGGACGGCGTCCGTCGCTCCATTACCGCCGATCACTATGTCTCCGCCATGCCGGTGGAGCACGCGCGGCGCACCTGGAGTGCCGGATTACGTGCTGCCGACCCGCAGTTGGCGCGCTGCGACAAGCTGCAGACGGACTGGATGACGGGCCTTCAGTTCTATCTGACCGAGACGCCGCCCGTGGTACAGGGCCACTTCAACTGCATCGACTCGCCATGGTCGCTGACCGCGATCGCCCAGGCCCGGCACTGGCCAGGGCGTGACTTCGCCGCCGACTACGGCGACGGCGTGGCCAAGGAGTGTCTGTCGGTGGATATCTCCGAGTGGGACAAGCCTGGCGTCCTGTACGGCAAAACGGCCAAACAGTGCACCCGCGAGGAGGTCGCACGCGAGGTGTGGGCACAGCTCAAGGACGCACTCAACGACACCGGCAAGACAGTGCTGCGCGACGGCACGCTGCACTCGTGGTTCCTGGACCCCGGAGTGGACGGGATCGGCACCCCGCACCCGACCAACCAGGACGAGCTGCTGATCCACCCCGTGGGCACGCTGCACAACCGCCCATCAGCCAGGACCACGGTCCCGAACTTCTTCCTGTCCGGGGATTACGTCGCCGTGGACATCGACCTCGCCACCATGGAGGGCGCGAACGCCTCGGCCCGTCAGGCGGTCAATGCCCTTCTTGATCAAACAGGTTCGAGTGCGCCGCGCTGCACGGTCACCCCGCTGTTTCGGCCGCCGGAGCTCGAGAGCCTCAAACGCCACGACCACTTCCGCTTCAAGGCCGGCCTGCCGAACGCGTTCGACCTGGGGTGATCCAGTCGGGATCGGTCGCTCGACCTGATCAGCCATGACGCCGGCGAGGGCACCCTTCTCGTCGCCCTCCCAGCTGCCAGCCGGGGAGCACTCACTCTGGAAAGCGGGGGCCCTGATCACCTACGGACAGCGGCCTGCTCGCCCAGCAGCCCCAGGTGCGCGTCGGCACAGCGGAACGCGCGCGCCGGGCAGCCGCACCACAAGCGCACCAGATCAGGCGGGGAACGGCGGGGAATCACGGTGAATGCGGTCCGCCCTGAGGAGGCGCAGCCAGGGCGTCCCCCAATTCATTGCCCGGACAGGCCTCGAATGATCGCAGCTTCCCAAGCTGAGGCGCCCGCAGCATGCCCGGGCTAGAGAAGGTCCCGCCAGAAGGGGACCGTCGCTCGCGGGCTCCAGCCATCGTCGACATCGCCCCGCGCCTCGTCGAACTCCTGATGCATGTAGTCGGCCAGGTCCTGGCCGTAATAGATGATGTCGGTCTGCCACATCGAGAGCACCGGATGCCCGAAGCTTCCCCGGCCAGCCGGCAGGTATCGGTGGGCATACACGGGCACCAGCACCGGCGCCTCCGTTAGAGAATGCCGCGCCGTAGCCAGTGCCGCCGTTCCGTCGGCTGGACGCTCACCCCAGCCCTCGTACCAGAACCCGTTGTGCTCAACGTCGAGCAGAACGCCCTCGATCGGCCAGTCGAGCTGTCGGCGCAAGCTGTCCAGATCGCCGCCGCGCCACTCCGGCCAAGGCCTGGACCAGGTCTGCCCGTCCTCGGGAGGGACGTTGACCGGGAGCCCGGCCGCAAGGAAGGTTCGGTGATCGTCCGCGAACTCGAAGCCGTACTCGTGCTCGATGCGAGCGAACTCGGCGTCCGTCAGCCCCGGCTCGAACTCGTAGATGCCTGTCTGTGCCAGGCGACGTGCGGCCTCCGCACCCAAGCGTGCTCCCTCGTTGCTGATCACCGCCGCACGCTAGCGCCGACCGCAGCCATCCGTCACCCGAGTTATGCGCGGGCTCCGTCTCAGTTTTCCGTCTCATTCAGCAGCGTTCATTCTCGTTCAGCGGAGATCCGCCCGCGCAAACGTCTCCGCCGTCGGCCTCCCATGAACGCAGGTGAACACCCCCGTACGCGAACTCCGTGCCCACCACCACAGTTGGACATCGTGCGCCCGCCTCACCTCGTGGGAGAAGTGGTGCGCGGCCGGCGCTGGCAGGTCGTTCCCTGGCCATCGACGAAGCCCGGCCGTCGGTCAGGTCCCGGACGGATCTCCGGGCCGCCCCCAGACAGACCGGGGATGCAACCATTCCCTTCAGAGCTGGAACCCCCGGAAGCCGACCGCGCGCCCGAGACCATAGCCGCAGGCACTGACACAGGACCCGCCGGTGTTCCAGCCCCGCACCACAAGCGCACCGGTTCGGCCGGGGAACAGCGGGGAATCACGGGGAACGGAGGCGCCCTCGAGCCGCAGCGGCGCCCGGTCCGTTCAGGAGCCACCGTGGTCTTCCTCGCGGGCCGAAGACGGCTGGGGCTCGTCCCTCCTCCGATCGAGGCGCTGACGCGGGGCAAACCTGAAACGTTATAGGTTCTGCCGGCCCGGCTCCCTCCGACACAGTGGTACTGCTGGCTCCACGAGGGGCCGTCTGTGCCACAGACTTCAGGGGGAAGCATGAGGAAACTCCGCGCGCTGCGCACCAAGGTGGGGATCTCCGCCGCAGCCGTCGCACTGTCCGGCGCCGGGCTCGGCCTGGCCACCGCGACGCCCGCCTCCGCTGCCTATGCGGGCTACTGCAACGGGTGGGTGGACGATGAGATCTCCAACTCCGGCTTCCACGCGAAGCTTCCGGCCTACAACGGGAACGTCAACTGCCAGATGTACAAGGGCGCGAGCAACCTCGGCGTCAAGGCTCTGCAGATCACGCTCAACAGGTGCTACGGCCGGAGCCTGGCCGAAGACGGAATCTTCGGCACCAACACCAAGACCGCGCTCATCTACGCGCAGGGGCAAGAGAAGATCGGCACGGACGGCGGCTACGGCGAAGAGACCCGTAACAACATCGAGTGGGCCTACCAGTACAGCGGCAACGGGCGTTGGAGCTGCTTCTGAGCGCCAACCGGCAACGCGTGACGGAGCAGACCAGGACAGCCGACTTGCGTAGAGGTAAAAGGGGAAACATGTACAAGCTCCGCGCGCTGCGCACCAAGGTGGGGATCTCCGCCGCAGCCGTCGCACTGTCCGGCGCCGGGCTCGGCCTGGCCACCGCGACGCCCGCCTCCGCCTACGCGGGCTACTGCAACGGCCAGGCGAGCAAGGCCATGCCCGGCGCCGGCCACCTCGTTGCCAAGCTTCCGGCCTACAACGGCAACATCGACTGCCAGATGTACAAGGGGGCGAACAGCTCCGGCGTCAAGGCTCTGCAGATCACGCTCAACAAGTGCTACGGCCGGAGCCTGGCCGAAGACGGAATCTTCGGCACCAACACCAAGACCGCGCTCATCTACGCGCAGGGGCAAGAGAAGATCGGCACGGACGGCGGCTACGGCGAAGAGACCCGTAACAACATCGGGTGGTACTTCAAGAACACCAGGAGTAGCGGCGGGACCTGCGCCTTCCTCTGACCTGCGCCACCCGAGAGCACAGAGCCCCGGAGGTATCACCCTCTCCGGAGCTCTGCCCGTTGTACGCTCAGCGGCCGGCCTTCGACCGTGTTGGCGACGCGCTCAGCGCTGACAGCAGCGATGAGGGCGAGAAGGACGGCTCGGGAGGGGCACCGGTCGCTGTCTGGGCTACAGATCCTGTTGCCCTCCTCAAGCGGGTGTCGCGGGTTCGAATCCTGCCGGGGGCACAGAGAGAAGGGCCGGCTCAGGAGGGGTTTCCTCCGAGGCCGGCCCTTCGACATTCCGGGGGTCGTGTCATACCCGTGCCACTCGCGCTACCAGGTCTGGGGCACCATTCCTCAGGGCGTGTCCGACGGACCGCGTGGCACACCACCCACCGCCCATCGACGTCCCGGACGAAGCCGTGGTGGCCCTCGCCCTCGGCCCGAGCCATCCGATGCCGAACTGTACGGTCCACTCCTCCGCACCATCCGGTATTCCCTACGGCCCCTGAGGGGGCTTCCCCCTTTGCGGTCCGGGGGGTCGCTCCATGTCCCAGCGAATCGGCCGACGGGCATGATCCATCCATGATCTTACGGCGAACAAGTATCCGGATTCTGGCTGGTGCGGCGGTCCTCGGCAGTGTGTCCGCCCTGGTGGCTCCGGTCTCGGCGGCGGCCGGCTCCCACAGCGAGCGGGCACAAGGCGGGGCCGTCGTCTCCGTCGAGCAAGCGGCCGACCTCACAGCGGAGGAAGTGGCGGGGGAACTCCGTGGAAAGATCGACTCCTCCCAGGTCCGCTATGGCGTGACCGCCTATCGGGTCACCTACCGCACCACTGACAGCGCGGGCGCCCCCACGACCGCGAGCCAGCTCGTCGTCCTGCCCAAGAACGGGGCGCGCCACCTGTCCACCGTCTCCTGGCTGCACGGCACCACCGTCTACCGCAAGGACGTCGCCTCGGAGAATCCGAAGTCGAACGACCGGCTCGTCGCCCTGCTGTTCGCCTCGACCGGGCGGGCCGTTTCGGCACCCGATTACGTGGGCCTCGGCTCGGGCGAAGGTTTCCACCCCTACGGTGACCCTCGGGCCACCGTCGCGGCCTCGGTGGACGGCCTGCGCGCAGCCCGGACTTTCGCCCACCGGAACGGCCGGGAGCTGAAGCGGAAGGTCCAGGTCAGCGGGTTCTCGCAGGGCGGCCCCGCCACCATGCTGGTAGGCCGGGCGCTTCAGCAGGAGGGCGCCGACCGCTACTTCAGGCCGGGGGCACTCGCCCCGGTCAGCGGCCCCTACAACCTCTCGGCCTTCGAGGCCGACGCGGCCGACGACAAGATCGCCAAATCCGGCATCTACCTCGCCTACTTCGTCACCGCCTGGAACAAGATGTACGGCCTCTACACGTCACCCGGCGACGTCTTCCGCTCCCCCTACGACAGCAGGGTGGAGGGTCTCTTCGACGGCCATCACACCGCGGGGCAGATCGTCAGCGAACTCCCGGCGACCTCCAAGGACCTGTTCACCGAGGACTTCCTGAACAAGATCCGCAAGCCCGACGGTGTCCTGAAGGACAAGTTGCGCCCGATGGACAACACGTGCGACTGGCGGCCGAACGTACCAGTGGAGATCTTCCACGGCCGGGGTGACAGGGATGTCGACTTCAGTCACTCGGCCTACTGTGCCGACCAGTTGACGAGGAACGGCGCCGCACGCCGGCTGACCGACGTCGGCGACCACGACCACAACGGGTCGGTGTGGCAAGCCCTGCCCCGGATCGTCAGGTTCTTCGACGAGTCCGCGAAGATCGGCTGAAGCGAGCCACCGGCAACGGCTGGTCGAGCGAAGGGTGTGCTCGACCGTGCCGTTCGTCGCCTGTCGGACAGGCCGTGGTCCGGAGGCACCTCACATCCTGGCTCTCGCGAGTCATGGCCCCGAGCCGATCGGCAATGGCCCGGTCACGGTCGCTGGTCATGTGCTGGTAGATCAGCGCGGCCCTGGAGCTGCTGTGCCCCATCCGCGTCATCAGCTCCCGCGTGCCGGCCCCGGCCGTGGAGGCCAACGTGTTGCCCGTGTGCCGCAGGTCGTGAAAGTGCAGCTCGGCCGTGACGCCAGCCGCCTTCCGGGCCTTGACCCAGTCGTCGCGGAAGTTGCCGCGCCGCAACTGCCCCCCCCTGCGGCCCGACGAAGCCGTGACCCTCACGGCCGGGAGCGGCGAAGTGCTCCAGGTGGTGCGTGACCGCGTCGAGGAGTTCGGCCGGGAAGGAGACGGAGCGCACCCCGGCCGCGGACTTCGGTGCCTTGTCGAAGAGCCGACCGTCCCGCAACTCGGCCTGAGCACGGCGCACGGTGACGGTCAGCCCCTCCACGTCGATGTCCCGGCGCCGCAGGGCCGCCAGCTCCCCGAACCGCAGAGTGGTGAAGGCCGCCAGGAGCACGAGCAGCCGATAGCGCGGCGCCATCGAGTCGGACACGGCGAAGACCTCTGCCACCGTGGGGACAGGCCGTTCGGGCACGTCGTAGCGGTCCGCACCCTTGGTGCGGCACGGGTTGCGCCGGATCAGCTCGTCATCCACGGCCGTGTTCATCAGGGCGCGCAGCAGTTGGTACGCCTTGACCACCGTCGGCTCACCTAGGCCGGCCGCGAGGAGCTTGCCGCGCCGGCTGCGCACCCGGCCGTCGTCACCGGCCACGCTCCCGGCCCCGAAGGCGGGCAGGACGTGCAGCCGCATCACCGACTCGCTCCGCTCGCGAGTGCGGTCAGCGAGCTTTCGGTCCCGCAGCCGCTCGGTGGCGTGCTCCCCTCGTCCTCGCGCGCTGGGTCCACGCCGGGACCGGGACGCACTCCGTCATGCCAGCCACCTCCTCGGGCGGCGTCCGGAGTGCCGTGCGCGGACGGCCGTCGGCCGCGGTGATTCACGTCCGAGTACCGCGCAGTGCCTCGCATATCGCGCGCCCCGTGCCTTTTGCACTGTCCACATCCTGGGATCGAGCGGCTTCGAACCCTCCATCAAACAACGCGAGGACTAGGCTACTGGTAGACGTCCCAGACCCCGGCGGCATGCTCTTACTGAACGCAGATGGCTGCGGGGTGCGGACTCTTCGTCTGTCACCCGGCGCATCCCTGGAGGGAACCGGGTGGGTCCACTGTCCTGTTGCACAGGCTGTCGAACCGGCCGTTGCGCTGCCTCCGCCGAACATACGCCCCTGCCGGGAGCGCGCTCAGGGACCGGAACTCCGGCACCTCCGCGCCCGCTGCCGGATGGTCTTCCGAACCGAGGCGTCATGCCCCTGCCACAACTCACCGTCAACCGCCATGACCGAAGCACACGGGCGCTGATCACCCTGGCCGGTGAGATCGACCTCGAATCCGCGCCGCTGGTGCGCGTGTCCCTGGAGCGGTGCCTGCTGGACGGTATCCGCGCCATCGACGTCGACCTCACCCCCGTCACCTTCTGCGACTGCAGCGGACTCAACACGTTCCTCCGCGCTGCGCAGGAGACCACCGTGGTCGGCGGGACCCTGCGACTGCACCATCCGCCGACGACGCTGGTTCGGATTCTCGACCTCACCGACTGCGGGTTCCTGCTCCTCGGCCTTCCCGGCCACCTGCCACCTCCTCTCGGCGACACCCCGGCCCCGCCCCTTGCGGCCCCGCCGTACCGGTCTGCCCCGCTTGCGCCTGTTCTCCCGGGCGATGTGCGATGACGGCCGAACCCGGGCGGGGACAGTCACGGAAGCCGGGGGACGGCGAGCCCTCGGCCATGGCTCCGGCGCGGATACGTCGGCTGAACCGTTGGCTGGTGGAGGACCTGTGCGAGGATCTGGCCGATCTGTATGTGGAGTCTCGCGTGACGGCGCCGGGTGATGCGTACCGCCGTCCCAGCCGCCAGAACTTCATGGACCGTCTCACCACGGACATGCGCCGGCCGGGATTCGCCATGGTGATCGCAGAGACGGACAGACTGATGGGATGCGCCTTCGGATTCCCGGTACGCGGCGACGGCTCCTGGTGGGCATGCTTCGACGGAACACTGCCACGCGACATCGATCAACTCACGCTGTCCGGCAGGGTCTTCGCGTTCGGCGACGTCCTTGTCCGGCCACACCCGCAGGACCGCGACCTCGCCCGTCGTGTGCAGGAACGGCTGCTGACCGAACACCAGGCGTCACTCGGCGTCACCTTGGCGGGCCGGGCCGATCCCGCAACCCTCGCTGCGCTCCGCTCCTGGGGGTGGCTGGACATCGGAGTGTTCCGCAGGCCGGCCGGTGCCACCACGCTCCGCGTGCTGGTGCTTCCCGTCGGGGAACGCACCACGGCCAGGCTGGAGGGCCTTGTCACCCTGCCTGAAGGCGGTGGCCCGGGTGGGCCCTGACAGCCGGTCGACCCGCATACGGATGCTGGTGGCGGAGCAGGCGGCCCGGCGAGCTGCCCGGGTCGGTGTGGTGGACGTGTGCACCGCGGCCGTGGCCGCGCTGCCGATCAGCGGGGCCGGGCTGTCGGCGATGTCCCGGACCGGGCCGAGCCACCCGCTGTGCAGCACCGACGACATCAGCGAGCAACTGGAAGAGCTCCAGCTCACGCTGGGCGAAGGACCCTGCGTGGACGCCTTCCTGCACGGCTCGGCCGTCCTGACACCCGATCTGCTCACCCATGACCTCCAGGACCGTGGGATGGTCTTCGCCGAGGCCGCCCTGGAAGCCGGGGCACGCGCGGTGTTCGCGCTCCCTCTGCAGATGGGGGCGATCAGCCCGGGAGTTCTGGACCTGTACGCCCGCGTTCCGGTCCGGTTGAGCGCAGAGGAACTGGCAGACGCGTTGGCGTTCGCCGATCTCGCGACTCTGGTGCTGCTCGACGACGCGCGAATCGACGAGGCGGGCGGGTCCCGCCGCGCCCCCGCGGAGGACCTGGGCGCGTACCGGGCGGAGATCGACCAGGCCAGCGGCATCCTGACCGTCCAGCTCGGCGTTGGCATCGAGGAAGCCTTCGTCCGGCTTCGTGCCCACGCCTATGCGCAGGGGCGCCGGCTCGCCGACGTGGCCGCGGACGTGGTGGCCCGTCGGATCCGTTTCTCCCCGGACACGGAACCTGACCAGGCCGATGACGAAACCTGACGCATGGGCGCCGGCCGAGAAACGTGCCGTACTTCCCGCCGCTTCAGGCAGGGACTAGTCTCAATCGAGGGTGCCTCCGATGGATCAACAGCTTCTGGCCAAGACCTTCGTCGAGCTGGCCGACAACCTGGTCGCCGACTTCGACCTCATCGACTTCCTGCGCCTGCTCACCGACCGCTGCGTCGGCATGCTCGACGCGAGCGCCGCCGGGGTGCTGCTCGCCGACCGGGACGGCAAACTCCGCGTCATGGCCGCATCCGACGAGCAGGTGCGCCTGCTGGAGCTCTTCCAGCTCCAGAACGACCAAGGCCCATGCCTCGATTGCTTCCGCACCGGCGCACCGGTGATCATCCCCGACCTGACCCGGGAGGTCGACCGCTGGCCGCACTTCGTCACGGTGGCCCACCGCAGCGGATTCGGGGCCGTCCAGGCCCTGCCCATGCGCCTGCGGGACGAGACCGTGGGTGCCCTGAACCTCTTCCGTGCCGCGCCCGGCCCCTTCGACCCGGCCGCCACACTCGTCGCCCAGGCCCTGGCCGACGTCGCCACCATCAGCCTGCTGCAACAACGCACCACTCGGCGCAGCACAGTGCTCAACGAACAACTGCAGACCGCGCTGAACAGCCGGGTACTGATCGAACAGGCCAAGGGGAAACTCGCCGAACGCCAGGGCATCGACATGGAGCAGGCGTTCACCGCGCTGCGCGGCTACGCCCGCGCCCACAACCGGCGCCTGGCCGATGTGGCCCGCGCCCTCATCGACGAATCCGAACCCCTCACCGGCCTGGAGTCCTGACCCACGCCCTGGCGTGGCCCGCTCCTGCTCTGCGCCGTCCTCGATCAGACGGCGGTTCGAAGGCCGCCTGCCGGTTCCGGCAACCGCGGGGCACGCCGGCTTCTCCGCTGGGGGCCGAGCCCGGTCCCTGGCAGTCCGGTGCCGCCCGTGCACCCGGGACGTCGTCACACGGTCCGACTCGGAGCGGACTCACCGTTCGCGTTCGGGCCGCGTCGGCAGCGGGCGGAGAGCCTCACGGTTGACGATCAGGTCGCAGCAGGGCTCCGGGCCACCGAGCATGTCGGTCGGTGGATGGCTGTGCTCGGAGCAGCCGCGTACCGGCGTCCAGGGACACTGCGGTGAAACCCTCCCGCGCCCCTCGCCCAGCCGTGCCTCCGACTCGGTGAGACCGGCGTGCGCGGCGATCTCGTGGACGGAGGGTTCGCGACCGTGGAGCGAAGCGCACTCGTTCCCGGCGGAGCGGACCCGGCCGCACAGCTTCTGTGCGCGGCAAGGCGCATGCCCGCCCTCATCCGAAGCACACCCGGCGGGTTCCCGGGCTGTCCGCTTTCGCCAGGGCCGCGACGTTCGAGATCCACGAGGCGGGCTGCACAGCAGAGGCGTCCGACGGCCGTCCTGGACGAAGGCACCGGAGAGTTGAACTCACGGTTTCCGGTGCCGTCCGCCGGGCGTGTGCGCCGTCATCTCCGGTCCTCCGCATGGAGGCGCCTCAGTGCTCGGCGCAGTTCGCGCTGTATCGGTTCCGGGAGCGTCCCGTCCTCCGTCGTGGCGACCAAGGCCTCAGCCACGTCGCGGAGCTTGATGTTGCAGTGCTGCGACACGTCCACCAGGAGGTCCCAGGCCCGGTCACTGGGACACGGCGCCAGGGCCATCATCATGCCGCGTGCCTGGTCGATCACCGCGCGGCTCGCCAGCGCTCGCCCCAAGTGCTCGTTCTCGGCGCGCAGTTCGACGACTTCGGCAAGCAGAACCGCGTCCTCCGCCGAGGGCGCGGTTCTCGACAACCGCTGTCCGTCACGGGGGGTGGTCATATGGTGCATGGTCCGTACCTCACAGGGCAGTCATCCCGTCCTCAGGTGATCAGCGACGCGCCAATTGCCGTTCTCCGGCCGCACCGGGCTCGTAGACCAGTCCGTAGTGCCTGAAGATCGCTTCCTCTTGCTCGGCGGGCAGGACGTCGTCGGTGCCGATCGAAGGGGCCTGTTTCACCAGCGCTCTGACATAGCCGACCTTGAGGTAGCCGGGCCCGGCGATCGCGTCCTCAAGAGGGACGAAGACCAGACGGCGCCGGGTGGGCAGTCCGGTCCGTACCGTGGCCATGGCCGGCTCGTCGGTGGTGGTGTCCACATACACCGCCTCCAGGACACCGATCTTGTGCGACTCGGTGTCGACGACATCGCGGTCGCGCCATTCCCGGACGTCGGCTACGTGAATCATGGCCTCTCCCCACCTGGGCGATCCGCCCGGTTGTCGTGAGTCGCACTCCTGGTCTTCCATGTGAAATCGCCGCGGCGTACGACGCAGCGCCCGCCGCATACGCTCCGCGAGCGGCTCGCCCTCCCGGACGGCGGCCAGGGCCGCGGCCATCTCCGGAAACCCGGCGTCGCACTGCCGTGAATCCACCAGCGGCTTCCTGGCCGCCCCATGGCTGCACGGGATCAGCACCATCACCATGCCGCGGGCCCGGTCGATGACCGTGCGGCCGGCCAACGTCCGCCGCAACTGATCGTCTCGGCGCGCAGTGCGACGACGTCCTGTCCCGTGGGTCCACTCCCGGGTCACCTGCGATGTTCGTGGCCCCGACGGTCCTCGCGCCGCCAGCGTGCCCGGTTCTGACGGCTGTAGCGGCGGTCCCAGCGTTCCCGACGGTCCCGGAGCTCCTGGTAGTCCCGGTAGTTCCCGAGATCGGAACGGCCGTCACGGCTCCGGCCTCCGCCGCGATCGCGGCCGTGGCGGGTGACGCCGTAGACGAGCACCGCCCCGGCCACCCACCAGATGGGATTGAGGAAGCCGAAGCCGAACAGGACCACGATGAGGATGAGGAGCAGGACGAACACGGCGGGCCTCCCCGGGAGCGGAACACAGCGTCGAAACCGGGGACTGGGGCCTCACCCCACAGCGTAGTCCCACCCAAGGGTTGGGGATACCGTGCGGGGTCAGCGCATCATCCGGCGGAGGGCTCTCCGCCCCGGCAGCCGCTCAGCGTTCACAGAGCAGTGTGCATCGTGAAGTCGCAGGTCACGGGTCTGGCGTGAGTCGCCTTCGGGATTCTCGGGCTGGTCGTGGGCGGATGCCTCTCGCGAAGATCATCGGTCAGCGGGTGATTTCGCGGTTGGTTAGCACCAGCAGGGCCCTGACCAGGGCGGTCGCCGACTTCGGGTCGGTGCGGAGCTTGGTGAGGACGCGCCAGTTCTTCAGATGGGCGAAGCCGTGCTCGACCGGGGCGCGGACTGCGGCCAGCACGGTGTTCGACAGTTTCTGGCCGGAGGTCAGGGGCCTGTTGCGGGCGGCCTTGTAGCCGGTGATCACGGCCGGGTCGGCCTCCGGGTCGTCGTTGTCATCGAGGCCGATGAAGCCCAGGTCGGCGATGGCGCGGAGGCCGGTCGCGCGCAGATGGGCGGTGAGGTGGTCGTGTCGGCAGGCGGTGATCTCCGAGGTGCGTCCGGGCCGGGCCGCGGAGACCCAGAGCAGCCGGCCACGATCGTCGGTGAGTGCGATCACGAGTAGTCCGTGGCATTTGCTCTTAACGGCGCAGTTCTTCCGATTCGCGTCTCCGGTGCGGCGTCGGGTGCGTATCAGCGAGCCGTCCAGCAGTACGATGCCGCCGCCCATTCGGGCGATCTTCTTGAGCGCGCGGTCCAGGCGCGGGGCGCGGGCGGCCAGCAGGCCGACGACCTCGCGCACCCACCGGCTCACGGTGGTGCGGTGGATGCCGTTGCCGCCTGCCAGGTCGCCGGGCCGCTGGTCACAGCGCAGCACCGCCAGCACGATCCCGGCGATCTTCCCGGCGGGCAGCGCCCGCCACGGCGAGCGGATCTTCTTGCAGTGGCCGCGGATCAGATCGGCGAGATAGTTCAAGGTGGCGCTCGACAGTGGCAGGCGGGCGGTGTGGACAAGGCCGTCAGGGCCCTCGACGGTTTCGTTGTTTTTCTTCACATCAAACTCAACTGCCGCCGGGGGCCCGCCGGTTACGCCCGTCCGCTCTTCGAGTCCGGCGACTACGGGCGCACGGTGAACTTGCCGTCACCCCGCTTGTGCAGCCAGCCGCGATCGGCCAGCTTGGTCAACTTCCCGCGCAGCGGCTCCAGCTTGCCCCGCACCCCCGTGTCCAGACCCAACGCCTCACCGACGGCCCGGGTGGCGACCGGCCCGCCGGCCTGCCGCAAGGCGGCCAGGATGCGCTGGTAGTCCGCTGGCAGCGCGGACTCGGCCACCCCTGACGCGCGGTCCGGGATCAGCCGCACCGCCCGACCCGCCACCTGCACCACCGGCGACCCGGCCGTTGCCCGCTCGTCAGCGAGCTGCTCGCTCATCCGCTGCCACACCCGCACCGCCACGGCCAGCTCGTCCCGCTCGGCCCGCACCTCGGACAGCTGCTTGACCAGATGCTCTTCGAGTTCATCGAGCTCCGCGCGGCGCGCGGTGAGCCGCTCATGCACCTCCGGGTCCACCATGTGCCGGAGCGTACGAGCGCAACCCGAGACGGCGGATGAGAAACCGCAGAACCCGCATATGCCAGACGATCTTCGAGGTCGGTATACAGGAAGGCGTCGTAGCGGTTCTTGTCGATGACCACTTCGCCCGCGACCGGAGCGAGCCGGTCGAGGATCTCGGCGTCCCAGCTGCCGTGGCTGAGCATGCGTGGTTCGACGGCGAGGGCCGGTGCCGCGGCCGCGCGCCACCCGGGGGACATCTCCGGTCCGCCCTCACCGATGACCTGCCGGGTGTAGAGCACGGGCAGTCCGGACCTGCGGGCTGCGGCGAGTAGGTCCCGGGTCGCGCGGATGGCGGGCTCGGCGTCCGCGCGACCCATACCGGCCCTGGCGAGGGATCCTTTCGGGTGCAGGAACCCGTTCTGCATGTCGATGACGAGAACTGCCGTAGTAGGCACGGACAGAAGTCCTTTCGGATGAACTGGGGGCGGGTTTCGGCGCGAGGATCAGAAGACCGCCACTGGATTGCTGGCGCTGGAGGTGACCCCGACCATGCGCCAGGGCAGCGCGGCGAAGAAGAACTCCCAGTGGGGCTCGTCGCGGCACACCGCGGCGAGCTCAGTGAGCTCCATGTTGTCGATGAGCCAGAGACCGAGGGCGACCAGGCCCACCGTGTGCATCGGCCTGGTCAGGTCCGGGCCGTAGCCGGACGGCTGCACGTCCTGCACGCCGTCGTTGCCCAGCACGGCGACGTCGCGCTCGCGCAGGAACGGCAGGCTGTCAATCACGTCCGGGGAGCGGTTGCCGGCCGAGCTCGTGAGCGTCCGGAAATACGGGCTCGCGCGCGACTGCGGCTGGTGGTCCTGCGGTCTCACGGATGTCGCGCCCCGGTGCGGGAGCCGGGCCTAGTGCCGAAGGGGCCGTGGTTGACGTCCGGATGCCTCCTACACACCGACGAGGGCCTGTTTTGGCACCCCGCAGGATGTTTGCGATGAACGGCCAGATGCCGAATGAGTTCCTCAGGCGCCCCGATTGTCAGCGGGCTTCGCTGAGCCGGGACGCACGCATGAGATCGAGTTGGTCGGCGCCGCGGGTTCCCGGGGCCGCTGTGTAGGTGACGATGCGCAGGTCGACTCCCGGCAAGGTCAGCACGTCGCAGTCCAGGGTGACGTCGCCAAGCTCGGGATGGCTGATCGTCTTCAGGTCCCCAGCCAGCTGCTCCATACCCGCCACGGCCCACAGTTCACCGAAGAACGGCGAGGCCCTGCGCAACCCGTCCACGAGCGCGGCCAGCTCCGGGTCGGTCGGATAGCGGGCGACCGCTTCGCGCAGGTCAGCGACGATCGCCGTCTCGAACGCGTACTGTCCGGCCGCCGATGAGACGGGGTACAGGTGCCAGCGCCCCTCTCCCGTGCCGAAGAGTGCGCGGGCGAGGTTGCGTTCGGCGGGCGCCAGGCTGGACGGGTCGCCGTGCAGAGCCGTCCACATGTCGTTCCACCACAGCAGGCTCCAGTCGGCGGCGAACACGCCGATCGGGAGGTCACCGAGGCGGGCGACCAGGCGGCGGATGCTCGGCGGCACGTGAGTGCCGACGGTATGGTCGCGCGGGGCGAGCAGGCCGGCAGCGCGGAAGAACTGGTCGCGTTCGGCCGGGGTGAGCCGCAGCGCGCGGGCGATGGCCGAGACCACCTGCGCGGAGGGATTGGTGGCCCGGCCCTGCTCCAGGCGCAGCACGTACTCGACGGAGAGGCCGGCGAGCTCGGCGAGTTCCTCGCGGCGCAGGCCAGGGGCGCGGCGGCGGGCCGACCGGGCGTAGCCGGCATCGGCCGGGTCTAGGCGGTCGCGCCAGCCGCGCAGTAAGGCGCCGAAGCTCAGGTCGCTCACTCCTCCATGATGCCACCGGGCGTTTCCTGCACCACGGTCACCATCCTGGTGAGTGCAGCGCGCATGTAGCGGGCCCAGAGCGGCTTGAACGGCCCCGCGACGATCCAGCAGCGGCCTGGCAGCGGCCGGAAGTCGTACGTCCATCGGATCGACGTGCCGGTCCCATCGGGCAGGAACGACCACTCGCCGCGCACCCCGGAGATCAGCTTGGCCAGCACGTTGGTGAAGCCACTCAGCTCATAGGCGAACCCGTGCCCCTCCGCGATCTCGGTAAGCCGCTCGTCGGCCTTGGAGCCGTCGGTGAACCAGGTCTGGCGCGACGTCCCCGGCCGGTTCCAGGTGCCGGTCTGGTCGCGCACTTCCGCGACGCCGGGGAACGGTCCCCACGGCTTGAACACCTGGGCGAGGTCGATCGGCACGATGACCTGGTAGGTGTGCGCGGGGCTGGACGTTGTACGGGCGAAGACGGTGATCGGGACACTCGTTTTGGTCATGCCACGAGCATCGCGGCCAGCGCCTGCCCGAGGCAGACACCTGTCAGTACATACCCTCGCGGTCTCGTCGTGTTCGCCGTGTCAACGGCGCAGTGTCCGTCGTGTCGTCGCCGGAGCGCTGCTGGCTGAGAAAGTTCGGTGTGAGACGCCATCCCGAAGGTCCGCAACCGATTAACCGGGCCGGCCGCTGCTCTGGCAGCGACCCGACCAAAAGCTTCTGCTCCCGCAATAGCCCAGCAGCTTCGGTGCCCCCCGTTCCGCGCGGCGCGCGGTGGTCCGCTCATGCACCGCGGGGTCCACCATGCGCCGGAGCGCACGAGCGCAACCCGAGACGGCGGGCGAGAAATCGCAAAACCCGCACCTACCAGACGATCTACACCTCAGACTGCCGCCCACGACCAGCACGAGTACGCCGAAGACAACTCACGCCAGACCCGTGACCAGCACCTTCACGATGCACACCGCTCACAGGTCGGGGCGTGTGACGTTCGCGGGCGTTCTCGCCGGGGTCAGCGCCTGGATGATGCGGGCCAGGTCGGTCGGGGCGGCCGTGAGGTGGACCGGTCGGCCCGCGTCGTCGAGTTCGGCGATCTGCCAGCTTCTGGGGACGCCGTCACCGTCGCCGCCGCGGGGGCGCCGTATGTCCTTGACGGTGATCCGCTCCGCCGGGATCCGCTTCGCCGCGAACCGGCCCGGGCCGGGGTGGGGTGTGACGGCGGGCGGGCCTCCGCCGAGGACGATGTGGGTGCCGAAGTTGTTCGGGTTGTAGTCGGTGGGCTCCAGGAAGCGGGCGGCCAGGAAGACCTCCTCGTCCTCGTCGGAGAGCCCGGGGGGAGTCCGGGGCGCCGCGGCCTTCTGGGGCGTACGGATGCGGGTCGCGCGCCAGGCCCGGGTGAACGCGCCCAGCGTGGCCAGGAAGCCCGCGACCGCCCAGGTGAGGGCCCCGGGAGAGGTCGGCGGGGTCGTGGGGTGGAGGTAGCACAGCGGCAGCAGCCACAGGGCCGTACCGGCGAGCGCGCCCGCGAACGGGAGCGCCGACGGAAGGACCTCGTCGGCGGGCAGCCGACGACCGCGTCTGCGCAGCAGTACCACGGAGGCGGGGTAGCCCGCGGCCAGGGCGCACCCGGCCGCGATGACGGCCACCTCTCCGCCGCTGGGGAAGTGTTCGCGCCAGACGTGGTGTTCGCCGGTGACCTGCCTCACCTCGCCGCGCCAGACGGTGAGTTCGACGCGGTCTCCGGGCCGGAATCCCTGGGCACCCTCCTGCGAGACCGAGAGCCGCTCCAGCGGCCGGCTCTCGGCGAAGTACAGCCGGCTGCTCTGCTTCCCCTTGCCGACCTCGACCCGCGTGATCACGGCCGACAGGGTGGTCAGGCAGTCTCCCTCAGGCTCTCGGCTTCGCTCGGGCACGGGGGACCCCGGCCCTTCCGCGGCGGGCGCCTCGGCGGTGCACGGCGCAGCCGACGTCCACGCCTGTTTCAGCGCCTCCGTGGCCGGCACGAACCAGGCGGCCAGGCCGGCGCCCGCGAGCAGCAGCACGCACAGGATCAGCGACACGGCCGTACCGCGACCGGCGGTGCGCTTCGAGATGACGGCGACGTGGTTCGACTCCGGGGTGCCGTACAAGCGGTGCAGCGCGCGGAGAGCGTGCAGCTTGGCGTCGAAGTCCGGCCGGTCGCCCGAGGACACGCTGGCCGGCAGGGGCAGGCGGCGCGTGGGTCCGCCGCCGCGCGGCACTACCTCGACGCGGTGGATCTCCTGCCCGTGGCGCCCGTACTGCACATACACGCGCAGGTCGGCGATGTCGCGCCACGGCACGCTGCGGCGGCGCAGGAGTGTCCGGGAGTGCACTCCGTACGCGTCGGCGCTCACCTGGACGACGGCCCCGTACAGACACGCGACGCCCAGCAGCGCGACGAGCAGGCCCGCACAGGCCCACACGTCCGCCGGTCCGTTCCCGTACGCCACGCGCACCACGGCCAGACCGGTCCCGGCCAGGCTCGCCCCGGCCGCCGCGAGGACGACGAACCGCCGCACGGGGCGCTTCAGGTGGGGACGACAGGTCACTTCCCGGACACCGTTCATGAGCGGGATCGTGCCATCGGCGGGGTCGCGCGCGCTTGTGCGGTGTCCGGCAGTTTCGCGGCCCGCGACGCTGCCGGGTCGCAAGCCGCGGTGAGGAGCGCGGAGGAGCGGAACGCACGCGTAGACGGAATCGAGACCATCTCGTAGCTCCCTCGCCCCGCAACCCCGGCGCTGTGCCGTGTGTCTAGCGCCGCGGCAGACACTGGCCGTAGCTTCAACGGTCGAGAACGGTCGAGGAGAGGACACCCATGCCCGGTTTCAGAGGTGCGTCGGTGATAGCGGTGGTGGGCGGGATCCTGGCGCTGGCAGGGTGTCGGGAGGCGTCCGACTCCCCCACCGGCTCGGGCACACCCGCGTCCGCCTCGGCCTCCTCCGCTCCCTCGTCCCCGCCTTCCGCGCAGGCCCCGACGCCGACCGACACCCCTACGACCGGCCCGGCCACCGCCACGGCCATCCCGTCGGCCGCCCCTGCCACCTCTGCCACACCGGCCAAGGCCACCACGCCCACTCCCGCGGCGACCCTCCCCTCGTCCGCGGACCACGCCGACTGCCGCAACCTGACCGCCGGCAGCGAGGTGAAGACCGCCGTGACGGAGGCGTACCGGCGCAGCTTTCCCCGGTTCGTCCATCTTCGGCCGGAGCCGGGGCAGTTCTTCTACGGCCAGTGCGGCGGCGTCCGCTACGCCGCCACCCGCTTCGAGGCCACCCTTGGTGCCACGCACGACGAGCTGGTGAGCATGCAGGACGAGGGCAGCGCCACCAAGTACTTCCGCGGCACTTCCGCAGGCGGCTGGACCTACCTCACCAGCGACGGCTTCCCACGAGGACCACAGGGCTGCGGCGATGTCGCGCAGATTCCCGACGCCCTCTCCGCACTCTGGGGGAACTGCCCGGCCGGGCGGTGAGCGTCGAACGCCCGCGACGTTCGCCAGGCAGTCGGGCCGCCCGGAGACTTCCGGAGTCGGGCAGGGGCGGCGGACTTCCGACGCCCGTCCAGCAGCAGCCCACGCGGCTGCAGCCCCCCTCACCCGCTGATCCGCACGCACCAGAGGCGCGAACACCTCCCCGGTGAAGCTCTCCAACCGGGCGCGGGAGGGGGAGAGTTCATCCGCCCTCACACCCGCAGCGAAGCACCGGACCGTCGACCCGACAAGACACGACTCATTCATCGAGGGCGAGAGTGACCTGGATTCCGTGACGGTTGAGGTGGCACCATCGGGGTCGCCGGAAACCCGCGAGTCCGCATGCGAGTCCGTGGCCGACGGCCCACAGCAGCAACCCCTCGAAGGATGTGTCCATGCGGCTGGCCCTGAAGTCGTCGGATCCTTTGCGCACCCGGTTCCGGCGAAGGAGCCTCATCACACTTTCGCTTGCCGCTGTCGCCGCCGCCCTGGTGATCGGCGGCATCGCGGTGGACAACGCGGTGAACCAGCCCGAGCTCCGGATACGCGGCATCCCCAGCAGTGGCGTGCTGAACGCCGCCGAACTCTCCGAAGCCAAGCTCACGGTGGACGTCGCCCCTCGCAACGGCGACGAGGCGCTGGGCATTGAGGCGCTGCGCGATATGGAGGTGAGGTTGAACGGCGAGTTCGTCCCCACCCAGTGGGTCGGAGGCCACAGGGTGCTCGATGTGAGGGCGTTGCGGGAGGGGGAGTACGAGCTGAGGGTGACCGCCGACCCGGGCCCGCTCTCGCGCGAGATCACTCTCAGTCGCCGCTTCATCGTGGACACCGCCCAGCCCTGACCTCAAGGTGCCGGACGCCTGCGGGCACTTTTGCCGACCGACCCTCTCGTGACGGACGCACCCACGGGCGGGAAGCCATCGCGCGCGGCCGATCGGGACTCGCCGAGGGCAGTCCGTCCTGTGGACCGCACACTTCGCGGCGGCGGTCGCCTACGAGTCCGGTCTCGTGGGCGACGATCACGCGCTGGGCGCGGTCGCACGCGTGCAGTGGGGCGAGCAGGCGTCCGGTACGGCCCCGGCATGCGCACGTCCATCGGCATGACGTCGTCGTACCGCCGCGTCTGCGTCGTCGAGCCGGACGTGGCCCACGTGGCCAGCGTGTTTCCCCCGGGTGCGCCGGTTCGGGCCGACCCTCACCGAAGGCCCGGCCACGGCCGCCCGCGAGGCGTCCTTCCGCGGTTCGTGGCCGGGTGGGCGGGGCAGGCAGCGGGTGGGCACCCGGCGGCGGTGCCTTCAGCCAGGCGGTCGCGCACCCCCCGCTGCGGCGGAACGCGGAGTAGTGTGGTGAAGACCGAGGGCATTTCGCACACCGGCTTCCACGCCGGGTCGTTCTCGGTGACAGATGACACCCGGGCCGGCGTAGAGCGGTCCGGAGACGGGTCCGCATCATGTCGGCGACCTTGCTTCCCCCACTGCCGCGCCCCGAGCCCGCCGCAGCCCCGGCCGCGCGTCTCGCACTGAAGACCGACGGCAGCTCCCGCGGCCTCCTGGACGGTGCCTGGTGGCCCCGCTCCCGGGATCTGGCGCACGAACTGCGGGCGTTGACCGACGCGTTGGACCCCTTGTGGGGCCGCATCACCCGCGTCGCCGTGAACCCGGAGCACTGGCCGGTCATCCCCCGCAAGGTTCCCGTGGACGGCCGCACCGTGAAGGTCGGCTGGTTCACGCCGGAGATCGACCCGCACAAGCTGCTGCTGCTCTCGTACGGCACCGGCCGCTGGGATCTCCTGGTCATCCCGCCCGAGACCGGAGCGGAGTCGGCGGCCCGGCTGATGACCGCGGCATCCGGCCGCGACGGCCTGCCACTGACCGCGAGCGCGCTCATCGCCGAGGACGAGGCGCGGCACGGCGTCTCCGCGGCCGACCGGTCGCCGGCCGCGGACGAGGCATGGGAGACCGAGGGCGGCGCCTCGGCGACCGACGTGCTCAAGTCGCCGGCCGGGACCGTGTCCGCAGGCCTTCCCCGGCAGACGGGTCCGCCCGACCCGGCCGGCCGGCCCAGCGGTTTGTGAGGTGGTCGCCGTGAACGCCTACCTGGCAGCCGCCGGCATCTTGATCCTCGTCGCAGTGGGGGCGTATGTGATCCACCGGCTCAACCTGCAGCACGCCGACAGAATCGCCGTGTACCGGTACGGCTCCCCCCTGCCCGGCCGCCGCGGGCGCGGCACGCCGCAGCCGCCGTCGGGGCCTGACGCGGCGGAGTCGCCGACCACCGCGGCGGAGTCGCCGACCACCGGCGGACGGCCGGACGACCGCGCCCGAGGGTCCGTACACGCGCGTCCGGCCGTCCGCCGGTGGTTGGCCGGACGACCGCGCTCGGGGGTCCGTACGCGCGGCCGGTGAGGAACGCGACTGAGAGGGACGTCTTCGCCCCGCTGATCAGGCCCGGAGGGCTCGGGCATCCGTCTCTCCGCCCGGGAGAGCATGCGAGGGAGCCGGGTGCGGTCGGGGGGGCGCTCATCGCCCGCCCCTCCGGCGTCCCGGCTCCCTCGCGGCCCGCGCGGGGTTCAGTACTGCTCGGTCTCCACGAAACCCGCGTCCGCGTTGTCGTCCGCGTCGAAGGCGGCGGCGGTCGGGTCGAATCCGGGAGGCGAGTCCTTGAGACCGAGACCCATGCCGGCGAGCTTGGCCTTGACCTCGTCGATCGACTTCGCACCGAAGTTGCGGATGTCGAGCAGGTCCGCCTCCGAGCGCGCCAGGAGTTCACCCACCGAGTGGACGCCTTCGCGCTTGAGGCAGTTGTACGACCGAACGGTGAGCTCCAGCTCCTCGATCGGCAGGGCCAGA
>NZ_JASKMS010000054.1 GCF_030124145.1 Streptomyces sp. 378
TGTGCCGCGCGACTTCTCCGTCACCGGAGTGGTGGCGAGCCGGTGGGCGGAGACGGTCACCCCACCGCTCACCGCAGCCGACGTACCGGCGGAACAGATGGGCCGGCTTGCCGTCGACCTGCTCATCGAGCGGCTCGACCACCCCGAGGCCGCCCCTCGGCACCACCTGCTCGCGCCACCGATCTCGCTGCGGTCCAGCACCGGCCCCGCCGGCCCGAACCCCTAGCCACCCTCACCCCTCCCCAGCACTTCCGGCCACCCCTGATCGCCACTCCCACGGCACCCCCTTGCCCACAACGCGAAGGAACGCGCAATGAACAGATCCACCAGACGGCGCCTGACCGCCGCGGCCATGACCGTCGTCGCCGTCGCCACCGGCACCACCGCATGCTCGTCCGGCTCGGGCAGCACCGACGCCAAGGGCGCGGGCAGCGGCACGTACACCATCTGGGACCCCTATCCGCAGTTCGCGAAGGGCTCGGCGTGGGTGAAGCTGCTGGACGACTGCGGCACCAAGGCCGGTGTGAAGGTCAAGCGGACCGCCTTCGACACCAGCGACCTGGCGAACAAGACGCTGCTGGCGGCCCAGCAGGACAACTCCCCCGACGTGCTCATCGTCGACAACCCCGTGGTGTCGACCCTGGCCGAGGCGGGCGTACTCACCACGACCGACGACAATGATCTGGACACCTCGAAGGTGGACGCCAACCTGCTCGCGGCCGGTCAGTCGCACGGCAAGACCTACGGCACGCCGATCGGTGCCAACACCCTTGCCCTCTACTACAACAAGAAGGTGCTCAAGACGGCCGGGGTGGACATCTCCTCGGTCAAGGACTGGAAGTCGTTGACCGAGGCGCTGGCAAAGGTCAAGAAGGCCGGCAAGAAGGGCATCACGTTCTCCGCGATCGGCACCGAGGAGGGCAGCTTCCAGTTCCTGCCCTGGTTCTGGGGCTCCGGCGCGAAGCTCACCGAGGTCGACTCGGACGAGGCCGTGTCCGCTCTGTCGCTGTGGAAGGGCTGGCTGGACAGGGGCTACGCCCCCAACTCCGTGCTCAACAACACCCAGACCACCAGCTGGCAGGAGTTCGCCAGCGGCGACTACGCGTTCGCCGAGAACGGCACGTGGCAGCTGGCCAACGCCGAGAAGGCCGGCTTCGACTACGGAGTCGTCCCCGTCCCGAGCGCCACCGGCGGCGACGCGGCAGCCCCGACGGGCGGAGAGTTCGTCACCCTCCCGGTGCAGGGCGACACCGGCCGCTACGCCACCTCGCAGAAGCTCGTGTCCTGCCTGACCAGCAGCGAGAACCTCCTCGCCACCGACACCACGCTCTCCTATGTCGCACCCACCAGCGAGGTCCAGGACAAGCAGGCCGCGGCCAACCCCGCGTTGAAGCCGTGGATCGACGCGGTCAAGGCGGCCAAGGGACGCACGAGTGATGATCTGGGGACCAAGTACCCGAAGATCTCCGAGCAGTTGTGGAAGGCCGTCCAGTCCGCGCTCAGTGGGTCCAAGTCCCCCGAGGACGCGCTCTCCGCGGCACAGTCCGCCGCCAAGTAAAGGGCGTCAGAGGCCGGTTGATGAATCACACGACACAGGTGCCGGACCGGCTGCCGGTGCGCGACCGGACCGGGGCGGCCACCGCCGCCCCGCCTCCGGACCGTTCCAGGGCACGGCGGCGTCCTTCCTCCGAGCAGTGGGCCGCCTGGGCCTTTCTCGCCCCGGTCACCGTCTACCTCGCCCTCTTCTACGCGTATCCCCTCTACCGCAACCTCGATCTGAGCCTGCGCGACTACACCGTCCGCTCCTTCGTCCAGGGCGACGCCCCCTTCACCGGTCTCGCCAACTACCGGATCGTCTTCGACGACCCGACCTTCGCCCCCGCGCTCCTGCACACCGCGGTGTTCACCGCCGTGTGCCTGCTCTTCCAGTACGCCATCGGCCTGGCCCTCGCGGTCTTCTTCCACCAGAACTTCCGGCTTTCGGCGACCCTGCGGGCCCTGTTCCTGGTGCCCTGGCTGCTGCCGCTGATCGTGTCGGCCTCGACCTGGTCGTGGATGCTCAACAGCGACTCCGGCATCGTCAACGCCGCCCTGCACGCCGTCGGTCTCGGCCCGGTGAACTGGCTGACCTCGCCGTCCTGGTCGCTGGCCTCGGTGATCATCGCGAACATCTGGATCGGCGTCCCGTTCAACCTGGTCGTGCTCTACAGCGGCCTGCAGTCCATCCCGGCCGGTCTGTACGAGGCCGCCGCGCTCGACGGGGCGGGCCCGTGGCGCCGGTTCTGGAGCATCACCTTCCCGCTGCTGCGTCCCGTCTCCGCGATCACCCTGCTGCTGGGGCTGGTCTACACGCTCAAGGTCTTCGACATCATCTGGATCATGACCAAGGGCGGTCCGGCGGACTCCTCCACCACCTTCGCCACCTGGTCCTACCAGCTCGGCTTCGGCAACCTGCTGCCCGCCTTCGGCCCGGGCGCGGCCGTCGGCAACCTGCTCGTCGTCGCCGCCCTGGTCTTCGGCCTGGTGTATCTCAGGGTCCAGCGAAAGCAGTACGCCTCATGACGACCATCGCGACCGCACACCGCCCGCGCCGGGCCCGCCGCACCACCTGGTGGAAGACGGCCACGGGTCTCGTCCTCACCGCGCTCATGCTGTTCCCGGTCTACTGGATGCTCAACGTGTCCTTCACCCGCGACCAGGACATGCGCAAGAGCCCGCCCGGCCTGTTCCCCGTGCACGGCACCCTGGCCGGTTACCGGGCCGTGCTGGACGAGCAGTTGCCCTACCTCGCCACCAGCCTCGTCGTCGGCCTAGGCACCGTTGTCCTGACCGTCGCCCTCGCCGCGCCCGCCGGCTACGCGCTGGCCAAACTCCGCCCGCGCGGCGGCGGTGTGCTCAGCTTCTTCTTCCTGGTGGCCCAGATGGTCCCCGGCATCATCATGGCGATGGGCTTCTACGCCATCTACCTCCAGCTCGGCCTGCTCCAGTCCGTCCCCGGCCTGATCGTCGCGGACTCCACTCTGGCCGTCCCCTTCGCGGTCCTGATCTTCACCGCGTTCATGTCGGGCATCCCCCGCGAACTGCTCCAGGCGGCGACGATGGACGGCGCCGGGCCCCTGACCACCTTTCGGTCCATCGTCCTGCCGATGAGTCGCAACGCCGTCGTCACGGTGTCCCTGTTCGCGTTCCTGTGGTCCTGGTCCGACTTCATCTTCGCCAGCACCCTCGCCAGTGGCGGCACCCACCAGCCGATCACCCTCGGCATCTACCAGTACATCGGCAACAACAACCAGGAGTGGAACGCCATCATGGCCACCGCCGTCGTGGCCTCACTGCCCGCCACGGTGATCCTCGTGCTCGCCCAGCGCTACGTCGCCGCCGGCGTGACCGCCGGAGCGGTCAAGGACTGAGCCCACGGCACGGACCCGGACCAGGTCCTCCCACCCCGTCCCTACGCCCGACCATGACCGAGCCCCCGTGGTCGGCCGTTGCCCCCTGCTCGAGAAACGAGTCACCCGTCATGACCGCCGCACCGCCCGGCCCGTCCTTCTCCGTCCACGACATACCCTTCAGCACACACGGATCCTGGTTCGGTATCTCTCCCGTACTCGCGGAGAAGACGCGTGCCGAAGACCTCCACCTCGTCTCGCACCAGAACGGCATGCACGCCGTCCTGCGCCTGGTCCCGCTCGAAGTGGCGACGGGCGACCGGGCCGGGACGCGCGTCGAAGCCACACCGAGCCTGCTCCGCTGGATCCACGAGAGCGGACGCATCGAACTCGCCTACGAGTCCCCGGACACGGTTCGCGTATGCGGCGCGGGCCTGGGCCTGCGCGTCAGCGCGGCGGCGCAGACCCTGACACCCTTCAGCGGCACCTACTTCTACCGCGACCCGGTCGCCGACGCGTACGTGTTCACCTCGTACGAGACCGGACGCCGCTACCGGGTCACCGTGCTGTCCGGCTCTGTGACCGACACGTCCGGGTCCGAGGCCCTGGGCAGCGCGGAGCGCGGTGTCACCATCGCGGCGGACTCCGGCGGAGGTTGGGAGATCGCGGTGGAGGAATGCGACGCCGCCCGGGCGCCCTACGCCTCGTCGGCGGGATTCGGCGCAGTCGCGGAGGCCGCCCGGAACTCCTTCGCGGACTTCGTCGACGCGGTGGCCCCCTGGCGCTCGTCCGCCACCCCGGCCGCCGAACTCGCCGCCTACGTCGTGTGGTCCGCGACCGTACGCCCGGCCGGCCTGCTCGCACGGCCCGCGGTGCTGATGTCCAAGCACTGGATGGACAAGGTGTGGAGCTGGGACCACTGCTTCAACGCCCTCGCCCTGGCCTCCGGTTGCCCGGAGCTGGCGCGCGACCAGTTCGCGCTGCCCTTCGACCACCAGGACGAAAGCGGCGCCCTGCCCGACTCGGTCACCCACTCCGAGGTGCTGTACAACTTCGTCAAACCACCCATCCACGGCTGGGCCTTCGGCCGTCTGCGCGGACGGCTGCCCAGACCGCTCGACCAGGCGGAACTGGCCGAAACGTACGGCATGCTGGAGCGCTGGACGAACTTCTGGCTCACCGCACGGCGCGCCCCCGGCGCCGCACTGCCCCACTACCAGCACGGCAACGACAGCGGCTGGGACAACGCCACCACCTTCGACCCCGAACGGGTGGTCGTCACCGCCGACCTGGCCGCCTTTCTCATCCTCCAGCTCCACGAACTCGCCCGGCTCGCCAGCGAGTTGGGGCGCTCCGAAGACGCCCGCAAGTGGACGCGCACGGCCGAGGAGACCCAGGCCGCCCTGTTCGACGAGCTCTGGCAGGACGACCGGTTCATCACCCGTTCCGCTCACGGCGCGGACACCTGGAGCAGCTCCAGCCTGCTCGACCTGATGCCCGCCGTGCTCGGTGAGCACCTGCCGGACGATGTCAGCGCCGTCCTCGCCGAACGCATCGAAAAGCACCTGACTCCGCACGGCCTCGCCACCGAACTCCCCGGCTCACCGCACTACCTCTCCGACGGCTACTGGCGCGGACCGATCTGGGCCCCGGCCACCGTCCTCATCGAGGACGGCCTGCGCCGCGCCGGCCACCACCGTCTCGCGGACGAGATCAGCGCCCGCTTCCGCGCCCTGTGCGAAACGTACGGCTTCGCCGAGAACTTCGACGCCCTGAACGGCACGGGTCTGCGCGACCGCGCCTACACCTGGACCGCCAGCAGCTACCTCCTTCTCGCCGGAGCCCGAGAACTCCGGCACACCGCACCCGCCGCGCACACCGGCGGCTGAACCCCCCTGGGCACCCCGCCCAGGCAGCACCCACCCTCTCGGGAGAACTCATGCACATGTCCCGCTTCCTTCCACCGCTCAGACACACCGCGGAGCCCGGTTCCGCAGGCGGCCGCCGTCTGCGCAGGACCACCGCGCTCACCGCGCTGTTCGCGTCGGTCGGGGCCGTCCTCCTTCCCGGCACTACCGCCCAGGCCGCCGACACCACCGTCACCGTCGACTTCGCCACCGCGGGAGGCGCCCCCACCTACCGCGCCTCGGGCACGATCTACGGCATGACCGAGAACGGCTCGCTGCCGCAGGACCACTTCTACAAGGACATCAAGTGGAAGTTCATGCGGGCCGGCGGCGCCCAGCTCGACAATCCCGGCGGCTGGGTCGCGGGTAAGTACGACCGCCGCTGGAACTCCACCCGGGCGCAGTACCAGCGCACCAAGACGCTGGGCGGCACCTTCGTCATCCTGCCGCACGACCTGTGGGGCGCCGACGGCACGACCAGTCCCACGTTCCCCGGCGACAACGGAGACTGGACCCGGTTCGACGCCTTCTACGACCGCCTCATCGCCGACGCGCAGGCGGCGGGCATGACCGACATCCAGTGGGACATCTGGAACGAGCCCGACTGGACCCCCTTCTGGGCGCGCACGCAGGCCCAGTACCTGGAGATGTGGAAGCGGGCCTACCAGAGGATCCGCGCCGCCTTCCCGAACGCGGTGATCGTCGGTCCGAGCACCGCCGGCAAGCCCGCCGGAAGCGGTTCGGGGTGGTGGAACACGTACCTGGACTACGTCAAGACGAACAACGTCGAGCCGAACATCTACAGCTGGCACGATCTGCCCGGCGACCCGGTCGTCGACGCGAACGCGGTCCGGTCCAAGCTGTCGGCGCGGTCGATGACCACCAGCCGGCCCTTCCAGGTCAACGAGTACGCCAACACGAACGAGCAGACCCCCGGGCGCGGGGCCTGGTACATCTCCCGTCTGGAGCGGGCCGGAGCCGACGGGCTGCGCGCCAACTGGGCGTCGGGCGCGAGCCTGCACGACTTCCAGGCCAACCTGCTGACGAAGAACAGCGCAGGGCAGTACCTGCCGTTGGGGGAATGGTTCCTGTACCGCTACTACGGATCGCAGTCCGGCAACATCGTCAAGCTCACGCCAGGCACCAACACCGACGGTCTGGCGACCAAGGACAACACGGCCAGAAACGCCAAAATCCTGCTGGGCAGCAACGGCAACACCGGTAACGTCACCGTCAACCTCGACCGTCTGGACACCACCGACGTCGTCGAGAACGGCCGGGTGCGTGCGGTCCTGCAGCGCATCCCGAACAACGACGGGGGCGCTGTCACCGGGCCGGTCACCGTCTCGGACCAGACTCTGACCGTCGGTTCCAACTCCGCGTCCCTCACCGTCCCGTGGACGGACTCCAGGGACGGCTACACCGTCACCCTGCTCCCGCCGTCCAACACGACGATCTCCACGGTCGCCGTCGCCCAGCACAGTGGACAGTGTCTGGACGACACCAACCTGTCCACCGCCAACGGCACCCAGTACCAGCAGTACCACTGCGAGGGCGGTTACCAGCAGATGCTCGACCTGAAGCCGGTCGCGGGCAAGGCCGACACCTACACGATCGTCAACGAGCACAGCGGCAAGTGCCTGGACGTGGCGAACGCCTCCACCGCTGACGGGGCGTCCGTCATCCAGTTCACCTGCGGCAGCGGCACCAACCAGCAGTTCACCCTGCGTCCCGTGACCGCTCTGGGCCATGCCCAGGACCACCAGCTGGTCGCCGTGCACAGCGGCAAGTGCGTCGACGTCAGCGGGATCTCCACCGCGGCCGGTGCGAAGATCCACCAGTGGACCTGCGACACCGCGAGTGCCCTGACCAGCAAGAAGAACCAGATCTGGCGTCTCCAGGGCATGGGCTGACCCGCGTTCCCTCCATGGAGGCTCTCGGCCACAACGGGGAGCCCCCATGGGCTGCCGCCGGAATCCGCGACCTCGGCGACACCGTCCGCGTCGAAGTGGACCCTCCGCCGGGTCAGAGGTCGCTCGGCAGGCCGAGGCCGGTCAGCGCTCCGACCGGGTCCAGGTCGGGGGTGCCTCTGGGCCACCAGTCGTCGTGGCCGGGCTCGGACTCGTAGGCGTACCAGAGGCCGTCTCGGCCGAGGCGGAGCTGGACGTGGCCCTGGGGGTGGGTGAGGTGATTGCGCCAGGGCCGGAAGGCGGGCAGATCGGCGGCGAGGAGGAGGGGCCGGGCCCGGTCGAACCGGCCGGCGGGCGGGTCCCACGGCTCCTCCAGCACGGCGAGACCCTCCAGTCCGCCCTGGCGCCAAGCGGCGACCGCGCGGGCCAGCTCGGACGGGGTGCGGCCCGCCGCGGAGGCGAGGGAGGAGTAGAGCGCCCGGCTGCCCGCGGTGAGCCCCGCCCCGGGACGAGCCGCTGCCAGGCGGACCGCGTCCTGCCAGAGGGTCAGCTCACCGACCGGGTCGCGGCCGGTGTGAAGCAGGGCGTGGGCGCGGGCGGCGGCGTCCGTGGCCAGTTGGTCCAGGGCGAAAGGGTCCGGGCCGCCGGGGGCCGCCGGATAGGCCGGGGGCTGCTCGGGGTGCGCGGGCGGAGGCAGTGGTGCGGGAAGGGGCGGGAGGGCGCGCGATGCGAGGACCTCCGCCGCCCGCACGCCGGGCAGGGGCGCCGGGCCCCGGTCCTGCGCGGCGCGCGCGGCGCGGGTGGCGCTCAGCCGGGACAGCGCGTCGAGCAGATCCCGCTCGCCCCGGCCGCGCAGCAGAAGCAGGACGAAGGGGTCGGCGTCGAGGAGCCGGGCGGTCTGGTAGCAGAGGGCGGCCGCGTGCTTGCAGGGGTGACCGCGGTCGGGGCAGCTGCACCGCGGCTCCAGGTCACCGGGACCGGGCAGCAGCGGCACACCGCAGTCGGCGAGGGACTGGGGCATCTCCTTGTCGAGCAGCGCCGCGATGTGCCCGGGGCGATCGGCGGCGGCGTCCAGGAACCGGTCCCAGTCGGTGTCGTCGAGCGTGCGCAGACGGACCTGGACGCGGTACGGGCGGGGGCGGCTGCCTTGGACGTAGGCCAGCACCAGGCCGGGTGTCACCGTGATGGCGTCGACATGCCCCTGCCCGGCGTACCCCCGCCCGCGCTCCAGCCGCTTCACGTCCAGCGCACCCTGCTCCAGGGCGCTGACCCAGGCGTTACCCCACCAGCTCTCGGCGAAGCGTTCGCCGACCCGGGGTGGGAAGGGCGGGAAGGTACGCCGCAGTTCACTGTCGCGGGAGGGGGCCGCCATGGAGCGGGGCGACCTGGGGGTGCGGGACGACGCGGGGGCCGAGCGCGGTGCCGAGAGCTGCGCCGAGTCGGCGGTCGGGGAACTCGCAGGCGCCGGATGACTGGGGCGGGCGTAGGCCGGGGCCGACGGCGGAAGCGTCGTCGCCGGGCCGTCGGGGCGCGCGGCGGGGTCCCTGGGCTGGGGTGTCGGGGTGCCGGACCCGGTCGGCACGGCCGAGGCCTCGGAACCGGCCCCCGGGCCTCCGACCCGGTCGGGCGCCGCAGGGCTGTCCCTGTGTCCGGCGAGGGCCGGGCGCGACGATGCCGACGTACCGGACCCGGTCGGCGCAGCCGAGACCTCGGAACCGGCCCCCGGGCTTCCGGCCCGGTCGGGCGCCGCAGGGCCGGGCGCAGCCGGGTCGGACTCGCTGTACGGCTTCTCCTGACTGGGTCCGGCCGGGTCGTTACCGCCGTACGGCTCCTCCCGGCCGTGCTCGATGTGCGGCCTCTCCGGGCTTCTGTCGGCGGAGCGGTGCGGCAGGTCGGCCATGCGAGCCGGAGCACTCGCCTGCTCGGTGGTTCGCTCATGGTCGTCGGTGGGCGGGTTCGGCATCCGGAACGCGTCGGACAGCAACTGCCGGACCTCGCGCACGGCCGGGGCGTCCGCGCCCGCTCGCCGCGCGGCCGCCGCTCTGTCGTCCACGGCGCTCTGCCGGGCCCGGCGCCTGCGGCGGGCGCCTTCCCGCTCGGTCTCCTCGCGGGCCCGCCGCGCGTCGTCCCGCGCCGCGCGCAGCGCCTCACGGGCGATGTCGGCGGCGCGTGGCTCGGCTCCCCCCGCCCGGGTGGAAGGCCGCGCGGGGGCGGCAGCGGTGGGGACGGCCCCCGCCGGGGCCGGGCTGGTCCGAGGGTTGCCGTGGGATGCCTGGGGTTGCGGCGCCGGGGTGTCGCCGGGTGCGCCGGCGTCGTCAGGCGCACCGGTGGCCTCCCCCGCACCGGCGATCGCGGAGGAACCGGCGATCTTCGACGCACCGGCGATCTCGGGTGCATCGACGGCTTCGGCGGAACCGGCGACCGCGGTGGCATCGAAGGCCTCCGACGAACCGGCGTTCTCAGGCGCATCGATGATCTCGGAGGAACCGGCGATCGCGGAGGAACCGGCGCCCGCGGGCGCACTGGTGGATTCAGGGCCCTGGTCCGCCTCGCGACTGTCGGCGGCTTCGGCGCCGCAGTCGTCCTCCCGACCGGTGGCCTCGGAAACATCGGCGACATCGGATGCATGACCGGCACCACAGGCATCACAGGCATCACAGGCATCAGGGACACCAACGACATCGGGAACATCGTCACCGGCCTCGTCCCGAACGGACGCCGCCCTTCGGAGCGCCTCGCGTGCCACATCTGCCGGGCCGGGGGTCCCCTGGTCGGCGGCGCGCCCGGCCGGGGGCGGGCCCGGCCGGGCAGTCGGTGCCGGGCCGGTTTCCCTGGCCGCCCGCTCCCGGGCCTCGCGCAGTGCGCGGCGGGCCTCGTCGGCCGGGCTGGGGGTCATGACGACCTCCGCAGGGACACCAGGTCGGACAGCTCCCGGTCCGTCAGTTCCGTGAGGGAGGACTCGCCGGAGCCGAGGATCGCGTCGGCCAGGGCCCGCTTGGACTGGAGCATCTCGGCGATGCGGTCCTCGATGGTGCCCTCGGTGATGAGGCGGTGCACCTGGACCGGCTGGGTCTGGCCGATACGGTAGGCGCGGTCGGTGGCCTGTTCCTCGACGGCCGGGTTCCACCAGCGGTCGAAGTGCACGACGTGGCCCGCGCGGGTGAGGTTCAGGCCGGTGCCGGCCGCCTTGAGCGACAGCACCAGGACCGGCGTCGAACCGGCCTGGAAGCGGTCCACCATGCGCTCCCGCTCGGGGACCGGCGTACCGCCGTGGAGGAGGTCGACCGGGACCGCGCGGGTGGCCAGGTGGGTGGTGATCAGGCGGGCCATCCCGACGTACTGGGTGAAGACGAGGGCGGACCCGTCCTCGGCCAGCAGCGTGTCCAGCAGCTCGTCCAGCAGGGCGAGTTTGCCGGAGCGGGCGGCGAGCCGGTCGCCCGCGGCCGGGGTGTGCTCCTCCTTGAGGAACAGCGCCGGGTGGTTGCAGATCTGCTTCAGCGACGTGAGGAGCTTCAGCACCAGGCCCCGGCGGGGCATGCCCTCGGCCGTTTCGATGGCGAGCATCGACTCCCGGACCACCGCCTCGTACAAAGCGGCCTGTTCGCGGGTGAGCGGCACCGGATGGTCGGTCTCCGTCTTGGGCGGCAGCTCGGGCACGATGCCCGGGTCCGACTTCTTGCGGCGCAGCAGGAAGGGCCTCACCAGGCGGGCCAGGCGCTCCACCGCCTCCTCGTCCTCGCCGTTCTCCACGGCCCGCGCGTGCCGGGCGCGGAAGGACTTCAGGGGGCCGAGGAGGCCGGGGGTGGTCCAGTCGAGCAGGGCCCACAGCTCCGAGAGGTTGTTCTCGACGGGTGTGCCGGTCAGGGCCACGCGCGCGGGGGCCGGGATGGTGCGCAGCGCCTTGGCGGTGGCCGAGTAGGGGTTCTTCACGTGCTGCGCCTCGTCGGCGACGACCATGCCCCAGGCGCGCTCGGTCAGGGCGGGGGCCGTCGAGCGCATGGTGCCGTACGTGGTGAGGACGAAACCGCCGTCCAGGCCGTCGAGGCTGCGGTCGGGGCCGTGGAAGCGGCGGACCGGGACTCCGGGGGCGAAACGGGTGATCTCCCGCTGCCAGTTGCCGAGCAGGGAGGCCGGGCAGACGACGAGGGTCGGTTCGCGGCGGGCCCGCTTCAGGTGCAGGGCGATGAGGGTGACGGTCTTGCCGAGGCCCATGTCGTCGGCGAGGCAGCCGCCGAGGCCGAGGGAGGTCATCAGGTCGAGCCAGGCCAGGCCGCGGAGCTGGTAGTCCCGGAGGGTGGCCCGCAGAGCCGGGGGTGGCTCGGCCGGGCGGATGCCCGCGGTCAGGCGGTCGCGCAGGGCGGCCAGGGCGCCGACCGGTACGGCCTCGACCGTCTCGCCGTCCACGTCGGCGGTGCCGGTGAGGGCGACGGACAGCGCGTCGACCGGGTCGAGCAGGCCCAGGTCGCGTTTGCGGGCCTTGCGGACGAGCGCCGGGTCGACGAGCACCCACTGGTCGCGCAGCCGGACGACCGGGCGGTGCGCCTCGGCGAGGGCGTCCATCTCGGTGTCGGTGAGCGGGTCGCCGCCGAGGGCCAGCTGCCAGCGGAACTGGAGGAGGTCCTCGCTCTCGAAGAAGCCGGTGCCGTCGGTCGCCGAGCCGGGGGCCGGGCGGACCACCGCCGCGGCCGACAGGTCCTGCGCGAGGTCCCGCGGCCAGTGCACGGCGACCCCGGCCGCGGCGAGCCGGGTCGCCGCGACGCCGAGCAGGTCGTTCAGCTCGTCCTCGGTCAGGGCCAGCACGTCGGGCACGTCCTGGTCGGCGAGCCGGTCGAGCGGGGGCCAGACCCGGGCCGCCCGGCGGACGGCGAGGGCCGCGTCCACGCGCGCGCGGGGTCCGAAGGCGTCGGTGGCCGCGCCCGCCCACAGGGCCGCGGCATCGGCCACGAGGGTGGGGTCGGCGAGGCTGTGCACCTGGACGATCGCCGCGCCGGCGCCGCCGTCGGAGGCGTCGTCGAACAGGTCGTAGGCGGACAGGTCCAGGCGCAGCGAGACGCGCACGCCGGCGTCCATGCCGGCGGCGACCTCGGCGGCCCAGTCGTGGGCGGCCGGCAGGTGCTGGGCCTCGCGGGCCGCGAAGGGCCGGCCGGAGGTGTGCGGCGCGGCCGGGGTGCGGGGCAGGGTGTCGGCGACCGCGTCCAGGAAGGCGCGCACCAGCGCTTCCGGTTCGGGCAGCCGGAGCGGGCCGGGGCCGGGCAGCGGGACGGCGTGGCCTTCGTGGGGCAGGGCCGCGGCGACCGCGCGCAGGTGCGCGACGTCGTCCGGGTCGAGGGGGCCGGCGCGCCAGGCGTCGTGGCCCGTGGCGGTCAGGCCGGGCAGCAGCCGGCCGCGCGCGGTCAGTCGGAGGGCGTGCAGGGCGGCCGCGCCCCAGCAGGCCGTGGCCGGGTGGGCCGCCGGGTCGTGCCGGGCGCGGACGAGGAGGGGCAGGGCCGCGTCCAGCGGGAGGGACAGGGCCGGGGTGGTGCGGCGCCGGACTCCGGCGGTGCCGTGCGGGCGGACGACGGTCAGCTCGGTGCCCTCGGCGGGCGGGGCCTCGGCCGGAAGAACCTCGCCCTCGGGGTCCCAGAAGGCGATGCGCCCGTCGCGCGGGAGGGGCGCGGGCAGGAAGACGGCCGGGAGCCGGACCGGGACCGTGGCGTCCGCCGTCCGATCGGTCGTCTCAGCGGTCTTCCCCATACGTCCTGCCACCTCCCGCCCCGCGTGCCGGATCAGTTGTCTCCGACTCTACGGGCGGGGTCTGACATTGATACTCGTAGCGGGTTCCGGTGGTCGTGGCTCAGGGTCTGACCGACATCCTGCTGGCCTGTCCAATCGGCTCCGGCGGGCTCAGGGCACGGTCCGGGACACGACGTACACCCAGGGGTACGCCGGGTTGGACAGGTCCACGACCACGTCGTGGGTGGGGGCGGGGTTCTTCTGCCGGTGGACGAAGCCGAACCACGCGTCGTTCGCGGCGAACGTCCAGCCGGTGACCTTCCGGTCGCGGGCGCCGATGGTGATCTTGCCCTTCTTCAGATCCTTCCGGGTCACGCCCAGGCCGGTCAGATAGGCGTCCAGACCGGCCGCGTTGGTCTCGAACTGGGTGTACAGGCGACTGGTCTTCCAGTTGTTGGTCTCGTAGTACGCCACGTGCCAGGCGGGGTGCGGGACGGGCACCTGGTAGATCCGGCGCTGGAGCTTGGAGGGCCAGCCCTCGGTGAGGCCGGTCGCCGAGTACTTGGCCTCCTTGTCCTTGCCGCTGTCGCGGCTCTGGTTCGCGGAGATCACGAGGTAGCCGGCCGGAATGCCGATGAGCAGCACGATGATCAGCAGGGTGAGGGCCCTGCGGCGGTTCCTGCGGCGGCGGTCCTCGACCGGGCGGTCCTGCTCGTCGGACCAGGGTCCCTGGTGGGGCAGGGAGGCGGTCACGGCGTCTCCTGGGTACTGCGGAGCGACTGCGTGTACCGCTCGTAGCGCTCGTAGCGCTCCACGCGGCGGCGTTTGGCGCGGCGGAAGCGGCGGGCCACCAGCCGGGCGAGGTCGGCGGCGCCCACCATGCCGGCCTCGGGACCGAGCTGGGCCCGGACGATGCGGGCCTCGGGGCGGTAACCACGGCCGGTGAGATGCCGCTTGAAGGCGTCCCGGGCCGGGCCGATCAGCAGGTCGTCGGCGGCCGAGACACCGCCGCCGATCACGAAGCAGGACGGGTCGAGGGCGGCGGCGAGGTTGGCGATGCCGACGCCGAGCCACTGGCCGATGTCCTGGAGCAGCTCGATGCACATGGCGTCGCCGTCGCGGGCCAGCTCGGTGATCATCGGGCCGGTGATGTCCCCGATGCTGCCCTTGACGTGCTCGATGATCCCGTACGCGACGGGCGAATCGGCGGCGGCCAGCTCACGGGCCTCGCGGACCAGGGCGTTTCCCGAGCTGTACTGCTCCCAGCAGCCGCGGTTGCCGCAGGGGCAGCGGTGGCCGCCCGGCACGACCTGCATATGGCCGAACTCGCCGGCGACGCCGTACTTGCCGCGCTTGACCTGGCCGTCCTCCAGGATGGCGCCGCCGATGCCGGTGCCCAGGGTGATCATGACCAGGTGGTCCTCGCCGCGGCCGGCGCCGAAGCGCCACTCGGCCCAGGCGGCGGTGTTGGCGTCGTTGTCCACGAGGACCGGTACGGAGAGCCGGCCCGAGAGGCGGTCGCGGAGCGGTTCGTTGCGCCAGGACAGGTGCGGGGCGAACAGCACCCGGTTGCGGTCGGCGTCCACCCATCCGGCCGCGCCGATGCCGACGGCGTGCACGTCGTGCCGGTCGGAGAGGTCCAGGACCAGCTCCGCGATGGTGTCCTCGACGACCTTGGGGCTCTTCGACTTGTCCGGGGTCTCCGTGCGGAGCATCTCCAGGATGTTGCCGTCGGCGTCGACGACGCCCGCCATCACCTTCGTGCCGCCGATGTCGATGCCGACCGTGGGCACGCGGGGTGCCGTCAGGTGGGAGCGGCGCTCCCGGGTGCCGACGGTGCGGAGCACGGTGGCACGGCGGGAGCCGATGGGGGCGGTGAAGTCGCGATAGGTGCTCATCGCCGCCGATTCTGCCTCACGGGGCGGCGGGGTGCGGAGCACAGGGGTGGCGCGGATCGTCGCCGGGTGCGGGTGCGCGGGGACTCGTGGCACGGTCACCCGCAGCCCTCACGTACGTACGAGCAACTGGAACTCGAACGAATAGCGCGTCGGACGGTAGGTATGGGTGCCGTACTCGACCGCGCGGCCCGTGTCGTCGAATGTGACGCGTTGCATCGTCAGCAGCGGCGCGCCCGTCTCCTCGGCCAGCCGCTCCGCCTCCTCCGTCGTCGCCGCCCGGGCGCCGATGGACTGGCGGGCGCTGTGCAGGGTGATGCCCGCCGCCCGCATCAGGCGGTAGAGGCCCGTCGTCTCCAACTGGTCGGTGTCGAGGCCGATCAGACCGGGGGGCAGGAAGTTGCAGAGGTGGGCCATGGGCTCGCCGTGGGCGAGGCGCAGGCGCTCGACGCGGTGGACGTCGCTGTCCTCGGCGACTCCCAGTGCGGCCGCGATCTCGGCCGGGGCGGGGACGAGTTCGTTGACCAGGACCCGGGTGGCCGGGCGCTGGCCCGCCGCTTCCAGGTCGTCGTAGAGGCTGCTGAGCTCCAGGGGGCGTTTGACCTGGCTGTGCACGACCTGCGTGCCCACGCCGCGGCGGCGTACGAGGAGGCCCTTGTCGACGAGCGACTGGATGGCCTGGCGGACGGTCGGCCGGGACAGGCCGAGCCGGGCGGCGAGTTCGATCTCGTTGCCCAGCAGGCTGCCGGGGGTCAGCGTGCCGTGCTCGATCGCGGCCTCCAGCTGCTGGGACAGCTGGAAGTACAACGGCACGGGAGAGCTGCGGTCCACGCTCAGCTCGAGCTGCACGGTCGGGTCCACTTCTGGTTTCGGCACGGGCCGAGCGTAGCTCCGTGCGTTGTTGACGGGAAGTCGTGTAGTCAGATTGTCCGGACATGCAGATTGACAGCGGCGGGCTGTGCACGCACTTTGTTCTCATGCGCATCGGCGTCATCGGTACGGGCCGCATCGGCACCATTCACGCGAACACGCTCAGTCGGCATCGCGACGTCGGCTCCCTGATCCTCACGGACGCGGACCCCGGCCGGGCCCAGGACCTGGCGCACCGGCTGGGCGAGACAGCGGCGCCCGGCGTGGAGGAGATCTTCCGCTGGGGGGTCGACGCCGTGGTGATCACGACGGCGACGTCGGCCCACGCCGAACTGATCGGTCGGGCAGCACGCTCGGGCCTGCCGGTCTTCTGCGAGAAGCCCATCGCGCTGGATCTGCCGGGGACCCTGAACGCGATCGCCGAGGTCGAGGCGGCCGGCACGGCTCTCCAGATGGGCTTCCAGCGCCGCTTCGACGCGGGCTACACGGGTGCCCGCGAGGCCGTGCGCTCCGGACGGCTGGGGCGCCTGCACACCGTGCGGGCCCTCACCAGCGACCAGGCGCCCCCGGACGCCGCGTGGCTGCCGCTGTCCGGCGGGCTGTACCGGGACACGCTGATTCACGACTTCGACGTGCTGCGCTGGGTGACCGGCCGGGAGGTGGCGGACGTCTACGCCGCCGGGTCCGACGCCGGCCCCCGGATGTTCCGCGAGGCGGGCGACGTGGACACCGCGGCCGCGCTGCTCACCCTGGACGACGGCACCCTCGCCACCCTGACCGCGACCCGGATGAACGGGGCCGGCTACGACGTGCGCATGGAGCTCGCCGGGGAGCGCGACCAGATCGTGGTGGGTCTGGACGACCGTACGCCGATCGCGTCCACCGAGCCGACCGGGCCACCGGCCGCGGACAAGCCGTGGACGGGCTTCCTGGAGCGGTTCGGCCCCGCCTACGAGGCGGAGCTGAACGCGTTCGTCGAGGTCGTCCGGGGCGAGCGGGCCAACCCCTGCGACGGGCGTGAGGCGCTGCAGGCGCTGCGGATCGCCGAGGCGTGCGAGCTGTCGCGGCGGGAGCGCAGGCCGCTGCACCTCGCGGAGATCCCCGGTGGGCCCTGACCCGGGCTCGCCCTAGGGCCGGCGCCGGGCGGTCAGCGCTCTTCCCGTTCCTCCTCCAGGAGCCCCGCGTCGTGGGCGAGCAGCGCGATCTGCACGCGGTTGTTGAGGTCGAGCTTGGCCAGGATGCGCGAGACGTGCGTCTTCACGGTGGCGACGCTCATGAAGAGGCCGGTGGCGATCTCGGCGTTGGCCAGGCCCCGGCCGACCGCGAGAGCGACCTCCCGCTCGCGGTCGTTGAGGACGGCCATGCGGTCGCGTGCGCGGGTGCGGCGCGTGTCGCCGGCGGTGCCGACGGCGTGCCGCATCAGTTGTCGGGTGACCGTGGGCGACAGGACCGGGTCGCCGGCCGCGACGCGGCGCACCGCGGCGAGGATCTCGGCCGGCGGGGTGTCCTTGAGGAGGAACCCGGCGGCGCCCACGCGCAGTGCGCGCAGGACCTGCTCGTCGGCGTGGAAGGTGGTGAGCACCACCACCTGCGGTGCGTCCGGGCGGGCGCGCAGCCGCTCCGTGGCGGTGAGACCGTCGACCGTCGGCATCCGGATGTCCATGAGGACGACGTCCGGGCGGGTGCGGTCGACGAGGGCCTCCACCTCGGCGCCGTCGGCGGCCTCGCCGACGATCTCGATGTCGTCGGCGCCGCCCATCATGAAGGACAGCCCGGCCCGCACCAGCGGGTCGTCGTCGACGAGGAGCAGTCTGATCTCAGTCATGAGCCTCACGTAATCACGGCCGGCCGGGCGGCGGGCCCGGACGGACGGGGTGACGGTCCGCGCCGACGCCCCGCCCGGCGAAGGGGGTTGACGGCCCGGGCGGCGGGCGCTCATCCGTACGGCAGCCACGCCCGCACCTCGAATCCGCCCTCGGGGGTGGGTCCGTGCTCCAGTCGGCCGCCCGCCAGGGTCGCCCGTTCCGTCAGGCCGATCAGGCCCTGCCCGGAGCCGGGGACGGGCGGCACCTCGCCCTCGGGCGGCGGATTGTGCACGCGGACGGTGAGGCCGGTGCCGGGCGCGCCGGTGACGGTCACGGTGACCTCCGTGCCGGGGGCGTGCTTGCGCGCGTTGGTCAGACCCTCCTGGGCGATCCGGTAGGCGGTGCGGCCGACGGAGGACGGCACGGTGGCGGGATCCTCGACGCGCTGGTCGAGGGAGACCTTCATGCCGGCCTCGCGGGACTCGGCGACCAGTGTGTCCAGCGCCGCGAGCGTGGGCTGCGGCCGGCCCGTGTCGTCGGGCTCGCCCGCCCGCAGGACGCCGATGATCTCCCGCAGGTCCTGGAGCGCCTCGTGCGCGCTCTCCCGGATCACGCCCGCCGCCCGCGCCGTCTGCGCCGGGGGCGCGTCGGGCCGGAACTCCAGGGCGCCCGCGTGCACGCTCAGCAGCGTCAGCCGGTGCGCGAGCACGTCGTGCATCTCCCGCGCGATGGCCTCGCGGGCGAGCCGCTGCGCCTGTTCGGCCCGCAGCCGTGCCTCCGTCTCGGCGCGCCGGGCGCGGTCCCGCAGGCTCACCATGAGCTGCCGTTTGGCCCGTACGAACATGCCCCAGCCGACGATCGCCACGGTGAGCAGCCCGGCGAACAGCACGCTCACCAGGTAGGGAAGGTCCGCGTCGGGGCGCAGCCAGTAGTAGAGGGGCACCGCCGCCACGTTGACGCCGCCCACCCAGGCCACGTACCGGAAGGGACGGTGCACCGCGAGAGTGAACAATGCGATGAGCCCGGCGCCGCCCGCGGTGTCCGAGACGAAGGTGAGGGGGGTCATCGCCACGGCGAGCCCCAGCGGCCAGCGGCGCCGCAGCCAGACCGCCGCGCAGGCCAGCGCACCGATCACCTGGTCGATGACGGCCAGTCCGGGCGGCACGTGGGGATTGTCGGCCAGCGCGTCCGCGGCCACCGCGCCCAGCAGCACGGCCAGCAGGAAGCAGGAGAAGTCGACGACCCAGTCGCGGGCGGTGCGCCGGGGTCGGCGCCCGGCCCGGGCGGCGTCGGGGTCGAGTTGGTGCAGGAGCGCCGACGGGAAGACCCATCTGCGCCCGGTGAACAGCGCGGGTGCCTCGCCCACCGGCAGCGGGGAAGCGTGCCCCACGTCGTCACCACTCACGAGCGACAAATCTACGCAGCGGTGGCCCGTTCCACCCGTCCCCGGACCGGTTCGTCGACCAAAGTCGGCACGCCGCAGACTTTCGATGCCGCGGCGGCGCCGAGGCGGGGACTTCCGGCCCCGGGTCCGCGCCCCGCGGCCGATGTGCGTGGGCGGTCCGCGCGGCGAGGCTCGCGGCATGAAGCAGGTACTGGAGATTCTCGGTTTCCTCGCCCTGGTGCAGGGCGTGGCGGCCCTGGTGCACGAGTTCACCGCCTGGAACTGGGGCCTGGTGCAGCGGCTGGGGTTCCTGGACGGCTACGAGATCTACGCGAGCGTCGCGCTGCTCGTGCTGGGCGTCGCCCTCTTCGCGGCGGCCGGGAGCCGGAAGTCCGTGTGAGCGGCGCACGGACGCCCGGCCCGGGCTCCGGCGGGGTTCGGCGGCGCGGCGCCCTCACGCGTCCTCCGGCAGCCCGAACTCGCCGTACTCCGGGCGGCCCTTCAGGTCGTAGCTCTGGATCGACCCGCCCGCGCCGGTGACGCTCCCCCCGGCATGCTCGAACGCGGTCGGTACGGTGCCCTCGGTGAACAGCCGGAACCCGGAGCCGAGCACGACCGGGAAGGTCAGCAGGTGCAGGGTGTCGACGAGGTCGAGCGCCAGCAGGGACCGCAGGAGGGCGCCGCTGCCGTGCACCTGGACCTCCCCGTCGGTGCGCTCCTTCACGGCGGTGACCTCCTCGGCCAGATCACCGGAGAGCACCGTGGTGCCCGCCCAGCCGGGGTCCGTCAGGGTCGAGGAAGGCACGTACTTCGGCAGCGAGTTGAGCCGGGAGGCGACCGGGTCCGTGGGGTCGGTCACCTTGGGCCAGTAGGTGGCGAAGATGTCGTAGGTGCGGCGGCCGAGCAGGAAGGCGCCCGGGCGGGCGAAGACCTCGCCGATGAACCGGCCGAAGTCCTCGTCGGCGTAGGGGAAGCTCCAGCCGCCGTGGCTGAAACCGCCGCGGGTGTCCTCCTGCGGCCCGCCGGGGGCCTGGTAGACGCCGTCGAGGGTGACGAAGAGGGTGGAGACGAGCTTGCCCATGGCGGGTGCCTTCCTTCCGGGTCGGACGGGATCTGCTGCCATGGGTTCAGACCCCACCGGCACCCGCAACTCATCGCTGCGCCGGACGCGCCTGCGTGCGCCGACGGCGCCGGATGCCCTCTCTCACCGCCGCGACGCCCGGCAGGGCCGCCCTGGCCGGGGACAGGCCCGCACGGCCGTGCCGCGCCCCTGGCCCGGGGGGCAGCCGCCGTGCCGCTGACGGAACCCGGATCTGCGAGCCATGGTCTCGGGCGGCAGCCCGCCCGTGCCGCCGACGGAACCCGGGCCTGCGAGGCATGACCTGGAGTGGTAGCCCGCTCATGCCGTCGGCGGAACCAGGACCTGCGAGGGGCGGCCCGCCACCGCCCGACGGTCCGCCCGGGCGGGGTTCCACGGTCGGGTTCGCCGCCGTGGAACCGGTTCCGTAGGTGCTCCGGACGGCGGGCGTCCGCTTCGGGCTCCCCTCCCGGACTTCCACGTCCGTTCGCCGCCAGCGGCGCGGCCCTGCCGCCGCTGGGATGGATGCATGACTTCTCGAGGAACTCTGCACGGCAAGGTGGCTCTCGTGACCGGCGGGAGCCGTGGGATCGGCGCGGCGACGGCGGTGCGCCTGGCCCGGGAGGGCGCGGACGTGGCCGTCGCCTATGTGAACGGCAAGGAGGCGGCCGAGACCGTCGTCCGGGAGGCGGAGGCGCTGGGGCGCCGGGCGGTGGCGCTGCGCGCGGACGCGGCCGAGGCCGCCGCGGCGGCCGGGGTGGTGGACGCGGCGGCCGAGGCACTGGGCGGGCTCGACATCCTGGTGAACAACGCGGGGGTGGGGGTGCTCGGGCCGCTGGAGACCCTGTCGCTCGCCGAGGTGGACCGGGTCCTCCACGTCAACGTACGGGGCGTCTTCCTGGCTTCTCAGGCGGCCGCCGCGCGGCTGCCCGACGGCGGGCGGATCATCACGATCGGCAGTTGCCTGGCCCAGCGGGTGCCCGGACCCGGCGGGACGCTCTACACGACGAGCAAGGCGGCCCTGGCCGGGCTGACGAAGGCGCTGGCCCGGGAGCTGGGCGGGCGCGGGATCACGGCGAACCTCGTCCTTCCCGGCCCGATCGACACGGACATGAATCCGGCGGACGGGCCGTACGCGGCCGGCCAGGCCGCGATGACGGCGCTGGGCCGGTTCGGTACGGCCGACGAGGTGGCCTCGATGGTCGCGTACCTGGCGGGGGCGACGTATGTGACCGGTGCCGAGTTCTCGGTCGACGGCGGTCACGCGGCGTGAGGGACGTGGGGCGCGCCGGTGTTCTCCGGCCGGGGCGCCCCACGGTCGCGAGGAGGGTCAGCCACCCAGTTCCTGGTGGCGGGCGGCCAGCCGGTTCGCGCCCTCCCGGGTCAGGGAGCCGAACAGGCGCAGGCGGGAGATGCCGCCGTCCGGGAAGATGTCGACGCGCGCCTGCGTGCCGACGGCCGGGGCCGGCAGGACGAAGCGGTGGTTGGTGTCGGGCTGGAGGCGGGTGCGGGGCAGGATCTCCTGCCAGGCGCCGTTCTCGCCGTCCTTGACGGATACCGAGGCCCAGCCGGCGCTGTTGCCCTTGAGGTAGGCGGTGTCGATTTCCAGGGCGCGGATCTGCGCCTGTGCGGTCAGCCGGTAGCGGATCCAGTCGTGGCCGCGGTCCCGGCGGCGGCGGGTCTCCCAGCCGTCGTCCATCTTGTGGGAGCGGCCCGGCTGGATGGTGTTGGAGGCGGGCGAGTAGAAGAGGTCGGAGGCGTCCTCGGCCCGGCCGCCGTTCTCCAGGGCGACGACGTCGAAGGTGCCGAGCGCCCCCAGCCAGGCGGGGTCGGGGATCACCTCGCCGTGAACGCGCAGGCGGGCGATGCCGCCGTCGGGGTGCTGGTTGACCCGCAGGTGGGTGAAGCACTGCTCGACGTCGACAGCGAACCCGTTCGCCGCGTGGCCGCCGACCGGGGTGCGCGGGACGAGGGTCGTCCACTTCACGTCGTCCCCGAGGAGCTCCTGCGGCGAGGGGGAGCCCGCCACGCGGGTGCCCTCGACGGAGACGGCCTGCGGGTAGTTGCCGCGGAAGTGGGCGGTGTCGACGACGATCCCGCGGATCACGCCCGGTGCGCCGAGGCGCACCAGCGCCCAGTCGTGGTCCTCGGCCGTCGGCCAGGGGTGGTCTGCGGAGGCGCCCCGGCGGCGGCGCGTCTCCCAGCCGTCCATGATCTTGCCCTTGTGCCCGAAGTGCTCGGGGTCGAACTCGGCGGGCCCGGGCACCAGCAGGTTCTCGCGCTGGGCGAAGAACTCGTCGTTGGCGGCGATGACACCGGCCCCGAGGCGCCGGTCGGCGAGGTCGGCGTACCGGGTGAAGGGGAAGTCGGCGGCGCGGTAGTCCGCGTACGGGTCACCGCCTCCGTAGGGGTTCGCGTCGCCGGTGAAACTGGGAATCGCCGTCACGGTGATCAGGTCTGCCTTTCGAGGTCCGGGATGGTTGTCAGTGGGTCCGGGTGAGGAGCTGCCCCTTCGGCTCGGTGAACGCGCCGTCCGCGACGATCCGCTGTCCGCGTAGCCAGGTGGACTTCACGACGCCGTGCAGGGTCCTGCCCGCGTACGCGGTGACGTGGTTGCGGTGCTGGAGGGCCGCCGGGTCGACGGTGAAGGTCTCGTCGGGGGCGAGGACGGCGAAGTCGGCGTCGCGGCCCACCGCGATGGCGCCCTTGCGGTCGTCGAGCCCGACGAGTGCGGACGTGCGCGTCGACATCCAGCGGACCACGTCCTCCAGGCCGTGCCCCCGCTCGCGTGCCTCGGTCCACACGGCCGCCAGGCTCAGCTGGAGTCCGGAGATGCCGCCCCAGGCCGTCGCGAAGTCCTCGGTCTTCAGGTCGGCCGTGGACGGGGAGTGGTCGGTGACGACGCAGTCGATGGTGCCGTCGGCGAGTGCCTGCCAGAGCAGGTCCTGGTTGGCGGCCTCGCGGATGGGCGGGCAGCACTTGAACTCGCTGGCGCCGTCGGGGACTTCCTCGGCGGTGAGGGTCAGGTAGTGGGGGCAGGTCTCCACGGTGATGCGGACGCCCTCCGCCCGCGCCCGGGCGATCATCGGCAGGGCGTCGCTGGAGGAGAGGTGCAGGACGTGCACGCGCGCGTGGAGGGCCTTCGCCTCACGGATGAGCTGGGCGATGGCGGAGTCCTCGGCGTCCCGGGGGCGGGAGGCGAGGAAGTCGGCGTACCTGGGGCCGGGCTGCTGCGGGGCGGAGGCGAGGCGGCGGGGGTCCTCGGCGTGCACGATGAGCAGTCCGTCGAAGGCGGCGATCTCGGCCATGGCGCGGGACAGCGACTCCCGGTCCAGGTGCGGGAACTCCTCCACGCCGGACGGCGACAGGAACGCCTTGAAGCCGAACACGCCCGCTTCGTGCAGCGGGCGGAGCTCCTTGACGTTGTCGGGCAGGGCGCCGCCCCAGAAACCGACGTCGATGTGCGCCTTGTCGGCGGCCACCTGCTGCTTGGTCCGCAGGTGCGGGACGGTCGTGGTCGGCGGGAGGGAGTTGAGGGGCATGTCGACGAGCGTCGTGATGCCGCCGGCCGCCGCGGCGCGGGTGGCCGTCCAGAAGCCCTCCCACTCGGTGCGGCCGGGGTCGTTGACGTGCACGTGCGTGTCGACGAGGCCGGGCAGCAGCACGTGGTCGCCCAGGTCCTCCAGGCGGGCGCCGTCCGGTACGGGCGCGTCGTGCGGGAGGACGGCCGTGATCCTGCCGCCGGCCACCGTCACGGACGCGGCACGCGTTCCCTCGGGAGTGATGACGCGCGTCGAGCGCAGCACCAGTTCAGCGTCGGACACCCGAACCCCTTACTTCCGCGTAACGGAATTCAACTTTCTGTTGAAGGAGTCTTCACTCCCTCTCCCGCGCCGTCAAGGGCACACTGGACCGCGGCGCCTTCGACGCGAACACCTCTGGACGTTTCCACAAAGCGGAATTAAACTTCCAGCAAGCAGAACGTAGCTACGTCCAAGCGGGGAGTCAACCGACTGCCGGGTAGGCTTCTGCCCTTCCCGCCCGCCCGAAAGGAACGCGCCGTGCCGACGTCCAGCGCCAGCACCACCGACTCCGCCCGGTCCTCCGCCAACGGCGGCGTCCAGTCCCTGGAGCGCGCCTTCGACCTGCTCGAACGGATGGCGGACGCGGGCGGCGAGGTCGGCCTGAGCGAGCTGTCCGCGAGCAGCGGGCTGCCCCTGCCGACCATCCACCGGCTGATGCGCACGCTGGTGGCCTGCGGGTACGTTCGTCAGCAGCCGAACCGGCGGTACGCGCTCGGCCCGCGCCTGATCCGTCTCGGCGAGTCGGCCTCCCGGTTGTTGGGCACCTGGGCGCGGCCGTACCTCGCGCGGCTCGTCGAGGAGACCGGCGAGACGGCGAACATGGCACTGCTGGACGGGGACGAGATCGTCTACGTGGCGCAGGTGCCCTCGAAGCACTCGATGCGCATGTTCACGGAGGTCGGCCGGCGCGTGCTGCCTCATTCCACGGGCGTGGGCAAGGCCCTGCTCGCCGGTTTCCCGCCGGAGGAGGTACGGGCGCTGCTGTCCCGTACGGGCATGCCCGCCGCGACGGAGAAGACGATCACGACGGCCGACGGGTTCCTCGCGGCGCTGGAGGACGTGCGCCGGCAGGGTTACGCCGTCGACGACAACGAGCAGGAGATCGGGGTCCGTTGCCTCGCGGTCCCGGTGCCCGACTCCCCCACCGCCGCGGCCATCTCCATCTCCGGCCCGGCGGGCCGGGTCACGGAGGCGGCGACGGACAGGATCGTGCCGGTGCTCCAGCAGGTCGCCGGGGAGCTCTCCGTGGCGCTCGCCAGCCAGAACCCCGCATAGCGGCGGCAGACCGCGAGGCTCCGGCCTCGCGGAGCCGTCTCCCGGCGGCGAGGCGGCCGGCGCCCGTGCGGGGTGCCGACGGCGCCCGGGGCGGTGAACGCTCCCCGGCCTGTCGTCCGCATCAGCCCGGCGTCGCGGGGCCTGGCACGCCCCTCTGCGGCGTTGTCGTCGGTTGCCGGCTCCCCCGGGCTCTCGCCCCCGCAACCCCCACCACGTCGACGCTCTCCTCCGCCTTGCAGCGGCACGCACCGTGCCCCACTCGCGTCGGCCGACAGGAGTCGAGCCGCACAGCCAAGCCGGCCTGAGCCCAACGGCAGGCCCTAGGCCGCTTCTGATGGATCTCCGTGGGAGAAGGAGCGGCGTTCGGTGCGTGCTCTGGGGGTCCCCCCTG
>NZ_JASKMS010000055.1 GCF_030124145.1 Streptomyces sp. 378
TCAAGGAACGGTCGCTTCCTTTGTACTCACCCTCTCGGGCTTTCCTCCGGGCTTCCCTTCGGTCTTGCGTTTCCGACTCTATCAGATCTTTTCTCGACCCGATTTCCTCGGCGCTTTCCAGGTTTCCGCTTTCGCGTTTCCCTTTCCGGCGGCTCCGACTCTATCAGATCCTTTCGGGCCTGATTCTCCAGTCAGCGGGGCTTGTCTTCGCGGCCGTTGGGCCGTTCCGACGTTCCCAACCCTAGCGCGCCCTCTCGGCGATTCCCAAATCGAAGCCGTTCGGAGTCGATCAGGTCGTCGAGTCCCCATTCGAATTGAATTCGGGCGTGCCGAATCAACCCCGCCGGGAAGGTCGAGCTGGTGGTTTGGATGCCGCTGCTGCGGCGGAAGTGCTGTCGAAGAACCGTTACGGCTCCGCGGCAACCCGAAGAACTCTACGGATCCGGGATGGGGCTGTCAAGCGGCCCCTGTCAAGATCTTTTCGGTGCGGGCGTCATTCCAGGTCGGTGAGGCGCCCGCCGGCGTCCGGCTGGGCGTGCTCGACCCGGCGCAGCAGACGCGTGAGCACTTCTCCCAGCGCCGTTCGCTCGTCGGGGGTCAGGTCCTGGAGCAGGTCCTCCTCGAAGACCGACGCCAGGCGCATCGCCTCCAGCCACTTCTCTCGTCCCTCCGATGTCAGTTCCACGATGACGCGTACGCGGTTCGACTCGTCTCGCTCACGGGTCACCAGAGACTCGGCGACCATGCGGTCGATCCGGTGGGTCATCGCGGCCGGGGTGAGGCCGAGGCGCTTGGCGAGGTCGCTGGGGCCCAGGCGGTAGGGGGCTCCCGAGAGGACGAGGGCCTTGAGGACCTCCCACTCCGCGTTGCTGATGCCGAGGGCCGCGGTCTGACGGCCGTAGGCGACGTTCATGCGGCGGTTCAGGCGGGAGAGGGCCGAGACGATCTGCTCGACCTGGGGGTCGAGGTCCTGGAACTCGCGCTGGTACGCGGCGATCTGCTCTTCGAGGGTCGGCTCGCTGGGGCCGGGGGTGTCGCCCATGTGCGCAGTATCGCACGGCCCTTCTTTGCCTTGAAGTCCTTGGCTATGTACTCTTTAGCTTCGAACTTTAGCTTCGAAGTCTTCACTCCTAACTTGTGAGAGAGGTGAACGTGACCAGGGCGATGGGCGCAGCGATGCGCCGGATTCACGTGGGTAACGCACTCAGCGCGTTCGGGCTCGGCTTCACGGTCCCGTACCTGTACGTCTATGTGGCGCAGGTGCGAGGGCTGGGGGCCATGACGGCGGGTCTCGTACTCGCCGTCTTCGCTGTGGCCGCGCTGGTGGTGCTGCCGTTCGCCGGGCGGGCCATCGTCCGGCGCGGCCCGCTGCCGGTGTTGCTCGTCGCCCTGGTCACCGCCGCCCTGGGAGCGCTCAGCCTGGGGATCGCGAGCAGCGCGGCGGCCGTGCTGGCATCGGCCTCGCTGCTGGGTGCGGGGCAGGCCGTGATGCAGCCGGCGCTCGCGACGATGATCGTGGACTGCTCGTCCGCGGAGACCCGGTCGCGCGCCTTCGCCATGCAGTTCTTCCTGCAGAACCTCGGACTCGGCGTCGGTGGCCTCATCGGCGGGCACCTCGTCGACACGACGAGCGCCGCCTCCTTCACGCTGCTCTTCGCGATCGAGGCGGCGATGTTCCTGCTGCTGGTCGTGGTGATGGTGACCGTGCGGATGCCGCACGCCCCGCGGATCGAGGGCGCTCCCACGGCATCGGGCCGGAGCGGCTGGAAGCAGCTGCTGGGCAACCGGGCCATGGTGCAGCTGTGCGTGCTGGGCTTCGTGCTGTTCTTCGCCTGCTACGGGCAGTTCGAGTCGGGGTTGAGTGCGTACGGGGTCGAGGCCGCCGGGATCTCGACCTCCGCGCTGGGGACGGCGCTGGCCGCCAACACGCTGATGATCGTCGTGGCGCAGTTCGCCGTGCTGCGGTTCGTGGAGCGGCGCCGGCGGTCGCGGGTGATCGCCGCCGTGGGTCTGATCTGGGCCGTGGCCTGGGCCGTCGCCGGGTATGCGGGGCTGGGGCACGGGAGCCAGGAGATGGCGACGGCCGCGTTCGTGTCGACGTACGCGCTGTTCGGACTGGGGGAGGCGATGCTGTCGCCGACCGTGGCCCCGCTGGTCGCGGATCTGGCGCCGGAGGGCATGGCCGGGCAGTACAACTCCGCGTTCGCCCTGGTCAAGCAGCTCGCGCTGGCCGTCGGGCCTGCGGTGGGCGGGCCGCTGGGGGCCTCGCTGCACGCGCCGTACATCGTGGCGTTCCTGGTGTTCTCGCTGGGGATCACCGTCCTGGCCGTGCGGTTGGGGCGGCAGCTGACCGAGGTGCAGGATCAGCCGTGGCTCGGCAAGAGCCGGGTCGTGGCGCGGGGTGGGGCGCCCGTTTCCGCGGACGTCTGATCCGCGGTCCGGTCACGTCGGCCGCGTGCGTGGCAGGGCGAACTCGCACCACACCGCCTTGCCACCGCCCGGTGTGCGACGGGAGCCCCAGTTCGACGCGATCGTGGCGACGATGGCGATGCCCCGGCCCGATTCGTCGCCCGGTTCCGCGCGTCGGCGTCTGGGGAGGTGGTCGTCGCCGTCGGTGACCTCGATGATCAGGCGTCTGTCCGTGCGGCGCAGACGCAGTCTCATCGGCGGGGTGCCGTGCTGGAGGGAGTTCGCGACCAGTTCGCTGGTGGCCAGGACACCCAGGTCGTGCAGGTCGACGGGGAAGCGCCAGCTGGTCAGGACGCCCGAGGCGAAGGCCCGCGCGCGGGGGGCCGCTTCCACGCCGCCCAGCAGTTCCAGGGCGGCGTTGCGGAAGAGCTCGCTGTCCGGGCCGCTGCGCGCGGGGTGCTGGAGGACCAGGACGGCCACGTCGTCGTCGTGGTCGGGGGTCACTCCCGCGGAGCGGACCAGGCGGTCGCAGACGACCTGGGGGGTGCCGGTGGCTCCGGCCAGGGCGCGTTCCAGGGCGGCGATGCCTTCGTCCAGGTCCGCGTCGCGGCGCTCGACCAGGCCGTCCGTGTAGAGGACGGCCGTGGAGCCGGGGGCGAGGGGGATCGAGCCCGAGGTGTGCATCCAGCCGCCGGTGCCGAGCGGGGGGCCGGTGGGTTCGTCGGCGCGCAGGACCGTGCCGTTCTCGTCGCGGACGAGGATGGGGAGGTGACCCGCCGAGGAGTAGACCAGCTTGCCCTCGTTCGGGTCGTGGATGGCGTACGCGCACGTGGCGATCTGGTTGGCGTCGATCTCGGCTGCCAGGCCGTCCAGGAGCTGGAGGACCTCGTGCGGGGGGAGGTCGAGGCGGGCGTAGGCGCGGACCGCCGTGCGGAGCTGGCCCATGACCGCCGCCGCGCGCACGCCCCGGCCCATGACGTCGCCGATGACCAGGGCCGTGCGGCCGCCGCCCAGGGTGATGACGTCGTACCAGTCGCCGCCGACGGCCGCCTCGGTGCCGCCCGGGTGATACGTGGCCGCGATGCGCAGGTCGTCCGGCTCTTCGAGCTCCTGGGGGAGCAGGGACCGCTGGAGGGTGACCGCCGTTTCGCGCTGGCGGCGTTCGCTGGCGCGCAGGCGTTCGGCCGCTTCGGCGTGGTCGGTGACGTCGGTGGCGAAGACGAGGACACCCCGGCCGTCGCTGCCGCTCTTGCCGTCGCCCTGGGCGATGGGGGTGCAGGTGAAGGTGTAGGAGCGGCCGTCGGGGGCCTTGCGGGACTTGACCGTGCGCGACTTGCCGCTGCGCTGGACCTGGTCCAGCAGGGGGAAGAGGCCGAGGGCGTCCAGTTCGGGGAGGGCCTCGCGGGCGCGTTCGCCCAGGGGGCGTACGCCGAAGGCGCTCGTGTAGGCGTCGTTGACGTAGGCGATGCGGTGGTCGGGGCCGTGGACCAGGGCGACGAGGGACGGGACGCGGTCGAGGACCTCACGCACCCGCAGTTCGTCGACGGCGGGAACGGTTGGTGTCTCGTCGGTCAGTTGTTCGGCACGGGCGGCGGGTACGGACCCTTCCCCCCGCCGGTCCGGGGAGGCCGTCTGCTCGGTCCGCGCTGCGGCGCGGCGCTGCGTTCCGGGGAGCCGGGCGCTCCAGCGCGTGAAGTTCACGAATCCTTGCCTCGTGTAGTGGTCGGCGGCCGGTACCGGAACCGGCCGGGGCCCCGAGGGCCCGCGCCGGGGCGAGTGGTGGCATGCCCACGGTGGTGGACCAGTCTGGCAGTGCGCGGACCGGACCGACATCCGTCAGACGCCGGGTCGGCCGGTGGAGTTCCTGGGTCCGGTCAGGACGACCCCTTCGGGTTGTGCGGGGGGTCGTGAGAAGGCTTTCCACCGGCCGCGAGTTCGAACTCCGCCCGGGGGTGTTCGAGTGAACCCAGGGAGACGATCTCCCGTTTGAACAGGCCGGCCAGGGCCCATTCGGCGAGCACGCGCGCCTTACGGTTGAAGGTGGGCACGCGGCTGAGGTGGTAGGCGCGGTGCATGAACCAGGCGGGGTAGCCCTTGAGCTTGCGTCCGTAGACGTGGGCGACGCCCTGGTGCAGGCCCAGGGAGGCCACCGACCCGGCGTAGGCGTGCGCGTACGTGTCCAGGGGCTCCCCGCGCAGCGTGTGCACGATGTTGTCGGCGAGGACCTTGGCCTGGCGGACCGCGTGCTGGGCGTTGGGCGCGCACTCGCGGCCCGGTTCTGTCCCGGTGCCCCCGGCGGTGACGTCCGGGACGGCGGCGGCGTCTCCGGCGGCCCACGCGTGCGTGGTGCCCTCGACCGACAGTTCCGGCGTGCACTTCAGGCGTCCTCGGCCGTTGCGCGGCAGGTCGGAGGCGGCGAGCACCGGGTGGGGCTTCACGCCGGCCGTCCAGACGACCGTACGGGTGGGGAAGCGGGCGCCGTCGCTGAGGACGGCGACCCGGTCGGCGCAGGACTCCAGGCGGGTCTCCAGGCGGACGTCGATGTTGCGGCGGCGCAGTTCGGTGACGGTGTAGCGGCCCATCTCCTCGCCGACCTCGGGCAGGATGCGGTCCGAGGCCTCGACGAGGATCCACTTCATGTCCTCGGGCCGGACGTTGTGGTAGTAGCGCGCGGCGTAACGGGCCATGTCCTCCAGCTCGCCGAGTGCCTCCACACCGGCGAAGCCGCCGCCTACGAAGACGAAGGTGAGGGCCGCGTCGCGGATCGCGGGGTCGCGGGTGGAGGAGGCGATGTCCATCTGCTCGATGACGTGGTTGCGCAGGCCGATGGCCTCCTCCACGGTCTTGAAGCCGATGCCGTGGTCGGCGAGGCCGGGGACCGGCAGGGTGCGCGAGACGGAGCCGGGGGCCAGGACGAGGTGGTCGTAGGACAGCCGCTGCCCGCCGGTGCCCTCCTCCTCGGTGGCGAGGGTGGTGACGGTGACGGCGCGTTCGGCGTGGTCGACGGCGGTGGCCTCACCGATCAGGACCCGGCACCGGCCCAGGACGCGGCGCAGCGGGACGACGACGTGGCGCGGTGAGATGGCACCGGCGGCGGCCTCGGGGAGGAACGGCTGGTAGGTCATGTACGGGTCGGGGGTGACGACCGTGATCTCCACCTCGCCCCGGTCCAGCTCCCGTTTCAGTCTGCGCTGCAGGCGCAGGGCCGTGTACATCCCGACGTAGCCGCCACCGACAACGAGAATGCGCGCACGTTCCTTCACCATCCCATGACGCACCCGTCGCTTGAGTTTGTCCACAGCCTCGACGAATTGTGTGACCGGAGCGGGCGCGGGCGCCGAGTTGGCCCGATTAGCGACCTGCGGTGCATTCGCGCAGGTCAGGATGGGTGGCGCGAGGAGCGCGCGGGTGCACATTCGGGACGTATGCGGCCCGTACTCCGATCGGTGGGCGCTCCGTGCGGAACCTGCCCCTTCTGAATTGACTCCCTCTCAACTATGTTCGTGTGTCGACGGGGTGTAGGGGGAAGCGCTCACCGGGGTCCGCGACGGGCGGACCGCGGGACCGGGGCGGTTCCCCGTCCCGTCATCGAATGGCGGGGAGTCTCCGGGGGGAGACGTCATTACCGGGGGAATGCTTATGCATGTTCAGGACTCTCATTGGTCGCCCGCGTCCGCTGTCGCGGCGGGCGGCATGACGATGAGCGCGGCGGCGGGCAACGGACGCGACGTGTCGCGGACGACGCCGCTGCGCGTGGACGCACAGCGCAATCTGGAGCACGTGCTGCGTGCGGCGCGTGAGGTCTTCGGCGAACTGGGGTACGGCGCGCCGATGGAGGACGTGGCGCGGCGCGCGCGGGTCGGCGTGGGCACGGTGTACCGGCGGTTCCCGAGCAAGGACGTCCTGGTGCGCCGGATAGCCGAGGAGGAGACCTCCCGGCTGACCGACCAGGCGCGTGCCGCGCTCGGACAGGAGGACGAGCCGTGGTCGGCGCTGTCGCGCTTCCTGCGGACGTCGGTGGCCTCCGGCGCCGGGCGGCTGCTGCCGCCGCAGGTGCTGCGGGTCTCGGTCGAGGACGGCGCGGCCGGCCCGCGGGTGCCGCAGCAGCGGACCCAGCCGGGTGGGACGGAGCTGCGACTGGTGCCGGACCAGCCGGTCGCGGTCGCCTCGGCAGCGGCGGTCACGGCCGAGGACGACGCCGGGACGTCGGAGCTGCTCGAGGTCGTGGGCCAGCTCGTGGACCGGGCGCGTGCGGCCGGTGAGCTGCGCGCGGACGTGTCGGTGGCGGACGTGCTGCTGGTGATCGCCACAGCCGCGCCCTCGCTGCCGGACGCGGCGCAGCAGGCGGCCGCGTCGGCCCGGCTGCTGGACATCCTGCTGGAGGGGCTGCGTTCGCGACCGGCGTGAGCCGCCGGGAGCCCGGGCTGATCCGGCCCGGGCTGATCCGGCCCGGGCTGATCCGGCCCGGGCCGGGCGGGACCTCCGGGCCCGGAGCGAAGAGGGACTCTTCCCCGAACGAGTGACGACTAGTACTGCCGTGCGGCAAGTCCCCACGGATGAGTGATGGTCCGAACTCCGGGGTTCTGACCAAAAGCCAATATGGCACGCTGCCCCGGTGGTTGGACGGTTTGGGCGGCTGCCGGGGGCTTTCCGCGATGAGCGTTGACGGGCGGGACGAGCCGAGCGGTAGCGGCGACGGCGACGCCACCGCCGGCGGGCCGGTCCCCCCGCAGGTGCCGAGTCAGAGCGGACGCGCGAGCGAGCCGCCCGGCGGGCACCCCGCCGACGGCTCGGTCCCGGCCCAGCGCGACCGCCGCGAGGACGGTGTCCTGCCGCCGCCGCGCGCGCAGCCGCCGTCCGACGCCGACCTCATCGACCGAATGCGCTCGGGCGACGACACGGCGTACGAGGAGCTGTACCGGCGCCATGCGCAGGCCGTGCGCCGCTATGCCCGCACCTGCTGCCGCGACGCCCACACCGCGGACGACCTGACCGCCGAGGTCTTCGCCCGCATGCTCCAGGCGGTCCGCGGCGGGGCGGGCCCCGCGCACGCCGTACGCGCGTACCTGCTCACCTCCGTCCGGCGCGTCGCCGCCTCCTGGACGAGGTCGGCACGGCGCGAGCAGCTCGTCGACGACTTCGCGGTGTTCGCCGCCCAGTCCGCACACGCGTCCGACGCCGACACGCTCGAACTGGGCGCCGACGTACAGGCGATGCACGCGGCCGAGCAGTCCATGGCCATGCGGGCGTTCCGGTCGCTGCCCGAGCGGTGGCAGGCCGTTCTGTGGCACACCGAGATCGAGGACGAGTCGCCCAGCGAGGTCGCCACGCTGTTCGGGCTGGACGCCAACGGCACCCGCGTGCTCGCCAGCCGGGCCCGCGAGGGCCTCAAGCAGGCCTACCTCGAGGCCCACGTCAGCGCCGCGCTCACCGGCGACGAGGAGTGCGCGCGCTACTCCGACCAGCTCGGCACCTACGCCCGCGGGCGGCTGCGCACGCGGGCCGAGCGGGGGCTGCGCAAGCATCTGGACGAGTGCGCGAAATGCCGGCTGGCCGCGCTGCAGATCGAGGAAGTGGCAGGCGGCATCCGGCCGTCGTGCCGGTCGCGGTCATCGGCTGGTTCGGGGCCGCCGGGTATGCGAAGGCGGCCGGCTTCATCGCCGGGGGTGCGGGAGCGGCCGGTGCGGCGGGCGCGGCCGCGGCGGCCGGTGGCTCGGCCGGTGGGGCGGGCGCGGTGGGCGGTGGCGGGGCCGGCGGGGGTGCGGCGGCCTCCGAGGGGCTCGGCGCACCGGTGAAGGCCGGTATCGCGGCCGGTGGGGTCGCCGTCGGTGTGGTGGCGGCCGTGGTGATGGCACTGGCCGGCAACGACAAGCCGAAGGAGCAGGCGGAGTCCGCTCCCTCCTCCCCGCCGCCGTCGTCGGTCGTACGCCCCGGCGAGCCCACGCCCTCCCCCTCGCCGCCGGAAGCCGGTCCGCGACCACGTCCGCCGGGGATCGTGCCCGCGCGCGCCGCAACGCCCACACCGGCGCCCGACCCGCGGACCAGCCCGAGTCGTGAACCTGCCCCGGCCCCCGACCCGACGCGCGAGCCCGCTTCTCCCCCGCCCGCGTCCCCCCGGCCGGCACCGCCCCCCGCCCCCACGCCGACCTCCCCTCCCCCGACGCTCCCGCCCGCCCCCGCCGTCTACCAGTGGAGCGGCCTGTCGTACGACATCGACGGCGACGGTACGAAGCCCGAGATGCGGATCGGTGCGAGCGGCTGGGTCTGGAAGCGGTCCGGCCTGTCGATCGGCGACCGACGGTACGCCCACGGCGTCACCGTGCACGGCCGCTCCTCCGTCACCATCGACCTCAACCGCTCCTGCGCTCGTACGACGCGCTCGTCGGGGTGGACGACATGACGCTGCGGCTCGGCAAGGTGTACTTCTCCGTCTACGCCGACGGGGTCCGGCTGTGGCGCTCCCCGCTGGTCGAGGGCGGTGACGCGGCCGTGCCGGTGCGGGTGGACCTCACCGGCCGCAGCACGGTCCGGCTGGTGGTGGAACCGCGCAGCGCCCTCGACGACCTGATGCCCGTGGACTGGGCGGAGTCCGGGTTCACCTGCCGCTAGCTGTATTGACCTGGAACGTTGTTCACACGGCTGATGGGTGGGTGGCCGCCGAGGCTCAGGAGGCCCGGCCGGTGGCGTACGCGCCGCGCGCCTCGTCCAGCTCGACCAGGACGTCGTCGGCGGTGAGGGCCGTGCCCCGGGTGCGCTCCGCCTGGCAGCGGGAACTCCCCAGGGCCTCACGCACGACCGCCTCGACCCGCTCCGCCTGAGAGCGCTCCGGCTTGGAGCGCGGCCGGCCGGACCGCCAGTGGTCACCGGTGCCGAGCAGCCGGGCCGCGCGCGGGAGGTCACCGAGGTCGGCCAGCACGCCCGCAGCGCCCTCCACGACCACGGCCCGGATCACATCCGAGCACCGCTTGTGCACGGCTTCGCGCAGTGCTCCGCTCAGCTTGGGCAGAGCCGAGCGCGGGCCGGACTCCCGCGCCGTGATCAGGGCGTCGAGCAGGAGCAGCATCACCAGGAACTGGGGCGGCGGTGTGCCGGGGGTCGTGTTCGCACAGGCCTCGTCACACCACGCACGCGCCCGGTCGACGTGTCCGTCCTCGAACGCCATCTGGGTGCGCATCAGCAGGATGTACGCCTTGGAGTCCCGTACGCCGTACCGCTCCGCGGCGGCGGTGGCCTCGTCCAGCAGCGTCGGCGCCGTCACCCGCTCTCCGGCGCGGTAGGCGATCTCGCCCAGCCGGGCGATGAGGAACGGCGACTCGGCGTAGGCGCCCACCTCGTAGGCGAGGCGCAGCGCCTCGTCGTACTCCCCCTTGGCGTCCTCGAAGCGACCGCGCGCCATGGCGAGCTCACCGGCCGCGCCGCACACCTGGGCACGCAGCCAGCGGTCGCCCGCGCGGCGGCTGAGGACCCGCAGCTCCGCGAGGTCGTCGTCGACGCCCTCCAGGCCACCGGGTCCGTCGACGACCGTATGCGCACGGAACATCAGGGCGACGGAGATCTCCCAGTCACCGCCGTGCGCACGGCAGTTGGCGACGGCGGCGTCCAGGACGGCCCGGATGTCGCCCGGGTCGCCCAGGAAGGCGGAGAGGATCGGGCAGACGAGCCCCGGGACACGGGCCGCGTGCGGGCCTCCCCGCTCGAAGTGGGCGCGCACCCTGTCCATGTACGGCCGCTGCTCGTCGGCGAACGTCTCCATGGGCTCGGCCTCGGTCAGGAAGAACAGATGCAGCATGCGCACATCCATCCGCAGGTCGCGCAGTGGATGCCCCGCCTCCCCGTCCGGCGCGTCGAGGAAGTGCTCGATGTGGCCGGGCAGTTCCGGCTCGTCGTCGGCCGGCACACGGCCCCTGAGGTCGAGGGCCACGCCCAGCCTCAGCGTCCGCTCCAGCCACTCCAGGCCTTCGTGACGGTAGTTGCGCAGCCAGCAGAACCAGCCCATGGCGAGGGCGAGGGCAGCGGCCTCCTCCTCGTCCCCGGCGGTGAGGGACCGGTCGAAAGCCGCGCGGATGTTGTCCAGCTCGGTCTCCAGACGGAAGATCCACGGCAGTTGCGCCGCGGAGCGCAGCAGCGGATCGGCCCGCTCGGCGAGCGCACGCGCCCAGGCGCGGTGCCGGAGCTCGGCGGCGGCGCGCACCCGGGGGACGTCGGCGGCCCGCTCGACGGCGTACTCGTGGATGGTCTCCAGCATCCGGTACCGCATGCCGGAGGTGCCGTCGTCGGCGCCGGGGGCCGCCACGACGAGGGACTTGTCGACGAGCGCCCCGATCAGCTCGGCGGCGGGCCCGGAGCACACCGCCTCGGCCGCCGTGAGGTCCCAGCCGCCCGCGAACACCGACACCTCGCGCAGCATCGTCCGCTCGGCGCCGTCGAGCAGGTCCCACGACCAGTCGACGACGGCCCGCAGGGTCTGCTGGCGGGGCAGGACGGTACGGCTGCCGGAGGTGAGGAGGCGGAAGCGGTCGTCGAGCCGGTCGGCGATCTGCCGGGGGGTGAGCAACCGGAGCCGGGCGGCCGCCAGTTCGATGGCGAGCGGCAGCCCGTCCAGCCGCCGGCAGATCTCCGCGACCGCCCGCTCGTCGCGGACGACGGCGTCCGCCGCGTCGGGACGAACGGCGGCGGCGCGCTCCGCGAACAGCCGGCGGGCATGGTCCGGAGGCAGGGGTTCGACCGGGCGCACCGACTCGCCGGGCACGCCCAGGGGCTCACGGCTGGTGGCCAGGATGGTGAGCTCGGGACAGCGGGTGAGGAGGGTCTCGGCGAGGTGGGCTGCGGCGCCGATGACATGCTCGCAGTTGTCGAGGATCAGGAGCAGGCTGCGCTGGGCGCAGTACTCGACGAGCAGGGCGACGGGGTCGTCCTGCACGGCGGTGAGCTCGCCGGCCATCAGCACGGTCTCGCGCAGACCGAGCGCACTGACCACCGCGCCCGGCACCGCCTCCGGCCGGTCGAGCGGGGCGAGCTCGGCCAGCCGTGCCTGCGGGTGCCCGGCGGCGGCCTCCTCGGCGAGGCGGGTCTTGCCGGAGCCGCCTGGTCCGGTGAGCGTGACGAGCCGGGCCCTGTGCGTCTCGGAACGGATGGCGTCGATCTCGGGTTCCCGGCCGACGAAGGAGGTCAGACGGGGCCGGAGTGCCCCGGGGCGCATGCGCTCGCGCTCCGGTGGGGCGGACGGGGCCTTGCCGTCCCGCGGCCCGGAATCGAGCAGCTCGGCGTGGAGGGCGCGCAGTCGGGGCCCGGGGTCGGTGCCGAGGCCTTCGGCCAGACAGCGGAGGGCGGTCTCGTACGCGGCGAGGGCGTCGGCGGCCCGGCCGGTGTCCCGCAGGGCCTGGATCAGCAGGGCGTGCAGCGGCTCGTCGTACGGGTGTACCGCGGTCAGTTCCCGCAGCTCCGGGACGACCTCCGGCCCGCGGCCGAGCCGTATGCGCGCCTCCGCCCTGGACCGGATCGCCTCCAGGCGCCTCGCCTCCGGGCGGGCGGCGGCGGCACGGTCGGGCAGATCGGCGAGGGCGGGACCGCGCCACAGGGCGAGGGCGGCGTCGAGGTGCCGTTCCGCGAGGGCGGGATCGTTGCCGGTGAGGGCGTCGGTGCCCTGCCGGACGAGCCGTTCGAAGACGAAGAGGTCGATGTCGTCCTGGTCGGCCGCGAGTCGGTAACCGCCCGTCTCGGAGGTGACGGCGTCCTTCCCGAGGGCCCTGCGGAGCCGGCCGATGAGGGCCTGGAGAGCGGCGGGGGCGTCCTGGGGCGGCTCGTCCGCCCAGACCTCGTCGATGAGCGTCTGAGGGGTGGCGACACGGGAGGGCCGCAGGGCGAGGGCGGTGAGCAGCGCGCGGAGCCGGGGGCCGCCGACGGGTACGACCGCGCCACGCTCGTCCTCTGCCGTGGTGACACCCAGGATTCTGTACCGCACGGGGTCATTGTCGCCCGCACGGAGACGAGAGCCGCGGGGTTTTCGGTACGGGGCGTTGCGGGTGCCTGGGCGCAGGGTGCGCGGGGCTGTCGCCGGTGCGGGGTGGGCCCCGCAGCCCGGGTAGCGGGGTACCGCCGCGCCGCCACAATCCCCGTGCGTGGCCGGGGGCAGGCGGAGCCGCCGCCCCCCGCCGGGGGTGCCCGCCCGCAGCGGTCGGCGGGTCGACGGACCGTCGGCGAAATCGCAGCCGCCGGACGACACGGGGTGACATGCCGGGGGTATCCGCCCACAGCGGTCGACGGACCGGCAGCGGAATCGCAGCCACGGGACAACGCAAGGGAACGTGCCGGGAGTGTCCGCCCACCGCGGTCGGCATCGACGGACCGTCAGGGAGGTCGCAGCCGCCGGACAACGCGAGGCACGTGCCGGGAGGCCCGCCCGCAGCGGTCGGCGGATCGGCGGACCGTCCGTCGATACGGCACCCCATCGCGCCGTTGTCGAGGCCGGGTGACACCCAACGCGGCCCGGCCCACCCACCGGTGTCGGTCGCGCACGCGCGCACCCCCACGGCTCCAGCGAGGACGCACGCGGAGGCGGACGTGGACGCGGGTGCGGACACGGACACAGACACGGGTCGGACGCGGACACAGACACGAGCACGAACACAGACACGGGTGCGGACGCGGACACAGGCACGAGTGCGGACACGGACACAGACACGAGTGCGGACACGGACACAGACACGAGTGCGGACACGGACACAGACACGAGTGCGGACACGGACACAGACACGAGTGCGGACACGGACACAGACACGAGTGCGGACACGGACACAGACACGAGTGCGGACACGGACACAGGCACGAGTGCGGACGCGGACACAGGCACGAGTGCGGACACGGACACAGACACGGGTGCGGACGCGGACACAGGCACGAGTGCGGACACAGGCGCTAACCCCGACGCCCACCACCGGCCCCCGCGCCCAACGCCCCCCGCTGCGGGGCGATTCCCGCCGGTACCGCGCGCTGCCGAGCCGGCGTTCCCGTCCAGCAGGTGCCGCGGCGCGAGAGCAGGCGGCGGAGCCACAGTTCCAGGGAGACCAGGTCCGCGAGGCCGTCCAGGGGAAGGGGTTCGCCCGCCGCCGCGCCGCGCAGCGCCTTGCGGACCACCCGGGCCTCGACCAGGCCCGCCTCCGCCAGCAGCGGGGTGTCGAACAGGGCGACCAGGGAGTCCGCCGCCACGCGCAGCCCCGTGCGCTCCGTGGCCGCCGCGGTCGCCTGGGTCGGGGCGCCCCAGCCGGGCGGCAGCTCCCGGACACCGGCGCCTTCCAGCACCGTACGCAGGATCGCCGCCCGGGCCCCCGGCCGCACCCGCAGCGCTTCGGGCAGCGCCCTGGCCGCGCGGACGACCTGGTTGTCGAGGAACGGCGCGTGCAGCCGCTGGAAGCGGACCTCCGCCGCCTGCTCCAGTACCCGCAGGTCCGCCGCGTGCCGTGCCAGCGCGGCGCGCGCTCGGAAGTCCCCCGGCCGCTGCCCCGGCCCCACCAGCTCCGACCGGTGCGTCGACGCCTGAAGACGAACCGATACTTCAGCGAGCGCCTCACCGGTCAGCCAGCGCGCCGCCGGCCCGGGTCTCCCCCAGGTCAGCGCGGCGAGTGAGGCGTCCAGCGCACCGCCTGGCGCGTCGAGCCCGTCGTCGGAGCGGGGGTCGAGGAGGCGCTCGGCGAGGGACTCGACCCCCGACCGGTACGGCGTACGGGACAACCGCCGTGCCGCCGCGTACACGCGCGCGGGCACCAGCACCGACCCGTCCGCCTTGGCCAGCGCGGCGACCGGCCGTACGAGATGACGCCGCCGGCGGTCCATCAGCAGGTCGGCGAGCCGCGCGGGATGGGCGTCCAGCACCTGGCGCGCCCCGTAGCCCGTGAAGTGGTCCGCGCTGCCCGCCGCGAGCCGGGCCCGGTGGCGCGCCGCCGACACCAGGCACGGCCCGGGTTCGTCCGTCAGCGGCCCGTCCAGGTCGGCGTACGGAAGGGTCTGCTCGTCACCGGCCACGACGACGTGGTGCAGCCGGGGGTTGGCCGCCAGCGCGCCCGCCCGCTCCAGTTCGGCCTCCCGGCCCCCGACGGCGAGGTCGTTGAACGTGACGGCCAGCAGCCGCTCCCCCGCGCCCGTGCCGTGGCCGAGCACCGTGCCCGGCATTCCGGGCAGTCCCGCGGCCAGCAGCGCCAGTGCCCCGGAGGCCGGCCCGCCGGAGAGGTCCGCGCCGATCCCCGGGACCGGCATCCCGCGCGCGGCACGCCGCTCGGCGGGGCCCATGCCGGGCACGGGGCCCGGGTCGATGTCCGCCCCGGGGACGTGCCGAGGCGCGGACAGCCGCGTCCGTACGGCTTCCACGAGCGCGTCGCGCACCGCGTCGACCGCGCTGTCCGGGTCGGCCGGGGGCGCCGCCACGGCCAGCGAGGCGACCGGCTCGTACCCGGCGATCTCGCGCGCCCCGGCGCGCAGGATGAGGGCATGCCCGGGCGGAATGCGCTTCACGCCGTCGTACGGCGTGGAATCGTGCAGCGCGGCGGGCACGTCCGGGGCGGCCAGCAGCGCGGCGAGGTGCCCGAAGTCGAGGTTGGCCTCGATGAGGTCGGCCAGCGGCAGCGCGGCGGTCGCGTACGCCGTACCGCCGGCCCAGGGCGTGTGGAACACCGGCCGTGCGCCCGCGAGATCGCCGCAGACGGTGATCCGCCTGCCGACCTGGACGATCGCCGTGTAGCTGCCCGGCCAGGCGGTTAGATGCCGAAGTGCCCCGCCGCGCGCGGCGAACAGCGCGACGCGCAACTGCTCGTCGGTGGCGCCGCAGATGCCGAGGACGGCGATGCGCGTCCGATCGTCGGCCTTCACCACGCGCACCTCGTCGGGGCGCCAGTCGCCGACCGCCCACAGCGGATCGGGGTCGCCCCACAGGAGTTGGGACCCCACCGGGTGCAGCGTCTCACCCTCGCCGCCGGTCGCCCCCGCCGAGCCGGCAGCGACGGCTCCCGCGGCGGTGCTGCTCCATCCCACCAACCACCGCATCGCCGCCTCCACAGGCTGTGGACAACCAGTGCACCGTACGAACCGGTTCACCATGCTGCCATGAAGGAAGCGTTCCAGAGGGTGCCGACGCCGCTCGCGCTCCGTCGAATGCGCCCCGGCGGAGCCGCCCTCAGTGCCCCGAACACCCCGAACACCCGCACGCCACAAGGAGACCCGGGCGGCGACAGCGGCCGGCGGGGCGCGAAATCAGGAAGGGAAAACGAAGCGCGGCGGAGGAGGAAAAGGAAGGGGACGCCAAGAATCAAGGCACGCCAGCGACATGTCTCCAGTACGACTGCGACGCGAATGCGCCCCCGAAACGCGCCCCAATCACGCCGGAAGCGCCCTCAACTGCCATGGTCGGAGGCCTGATACGCCAAGACCGCCGGGGTCGATTTTCAGCCAAATCGGCGTCACGCAGACAGCCTCGAACACGCTCCGTACAGGCTCCGCACCCTGCCGCACGGCCGCGCAGTCCGGGAGACGGAGCCCGCCTCCCGGACCGTTCCGCCGCCCGCGGGGATGAAGGCGGCGGTGTCCCCCAGCCCGCTGGATCCAGTACAGCGGGCCGACCCACGCAATGACCATGGAACCGCTCCCGCGGTGGCCGGAGAAGAGCGCACGGACAGGCGCACGGCCACACAGTGGGAGCACGTCGCAACAGCCCGTATCTGAACCGCACTTCAGTACGGACCACAATCCCGCCAACCGGAACAATGCCCCTTAACGCTTGGGATGCGGCGAACTACGCTGGGTTTACGAATGCCGCGTGGTTATGCCAGTGCGGCAGCCGTCTGTGTCGAGGGGTGGCGCATGTCCAGGGAGCAACGCGGGCCGAACGACAAACTCGGCGCCGTTCTCGCCCTCGCGGGAATTTCCAACGCGGGCCTCGCGCGGCGTGTCAACGATCTTGGCGCCCAGCGCGGTCTGACGCTTCGCTATGACAAGACGTCGGTGGCGCGCTGGGTGTCGAAGGGCATGGTGCCGCAGGGTGCCGCGCCGCACCTCATCGCCGCCGCCATCGGCCAGAAGCTCGGCCGCCCGGTACCGCTCCACGAGATCGGTCTGGCCGACGCCGACCCGGCACCCGAAGTCGGCCTCGCCTTCCCGCGGGACGTCGGCCAGGCGGTGCGCTCGGCGACGGATCTGTACCGCCTCGACCTCGCAGGCCGCCGGGCCGGTTCGGGCGGCATCTGGCAGTCGCTGGCCGGATCGTTCGCGGTGAGCGCATACGCAACGCCCGCCTCACGGTGGCTGATAACCCCGGCCGACAGTTCGGTCGCGCGTGACGTGGGCCCCGGCGAGGGCTCCGGCGCACCGCTCAAAGTCGGCCACAGCGATGTGCAGAAGCTGCGGGAGGCCGCCGAGGACGCGCGGCGCTGGGACTCCAAGTACGGCGGCGGCGACTGGCGTTCGTCCATGGTCCCCGAGTGCTTACGGGTGGAGGCCGCCCCCTTGCTGCTCGGCTCGTACTCCGACGAGGTCGGCCGGGCCCTCTTCGGCGCCTCCGCCGAACTCACCCGCCTCGCGGGCTGGATGGCCTTCGACACGGGCCAGCAGGAAGCGGCCCAGCGCTACTACATCCAGGCCCTGCGCCTGGCCCGGGCGGCGGCGGACGTCCCCCTCGGGGGCTATGTGCTGGCCTCCATGTCACTCCAGGCCACCTACCGCGGCTTCGGCGACGAGGGCGTGGACCTCGCCCAGGCCGCCCTCGAACGCAACCGCGGACTGGCCACGGCCCGCACCATGAGCTTCTTCCGCCTCGTCGAGGCCCGGGCACACGCGCGTGCGAACGACGCCCAGGCCGCCGGCGGCGCCCTGAAGGCGGCCGAGAGCTGGCTGGAGCGCGCCCGCCCCGGCGACAACGACCCGAGCTGGCTCGGCTTCTACTCCTACGACCGTTTCGCCGCCGACGCGGCCGAGTGCTACCGCGACCTCAAGGCGCCCCGCCAGGTCCGCCGCTTCACCGAGCAGGCCCTGTCGAAGCCGACGGAGGAGTTCGTCCGCTCGCACGGCCTGCGCCTGGTCGTCTCCGCGGTCGCCGAACTGGAGTCGGGGAACCTGGACGCCGCGTGCGAGCAGGGAGTGCGGGCGGTGGAGGTCGCCGGGCGGATCTCCTCGGCCCGCACCACCGAGTACGTGAAGGATCTCCTGCACCGTCTGGAGCCGTACGGCGACGAGCCACGGGTGGTGGAGCTCCGTGAGCGTGCGCGGCCGCTGCTGATGACCCCGGCGTAGCCGGGCGCGGGTATGCCGTTCGTCCCGCGTTTGCGGGCGGTGTCAGTGGCGCAGTGCACTATCGAGGCGGGAGGTGGTGCGCGTGCGGACCGGATACGACTGTGACGTGCTGGTGATCGGCGGCGGAATCGTCGGTCTGTCGACGGCGTACGCCATCACACGCGCCGCACCGGGCACACACGTCACCGTCCTGGAGAAGGAGCCGGGCCCGGCCCGCCACCAGACCGGCCGCAACAGCGGCGTCATCCACAGCGGCGTCTACTACCGCCCCGGCTCCCTCAAGGCGCGTTACGCGGTGCGGGGCGCGGCGGAGATGGTCAAGTTCTGCGCCGAGTACGGCATCCCCCACGCGGTCACCGGCAAGCTGATCGTCGCCACCGACCGCGCGGAGCTGCCCCGCCTGCACGCGCTGGTGCAGCGCGGCCGGGAGAACGGGATCCCGGTGCGGGAGCTGGGTGCCACCCAGATCGCGGAGTACGAGCCGGAGGTGCGCGGCCTCGCCGCGATACACGTGGGTACCACGGGCATCTGCGACTTCGTCGCGGTCGCCCGCCGACTGGCCCACGCCTCGGGTGCGGAGATCCGCTACGGCACGCGGGTCGTGCGCGTGGACCGGCGCCCCGAGCGGGGGGTCGCCGTGCTGACGGCCGCGGGCGACGTCGTACGCGGACGGGTCCTGGTGAACTGCGCGGGCCTTCAGTGCGACGAGATCGCCCGGCTCACCGGGGACGACCCGGACATGCGGATCGTGCCGTTCCGTGGCGAGTACTACGAGCTGGCCCGGCCGGAGCTGGTGCGGGGCCTGGTCTATCCCGTGCCCGACCCGGCGTTCCCGTTCCTCGGGGTGCATCTCACGCGAGGCATCGACGGGAGCGTCCATGTCGGACCCAACGCGGTCCCGGCACTGGCCCGCGAGGGGTACGGATGGGGCACGGTGCGCCTGCGCGAGCTGGGCTCGACCCTGGCCTGGCCCGGCTCCTGGCGGATCGCCCACCGGCACTGGCGGTACGGGGCGGGAGAGCTGCGGCGGTCCCTGTCCAAGACGGCGTTCACGGACGCGGTGGGCAGGCTGCTGCCCGCTGTGTCCGAGGGCGACCTGGTGCCGACGGCGGCGGGTGTGCGCGCTCAGGCGGTCCTCCGCGACGGAACCCTGGTCGACGACTTCCTGATCCGCGAGGGCCCTCGCGCGGTGCACGTCCTGAACGCGCCGTCACCCGCGGCCACGGCGTCCCTGCCGATCGGCCGTGAGGTGGCCCGGAGGGCGTTGAACGCGCTGTGAGGTCCGCGGGCTCGACGCTGCCGCTGATCCCGGCGGAACGGGCTGCCTTCCCCATCGCCCACCCGTGGCGCCCTGAGCAGCACACGTGCCCGCAGCTGAGGCGCCCGGCGCCCGCAACCGACCGAGATGGGCGCCGGCAAGACGCACCCACGCACGACGAGAAGGGACCGCCTCGGGGCCCCCGCCCCCAGCAGCCGGTCACACAGGCCCACAGCCAAACGGTGCACCACACGAGCCCCACACACGGCGAGAAGGGGACGCACCACCACACGAGACCCGCACCCCAACACGGCGACGAGGGCCCGCGGCACCACGTGAGACGCTCCCGCACCCGCGTACGGCGAGAAGGGGACGTGTCGGGGGGTGTCCGCCCGCAGCGGTTGGCGCGTCGACGGGGAGTGAGCCGGTCCCCGACCCCATCGCGCCGTTCCGAGGACGGACACCCCCCGGCGCGGCCCCGACCCACCACCGGCGAGTCCGCGTCACACCGCAGCCGTAAAATCAGAGGCACTGTGTATGACTCCGCGAACACCCCCGCAAACCCGCACCCGGACCCGGACCCGCGCCCCAACGGGCACCCGCACGGGCACCCGCACACGCCCGGTGCCTCAGTCCGGCGCGCGCGTACCCGGGCCATGGGAGAGCCGCGCTTCCCCGACGGGCCGAAGGCCGACCCCGCCGGGTCGCACTTCGAGCGGCGCATCCGGAGTTTCCAGCCGCGGCGCAGCCGCGTCACCGCCGGCCAGGCGGACGCGCTGCAGCGCCTGTGGCCCCAGTGGGGCCTCGACATCGACGGCCGGACCCTCGACCTGCCCGAGCTGTTCGGCAACGACAACCCCGTCGTCCTGGAGATCGGCTTCGGCATGGGCGAGGCCACCGCTCAGATGGCCGCCGCCGACCCCGCCACGAACATCCTCGCCGTCGACGTCCACACCCCCGGCCAGGGCAACCTGCTCAACCTCGCCGACCGCAACGGCCTGTCCAACATCCGGGTCGGCAACGGCGACGCGATCATCCTCCTGCGCGAGATGCTGGCCCCGGACTCCCTCGACGGTCTGCGCGTCTACTTCCCCGACCCCTGGCCCAAGAAGCGGCACCACAAGCGCAGGATCATCCAGCCCGACTTCCTCAGTCTCGCCGCCACCCGCCTCAGGCCCGGCGCGGTCCTCCACTGCGCCACCGACTGGGAGCCGTACGCGGAACAGATGCTCGATGTCCTCACAGCACACTCCGACTTCGAGAACACACAGGCCGACGGTGGTTTCGCGCCGCGTCCCGACTTCCGTCCGCTGACCCGTTTCGAGGGCCAGGGACTGGACAAGGGACATGTCGTGAACGACCTCCTCTTCCGTCGCGTACAGCACGTGGACCAGTCCCCCGCCGGCGCCTGACCACTCCTGGCATCTCTCCCGCCTGCGGACAGCGCCCATCCGTCGTTAGGGTCAACGCCGTGGCCACCAGCCCCCCACACCCGTCGTATCCCAGCGGTCCCACCGACGGCACACCCTCCGCCCACTCAGGCGCAGCCCGCTCAGGCACAGCCGGCTCCCTGCGGCACGCCCACTGGTGGCAGCGCGCCTGGGTGCGCTACGGCGCGCCGAGCACGCTCCTCGCGATATCCGGCCTGGTCATCCTCGCCCTGGTCCGCGAGGAGACCGGCACGGAGGGATTCCTGGTCGGGCTGGGGCTGGCCGTCCTCCCGGTGCCCCTGCTGATAGCCGCGTTCCGCTGGCTGGACCGGGTCGAGCCCGGCCCCTGGCGGAACCTGCTGTTCTGCTTCGCCTGGGGCGCCTGCGCGGCGGCGCTGATAGCGATCGTCGCCAACAGCTTCGCGACGAGATGGATCGCGACGGCGACGGCGGACCCGTCCAGCGCGGACACCCTGGGCGCGACGGTGATAGCGCCGGTGGTCGAGGAGTCGGCCAAGGCAGCGGCCGTCCTGCTGGTCTTCCTCTTCCGGCGCCGCGACTTCACCGGCATCGTCGACGGCGTCGTCATAGCCGGGGTCACCGCCACCGGCTTCGCGTTCACGGAGAACATCCTCTACCTGGGCACCGCCTTCGGCACCGACCAGCTCACCGGCGGCACCGGCATCGCCTCCGTCACGGCGGCGACCTTCTTCGTGCGCATCATCATGTCGCCGTTCGCGCACCCGCTGTTCACCGTCCTCACCGGCATCGGCTTCGGCATCTCCGCGCTCTCGGCGGAGCACCGGCGTCTGCGCCGCGTCGCCTTCCCGCTGTCCGGGCTGCTGCTCGCGATGGGCATGCACGCGATGTGGAACGGTTCGTCGGCGTTCGGCGAGTACGGGTTCTTCGCCGTGTACGCGGCGTTCATGGTGCCGATCTTCGGGCTGCTGACGTGGCTGGTGATCTGGACCCGGCAGCGGGAGCTGAAGACCGTGCGGGCGGAGCTGCCCGCCTACGCCGTGGCCGGCTGGCTGACCCCCGCCGAGCCGTTCGCGCTCGGCTCGATGCGGGCCCGGCGGATCGCCCGCCAGTACGCCCGCCGGCACGCGGGCAGGGCGGCGGCCCGGGAGGTGGCGCGCTACGAGGCGTACGCGACATCGCTGGCGTTCCTGCGGCACCGGGCCCGGCAGGGCAGCACCGCCTCCGACTTCGCCGTACGGGAGCGGGAGCTGCTCGGCGAGCTGTGGCGGCGCCGGGAGGTGGCTCGCCCGGCGCTGGACCACGCGGCCCGGATGACGGCTCCTCCGGTCCCGGCGGCGACCCTGCCCTGGCCGGTGTACGGGGTGTACGGCCACGGCCACCAGCCGGCGCCCTACCCCGCGTACAACCCGTACCGCTCCTAGCCCGGGCTCAGGCCAAGGCCTCCGCGCCGTGCCACCGCGCGCCCGGCCCGCCACGGAGCCGGGCGAGGGCCACCGTGCACCGCGACCACCGCGCCCACCGCGCCCACGGGACCTCATTCCACACAGGGCGCGACACTCCCGTGGACACCGCACCGGAAAACCGGCGGCCCTGACGTCGGGGGGTCGTCGTCAGGGCCGCCGGTGCTTCAACGGGTCCGGGTGGCTTACGGGTTCAGTCCCTTGCTCCGCAGCCACGCCATCGGGTCGATGCCGCCGGCGGATCCACCGGAGTGGACCTCCAGGTGGAGGTGCGCCCCGGTGACGTTGCCGGTGGCGCCCACGCGGCCGATGACGTCGCCGGTGCTGACCTTCTGGCCGACGCTGACGCCGATGGACGACTGGTGCGCGTACCAGATCTCGGTGCCGTCATCGAGGGTGAGGACGGTCTTGTAGCCGTACGAGCCGTTCCAGCCCGCCTCGGTGATGGTGCCGCTGTGCACCGCCTTGATCGGCGTACCCGTGGGGGCGGCGAAGTCGAGGCCGGTGTGGTAGCCGGAGGACCAGTAGGCGCCGGCCTGGCCGAAGCTGGAGGTGATGGTGTACGAGGAGGTCGGCAGCGTGAACTGCTTGGCGAGGGCGGCGAGCCGCTCGGCCTCGGCCTTCTTCTCGGCCTCTTCCTCCGCCTTCTTCTTGGCTTCGGCGGCCTTGGCCTTGGCTTCCTTCTCCGCCTTGGCGACGGCTTCCGCCGCCGCCTTCTCGGCGGCGGCGGCCGCGTCCTGGGCGGCCTTGGTCTCGATCTGGTCCTGCTGGTGCTCGACCTGCGCCAGGATCCGGGCGCGCAGCGCCTCGCCGGCGCCCGCGCCGGAGGTGCCCTGCTCGGGGTCCGCCGTGGCGGTGCCGAGGCTGCTGAGCGGGGTGGCGGAACCTTCGGGGGTGTCGTCGTCCGAGATGAGGGAACCCACCGAGGGCAGGTCCGGCACGGAGATGGACACCGGGGGCTTGCCGGTCTGGGCGCTGGCCATGCCGCCCGCACCGACGGCGGCTATGACACCGACGCCGAGGACGGTGGAGCTGCGGGCGAGACCTCCGCCGCGCTGCTTGGTGACGCGATGCCGGCCACGGACGGGACGGATGGACTCCTCGGTGGGGTTCCACTCCTGGAACGGGCCCTCGTCGGTGCGCTGACCGCCGTAGCCGAAGGTGTCGGTGTCGCGCTTCGGCGCGAGCGGGGCCGCGGGGGCAGGCCGGTTGGACGCCACGTGGGCGTGCTCCTTTCCTTCCTTCTCGCCTACCGGGTTAGCTGACGGGTTCGGAGCAGGAAGGTCTCCTACGCGCGTATACCCGCCGTGCTTCCACGGTGGCATCCGCGCGATTCACCCCAAGTGGTGGTTCCCCGGTTCCCTTTCGGGATTCGGCGCGTGCGCACGGAGCCGCCTTCTGTGACGGCTGGGACGACCGCGCTGCGTTATCGAACGTTAATAGACGCGCGAGGGGTATTCCAGCGATTCCACTTGATCATTAACCTTTTTCGCGCGGACTTACCTGCCACGACCGGCTTAAATCGGGCGAGTTGACCGCATCGCACGTGACTGACGGGTTTTGACGGTGTGTCAGTTGTTATGCGGAACGGGACGGTTCACTCACCGACCGTAATGGCCGTCAACAGAGTTACGGGGAAATGCACCGAGGGCCGGAACCCTTTCGGATTCCGGCCCTCGGCCTTCAGTAGCGGGGACAGGATTTGAACCTGCGACCTCTGGGTTATGAGCCCAGCGAGCTA
>NZ_JASKMS010000056.1 GCF_030124145.1 Streptomyces sp. 378
CCCCTACGAGCCCTCGGCCTCACGTGACGAACCCGGACAGATCCCAATCATGCAATGACCCTGGGTCGCTACCGTCTGTGCACGATGGTTATCTCCGTGGCGCGCCCGCTCAGTTTCCCTATGGGGCATTCGCTTCACGCTGGCCTTGCCGTTTCGGCGACCAAGATCGCAAAAGTGTGTGTTAAGGGGTGTGTTACCTGGTCACAGGTCTGGCGTGACTCGGCTGGACTGAGAACGGGAGTTCCTCTTGCTCCGGCCCCATCGAAGTTGACGCGGCGTCGGGGGGGCGAGGGGTGCACCCTCCACGGGCTGGTGAACGTGGACATGGGCGGGCAAGGACGAAGCCGGTACCTCGGTGAGGCACCGGCTGGGGTGGGAGGCGGAGCGGCTCACGGTTCAGTAGTTCTAAGGGTGGGCTCCACCTGGGCCTGCGGTCGTCAGGTGGGATCCGGTTCCACGTCGGGGATCTCGAACATCGTGTCGGTAGGCGGCTCGAAGTGGAATCGGCCGCGCATGTTGATGTGGCCGTACATCATCCGAGGGAGTTGGCGGAGGTCGCTTTGGGAGATGACCTTGCCCTGCGCGCGCATCTTCTCGACGATCTTCTGGATGTAGACCGTGTTGAAGAGGGCCACGGTGTTGAGGACGAGACCGAGAACACCGAGCCGGTTTTCCAGACCGGGGTAGTAGTCGGGGAAGGGGCCGTCGATGCCGTGACAGATACGTCTGGCGAGGTCGGCGCGTTCCTTGTGCAGCCGGCTCTGTGCTTCGATCCCGTGCCGATACTCGGGGTTGTCGTAGAGGCGGAGCAGGTGGCGTGTTTTGGCGATGCGCCCGAAGGAGACGATCGCTGATCCGAGGTCGGTGGGCTGGCCGTTGCGGGTCAGGATCCGCAGCGTGTCGTGTGCGCTGACGGCACCGTGGTGGATCGACCCGATCACCCGCAGGATGTCTTCCCAGTGTGCCGCGATCTGCGATAGGTCGATGTGTCGGCGTGTTGCGCCCTGGAGAGGTCCGTAGTCCGCTGACCTGTCGATGCGCCATAGCCTGGTGTCGTTGATCTGGTGCGGGGCGGGCTGGTAGGAGTAGCCGGAGAGGGTCAGAAGGCCGAAGACGAGGTCCTCGTGCGTCCCGGCCTCGGCGACGATGGCTTCGGGATGTCGGCTGTCCGGGATGCTGGTCTGGTCCCGGTACGTCGTAAGGGTGTTGAGTGCCTCCAGCGCGGCGCTGGGCCGGCCGCTGACCATGCGCCCGGACAGCTGGATGGCCTGCTCCGTCAGCATGGTCAGCCAGGTGACCTCGGAGTTGCCTTCGGGCGCGACGCGCAGGTCAGGCTGTGGTGTGGGGATGACGAAGCCGTGGCCGTCCACGGAGGCGAGGCGCTCCCCGTCCAACTGCAGGGTGGTGAGTGCCTCGCTCTCCGCGCCGAGCATGAGGGTGGTGCACGCCTCGATCACATCGGGGCGGAAGTATTCGCGGCTGATGCTGGTGAGGCGGTCGAGTTTGAGGGCGTCCTTTTCTTCGTTCGCGACGGCTTCGAGGCCGATATTGCAGCCGTACGCGACCATCACGGCGGCTACGGACAGCTCGAATTCCGGGTAAGGGGAGGGGTTGCCGTTGCGTGTGGTGAACGCGGCGATCCCGCCGGTCCGGCTCAGCACGTCGAGCACCACTTGGGGCAGTTCTACCTTGGGGAGCATCTTGTCCACTTGGCGACTCAGGCTCGATGGACGCGGTGGCCGCCCCTTCGGCAGGGCCAAGTCGCCGCTGCCGAGCGTGATTTGAGCGCCCTCGGGCATGCGGGAGGCGACTCTGGCGAGGCCGGCGTGCAGGCTTCTGCCCGCGCAGTCGAGGTAAGCGCTGGGGTCTTCGGGCAGATCCAGGCTGGTGAGCAGACTGGGCCGGGCCTGTGCCCAGACCTCGCCCGACAGCAGTCGTGCGAGCAGGTCTCCCCAGCGGGAACAGCCCTGAACGAAGATCTCTCGTTTGCACAGATGCCGGTGGAAGGTCTCCACCACACACAGGGCGTATGCCGCCAGGTTCACCGCGCCGTCGGACTGTTCGGGTTCACCTTTCACGAGGCGCTTCCAGGAACCTCTCAACAACCTGGTGTCGATGTCGTCGAGCCGTACGTCCTCGCGATCCAGGAGAGGCGGCAAGGCGTGGAGGGCGGTCAGTGCGGCCTGGCCCGCGGGACGCGCGCCGAAGCGGACCCTGCCGACAAGGACGGGTACAAACGTCCGTACGTCTCGGAACCGTTCCAGTGCCTTGGCACGACGGGCCTCATGGGTATCGGAGTCCTGGGCCGGCATGTACTCCAGGAGATTCTTGGCCGCCCGCAGGAGAGTGTCCCGGTCAGCGACCGTCTCCAGCACCGCGCGCGTGGAGTCGGTGTCGGTGACCGGGTCGGTGATTTCACCGCTCTCGTGGTCGATGCTCTCCGCCACGGATTCCAGGACGGCAAGCAGTGCTTTTGCGGTCAGGGTGCCGTCCGGGGCGAACTGCGGGTAGGCGTCGACGAGGGCCTTGTCGGCCCACCTCTTGGGTTTGGAGATGAAGCCCTCGGTGATCAGCTTGTCGAGCATGTCGATGGCATCGTCCAGGGCGCTCGTCTCCAGACGCTTGATGGCCGCAAGTACTGCAGCCCGCTTGCCGGTCTGCTCTTTCAGGCGCGGTACCCGCTCGGTCAAGGCGTGATCGGCTAGCTGCGCCAGCTTGCGGTCGGGGATGGACGAGACATCCACAGCAAGGAACCCGAGAGCGCGGATCTCGTCCGCGCGTGACAGTGCCTTCACGAAGTTCGCCCACGAGGGCACGCCGACACCGCGACGCAGGCTGTCCAGACGACTGGTGCGCTCGCCGGCGGGAACCTCCATCAACCAGTCGACAGTGCGGACCTGTTGACGGCTCATTTTGGAGAAGAGTTCCTTCGATACCGCGTCTTCGGCTCTACTGCGGCAGAGCGTCACCAGGTCACGCAGCGTCGAGTATCGGGGGAGGAGCACACGCTGCCCGCGGAGCCAGACCAGGGCCTGGAGCGTCATCGCCTTCGGGCCGTCAGTGGAGTACTTCAGCCGGTCTTCCAACCAGGCCACGAGCTGGGCCTCGCCCTCCACGAAGGAAGTCCAACCGTGTTCCCGTCTGATCTCTCTTACGTGGTTTCGAACGGTGTTGCCGTTCTTCCCGTACAGCCTGATCTTGGCGAGCGGGTCGGAGATGCCGAGTTGCTCGCCCACGCGCAGCACCAGCTCCTCGGGGATCCTCTCCATGTCAGTCTGGAAGCGACCCAGGAAGCGCACGACCGTCAGCTGCACGGCGACGCCGAGACGGTTGTGCTCGCCCCGCTTGCTCTGGATCAGCCGCTGGTCTTCCTCGCCCAGCCGGAGATGGGGCCAGTCGCGCTCCGGGATTCCATTGACGAACGACGGGTACCCCGCGCTCAACTCCTGCCGCTCCTCTGCGCCGAGCATTACCTCTCCTGACGATCGGATTGTCACGCGGGGCAGATTCAGGCCCTCGACTGGGCCGGGTCAAACCGGACTTCGGGGGTGATCGGCCGTAGGGCACATTTTTGAGATCTTGGTCGTCGACCCGTTTTCTGCGCGGCTGTTCGAGTGGCTCGCGGCCATTTCTGACGGTTCGGGCTTCTACCGTCCTCGGCCATGGAGAACGTGTGGATCGAGCCGGGCAGCAGCGCAGATCCCGGCTACACCGACGATCAGCTCAAACGCGCGAGATGGTTCGCGGAGCAGGACGTCCAGGCGACGCGGGTGCAGCTTGCGGCGCGCTTCGGACTCGGCGACGTGTGCGCCGAGATCGCCGAGCAGTCCAGCCTGGCGGTGAGCAGTGCCCTGGAACCGCTGGCACGGCAACTCGGCTATGCGGCCGACACGCTTGAGCGATACCAGCGCGTCACGGCGTTGGCAGGCGCGGAATTCCGTGAACGTCTCGCCACATCCTCCGTCCACGTGCCGTGGAAGTGCGTGGTCGCGGCCTGCGTAACAGACCCAGCCGAGCGCTCGCGTCGTGTCGGGCTTCTGCTCGGGCGGCTCGCCGGCGCCGAGCGGGCGGGATGGCCGGCCGTACTCGACGCCGGGGAGTACTGCCGGGCCCTGGGCCTGGCGGACGGAGCGGCCTGCGGCACGGAGACGCCGGGCGAGATCGTCGCTCAGCTCGGCCGTGCAGGGGTGCGGGAGGCCGTGGTCGCGGAACTGACCAAAACCCCGGAAGCCGTCCTGTCCATTCTGCGTCAGCCGACCGTGCGCGAGGTCCTCCAGGACCAGGAGGTTGCCCGGTACGTGCGCGAGCAGATGCGCCCCGCGCCGGATCCGGACGAAGAACTGCTCAACGAGCTGATCGGCGACGACGAACGCGATCCGCGTGCCGACTGGACCATCCGCTACTTCGGCCTGGCCCACAAGTGCAGGGAAATCCTCCTGCTGGGTCCCGACGATTTCGCAGACGTCGACGACCCCGACGTGTGGCAGTCCGTCGAATCCATCCGTGACTCGGTCGTCTCCTGGGCCGGCCGTGTCCTGGAGAAACGCCCCCGAACGATCCGACTCCTCTCCGGAAAGTAGAAACCCGTGCCTATCCCCAATGCCGCCGGCCGCTACCCCAACGCCGTACGCGACGTCCTCGACCGGGAGGCTCTGCGGTGCATCCGTCAGGGCGGGAGCGAAGCCGAGCAGCTCGCCCGGATGCAAAGCGTCATCCGGTCGAAGATCAACGTGCTCTCTGAGGAATACCGTCCTGTGTTCGACCGCGCGGTGAAATCGATGTGCACCACCTCGTTCAACAAGGTCTGCAAGGAACTTCGTATCGCCGCTCTCGCTGGCCCGGCCGGACCCACACAGGGTGGCCCCACCGTCATGGGTCCGAGCTGCGGAACGGGAGCATCGGGCCCCGGCGACGCTACGGTTCCCGGCTCGCACGGCGTTGGATCCGACGATGAAAGGGTCGTCGCGAAGGTCCTGATCGGTGAGGGCGGCGAGCTCACGGAGAAGTCGGCCCAGCAACTCGTGCTGGAAGACCTCGACCGCATCATGGAAGTCCTGCCTCCTCTTGCCGAGCGTGACTTCATGGAAGCGGACCGGCTTGAGAGTGCGGCCAAGGAATCCGCCCAAGGAGCCAAGGAGCACCGGGCCCGAGGAAACCGTATCCTCGCCCTGTTCAAGCGCTACGACCGGCTCGTTGTCGGCATCGACAGCATCCCCGGCATCTTCAACCTCGCCGACTACCTTGCCGAGGTCGGAGCCCAGGCCCTTGGCCTGGACGACGAAGACGCCGAGCTCCTCCGATACGCGGGCGCCCTGTGACCGAGTCCACCTGGCACAGAGAAGTCAAGGACTGGGGTGTGGCCACCGAAATCGCACTCGGGAACCGCAGAGCCGACTGCCTGCTGCGCTGCGGCAAGCGGGCAGAGATCCAAACCCACCCTCTTACCCCGGTGGAAGTCGCCGGCCGGGAGGCCCACACAGACCTCTGGATCCTCGACCTCCGAGCCGCACACGCGCGCAACCGCCTCCTGGTCTGGGACGACCCGGAGTTCGGCACACTGTTCCGCTGGGACCGCGCCTGGCAGGGCTTCGCGGTGGCCAAACGGCCCGCCTTCCTCAACACGGAACTGGACATCAGCACGGGCCGCGGCACCTTCCTGGAAGTGACGGGCTGGATCTTTGACGGATACCGCGCTCTCGGTTCCGGCAAGCCCCACACCGCTGCTGCCATGCGTTCATGGATGCGCTACGACACCCCGCTCGCCTCGCACCCGGCGGTGACCCTGTGACCTTGCAGCCACGCCGCAGAGGCACGCAAAAGCGCTACCGCACCATCGTGATCGAGCTGGACGGTCTCCTCCAGCAGGTGCCGGCCGAATACCACGCGGCCGGTGCGCTCGTGGAACACATGGTGACAGCCAGGGCCTTCCATGCCGACTCCGTGTTCGGCGAATGCCCGGTTCCAGTGGCCATACTCCTGTACCGGCCCACCGCTGGCATTCACCCGGCACTGACCGTCGTGGATGACCTGGCCGAGTCCTGGGTCATGGAATTCGACGTCTGGCACGGCCAGGTCCGCTATTCCATCACCGGCTTCTACCCGTCGGAGAACGGGCGCCTCGGCCATACTCGATCTTCGGCGACTTCGCCGTGCCGAAGCATGAAATCGCGAGCGTTCGCGGTTCACCACGCATTCGACACCGCCTGACTGCGGAGGTGACGCGCATCGACCGAACCCCAAATGATCAGCATGGTCATCCGTGGTAACCTCTGCGGTTTCCATGACGAGTTGGAGGGTTTTTGGACAGCGAGTTCCTGCTCGGCTTGATCGCTGCGGGAGCGGCGTTCGGCGGAGCTCTCCTGGGCGCCGGTGCTGTGGCCATAGCCGGACGCAGTCAGGCCAGTGCGGCACGCTACCAAGCCGATGCCCCATGGATCAGAGAACTCCTGCCCTCTCTCTGCGCAGAGTTCCTCCTCCAGGCGGAGCAGGTCTACCATGTCTATCAAGCCATGTATGAGGACGCGTTCAACCAACGCTGGGACGAGATGGAGCGCCGGGCCCGGGACCTGGATCCGCAACCGTTGAAGCGGGCCTTCGCTGCCCTCGAACTTCGCGCTCCAATGGACCTAGTCGATATGGCCACTGCGCTTCAGCAGTCTCTCCTCTACGACCATGCCCCAGAACCAGTCCGGCTTGGCACAGTACGAAGAGACCGGGGCCAACAGATGGCGGCTCGGACCAGATTGTCCGGTGCCTACCACGGCCAGCACAGCCTGTTCTTGAAGGTGGCCAGATCCGCTCTCAAGGTTGGTGCCCACGAGGCGCCGGCCCGGCGAGCGTGGCTGCCCTTGCGGCGCCGCCAGCCGTAAACGGAGTTCGGCGCTCGGCGACAGAACGCTCACCAGATCACCTGCCCTGCCCCAATGAACCGAGTGCAAGCGCCCCACTGAGTCCAATCAGCACTCTCGCCGCGAGAAAGATGAACCTCGATACGTTGTCCCAGGACAAGTTGTGCGCCGATGTCGAACTCAGCCCAACGGCCACCCCTGCCATCCAACTCAGTCGCCGCAGGCCACAGGGCTGGACGCAGAAACACACGCCACACCGCCACCTCGACAGCAAAGTTAGCCGCCGCAGGTCAACGAGTACCGGCGGGCTGAGTTCATCGTCAAAGGACACAAGTTCGCCGGGGGCAGACAGGAAAGATCGCGGAAAGACTGGCCAACGAGTGCGCGGGCATGTCAACGTAAACGACCTTGCAAGAAACCCCAGGTCAGAGAGGTGATTGCCTGTGACCGTAGCTCCTGCGGGCCCCGGCTTCTCCACCACCGTCGAAGCCCTGCGCCTGCGCGAGTGGCAGCTCGGCCCCGGCCAGCCCACGCTGGTCATGGACCAGTTCTCTGCGGAGGACTTCCACTTGATCGTCGATGATCGTGCGGACGTGCACGTCAGCTCGAAGGATGGCAGGTTTTACCTCGGCTGGTTCCCGCTCGGACGCCCCGGTACGGACGGCGAGGGATGGAAGATCGCCGTCACCGGCACCGCCAAGGTCCGTGGCTACCACCTGTCGTTCGACACCGAGACGCCGGCCGACATTGTGGCCGCCGCCGTAGCGCGCGTGCTGGAGACCTCACGCCGCCTCTGAGGCGCGGCCACCGACAGGGAGTGGCCACCCTCCGATCGGCCGACTAATGACCGCCGAACCATTCCACCGCTCCCCCTATCCCTCTCCCTCACCCCAGGAGGCTGCTCGTGATGTCCTCGGAGATGACCGTCGGCGATCTCATCGATCTGCTGTCCGGCTGCGACCGGAGTGTTCCGGTACGCCAGGCCATGAACCCGTTCTTCCCGATGGCACACCGCTTGGCGCAGGTGCTGCAGTCCGTGGATGAGGCCGACCGGACGGTCGTCTACCTCGCCGAGGGGCCGGACCCGGACGCGCAGATCGGTCACCTCCCGCCCGAGGTCGCGATTGCCCTGACGTGGCAGGGCCCCGTCCAGGCGCCCGCGCGCCGCCCTCGCCGCCGTGCCGGCGGCCACTGAACCCGCACCGAGCCCTTGGAGGCGCCCCTGTATCCCGACTTCCCGCTCGATCCGTCCACTCCGGGTGGCGGCCAGCCCGCGTTCTGGGTAGGTCCCCGCCATCTGGCCGGTGATGACGGGCGCCTCTACGACGCCGTCGCTGGCACGCTTTCCGGCTTGGGCTGGACCAGCCTGGCCATCGTCCGCGGACGGCACGAGCCGGACGAGGCACCAGAGGACCGCCAGGTCCTGCGCAGCACCGTCTTGCACATCAGCCCCGACGCCCTTCGCTGGGCGCAGTGGAATCTTGCGGACGAGCCGTTTCACTTGGGTGACCTGCCGATCACCTGGCAGATCTCGGCCCGTGCGAACACGAGCAGCCCGCTCGCGTCATGGTCGTCCTACTTCACCACCGACGTCCCCGGCGAGGCGGTGGCCGATTTCCTCGTCGCGCTCGACGCCCGCGATGAGCCCGCCATGCCGCTCGACGGCCCGGAGCTGGTCCTCGACGCCGTCACCGCACACGGCTGGCTCCCCGACATCGATCAGCCCCACACGGCAGCGACGGACCCGACGTTCACTTCGCACATCAGCCTCGGGGAGGTGCCGCCTCTCATCCAGGATGCCGATCCGCGCGTCCTGACGGCCGAAGCCGATGAGACGGGGCCGGCCGGATGGCAGGCATGGGCAGAGCCCGCGCTAGGCGCGCCCTGCCTGTGGGCTGCCTCATTCGGCTCCAGCGTGCCGCACGACCTCGTGGCGGCTTTCGCGGCCTCTCTCGGTTCGACGGCACCAGTTCTGCGGCGGGTGCTGCCCGTGGCCACACGGGAGCGACTGTTGCAGGCACCGGCGTAGCAAGCGGCGGTAGCCCTCAGCCCGATAGACGAAGCCCGGTCCTCCCGAACGGAGGCCGGGCTTCTGGCGTTGTTGTCGGTGGCTCGGCGAGACATCGAGCCGGAGGAGGGCAGCCGTAGCGACGGGTACGGGGCGCCGGGCCTGCCTGGCCTCAGCCTGTGAAGTGGGGTGAAGTGGGGTCGTCCCAAGGTAGCGGCGGGGACGTCCCGTGTGGTATTCCCAGCGCCTCAAATTGGGGAAAGTGGCCACGTTTTGGCGTAGTGGTGCCGCTCAGAATGTGGTATTCGGAGGCTCGTTGAAGTGGGGCGAAGTGGCGAAGGTATGGCGTAGCGGTGCCACGTTCCTGTGCGGCTGAATAGCCGTATGCCTCGAACCGAAGAGAAGCAGCAGCCTGTCCTTGAACTCCGCCTCGGTGGGGTGCACGTCGTCGTCCAACGCATTTCACCCTGGCTGGTGGCCGCCGTCGTCACGGCACTCGTCGCAACGATGGGCAGTTCAATCACCGCATGGTTCACATCTCGTTGAGACCTTGCCAGACCGTGCAGTGAGGTAAGCCGTACAGCGCTGCTGCCCCGACCATCCTGGTCGGGGCAGCAGCGCGACGGGCGCTGGTCAGCCGACTGCCGTGGCCTTGGTGAGGGCCTTGTCGAGGTGGCGGTCGACGAGGGCCGGGGAGCCGGAGACGATCAGCAGCAGGCTGTCGTCTCGGATGGCGGTCTGCTTGACCACGGTGTTCCGTCCTCCCGTGGAGAACGTGAGGAGCTGGCTCCACTGCTCATCACCGAGGCCGTGGGGTGCGGGCAGCTTCTGTGAGGTCACGTTGACCGGGGTGCCGCCCGCGACGACCTGATAGGTCGGGCACCCGGTCATCGCGTCGAAGATCCGGGTGATGCCGTCGGAGAGCTTCTGCGTGCTGTCGCTGTACAGCTCCTCGGAGATTTCCGAGGAGCTGCCGCCGTAGGTGAAGTCCGCCTTCGCCTTGTGCGGGAAGGAGAGCGTGCCGCCAGTCGCCGCGTCGCCGCCCAGCTCGCTCAGAGCCGGGCAGCCGATGACGGTGATGTCGTCGTGCTGGGCCGGACGCTCCGGCTTGGGAAGGTAGCCGCTGCCGAGGTCGCGCGGGTCGAGCAGGCGGGACTCGAGCGCGGCCGAGGAGAACGCGGCTGGCTCCCGGGCGGCCTCGGTTGGCTTTCCCGTACGGGAGGAGGTCTGGTGCTTGGACCCGGTGGTTTCGGTGGAGCAGGCGGGCACGGCGAGGAGGACGGCGGTGATGCCGAGTGCGGTGGTGGCGACGCGAACGCGCATGACGGAACTGACCCCTTGGTGCTAGGCGACGGGTGGTCAGTGCGGGCCCGCGGGCCCGGTGGGGTCGTAGGAGTGGTGGTCAGTGTCCGAGGTGGCGCAGGCAGTCCTCGAACGTGGCGTGCGTCGCATCCGCCGGTCCGGAGTGCCGGTTGTACCAGGCGGTGTCGATGCGGGTCTCCTGCTGCTGGTGTCCGGCCCGGCAGCGCAGCCAGATCTCACCGCGGGTGGAGAGGATGAGCCAGTCCCGGTATGCGCCGCACTCGGTGCAGGCGGCCATCTCACCCTCGAGGACCAGGGGTTGCTTCCACGGCATCATCTTGCCTTCGACCTGGTCGTGGCTCGGCACCCGCAGTTCAGGCGGGAGGAAGTCGTCCACGATGGCAGCCGGCTCGACGGACTGTGGCTCAGGCGTCGGCACTCCGATGCCGGGCGGGACCTGGCCCTGCAGCTGCGCGTGCAGCTCGGCGAACCGTTTCTGAGCTTCGCTCGGTTCCTTGGCCCTGCGGCGTATCCGGTGAAACACCCTGGCGTCCTCCTCCACCTCGGTACCTCGTCCTGCGCGTTTCATGATCGTGCCCCACGCCCCCGGCGGTTTCAATTCACAAAGTCCACAGTCCCTTCGGCCAGGTCAGCAGGGGTGCACGGCCTCTCGGTTGCCCGGATGGCGAGTCGGCCACGATGCGTGTCTCGGTACGGCACTGCGGCGATGCGGTGAGACTGCGTGCAGGCATCCGGTGGGCTTACCGGGTCGGACGCGATGTCTCCTCTCCACTGCGCCGCCTGGCGGGTGAGGAGGGCTTGGTGGTCGTCCCGCGCGTCGCGGACCGGTTCTCCGTGCTGCTGGTTTCGGGAAGGTGGGTGGTGTCGGCAGGCAGGTCGGCTGTTCGCCGCATCCGCCACACGAGCACGTCGCTGACGGAGTCCGCGGTGCCGAGTTCACGCCGTGCGGCAACGTCGGACAGGAGGGCGGCCGGGTCGTGGCCGGCGGCTTCGGCTTCCGCGATCGTGGCAGCCAGGGCGAACCAGCCGGGTTCGGCCAGGATCTGCTCGGCAAGCTCCGGCAGCGCCTGACGCAGCAGCACCGTCTGCCGCTGGAGCATCGGCCGGCTCAGACGCCGGCCGCGCTGGTAGAGCACACCGAGCGGCTGGGTCGAGGCGGACCGGTAGGCGGCGCGCAGGTGCTCGGCTGCCCGGGCGGCGGCCTCTGCTTGCTGGGCGTGCCCCTTCCTGGCGTGCCAGTGCGCGGTGGCGGTGATCAGGAAGAACAGCATGTCGATCGCCATCGCCGTGGTGGCTCCGTCCTCACCGCGGCCGAGGGCCGGGCCGCCCTGGACGAGGTCGCGGGCGGCCTGTCGCAGGGCTCGATCGTGCCCGCGTACGGCGCGGACGTGAGAGCGCGAGGCCCGTTCGAAAGCCGTTGCTGCGTCGTGCAGTTCGCGGCGGGTGTGGGCGGCAGACGTCTTCGCGAGGGCGTCCAGGACCTCGCCGACCGCGGCGATGTGGGCGGCGGCGACCCCGTCCTCGCCGTGTTCGACGACGAGCACGGCCTGCCACACGGCCGATGCCGTTCCGCGGCGCGCGGAGGCCGGACTGCCCGGCCCCGTACGAATCGCTTCCCCCCGCCGGGCCGCAGGCACATCCTGCGCATCACCGGACCAGCGCTCGCGGATGCGAGGCAAGGACAGGTCGGGAGCCAGGCGCGCGCCGGGGTAGAACACCGGCTCGCCGTCCTTGTTCAGGTCGTCGGGCAGGGCGACCTTGTATCCGAGCAGGTCACCGGACGGGGCCTCGCGCTTGCGGATCAGCAGGCCGGCGGTGGCGAGGCGGTCGAAGAACTCCTCTTCACTTCTGGCGCCGGCCACCGCTCGACGTACGCTCTCGCGCAGTTCTTCGCGCGCGGTGCGCTCGCGGCCCTGGCGCTGGGCCTTGTGGCGCTCGGCGCTGGTCGGGCGCTGCGCTGCGGTCCCATCCCCGGTGCTGAGCTGCTTGAGCCCGTACTCGGCTTCGATGAGGCGGGCTTCGGCCTGAGATCGCTTGGCGTCGTTGTTGAGCCGGGGGCGCCGGCCGTCCTCGCGGACGAGCGTGGCAATGATGTGGATGTGGTCGTCGGCGTGGCGCACGGCCGCCCAGCGGCATCCCGCCTCGTCGGCGGCTGGCGCGATGCCGGTCGCGGCGACCATGCGTCGGGCGATCTCGCCCCATTGCTCGTCGGAGAGAACCGGGTCATCCGGTGCGGCCCGGACCGAAAGGTGCCAGACGTGCTTCGCCGGGCGTCGCGACTCCGCGAGCGCCTGGACGGGCTGGTCCAGGAGCTGCTGCAGCTGTCGCTTCGTAGCTTGCGGATCGCGACCGGGATCGGGAGCGAAACTGTCCCAGGCCGCCACGAGATGCGGGTCGACATGCTCCTCGTGGGTCCCTTTGCCGTATAGGTAGTTGAGCAGGCCGAACGTGTTCGAGCCGCGTTTGTGGACGCGCGGGATCATCCGGTTCGCGTTTCGGTGTCGAGGTAGTGCTGGATGAAGGAGTCCACGCGCTGGGTGGCGCGCTGGACGGCGCCGAGTACGACTTCGGCGTACGGGACGTCGGCACCAGAGTTGATGGCCTTGGCTACCTGGTTGACGTTGTTGCCGATGTGGCCGAGGTGCCGGCGCACAGCGAAGAGCTCGTTGTGGACTTCTCGTTGGGCGGCGATTTCCGCCGCCGTACGGTCGAGATCGTGGGCGGCTTTGAGAGCGGCGTGGGCGAGGAAACTGGCGACGCTCATGTTGCACACGGCGGCAGCACGGGAGAGGAGTTGGTACTCGTCGTCGTTCATGCGGCAGCTGGGCTGGCGCATGCGTTTGTTCTCGTCGCGCAGGCGCTCACGCTGCTGCACATGCGGCTTTGAAGGTGCGGTGTGCGTGCAGTGCGCACTGTGGCAGGCGTGCTGGTCCTGCCCCTCAGGATGCGAGCCGCCCTCGGTCGCATCCTCACGGATCGGCGCCCCCCGGTGCCGATCCGCTCCCGCCACTCCAGGGGCGGGGGACGCAAGAGCATTGCTCCCCTCGGGAGCAATGCTCTTGCGATAACTTGCTCGCCCCGAGACCGAGTTGGAGTCGGGATCAGGTTCCGGGGTGGTGCCGTTCTTGCGTGCGTTCGTCATCGGGATTCGGGCCTCGTAGAGCGGGTGCGCTGCTGGATGGTTGCGGCCAGCGCGAGGACATCGGCTGGACCGGCAAGGACGCGGACCGGCCCGTCGGGGCGGTCCTGGACGAGCCACTGCCCGGTCGGCGTGAGGACGACGGCGTGTAGGAGTTGCCGGCGCACCAAGACGTCCGCCCAGGCATCGCCCTCGGCGGTGGTGGGCTCGGAAGAACGAGGGGGACGTGGAATCACGGCGTACCTCCTAAGCGGGACGATGGCCCGGCACGGAGCCGGGCCACCTTTATGGGTACGGGCTTTGAGCTGGGGTTTTGCCGGTTCAGCCGCACTCGGGGCAGCGCCCGACGTGGCTGTTGAGCGCGCGAGCCATCCGCTGTTTCGCCGAGGCAGCCTGCTTCGCACTGGACTTCGCCGCCGGCCTGCCCGCGTGCCGCTCGGAGTGAGCGAGCATGAACCCGATCTCTCGCTCGTACTCCGCCCGGACGGTGTTGAACTGGTGGCAGGTCTTCATCGGGCGGTGCTCCTCGTCGTCGTGATGTCCTCGTTCCGCAGCTCCTGGAGGACCAGGCCGAGTCGGTCGTTCCCGACACCCGTCAGGCCCTGGCGGCGGATGATTTCGCGCAGCTGCACCCGGGTAATCGCTCCGTTGCCGTCCCGTTCGAGCAGGGCGGGAACATGGGGGCGCACCTCACGGACAAGCTGGCGCTCGGGCTCACCCAGCTCGCGTGCCGGGCGCTCCGTCTGCGGAGAGCGGGACCGGGCACGCTTGTCCTTGTTCTTCGTCCGAGACGTCCTGGCCGGCTTCCGGCGAAGCGGGACCTTGTGTCCTCGGTCCTGGGTGGTCTCGGTCCCGGACTGTGGGGCGGTCGGTCCCCGGTCCTCGGTGGCCTCGGTCCCCGACTTCGCGGTGCCCGGTCCCCGATGAGAATCCGGGTCCTGAGCTGCTACTTCTCGCGCGTTGCGGTCGGTCCTCATGGCCGCTGAGACCCGCGCTGCGGCTTCCGGACCGGCGAGTTCGGTCCCCGGGACCGCACCGTCTTCAGAGGGCTTGGTCCCCGCGGCCGTTCCCGTTTCGTCGCCCTTGGTCCCCGCGCCGACCTTGGCTTCAGGGTCCGCCTCCTCGGGGACCGGTCCCCGAGGAGTCCTCGGTCCTCGGTCCGGGACCGGCTCGTCGGAACTGTCGGGACCGGGGACGGGGACCGGCACATTCGATGTCGGCTGTGCGGGGACCGCGGCCGCCGATGCGCTGCTGTGCGCCGGGGACCAGGGAGAAGGGAGCGGGACCGTGGCGAGCGCGAGCGCGTGTCGCCGGGCGGCGAGCTGGTCGAGCAGCTGTGCCCGCTGGAGGGGGTCGGTTCCGACCGAAGCCCTGCCGACCGCCTTCGACAGGCGTCGGGTCAGCCGCCGGCCTCGACGGTTCCGCTGCTGCTCGGGTGTGCGCTCGGCGAGGCGGGCGGCGAGGGTGACCGCACGGGCGGTGGCCCGGTCCCGGGTGATCTGTGCGGCGTCGCGGTCTCGCGCGGCGATGCCCAGGCGGGACAGCAGCCTTTCGCGTGCCTCCCGGCCCAGGACGGCGATCAGTCCTTTTGAGGCGGCGCCGGGTGTGCGCAGGCGCAGTTCGATGCCCATGGCCAGGTGCCACAGCATCGCCGCCATGACTGGTCCGACGAAGGCGCGGACCGTGCCGCCGATGGGGCCGCTCTCTGCGTAGGCGGGGATCACCTGCACCGTGGTGATCACCCAGACCAGCGTGCCCGGCAGGCCGGGGGCGCCCTGGACGGCGAGGTTCTGCCGTGCCATCAGCGCGGTGGCGAACAGGGCGAGTTCGGCGGCGGCGAACATGCCGGCGCGCTCGGCGGCGCCGGCCATGTCGAGGTAGTCGGCGGCGAACCGCCACGAGGTGTCGGCGCTGTAGGCGGTGCAGCCGAGGGCGGCGACGGCGGCGACCTTGACTGCCGGGCCGCCGAGACGTTTCTGCGAGCGAGTCCCCCGGCGCCGGATGGTCCACGCGGTCAGCACGAGCGCGAGGGTGGCGGGCACGACGGCGGCGAGGAGGAGAGGGAGGTCCGAAGTAGCACCGAAGGCGAGGACGGGGTGGGTCATGCTGCCTTTCCGAGAGGGGCGTGCGCCGGGGTCGACGCTGCCGGGCGGCCTGTCGGCTGCTGCGTGCCGGGAGCTGCGGGCGTGGGGGTGCCCTTGGTCTTGGAGGTCTTCTTCCGCTTCTTCTTGGGGCGGGGCACGCCGTAATTGCGGTCGCGGTCGAGGACCTTGTTGGCGGCTTGCCGGAGCAGGTCTCGGGCGTGCTTGTGGCTGATCTGCAGGGCGGCGGCGAGCCGGTCGGGCTGCCAGCCCCGGACGTAGGCGTGGTCGATGACGACCTGCCGCTCGGCTTCCGTCAGGTGCACGTCGCGTCCCTGGAAGAAGGCGGTCACGCGCCGGTAGTCCAGGCGCCGGTGCAGGTTGTCGTGCAGCGGGCGCCGCTCGGCTTCGGTGAGCCCGCCCCAGACGCCCTCCTTGAGGACGTTCTCCAGGGCGAAGTCCAGGCACGCGCGGCGGACGGGGCACCAGCCGCACAGCTCCTTCGCCTCCGCGATCTCCTCGTGATCCCGGGGCCCGGGGAAGAACACGGCGTCGGCGTCCTCGACGTCCATGCCGTGGCACGCTGCGCGGGTGTGCCAGCTGGTGTCTGCGATGCCGCGCAGGCCGGTGGCCGGCGCGTCGTGGGTGGTGATGTGGCGCAAGGCGAGTCTCCGATGTGCTGCCGCGGCGGCCGGCTAGGGCGGTGCTCGGCGGGTGCGGCGTCGGGTGCCGGCTGCGGCGCGTGGGCGTGCGCCGCAGCCGGTGCGGGACGGTGATGTTGCGGCGGTGCAGCGGACGGGATGCACGCGCCGGGTGCGCCGGTCAGGCCAGGGCGGGCTGCTGGGCCTGCTGGGCGGTGGCGAGGTCGAGGCGGCCGGGGTGCGGGCTGGCGCGCGGCGTGATGGCGCGTACCCCGTCGTTGGGGCCGATCCGGCGGCGGCGACACGGCTCGCCGACCGGGGCCAGACACCACTCGCATCGCACGCTCAGGGCATCGGGCAGCCCCTGCGCGACGGCGGCTTCGCGTGCAGCCCGGGCGGGCCGGAACGGTGCGAGAGCGGCTCGGGCGGCGGGCGGTATGCAGGAGCCGATCTGGTCCAGCCGAGCCTGCAGCCTCGGGTTGATCCCCTCCTGGCTGCTGGTGATGGCCCGGGCCTGCGCGGGCTGCGCTATGCCGGCGGCGACAGCGCGGCGGGTGCCGACCAGCTCTGCGGTCCAGGCGGCCTGGTCGTCCGGGTCGACGGACGGCGTGGGATCGGAGTGCCTCGCCAGGCGGTCGCGCCGGTAGCTCTCCCAGGGGCGGACCACGTCCGCGGGCTGGATCTGGTACGGCGAGGTGCGGTAGTGCTGGCGGGCGGCGACGCGGGCGTCCCAGCCGTGCGGGGTGGCCATCGGCACGTCACCGAGCAGCTCGTTCCACTGGGCGAGCTGATCGCGGGCCTCGCCCTCGTCGGTGCGGATGCTGCGGGGGTCGAGTCGGCCGATGTAGGCCAGCAGGGCTGCGATTTCGCGGCGGTCCACGGTCAGCCCTCCGTTCCGGTCGGCTCGTCCAGGGCGGCGAGAAGGGCGGCGGTGTGCTTCTCGGCCCGCGTCATGCCACCGGGCGCGGCGGTGTTCTGGCCGGGCACGGCGTAGAGGTTCGGGCGGCTGGGGGCGTGCTCCCGGGTGATCCAGGAGCGCCAGTCGGCAGCCCAGGCTTCCGCTGCCCTCGGGGCGTGGGCCGCCCGGTGGGCACGCCACTTCGCGTCGGCGGCCTGCAGGCCCTGCTCGCCGAGGCGGTCGAGGTGTCCCTGCTGGCGGGCCCAGGTGTGGGTGGCGGGGTCGACCTGCCACTCGGCAGCCGAGGTGACCGCAGCACCACCACTGCTGTACCTCCGGTTCAAATCAGGTTCACTACGGTTCTGTGTGCCGGTGACCGGTACATCGCTGTGCCGGTGGCCGGTACGCCGCTGTGCCGGTTTCCGTCGCGACCTGCCGGTTTCCGGTACTGCCGGTTTCCGGACCCTCGCGGGGGATTCCGGCACCTCACGCGGGCGGATTCCGTACCGCCGCAGAGCCGACAGCCGGAGCTTCGCAGGGCCGGCGGGCTCGTCCGGCACCGCCGTGTCGCCCGCTTCCTCCCGCTGCTCTCGCAGCGCCTGTGCGACGGCCTCGGCGGCGAGAGGCAGGCGGTAGACCGTGCTGCGCTGCGGGCCCACCAGGTCGTCGAGCTGTTCCAGCTCGCCGGCTAGGAGGAGGCGCTCGACGGCTTCGCGCACCGTGGAGACCGAGGCGCGAGTGCGCTTGGCCAGGCTGGACAGCGAGGCCCAGGAGATGCACTGATCGTCGGCCACCCGGTCGGCGATCGACAGCAGGACCAGACGCGCGGCCCCTCGGCTGGAACTGTGCTCCCACACCCACTCGCGGGCTTCGCTGCTCATCGGCCGCTCCCGGCAGGCGGGCGGGAGGGGCGGCTCGCGGGGGCCAGGATGGTGCGGTTCGGCTCGGGGCGCTGAGGCGCCGAGGCGGAGCTAGCTGCCGCGCAGGCCGGACGGTAGGGCCTTTTGCGCAGGGCGGAGCGCATGCAAGAATCTCCTTTGGTGTTGCCACGCTGAGACGCCCCGTGGAAGGGATCAGCGTGGTGATGGTGGCGATCTCCGCCCTTGCCGGGGCGGTACAGCCGTTAAGCGTCCGGCGTCCGGGAGTTGCAGCTCTCGGGCGCCGTCGCTGTGTCCTGGGACCTATGAGGCCCGGAGGTTGTGCACGTCATTGCTCCTGTGCTCGTCCATGCGGGCGGTCTGCCCGGCGGGGGACGACGAACATACGCACGGCTCCGCGTCAAGGTCCAGAGTTGGTTCTTAAACCCTGTAGAAGTCGCGTGAGCTGCTGCGACGAGGGTGGAGCGATCATGGGCGGTCCTAGCGCGTACGTAGGTCACGAAGGCCGGACAGGGAGCGCTTACCGTGCCCTGTCGGCGCCGCAACACTTCAGTGAAGCTGTGATCGAAAACCTACGCCAAAGTGATCCCAGTCTGTCAACACTGAAGTGAAGCGTCTCGGTCTTTGGCCCTGGGAACTACACTGCAGTACAGTCCGGAGTCGGCGTCTAGATGAGAGGAGTCGGTGATGGTGGAGTCCAGCGGACCGGCGGAGGCGCCCGGCGGCGCGGCCGACGCTCGGCGCTCATTCGCCGACAAGCTCAACCACCTGTTCCAGACCGAGACGAACCCGGAGACCGGCAAGCGCTACACCAATGCCGAGGTCGCTCGGGCGATCTCCGTGTCCGAGAGCGCGATCTCGCAGCTGCGGACCGGGGCGAAGCCCAACCCCACCTACACGACGGTGGAACGACTTGCCGGCCACTTCCACGTCAAAGAGCAGTACTTCTTCTCGGACTACGACGCCGAGGAGGCCGAGAAGGTGCGCGCCTCCATGGAGCTGATCGAGGCAGTAGCCGACAGCGACGTGCGCGGCCTTGCGCTTCGAGCCAACGGTCTCTCGGCGGACAGCTTGAGGATGATCACAGATGTGATCAATCAGGCGCGACGGTGGGAAGGGCTCGACAGGCCCGGGCAGTGATGTGACCTCACTCACCCGCTGGGCGGATTTGACTGGTATGCCGTGCGTGATCCTTCAAGATCGCCTTGGGCAACCATGTGAACGTATGCAAAGCTCCGCTGGAACCACGCGAATGATGGGTTCCGGTTAGCGCAGGCCGTGTCGGCGCTCATTCGGGGGCTACAGCAAGGATCTCGTCCATGTTCAATCGGCAATTCGCGCGCAGAGAGGCGCAGCTGAGGCGACTGTGTGAGGAGCAGTTGCGGGGGATCGAGATATCCGATCCCTACGCGGTGGAGGAAATATGCCGGCAGCTCGCCATCAAGCGTGGCCGCCCCCTGCACCTCCACGAATTGCCTGAGACAGGAGGGGCCAACGCTCCCTGTGGAATGGTTCTCTCGTTCGACCACGGGGATTACGTCTTTCACGTCGCGGCTACCAGCGAGCGGCATCGTGCGCAGATCGTGCGCCACGAGCTAGCGCACCTGCTGCTCGGGCACGCCGGGAACAACGAGAGCGTCGTCAAGTCTCTACTGGGAGTCCTCCCTGACGGGGTCGACCCCTCTGCCGTGCTCTCCGCTCTCGGCCGGACGAGCTACGACAGCGAGACCGAGTACGACGCCGAGATGGCCGCCTCCTGCCTGGGAGAGCTCTTTCACGATCTTGCCCACTCGGGCCGGGAACGCGGTCGGTCCGGCGCGGTGTCGCGGCTCGACGACGCCCTGGTCCACCCACGGAGGAACCGCCGCTCATGAGCACATCCACCCTCGTCGCCGGCGTCCTCTGGCTGGTGGCTCTGTGGCGACTGCCGTCCCTCCGGCACTCTCGCAAGCAGCGAAGCCTGGCGCTGACCCTGGCGACACTCGCGGCTGCCATGACGTTCGAGGTTCCGCAGGTCAAAGAGGCAGTCGATGCCGCCGCCGGCACAGACGCCAGGCTGTCGCCGCTGCTGAAGCACCTGCTCGGCGTTACCTCGGCGGCATATCTGCTCGACTTCGTCATCGCAGTCGTTCGACCGCAGGGCCTGGCGCGTCGCACACGACTGGTGGCCGCCGGCGTGACGTTGCCCCTCATGCTTGCCTTCTACGCCCTGGCCAACTGGACGCCAGGAGGGCCCGTCAGGCTCGGAGAGGGCCGTGGGGCCCTCTTCCCCGTCCTCTACATGACGGTCTTCACGCTGTACATCGGCATCGCCATGGTCGTAGCGACATGGCTGTTCCTCGGCGGCGTACGCCACAGCCGGACTCTCCTGGGGAAGGCCGGCCTCGGATTTCTGGGCTTGGGAACCCTGCTTGGAAGCCTGTACGCCCTCCAGCGCATCGTCTTTGTGACGGTTCAGCTCGCCTCCGGCACCAGCTATCCAGACTTGGAGAACCTTCTCTCCACAACGCTCAAGCAGGCCACCGTCCTGTCGGTCGCACTCGGGGTCTGTTTGCCTCCTCTCTCTGTCGCCGTGGAGTACGTCGCGGCGTGGAGCACCCTGCGGAAGCTGCATCCCCTCTGGGCGCAGCTCACGGAAGCAGCCCCGTACGTGGTGCTGGCGACATCCGTAGGCAGGTGGCGTATCCCCTTCCGGTTGGAGCGGTGCGTCATCGAGATCGAGGATGCCTGCCTGGCGCTTCGCGAGTACGTGTCAGTCGACATGTACGCAAAGGCTCGGAGGTTCGTCCGTCAAGAAGAGGTCGATGCGCAACTCTCTGACGCAGTGGCGGAAGCCTGCTGGCTGCGTGCAGCCGTCCAGAGCGCGCGAAACGGGGAGCGACTGCGGGGAGTTGAATATCCACCTCTCGGCGTCACTGGCCGAGACAGAGCGAGCGAACTGTCATGGTTGCGCACTGTTGCCCGCGCGTACCTCTCCTCGCCAGTCGTTTCCGAATTCGTCCGGCAAGAACAGTCGTCCATTTCCCACGAGCAGGGCGCTTCGGAAAGGATCTCCTCAAATGACAACTGATGTCCGCCCCAGCGAGTCGCGGCTGGCCCGCCGCATTACAGACTGGCTTGAGCCGAAGAACTGGATCATCGCTGTCACGCTGCTGGTCGGCTGGCACACCGCACAATGGACAGGTGTTGCCTGGGGAGTGGTCGGCGCCCTCTTCGCGGCCGTCATCCCGATCACCTTCATCAAGTACGGCATTCGCAAAGGCCACTGGGGCGACAGACACGTCGGAGCGAAGCCAGCACGGCTAGTCGTGATGGCCGTCATCCTGATCTCAGTAGCCACCGGCATCGTCCTGATGCTCGTCGCGGGGGCACCGCGCACCATGGTTGCCCTCATCGTCTCGATGCTCGTGACGCTCGCGATCCTCACCGCAATCACCTTCGCCTGGAAGATCTCCGTCCACCAGGCCGTGTCCGCAGGTGCCTGCGCGATGCTCGTGCAGACCTACGGCCCGTGGATGGCCCTGGGCTTCCTCTTGGTCGTCGTCGTCGGCTGGTCCCGCGTCGAACTGCGCGACCACACACGCAACCAAGTGATCGCAGGCACCATCCTCGGCACCATCGTGGCCGCAGCCGTCTTCCACCTGGCGCGCTGATCCGAGGGAGGGGCGTGGTTGAGGGTGAAGTTTCCCCTTGATCGTGGACACTCGTTGGTTATGCCGCGAGAGCGTGTTGGTGGCACTGCCTGGTCTCGGCCGGGGTGAGGTAGCCGAAGGTCCTGTGTTTGCGCAGGCGGCGGCGGTTATAAAGGGTCTCGATGAAGGTGAAGACCTCGGCGCGGGCGGTGGCCCGGTCGGGCCAGGTCCGGGTTCCGATCTCCTCCTTGAGCAGAGCCCAGAAGCTCTCCGCGGCGGCATTGTCGAAGCATGATCCGGTGCGTCCGCAGCTCTGGCGCAGCCCCAACGTTCGTATCCGGTCGCGGAATTGGGCCGATGTGTACTCGCTGCCGCGATCGCTGTGTATGACACAACCGGGCTCCAAATGCGCCCGGCCGTGAGCCATGTCGAAGGCGTCGGTGACGAGTTCGGCGCGATGGTGGTCGGCCATGGCGTAGCCGACGACCTCGCGGGTGGCCAGGTCGAGCCAGCAGGCGAGGTAGAGCCAGCCCTCGGCGGTGGGCAGGCAGGTGATGTCGCCGACCAGCTTGATGCCGGGGCGCTCGGCATGGAAGTCGCGGCCGATCAGGTCCGGGGCCGGCTTCGCCTTCGTGTCCGGCCTGGTCAGCGAGCGTCTCTTGCGGCGAGTGACGCCGCGGATGTCGCGCTCGCGCATCAGGCGGGCGATGCGCTTGCGGTTCACGTGTCGCCCCCGGCGCCGCAGTTCGGCATGGATTCGCGGGACACCGTAGGTGTGGCGGGAGGCGATGTGCAGCACGGTGATCTCGTGCGCGAGTGCGTCGTCGGCCGCCTGGCGGGCCCGGCGGGCGGCCTCGCTCTCGCGCCAGGCGTAGTAGGAGGAGCGGGCCACGTGCAGTACACGGCACAGCAGAACGATCGGATAGTTCGCCTTCTCCGCATGGATCAACCGGTACAACGCGTTCACCGGTCGCTTTCCTTCGCGAAGAAGGCGGTCTTAGTGGACGTTAAGTCCGTTTCTGGTAGCGGCCTCGTCCTGGCTGGGTGAGGAAGCCTTGGCGGG
>NZ_JASKMS010000057.1 GCF_030124145.1 Streptomyces sp. 378
CCTTCACCAGCATCGCCTGCACCCTCATCTGCTACCGCAGACTCACCAAATGAGACGACTTCTTAGGCGACCGGGTGGGGCCGGGGACGCGGACGGTGGGGAGGTCGGGGCGTTCGTTGTCCGCGGCCAGGGCATCGCTGGGCAGCCGCCGGTAGGCGTGGAGGAGATCGGCTACGGCGTCGGGGCTCGCTTCGACGGTGGCGACGAGTGCGGCCAGGATCTGGGAGCGGGAAGCCTGTTCGCCGGCGGCGACTGCGGCCCGCACGAGTATGTCCAGGCGCTGGTCGACGTCGTTGGGCCAGGTGACGAGTGTGTTGCGGCGGGGCTGCTGCCACAGCAGGTCCACGGTTCCCCCTTGTCCGTGCCAACTACCCTGTATCGAATATATATTGAGTGCATGGTGACGCTGCTGCAAGGACGCCGGAGGCCGGAGGGCTCGGGGGCTGCTGCTGCGGCCGGGATCAGCATTGCGGGGCGGATACTGCACCCGACTCCCGTTTTCGACACGTACTGGCGTTTTGCTGCGGCACGTCAGGCGGTGTACGAGGCGCGGCTGTCCGGTGGGCAGGGGCCGTGGACGAGTGATCCGATCCTGTCGCGGTACCGGTTCACCAACTGCTACCGGGCCGCGGACCGGGTCAGCCAGGTCCTGATCGGTGACGTCATCTACGACGGCGAGCCGGAGTGGGAGGAGGTCTTCTTCCGCACCCTGCTGTTCAAGGTCTTCAACAAGGAGTCCACGTGGCGGCTGCTGACCGGCGAGCTGGGCGAGGTGCGGTGGGACGGGTACGACCACCGGGTTTTTGACCGGGTGCTGTCGCGGGCATTCGCGGCGGGGGAGCGGCTGTACTCGGCCGCCTACATCGTGCCGCCGCCGCAGCTGGGGGAGCAGCGCAAGCACCGCAATCATCTGCGGCTGCTGGAGATGATGATGACGTCCGGCGCCCCGGAGAAGGTCCTGGCGGCGTCAACGCTGCGGGATGCCTACGAAGTCCTGCTTGGCTATCCGGCCATCGGTCCGTTCCTGGCGTACCAGTTCGTGATCGACCTCAACTACGCGGAACAGATGCCGTTTTCGGAGATGGACTTCGTCGTGGCCGGGCCCGGCGCGAGGGACGGGATCCGCAAGTGCTTCGGTGTGGCGGCCGACGGCATCGAGGCCGATGTCATCCGGTACATGGCCGACACCCAGGACGAGCACTTCGCCCGCCTGGGCCTGCACTTCGCAGGGTTGCGTGGGCGCCCGCTGCAGTTGATCGACTGCCAGAACCTGTTCTGCGAGGTCGACAAGTACGCGCGCGTCGCCCACCCGGAGATTGCAGGGATCAGCGGCCGCAGCCGCATCAAGCAGGCCTACCGCTCCTCGACGGCACCGGTGCCGGCCTGGTTCCCGCCCAAGTGGGGGATCAACGCGCCGTGCTGAAGCGAGTGTTATGCGGCCAGGGGCGGGGTGTCGCTCAGCAGCGGGCGTATGGCGGTGATCGGCCCGTCTAGGTGGGCGTGCCCGGCCACGACGGTCAGGGTCCCGACGGCCAGGTCGGCCTGGTCGGCGATGTAGGCGAGCAGCCTGCCCAGGCCCAGGTAGTTGCCGTAGGCCCGTTCGAACATGTAGTGGCTGCGGTACAGCGCCGCGGCGTGCACCCGGCCGTCACGGTCCAGCTGGAAGGAGACGTGGCTCAGGCAGGGGAAGCCGCGGTAGAGGTTGTCGCGGTCGGCGGCGTGCACGAGCAGCTCGGCCGGTACGTCGCCGTCGTCGGGGTGGGTGAGGTCCGTTTCATAGGCGGCGGTCATCGGCCCTTTGCCCGAGGCCTGCTTGCGCAGCCGGCTGATGATGTTGCCGACCTGGTCGATGTCGGTCTTCTTCGCGCCGGGGTAGGCGACCAGGCGGCCGAAGTAGGTGCCGTGCGCATTGCCCGGGAACTTCCTCAGCCGCGGGTACATGGCGCGGTAGCGGGACACCAGGTCGGCGTGATCGGCGGCTCGGGCCGCGAGGCCGGCCGGGAAGAGGGTGCCGGCGACGGTATCGATCGGCTCGTGCCGTTTGGCGGTGCGCAGCCGGTCCAGTTCCGTGCGGAAGCCGGTGTCGTCAGTGGTGGGGTCGGTGATGCGTACGACGGTGTGTAGGCCGGTGCGCGACGGGTTGTCCTTGCGATCCAGGGCATTGCAGGCGGCGATCCAGGCGCGGGTGACGTCACGGCCGGTGACATCGAAGCTGATCATGAATCCTCCTGGCACGGTCGACGGGGCAAAAAGGAGTCCGGTGCGGCAGGTGGTCAGTCCGGCCAGACGTCGTGCACACCGGCGCGGGGCGCGTCCCGCACCACCGTCAGCCGGACCGGCTCGTCCCAGTCGACCGCCGACACCTCCAGCACGACCGGATCGCCCAGCTCGTCGGTCACCACAGCCGCCTGCTCTACATCCGTGCAGCGGGCCAGGCCCTTGGGCAGCGAGACGAACGCGGCTCCGGCGCTACGGACGATCAGCACGTCACCGACGTCGGCATGTATCTGCTGCCGATGGGATGACGTGGTGACGACATGGACCTGGGCTTCCGCAGACAGGGCTGCCCCGCCCGCCAGGGAACTGCGCAGCGCGGCCAGGGAGATCTTCGCCCACTGGCGAGCACGGTCGGCATCCAGCAGACGAAGGTTTTGCAGATGCCGCACGGTGCCCGCGTAGGAGGTGCCCAGCTCCCTTGCCAGCCGGTACACATGTTCCGGACTGGTCGGCTGTCCCCGGCAGATTCGGTCGAGACCGGCCAGCACCGCCGGGCGCGGCATGAGGAACCATGCGGCGAACGCCTCCGCGGTCTTCTCCTCGTCCGGCCAGCTGCCGTTGCCCCACCGCAGCGCCGGGCTGAGGTCGTCGTCGGCCGCCGTACGGTGCCGCAACTGGTGGTGCCCGAGCTCGTGGGCCGCGGTGTGTCGCTGGGTGACGATGTTCAGATTGGCGTTGAGCAGCACGGCCGGCCCGTTGTCGGCGGGGGAGATGTAGACGCCGAACAGGCGCGGCATCGGCTGCGCCATGCCGACAACTTGGGCTCTCTTCAATGCCTGGTGGACGGGTACGTAACGGGTGCGGTCGATGCCCAGATCACGGTGGGCCTGGGCAGCCGCGATCCCGGCGATGCGGTGCGCCACCGCCCAGTTCACCGCTGGCTGTCCTGTTCCGCGGAGTCTTCCTGCTCCTTCTCGGCCGCCCGCCGCAGCGAGAGGTACTCGGCGAACTCCATCACCGTCTTCTGGTCGCCGTCGGTCAACTGGGCCAGTGCGCGCGGCAGCCCAGCCAGGGCGTACTCGCCGGCGTCCGCATCCTCTTCCTCGGCAAGGAAGTAGGCGACCGGCTGCCGGTACAGGCGGGCGAGCTTCTTCAGCTCCAGGCTGTCCACACGCCGCTCGCCGCGCTCGATGTCGCTGATCGCCGAACGGGGGATGCCGGTGTTGTCGGAGACGAACTGTTGCGACATGTTGAGGTAGTCGCGGGTCTTCTTCAGCCGTTCGCCGAGCCGGGTGAGTTCGGGATCGCGGGCTCGCGAGTCGGAGGGTGGAGGGGTCACGATTGCTGCCTTTCGATGATGGCTTCCCGTACCGCGCGGGCGAACGCCTGCACGGACCGGGTGGCCTCGGCCGACTGGCGGTCGGCAGGAATGGCGATGGAATAGCGCTCCTCAATGCGCGTGAGGATCTCCACGATCAGGAGCGAGTCGACCGGCAACTCCGCTCCTCCGTCCTCGAGTTCGGCCCTCACGTCGGCTGCGGGCTTCTCCTGCAGTTCGGCCAGGAACTCGATGACGACCGAGACGATGTCGTCGATGCCCGGTGTGACGGTGCTCAGCATTCCTCCCAATCGTCTGCATTTCCAACGTCGGTGTCCTACGATACGACAACGTCGAGGAATCCGACAGACCTGTCCCAAGATCAGACGAGGAGTGAGGCGTGGACTTCCAGCGCTACCAGCAGGCCGCCATCAAAACCCTCCAACCCCCCACCGAGGACACCGACCCCGTCCTCATCCCCCTACTCGGCCTCGCCGGCGAAGTCGGCTCCCTCACCACCGCCTACAAGAAACACCTGCGCGACGGGCCCGCCCATGAGCAGGGCAAGCATCAGCTACGCGAAGAACTCGGCGACGTTCTGTGGTACATAGCCGCCCTCGCCCACCGCTTCGACCTCGACCTCGACGACATCGCCACCGCCAGCCTGGAAAAGACCAAAGACCGCTGGCGCACCACCCCCGACACCGAACACACCCGCTTCGACGACCACTTCCCCGACCACGAACGCCTCCCGCGCCAGACCACCCTCACCTTCACCCCCACCACCCGAGACGACGGCAGTACGGTCATCGTCCTCACTCGCGAAGACGGCACCCCCGCCGGCGATCCCCTCACCAGCGCCTCCCACATCGAAGACGACTACCGCTTCCACGACGCCTTCCACCTCGCCCACGCCGCCGTCCTCGGCTGGTCCCCCGTCACCCGCTTCCTCCTCGGCCGCAAACGAAAAAGCAGCCCCCACACCGACGAAGCCGAAGACGGCGGCCGCGCCATCGCCATTGAAGAAGGCATCTCCGCCCTTGTCTTCTCCTACGCCGCCCGCCACCGCTACTTCGCCGACATCAAGCACATCGACAACGAACTACTCACCACCATCGGCCACATGACCGCCCACCTCGAAGTCAGCATCTGCCGCGCCGCCGACTGGGAGCACGCCATCCTCACCGGCTACACCGCATGGCGCCAGCTGCGCGAGCAGAACGGTGGCATCATCCACCTTGACCTCGACCAGCGCCTTCTCACCGTCGATCCGCTATAACCCAGGCCCGGCTCAGCCCGCCCGCACCACTGGCCCGCCGCGGCTGTTAGACGCGCCGCAGTACCGCCACCACGTCGCGTCGTCGCCGGGGATCGGCTCGTACACCGAGTTGTGCGGGAGGAGCCAGCGGGCTGCACGGAGGCGTCCTGGGCCTCTGTCGTGACGCTCATCCAGTCGGTCGGCTACGGAGCTTCCTTGCGGAAGAGAGACAGCAGGGTCCGGGCCGGCAAGGCGCCCGGGTCGAAGAACTGAGTGGCCAGAGCGGGCGGCACTGCGGTTCCCTGCATGCGGACCTCGTGGCAGGTGAAGCAGAACGCCGCCTCGAACAGCGCCAGATCGAGAGAGTCGTCGTATGCCCGGACGCTCCAGCCCGGCGAGAAGCCGCAACGGTGCTGTTCACTGCCTGGCAGGCTCTCGATCAAGGCCAGGGCGGCGTCGGCCTCGCTCCCGGCCCAGTGGGCAACCGCCGTGCCGGGGTACGGGACGTCCCGCCTGGCGGGAAGGGCGGAGATCCGTACGACCTCGATCAGCACGGTGGCGGTAACGGCTTCGGCGGGGAGCTGCATGAGCGCAGTTTGCCCGTCAGGTTCGGAGGCCGGGTAAGGGGCACAGACGCCTTCGGCAGGCGCAGGCCGGTGTCAGTTCGATCGACCCGATGCCATCCACTGTGGAGGTCGCACCGAGGCAGCCACGGACGCGAAGTGACAAACCGCCTGCCTTGGTGACAAGCATCGTGCTTCGGCTCAGTCGAGGTGCTGGGCCCGCCGGCGGGTGTGAGGTTAGTAGTCGAGGTCGAGGTAGTCGATGTCGTTGAGGGTGACGTCGGAGAGTCCTGTGGCGCGGGCTCCGCCGTCCTGGAAGTAGATCTCTTTGAATCCTTCGGCGATGATCTGGCGCATTTGCTGGTCGCTGGCGCCGGTGTTGCGGGCGTCGAAGAGGCGCTGTGCGTAGGCCGGGGGGAGGTGCACGGTGAGTCGCCGGAAGCGTCCGTCGTCGGTCGTGCCGACGGGTGCGGTGTACCCGAACCGGGCTCTGGTTTCCACGGTGATTCCGGTCGTGGTGGCGGCTTGTTGCTGGCGGCGTTTGCGGACCTGGGGCTGCCATCGCTGCCGTACGGCGGCGTCGATCCGTTCGGCGACGGCCTGGGGCGGGTGCTTGCGTTCGCCCTTGCGGTAGCGCTCCACCGACCGCTGGCTGACGCCGATCTCCTCGGCGACAGCCCGGGTCGTCTTGAGCTGCTTGATCAGGTAGCCGATCTGGCCCTTGAGGGTCTTGGGCGGCTGGCGGGTGAACGCTTCCCGGTCGGCCCGCTCGATGGCGTCCTCGATCTCTGCCACGGCTCAGCCCTTCTCGGCGGTGGGGTCCTGGCCGCCGGTGTCGGCCAGCGGGAACCGGGTCTTGTACGTCGGGCCGGCGTCGGGCACTGGCCTACTCGCCTTCGTCGAGGACGGCGTCGCCGCCCTTGATGTGGCGGGCGGGGTTGTGGCCCTGTTCCATCAGGTCGACCGCCCACAGCATCGACTGGACGCCTTCGAGCTTGGCCAGGCCCGGCGTGGGTCCGAGGCGGAAGCCACCGGGCTGCGGCTTACCCGAGGCGGCGTACGGCAGGAAGTCCAGCGGCGAGTCGCCTGGCGAGGGGTAGACGACGCAGTCGGAGAGTACGGCGAGCGGGTACAGGCCCGTCATCGTGGCCATGTTGCGCAGTTTGCGGTGCATGTTGATGCGGGCCTTGGAGATGACGGCGGCGCGGATGTCGGGGCGCCAGGTCGGGCGCTGGAGGGCCGGCCACCGTTCGCCCTCCTTGTACTTCTTGCCCTGCGGGCGTTCGCGCAGCTTGCCGATACCGCCCTTGACGGTCGCCTTGATGGCGGCCAGGACGGCCGCCATGGCGGGGTCGGCGTCCTTGTGCCGCTCCATCGCCGCGAGGAACTCGGCGTCGTCCAGATCCTTGGTGACGCCGAGGTCGGCGAGGGTGTCGACGTAGGCGGTCTTCAATCGGTCGTGCCACGGGTCCAGGTAGGCGCCGGTCTCGCGGCGCAGGTACGCCTCGAGGGGCTGGACGTTGTAGCCGAGCTCCTGGGCGTAGGCGACGGTGTGCGTCTGGTACCAGGCAGGTCCCGTCGGCCGGGTGCCGTCCGGCGTGAACGGCGAGGGCAGGCGAGGGTCCACCTCGACGTGGGAGAGGTCGACCAGCCAGCTCCCGGGGATCTTCGGGTTGAACGTCGGGGTGTGAAAGTGGTCCGGGGCGGACAGGCCGACAACCAGGCGGGCCGCGGCGGCGAGGAAGGCGGTGTTGAGGTCCAGGCCGACCGCGTACGGCAGCGTGCACTCCTCATCCGTCAGCAGGCTGACGTCGCGCACCCACTGGTACGCCTCCTCATTCAGGAACCCGCCCTTCCAGCCGGAGTCCACGACGACCGGGTGCTCCGGGGTGGCCTCCGGCGGCGCCGGATCCATCGGCTCCGTGCCCAGCGAGCCGGGGTTGTGGCCGGGCACCCAGTTCCCCGTCTCCGGGTCCTGCACCGCGCGGGTGGGCGGCCGCAGCGCCGTCATCAGCTCCAGCCCCGACACGGCCGTCGACCCGCGCGGCGTGATGACCCGCTGGGCATACACCCCCAGGACGCGGGCGACGTCGGCCGGCTCCATCTCGGAGACGCCGGGCCAGGACCGCTCGTCGAGGGCGTCCCAGGACAGGATCGCCAACTGCACGCACTGCCGCTCGCGGCCCTGGGCCTTGCGGTAGATCCTTGCCCACGGGCCGAACCCGCGCTGGGTGAGCCGCCACTTCGCCTTCACCACCTGCTTGACCACTGGATGGTCCTCAGGCAGGCGCAGGGAGCGGCGCTGCTCGTGGCCTTCCAGGCGCTGCGGCAGCCCGAGCTTCACGGCGGCCGCGGCGGTGAGCACGATCAACGGATCGCTGTCCTTGCCGTAGCGGTTGAGCTTCGGCGCGCCGAGGCCGGACTCGCGCAGCGTCCACTCCACCAGCTCCACCACAGTGGTCGCGGGGCAGTCGAGCACGATGCCGCCCGTGCCGTACGCGCAGCCGTCACCGTCCAGGACCGCGAGGGGCCCGTGCGGGAAGCGCGGGTCGGCTGCGGGCTGCGCCGCCTGCTTCGTGGCCGGACGTCGCGATGTCGCAGCGGGCCGGGGGGTGGCGGGGCGCGCCGGTGCCGCAGCCGGAACGGCGGGAGCCTGCGGGGCATCTGCTGTCTCCACCCTGGACGCACCCGGTTCGCGAGACGCCGCGGGTGCCGTTGCGGCAACCGAGGCTGGTGGAGCTGCACCGGGGGCGGGGTACTTCGCCGCCCACCCGTTGAGCAGCCGCTGGTAGGCGTCCAGGCGCGGTGACTTCGGCTCGCTGCGGCCGTTCTCCCAGTTCTTCACCGACTGGGTCGTCGTCTTCAACGCGGTGGCGAGGCGGGCCTGCGTGATGCCGGCAGCCTCACGCAGCCGGGCACGCTCCGCCGGAGGCGGCAGGTGCGGCTCCTCGTTCAACAGAGCGTCGACGGATGCGAACAGCTCTTCCTCAGATGCCATATCCCCGCACCTTCACGTCAGGACTCGATACTGCTTAACCGGAAACTTATCCCATTCCTTAACCTTCGCGTGCCCATTCCAATCCCAGTATGGCGAGTGCGGCGAGTTTGTCGGCGGTGAGCTTGGCGCGGCGGCTTTTCTGGTTCATGATCCACACTCCGAGCTTGACCTCCGTGCCGTCCTCCAGCCGCTCTACGTGGGCCCTGGGGACCGTCACAGAGCCCTCCCGGGCCTTGTACTGTGCCAGGGCCGCAACGCCCCGCTCGAATGCCCCCACGGGCGTCGTGGACGGCCTCGCGGGCGCCTCCGGCTCCGGGGCGAGTGGGGTGATGCCGAGCTGTTCCAGGCGTTCGCGCTGTCCGTCCGTCAGGGCCTGCCAGACTGCCGGTTTCTGCTGTCGGGCCAGCCACTTCCCGATGTCCATGCCGTGGACGGTGACGCCGGGCAGGACCTCTGCCTGGCCCTCTTCGTCGCGCACGAGCTCGCGCAGCGCGGCGTAGTGCCGCTGCCACTCCGCTGGCCACGACGGGTTCCAGTCCTCGTCCACGGCTTCCAGCGCCGTCTTCCACTCGGGGTGTCCGTCGAGGGCACCCGGCCGCCGCAGATTAGAAAGCCATTGCCCTACCGGCCGGTCCAGCATCGTCGCGGGCCGGGGCGCGCACAGCGTCCAGTGCTGCTCGTAGTACGCCTTGGCGGCTTCCAGGTTCTCCTGGAACCGCTCATCCGCCAGGCTCCAGACCATGCCGAGCTGCTCAAGTCGCCTCGCGCGCTGGCCGTTCATCTGCCCGGCTGCGTAGGCGCGTCGTTGTTCCGCGACCCATTGACCAAGCGGTGTCGCGCCCTCGCGGTGTCCGTAGGGCACCCTCGCGTTCCCGACCCGCTCGACGTACGTCTTCAGCTTCGCCCAGCCGCGGGCCCAGTCCTGGCGTTCGGTATCGATCACGTTGAAGGAGACCCAGTCAGCGACCATCACCGGATCCCTAGGGGCGGCGAAACGGAGCAGCAACCGTGATTCTTCCTCGCCGTCTTCTGGCGCGACACCGATGTTCACGGACGGCTGCACTTCGTCCTTCTGCGGCTCCTGGGGAATGGCGAGCAGTTCCACGGCCTCTTCATCGTGAGCGCGCAGCCCTTTTATCTGGAGGTGCTGGCATCGCGAGGCACGTTTGGTCGGGAGTAGATGGGATGATCATGTTGTCCGGTCTGATGCTGCTGCGCGGACTGTTGGGGACACGTGTCTTCGCCCGGCGCGGCCACACGCCCGCGTTACTGTTCGAGCCGCGGGATCGGGATGGCCACCGCGTCCTCATCGCGTTCGGCCGCCCAGCGCTGAGGGAGCTGCACGCAGGCCCGTCTGACCCTCTGTAGCTGCTCGCCACTCTCCGGCGGACGGGTCTGGCCTATGGGCCGCCTCGCAGGCGGCAGCATGTCGATGCCGCGATGCGTGAGCTGATCGAGGCCCGGCAGTGGCTGACCGTCTTCCACTTCCCCTCCTATACACCCGAGCTGAACCCGGCCGAGGACTTGTGGGCTCTGAAGAACAGCCTGGGCAACCTCGTCCCCTGCACCACTGATGAACTGACCGCCCGCACTCGTCTGAAACACATGCAGTACGAGCCTGGCCTGCTCGACAGCTTCATCGCCGAGACCGGACTCATCCCAGCTCCGACATGACGTCCTTCCGAACCGAAAGCCTCTGTAGCTGCTCGACGCGGTAGTTGTGTACCACCGCCGCGTCCTGGTACGGCTCCAGCCGGCGTTCGAAGTCGCGGACGTACTCCACCGCCCGGACCGACCGCATCTCCGCCGCCTGGCCGGCCGCCTCGGCGGCGAGCTGGCACGCCTGGTCGAGTTCACCCAGGCCGAGGCGGGCGGTGGCGAGGACCACGCGGCAGAACAGACGGCTGCGGGCGTAGCCGGAGGCGCGCAATTGCAGGGAGCGTTCCGCGTGCTGGGCGGCGGCGCGGTACTGCTGGAGGTCGCGGTGGCAGTGGCCGAACTCGTCGGCGAGCTGGGCCTCGTCGAAGAACCGCGCCCAGTGCGGCACCTCGTCTCCGGGCCGCGCGCTCTCCAGGGCGCGCTCAGCGCGTACCAGCGCGGCCGTGGAGGCCCGCACCTCGCCGAGCACCGCGTGCCCGCGTGCCTCGGCGGCGTGCAGCAGCGCCTGCACGACCGGCGGCACGGATCCGCCCGCGCCCTGCTGAGCCACGCGTGCGAGCTGCACGGCCTCCCGCCCGTGCCCGAGGTAGACGGCCTGCTGGCTCATGGTGACCAGCACGTACGCCCCGTACGCCCGGTCCCCCGCCGCCTGCGCGAGCCGCAGCGCCTGCACGAAGTACCGCTGGGCGAGCCCGTGGGCGGCGATGTCGTACGCGGTCCAGCCGGCCAGCCGGGTGAGGTCGGCGGTGGCCGAGAAGAGTCGGCGGCCGACCTGCTCGCCGTAGAAGCCGCGCAGCATCGGCTCGACCTCATGCCTGAGATGGCGTACGAGCGGCCTTTGCACGTACCCGCCGCCATGCTTTTCATCGAGCGTGGTGAACAGGTCGCTGAACGAGCGCAGAGCAGCGAGGTCACCGGAAGCAATGCGGGTCGAGGTACCTTCGCTGACCGGGAGCCGCTGCTCCTTTGACGGATGGTGCGCCACCTGTTCATCGGCGCGGCCGATCAGCCAGTCGCGGCTGGGGACGATGAGTCCGGCCGGTGTGAAGGCGACCTTGCGGAGGTCGGCATGGCTTCCGGAGTCCTTGCGCCACAGGCCGCTGACAACGTCGATGGCCTCCTCGGGTGTGGCGGCGAACTCCAGCCCCGCGTAGACGGGCGCGCCAGCGTCGAGTCCGAGGTCCTGAGCGGAGAGACGGCGGCCGAGGCGGCGGGTGAAGGCCTCGGCGATCAGGGCGGGTGCGATGCCTCTGGGCTGCTGGCCGCGCAGCCACCGGGTGACCGACGTCTCGTTGTAGCGCAGATCAAGACCGTGCTCAAGGCCAAGTTGGTTGATCCGGCGGGCGAGTCCCGCGTGAGAGAACTGTGCCTCCCTTATGAGATCAGCCAGATGCGCGTTGGAGGCGACGATTCGCCTCTTCCGCCTGCCTCCGCTTCTGCGTTCGGTGGCTTTCCTCAACGGAGCATCAACGTCTACTGCTGAGCGTTGAGGACTCGCAGAAGCCTGGTCTTCCGGCCCGTACCCATCTCGTGGTGCATCCTGCCGCTCCATGGCCGGTGTTGAACGGCTCTGCGTCCCATGAGATTCATTCTCCTGGTCAGATGCTGCCTCAGAGACTACGGCCGCTGCGCTGTTGGGCAGGCCCTTAGAGCCGAGCCTCATCAGATCGTCCTCGGCGCCGGGGACGCCACTGTGAGCAGCGTCCTTCAAGTACTGGCGGGCCGACACATAATCGCCCCGCTCAAGGCACTCATGGCCTCGCGCGTATGCCTGGTACCCCGACTCGGTGGCCTCGACGCTGGCTCGCAGTTGGCCTTTCTCCTCCGCACTACGCCCTTCCAGACGCCTCATCACCGCAGCGAATCCCTCCGCTTTCGCAGCCGCGGGCAAGCTGATGCGCTTCTCCAGCCCACTCTCCTCTTCCTCGTGGGTCACCGGTGCACCTCCTTCGCCGCGTCGGTGGTCTTATAGGCGTCCATACACGGTGACTCCCGCAGTGCCTTCAGCGCCTGCTTCAGGATCTTCTTCATGTTTTCGAAACCGACTCCAAGAACGTCGGCACACTCCTGCACCGAGAGTTCGGCCAAGTACCTCAAGTACAGCGCCTGTCGCTGGCGTTCAGGCAACTCAGCCAGCCCCTGCTGAAGGTCGAGGCGCAACTCCACGATCTCAAAGTCTCGGCTCCCGCTCGCTGTGGCCGTGAGAACCGCTTTGAAGATGCGCGCTTCAGCGTCGGATGTCACTGTGCTGCGGCGATAGTGGTCGACCAGACGGCACTGCGCGACCCGATAAAGCACTGCCACCGGCTGGGAATGCTCGGCATGACCGGGCCACCATGCGAAGAACTCCTCGAAAATCCGGCTGGCCACATCTTCAGCATCGTCCCGACCGATCCGGCGGGCCAGGAAGGTTAAAAGCCGCTCGATCTGCGCATCGTAAAACGAGGCCAGCATCGCCTCAGTGACCACAGGAACACCAGTGCTTGACCCGGAGTTTTGACGATCTTGCAGGCTCACCGGCGCCGCCTTGCGGCCGCTGTCCGCCCTCCAACAGACCGCCGAGAAACTGCCGGACCGCGCGCCGCATCGCCAGCACGGGCCCTCCCTGTCAGCGACCAAGTACCAGCCGGTCCGTCGTGGTGTACCTGGACCTCCCGCTCGCCGACGGCGACCTCAACCACCATCTTGGCCAACATTTCCTGCTCGTGCTCTCGCCGCCGCTCACGGGCCAGTTCTACCCGCCGCCACTCACGCGCCACCACCCCGGCCAGCATGACCACAGCGATCACAACCCCCTCAAGCACCGGCATGCCCCGCGCCTCCTCAATACCCGTCTCCGGCCCAAACGCGCCCGTCACTCTCTTAATCGAGCGAGCCACCTCAAACGGGTACCGGCCCTTCCAAGAATCTTCAGCCGGTGTCCTACATGCCCTGGGCTGCATCGCCCGGTTCTGAACACCCTTGGTCTGAGAACACGCGCAGGTGGCGACGAGCGCGAAGAAGACGACAGCGTGCTGCGCACCACCGCCCTGGAGGTTGGTCAGGAGCTACGCATCGGAGAACCTGTGGGCGCAGGCGATCACAGCCAACAGCCGGGCGACTGGCGCCGCGACCTGCTGGACGACTTCGCCGATCCCGACCGGAGCTCCGCCGTGCTCGCCAGCGTCCGCGGGCTGGGCGAGGGCGCACGGATTATCCATAGGTGCACGGATCTGTGTGGTGTGTTCGGCGTGGTTCTCACCTGGTCGTGTGGTGTGTCTCCGGAAGGGGCACCGGCTCAATCCGGGCTTGGTTGTGTTTGGTGTGTGGATGCCGACTTTGTGGCGGAGCGTGCTGTTTCTCCGGTGACCGGTGTGGTGCGATGGGTGGTGGTCGACGCCGGCTCGTTCGACCTGCACACCGAGGCGGTGGCGTTCCTGGCGTCGTTGAGGGCGCGGGGGTGTTCGCCGAACACCGAGCGTGCCTATGCGGGGCGGGTCGCTCTGTATTTGAGTTACTGCCGGATGCGGCGGCTGGACTGGCGGACTCCCGGCTTCCTGGATCTGGCCGGGTTACAGCGGTGGCTGGTCGAGACGCCCGTCCCGCCCCGCGCCGACCAGGTGCGGCCCGGTTCTGCCCGTTACCGGTCGCAGGGCACGGCGAACGCCGTGCTGACGGTGGTGGGGGAGTTCCTGCGGTTCGCCGCTGTGCACGGCTGGGTGCCGGCCGATACGACGGCGTTGCTGTCCCAGCCGAAGTTGCTGCGCTTCACCCCGCCCGGCTTCGATACCGGCGAATCGGGTCAGCGGCGCCAGGTCGAGGCGGCCGCGTTCCGCTTCAAGGTCACCGAGCCGGGCTATGAGGACCTCAGCGACGAGCAGATCCGCCGGATGATCGCTGCGGCGCCGAGTGCCCGGGACCGTTTCCTGATTGCGCTGCTGGCGTGTACGGGGCTGCGGATCGGTGAGGCGCTCGGGCTGCACCGCGGCGACATGCACCTGTTGGCCTCCTCCCGCGTGGTGGGCTGCGGCGTGGAGGGTCCGCACGTGCATGTCCGCCGCCGTATGGACAACCCCAACCGCGCCCTGGCGAAGTCCCGGCACCATCGCTTCGTGCCGGTCACCGCCGATCTGGTCGCGCTGTATACCGACTACCAGTACGAACGCGACCGGGTAGCCGAGGCGGCGGAGTCGGAGATGGTGTTCGTGAATCTGTTCCGTGCGCCGCTGGGCCGGGCGATGTCGTACCCGAATGCCAAGGAGATGTTCGACCGGCTGGCGCGCGCTCTCGGACAGGCGTGCCGTCCGCACATGCTGCGTCACTCGGCGGCGACCCGCTGGCTGCGTGATGGCGTCGACCGCGATGTCGTGCAGCGGTTGCTGGGCCACGCCTCCCCGCTGTCGATGGAGCGATACCGGCACGTCGACGACGCCGAGGCACGGGCAGCGGTCGAACGTGTCGGTTCTCTGAAGGAGCGTCGATGAGCAGCATCTCGTCCGCGCTGTCGCGGCTGCCCGCACCACATACCGACAGCGCGCGGGACCTGGACGGCGGGGGATGGGCCGCGTGGCTGCAAGACCATCTCGATCCTGCCTGGCGGACGAGTGAATGGCGGCAGGACTGCTGGCTGTTCACCGGCAGCGTTCACGAGCCGCGCAGCTCAGTTGCGCTGTGCCGTACGGAGGCGTGCGACACGGTGGTCTCACCGGCCAACATCTTCTGCCCTTTCTGCAAGGAGGAGCAGAAACGGTCGCCGCTGCCCGACGCGGAGTTCGCGCAGGTCTTCGTGCCGGTGCGCAACCGGGTCCCTTTCGGCGGTGTTCCGGAGCAGTGCCGCTTCACGAAGGACGGGCAGCGCTGCGTCCGGCCCCGCCACTGCAAGGGACTGTGCGCCACGCACTACACGAAGTGGAAAACCCACACCACCCGCAAGACTGCCGGCCGGTGGGAGGACACCGCCGTCCCCTACACGGATGTTCCTGTCTGCCCGGCTCCCGCCTGCCCGCTGCCGGGCCTGTACGGCCGGGGGCTGTGCCGCCATCACGTGCAGCGTTTCCGTGAGCACCGACGCACTCACCCGGACGCGGCCGTGGCACCGTGGGCGGCTCAGCAGCCCCCGTATCTCGCCCCGCACCAGTTCAGTCTCCTGCCGCTGCCCGAACTGCTGCGCTGGGAGGTCCTCTACGGTCTGCAGCAGGTGGCCCCGTGGCTGCGGATCTTCGAGCCTCCGCAGGTGCGCCGCATGGTGCGGGACCTGGCGGGTGCCACCACGCTCGTCAGCGACATCTCGGACCAGCAGATGTGCCCGCGTTCCACCGTCGCGGTCCTGCGGATGCTCGGCCGTGTGCGTACAGCGGTCCGGGCGGGCCATGCGCAGTACACCGGCACCGCACCGTCGCAGGATGACGTCTTGGACCTGCGGGCGCTGGGCCAGCGCTCCCGCACCCCGGCCGGCATCCGGCAGCCCAAGACCGTCGACCTGCGTACCATCCGGCAACCGTGGCTGCGCGGCCTGCTGCGCACCTGGACCCTCCAGCAGCGCCCGGGAGCGGACGAGTTCGCCCGCACGCTGCGCGGCGTGGAGCTCGCCTCCCGGGCTCTCGCGCAGCGCCCGGGAACCGACGACCCCGCAGGCTTGCGCTACGACGACGTCACCGCCGTGGTCGACGCGATCCGCACCGCACTGAAACGGGACGGCGAGCCGGCCGGCTGGAACTACCGCATGTCCATCGCCAGCCACTTCTTCGCCCTGATCGACTACGGCCGCCGCTCCGGAGCCGCGGACGACCTCTCGGCCGCCTTCGTCCGTGACCCCGCCCTCCACCGCATCCCCGAACAGGAGGCCAACGAGGACGAGATCGGCAAGGCGATCCCCGAACCGGTGATCCGCCAGCTCGACGCCCACCTCCACCTCCTCGGCCTGGGGCGGGCCCGCGGCCAGCGCACCCTCGCCCCCGAAGACCTGCAGCTGATGTACCACACGCTGTACACCCTGCTCAGAGACACCGGCCGCCGGCCCCTGGAAGTCTGCTCCCTGCCCCGCGACTGCCTGGAAACCCGCAACGACCAGATCTGTCTGGTCTGGAACAACCACAAGGCCCGCCGCCACCGCAGACGCCTGCCCATCACCACGTCCACCGCTCAGGCCATCCGTACCTGGCAAGAACGCCGAGAGCAGCTCCAGACCAGCCTTCCGCCCACCGGCGCCGACTACTTCTTCCCCGCCCTCACCCACCTCGCCACCCGCCCCTACCTGCACACCAGCTACCTCGGCGAGACCCTGCGCGACTGGGTCGGCTCCATCCCCCACCTGCACGGCGAAGGCACCGACACACAGGGCAACCCGCTGCCTTTCGACCGCTCCCTCATCTACGCCTACGCCTTCCGCCACTCCTACGCACAACGCCACGCCGACGCCGGAACCCCTCTCGACGTCCTGCGCGAACTGATGGACCACAAGTCCGTCAGCACCACCCAGCGCTACTACACCGTCTCCCTGAAACGAAAACGCGACGCCGTCACCAAGCTCGCCGCCCACGTCGTCGACAACCACGGCCACCCCAGCCCCAGCTCCGAGACCGCCTACGAACTGCGCTCCGTCGCCGTCCCATACGGCGGCTGCACCGAACCCAGCAACGTCAAAGCCGCAGGCGGCTCCTGCCCCATCCGCTTCCAGTGCGCCGGCTGCGGCTTCTACCGCCCCGACCCCTCCTACCTTCCGGCGATCGAACAGCACATCAACGAACTGCGCGCCGACCGTGAAACAGCCCGGGCCATGGACGCCGCCGAATTCGTCATCACCGCCTTCACTGCCCAGATCACCGCCTTCGAGCAGGTCACCGACCGGATGCAGCGCCGCCTCGCCGCCCTCCCCGCCGCAGAACGCCAGGAGATCGAGGAGGCCAGCACCATCCTGCGAAAAGCCCGCGCCGGCAACACCCACACCCTCACCCTCCTGCCGCTCACCGTCGTCTCCAGGACCGACCCGGCATGAACCCCCGCGGCAACCCGCACACCCTCGCCCAGGCCCGCCGCCGCACCAGCCTCGACAAACGCCAGCGAGCCCTGACCGCACTCACCAACCTGGAACAACAGGGCGAAAAGATCACTCATGCCGCGGTCGCCCGCACCGCCGGCGTCTCCACATGGCTCACCTACACCCAAGGCATCCGCGAGCACATCGAAGCCGCACAACAACGCCAGCACCCCACCACCCCCTCACCCGCCCACACCCGCGGCACCACCGCCACGCTGCGCACAGAACTCGAGCTCGCCAGGCGGGAAATCCGGACCCTGAGGGAAGACAGAGACCGGATGCGGCAGGCCGTCCAGCACCAGCTGGGACAGCAGCTCGACGCCCTCGACACCAGGAACCTGACCGCACGCGTCGACGAACTCACCCGGACCAACCAACGACTCGAAGACAGCCTCCAACAGGCCACCGACGACAACCACCAGCTCCAAGCCCGCGTGAATACCCTGGAAACAGACCTGGCGGCAGCACGCACCAGCCTCCGACGGATGATCCGAGAAGAGAACACAAACCGCTGAGGGCGTGTCCAGGCACCCCAGGACACGCCACGCTTCAGCAACCCGACAGACCTGCTGCTAGGCCCACTCAACTCCGAGTTCGGCGAGAGCGGCGCGCTGGTCATGGGTGAGCTTGTCGCGCCTAGCTTTCGTGTTGGAGATCCATACTCCGAGCTTGTGCTGGTGTTCCTGGCCGTCGATGACGACGGCTTCGACGTGTCCTCTTGGTACTGCCTTGTGGGCGCCCTCGCGCTGAATCCACTGTGCGAGGGCCGCCAGACCGCGTTGGAAGGCTGCTGCCTTCCCTCCGTCCTTTGCGGACGGGGTCGGTGCGGGCGGTTCGGTGGGTGTTACGCCCAGGGCTGTCAGCCGTTGCTGCTGTTTCTCGGAGAGCTCCCCCCAGTTGCGGCGTTGCCGCTGGAGCCATTTGCCGAGGTCGTCTCCTTCGAACTGCACGCCGGGCTGGATGTCGGGGAGTCGGCCCTCGGGTTCGTCGGCGGTGAGGTCGGCGAGGATGCGGTAGTGGCGTTGCCAGTCCAGTGGCCAGGGGCAGTCCCAGTCCGGGTCGATCTGGGCGAGCTGTGCGGCGCGGGCTGTCGCACGCTGCGGGTTCTTGCCGAGGCCGTCCTTGCGGCGGAGGTTGGCCATGTGTTCCCCGACCGGGACCAGTTCGCTGTCGGCGTCGCCCCATACAGCGTCGCGTCTGGGGGCGAGGTGGCCGTGGGCGCGGCGGAAGGAGCGCAGCGCTGCGAGTTTGTTCTCCCAGGCTTCGTCGCCGGGCTCCCACACCATCCCGGCCTCGTCGAGCAGCATCTTGCGGTGGGGATCGAGTTCGTCCGCACGGTAGGTGCGCCGCTGTTGGTGGACCCACCGCCCCAGCGGGAACGCCTTGGTGACGCCGGCCTCGGTCTCGGTGTCGTAGGGGACGGCGTACAGGCCGGTGATGTGGTTGTCCTTCCGCCAGCGCAGCAGGGCCTGATAACCCTCCAGCCACACCAACGACTCCGGCCGGTACACCCGGGTGCGCAGGAACGCCGCGATCGTCGCCGCGTCCCTCGGAGTGGAGAAGTGCAGCAGCGCTGACTCCACCGCGCCCTCGCTCTCGTGCTGCCCGCACTCGCCTTCGGCCGTGGTGCCGACGATCCGCCCGTCCTCGTCCCGCTTCACGTGCACGTGTCGCCGCCCGCTGGTCAGCGCCCGGCTGGCGAGCTGTTCGACGAGGCGTTCGGAGTGTGAGCGCAGGCCTTGGAGGACGGCTACGAGAGGTGCGAACGAGGCGGAGGCGACCATGCCGGTCGGGTCTTCGCCGGGCTGGAGGAAGACGGGCACGATGATCCTGGCGACCTTGTTCGTGCCGTCGGGGTTGGGGCGCAGTGCGCGGCCGATGTTCTGGACGATCTCGACCTGGGAGCCGCGGGTGTCGGCGAAGCAGATCGCCTCCACACCTCGCTCGCCGACGATGTCGACGCCTTCGCCCAGGACCCGGACGGAGGCGAGGAACGCGCGGTGCACGCGGCGGCCCGCGGTGTCGATGCCGTCGGCGAACTGCCGTAGGGCTTCGCGGCGTTCGGCGACGAGGTGGTCGCCGCACAGCCACGCCGCCCACACCCGGTTCGGCGGTACGTGGCGGCCGGCCTCCAGCTGGTAGAACTCCGCATCGATCGACGACTTCGGCAGCAAGTCCGCGTCGGCCAGAGCCTCGTCGGAGACCTCGGCCGCGTACAGCTCGGCGGCCGTCTGCGGCATCTTCTCCGCGAACGCCATCGCCTCCTCCACCCGTTGGTGGAAGGTCATAACCGTGCGCAGGTTCCGCGCGGCGGCGTGCTCCAGGAGCGCAGTCTGCAGCAGCGCCAGCCGCCGACCCCGCTGCGCCTCCTCCGATAGTGCCTGGACGGGGGAGGGGTCGTGGATCTCCAGCACGTCGATCTCGAACCCGGCGAGGATGCCGCGCTCGATCGCCTCGGACAGTTCGAGCTCGTAGATCCACTCGCCGTACGGGCCGTCCGGATCGGACGCCATAGTCGCGATCTCCAGCTCCTGCCCGTCCCTGCCCTTCTGCGGCCGGGGGGAAGCGAGGATGCGTGGGGTGGCGGTGAGGTAGAGCCGGAAGTCCGCCGGGATGCGGGTGTTGTCGTGGATCGCCGCCCACGGCCGCCCGAGATCACCGGTCGTTGAGTGGGCTTCGTCGACGACGGCGAGGTCGAACGGGGCCATCGTCTGTCCGTACAACCGCTCTCCGCCCGCCAGAGCAGCCTCCAGCGGCCCGCGAACGCGTCCCTGACCCAGCGGGTCCTCCGGGTCGTCGCGGTCCACGAGGGAGGCGTACGTGGCGAACACGACCACCGGCCCATGCCCCGCCCACAGCGCCAACTGGATCGCGTTCGTAGTGGTCCGTACGCCCAGCTGCTCCAGGACGTCGTCCTTCTCCAGCGAGCACACCCCGACCATCGGCCCGCTGTGACCGACCCTCCGCCACGCCTGAACGGTCTGCACGAGCAGATCGAGGGTAGGGACCATGACGAGGATCCGTCCGCCACGGAAGCACTCCAGCGCAGCCCACGCAGCCGTGATCGTCTTGCCAGACCCCGTGGCGGACACCACCGTGGCGCGCGCCCCTTCCGCGGGCACAGAGGACCTTGCAGGGAATCCGACCCACCGACGGATACGCGCAGTCGCATCCACCTGGTGCTCTCTGAGCACGATTCTCTGCATTCCAAACTGTCCTGTCATCAGTTCCTCTTAAAGAAAGCAGCGTTGCAGCCCGATGTCTCATCAATGGCATGTGAGCTCTTAAACGCCGAGCCCTTTGAGGCCCCATTCATCGAGCCCGGAGTAGACCGTTGCCGTCCGGCATTGCGGTGCCAACATGCACTCAGCTTTCCCACGGTAGACAGCCACAAGAGAGTCAGCTCTTCGCCACCAGGTGTCCGCGCGTCCGGCAACCTCCAAGACCGGTTCCGAGCCGTCGAGTTGCAGCGCCTCCACGGCTTCACCGGTCACCGTGGTGATAGTGCGGGCGCACCGACGGGCATGATCTGCGAGGGCCACCGAACCCACCCACCCCGCGACGCTGCCATGCAGAGGCACCCAAGTGCCGGCATGAATACCGAACCCCCCTTCGGGACCAATCATGAAAGCGTAGGGAAGCGCGGTGCGCTGCAGCCCGGCCCCGAACCACCAGCCCTCCGCCTCCGACTCCTCAGGAACGTCCGCACTCAACGAACTGGGACCGCCGTCGTAGTGCGGAGACGGAGGGAGAGCCATCCCGCCCCAGATTTCCTGATACGCCACAGCACGGTCGATCTCCGCTGCCGGGATTCCATGTTCCAGCCACCGGCCCCGGTGCTGCTCCACACCAGGATCAGGAATCCGGTAACCGTGGATTCGGACGAAATATCTAGCCCTGCGCGTAAGCCCATCAGGAATCTTTTCCCTGATCGTCACTCGACCCACCTCATCGACTCCGCTCACCCTGTCGAGCTCACACAGCCTTGAGGGTGTGACTGGTTTTTCCCAACTCTACATGCTGCATCACAAGGAGGCATGTACTACGCTCAAGCTCGAAACGAACGAGCAGCCACCCCTCCTCGTAGCCAGCCAGGCCCGCGCCAGCGGGCCCGAAGGGACTGGAGGCGCAGCCGGAAGGACCGTTGAGGACGGGGGAGCGCAGCGGACCCGCCCGGCCGGCCTGGAGCGTCAGCGGAGGGCCGGATCCAGGACGAAGTCCTGCTGCTCCGGGAGCGCAGCGGACGGAGCGTCAACCTGACTGCGCAGCAGTCAGGTTGAGCGGGACGCGCAGCGTCCCGCCAGCGCTCCCGCGGAGCGGGAGCGCAACAACCGCGCGCAGCGCGGTTGTTCGCTTGCACATCGCGCAGCGATGTGGTACCCGCTCCGCGGGG
>NZ_JASKMS010000058.1 GCF_030124145.1 Streptomyces sp. 378
AGGCACCAGCCGCTCAACGATCCCCACGGGCGATAGCCTACCGAGTCAGCCAAATGAGATGACTTCTAAGCACCTGACCTCGATCTTTCGTGAGGGTCCGCCGACGGAGTCGGTGGACCCTTACGCTTTGCAGAGCTGATGGCGGGCAGTCGACCTGGACCGCGAGATAGAGGAGATGGGCGGCATGCCCAAGGGCGCGGGCCGCTCCGGCGACTCGCATCCGATGACGGTGAACGAGACGGTCATCGCGCTGATCCGCCCGAAGCCGAACCTGGACCTGGCCGCAGGGGAGCCGGCCGAAGCGGTCGCGGCCGCACAGGCCGCCGCCCGCGCACCCGACGGGATCGGCACCCTCGCCTCCTACGCCACCGAGGTCGCGCTCCCGGTGAAGGGCACCTGGAAGTACCCCACGACCGGCAGCGCCCGCGCCGACGTCGTCCTGACCGCCGCCCTGGAGGCCGGGGTGCCGCTGCTGTTCATCGAGGTCGACAACTGCACCGAGGAAGCCGTCCTCATCGCCGCCAAGTTCGCACGTCGACGTCGTCCGCGACCGCACCGCCCGCAACCCCCGTGAGGCCCACCCTCGTCTACGTCGGGGACTTCGATTGCTCCGGTGAGGACGTCGAACGCGACTGGGTGGCGCGCACACCACGGCCTCGCCGTTCAAGATCACGCCGGGCGGCTGGCTCATGGCGACCAAGGTCAGATCCGTCCAGAGCGCGGTGACGTCGCGGCCGGTACGGGACTGCGGCCGAACACTGCCCTCGGTCCGCCACAGCACGGTCCGGTGGCCATCGACCTTGATCTCGTAGGCCCATGGGCCCGTCGGCAGCTGTGTCACGGGGCGTGCCAGGGCGACGTCTACGGGCCACTCCCCAGCATCAGCCTGCTCCTCTGGGACACCGGCCGCCTGCCGGCGTACTCCCGCGCTGCAAGCAGGCGACCCGGGCGGCGAGGCCGCTGCGGTACGGCCGGACCGCCGCACGGCGCGAGCCCGGCCGCGCTGCGCGACCCATGAGACAGAGCGTCGGGCGCCGTTGACCACTCAAGGGCGCTTCTTGTCGGCTCCGCAGTCCTTCAGCGGCTTGGGCGCCGGGATGTCACTGAATGCCGAGCCCGGCCTTGCCGTGATCAGCGACGGTGATGGGGATTCCTGGAAACGGCCAGGCCCTCGCCGAGGTGGAACGGGACTGGCGCAATTGGATCACCGACGATGATCCGCTGCCGAAGCTGCACGGCGAGCGGGGACGCGGACTTCGAAGGGTCGGCCAGTAACGAGAGCCGGGGGCACGTCCTCCGCCGGAAAGGCACCCCGCACAGCTCCGCAAATTTCGGACATAGTCACGGTAGTGGCCGGATTGCGCACTCTTCCGTCTTGACTGACGCTGATCCTGCTCCCACTGTGTTCTCTCACAAGAGCTCCTTTCGTAGCACTGATTGGGGGGAAATGAATCGATCAAGGATTGCGGGCTTAACCGCCGGTGTTCTTGCCCTTGCAGGCACAGCACTTCTGGGAACCGCCCCGTCCGCAAACGCCGCGTGGTCGGACTGTCCGTCGGGTTCCCTGTGCGCCTACCTGAGCCCGAATGGCGCGGGTGACCCCGGCACGGTATCCGGCGACAACACGAACCTGCTGCAGTACAACAAGTTCAACAACGCCGAATCCATTTACAACAACGGGCGTTCCTGCGACGTGGTCGTTTTCTCCGGTCTGAACTACACCGGATGGGGAGAGAACATCACGCGCGGTACTGCCGTGTACAACCTCTACAGCGACTCCAACGGGTACTACCGTCGGCTGTACCACAACGTCGCGTCCAACGACTGGTGCCGATGAGACACAGCACCAAGCGGTGGGGGCTCGCCACCGTGGCGTTCCTGGTGGCTGGATGCTCCACCGCATCCAGCCACCAGGCTTCTGCGCCACCCCCCGATCCTCGTCCGCTCAGGGACGGCGTCCACTTCACGTACGAGGAAGCCGTGGCTCTGCACCGCGCCGAGGAATCCGCCGTTCGTCGCTGTATGGCCCGTTTACGATTCACCTATCGTGAGGTCCCCGCGTTGGTGAATCGCCGTGCCTCACAGGCGAACCCGTACGGCCTACTGGATCCAGAGCGTGCTCGCACCGACGGTTACGGTATGACGGCAGAGCATTTCAGGGGAAGATCCTCACCCCCCGATCCCAACACGGCGACGCTCCAGGCCATGACGAAAGACGGTCGCTCGAACTGGGACGAGGCCCTGTTGGGAAATCGACGGCATCACACAGAAGTGACGCTGCTGGACGGGCGGAATTTCTCCTACGACAAGAACTCATGCGTGCAAAAGGCGCAACGCGAGGTGTACGGAGCGGAGTGGAGTGTTCTTTTCCAGTCCTTCCAGGGATTCGCGAACAGGGTGATGCAGGAAACCATGGACAGTGCCCTCGCGGAAGAGGCGCGTCGGCAGTGGGCCCACTGCATGCGGGAGGCCGGCCACCGGTATAAGGACGCACAGGATCCTCGAAGGGCAGTACAAGCGCTTCTCGACAGGGCGGACGGCGACCCCGCGCGGCTGAGGATCACTGGACGGAAGGAACTGCTCATCGCCCGGAAGGACTCCGACTGCGAGCGGAAGGTCCGCCTGCACGAGGCCGTGCTCAACGCTCAGGCCACGGTGGAGAAGCGTGTGCTGGCGGGCCACGAAGTCGCGTACCGGCGGCTCGTGGAGTTGCGTCGACAGGCCCTCGCCCGCTTGTCCCGGTGACGGGTCTGTCAAACGAATGGTGTAACTAGAGTGGTTGGGTTACTGGCGTGCTGCTGAGAGTCGGCCGTCGAAGGTGATGTCGAAGGCGTTCAGCGCGGTCTTCCAGCGCATGGTCCAGCGGGCCTGGCCCTTGCCGGTGGGATCGAGCGACATGATGGCCATGTAGACGCACTTCAGGGCGGCCTGCTCGTTCGGGAAGTGTCCGCGGGCCTTGACCGCTCGCCGGATGCGGGCGTTGACCGACTCGATCGCGTTGGTGGTGCAGACGATGCTGCGGATCTCGGTGTCGAACCGCAGGAACGGCGTGAACTCCTCCCAAGCGTTCTCCCAGAGTTTCACGATCGCCGGATACTTCCTGCCCCACGCGTCGGCGAACTCGGCGAACCGCTCCAGTGCGGCCTCCTCGGTTCGGCGCGGTGTAGACGGGCTTGAGGAGCCCGGCGATCTTGTCCCAGTCCTGGCGGGCGGCATAGCGGAAAGAGTTCCGCAGCAGGTGCACCGCACAGGTCTGCACGATGATCCTCGGCCAGACCGTCTCTACTGCCTCGGGCAAGCCTTTGAGGCCGTCGCAGACGAACATGAGCACATCGCTCACGCCGCGGTTCTTGATCTCGGTGAGAATGTGCAGCCAGTGCTTGGCTCCCCCGCCGCCGTCGCCGGGCCACAGGCCCAAAATCTCGCGCCGGCCTTCGGTGGTGACGGCCAGGGCCACATAGATGGGCCGGTTGGCGACCGCGCCGTCGCGGATCTTCACGTGGATGGCGTCGATGAAAACTACCGGATGGACGGAGTCCAGAGGGCGGCTCTGCCATTCGGCCATGCCCTCGAGGACCCTGTCGGTGATGGTGGAGATGGTCGGCCGGGACACTTCGGCGCCATAGACCTCCGCAAGGTGGGCCTGGACCTCACCGGTAGTCAAGTCCTTCGCGGCCAGCGAGATCACCATCTCGTCGACGCCGGTCAGGCGCTTCTGCCGCTTCTTGACGATCTCGGCTCGAAGGAGTCGTCACGGTCGCGGGACACAGCTACCTCCACCGGTCCCACGTCGGTCAGGACAGTCTTGGAGCGTTTGCCGTTGCGGGAGTTGCCACCGTCCTTGCCTACCGGATCGTGCTTGTCATAGCCGAGGCGGTCGGTGATCTCGCCTTCGAGAGCGGACTCCAGGAGCCGCTTGGTCAGCTACAGGCCCTCGGCCTGGGCCCGGCTCACCAGCTCGTCGTCCACCCTTGGCCGACACAGCCGATGCCGACTCGCCGGCCTCGTGCTCTGCCACGTTTTCACTGGTCATCGATGCATCTTCCATGATCGGGAGTTACACTGAACGATTTACAGTCCCCTACCACGCGCGGCGCGCCCCGTTCCCGCTGTGGGCCCGGATCGTGTGCGACATCCTGTTCTGGGCCCTCACTGCCGCCGCGGCGTATGTCGCCATCGGCAGCCTGTGCGGGGCCATCCTCATCACAACTCCCCTGCTCGGGTTCCTCGGACTCGCGTCGAGCAAGGAGCACGACGACGGCATCGACTGGAGCGACCACCGCATGGGAGGACAGCCCAAGAACCCCGGGCCCACAATCTAATGCTGTCCCTGTCAACCTGGGCGCCGACCTCGACGAGCTAACCGCGCGCACCGGTCGGGCGGCCCGGCCAGCCCTCCCTCCTTCCTCAACCGCGCCATGTACGGCGCCTTTGTTAGGAGCTCTTACGAGGTGTGCGGCCGGCGCTTCAGTGCTCGAAGACCGCCGTCGCCACCGGCACTGCCAGCAGTAGGCTGAGTCCGACCAGGGAGAGGCGTTCCAGCCACAGGATCGCGGCGAATTCGCGCAGTGTCGCGGCCAGCCAGTAGGCGCGGGAGGTCGGCGCGCCCACGACGTGCACGGGCACGCCGGCGCGGCGGGCCAGCAGGGTCGTGCGGTAGACGTGGAAGCCGCTGGTGACCACCGTGGCACGGTGGCCGGGAGTGGTGCCGTCCACGAGGGCAGCGCTGAAGCGGAGGTTCTGCCCGGTGTTGACGGAGCGGTCTTCCCGCACGATCCGGTCGGCGGGCACTCCGCGTCCGCGCAGATAGTCGGCCATCGCGTCCGCCTCTGAGCGGATCTCGTCGTCGCCTTGGCCGCCCGAGACGACGAACACCACACGAGACGTGTCCGGTGCGCGGGCGGCGTCGATCGCGAGGGCGCGCTCCAGCCTGCGGGTCAGCAGCGGACCGGGCCGGTCGCCGTTGAGCCCGGCGCCCAGGACGACGACATGGGTGGTTTCCGGCAGGGGGGTGCTACGGCCCCGGACGAACACGTAGCCGGCGAAGACGAGGAAGAGCAGAGTGAGGTATCCCGCGACCGCGTTCACCACGACCACGAGGGCACCGAACGCCTCGCCGCCGACCGCATGGAAGACCGCGTCGAGGCCGAGCACCGCCAGCACCGCGCAACCGGCGGCCCCGGTCGCCAGCAGGGCTGCCTGCGGTCCGTAACGCCGGACCAGGAGGACACCGTCGGCCAGCAGCAGCAGACCCAGCGCGAGCGCCAGGAGCAGGGCCGCGACAGCGAGGACGGTGGCGATGGTCGGGTGGGCTGCCGCACCGCGACCGGCCACGCCGAGTCCGGCAGAGGTCACCGCGAGGCAGAACAGGACGGCGGTGGAGAACCGGTGCGGTGCCAGCAAGGCGTTGACGACGCCGCCCACGGCGAACACGACCGCGGCGAGATACTCCGGGTACTCCGGCATGTGCAGCACCGCTCCGCTCTCCCTCCCGCCTCTCGCCGCCCGCGGGTTCCCGGACCCGGTACGGACGGCTGCAGGCCATCCTCCCAGACCTGCTGTGGTGCGCCGAACGCGGGCGAGCGGTGGTGCGTTCGGCGGGACCGGCGTCTCGTGCCGGTGGTGCTGCCCGGCGGCCGCGCGGGACGCACAGTTGGAAAGTGTGCCCTATAGCCTCGACGGCCTGCCAACTAGCCGGGACTGCTCAGAACGAAGGGCGGCTCAGACCAGGTGATGCTCGTAGGCGAACGCCGCGGCCGCGGTTCGGGAGCCGACATCGAGCTTGGCGAAGATGTTGGACAGGTGCCGGGCCACGGTTTTCTCCGAGAGCACCAGGGTCTCGGCGATCTCCGGGTTGCTCTTGCCCGCCGCTACCAGCCGGAGGACCTCGACCTCCCGGGGGCTCAGCCCGCCGGGAGCCTTCTCCTCGCCCAACAGCGCCGCGACCTCCTGCTCCGCCGGCTTCGCACCCATCTCCGCGAATGCCCTCCGGGCCGCGCTCAGGTCGGCCGCGGCCGACTCCTCGTCACCCAGCAGCCGGAGCGCGCGCCCGACGAGCACCCGGGAGCGGGCCACCTCGTACACCGCGGAGAGCTGCGCCCAGGTCTCGGCCGCCTGCCGCGCGCAGACGAACCCGCGGTCCGCCTCGCCCCGGGCCAGGGCGACGGTCGCGTTGGCGTACTGCCCCGATGCCTGCAGCGCCGAGCACCCGAATGAGTTCCCGATCTGCGCCAGCTCCTCGGCAAGGGGTGCTGCCGTGTCTACCTCGCCGGTGGCCACCAGCACCTCGACCGCCGCCGGGAGCATCTGCGTCCGGTGGACGGGATCGTGCACCTCGGCCACCACACGGTGGATCGCGGCCGACGCCGCATCCCGTCGGCCGTGCTCCAGCCACAGCAGTGCCCGGCCGGGCTGGGCCGAGTGGCCGAACTCGGCAGCCTCCGCGAAGGCAGCCTCCGCAGCGTCGTGGTCGCCGCGAAGGCGGAGGGTCTCACCCCGCTCGTAGTGGGCCTGACCGACCGCCAGGTCCCCGCCGGCCGCGGCGTACCGTCCGACCGCGCGCTCGAGTTCCCTGACGGCGTCGCGATAGGCGCCGTGCAGTCGCATCAGCTGGCCGCGGTGGACCGCACACTGACCGGTGAACGCGACCAGGCCGGGCTGGCCGTCGCACCAGGTGGTCAGCGCGTGAGTCCACTCGCCCATCCGGCCGAAGTCGGAGATCTGCTGGCAGGCTTCGACCGACGAGCAGTAGATCACCCCGGAGAAGATGGGTGAGACCTCCCCGGCCAGGACCGAGACCATCGCCTCGTCGAGGAGGCTCAGCCCGTCGGCGACCTGGCCCGCGAAGATCTTCATCCGACCCTCCATGTGGAGGCCCATAGCTGTCAGGTCGGGGTCGTCGAACCGTCGGCCGCACTCGGTGACCTTTGGCACGGCAACGAAGGCCTCGGCGAACTCTCCCTTGATGATGTGCCCCATGGTGGCCCGCTCGAGCAGGTAGCCACGCTCCACCACATCCCCGCCATGGTCGTCGAGCAGCCGCTCGGCCCGGGCCAGCCAGCCACTGCCGATGGCGACCTCGCCGCCCTGCCACAGGACTACGGTCAGCCAGTACGCCGCGCGCACCGCGCCGAGGGTATCGTCCCTGTCACGGTAGGCCTGGAACGCACGTTGCAGCGCCTGGACGCAGTCGTTGCGGTGGCCCAGGAGGTGCGCGGTGACCGCCAGCGCCATGAAGTCGTCGGCCTGAAGCTCGGTCTCGTCCAGGTCGGAGAGAGCGCGGTACGCCGCCACCCACTCCTGGCGCTCGTACTCCTCGCGGGCTCGGCGTAGATCGTCGACCATGCTCATCTCGCACCACCTCGATTCGAGGCTAGTGGTCGACGTTCATGATCCGCAGCATTTCCTCGCCTGGATGATCAACGGGTGTCAAAGGCCTTGAAGTGTGCTCCCCGTAGGCGGCCAGGGTTCGCCCCACTGGCGGCCTGCGATGCCGAGGCCACGGTCACACGGGAAGGTCAGCACCGGGATGATTGCCCGCTGAACCAGGCCCCCGTAGTCATGGAGCGGCGCGTATGTCGGACGCTCCAGCAGGTGGAGCGCCATGGTGCTCCCGAAGGAGAGGACGACGACGTCCAGCGTGTACGCCGAGAGCGATCTCCACCGCGGATCCGCCGCCAGCCGCCGGGAGAGCACCAGGAACGCCCGGGTGGAGCCACCGAAGAAGGGCAACCCATGGACCCAGTGGAGGCCGGGGTCGTAGATCTACCCGGTCGTCTCCCTTGCGAGCGGGAAGGCTGCCGCGGTGAAGAGCGTGCCCGTGGTGAACAGCAGAGAGCCGACCAGGAGGACCGGCACGAACCACGACACCAGGGCGTCCTGGGTCGCCACCAGATCAGCGCCGGTCTCGTGTGCCGCAACGAAGGAGAACTCCATTCCGGGCAGCGTTGCGTACAGGGTGCTGCCGATCACCACGAACCCGAGCCCGACCGCGCTGAGCCACCCGTCACCCCGCTCGCGGAGGAATCCGCGCACGGTGGGAGAGCCCTCACCGGGTGATGTCGGCCGCCGCCGCTTCGGCCGCGCCGGCGCTATCGGGCAGCCTCCCGGGGAGCAGCGGGTGCCACAGCAGCCCGCCCGGCAGCAGCACCGGTGCGACAGCGACGACGAGCGCGCGGGCTGTCGACGCCGGACCCGACGCGGCGGCGCTGGTCACCATCGAGGGGTTCCCGAATCTCGTTCATCGCAGATCTCTTCGATCATCGTGGGTGCGTCTCAAGCCGCGACCGCGGGTTGCCGCGCCCGGGTGTGGGCCGCGATCTTGTCGGCGACGTACGCCGCGTCCCGGCCGACGCCATTGATCTCGCCCGAGGCGAAGGCGTACTGGAACGCCAGGCCGCAGAAGTAGAGGCCCGGCACGGACTCGACCACGCCGCGGTACTCCACCGGCCACCCGTCCTCGATCGGCAGCGGGAGGTCGATCCAGTCGTAGACCTGCCGGAACCCGGTGGCCCAGACGATGCTCGCGACGTCGAAGGTGCGGCCGTCCTCGAGGCGCGGTAGCCCGTCGGCGACGTCCACGACGTGCTCGGTGATCCATTCCACATCGCACACGCCCAGATGGTGGCGCTTGATCCGCAGCTGCGGGGCGCCGTGGTGGCGAATCTTCTGCATCACCTTGCGTCCCATCGGCGTGCGCCGGGTGAGCACGTGATTGAAGGCGAACTCGATGAACGGGAATGCCGCGTGGAATCGCCGCGATCCCCATTCGAGAGGGATGTTCCCGCGGTCGGGTCCGACCAGCGTGGTGGGACGGTCAGCGGCCAGGTCGTAGGCGATGTCCAACCCACTGTGCGAGGCACCGACGACCAGCGCCGGCCCGTCGGGCAGCTGGGAGGGCCGGTGGTACTCGCTGGAGTGGAGCTGTTGGATCCGGGGGGTGATGTCGGCGGCGAAGGCCGGGATCTGCGGCGTACGGCCGAAGGTGCCGGTCGCCAGTACGACGTTGTCGCAGGTGACCTTGTCGGCTCCGAGGACCGCGGTGAAACCTCCGCCCTCGAGGGCCGCGAGCCGATCGACCCGGGTCTGCATCCGCACCGGCAGGCCGTTGGTGACGGCGTACAGCTCGAGGTACTCGGCGAACTCGTCCTTGGTCGCAAACTCCCACGGGTCGCCGGGGAACGGCATCCCGTCCAAGCCATTAGCCCGGGCGGGCGTGAACAGCCTGAGGCTGTCGTAGTGGCAGCGCCAGTTGTCACCGATCCGCTCGCGCTCGTCGACGATCAGGAATTCCCGACCGAGCTGCTGGAGGTGGTAGCCGACCGCCAAGCCGGCCTGGCCGGCGCCGATGATCAGGGTTTCGAGGTGTTGGGTGGTCATGGTTCGTTCTCCTTGGTTCCAGGAACTCACGAGTGATCCCGGCGACCAGGTCGGCGTGGCGGCACCCCGGCGCGTGTCCGCCGGGTACCGGGTGCAAGTCCGGGTCGGGGATCGGCGTCGCGGCGCGCCGGCCGGAGTCGGGGCTTCTCATGACGCCTACGCTAGAAACCCGACGGCCCGGTGCGCGTCGGCCGCGATACCCATTCCCTCCTCGGCCCGATGGGTGGATCGACGCACGACCCGCCACCGGTCACGGACGCAGGGCCCGCCCGACGGCGGCGCGGCCGCCGCCCGCAACTTCGGGGCGCACGAAGCTGGAGGTCTGCGGCCCGGACGGCGCATGGCGGGCCGATGTGCTGGCGAGCGACCCGGCCGGAGCCTGGAAGACAGCCCTGGAAGCCCAGATGCGCACGCTGGTGCCGCGGCCAAACCTCGCACTTCGGGACGCCTGCCGGGAGGTGATCGACCAGCTGTTGGAGGTCAACGCCCTCTATCGGCTCCGGGCCGTCCAGGGAGTGCTCGGACTGCGCAAGAAGTACGGCGACACCAGACTCGAAGCCGCCTGCCGCAAGGCGGTCGCGGTCGGCGACCCGTCCTACCGGACCGTCAAGGGCATCCTGGTCGCCGGCACCGAGACCGACGCGGAAGACGCGACTCAGTCAGGCCCTTCGCGGGCAGGGAGATGACCATCTCGTTCACGCCGGTCAGACGCTTCTGCCGCTTCTTGACGATCTTCGGCTCGAAGGGTCCGTCGCGGTCGCGGGGCAACGAAGGAGGTGGTGCGGTGATGGGCCAACCTGGAGCAGCTGCTGCGCGCCGGCCGGTGAAGCTTGTCGAGCACACCCTGGAGGTCTTCGGCGCCTACTACGGGCAGGTCACACCGAGCCCGTGGCCCGCAAGGCCGTCAAGTACCTGCACGGCGAGGGCAAGACGCCCAGCACCGGCATCGGCGAGAAACGAACCCGCGAACTGGTCGTGCACCCGCCGGCACCCAGCTGACAGCGTCAGGCACGGCCACCGGCCTCCGGGGTCCGGCCGCCCCACTGCTCCGTTGACTGCACTATCTCGTTGATTTGCTGGCGATCGATTGGCACGGGAGGTCGCACTCCCCCGGCTCCAGCGGGAGGAAGGGCGCGGCCGGGTCGGGGGCCGGCTTCCGGTCCCAGCGGATCGCGACGGTCGCTATCCGGGAGGGCGGCGGGTCGGTTGGTGCCCAGCGTGCGAGGCTGTTCTGGGGGCAGGATGAAAGCGGGCCTTGACCCGGAATCTTGGACACGGGCTATGCGGCTTGGGCGAGGGTAGTTGATCTTGTGTCGAGTGCTGCCTCCGCGCTGACTCGCTTGCTCCCGCACTGCGGGCACTGATGCTCTTCCGGCGCCGACTGCTCGGTGGCATCGTCCGGGTACGGGTGCCCGCACACGGCGCAGAAATGGCCCATGGGGGGAGAGAGCAGAAGAGGAGGCCCTGCGCGAAGAGCGCAGTCGACATGCATGATGGGTCGCACAACTGATCGAGGGTGGCGCTGGTCGACGGGCCGCCCCTGGCCAATGTCAGAGCCCCGTGAGCTGGCAGCCGTACCAGGGAGCCGACCTCCCGAGCTCGCACGCGCTTGGGAACTGATAGCCCGAGATGATGGCGGTTGCCACGACGATGCTCTCCTTCTTCCCGCGCCGGCGTGGTTAATCCGGATTCACAGCCCGTCGGCGCACTGCATCGCGCAGGCGGGGTGGAAAGATATGAGATGCAGCCCGGCCGCGCGGCCGGGTCCGTGTTGCGCGTGCTGCCCGGGCGGCATGGGGGTTCTCAGGGAGAAACTTCGGCATGGAATGGCGCCGTTGGCAACGTCTGGATGCGGCTCTTCGTGACCAACTGGCGCGCGATCTGCTGGAGCGCCTCACTCCGGTGATGAGCGGCCTTGGGCTGCTGTTTCTGCTGGTGGTCATCGCCGAGCGCCTGGTCGCGCCCGAAAGCGCCGCTTCGACTGCCCTGGCGGTGGTCGGCTGGGTGCTGTGGGGGGTTTTCGCCGCGGAGTTCGCCACCCGGCTTGTTCTGGCGTCCCACCGCGGCCGTTTCCTGCGTACGAACTGGTGGCAGGTCATCTTCCTGGTACTGCCGTTCCTGCGGGTCTTCCGCTTGCTGAAGTCGTTGCGACTGATGCGCACCGGCAGGGTGCTCTCCTCGACTGTGCGGTCCTCGCGCTCGGCCGGGCGGTTGCTCAGCGACCGGGCGGCATGGCTGTCCATGGTGACGCTGATCGTGATCCTGGCTGCCAGCGAGCTACTGTATGAGCTCGACGGCGCCCACGGCTCCTACGCCGGCACGCTGCACGCCACCGCGCTGATGACGATCAGCGGACAGCCGCTCCGCACGGCCACGGCCTACGGCACGGTGCTGGAAGTACTGCTGGCGGTGTACTCAACGGTGGTCGTCGCCGCCCTGGCGGGAACCTTCGGCGCCTACTTCATCGAGAAACGCACCAGGACGACACCCGACGGCGACAGTGACCCCGCGCCGGTTCCGGGGGCTCGTCCTCCCGACACCGGCTGAAACGGCGCCGCCATGGGTCGCCGTGATGGGACGGCCATATGCAAGGCGGCCCGCCCGTCCGAGGGGAAGAGGGCCAGCCTCCTCCCACTGCAAGGGTCGGGTAGCACGCCGGGCCCTTTGCGGGGTGTGAACTGGCTCCGGTACGCGATAGACACCATGGGGCACAGGCACCTGCTGTCTGTCCCCTCCTGCTGCGCCCCCTGCGCCGGCCGGAAGTAGTCCCCCAGCCAATCGCCGCGAGGACTACCACCTTCAGCCACCCCCGGCTCACCCCTGCTGAGGGACATAGCCGGGTGTAGAGCCTCGAGGCCCTACCGCGCAGTGAGCGGCGCGGGCCACCTGGGGAGCCGGTTCCGAGGTCGGGCAGACCTCGGAGCCGGCCACGCGGCTGGGGTGAGCCGCACAGATGGTGGCACGGCCCGCCCCGAAGGCTCAGCCCGCCGCGCGCCACCACGCGGGAGACACGCTGAGGCTCCAGACCTCACCCGAGGCGCGGACGAAGATCCTCACGTCGGACTCGAGCACCCGGTAGCGGCGCATGTCCCCGGACGTACCGTCCTCGTCCGGGTCGGGCTCGACCGAGCAGCCGAGACCGGTGATCGCGGCGGCCAGGTCCTCGAAGCGCGTCGAGGGAGCGAAGGTCCCGTGGGCGCCGCGCAGGGCCGCCGGGACGGATGACTCGGTGTCCCACCGCAGACGGTGCACCTGCACGCTCACTCCGAAACAGGGCCAGGCGCCGTCCTCCTCCTGAAACGACAGCTCCACCAGCCCGTAGTCCCGGCGCAGCAGGCTGCCGTCCTCGGTGTCGAGGCAGTCGGCGCCCAGCGTGGCTTCCCATTCGGCGGGCTGCGCGCCGATCCCCACTCCCAACACGTCGCCGCGGGTGGCGACGTGTGCGTAGAAGTCCAGGTCGGACATCTACATCCTCTCCATCGCTTCTATCAGGGCCTGCAGTTCGGCCGTCCGGTCGTTGCTGAAGCGCCACTGCGGGTTGCGGCCTTCCTTCATGGCCTTGGCGCTGGACTCGAAGACCTCCTTGGCGGCCTTCGTCACCCTGATCATGTCAGCGCGCACCTTGGGGTCGGACTTGATCGTCGCCACGACGGCGTCGACCTGTTTCTGCGTTGCGGTGCCGTTCCGCAACCGGATCGCCTCGCCACGGATGCCGCCCTGGCCATCCGGGCGCAGTGCCACTTCCATGCCGTCCTTCATGTTGACGTGAGCGCCCTTGGTAACCCAATCCTGGTCGACCTGGCCCACGTGGTCGATCTCGAGGCTGCACTTGTTCTTCTTGGCATTGTGGACCAGGACGGGCGTGCTTCCGACGAGCACGTAGTACGTGTGCGTGCCGCCGACGGTGAGGTTGTGGACCGTCTGTTCGACGGTACGGGTTGCGACCGCGGTGACCTCCACGTCCGCGCCCGTGCTGGTACGCAGCCCCGTTCCCGCGGTGAGGTCGACGGCATCGGTCCACATTCCCGGGCCCGGCGTCCAGAACGGGTGACGGTCCGTCGCCGTGATCGTGTCCGTGCGCTCTCCCGCCGCACCGTCGGTGTCGACGACGAGCCTGATCAGGCGCTTTTCCCCCGATCCCGTGATCAGGTCGGTCACCGGCTCGGCCCGGGTGGAGCCGGTTGCGGGATCGGTGGCCAGCACCTCGTCGCCCTCGCGCACGCGCTCGATCGGCGTGCTGTCCCCGTCGCCCATGAGGACCAGGGTCCCGGCCGGGAAGCTGTTGTCGGTGACGCTTCCGGCGACGCACTTGCCCTTGCGAGCGGTCCGTACATCGTCGCCGCCGAGGGCCTTCTTGCCCGTCTTGAGCCAGCGCAGCACGACCAGCGCGCCCGTGGCCCGGTCGAAGCCGCTGAGCTCTTCGTCGGTGGCGAGGTCCTTGCCCGTGACGGCCTCGACGATGCCCTTGCCGTCACCGATGCCGGGCAGCAGGTCCAGCAGCAGCCCCATGCGGCGCTGCTGCTCGTCGGCGTCGAGCCCGGAGGTCCCGGAGCCCCAGGTGTCCTTGAGGTGCGAGAAGTCGAACTCGATGCCGGGCAGTTCCTTGAGCTTCTCGGCGCCCTTCTTGATGCCGGGCACATGCTTGTTCAGCTCGTCCATGCCCTTGTTGGCCTGGCCGATGCCCCGGTTCATCTCGTCCATGCCCTTGTTGGCGCGGCCGATCCCCCGGTTCATCTGGTCCAGGGCGCCGTTCACCTCGCCCAGCGCGTCGTTCATGTCGTCGAGGGCGTGGCTCATTTGGCTGAGGCCGGCGTTGATCTTGTCGAGGTCTTTGCCCATGCCCTCGAGGCCGGTCCTGATGCTCTTCGCCGCCTTCTGGAACTCCGGGTCGCCGACGAGCGCGGCCAGCGCGAAGATGATCTGCAGGAACGCGACGGTGACCTCGGCCAGGGCCACCACGGTCTGGATGGTCTCGTTGACCTTCGCGAGCCGGTGGTCGACGTCCGCCTGCGCGGCGGCGTAGGCGGCGCGGATCTGCTTCTCCGCCTTGGCCCGCAGGGCCGGGTCGGTGATGGCGGCGGGGTCTTGCTTGACCGCCTCCTTCAGCTCGGTGAACCCGACGAGCTCTTTGCGAAGGTTGGCGAAGTGCTGGGTGTTGTCCTTGTGCAGGTAGTGGATGGCATACGCGGCCACGCCCACGCCGGCCCCGACCCGGATCGCCTTGTCGGCGAACTCCCGGTAGCAGGCGGGCTTTTCGAGCAGCGGCTTGCCACCGCAGCCGGAGTACTTGGCGGCGGACCTGACGATGCCGGCGAGTTTTTCGGCGGCGCTGACGGCCGCCTGCCGCTTCTCGATGCCGTCGGCCGCCGCAGCGGTCTTCTCCCCCAGACCCGGGCCGAACAAGACCGCCAAGGCCATCAGAAATGCGACGGTGTGCCGCGTCAATCGGTGATGCATACATGCCCTACGTCGAGGGCCCACGGGTGCACGGCTGGTCGACCGTCACGCGGGCCCAGAGTCCCCGGACGAGGACTCCCCCTGGAAATTACCGAGCGGTAGCTTACTTGAGTCGCCACCCTCCTCGGGGCGCACGCCGCAGGGCGCCCCTGGTGAGCCGGCGCCCCGGTGCGCAGCGGGGACTCACCCGTCCCTTCGGGATGCGTAAAGATGCTCCACATGCAGGTGCGCAGTACATCCATGCGCGGGCGGGATCGTCATACGCCGGGCTGTGGCCCGGTACGTCAAGCGGCTTACGCGGCTTGTGCGGGGCTCGCGTGCCTTCCGGGGGCAGTACGCGGCGATGGTCGCGGATTACCGCGTCGGGCCCGACTACGTCGAGACGCATCGGGTCTTCGTGGCCGTCGACTCCGGTGACGCCGAGGGACGGGTGCTCGGCTTCTACTCGTTGGTCCTCGTGCCGCCGGAGCTGGACCTGCTCTTCGTCGAGGACGGGATGCAGGGACGCGGCATCCAGCCACGCTCAGCACAGAACACACAGCCCCAGATCACACACCCCGACCTCCCCACCGAAGCCGCCCACCCCGCCTCTCAGCGAACCAGCAACACACCAGGCCAGCCGTCGCCCCATACACCAACGAACCCCCCTTCGAGCGTCGCGTCGGCTTGATGTCGGCCGCCAGGCAGACCCGCGACGGAGTGAGTTGCGGCTCCGGTTCCGTCACGGCGCTCACGGTGATGATCACCACGGCACCGGCACAGATCAACCCGCTATCGCGGCGCGCCCTGTACGGCGGCTCACCGGTCGCCGCTGAAGTGGTCGAGAATTTCATCGCTGCAGTCGTCCGCGCCGACCCGGGTTCGCGTGAAGGCCAGCACGCCGTCCTCGTTGCCTTCCACCTCGGCCTTGGCCAGTCGCGTCTCGATGTCCGCGATGTACTCGGCGCACTCGGCGCTGACGGGCTTCTCGGGCTGCGGGTCAGGCGCCGGAAAGGCGTTCAGTGCGGCGGTGACGACGATAGCGGCCACGCACAGCACCGCCCACGCGGCAACCCACGTGCGGCGGCTCCTCCGTAACGGCTTGGGCATTTAGGCATCCTACGAGCGTCGCAGCGGGCTGTCGCCAGGTCACACCAGGCCTCTTCCAGATCCCTGGAGACGAGGGCGGCGCAGTCGGGTCATGGGAACGTGGACCCGCGTCCTGCGCGAGCAGACCACAAGGGCCCGGGAGCGGGTGGATGCGAGCTAGGAAGGACCCTAGGGCTATGGCTGTGGGATCCCCTGCTTCTGGGGCTCCGGGCGCTCATCCCGGCCCAGGCCGTCGTTTCGATCCTCGATCGGGCAGCGGTCTCAGGATCGACCAGATGAACGTGGCGTACATGAACGCTGAGTTCATCAACTCCGCCGGACGTGTCGCTTGCCTGGCGATCGATACAGCCTGGTGCCACTCCCGCCTTGCAAGCCACCGTGCTGATCCGTGGAGTAGATGCGGGGCACGCATCGCCCGCAAGGGGATCGAGACCTCCGGCTGGAGGGCTCGGCGCCTTTGCGGGCGGTGCCTGATACCTCGTTTGCGTAGCCATCTGCGCAGGTGGTCGTAGTCGTAGCCCTGGTCCGCGTACAACTTCGCGGGCCGTCGTCCGCGCGGGCCGCGGCGGGAGGGCCGGCGCGTCGCTCCGGACGGCTCCGCCGTCAAGCTCGGGCCGACCTCACCGACGGACACCTGCCGGATCAGCCACCTCTCTGTCTGCTCGGGGCGCGGCGCCTGAGCCGGGCCCGAACCCCCTGACGATCAGCCACCCGGCCAGGCCCAGCTCCCAGGCGAACACGGGGAGCGCGGCGACCGACCCCGCCACGGAGAGCTGCGCATAGGCCCCGAACATCACGGCGACGGCCGAGGCGCAGATCAGCGGCCCGCCGACCAGCCCGAGCACGGCGATGAAGCGCGGCACGAGCCGTGCGCGGTACGCCAGGTAGGCAAGCAGGACGGTGTTCAGGCCCAGGGCGATGTTGGGCCCGAGCAGGAACGTCCAATCGTGCAAGGCCACCAGCGCGACATCGGCGCCGGCCGCCGCCCCCGCGTCCCGCCGCAGGGTGAGGAGCGCCAGGACGGCGACGATGCCGAGGGCGATGACGGCCGCCTCCAGCAGCCGCCCGAAGGCGTAGCCGAGCGCGAGCCCCTCGCCGTGGCGCCGCAGGACGGGGAACAGCGCCGCCCCGGTGCCGGCCACCGCCACCACCAGCACCACCTCGCAGAGCACCCCGAGCAGCGCCCGCGTGTCGGCGCCCTGCGCGAGCCGGCCGTCCGCCGCTCCCAGCAGGGGGCGGTACAGAACGGCCCCTGCTATCGCAGCGGCCTCGGTCAGCAGGAACAGCGACCCGGCGGCCACCGCGGTTCTCCGGTCCGGACTCATCTTCTCGGTACCCCTCGCTCGCTGGTGGTGTACGCCGTACACCTCGCGGCGAGCTTAGGTGTACGGCGTACACTCGTCAAGGAGAGGGAGCTGTCGAGGAGAGAAAGGGCCGAACCGGAAATGACCCGGCAGGAAGCCACACACACGCATCGGATCCCCCTGAACAGGGACCGCGTCCTGCGCGCCGCCGTCGCGCTCGCCGACGCCACCGGAATCGACGCGCTCAGCATGCGCCGGCTCGCGCAGGAGCTGGACGTCGTACCGATGGCCCTCTACAAGCACGTGGCCAACAAAGAGGAGCTGCTCGACGGCATGGTCGACACTGTCGTCGGCGAGATCGACCCGCCGGCTGCGGGCCCCGACTGGCAACGCGTGGTCCGCGGGCGGATCCTCTCGGCCCGGCGGGTCCTGCTGCGCCACTCCTGGGCGGCCCGGGTCATCGAGTCGCGGACCGGCCCCACCCCGGCCGTGCTGGCGTACCTGGACTCGATGGCCGGGAGTTTCCGGGACGGCGGCCTCTCCGCCGACCTTACGCACCACGTCATGCACGCGATGGGCAGCCGCCTGCTCGGCTTCAGCCAGGAACTGTTCGACACCTCGGGCCCCTCCGGCCCGCCGGACCCCGGGCTGGCGGCGCGCTACCCGCACATCGCGGAACTGGCCGCGACGGCCGCACACGACGAGGGGTCCACGGTCGGTGGCGGCTGTGACGACCAGTTCGAGTTCGAATTCGCCCTGGACCTCCTCCTGGACGGCTTCGAAAGCCTCCGCCGCCAGGGCTGGACATCCGCGCGCAAGGCGCCGCGGGTGCCGGAGGGCTGATCCAGCGTCGAGGGGGGAGGGAAACCCAACCGGGCCTAGAACTCGACGGCGATCCCTCAGATGAAGCGGAGCAGGCCCACGCTGACAGCGGTACTACCTGAGGGTCGACGGTGGCGCGGCCGCCATTGAGGATGGACAGCGGGCGGCACCGTCGCTCGACGGCGAGGTGGGCCTTGCTGGTCAACCCGCCCCGGGAGCGGCCCAGTTCGGCGGTCCGCAGCCGGGCCCTGCGGCGTCGGCGCACGGCACGGCGCCGTGCTCGCTTGGGACTCTCCTCGTCCTCGGGCGCCTCGCCTACGGGGTCACCACGACTTCGGAACAGACCCGTGGGGTGTGTGCAGGGTCGTTCATCTGGGTTCATGGGCGGCTTGACTTAGCATGCGCCGGCCGTTGCGACGATTCGCACAAGATCATAGGCGGTCCGGAACCACCTCCGGCCGGCTGCCGCAGGACACATGGAGTCCCGCTCCAGCCGGCCGGAGACAAAGTTCGTACGCGGCTCTATCAGTAAGCGCTGCTGGCCCAGTCGGCGAACTTCTTGAACGCCGCCCGGGTGCCGGGCCCGGCGATTCCGTCGATCGGGCCGTCGTAGCCGTAGGACGACTGGCTCAGCTTGCGCTGCAGTGCCTTGATCGTGTTGCTCCCGGGGATGCCGTCGATCGATCCGCCGTAGCCGTGACTCGCCTTGAGGTGCCGCTGGAACGCCTTCCAACTATTGGTGCCGAGCTGCCCGTCGATAGAGTCGTTGTAGTCCCAGCGCGCCGCCAGCCAGCGCTGGATCCCCTTCGCCTGGCTGGAGCTGAGGCCGAAGTTGTACACCGCGAGCGTGCTGACCTCTCCGGTCACCGCCGTCTGCTTCACGGTCGTGTCCGCTGCCGCGGAGCTGACGGTCGCGCCCGCGAGACTCCCAGCGGCGATACCTGCTGCAGCGACGATGCTGACGGCCGTCCTCTTCAGGGTGTTCGGTCGCACGTGTCCCCCTCCATGTCACGGAGCGGCTTCTGGTACGGCTCTGCCGGTACCGCTCCAGGAAGTCCGGCCAGGTCACGCTGACATGACAGGGCTGTCACCGGAACCTGAAAAGTCATAGGGCACCTCATCTGGGCGGTGGCCAGGGCGGGTTGAGCAACGGCGTCGGCCGCGTACCTCGGGTGTGGCGTACTGGAGGCCGCGCTGAGGACGTCCGTCACTCCTGGGCATGACGCGACGGTGAGGGGGCACGCCTGTGCGGAATCAGGCCCGGCCGGATGAGGTCAGCGAGCTCCTGGTCGACCATGCCGGGGAGCTCGCCGCCGTGCAACGGAGCGGAAGCCACCACCCGCAGACCCGCGCCCACGGCAGCGGGGAGCGGGCCGCGGCCGTGAAGGGCCTGGACGATCGGCGTCATCATCACCAGACTGACCGGCACTTGGGCCGCAACCAGGTAGTGCCCGCCCGCGGCTTCGGCGGCCAGGGCGAGCAGCTGCGCCACCGTGAACGCCTTCTTCTTCCAGGCCAGCCAGGTGGCGATCCCGGACCCGGCCACGTGCCCGGCCGCCATGGCTTCCTCCAGGACGACGAACCCGTCCCCGCACCACGCGGTGCAGGGCGGGGCGTTCGTCGGGGTGTGCGCGCCCGGGGTTGTGCAGCAGGACCAGGTCCAGCCGCTCGCGCCCGAGCTCCTCGCGGTTGCGGCGGATCTGCCAGCGCACGTGGTCCGAGGCGAGGCTGTGCCCAGCCGAGGCCTGGTCTGCGGTGAGGACACCGGCGTTCACGGCGTCGGTGCCGGTGCCGGTGCCGGTGCCGGTGGCCATCGTGAGGTACGCCGCATTCGTCGAGATCCGCCCGCAAGGACGGGTGGCGGCCAAGGCCGGAGCCAGCAAGTCCTGGGCACGGCCGGTGGCGTAGTTGGGGGCGGTGTCGATCCACTGCGCGCCGGAGCCGGCCGCACGGGCAGCAGCCTGCGGGATCGCCCGGCACCGGTAGGTTCCCAGAGCGAGCTCCGCTGTCACAACAGGCTCCCCACCGTCGCGGCCTGCCCGGCAACGAGCTCCTGGACCAGCCCGACGACGTCCTCCAGGGCGAGGCCGACCGTCTCGGCGAGCGTGGCCAGATCGCCGGTAACTTCCCGGCGCGGAAATGATCTCGGTCGCGTCAGACACGTTTTCCGATTCCTTGTCCGGCCTGTACACCGAGCGCTGCGATCTTGCGGACGGCGATGACCGCGGCGGCGGCCAGGATGCTGCCCCAGGAGACATCCGCCGCCAGCCGGATCAGCCCGGCCGCGGTCAGGAAGTCGAGCAGCACGGGCAGCACGCGGCCGAGTCGGCGTGGTGTTGCATAGACGGCGACGGCGACGAGGAGCCCCGCGCCGGTGACCGTCAGCGCTGCTGTGGTGAGGATGCCGGTCACAGGCTACCTGCGCGCTGGTGTGCCTTGGGCTTGTCACGGGATTGGTCCGCGTCGGGCTCCGCACGCTCCTGGGCGATCTCCCGCCCGAGGAAGAAGTTGAGCGCTGTCCGGATGGCGGCGATGGCGGCCAGCTGACCGATTTCGGTGAAGCTCGGTGCCACTGCGGTACGCAGCACATCGCCGGCGAGCTGGAACTCCAGCCCGAGCGGCAGGAACCGCCCCAGGGTCAGGCGGATACGGTACATGCGGGGCGGGCGGGTACCCAGTGCTTCCTCATACGCCTCACCCGGGCTGCGTGCCCCCTCGGCTGCATCGCCTGTCTCGGAGGAAGAGGGGGCACTCGCCCCTCAGAGGGCGAGCACGGCAACCATGCCGGCGTAGATGGTGATCAGCAGGATGCCGTCGAAGCCGATCTTGAGCCAGCCTCGTTTCTGACGTACGAGGAGGCCGCCGAGCAGAACGGCGGTCATGACCACCGCGCCGGTGGTCAGGAACAGTTCGTCCGGGTGGGCAGCGTGGTAGAGGGATCCGCCTCGATAGGCGATGTCGCCGACCACCAGGTTGAGTGCGTCC
>NZ_JASKMS010000059.1 GCF_030124145.1 Streptomyces sp. 378
CGGCTTCGCCCACACCATCAGGCGACGCCAGAACCACCCATAGGCTCACGAACCGCCCACTCAAAGACCTCACCGAACGCCTGGCCGCGACCTTCGTGTACGCCGGCATCAACGTCACCGACACGCCCCTGTTCAGCGGCACCCGCGGCGCCCAACTCGCCGGCCGCGCCACCCTCATCGACTGCGGCCCCCTCCCCGCCCGCCACGGCACCCGCCAACCCTTCACCGACGTCATCACCGACATCGAGAACGCCCTCGACCTCACCAACCACAAGCCAGGAACGCTCCCCCGGCACGCTCCCTACCTCCACCAGCGCACCGCAGGCCGCATCGGATCCCTCACCCGCCTCATCCGCCAAGCCGCCATCACCGCCATCTGCGACGGCACCGAACGCATCACCAAAACCGCCCTCGACGCGATACAACTCGACCACCTCGCCGAACAACACAGACGCCCCACCCGCAGCCGCTAACCCCACCCGCCGAACAGGCAAAACAGCGCTGACCAGCGAAAACACCAACCGAGCCTTTACGCGCAAGTACTACCTACAACCCACCCGGGCCACACTCCACACACAACACATAAGCCCAGCTCACACACCCCGCCCACCCCGACCCAACCGCCCACCCCGCCTCTCAACGAACCCACAACACCGCAGGCCAACAAACACTCGGCCCACCAACAAACCCCCCTCCGAGCGTTACCGCGACCGAGGACGAGAAGCCCAAGCCGCGCCGTAGCCAGGCCGACAAGTGGGCCATGAACTACCAGGCCGCCAAACAGTTCTACGAACGCGAAGGACACCTCCAGGTCCCGAGGAAGTGGGTCGAGCGGATCGTCGGCGAGGACCAGGAGGAGCGCGAGCACAAGCTGGGTGCCTGGATCAGCAACCAGCGCAGCCGGGCGGCAACCCTGACACCGGAGCGGATGGAGCTGCTGTCCGCGATCGGGATGCGGTGGTCGTGATGGGCGTCGTCGTCATCGCGGCCGGCTATCTGCTCGGGCGGCTGCGCCCGTGGCAGCGGCTGAGCGACTGGGCGGCCGACCAGGTCCGCTTCACCGGGACGTGGGTCCGGGGCGGTGCCGCCCGTCAGGCCGTCGTCGTCCTGCCCCACGTCGTCACCGCGCCGCGCACCAGCTGGCATCATGCGCGCCCCGGCCACCGAGACCCGAGCACCGGTACCCGTACGCGATCCGGACTGGGTCGCCAACCGCACCCGGGGAGACAACGAGTAGACGGTAGGTCTCCGACTCCCTTACCGGCAGTCGACTCACTAGAGGACTTCGACAGCGCAAGGCCCGGACCAGGCGTCCGGGCCTTCGTCGTGCCCCAAATTCCTTTCTCCCGGTCGCTGCTGTCCGGGTCCCGGCCTCCGGCCCTACGGGGTGAAAGAGCCGTGCCCGCCAGGACGAGACGCAAGCACCTGCGCCCTGTCACTGTCCCGCCCGACCTGTCGAACTCACGCCGGAGGCAGTACCGATGACCAGCCGCCAGACACCCGGGGCAACACCCGCACCGATCGCCGCTACGCTGAACACGCCGCCCTGGGCCAGGGCCGAGACCCCACATGGATCACGTCAAGGGTGCCGGTGCCCAGGACGACGACTGTCTGCTCGTCGAGCGCGTCGAAGATGTCGTCGATCAGCCGCTGGGCCATGCGCGGCGCCTTTGGCCGGACGACTTCGACAAGCTTGCGGCGGCCCGCTTTCCGCAGAGCGGCCGGGGATCCGTGGCGCTCGAGGAGCCAGGTGACGGCCGGGTGGTCCAGGCGCGGACCCAGGATCCGTTCGAGGCTGGGGTGGAACTGGGTGAGCAGGCCGCGGATGCGGTTGGAGGTGCGGTTGGCCTCGCCGGCGAGGTCCTGGTCGAAGCCGGTCAGCATGGTCAGTTCAGCGGTGACCTCATCCGTCAGGTCGAGGGTGCGCAGGGCGTGGGGCATGGTGCGGGCGGCGTCCGCGATGACCGCGGCGTCCTTCGCGTCGGTCTTGGCCTCACCCGGGTAGAGGTCGGCGATCCGCCGCATCGCCAGTCCGGGCAGGTAGGCGACCTGGCAGCCGGCGTCCCGGCGACCGTAAGCGGCAGGGCGCCGATGGAGGCGGGCTGGTCCACGACCACCAGAACCGTGCCGAACTTGGTTTTGTTGGGCAGGGGCTTGTCGAAGACCGTCTTTCCGGCCGGGGTCAGGCCGTGTCCGTGATGTGCGTGCTTGCCGACGTCCAGGCCCAGGAAGACGCCCACTCCGTCGATGCTGGTCACCCTGCCCCCGCAGGACCGCGAAGAAGATAACGGGGCAGACGGTCCCAGCGCTTGCGGAGGTTGCTGAGCCACTGGCCGATTTTGTACCCCTCCCCGTCGAGGGTGATGGTGTCGCGCTGGCGGATGTGGAGGTGGCCTTCGCGGTCGCGGATCCTCAGATTTTCCTCAAATATTCGAATAAGTAGTGGAAACTGAAGGCTCGCTCGATTAGTTTGAGCGAGTAAGCGGCTACCGACTGAATGCGGCTGACGGTGGCGGAGAACCGATATGCTCCTGGCTTTATATCGCTACTGGCCCGGCGGTTCGGGCACAATTTCTGGGGAAGCGTGTGAAGCTCGCGAGAACGGCATTTTTCGCCCATACTGTGAGTACTGACCTGGCGCTGGTGCCCTTCTCTCCGGAGATAGTAGACGACTATCATGAGCTGCACGTCAGAAATCACGACCGTATACGCCTTTCGGAACCCGCGCCGGCGCTGCCGCCCAGCAGGGCTGAGGCGGAAGCGCTGCTGCTCAGCTCTGGTCAGGCCTGGTTGCGTGGAACTGCGGTACCCGTAGCCATCGCCCACAGATCCGACGGTCTGGAGAAGCTGGTCGGTGCGGCGAACCTTCGGATCAATGCCTACCTGCAATCGGCGGAAGTCGGGATCTGGATTGACGCCGAATGGGAAGGGCGAGGAATCGCCAAGGAGGCGTTGTCGGTGCTGATCGACTACGGCTTCAATTCTGTTAAGTTGGCTCGAATATCACTTCGTACCGCCTCCGAGAATACTCGGTGCCGTGCCCTGGCAAAGGGTCTCGGATTTTCCGAGGAGGGGACGCACAGGAAAGCGATCCCCCTACCCGGAGGGCGAAGTGACGAAGTCGTCTATGGACTCCTGGCGGAGGATTGGGACCGCCGACGCTGAGTGCGATCGCTGCCTCTTGTGTTGTGCACTTCCTGTCGCCGGGTTGCTAATGTCCGGGCACACCTGCGCCCGGCTATGAAAGGATGAAAATGGGTAACGGAATACTCCTTCCCGTGGGCGAAGAAGTCGACTTCTCCGACTTGGACCTCGACATCCAGTTCACCTCCACCGGTGACCCGGGGATGCCGGCGGTGCCCGCTGCGGCCTGGACCTTCGGAAGCTGCGGGTGCACCGGTGCCAGCAACACCTCCTGCGGATTCACGGTGCGCTGTAACCCTTCCTGCTGCTGATCTCCCAGAGGCACGGCGTGACGCACGAGGCCGTCTCACGGCCGCTGTAGTCACGACGTGGCGGGACGGGCTGCCGCCGCACCTGAATGCGGTGCGGCGGCAGCCCGCAGGTTCTCGCCCGCGGAACGCGGGTCCATGCAAGACAAGGACATGTGTGATGCCCCACCCGCTCTACCAAGCCCAGGGCCCTCTGCTGCTGCGAGCCACGGCGGTCTCGCAAGGCGAGCTAGGCGGTGACCTGGTCGGCCGGCCGGTTCAGGCGCTTGACAGCGCAGACGAGCTGCGGGAATACATCGTCCGGCTGACAGCGGGCGGGGAACTACGCGAAGCGATTTACGTGTCGTCGGCTTCGCTGGCCAGGAGCATCCGGCAGGTGCACGACGGCGTCGCGTTCAAGCCCAAGGAACTGCTTCAAGTGGCCATGTCAATTACCCGCTACGCCTTGCGGCTCACTGGCAGGCCCACACCCTTCGGGACGCTGGCCGGTGTCGCGGCGGCGTCTTTCGGCGAAGCCGCCCAGGTCCAGGTCGGCCCAGGCGGAACGAAGTTCGCCCGGCTCGACGCAAGCTGGTACCAGCGGCAGTTGAACCGGTGGCTGAGCGACACCCGGCTGCTGGACCGCGTGCACGTGGTGTGGAACAACCTCTGCTACGTGCGAGGCGACCGCCTCATCATGCCCTTCCCGCGCACTGACGTGACCAGTGACCGCATGATGCCGGCCGGTCAGTCAAGGGGCGAGGTCAGTGTGCGAATGACACCGGTCCTCCAACGCATTCAGGCCTCTGCCCGATGCCCCGTCAGTTACCGGCACCTGCTGGACATCACCGCAGCCGACCTCAGCGCCACGGATACCGGGGTTCTGAGCGCCATGCTGGCCAAACTGGTGTCCAACGACATTCTGATCACCTCGTTGGCGCTCGGTGAGATGGGCGGCGATCTGATGGAGACGGCGGCCGACGCTCTAGCGGACAGCGCGGCCGCGGCCCGCCTCCGAAAGGTGCAGAGCTGCCTTGTCGAGTACGAGGCCACGGAAGTCGGGAACGGACTAGACGCCTGGAACAGTCTGATCCGCACCCTCCAGCAGGAGCCGGACGTAGAAGCGGCGAATCCGCAAGTCGACCTCCGGCTCGACGTCAGTGCAGTGATCCCCCGAACCGTGGCCACGGAGGTCGAGACCGTTGCCGGCGCTCTCTGGAAGATCGCTCCCAAGAGCACGCCCTATCCTCACATGCAGGCCTACTACGCTGCTTTCGTTGAGAAGTATGGACAAGTGGGGTCCGTACGCCTCGAAGACCTTGTGCACCCGCATCGCGGGTTGGGCTATCCGGCCACCTACGAGAACCCGCGGGTCAGCTCTCCACCCGGTGGTGATGGGCGCGAAGCCGGCCATGCCGGGGCGGATGCAGAGAAGCGCAGAAGGCATCTGGGTGTGCTGCTGCACCAGGGTCTGATGAGCGGTAAGCGCGAGGTCGTCCTCACGGAGCACGACGTGGAGGCTCTCACGACCGGTAGCGAGATGCCGCAGCAGGCGATCGAACTCTGTTTCCAGGCCTACGCCGAGAACAGTTCGGCGCTCGACAGGGGAGACTTCGAACTTTGGACCACTCCGCTGGTGGGAGCGGGCACGGTCGGTGCCACGGCCGGGCGCTTCGCCGCGATGACGGGTGTGCGGCGGGAGCTCGGCGAGCTGGTGGCCGCCGAATCCGCCGGCGTCATCGCCGCGCAGGTGTTCTTCCAGCCGGCTGTCGCGCGCGCGGCGAACGTGACGCAAGTTCCGGAGCTGGCGGAGCACCGCCTTCCGATCGGCGTGTTCGATGATCCCGGGCGCGCTGGATTCATCGACTGGCGGGACCTGATCGTCTCGGCCCACTCGGACGGCCTTCGGCTTGTCTGGAGCAAGACGGGTGAAGAAGTAGCCCCCTTCGTCCCCCATATGCTCAACCTGTCCTCTCAGGCTCCCAACCTGGCGCGTCTGCTGGTCGAGTTGCGGCACTGCGGCGTGGACAAGTCGTGGGCTCCCTGGGACTGGGACCGGTTCAAGGCTTTCCCGGCGCTGCCCCGGGTCCGCTTCGGCCGCACGGTCATCTCCCCGGCGACCTGGTTCCTCTGGCCGCAGGCCCGCGAGGATGCCGCATCCCGGGCCCAGTGGGAGGCTGAGTTCCCCCGCTGGTGCGCCGGCATGTCGATCCCGGACCGGGTCACCGTCATTTCGGCGGACCGGGCGTACGAGATAGACACCGGAAGTGCCCTGCACCGGGAGATGTTGCGCCGTGACGTGATCAAGGAGGACGTCAAGCTGTGCGAGTCGCCGCTCGCGCTTGGGCGCAGCCTAGGCTGGATCGGTGAAAGAGCTGCGGAACTCGTGGTTCCGCTCAAGCCCGCCCGGCCTGCGCCCCCTTCTACGGCTCGCCAGTACCTAGCGAGCGATCCTCCGCCACGGCACAGGCCGGGCGGGGAGTGGGTGAGCTTGGAGCTGTACGCCGTTCCCGAAGTGCACGACGAGGTGATCTCCCGGCACATCCCGGCCCTGCTCCAGGAGGTGCAGGAGTACGTCGACCGGTGGTTCTTCGTCCGCTACAGCGCGCCGGAGGAGCACATTCGGCTCCGGCTGCACGGGGACCCCGTGGCGCTGACCTCCCACGTGTGGCCGCGGATCGACGCGCGGCTGGCCTCGCTCATCGGCTCAAGCGCGATCGCCGACTACCGTATCGCCACCTACGAGCCGGAGATCGAACGGTACGGCGGAGCCGACGCCATCGAGACGGCCGAGCAGGTGTTCTGCCTCGACAGCCGTACGGTGGCCGGTCAGCTGCGTTCCCCCCGAACGGCATCGCTCTCGCGGCGAGCTCTCGTAGTGGCGAACTACTGCCTGCTCCTGGAGGCTCTCGGGCCCTGGGACTGGTGCCAGTGGGCGGCCGCACGGTTCAGGAAGGACACGAGTGGCGCGCTCAACCGTCAGGACCTGGCTGCTCTCACGGCCATCACCGTACCCGGACAGGTCGCTCCCAAGCTCGCTGAGGCGCTGGGGATGGCGGGTCTGGCGGATGCGTGGGGCAGCCCGTTCGTGAGTCGCCTGGGCGGCCGGGTGCTCAAGCGCATGAGCGAGGCCACGGACCGTGACTACGGGGAGCTGCCGCTGCTGAGTCTGCTGCACATGCAGCACAACAGATTGAACGGCATCGACGGCGAAAGCGAGCAGATGAGTCTGACAATGCTCGGACATGCGGCTCGCGCGCACAGAGGACGACTCGGCAAGGGCGGGGAGAAGTAATGCGGGGCAAGCACCACGACGCGGCACGCAGGGTGGCGGACGGCATAGCCGATCAGCTCTCAGACGCGCGGAACCTAGGGCTGGAGATCGACCGGGGGCCTTCCGTCACCGGGCTCGACCAGAACTACGCCTTCTCCTCGCTGGCCAGTGGCTTTCCGGGGATATCCGTGCTGTTCAGCGATCGTGTGAAGAGTGGTGCAGAGGGCGCTGGGGTGGTACACGACTACCTGTCCCGCTCGGTGAACCTGCTTAGGCAAGAGCCCAGGCCGGGGATCGGCCTGTACTCGCAGATCACCGGCCTGGCCTTCGCCGCGGCCCTGGCTCAGCAGGCTGGGGGCAGCTACAGGACCGCGCTGTCGAACCTTGACGCCCATCTCGCCCTGCACGTCCGAGCCCTCTGCGAGCGAGCGGTGCGGGACGCGCCGGGGGCGATGGACGCCTACGACGTGATCGACGGCCTGACGGGTATCGGCCGCTACCTGCTGCTGCGTGGCGGGCCTGAGCACCCGGATCTGGAGAACGTTGTCCGGACCTTGATCACACTGGCAGGCCCGAGTGCGGCCGGGCCGGCAGACGTTCCGGGGCTCTGGGCGACCTCGCCCCCCAACCAGCGCCCGGAGTTCGTCGGTACGGAGATCATGGCAACCGGTCACCTCAATCTAGGACTCGGCCATGGAGTCGCCGGCCCCCTCGCGCTTCTTTCCCTCTGCCTTCAGCAGGGGACTGCGCTGCCCGGCCAAAGCGAGGCCATCGAGACTCTGGCCAGCCTCTACGAGAAATTCGCCCTCGAAGACACGTACGGCCTGTACTGGCCGAACACCGTCTCGCTGTCCGAATGGACGAAGGGACGCTGCGACGTCGCGCGAGCCCGCACCGCCTGGTGCTACGGATCTCCGGGTATCCCGCGAGCCCTGCAGCTCGCCGGATCAGCCATGGGCAGGACCGACTGGAGCCGGATGGCGGAGGCATCGGTCTCTGCCGTCGTCGACATGCCACTGGGCGCGATGCAAGCGGAGCATCCCTCGCTCTGCCACGGTTGGGCCGGCATCATGCACGTCCTCAGCTTCTTCACCGAAGGATCCGAAGGCTCCCGCGTCAGAACGAAGGTCGACACTCTCGCCGAGGCCATTATCGACTACTACGGCGCCGGCGACACGGAATTCAGCGTGACCTTCGGCGACGATGGTCACGAGCCGGCCGGCTTTCTCGAAGGTGCCGCCGGCATCGCTCTGGCACTGTACGCCTACGCGGCGGGTGAACCGGCTGTGCCGTGGGACGCAGCCCTTCTGATCCGTTGAGGAGGACAGAGGTGTGGGGAAGCGTGTCCGTCGACGGCAATGATATGGCGGTGCGGGAGTTCCTCGGCCAAGTCGTCCTGCTGGTGGAGTCCGGGAGCGCTGGGGAGGCTGTCCCGGCTGCCCTGCGCCCGGCCCGTGTCTTCCTGGAAGCCGGCCTGTGCGCTGTGCGGTCGCAACCACTGCCATGGATCCAGTACGACCTGACCATCGTCGAGGAACGCCGTAGGGAACTCTACGTCTCTTTGCTGGAGTTCGTGTCCGGCGGTCTTCCGGGCGGCATGGCGAACTTCTTTCTCATGCACAAGCCGCCGGGCATCCGGCTGCGCTTCGAGGCGACGCCCGGGGGGCGGACGAGGGAGTCGGTGGACGAATGGCTCCAGGCCGTGCAGGCCGCCGGATGTGTGCTGGAGGCGCGGAACGCTGTCTACGAGCCGGAGCACGTCCTGTTCGGAGGCCACGAGTCGATGCCCAGCGTCCACCGGATCTTCACCCTGGACTCCTTGGTCTGGCTGGCTTACCACGCACAGGCGACGACCGGACCGGTGCCCGCCTGGCGGCTCTCCCTCCGCATGATCAGGTCCCTTCTCGACGGCCTGGGCATCGATGACCTGGAGGACCTCGGACTGTGGGACCATCTGGTGCGTGATGCGGGACGCGGGTTCCGCCGGGAACCCCCAGGGAACTGGCACAAGGTCGCCGACGAGATCCGCAGAGCCTGGTACGACACATCCGACAAAGTCGGAAGAGAGGCTGACCTCGCGGATGTATCCGCCCTCCTGAGTGACTACGAACGCCGACTGCCGCATGCATGCGAGCAATGGACGGACACGTACTTCCGCTCCCCGGACGCGCGTATCGGCAGGGTCGCCGCCGCAGTCCCCCTGGTCGCCTTCCACTGGAACCGCGCACGGCTCTCCCCCGCGTGGCAGATAGCTCTCAGTGAGGCCTTGAGGATGGGGCCCGGGGAAATCCGGAGCGATGATCCGGTTCGCCTTCGGAACTCGGGGGATGAGTCCTGATGGACATGAGGTCCGCAGCATCAGAGGCGTTGAACAGCACGTTCATACCGGGACGCGGGGAGAGTCCGGCCGGCGGCCGGGCCGCCCTCCGCATGTGCAAGTTCGCCCGCCCCTACTCCGCTTCCCTCGCCCTGTTCCTCGGTGCGACCGCCCTGCTCTCGGTGCTGGCCGTTGCCACACCGGTCCTCGCCGGCGCGGTTGTCGAGGAGATCATCGAAGCGGAAGACCCGCAGCGAGTGATCGTCCTCGCGCTCGCTCTGGCGGTACTCGCGGTGGGAGAGTGCCTGATCGGCGTCTATGTGGGCCGGCAGGCCGCCAGGATCGGCGAAGGCATGATCTTCGACGTGCGCGACCGGCTCTACGCCCATGTGCAGCGCATGTCCGTCTCCTTCTTCATGAGGGTGAACGCGGGCACGCTGCTGAGCAGGCTCAGCCGCGATGTACTGGAGGCTCAGCGCGCCTTCAGCACGACACTGCCGTCCGTCATTGGAAACGCGGTCACACTGCTTCTCGCCGTCGTGGTGATGGCCGGCCTCTCCTGGCAGATCACGTTGCTGGCGCTGGGGCTGTTCCCGCTGTTCGTCCTGCCAGCCCGCCGGACGGCGCGGCGCCTGTCCCGCCTGCACCGGGACATCATGCAGGAGAACGCCGCGCTCGGAGGCCGGATGGCGGAGCGCTTCACCGTCCCCGGTTCACTGCTGGTCAAGCTGTTCAGCACGCCGGAACAGCAGTCGGCGGAGATCACGGACGGCGCTGCCACGGTGCGCGCACTCGGTGTGCGTGCGACCACCTCGCATACGGTCTTCGTTTCCCTGCTGACCCTGCTCGCGTCGCTGTCCGTGGCTCTCGTTTACGGAATCGGCGGATCCCTGGCGATCCGGGAACTGCTGGACCCGGGCACGGTGATCTCCCTCTCCTTGCTGGTCACTCGGCTCTACGCCCCGATGACCGCGCTGGCCGGCGCCCGTGTGGAAGTCACGGCGGCCATGGTCAGCTTCGAGCGCATATTCGAGCTCCTGGATTTCGAGCCGGCGATCGCGGACAGGGCCTTCACGGTGGACGTGCCGAAGGGGCCGGTCTCCCTGGAGTTCGACGCCGTGTCCTTCTCCCACTGCTCCGCACAGGTGGCCCATCCGCCGTCCCTGGCCGTGCCAGGCGGTGCCAGGACCCCCGAGAAGAAGACCGACGTTCTCAAAGGCCTGTCCTTCCGCGCCGAGCCGGGGCAGACCGTCGCCATCGTCGGCTCCTCGGGAGCGGGGAAAACGACGATGGCTCTTCTCGCAGCCCGCCTCCACGATGTGTCAGCCGGCGCGGTACGGCTGTCCGGCATCGACGTACGCGACCTCAGGACGGCCTCGCTGCGGGCCACCGTAGGACTCGTGACGCAGGAAAGCCACCTCTTCCACGAGTCGGTCCGCGACAACCTCCGCCTCGCACGCCCGGACGCCCACGATGGCGTGCTGTGGCATGTATTGGAGCAAGTGGGGCTGGCCGACCTGGTCAGCGGTATGCCCGCCGGCCTCGACACGCTGGTCGGAGAAGGAGGACTGCGACTCTCCGGTGGCGAACGGCAGCGGTTGACCATCGCCCGGTTGCTCCTGGCGGAGCCCCGAGTCGTCATCCTCGACGAAGCCACCGCGCACCTCGACTCCTCCTCCGAGCGTGCGGTACAGCGCGCGCTCGACGTGGCCTTGCACGGGCGCACGGTGTTCGTCATCGCGCACAGGCTGTCGACCATCCGCTCGGCGGACCTGATTCTCGTTCTGGAGGAGGGCTCGATAGTGGAGCGCGGAACGCATGAGGAGCTCATGGCCGCGGATGGTCGCTACAAGGAGCTCCACACGATGCAGACGGAGAAGAACGGCGCTTTGCCGAGCTGAGAGATCGTCTCCTCCCGCGGTTTCATCCCAGATTCTGCGGTTGGTAGGACTTTGAGAGCTCGCGTCAGGAGAGGATGATCTCGCCGGTGATGCGGCGGGAGTGAGCAGAGGCCCGGGCTAGATGTCCGGGCCTTCTTCGTGCCCGGGATCTTTCTTCCCGGCCGCTGCTGCCCGGGGCCCGGCTTCCGGCTCTACGGGGGTGAAAGAGCCGTGCCCGGCAGAACGCGACGCAAGCACCTGAGTCCTGTCACTGTCCCGCCCGACCTGACGAACTCACGCCGGAGGCAGTACCGATGACCAGCCGCCAGACACCCGGGGCAACACCCGCGCCGATCGCCGCTACGCTGAACACGCCCGCCCTGGACCGGGCCGAGACCCCACAGGGACGCTCTCAGGCAGAGAGCCGCAGCAGGACCGCCGACCGCGAGGCGCACACCCCCGCGGACGACACCACGCAGGTGTCCGCTGTTTCTGCTCCTCCGCCTTCTAGGAGAATCCCGATGGCTCGGGACCCGCACTCCCCCGCGTCCGTACATCCTGATCCACCCAGCACGCCCGAACCGGCCCCCGCCGGGAAGCCGGCGCTCCTGTCGCAGCGCACCGCGCTGATCCTGTTCATAGCCCTCGGCGTCGGCAGCGGTGTGTTGACCTTCTTCGCCGAGAAGTCCTACCCCAAGGCGGTCCTCCCGGTGTCCTCGCTACCGGGGGCTGCACAGTGGGACTGCACAGCCTGATCGACTAACCGGCCAGCTCGGGCAGGACGTCCCTGTCCGACCCCGCAGTCTCTCGACGTCAGGCGGCGCTGAACTCGTGGGCGGGGCCGCCGCGCCACTCCACCCACTGCGGGTCGTCCAAGGCGGCCTCGGGGTCGGCGACGCCGGCGCCCTCGAGGAACACGACCAGATCGTGGTCGCTGTAGGCGGTGCCGAGGATCTCGTCCCGGCCGCTGCTGTGCACAGTGACTCTCCGGCCGCCCAAGAGCGAGGGCCGGTGCACGACGATCGGCGCGCTGGTCACGCCTTCCAGCGTGCCCCGGGCCGGTTCGCTGGGCGAGTCGGCCCGGGGGCGTCAGGGTGAGTCGCCGGACCAGTCCCAGCGGTTCCGCTCGCCGGGGCGCGGGTCGTACAGGGCGCGGCCGCCGGCGCCGAACTGCCGGAGCTCGGTCATCAGCGCGACGCCGGTTTGGATCTCGTCCGCTGTCCAGTTGGTGATGTCGAGCAGCAGGCCGTCCAGCGGGCCGCCGACCAGTTCGGCGTAGTCCCGGTTGGGCAGCGGTCCCGGGTGGTCGTGGTCAGTGCCGTAGACCCGGCGGCGCAGCAGCTGCTCGTCATCACGGTCCATCCGTTCAGCCTGGCAGCCGCCACTGACAGCCGGGTCCGGCGCGTCACCTGCGGAAGCGGGAGAGCCAGGTTCCGCCGGCCTTCTGCTCGGGCACGGCCTGGCCCTGCTCTTCATGCCGGTGCTCGTCCGGCCAGGCTTGCTGGAGGTCGGTGACGTACCGCCGGTTGCAGTCTTCGCACAGAGACGGGCGGGGCTCTGGGGAAGCGCCCCAGCCGACGCGCTCGGTCGCCTTCCACCGTTCGTCGGTGAACGTGGCCCCGCACTCGGTGCAGACGGGACGGTGAGGCGAGCGCTGGAAAGTCGGCTGCTCTGCCCCACGACGTACCGGCTCCTGGTGCTCCTGCGTGCCAGCAGCTTGGCGTTCGGCGGTGAGGGCCCTTTGCTTGCAGTCGTCGCACAGGTGCGGGTGGGAGTCCTTCGGGGCTCCCCAGTCGGTCACCTGAGCCGCCGCCCACCGTTCGTCGGTGAACCTCGCCCCGCAGCCGGTGCAGACGGGACGGCGGGCCTCACGCTCGGCTGCCTTCTTCGCCGCCTGCTCCTGGGCTGCCCGCCGCACCTGTGCCTGGTACTCCTCCTGGTGGGCCTTGGCCTCTTGCCGGGCACGGGCATCGGCCGCCTCACGACGGGGATTGCCGATCGCTTCCCGCAGGGGCTGCTTGTGGTCGCGGCCGAAGCGTAGGAACACCGGTCCGGCCGGGCCGTGCTCGCGCAGCTGGTTCAGGCCGGTCGCGATGATCGGGATCCTCCCGTCGTAGTGGTGGTGCCCGCCCTTCTGCCGCTCGCCCTGCCACAGGTGACGGGTCAGCTCTTGCACGCGCGGGATGGTGCGGTTGGGGTTGCGCTCGCCGATGCGGTTGAACACCAGCAGGACGGGCGGGTGCGCCGCATCACCGGACCAGGTGTCCGGAGCCGTCCAGCGGGTGCGCCACATCGGGCGCTCCTTGCCGTCGGTGTCCTTCACCTTCCGCCGGAAGAACCGGGCGTACTTCTCCAGCTTGTCGGCGAGCTCCTCAGCACTCTCGTGGCAGTTGTCGACCTCGATGAACAGCAGCGGCACCTGGTCCTGCGGGGCGGTCAGGACGATGTCGGCCTGGGCGCCGCCCTTGCCGGGCGCGTTCCACGTGCCGGTGGCGGGCAGTGATACCTCGGTCCAGTACGAGGCGATGGTGCCGATGCCGGGCGGTGCGTCGACGGCGGCCTGGGCGGCTGCCTGGACTTCGTCCGGCTCCTTGGTGAGCTTGGCGAGGTTCGGCTTGGGGCGCAGCATCGCGATGACGGTCTCGTTGACGGCCATGGGGTGGGAGGCCCCGCTGGAGCCCGCGCCGCGAGCAGTGGACCCCATCTCCGTCACCGGGCGCTGCAGTTCGTAGGAGGCGGCTTGCAGGCCCTTGAGGGTGAGGTTGCGCAGCTTGTCCCCCGTCTCGGTGGAGCCGCCGTTCTCGGCGAGGCCGTGCTTGCGCATGTCGGAGAGCGCGCCGGTGTGCGAGGCGGTGCGGGCGGTCTTCTGCTCGGACGGGGTCTTCTTGTCGGTGTGCCTAAAGCTCAGGTGCGGAGCGCCGATCCGCTGGATCTGATCAGTCGTCGCGACCTTCAGCGCTCCCAGCACGCGCAGCACGTCGCCGCGGAAGGTGTTCGTCGATCCCGCCGGGTTGGTGATCCTCTTCCCCGCCATCAGCCCCGCTCCCTCGTCACTCGCGTCCGGTCGCCGGCCGACCGCCGCCGCTGCTGCTGGCCGCGCCCGGCCTGGGAGGGCGTCCGGGCCCCCCGGAACCCGATGCTCTCCTCCAATACGGACAACAAGGGGAGAGAAGAGGGTTGTGACGGCGCAGTTTTCGCACCGATTCGCGGCCTGACAAGGTGTTTTCCCCCGCCCCCGGGTGCCGGGCGCCAAAGGGGGTTTCCAAGTGCCCTTCGAAGTGGGCACCCAAGGAGGCCCCTTCGGCTTGCCCGCCACGGGCCGGCCTTCCGGTGTGATCGGCCCGAGCGGTGCCGCTGCCCGGCCCTCGGGTGGGTGGTCGTCATCGTCTCGTCTCCTTCGCTGCCCCGGTCGGGGCGGTCGTTGCGAAGGAGCAGCGTGCAGGGGACCCCCTTGTCCGCGGTCTGACCGTGGCCGGTAGCGGGCGTGGACAAGGGGAAATACGGCGGTGGTCGGGGCGGTAGCAGACCTGGACAAGGGGTCATGGTCGGGCTCGTGGTCGGACCGACCACGCTGGACAAGGGGGCCAGGTTTGACCCTTGCGGCCCTGATTCGTCGGCTTCGGCCCGGGAGGGTGGGAGGGAGAGTTCTCTGGCCTCTGTCCACAGGCTGACCGGCTGACCCTGCCGGGACATCGCCGTGATCGGCACGGCGACCGTACGTCAGGAGCTGTCCATGTCCCCGATCGTTCCCTCGCTGCCCCCGCGCCTGGTCCAGCTCGGCTTCGACTACGTCCTGGCGGTGGAGGCCGGAGACGACGTCCAGGCCGCGCGGCTCGCGCCCGAGGTGGAGCAGCTGCCGGGGCTGCTTCCGGGCATCGCGGAACTGGTCGTCTTCCCCGTGACCGCGCTGTCCGACGACACCGAGCCCTGCGCCGACTCCTTCGTCCTGGACGAGGTCGGCGTCATCTACCTGATGGCGATCAGGGCGTGGGCCACGCACGCCCCCGCGGCTGCCTCGCCGGGGATCGCCCGCACCATCGCGCACTTCGTCGGCCAGGTCCTCGCCGACGCACCGACGGACGTCCTGCGGGCTCTACAGGAGCTGCGCGATGAACAGGTGGCGCGGGCCCGCGCGGCGGTGGAGAACGTGGTGGCTCTGCACCGCTGACCGCACCACCGCACCGGGTGGGAGCGCACCGGTGCGGTGGAGCGCATCCACCCTGTGCGCACTGGTGCTGTGGTGCGCGCACCGCGTCCATCCGGTGCGCATCCACTCGGTGGGCGGTGCGCGCACCGGTGCGGCCGGCGCGCAGAAGTGGTGCGCGCCGGATGGACGGTGGTGCGGTGGAGTGGGCCCGAGTGGAGGTGATGGGGCGGTGCGTTTCTCCTTGACCTGAGCTGAGGTCAAGGAGAAACGCACCCAGTGGACGCGCGACCCCACTCCCGTCGATGGCGTCCACTTCCTGTGACTTCGATCGATAGATGGCCCCGTGCCCTCGGGCGTCGATGAGGTCGGCGGGTTGCGAGGATCTGTAGTTGGCCCGGGTGAGGATCAATTGGTGGCCCCAGCGAGTCCTGGCCTGGGCGTTCAGGTCAGGACGTGGGAGGGACGGCGCGGTTGAGAGGTTCCAGATCTCCATACAGGGCGGCGTGGAGCGCGGCCGCGAGTTCACGGGCTCGTTCCTCGCTCGGCACGTCGTGCATCATGAAGTAGATCGGCCCTGTGTAGGCGTCCGTCCCGGCCTCGTGGTTGTGGACCAGGCGGACGATCGCGGCCCGGATTGCGTCGTTCACGGTGTCGTCGACAGCGTGTCCAGAGCCAGCGGTGAGTGTGTCTGCCTTCACGGTCCACCGTGGACCCTCGGATTCGATGGCGATGAACACGGCGCTGTGCGCCATGGCCTGCCTGTATGCCTGATGGAAGGCCCCGGTGCCACTGGCGACGGGGATGAGGTGGGCGGGGCAGGGGACAGGCAGTGGCTCCATGAGGGGATTGTGCAAGAGGCAGGAGGCTTCACGTCCGCTGACACTCGAAGATCGTCCGGGTAGCTTTGGCGGCCATCTCGCAGGGCGTCCACGGGCGTTCGCCGAGGCCTTGGGGCCAACTACGGATCGGAGGGGCCAACTACCGATCGTCGTCACACTTCCCCCCGGTGGGCTCCACTCGGTGGAGTGGAAGCCGAGCACGGTGGCTTCCACTTCCGGACGGTGGACTCCACTCGGTGGAGTGGAGGCGGGGCATCTTCGGCGCGCACCACCGCACCGGGTGCGCACCATCGGGTCCACTCAGTGGCCGGCCTCCCGGCCGCGGTGCGGTCCGGGCTCCTGCGGGTGGTGCTCCTGCTGGTCGTCTGGGCGCACCGGGCGCACCGGGCGCACCGCGCCGGTGTCGTCGTCCTGGCCGATGTAGCGGTCCGCGCGAACGCGGGAGTCGTCGCCCACCTTGGCGAACGCGTCCTGGAGACGGCGCAGCCGGTCGGCCGTGAGATCGAGGGCTTCCACGTCCGTACGGGACTTCCTCAAGGCCCGCAGCGCCGTCAGGTCGATCACCTCCCGGCGTCCGGCCTCCGGCTCCTGGTCGTCGCGCTCGGGGTCGGCGGCCGCGGGCGCGAGCAGCTGCTCGGGCATCGCAGCCTGCTGGTGCGCGACGACGTCGTACGCCCGGCCCCGCACAGCAGTGGTGGTGCGCAGCTTCTGCCGCACCACCGCTCCGGTGAGGACAGCTCGCTCGTACTGCGGCGGGATGCGGGGTATTTCCCACTCCCCCGCGTCCTGGCCCGGGGGCCGGGGCGCAGCCGGCTCGCCGGGATCGGCTGGGGGTTGCCGGTCCGGGCCGGGTGCGGGGGTTGGTGGTCGGCGGCGGGCGGGGAGGTCGGACAGGGCCCACCGGGCGGTGTAGAGGCGGTAGTCGGCCTCCAGGCCGCGCACGGTCTTCGGCTCGCTGATGTCCAGGCAGTGGGTGGAGATGGCGGCGGCCACGATCTTCTCGTCCAGGCCGGGGTCGCGGCGGCGGCCGCGCAGGACGAGGGCGAGGTGGCGGCGGGCTTCGGCGAGCAGGTGCCGGCGGTGGAAGCGGCCGCCGTGGTTCATCACGAACACGGTCGCGGTGACGTCGACGGCCGCCAGGGCGACGTCGACCACGGCGGTGACCCGGGCCCGGATCGCCGCGGCTGCGGCACGGGCGTACTCGAGGAGGGAGTTGATGATGTCGACGGCCACCCCGGAGGTGAGGATCGCGCTGGTCTTCCACCAGGCGCGCAGCTGCGCGAGCGGCTGGGTCTTCTGCTTGGGCGGGCGGGTCTTGCGGGCGGCGATCCGGTTCAGCCTGGCGCGGGCCTGCTCGGAGACCACGGGCAGGAACTTCAGCTCGCCGTCGTCGTCGACGGCGGTGACGTACTCGTGCTCCAGGTCCTCGAGGCAGGCGGCGATCTGGTCGCTGCGCCGGGCGGTCCAGCGGATCAGCTCGTGCGGCACCCCGGCAATCTCCATCACGGGCCGGCGCCCCGGGGTGACGATGCGCGGCTCGGTCGCCAGCCCCAGCGCCTCGCAGACCTCCGCGGCCACGAGCTCGTTGTAGAGCGCTGAGGCGGCCACGGTGTTCTCGTGCAAGGCCAGGGTGTGGATGGAGCCCCACTTCCCGTCCAGGCGCTGCCCCTTCACGGACAGGAGCAGATGGTCATGGAGCAAGGGCATGCCCGAGCGTGCCTCGTAGTGGCGGAAGCGGGCGGCGACCAGACCGCCGGGCGGCCGCACCCGGTAGATGCCGTCCTTGCCGTAGCGGATCACCGCCACCTCGTCCTCGATCCACTCCAGCACCCGCTCGATCGCGCGCTCGTGCGCGGCCTCGATCACCCGCCGGGTCTCCTCATCCCCCAGCGCCCACAACAGGTAGATCGTCGGCTGCGGCCGGAAGACGAAGTCGACGCCCGTGACCGTCACCCGGCGACCGAGGGCGCCGGCCTTGAACGCCTTCTTCGGGGACGCGCCCTTGGCGAGCAGGTCGGCCTCGATCCGGTCCGCGTACGGGTGCCGGCCCCGATCGCCGAACAGGTTCCGCAGCTGCGCCTCGGTGACCTCCTCGCCAGGCGCCAGTCCGAGCACGGCCAGGCCGCGCCCCATCCATCGCCCGACCGGGACACCGGCTTGCTCCTGGGCCTCGCGCAGCGGCGTGCGCGCCGGGCGCCGGCCGTCACCGACAACGGTCTCGCGCAGGTAGTAGCGGTACATCTGACCGGCCCGGACAACCCTGATATCCACTGTCATGCAGACCACGCCACACGGCTCTGACCTGCAAGAAAAGGCCGATCAGCGGTACGTCCCGCCAGGCGGGAGGAGGGGCCCGACTTTCTTCTCAGGTGCCCGTCACGCGGGAAGTGGCCCCGGGCCTGAAGTAAGAAGTCGTCTCATTTGGTGAGTCTGCGGTAGCAGATGAGGGTGCAGGCGATGCTGGTGAAGG